>SCRN01000044.1 GCA_004322045.1 Paraburkholderia sp.
CCGGCGCAAACCCGCTCGCCGTAAGGCCCCGCTTCCCTTCGCTCAGTCGCACTGACTGCGCGAAAGGGCGTGATTCTAGGCGCGTTCTCAACGCGCCGCAAGCAAAATTTCGGGGTGACGGTCAGCGATGCTTGAACACCGGCTTACGCTTCTCGAGGAACGCGGCCATCCCCTCTTTCTGATCTTCCGTCGCAAACAGCGAATGGAACAGCCGACGTTCGAAGCGGATGCCTTCTGCAAGCGTCGTCTCATACGCACTGTTGACCGATTCCTTCACCATCATGACGGCCGGCAACGGAAACTCGGCGATCGTCGCGGCCGCCGCAAGCGCCTCGTCAAGTAGCGACGCCGCCGGCACGACACGGGACACCAGCCCAGCGCGTTCAGCCTCCGCGGCGTCCATGAATCGCGCAGTCAAACACATATCCATCGCCTTCGCTTTCGACACCGCCCGTGGCAGGCGCTGCGTACCGCCCGCGCCCGGCATCACGCCAAGCTTGATTTCCGGTTGTCCGAACTTGGCTGTATCCGCCGCGATCACGATGTCGCACATCATCGCGAGCTCGCAGCCCCCGCCCAGCGCAAAGCCCGCCACGGCCGCAATGATCGGCTTGCGAATGGTGCGCACCGTCTCCCAATTGCGAGTGATGTACTCGCTCTTGTACACATCCATGTAGGTATAAGTCGCCATCATGCCGATGTCGGCGCCGGCCGCGAACGCTTTCTCGCTGCCCGTGACGACGATGGCGCCGATGCCGTCGTCGGCATCGAAAGCGCGCAGCGCTGCGCCAAGCTCGTCCATCAACGCGTCGTTCAAAGCATTCAGCGCTTTCGGTCGGTTCAGCGTCACGAGGCCCACCCGCCCACGCGTTTCGACCTGAATGTTTTCGTAGCTCATGCATCCTCCATTTCTTAGGTGTCGATAGGGCGCGAAAAGCTTTCGCGCCTGCCCGGAAACAATGCTAACATTCGCCAACCAACCGGTCGGTCGATTAATTGATACGATCCTTCGTCGATTACCGGCCGGCCTTCGTCCAACGCCTGGCCTGCCCCTGTCTCGCTATGACCCATCCTTTATTTGCGAAGCACGAAGACACGCTGAAGACCGCTCTCGACGCCATCGGCTCGCGCGGCTATTGGAGCCCGTTCGCGGAAATGCCCAGCCCCAAAGTGTACGGGGAAACCGCCAATGCAGATGGAGAGGCCGCCTTCAAAGCGCATCTGGACCATCCATTCGAACTCGACCAGCCCAGTACCGGCGAATCGATCGGGGCGGAGCGCTCGCCGTTCGGTTTCGCGCTCGGTGTACGTTACCCGAAGGCCGATATCGACGCGCTGATCGCCGCGGCCACCGCCGCCGAGAAAACCTGGCGCAAGGCTGGCCCCACGGCGTGGATCGGCGTCAGTCTCGAAATCTTGAGCCGCTTGAACCGCGCCAGCTTCGAGATCGCCTACAGCGTGATGCACACTACCGGCCAAGCATTCATGATGGCTTTCCAAGCCGGTGGCCCGCACGCCCAGGATCGCGCGCTCGAGGCCGTGGCCTACGCTTGGGACGAACTGCGCAAAATCCCGGCGGACGCGTACTGGGAAAAGCCCCAGGGCAAGAACCCGCCCCTTGCCATGCACAAGCGCTTCACCATCGTGCCGCGCGGCATCGGGCTCGTGCTCGGCTGCTGCACATTCCCGACTTGGAACGGCTACCCGGGCCTGTTCGCCGATCTGGCAACGGGCAACGCCGTCATCGTCAAGCCGCATCCGGGCGCCATCTTGCCGCTCGCCGTCACGGTGCGTATCGCGCGGGAAGTGCTGCGCGAAGCCGGCTTCGATCCGAACGTCGTGACGTTGCTCGCCACTGAGGCGAACGATGGCCCGCTGGTTCAAGATCTCGCACTTCGGCCGGAAATCAAGCTGATCGACTTCACCGGCAGCACGGCGAACGGAACCTGGCTCGAGCGCAACGCACATCAGGCTCAAGTATTCACCGAGAAAGCCGGCGTCAACCAGATCGTGATCGACTCGGTCGACGATCTAAAGGCAGCCGTGCGCAACATCGCGTTCTCGCTCGCGCTGTATTCCGGCCAAATGTGCACGGCGCCGCAGAACATCTATGTGCCGCGCGACGGCATTCGCACCGCAGAAGGTCACGCGAGCTTCGATGAAGTCGCACAGGCGCTCGCGGGCGCCGTGCAAAAGCTCGTAAGCGATCCCGCCCGCGCCGTCGAGTTGCTTGGCGCGATCCAGAACGAGAGCGTGGCAAGTCGAATAGATGAAGCAAACTCGCTCGGCCGCGTGCTTCTGGCCAGTCAGACGCTCGAGCACCCGTCCTTTCCCCAAGCGCGCGTACGCACGCCGCTGGTCGTCCAACTAGACGCCGCCAAAGATATGGCGAAGTTCAGCGGCGAATGGTTCGGCCCGATCTCGTTCGTGATCGCGACCGATTCGACGCAGCAATCGCTCCAATTGGCCGCATCGCTGGCAGCGCAGCACGGCGCCTTGACGTTGTCGGTGTACAGCACCGACGATACGACGATCGAAGCCGCGCACGAAGCGGCGATCGACGGTGGCGTGGCGCTCTCGATCAACCTGACAGGTGGCGTTTTCATCAATCAGTCCGCCGCATTTTCAGATTTCCATGGGACCGGCGCCAACCCGGCCGCCAACGCTGCGCTGACCGATGCTGCGTTCGTCGCAAACCGCTTCCGCGTCGTTCAAAGCCGGGTGCATGTTGCACCGCGCGAGTCGTCAGCGGAAGCCGGCCGAACGGCATAGTCCACCCGGGCGAATGGAGCCGGCGCCCCGGCTCCTCTAATATGCACTCCATAGACCCCGTTGCCGTGACAGGGTCCCGTTCGCTGGAAACCATCCGATGACCGATGCCTATATTTGCGATGCCATTCGCACCCCTATCGGCCGCTACGGCGGCGTATTGAAAGACGTCCGTGCGGACGACCTCGCAGCCGTGCCCATCAGGGCGCTCATGGAGCGCAACCCGGGCGTGGACTGGCGCGCGCTGGACGACATCATCTACGGCTGCGCAAACCAGGCAGGGGAAGACAACCGCAACGTCGCTCGCATGGCCGCGCTGCTGGCCGGTTTGCCGACCGATGCGCCCGGGTCCACGATCAACCGGCTCTGCGGCTCGGGAATGGACGCTGTCGGCTCCGCCGCGCGCGCACTGAAAGCCGGTGACGCCCGCATGATGATCGCCGGCGGCGTCGAGAGCATGACTCGGGCTCCCTTCGTCATGGGCAAAGCGGCGAGCGCGTTCTCACGGCAAGCCGAGATCTACGACACGACCATCGGCTGGCGCTTCATCAATGCGCGTCTGAAAACGCAATACGGCGTCGATTCGATGCCGGAAACAGGCGAAAACGTCGCCGCACAATTCTCGGTCAGCCGGGCCGACCAAGACGCCTTCGCGCTACGCAGCCAGCAGAAGGCAGCGCGCGCGCAGGCAGATGGCACGCTCGCGCAAGAGATCGTGCCGGTCGAAATCCCGCAAAAGAAAGGCGAGCCGCTCATCGTCACTCGTGACGAGCACCCGCGAGAGACATCGCTCGAAGCGCTCGCCAGGCTCAAAGGCGTCGTTCGCCCGGATGGAACCGTCACGGCCGGCAATGCATCGGGCGTGAACGACGGTGCTTGCGCGCTGCTGCTTGCCAATGAAGAAGCGGCATCGCAGTACGGTCTGCGTCGGCGCGCACGTGTGCTCGGCATGGCCACGGCCGGCGTCGAGCCGCGCATCATGGGGATCGGCCCCGCTCCCGCCACGCAAAAGCTGCTGCAACGGCTCGCGATGTCGCTCGCACAATTCGACGTGATCGAACTGAACGAGGCGTTCGCGTCGCAGGGCCTCGCGGTGTTGCGCACGCTAGGTGTGGCCGACGACGATCCACGCGTCAATCCGAACGGCGGCGCAATCGCGCTCGGCCATCCGCTCGGGGCCTCCGGAGCGCGGCTCGTCACGACCGCGCTTTATCAACTGGAACGCACCGGCGGCCGATATGCCTTATGCACCATGTGCATCGGCGTCGGACAAGGGATTGCACTGGCCATCGAGCGGACGTAGCAACCCGGGCCGCGAAGAACGCTAGTTCGATGGCTGCCACGCGCCGCGCAACGGAATGAATGGAGGAGACAATCGATGCAAGATGAAGCAATTCGCGTCGAGATCGAAGCGACGACGCATGTCGCCACGGTGACACTGAACCGCCCCGACAAGCTCAATAGCTTCACGCGCGCAATGCACAAGCAATTGAGCGACGCGTTGGACCGAGCGGTCGCCGCAGGTGCGCGAGCGCTCGTATTGACAGGCGCCGGCAGGGGGTTCTGCGCCGGCCAGGATTTGGCGGACCTGAGCTTCGAGCCGGGCGCGATGACGGATCTGGGCGCATTGATCGACGAGTACTTCAACCCGCTCGTGCGCCGCCTTCAAGCGCTACCGTTGCCGGTCATCGCCGCCGTCAACGGCATCGCAGCCGGCGCAGGCGCCAATTTAGCCTTTGCATGCGACATCACGATCGCCGCGCGCTCGAGCAGCTTCGCCCAGTCGTTCGTCAAGATCGGCCTCATTCCCGACTCGGGCGGCACGGCATTCTTGCCGCAACGGGTGGGCATGGCACGCGCGCTCGGCCTTGCGATGACGGGTGAGAAGATCAGCGCAGATCAGGCCGAGCGTTGGGGATTGATTTGGCGCGTCGTCGACGATGCCGAGCTACTTCCCGCCGCCACGCAGCTCGCCACGCAACTGGCTCAGCAACCGACTCGCGCGATCGCCGCCATCAAGCGCGCCATGCGCGCAAGCACAACCCATTCGCTCGATCAGCAACTCGACCTCGAGCGTGATCTGCAACGCGAACTGGGCAATTCGTACGACTACGCCGAAGGGGTCCAGGCATTCATTCAAAAGCGCGCGCCGCGCTTCGAGGGCCGCTGAAATGTCGTCTACCGAAACCCAAGCAGCGCGTGAACATGCCGTTTCGGCACAACTGCAACCCGACGAACTCGCGCGCGCCGTCGGGCGCGCCATGTACGAGGCGGATGCGTGCAGCCGCGCGCTCGGCTTCGAACTCGTCGAAGTGCGCGCGGGCTATGCGCGCATGCGCGCCGCCATCCGGCCGGACTTTCTCAATGGCCACAACATTTGCCATGGCGGACTGATCTTTACGTTGGCCGATTCGACGTTCGCGTTCGCTTGCAACTCATACAACGTCAATACGGTAGCCTCGGGCTGCTCGATCGAGTTCTTGCGCCCCGTTCACGGCGGCGACACGCTCACCGCCGAGGCGGTGGAGCAAACGATCAGTGGCCGCACCGGCATATACGACATTCGCGTCGTCAACGATTCAGGCGAAACGGTAGCGATGTTTCGCGGCAAGTCCGCAAACATCAAGGGGCACGTGATTCCCCCAGCGTAAGCGGCGCGCCCGCGGCGGCCGCCGCCCGTCCTCTTCACTTCGACGGGCCGTGTGCGCACCGACAAGCGCCCGAAACCGCCATTCGTCATACGCGACAGGCTGCTTCCGAGCATGCCTGCGGACAGCTATTCTTAAATGACACAGGAGACATGCGATGAATACCGCGCTGCCGCTCGAACCGATCGAGACTGCGAGCCGAGACGAGCTCGCCGCCCTTCAGCTGGAACGGCTGAAATGGACGCTCAAGCACGCTTACGAAAACTCGGTCGTCTACCGCCGCAAATTCGACGAAGCGGGCGTCCACCCGGAAGACCTCAAAACGCTGGCCGATCTTTCGCGCTTCCCGTTCACGACGAAAAGCGATTTGCGCGATAACTACCCGTTCGGGATGTTCGCCGTGCCGCAAGAGCAGATCTCGCGCATCCATGCGTCGTCGGGCACGACGGGCAAGCCGACTGTCGTCGGTTATACGGCCCGCGATATCGATACGTGGGCCAATCTCGTCGCGCGTTCCATTCGCGCCGCCGGCGCGCGACGCGGCGACAAGGTGCACGTGAGCTACGGCTACGGCCTCTTCACCGGAGGCCTCGGCGCGCATTACGGCGCGGAGCGCGCGGGGTTGACCGTGATTCCGTTCGGCGGCGGTCAAACCGAAAAACAAGTCCAATTGATCCAGGACTTCAAGCCCGACATCATCATGGTGACGCCGAGCTACATGCTCGCGATTGCCGATGAGCTCGAGCGACAAGGCGTCGATCCCGCGAGCTGTTCGCTGCGGATCGGCATCTTCGGCGCCGAGCCGTGGACGAACGACATGCGTCGCGCCATCGAAGCGCGCATGGGTATCGACGCCGTCGATATTTACGGGCTATCCGAAGTCATTGGCCCGGGCGTTGCCTCCGAATGCGCGGAGACGAAGGACGGCCCGACCATCTGGGAAGATCACTTCTATCCGGAAATCATCGACCCGGCCACCGGCGAAGTTTTGCCCGACGGTGCGTTCGGCGAACTCGTGTTCACGTCGCTGACGAAAGAGGCGCTGCCGATCATCCGCTATCGCACGCGCGACTTGACACGCCTGCTGCCAGGCACGGCGCGCACGATGCGGCGGATGGAGAAGATCACGGGCCGCTCGGACGACATGATGATCATCCGCGGCGTCAACGTGTTCCCCACTCAAATCGAGGAGCTGTTGCTCAAGCAACCGTCGCTCGCGCCGCATTATCAAATCTTGCTGACCAAGGAAGGGCCGCTCGATGTGATGACGCTGAACGTGGAGCCGTGCCCCGAGACGCAATCGGACGAAGCGACGCTCGCCGCCGCGAAATCGGCGCTCGCGTACGACATCAAAGCGCTCATTGGGGTGACCGCATTGGTGCGCGTCCTACCGGTGAACGCCATCGAGCGATCGGTGGGCAAAGCGCGGCGGGTTATAGACCAACGAGCGCGCTGAAGCACGGCCCGGCGCGATGGGCCTCGCGCTCAAGAATTCGGCAGCAGCAGCCACATGCGGCCGGCTTGTTTCATCTTGCCCGCTAGATCGCCGGCGTCGTCGCCAAGGCCCCAAAAGTAGTCGGCCCGCACGCCGCCACGAATCGCCGACCCGGTGTCTTGAGCAAACACGAGCCGGTTCATCGGCGTATTCGTGAACGGCCGCGTCGTTTCCAAAAATACAGCCGTGCCAAGCGGAATCGAGGCCGGATCGACCGCAATCGAACGCTCGGGCGTGAGCGGCACACCAAGCGCTCCGACGGGCCCATCGCCGCCCGCCGATGCCGGTTGCGTCTGCGGCATCTCGCGGAAAAAGACGAAGCGCGGGTTCGTATCGAGCAAACTCATGATGCGCGCCGGGTTCGCGCGCGCCCATGCTTTGATGCCTTGCATCGTCGCCTGCGCCGGCGTGATCTCGCCATGATCGAGCAGCCAGCGGCCGATCGACTTATAGGGCTGATTGTTCGAGCCGCCGTAACCGACCCGCATGACGCCGCCGTCGTCGAGCTGAACGCGGCCCGAGCCCTGCACTTGCAAGAAGAACGCTTCGATCGGATCGTCGACCCACACGAGTTCATTGCCGTCGAGCACCCCGGAGCGCTCGAGTTGCGCTCGCGGCGGCAACGGTGCGCCCGCGCGATAGCCGGACGGCCAGCGATAGAGCGGATATTGATACGGGCCGCGGCGCGTGCGCGCGCCATGCAGCAGCGGCTCGTAATACCCCGTGACGAGGCCGTCCACCGATCCGTCGCCGTTCGATAGCTGAAATGGCGTGAAGTAAGTCTCGAAGAAAGAGCGTGTGCTCGTTGCATCCAAGTCGTCCAGATGCGAGGCGGCCGAGCAGGCACGCCGCCAACTCGCCTGTTGTGCCACGCGCACGCAGTTTTCGCGCAGCGCGGCAGCCGCCCCGATTAGGGAATCGTCTTGCCACCCGGGCACCTGCTGCCATGCGACGGGCGTCAGCCGCGCCGACGACGCGGCGCCTGTGAACGTGTCCGGAGCCCCCGCGCCGATGGTCGCAACGGGCCGGACCATCGGTCGCCCCCCGCACGCCGCCAAGAGCACGGCGGCGAGCAACGCCACAGCCCAGCCGAAGAAGGACGAATGAATACGCATACAATGTTCGTTCTTGATGGAAATCGCCATGTCCGACCTGTTCGACGAATACCCGATGCTGATCTTTGCGCTCGAAGCGCTCGCGGCCCTGACCTTACTCGTTGTCATCGTGGTTTGGACGATGTCGGGCAGAAAAAAGGACGCCGGCACGCATAACGATCGCGGCATGCCGCGGTAAGGCGAGCGTCGAGCCGGCAGAGGCGGGATCGCCCCGCATCGACGAACAGCACGCACTGCCCCGCGCAGCGCTGCGCCGTAGCGTCAGGCTGGCCGGCTCTCAATGTAGCGTGCGCGGCATTTCCAGCGCGAATTCCGGCACCGGCGCTTCGAACCGTTCGCCATCCTCGGCCACGCAGAAATAGGAGCCGCGCATCGCCCCCTGCGGCGTCTCGATCACGGCCCAACTCGTGTACTCGAATTGCTCGCCCGGTTGCAGCAGCGGCTGATGGCCGACCACGCCGAGGCCCTTCACTTCCTGCACCTGATTTTCGCTGTCGGTGATGACCCAATGGCGCGCGATCAACTGTGCCGGCACCTGCCCCGTGTTGCGGATCGTCAGGGTGTAGGCAAAAGCATATTGACGGCGCTCGGGATTCGACTGCTCGGGCAAATAGCGCGTCTGAGCCGACACGCTGAATTGATACTGGCTCATCGTGGTTCCGTTTCTGAAGAATCGACGCACCGCGCGGGCGCGATCGAATCGCGGTAAACCGGACGGCTTGCCGCTTGGCGCTTGGGCGCGCCGACTTTCGGTTTCGCATTCTGATCGATGCGCTTGCCGGCCGCAACCGGTGTGCGATGCGCCGGGCGAGCGCGGCGCACGCCGCACGGTAAAATACGGTTTTTCCGCTCGCGGCCAGCTTGCCGGCTCTCCCGCCTTTTACGCCATGACGCAATTTCGCATCGCTCCCAGCATTCTCTCTGCCGATTTCGCCAAGCTCGGCGAGGAAGTTCGCAATGTCGTCGCCGCGGGCGCCGACTGGATCCACTTCGACGTGATGGACAACCATTACGTCCCTAATCTGACGATCGGCCCGCTCGTGTGCGAAGCCATCCGCCCGCACGTGCAGGCGCCCATCGACGTCCATCTGATGGTACGCCCCGTAGACCGCATCGTGCCCGACTTCGCCAAAGCAGGCGCAAATATCATCAGTTTCCACCCAGAAGCGTCCGAACACATCGATCGCACGCTCTCGCTGATCCGCGACCATGGCTGCAAAGCGGGGCTCGTCTTCAATCCGGCCACGCCGCTCAACTATCTCGACCACGTCATGGACCGCGTCGATCTCGTCCTGATCATGTCGGTCAATCCGGGCTTCGGCGGCCAGTCGTTCATCCCCGAGGCGCTCAACAAGTTGCGCGAAGCGCGCGCGCGGATCGACGCCTATCAAGCGCGCACGGGCCGCGAGATCCACCTCGAAGTAGACGGCGGCGTGAAGGTCGAGAACATTGCACAAATCGCCGCGGCCGGCGCCGATACGTTCGTGGCGGGCTCGGCCATCTTCGGCAAGCCCGACTATCGCGCCGTCATCGACGACATGCGCGCTCAGCTCGTCGGCGCTCGCGCATGAGCGCCGCGCCCGGTCGGCACGACACGGCGCCGGTGCAAGCGCGGCGCTTGAGAGCGGCGGTGATCGACCTCGACGGCACGATGGTCGATACGGCCGACGATTTCACGGCCGCCTTGAACGGCATGCTGGCCGAGCTGGGCGCCCGCTCGATCGCGCGCGGCGAAGTAGTCGGGTACGTCGGCAAGGGTTCCGAGCATTTGGTGCGTACGGTGCTGTCCGCACGGCTTTCAGCAGACGAAAGCGAAGCTCACTTCAGCGCGGCGCTCGAGCGCTATCAAGCCCATTACGCCGAGATCAACGGCCGCCATACGCGGCTTTATCCCGACGTCGAGGCGGGCCTTGCGGCGTTCGCCGGCGCAGGCGTGAAACTCGCCTGCGTCACCAATAAGCCGCACCGTTTCGCCGTCGCGCTGCTCGGCCAATACGGGCTCGCCCGCTACTTCGCCGTGATTCTCGGCGGCGACAGCGTGACTCGCAAAAAACCCGATCCGCAGCCGATGCTCGCAGCCTGCGAGGCGATGGGCGTCGCCCCGAGCGAGGCCGTGGCGATCGGCGATTCGGAAAACGATGTGCTCGCCGGCCGCGCGGCAGGCATGGCGACCTTGACGGTACCCTACGGCTACAACCATGGCAAAGCTATACAAACGATAAATTCGGATGGTATAGTCCCCACGTTGCTCGAGGCCGCGCGGTTCGTCACACAGTCCGCACCCGGCTCCGCGGCAGCCTCTCAATCATTGACGATCTAAGTCATTCAACTCATGTTTCTGAACAAAAAACGGAGTCCGAGCAGTATCGACCGGGGAGCCTGGCCCTGGCGCCGCTCGTCGCGCTAACCTCTTTCGAGGTACGCTGAAGCCTGTCGTCTTCAGCGCCGTTTTTTGATGTCGCCGCGCATTCGCGCACTATTCGCCGTATCGCCCCGACGCTCGCATCCGCGCGTTTTCTTGCCCGCTGCGTCCGCGCGTCCACGGTTTGCCGCACGCGTCCTTCGCCCGTCCGCGGGCAACGAACACGGCGGCCGTTCGAACAGGATCGAAACATGACCGAACTCGAGTTCCAGTCCCTCGCCAGCGAGGGTTACAACCGCATCCCGCTGATCGCCGAAGCGCTGGCCGATCTGGAAACCCCGCTCTCGCTTTACCTGAAGCTCGCGCAACCGGAGCGCGGCGGCGCCAATTCGTTCCTGCTCGAATCGGTGGTGGGTGGCGAGCGGTTCGGCCGCTATTCGTTCATCGGCCTGCCGGCGCGCACGCTCGTGCGCACGCGAAACGGCATCAACGAGGTCGTGCGCGACGGGCAAGTGATCGAAACGCACGAAGGCGACCCGTTCGAGTTCATCGAGCGATTCCAGGCGCGCTTCAAAGTCGCCCAGCGTCCCGGGCTGCCGCGTTTTTGCGGCGGGCTCGCCGGCTACTTCGGCTACGACGCGGTCCGCTATATCGAAAAGAAGCTGGCGCACTCGGCTCCGCCCGACGATCTGAACCTGCCCGACATCCAGTTGCTGCTGACCGAAGAAGTCGCCGTCATCGACAATCTCGCGGGCAAGCTCTATCTGATCGTCTACGCCGATCCGTCCGCGTCCGAAGCCTATGCGCGCGCCAAGCAGCGCCTGCGCGAATTGCGCCAGCGGCTGCGCACGACGGTGCAGCCGCCCGTCACCTCGCCCAGCGTGCGCACCGAAACCTACCGCGAGTTTGAGCGCGACGATTACCTGAACGCCGTGCGCCGTGCGAAGGAATACATCGCCGCGGGCGAACTCATGCAGGTGCAGGTCGGGCAACGTCTCATCAAGCCGTATCGCGACAATCCACTGTCGCTCTATCGCGCACTGCGTTCGCTCAATCCGTCGCCGTACATGTACTACTACAACTTCGGCGAATTTCACGTGATCGGCGCATCGCCCGAAATCCTCGTGCGGCAGGAAAAGCGCGGTGAGGACCGCATCGTGACGATTCGGCCGCTCGCGGGCACGCGTCCGCGCGGCAACACGCCCGAGCGCGATGCCGAACTCGCGACCGAACTGCTGAACGATCCGAAAGAGATCGCCGAACACGTCATGCTGATCGACCTCGCACGCAACGACGTGGGCCGCATCGCGCAGACGGGTTCGGTCGCCGTGACCGACAAGATGGTCATCGAGAAGTACTCGCACGTGCAACACATCGTCAGCTCGGTCGAGGGCAAGCTCAAACCCGGCATGACGAACTTCGACGTGCTGCGTGCGACATTCCCGGCCGGCACGCTCTCGGGTGCGCCGAAGGTCCGTGCGATGGAACTCATCGACGAGCTCGAACCAGTCAAGCGCGGCCTATACGGTGGCGCCGTGGGCTATCTTTCGTTCTCGGGCGAGATGGATCTTGCGATCGCGATTCGCACCGGACTCATCCATAACGGCAATTTGTACGTGCAGGCAGCGGCGGGCGTCGTCGCCGACTCGGTGCCCGAATCCGAATGGCAGGAAACGGAGAACAAGGCGCGCGCCGTGCTGCGCGCGGCCGAGCAAGTGCAAGACGGCCTCGATAGCGATTTCTGAAACGCCCCTTACCTGTCGCCTGAGCGCCAGGTCCCCAAGGGGCGAAGCCAACTTGGGCGGCCGGGCGCTTCCTTGAAAGCGCGGAGACACATCATGCTGCTGATGATCGACAACTACGATTCGTTCACCTACAACCTCGTGCAGTACTTCGGCGAACTCGGCGAGGAGGTGCGCACCTATCGCAACGACGAAATCACGCTGGACGAGATCGAGGCGATGAAGCCCGATCACATCTGCTTATCGCCCGGGCCGAGCAATCCGCAAAACGCGGGCATCACGCTCGACGTGCTGCGCCGATTCGCAGGGCGTATTCCGATCCTCGGCGTCTGCCTGGGCCATCAGGCGATCGGCGAGGTGTTCGGCGGGCGGGTCGTGCGCGCGCAAACGATCATGCACGGCAAGGTGAGCCGTATCGAAACGGACGGCAAGGGGGTATTCGCGAACCTGCCGAAGCATTTCGACGTGACGCGCTACCACTCGCTCGCGATCGAACGCGAGTCGCTGCCCGACTGTTTGGAAATCTCGGCCTGGACCGACGACGGCGAAATCATGGGCGTGCGCCACAAGACGTTGCCCGTCGAAGGCGTGCAGTTCCACCCCGAATCGATCCTTTCCGAGCATGGCCATGCCCTGCTCGAGAACTTTCTGAAGGGATCGAAAGCGTCGTCCACCGCCGAGGCCGCGCACAGCGCATGAGCGTGCCGCGTCCGCACGAATTAGGATTCATGAACCACGAAGCCCGAAGCGCGATTCACCCATCGCTAAGCACGGTCCGACCAACGGATAGAGGCGAGCCCATGACCATTACACCGCAAGAAGCACTGCAGCGCACGATCGAGCATCGCGAGATCTTTCACGACGAGATGCTGCACTTGATGCGGCTCATCATGCGTGGCGACATGTCGCCCGTGATGGCGGCTGCGATCATCACGGGCCTAAGGGTGAAGAAGGAAACGATCGGCGAGATCGCGGCGGCGGCCACGGTGATGCGCGAATTCGCGCGTCATGTCCAGGTGCAAGACAACGCCAACTTCGTCGACATCGTCGGCACCGGGGGCGACGGCGCGAACACGTTCAACATTTCGACCGCGACGATGTTCGTCGCGGCCGCGGCAGGCGCGAAAGTCGCGAAGCACGGCGGCCGTGGCGTTTCGAGCAAATCGGGGAGCGCGGACGTGCTCGAAGCGCTCGGCGTGAACATCGATCTGCAACCGGAACAAGTCGCCGCGTCGATCGCGGAGACGGGGATGGGCTTCATGTTCGCCCCCAACCACCACCCGGCCATGAAGAACATTGCGCCGGTGCGGCGTGAACTCGGCATCCGCACGATCTTCAATATCCTCGGGCCGCTCACGAATCCGGCCGGTGCGCCCAATCAGTTGATGGGCGTCTTTCATCCCGATCTCGTGGGCATCCAGGTGCGCGTGATGCAGCGCCTCGGTGCGAACCACGTGCTCGTCGTCTATGGCAAGGACGGCATGGACGAGGTATCGCTCGGGGCCGCCACGCTCGTGGGCGAACTGCGCGATGGGCAGATTCACGAGTACGAAATTCACCCTGAGGATTTCGGCCTGCAGATGGTGTCGAATCGTTCGCTGAAAGTGCAAGATGCCAACGAATCGAAAACCATGCTGTTGCAAGCGCTCGAAAACCGACCCGGCGTCGCGCGTGAAATCGTGACGCTCAACGCGGGGACGGCGCTTTACGCGGCCAATATCGTCGCGTCGATCGCCGACGGCATCGAAGTTGCACGCGAAACGATTGCAACGGGCCGCGCGCGAGAAAAGGTCGACGAGCTTGCGCGCTTTACCCAGCAGTTCAAGCAATAACCACATCATCAGGCATCGAAAAAGGGCTTCGTCCATGAGCGACATTCTCGAACGGATCATCGCCGTCAAACGCGAGGAAGTGCGTGCGGCCCAGTTGAGTGCGCCGCTGGAGGAGCTTCGTCTCGAAGCGTCGGCCCGCGACTTGCGCGATTTCGTGGGCGCGCTGCGCGCCAAGCATGAGGCCGGCCAGCCCGCCGTCATCGCCGAGGTGAAGAAGGCGAGCCCCTCCAAAGGCGTGTTGCGCGAGCATTTCGTGCCGGCAGAGATCGCGCGTTCCTATCAACGAGGCGGTGCGGCCTGCCTTTCGGTGCTGACCGACGTCCAGTTCTTCCAAGGCAGCGCCGCCTATCTTGAAGAGGCCCGCGCCGCCTGCGCACTGCCCGTGCTGCGCAAGGACTTCATCATCGATCCGTATCAGATCGTCGAAGCGCGCGCCATGGGCGCCGATGCGATCTTGCTCATTGCCGCGGCGCTCCCGCTCGCGCAGATGCAAGAGCTCGAAGCCTTCGCCCATTCGCTCGGGCTGGCCGTCCTCGTCGAAGTGCATGACCGCAACGAACTCGCCCAAGCGCTGACGCTCAAGACGCCGCTCATCGGCATCAACAACCGCAATCTGCGCACGTTCGAAACGTCGCTCGATACAACACTCGGCATGCTCGATGCACTGCCCGAGGATCGGATCGTCGTCACCGAATCGGGGATCTTGGCAAGAGCCGATGTCGAGCGCATGCGCGCGAACGCGGTTCATACGTTTCTCGTCGGCGAAGCCTTCATGCGCGCCGACGATCCGGGCGCCGCGCTCGCGCAGATGTTTTTCTGATTGCGGCGTCTCGCTCGCCCTTCTCTACGATCACGCACATGGGTATCGAACGCGAAATCAAACTGGCGCTGCCGCCCGAGCAAGCCGACGCAGCGGATCGGTTCTTCACCGACCTGGCTCGCGCTCCGGGGCGCGACGTGCCGCTGACGAACCTCTACTTCGACACGCCTTCGCTCGCGCTGGCTCGCGCGAAGATCGCGCTGCGCCTACGCAAGACGCCCGATGGCTGGTTGCAGACGCTCAAGGCGGCGGGGACGGCACAAGGCGGTTTGCATAGCCGCCATGAATGGGAGACGCCCGTTACGAACGAAGCGCTCGATTTCGACGCGCTGGCCGCCGCATGCGACGACGAGGCCGCGCTCGCGGCATTGCGCGCCGCGCGAGCGGAACTCACGGAGCGCTTTCGCACGTCGTTCGTACGGCGCCTTTGGCGATTGGAGTTCGACGGCGCGCGGATCGAGGCCGCGATCGATCGCGGTGCAGTGACGGCCACGGTGAGCGGAGAAGCCCGGCGCGAAGCGCTCAGCGAGATCGAGCTCGAACTGCTGAGCGGCGACGAACGCGCATTGCATGCGCTGACGAGCGCGCTCTCTGCCAAAGTCCCTGGCCTCGCGCCGGAAAACGTCAATAAGGCGCAGCGAGGTTACCGGTTGTGTGCCCCGTGAAGTCGAAACCGGCACGAGCGCGAGCACGCGCGAGCGCTGCGAACGACGCGGCTCAAGGGACGCTGTTCGATACGGCGAGCGACGGCGCGGACGAGATCGAGCTGTCGACGGCCGCGGGACTGGCGAGTGAGGTTCGTGAGGCCAGTGAGCCGTGTGCCGCATCTGAGCCGCCGAGCACCGTGCGACGCGCTGAAGGACTGCAACCGCTCGAAGCGCAAGGATTCTCTGCTGGACTCTGCGCGCCGCTCGAATCGCAGTTCGACGCATTGCCGCGCGGCTGGCGCGAACACTTGCGCTCGTTCATCGACAGTCCCGCCTATCGGCCGCTCTGCAGCTTCGTCGACGCCCAAATCGCCGCCGGCAAAACCGTCTACCCGACCGAAGTCTTCCGCGCGCTGCGGCTGACGGGGCCTGACGACGTCAAAGTCGTCGTCGTGGGTCAAGATCCCTACCACGGCGACGACAAAGGCCATCCGCAAGCGCACGGCCTGGCGTTTTCCGTGCCCGCGCCCGTGCGGCCGCCGCCGTCGCTGCGCAATATCTTCAAGGAAATCACGGCGGAATTCGGCCATGAGATGCCCTCTCACGGCTGCCTCGATGCCTGGGCTCGTCAAGGCGTCTTGCTGCTCAACACCGTGCTGACGGTGGAGCAAGGCAAAGCGGCCAGTCACGCCAAGCGCGGCTGGGAGGCCTGCACCGATACGCTGATCCGCGAACTCGCGCATCGGCACGAGCATCTCGTCTTCATGCTCTGGGGCGCCCACGCCCAAGCCAAGCGCGCGCTGCTCGACGCGCGGCCGCACTGCGTGCTCGAAGCCCCGCATCCGTCACCGTTGTCGGCGCATCGCGGCTTTCTGGGCTGTGGGCACTTCCGGCTCGCGAACGAGTATCTCGAAGCGAACGGTCGCTCGCCGATCGACTGGCGGCTGCCCGCAACGGTCGATGGCTAAGGGCAGGGCCAAGGTCGATACCTGATAGCCCAAGCGTCAAAAACCGTCGCGCCACCCGCAGGCAGCGCGACGGTTTTGCACCGCGCTCGAAATCGAGGTCGCGAATCGGTTAGGCGGCCGCCGCAATCGCTTCACGAGCCGCCGTGAGCGCCGCGTTCGCAGCGTCCGGGCCGAGATTCAAGCCTTCGGCATAGATGAATTCCACGTCCGTGATTCCGATCAGCCCGAGAAACGCTTTGATATGCGGCGTTTGGCTATCGTGCGGGGTGCCGACGTACCGTCCGCCGCGCGCCGACACGATATAAGCCTTCTTCCCTTTCACGAGCCCTTCCGGACCGTTCTCCGTATAGCGGAACGTCACGCCGGCGCGCGCAATCCAGTCGAAGTAGGTCTTCAACTGCGAGGAAATACCGAAGTTGTACATCGGCGCACCGATCACGATCAAGTCCGCCGCTTGCAACTCGGCGATCAATGCATCGCTGCGCGCGACGATCGCGGCTTGCTCCGGCGAGCGCTGCTCCGCCGGCGTGAAGAACGCGCCCAGCACGGCGTCGTCCAGGTGAGGCAGCGCATCGGCCAGCAAATCGCGCACGACGAGCTTCGCGCCGCCGCTCGATTGGTGCAGCTTGGCCGTCAATTCATTGGCGAGCAGCGTCGAGTTGGCGCCTTGCGAACGCGCCGCCGAATTCAGTTGAAGGATCGTGGTCATGTCAGGCTCCGGGTGGGGTTGCGCATCGTTGCGCGAGTGGAGCCATTGTCGTGATTGTCCCGACCCGGAAAAAGTAGCCTTGCAACGAAGGATCGTTGCAAGGATGGAACGATCAGCCGCGCAGCCAGCGCTCGCGGGCCCGGCGCATCGGGGCGCCGCGCTTCTGAACGCCGGGAACCAGCCGATAGCGCGTCACCTCGGGCGGATCGAGCTTGACGCGCGTCAGCAGCAGCTCGTCGCGCCGGAACGCATGGATCTCGACCACCGCACCCGGCAAATAACGGCCGAGCAAGGTGTCGAGGTTCGAGCCCGTCACCCGCAGCCCGTCGACGGCAACCAGCACGTCGCCGGCCGACAATCCGGCCTTCTGTGCGGCGCTGCCGTCATGGACGGCGGTCAGCGTGCAATCCGCCCCGCTCGCACGCACCCGCACGCCGAGCGAGGGCTTGCCATCGGCTCCGTTCTTGCCGTTCGCGGCGCCCATCTGCGGTTCGAGGGCGACGCCGAACGGCGAGAGCAGCTCGTCCAGCGGCAAATCGCGCGTACCGTACACCGCTTCATGAAACAGCTGACCGAGCTCCACGCCTGTCGCTTCGGCGATCAGCGTCTCCACTTCGCCTTCGCCGACGCCGGTCATGTTGCCGTTGTAGAACCGGCGGCCGTACCGTTGCCAAAGCAGCCGCATGACGTCGTCGAGCGACTTGCGATGATCGGTGCGCGCACGGATCGCCAAATCGAATGCGAGCGCAACGAGCGAGCCCTTCTGGTAATAACTGACGATCGCATTGGGCCCGTTCTCGTCTTGCCGGTAGTACTTGATCCAAGCGTCGAACGAGCTTTCCGCGACGCTCTGCTTGAGCCGCCCGCTACAGCGCAGCACGCTGCCGACGGTCTTGCCGACGAGCGTGAAGTAGTCGGCTTCGGTGATCGCACCGCTGCGCACGAGCATCAAATCGTCGTAGTACGAGGTGAAGCCCTCGAACAACCACAGCAGCGACGTATAGTTTTCGCGCGACAGATCGTACGGGGCGAACGCCGCCGGCTTGATGCGTTTGACGTTCCACGTATGGAAGTACTCGTGGCTGCACAAGCCGAGATAGGTCCGGTAAGCCTCCGACGCCTCGGGGCGCCCCAGGACGGGCAAATCGGTGCGATTGCAAATCAGCGCGGTCGAAGCGCGATGCTCGAGCCCGCCGTAACCGTCGCTGACCACTTGCGTCATGAAGACATAACGATCGACAGGCGCTTTTTTCGTGCGCGGCTCGAACAAGGCAATTTGCGTTTCGCAGATGCGTTTGAGATCGGCCGCGAGCCGCGCCATATCCACCGACACGGTGCGTCCGGCGATGACCACATCGTGCGGCACGCCATGCGCCTTGAACGTCGCCAGCGCGAAATGCCCGAGCGTCACCGGGTGATCGACGAGCTCATCGTAATCTTGCGCCCGGTATTCGCCGAAGCCATAGCGCTTGGTGCCGCGCGCCTCCGGCAGCGCCGTGGCCACGCGCCATTCGCGATATGCGGTTCCGGCGGGCTTTTGAATGTCGACGATGCAAGCGGCTTGCTCGCGGCCGGCCGGCAGCAAGAACACGCTCGTCCCGTTGAAAAAGCCCGTGCGCTCGTCCAAATGCGCCGTGCGCACGGACATATCCCAAGCGTAGACCTCGTAGCGCAGCGTCAGTGCGCCGCTCTTCACCGGAGCCGCTTGCCAAGTCTGCTTGTCCGTCTTCTCGATGCGAACCTTGCGGCCGGTTTCGTTGAACGCGCTGACCGTCACGATGTTGCGCGCGAATTCCCGCACGAGGTAGCTGCCGGGAATCCATGTCGGCAGCGAGAAGCGCTGCCCGGCCGGATCGGGATCGGCCAGCGTCAGCGTCACTTCGAACAGATGAGCGGCAGGATGCTTGGGAACGATGGCGTAGCGAATAGGCTTCATCGGGCGGCGCGAAGTCTCGAATGGAAGGGGTTGCGCAGTGCGCGATGGACTCAATGCGCGCTGGCCAACGCGCTGTTTAACTCGGTGGCCGACACCGCGCCGGGCAGGCGCCGGCCATCGGGCAAGATCACCGTCGGCGTGCCCGTCACGTTCAGTCCGCGTCCGAGCGCGAGGTTCTTCTCGAGCGCCGTCGTGTCGCAATTGGCCGCCGCGCTCGCGGGCGCTCGGCGATCGAGCATCCACGACTCCCACGTCTTGGCACGGTCGGGCGAGCACCAAATCGCCTTTGACTTCGCCACCGAGTCCGGCGACAGCACCGGATACAGGAAGGTGTAGACGGTAACGTTGTCGACCGACTTGAGCGTCGTCTCGAGCTGCTTGCAGTACGGGCAGTTGGGATCGGAGAACACGGCGATGCGGCGGCTGCCGTTGCCCTTGACGACTTTCACCGCATGATCGAGCGGCAAGCTGGCGAAGTCGACTTTGTTCAGATCGGCCAAGTGCGCCTCGCTCAGATTGCTGCGCGTCTTCGTATCGACGAGATCGCCCGCGATCACGTAATCGCCGCTGGCGTCCGTATAGACCATCTGCGTGCCGAGATTGACTTCATACAAGCCGGCGATGGGCGCTTTCGAGATGCTCTTGATTGGGATTTCCGGCAGACGCGATTGCAGCGTCGCCTTCAGCTTGTCCGTCGTTTGATCGGCCTGAGCGGTGCAGCCGAGCGCGGCGGCGGCGGCGAGCGCCGCGGCGGCTGCGATTCTCTTGGCGATGTGCATGGTGGCGATTCCTTGAAGTGCCGGCGCCGCGCCGGTTTGCACCGGCGGGCGCGTGAAGGGGTTGCGATGCGGCGTGGCAGCGCATTCCGCCCGCGCCGATCGAGATACTCCGAGCGCTATCCGAGCGCGGCGGAGACTAGCCAGCGCTTGACGAGCGGCTGTGCGCCCACGAGCGCCATGCCTGCGTTGCGCAGCGAGCGCGCGAGCGTGCCGGGGACGGAAAAAAGGCGCTGCAAGCCGTCGGTCGCGACCGTCAATGCGCCGATGTCTTCGCGCCGTGCGCGTTCGTAGCGGCGCAATAGCACGAGGTCGCCAAGGTCGCGAAACGGTTCCTTATTCGCCAATGCGTGCACGAGTTCGGCTGCGTCTCTCAGCCCCAAGTTCATCCCTTGGCCTGCCAACGGGTGAATCAAATGCGCAGCATCGCCGATCAGCGCAACGCGCGGCGCGACCAGCCGGTCGACCGATTGCAGCCCAAGCGGAAAGCCATGCGCGGCGCCGACGCATTCGAGCGCCCCGAGGCGGCCGTGCGTGACCTGTTCGACGGCTGCCGCAAGCTGCTGCGGCGCAAGTGCGAGCAACTCGCGCGCATGCTCGGTGCGGGCCGACCAAACCAGTGAAACATGAGAATCGGGCAGCGGCAGCAGCGCGACGATCTCGCCGTCGACGAACCACTGGTATGCGGTTTCGCCATGCGCTTTCTCGGCTTTGAAGTTGGCGACCACGCCGGTTTGCCGGTAGTCGCGCCGCTTCACCTGCGCCCCCATTTGCGCCCGGACCCAAGAATGCGCCCCATCCGCGCCGACGATGAGATCCGCCTCCAACACTTGGCCGCTCGACAAGGCGAGGCAAGCGCAATCGGGCTTGATGTCGAGACCTTGTGCACGCGTGTCGAACCAACTCACGTGCGGCTGGAAACGCAGCGCGGCATCGAGCGCATGCTCGATCAGCGACGACTCGACGATCCATGCCAGTTGCGGCACGGCGGCTTGAAAGGCGGAAAAGTGCAGTTCGGCCAGTGCATCGCCGAACACGCGCATGTCGTAGACGGGCGCGAGGCGATCGTGATCGAGCGCTTGCCAGATGCGCAGCCGCTCGAGCAGCGCCTGCGAGCTAGCCGAAAGCGCATAGATGCGCGCGTCGAACGGCACATCGGCGGGACGCGGGGCGGCCGGCTGCGCGACGAGCGCGACGCGCAGCCCCGCTTGCGCGAGGGCCAGCGCGGTGCTTTTGCCGACGAGGCCGCCGCCGACGACGGCAACATGGAACGTCTGATGATGGGCGATCATAGGCGCCGATTATAGCCGCGCGCCTGCGTTCGCACAGAGCGCCTTCGGGTTGCCGTGCGCCGGTTCGCCGCAGCGTGCCGGCGCGCCGGCGTACCGGCCAGCGCCCGCCGTAACGTTCGTGAGCCCCTCGCGCAACCAGCGGGCCGGCGCGCTTGCCTTAGATGCTGCCTTCTTTCTCGATGACGAGCACGCGCGCTTGCCCGATCGGATGCGCAACATGCTCGGCGCCTACGGTGGCGAAAAAGATGTCTCCCGTATTCATCACGACGGAGCGAGTTTGGCCATCTTCGCGGTAATCCATGCGCACTTGTCCGTCCATCACAGCGAAGACCTCTTCGCCGTCGTTCACGTGCCATTCGTACGGTCTGTCGGTCCAATGCAAGCGGACCGTGATGCCGTTCATGTTGGCGATGTCCAGCGCGCCCCACGCGCGCGCCGCGGTGAATGCACGGCTTTCGATGAATTTCATGATTGGTGCCCCGAAGCGATGAAGAAGGTCTCACATCCGTCAGCGCATTCTCGGATAAGTGTGCGAAGCTGAAAACGGCAATGAGGGACAAACTTGGGGCAAATCCAGCCACGGGCGGCCGTGCGCCTATCCGGTGGCGCCTTCGAAGGGCGCATGCGCCGGTTGCCGACCGAGGAACGTCACCTTGTTCCGCCCGGCCGCTTTGGAGGCGTAAAGCGCCTGGTCGGCAGCACTGATCACCGAGGTCACGTCGCCGTCATCCTCGGGCATCCACGCCGCGGCGCCGATGCTTGCCGTCACGCAGCCGAATTCGCTTTCTGCGTGTTCGATATGCAGGTCGCAGATGGCGAGGCGGATGCGCTCGGCGATCACCGCGGCCCCCTGCGGCGGCGTGTCGGGCAGCACGATCAGGAATTCTTCCCCGCCGTAGCGCGCCGCGCTGTCGCCCGGCCTGCGCAGGTTCTCGCCGATACACTCGGCGACCGCGGCGAGCACATCGTCGCCGGCCTGGTGTCCGTAGATGTCGTTGTAAGCTTTGAAGCGGTCGACGTCGACGAACAGCAGCGAAAAGATGCTGCGCGTGCGCCGTGCGCGACGCCATTCGTGATCCAGAATCTCGCCGAGCGTGCGCCGGTTGTTCAAGCCCGTGAGCCCATCGGTGCGTGCCAGCAGGGCGAGCTCGCTCTCGGCGCGCATCCGTCGCCGCAGTTGCGCGGCGAGGACCAGCGCGAGCGCGACGAACGCCACGGCGAATGTGGCCATCAGCGATCCGATCACGAGCGTGCGCCGGCTCCACGTGGCGTAAATGTCCGACTCCGCCGCCGCGACCATGATGATGAGTCCCAGGTTGCTCAGATGCTTGAAATAGTAGAGCCTGCCCACGCCGTCGATCGTCGATTTGTCGGTGAAGCTGCCTTCGGGCGCCGACATGAAACGTTTGAACGTGCTCGCTTGACTGATGTTGCGCCCGATGACTTCCGCCCCGTACGGCTGACGCATGATCAGGACCCCATCGTGGCCGATCAGTGCAATGGCGCCATGCGGACCGAGCGAGAGCCCCGAAAACAGTTCGTGGAAATAATCGAGGCGAACCGCCACCATTGCGACACCGCCGAACGATCCGTCGGGCTTGGAGATACGGCGGCTCAAGGCAATGCTCGGCGAGCCCGCGCGCAGCCGGGAGTAATAAGGATCGCTCACGAATAGGCCGACATCTGGGCGGTCGCGATGAACCGTGAAGTACCGTCGATCCGCGAAGCTCGTCGTGACCGGCTGATCGGTAAGCGAATCCAATTTGACATGCCCGGTCTCGTCGAGCACCAAAATGGAGCCGAGGTAGCTGGCCGTAGTGGCGCGGTCGAATAGCGCCGCGTGTCGCAGCGTGGGCGACGCGCCCATGACTTCGGGATTGTGGATTCCCTCGATGACCGCCTGCAGCGAGAGCGCGTACAACTCGAAGTTACGCTCGATGTCGCGCTCGGCAATCAGCGCGATATTGCGCGCCGTGTCGCGCGCGTGGTCGAGCGCGTCCACGCGCGCCTGATACAAGACGACGCCGCACAAACCCATCATGAATGCCGCGATGACGAGCGACCCCGCAACGATCACGCGCGGGGTCGACAAATCGAACCGCACACGCTTGAGAAAGAAGCGTTGCGGCGTAGGTCGAGTGTTTGGCGTTTGGTCGCCGATTCCCTGCATGCCGGGCCCATGTTGAAAGACAATGGGTGCCTCCTTCGAGTGCACGCGGCCCCAGTTTAGCATCGGCACTGCCGTTTCGTGACCGGCCAAGCCGAGGCGCAACGCTATACAACGCGTCGAATCGCGCGCATGTACTCACATCATGGGAGCATCGGCAAAGTTGACGTCGGAGGGCGATGACGACCGTAAAAGATACCGCCAAAGAATGGCCTTCGTGTGGCGCGCGACTTACGGTTTCCGATGCGTTTGATGCGATCGCCGCGCGATCATGCGCGGCGGAGGGCGGCCGATACCGCTGCCAATTCAGGCTCCCGAAAAGGTTACAATTGCCATCTTTCGATTGCGAGATCGGCGCGAGATCGTTGCGCCCATGCGTCCGATTCGTACGCTGTCATCGCTGCTCCGAATTCACCTTGCGGCTAGCGCGGTGCTGCCCGCCGGCACGTACCGCCCCGAGCGCATCAGCCGCAAACGCTTGATATACAAAGGTTTTCCATGAGCCTCAAATGCGGCATCGTCGGCTTGCCCAACGTCGGCAAGTCCACCCTGTTCAACGCGCTGACCAAAGCGGGCATCGCCGCCGAGAACTATCCGTTCTGCACGATCGAGCCGAATGTCGGCGTGGTCGAAGTGCCTGACGCGCGGCTCGACGCGCTGTCGGAAATCGTCAAGCCCGAGCGTGTCGTGCCGGCCGTGGTCGAGTTCGTCGACATTGCGGGGCTCGTCGCGGGCGCGAGCAAGGGCGAAGGCCTCGGCAATCAGTTCCTCGCGAACATCCGCGAGACGGACGCGATCACGCACGTCGTGCGCTGCTTCGAAGACGAGAACGTCATCCACGTGGCTGGCAAGGTCGACCCGCTGTCGGACATCGAGGTCATCAATACCGAGCTTGCACTAGCCGATTTGGCCACGGTCGAGAAAGCCCTCACGCGCTACGCGAAGGCCGCGAAGTCGGGCAACGACAAGGAAGCCGTCAAGCTCGCCGCCGTCCTGGAGAAAGCGCGCGCGCAACTGGACACTGCCAAGCCGATCCGCGCGCTCGATCTGTCGGACGACGAAGCCGCGCTGCTCAAGCCGTTCTGTCTCATCACGGCCAAGCCCACGATGTACGTGGCGAACGTGAAGGAGGACGGTTTCGAGAACAATGCGCACCTTGACGCCGTGCGCCAGTATGCCGAAGCGGAAAAGTCGCCCGTGGTTGCAGTGTGCGCTGCGATCGAGGCGGAGATCGCCGATCTGGCCGACGAAGACAAAGAAGTGTTCCTGGCCGATATGGGCATGGACGAGCCGGGCTTGAACCGCGTGATCCGCGCGGGCTTCAAACTGCTCGGCTTGCAAACATACTTCACGGCGGGTGTGAAGGAAGTGCGCGCGTGGACGATCCACATCGGCGACACGGCGCCGCAAGCAGCGGGTGTGATCCATACCGATTTCGAGCGCGGCTTTATCCGCGCGCAGACGATCTCGTTCGACGACTTTGTCGCGTACAAGGGCGAGCAAGGCGCGAAGGAAGCCGGGAAGATGCGTGCCGAAGGCAAGGAATACGTCGTGCATGACGGCGACGTAATGAACTTCTTGTTCAACGTTTAACGTTTGAGCAAGGCCCACCCGAGCCGGCGCGGAGCGGCGCGGCGGTAACGCAAAACATGCTTGCCGCTCGCCGTGCTGTAGCCGCTGACCAACGACGTCGAGAGATCGATCTCGATGCCGCGCTTTCGCCGGGCGGTAGCGAAGCGCCCGTGCGAGCCATCCCGGTCATTTGCATCTACGTTCCGTAGTATCTAGACCACCCCTACGCACCGGCGCTCACCGGACAAATCCCCACGCTTCTCAACTCGAGCCCCGCTGCCGTCCACCGCTCGATCGCCGACACCGCCGCGCCCAATCCGTCTTCCTCTCGCATCGCCGCGCCCAGTTCGACGACGCGGGCACGCGTAGCCGGTTGCAGCGCAAACTCGATCGCGCGAGCCAGCCCCTTCGAATCGACGGCCTTGCCGTCCACCGGCGCTGCAGCCGCGCCTAGCCGATAAAGCCGCTGCGCCCAAAAGAACTGATCGCCCGCGAAGGGCACGACGACCGAAGGCGCGCCCGCGCGCGTGGCCGAATGCGTCGTTCCCGCGCCGCCGTGGTGAATGACGAGCGACACCCGCGGAAAGAGCCAAGCATGCGGCGTATCGCCGATGGTCAAGAAATTGGACGGCAACGCCGAGCCTTCGACGCCGCTCCAGCCCGGATAAAACAACGCACGACGCCCGCCGATCGCCTCGATCAACGCGCGCACCATTCGCTCACGATCGAAGCCAGCCATGCTGCCGAAGCCGACATATATCGGCGGCGCTCCGGCATCGAGAAACGCGGCAAGCGATGCGGGCGGGTTCCAATCCGATGGCCCGCCCGTGGCGTTCGGGCCGGCCGGCATCGACCACTGCCCGCAGACGCGCGCGTGCTCGGACCAATCGGCCGGCCGCGGCAGCAGCGCTCGTGAGACCCCGTACAGCATCGGATGATCGGTCCAGTTACGCTGGCGCGGAGCGAGCTTGCAGACGTCGACGCGCGCGGCGTTCGTCGCCTGGCGGAACGCGCGCCAGATCATATTGTTGACGAACGTATGGCTCGCCCGATTGAGCCAGCCGGGCACGATGCCCGGCGGCAAGAACGGCGAGGCGAACGCCCGTGTCGGCGTGATCGGGATCATCGACGCGCCGATCGCGGGAATGCGAAAATGCTCGGCCACCGATAAACCCACGAACGACGCCAGCGCCGAAACGATGATGGCGTCGCTGTCTTCGGCCGCGGCTTTGACTTGCGCCATCCAAGCGTGCGTGTTGGCGTTCGCGATAGCCGCAAGCGCTTTGGCCGTCGCTTGCGCGCCGCTGCGTTTGCCGACGATCGCACCGAGCGCCGCGCCCGGTTCCAATGCGCGCTTGATGTCGCCGGCGAGCGGCGAGCACGGCACGCCCAGGACCTCGGCCGCATGCAATGTCGAGCGGTCGGCCAACAAGTGCGCCCGGTGTCCCGCGTCGATCAGCGCCCGGCAAAGCGCTGCCAGCGGGCGCGTATCGCCTTCTGTTCCATACGTCGCTACGGTAAATTCCATGGTTTGTCGTGGGCCCCGCTTGTCGCAGGCCGCTCCTGTCGGATAAGCATACGACGTATATTAATGCACATCGTGCATTTTTTCAGAGAAACGTAGCATGACATTGGTCGAAGAGCCGGGACGCCGCGAGCGCAAGCGTCAACAGATGGTCGCCCATCTCGTGGGCGTAGCCGGGCGCCTGTTCGAGACGCAACCTTATCCGAGCGTCACGATGGAGCAAATCGCGCTCGAGGCGGACGTGGCCAAGCGGACGCTGTACAACCACTTTCCGACCAAGGAAGCGTTGCTCGCGCACTGGCTCGAAGCGGAGCTCAAGCGCGATCTCGAACGGCTGCTGCCCGAACTGAAGCGTCGGCACGGCTTCGCGGAACGCGTGTCGATCGAACTCGACGCCTCGGCCGATTGGTGTCAGCGGCACCCGGCGCACCTCGCAGCCTATCTGCGCCACCGGTTTCTCTCGATGGGCGATGCTCCGCCGCAACCGGAACCGCCCTCCTCGGACCGTGGTGACATTGCCCGCCTGTGGCATGCGCTGATCGTCGACGCGCAAGCGGCGGGCGATATCGGCGACCGATTTTCCGCGACGCAACTGACCACGTGGTTTCACCACCTCTATCTGGGCACGCTCATGCGCTGGCTGATCGAGCCGACCCTCGCGCTACGCGACGAGTTCACGCAGATGGTGGCGCTGTTCATGGAGGGCGCAGCGAGCCGATCCGCCGAGCCCGCACAGCGCGCCCGCGGCGTGCCCCATTGACGGCGAACCGCGCGCCCCGCGCAGCGCATTTTCAGCGATGAGCGCGCGCGCCGCCGCAAGCACGCAGCGCGGTTGCTAAAATGACGCGTTGCAAGCGGTGACGCTTCCCCGTTTCATTTCCGGTTTCACCTTCATTCACCGATACGCCGCTTCGTCAGCGAAAGCGGCGTCTAAGCTCGTTCATTCACGCACATGGCTCAATACGTCTTCACCATGAACCGGGTCGGCAAGATCGTGCCGCCCAAGCGCCAGATTTTGAAGGACATCTCCTTGTCCTTCTTCCCCGGCGCAAAGATCGGCGTGCTCGGCCTGAACGGCTCGGGCAAGTCAACGCTCATTCGCATCATGGCCGGCGTCGATCGCGACATCGAAGGCGAAGCCACGCCGATGCCGAACCTGAACATCGGCTATCTGCCGCAGGAGCCGCAACTCGATCCCGAGAAGACGGTGCGCGAAGCCGTCGAGGAAGGCCTCGGCGATGTCTTTCAAGCGCAGAAGAAGCTCGACGAAATTTATGCGGCCTACGCCGAACCCGATGCCGACTTCGACGCGCTTGCCGCCGAGCAAGCCAAGTACGAGGCGATTCTCGCCGCGGCCGACGGCGGCAGCCCCGAGCAGCAGCTCGAAGTGGCCGCCGATGCGCTGCGCCTGCCGCCGTGGGACGCCAAGGTCGCCCATCTGTCGGGCGGCGAAAAGCGCCGCGTCGCGCTGTGCAAGCTGCTGCTCGAAAAACCCGACATGCTGCTCCTCGACGAGCCCACCAACCACCTCGACGCCGAATCGGTCGAGTGGCTCGAGCAGTTTTTGACGCGCTTTCCCGGCACGGTCGTGGCCGTCACGCACGATCGCTACTTCCTCGATAACGCCGCCGAGTGGATTCTCGAACTCGATCGCGGCCACGGCATCCCCTGGAAGGGCAATTACAGCAGTTGGCTCGATCAGAAGGAAGACCGCCTGAAGCAGGAAGAAGCGTCGGAATCCGCGCGCCAAAAGGCCATCAAGAAAGAGCTCGAATGGGTGCGGCAAAACCCGAAAGGGCGCCAGGCGAAGTCCAAGGCCCGTATCGCCCGCTTCGAAGAATTGTCGAGCCAGGATTATCAAAAGCGCAACGAGACTTCGGAAATCTTCATTCCGGTCGGCGATCGGCTCGGCAACGAAGTCATCGAGTTCAAGAACGTCAGCAAAGCCTACGGCGACCGCTTGCTGATCGACAACCTGAGCTTCAAGATGCCCGCCGGGGCGATCGTCGGCATCATCGGCCCGAACGGCGCCGGTAAGTCGACGCTGTTCCGTATGCTGACGGGCCGCGAAACGCCCGATTCCGGCGAAATCGTCGTGGGACCGACGGTCAAGCTGGCCTACGTCGATCAAAGCCGCGACGCGCTCGACGGCAGCAAGACGGTGTTCGAGGAAATTTCGGGCGGTGCCGACGTGCTGACGGTCGGCAAGTATGAAAC
Organism: Paraburkholderia sp.; assembly: GCA_004322045.1. Taxonomy (GTDB): domain Bacteria; phylum Pseudomonadota; class Gammaproteobacteria; order Burkholderiales; family Burkholderiaceae; genus Trinickia. Next base: position 28,593 of record SCRN01000044.1, read on the forward strand.
GCCGTCGCGCGCCTACATCGGCCGCTTCAACTTCAAGGGCGCCGACCAGCAGAAGAACGTCGGCAGCCTGTCGGGCGGCGAGCGTGGCCGTCTGCATTTGGCCAAGACGCTGATCGCCGGCGGAAACGTGCTGCTGCTCGACGAGCCGTCGAACGATCTCGATGTCGAAACGTTGCGCGCGCTCGAAGATGCGCTGCTCGAATTCGCCGGCTCGGTGATGGTGATCTCACACGATCGCTGGTTCCTCGATCGCATCGCCACGCACATCATGGCGTTCGAAGGCGACTCGCAAGTCGTGTTCTTCGATGGTAACTACCAAGAGTACGAAGCCGATAAGCGCAAACGGCTCGGCGAGGAAGGCGCGAAGCCGAAGCGCTTGCGTTACAAGCCGATCACGCGTTGATCGACGGGGCGCGGCGCGGCCGCCTTCAGCGCCCTACCGCGAAACCGAGCGCGCGCAGTTGCGCCTCGGTGGCCGCGGCGCTCGTGTGATGCACCCCGTGCCAGCCGGCCGCCGCGGCTGCGGCCGCGTTCTTGGGATTGTCGTCGATGAACACGATCTCGTGCGGCGCGATGCCCGGCAGGTGCCGTTCGATGCATGCAAATGTTTCGGCATAAATGCGGGGATCGGGCTTCACGAGTTTCACGCGGCCCGATACGACGATGTCGCGAAACCGTCGCAGAACGTCGAAATGCTCCCATGCATAGGGGAACGTTTCGCTCGACCAGTTGGTGAGCCCGAATAGCGGGACACCGGCGGCGTCCAATTGGTCGACGAGCGCCGCACCCTCATCGATGACGCCGCCGATCATCTCTTCCCATCGCTCGTAGAACGCGCGGATGCGCTCGGCTTCATGCGGGAAACGCGCAATTAATTCCTGCGTGCCCTTTGCAATCGACTGTCCGCCGTCTTGCCGCACCACCCAGTCCATCGAACAGACTTCCGAGAGGAAACGCCGGCGCTCGCCGGGATCGGCGATCAGCTTGCGATAAAGGTAATCGGGGTTCCAATCGATGAGCACCCCGCCGAAATCGAAGACGACGACCTTCGGTTTCATGCGAACTCCTTTGTCATGCGAACTCCTTTGTCATTGCGTCAGCGAGTTCGCGCACGGCAATACGATTGCCTGAGAGCGACCTTGCGAAGGACCGCCGCATCGCCCGGCGCCCTAGAGCGGCTGCGTGCGCGTGTCGAGCCAGCTCTTGGCGTCGCCCGACACATGGCGCCCTACCCGCTCGCGCACGGTCTCGTGATACGCGTTGAGCCACGCACGTTCGTCCTCGCGCAGCAGTGAAGGCACGATGCAACGCGTATCGATCGGACACAGCGTGAGCGTTTCGAAGGCGAGAAACGAGCCGAACTCGGTTTCGCCGTCCGCGCGGCTCAAAACGAGGTTTTCGATGCGCACGCCCCATCGACCGGGCCGATACACGCCCGGCTCGACCGATGTGATCATCCCCTCTTCGAGCGCCGTATGCGGGTCGGGCTGCGCATGGTGGGAAATGACTTGCGGGCCTTCATGCACATTGAGGAAATAGCCGACGCCGTGCCCCGTGCCGTGGCCGTAGTCGCAGCCGGCTTCCCAAATCGGCGCACGCGCAATGGCATCGAGCATCGGGCTGCGGATGCCGCGCGGAAAGCGCGCGCGGGACAAGGCGATCATGCCCTTGAGCACGATCGTGAAATCGCGCTTTTGCGCGTCGCTGACCTCGCCCACCGGAACGACGCGCGTGATGTCGGTCGTTCCCGTCACGTATTGGCCGCCCGAATCGATCAGCAACAGCCCGTTTCCCTCGATCTTCGCGTGCGAGGCGGCGCTCGCGCGATAGTGCGGCATCGCGCCGTTGCCGTTGAAGCCGGCGATCGTGGCGAAGCTCGGCGAAATGAACCCCGGCCGGCGCGCCCGCGCCGCCGTGAGCTGCTCGTCGATCGTCAACTCCGTGATCGTTTCCCGCCCGAGCGCCGCTTCGAACCAAGCGAAGCATTCGGCCAGCGCCGCGCCGTCGTGCTCCATCGCAAGGCGCACGCGCTCCGCTTGCTCCGGCGTTTTGCGCGCCTTGGCCAGCGTAGACGGATTGATCGCTTCGACGACACGCACGCTCGCGGCAACGGCCTCGCGCACGCCATAGGTGACCCGACGCGGATCGATCAGCAACGTGGCGCCTGCAGGCAGCGCAGCGAGCGCAGCACGCGCTTGCTCGTACGGCGCGACGCGGATGCCGTCGCGAGCCAGCGCCTCGACGATCGCGGGCGGCGTCTTGCCGGCGCCCACGAAAAGCGTCGCGTCATCGAGCCCTACCAGCGCATGAGCGACGAACACGGGGTTGAAGTCGACATCGTCGCCCCGCAAATTCGTGAGCCAGGCCACGTCGTCGAGCGTCGAAACGAAGTGCCACTGCGCGTCGCGCTCGCGCATCGCCGCCCGCACGAGGGCAAGCTTGTCGGCCCGGGCGACGCAAGCGTCCGCCGGCGCGTGCTCGTACACGGGGCTGGCCGGCAGCGCGGGCCGGTCGTGCCAGATCGGCTCGATCAGGTCGAGACCGGTGACGAGCTCGATCCCGCGCGAAGCCAACGCATCGCGCAAAGTACGTTCGGCTGCGAGCGCCAGCACCGCGCCGTCCACCCCCACTCGCTCGCCGGCGGCGAGCCGCTGCGCGAGCCAATCGACATGCGCTTGCGCCTGCGGGCCGCCCGCCATTTTCATGAGATCGATGCTGGTGCCGGCCAACTGCGCCTGCGCTTGCACCCAATACCGGCTGTCGGCCCACACGCCCGCGCAATCGGCCGTGACGACGAGGGTGCCGGCCGAGCCGGTGAAGCCCGACAACCAGCGCCGAGCTTGCCACCGTTCCGGCAAGTATTCGGACAGATGCGGATCCGACGAAGGCACGACGTAAGCGGCAAATCCGGCGCGCGCCATCGCCTCGCGCAGCCGCGCGAGACGGCCGCCGATCGGTGACTCGGGACCGCTGTGCGCGGCGGATTCGGGAAGACGGTCGTTCATAGAGGTCACCAGGGATCAACGACGGGAGGACAAACCGACCGTCACGGCGACGGCAATCAGCGCAAGGCCCGTACAGACAGGCCATTCGAGCGTCTCGCCGTCGTGGAATAGGCCGGACACGTTACCGGCCATTTTCGCAGTCGCGGCGGCGCCCGCGCCAGCTAGCAAGGCAATGGAGAGACGCGCGCCGCGCGAACGGCGCAGCGGATGCAGCCACCAGCCCGCGAGCCCCACCGCGAGGCCCAGCACGATCACGCCCGGCCAGCCCATCAGCCGCGCCCCGCGCCAGGTTTTGCTTCGCCGGCCGGCGCCAAGCCGCGAAGGGAACAGCCACGTCGCATCGTCGATCTCTTGTTTTCCGTGTTGGATGGGAGGGCATCGCGCGCCGTGCGGCCGGGCGCGCGCGCTCAGCGAGCCATAGAACTAAACCGTTATAATAACCGGCTGAAATATCAGCGCCGTCCGCCATGTCGACGGCCTTCGCCCCCACGTATGCAACTGCTCACGATCGGAATCAATCACCACACTGCGCCTGTCGCCTTGCGCGAGCGCGTGGCGTTTCCGCTCGAACAGCTCAAACCGGCGCTCGACGCTTTCCAAGGCTTATGGCGCGAGCGCGCGGCTTTGAACCCGCCCGAAGCGGCGATTCTGTCCACCTGCAACCGCACCGAACTGTACTGCGCCACCCATGACCGCGCCGCGCGCGAGGCGGCGCTGCAATGGCTGTCGAGCTACCACGGCTTGTCGTTGGACGAGCTCGCGCCGCACGTGTACGCCCTGCCGCAGTCGGAAGCCGTCCGGCACGCATTCCGGGTTGCATCGGGTTTGGACTCGATGGTGCTCGGGGAAACGCAAATCCTCGGACAAATGAAGACGGCGGTGCGCTCGGCCTCCGAGGCGGGCGCGCTCGGCACGTACCTGAATCAGCTGTTCCAGCGTACGTTCGCCGTCGCGAAAGAAGTGCGCGGAACGACGGCCGTGGGCGCTCAGTCGGTGTCGATGGCGGCCGCGGCCGTGCGCCTGGCCCAACGCATCTTCGACAAGATTTCGAGCCAGCGCGTGCTGTTCATCGGCGCGGGCGAGATGATCGAGCTGTGCGCGACGCACTTCGCGGCGCAAAACCCGCGCGAGCTCGTGGTCGCGAACCGGACGGCCGAACGCGGCGCGAGGCTGGCCGCCCGCTTCAACGGCCAGGCCATGCCGCTGTCGGACTTGCCCGCGCGCATGCACGAATTCGACATCATCGTGTCCTGCACGGCCTCCACGTTGCCGATCATCGGCCTTGGCGCCGTCGAGCGTGCAGTCAAGGCGCGCCGCCGCCGGCCGATCTTCATGGTCGATCTGGCCGTGCCGCGCGACATCGAAGCGGAAGTGGGCGAGCTGCAAGACGTCTTTCTGTACACGGTCGACGATTTGGGCGCGATCGTGCGCGAAGGCAACGCATCACGGCAGGCCGCCGTCGCGCAAGCCGAAACGATCATCGAATCGCGCGTGCAAGGGTTCATGCAATGGCTCGATGCGCGCAGCGTCGTGCCCGTGATTCGTCACATGCATACGCAAGCCGACCAGTTGCGCCGCGCCGAACTCGAGCGCGCAATGAAATTGCTCGCGCGCGGCGACGATCCCGCGGCCGTCCTCGAAGCCCTGTCGCAATCGCTAACCAACAAGCTGATTCATGGCCCCACGCACGCGCTCAACCGCGCGGGCAGCGACGAGCGCGCCAAACTGATCGATTTGCTGGGCGGGTTCTACGATCACGCCAAACCGTCCGAACCGTCCGGCCATTAGCGGCGCTTCCCCGCCTCGGCGCGGCCATCCGGCCCGTGCCATCTGACTTTTCCACATTCTTTCCGGGGAGCCTCGCTCCGCACATGAAAACGAGCATGCAACACAAGCTCGACCAGTTGACGACGCGACTGGCCGAACTGAACGATCTCCTTGCCCGCAGCGACGTGACGGCCAATCTCGATCAGTACCGCAAGCTCACGCGCGAGCACGCCGAAATCGGTCCGGTCGTCGAGCACTATGCACTTTGGCGCCAGGCTCGCAACGATTCGGCCACGGCGCAAGAACTGCTCGCCGATGCGTCGATGCGCGAGTTCGCCGAAGAGGAAGTGCGCGCATCGCGCGACAAAATGGCGCAGCTCGCGGAAGACTTGCGCAAGATGCTGTTGCCGAAGGATCCCAACGACGAGCGCAACATCTTCCTCGAAATCCGCGCCGGCACGGGTGGCGACGAATCGGCGCTGTTCGCGGGCGATTTGTTGCGGATGTACCTGCGCTATGCCGAACGGCAGCGCTGGCAGGTCGAAATGATGTCGGAGAGCGCGTCCGATCTTGGCGGCTACAAGGAAGTGATCGTGCGCATTGCGGGCCAGGGCGCCTACTCCCGGCTCAAGTTCGAATCGGGCGGGCACCGGGTGCAGCGGGTGCCGGCCACCGAGACGCAAGGCCGCATCCATACCTCGGCGTGCACGGTGGCGGTGATGCCCGAAGCCGACGAAATCGGCGAAGTCGAGATCAATCCGGGGGACTTGCGCATCGACACGTTCCGCGCGTCGGGCGCGGGCGGCCAGCACATCAACAAGACCGATTCTGCGGTGCGCGTGACGCACTTGCCGACCGGGATCGTCGTCGAATGCCAAGACGATCGTTCGCAGCACAAGAACAAGGATCGCGCGCTCAAGGTGCTCGCGGCACGGATCAAGGACAAGCAGGCTCACGAGCAACACGCGAAGGAAGCGGCGACGCGCAAGAGCCTGATCGGATCGGGCGATCGTTCGGAGCGCATCCGCACTTACAACTTCCCACAAGGGCGCCTCACCGACCACCGCATCAATCTGACGCTATATAAGCTCGATTCGATCATGGACGGCGATCTGGACGAACTGATTGCGGCCCTCGTCAGCGAGCATCAAGCGGAACTGCTGGCCTCGCTCGGCGAGGCCGACTGAAGGCGCGCCGCGCCACCCTTGCCATGACATCCGATTTCGTCGCGCCGTCCGCGCCCGCCCCGCTCGCCCCGACTGCCCGCGCCTTGCTGCACGCCTCGCCGCTGCCGGCGCTCGAGGCGCGTATCTTGCTCGGCCATGCGCTCGGCTGGCGGCGCACGGAGCTCATCACGCGCGGGGACGAGCTGCTTGCCGCCGATGCGATCGCCCGCTACCGGGCGCTCGAAGCACGCCGCATTGCCGGCGAGCCGATCGCCCAGATCGTCGGCGCGCGCGAGTTCTACGGCCTGATCTTCGACGTCACGCCGCAGGTCTTGATTCCCCGTCCCGAAACGGAACTGCTCGTCGAAACGGTGCTGGCCGCGATCGAACCGGCGCCTCGCCCGCGAGTCCTCGATCTGGGCACCGGCAGCGGCGCCATCGCCATCGCCATCGCTTGCACGCGGCCCGACGCGCGCATCGTGGCCGTCGATCGCTCCCCCGATGCGCTGACCGTCGCGGCGCGCAATGCCGCCAGGCTGCTCGACCCGGCGCGCCCGGGCGGCGCCATCCAATGGCGGCAAGGAGATTGGTACGCTGCGCTAGAGGCCACCGAGCCGTTCGACGTCATCGTCTCGAATCCCCCGTATATCGCCGCGCATGACCCGCATCTGAATGCCGGCGATTTGCGTTTCGAGCCGCGCGGCGCGCTCACGGACGAAGCGGACGGGCTGTCGTCGATCCGCGCGATCGTCGCCGGATCGGGTCCGTTCCTCGCACCGGATGGGCGGCTGTGGCTCGAGCACGGCTATGACCAAGCCGTACAAGTGCGCGCCATCTTGACCGCGGCCGGCTTTACCGGCGTGCACTCGCTCTGCGACTTGGCCGGGATCGAGCGCGCCACGGGCGGTGCCGCGCCGAACGTGCGGCGCTAAGCGCATCGGCCGGGGCCGACGAAATCCGCTATCATTTCGACCTAACTCTCCGGTTTTTCACTGTTTCTTTCGCGCTCGGCGCGAAAACACAAGGTCAGTCATGGATACGCAAGAACGCATCAAGCAAATCGTCGATGAAAACGCCGTCGTGCTCTTCATGAAGGGTAACGCGCAGTTTCCGATGTGCGGTTTTTCGGGCCGCGCCGTGCAAATCCTGAAGGCATGCGGCTTGGACGAGTTCAAGACCGTGAACGTGCTCGAAGACGACGAAATCCGTCAGGGCATCAAGGAATTCTCGAACTGGCCCACGATTCCCCAGCTTTACGTGAAAGGCGAATTCGTCGGCGGCTCGGACATCATGATGGAGATGTACGAATCGGGCGAGCTGAAGCAACTGTTCACCGCGGCTTAAGGCTGAGCGCACGGGAGCCGCGTCTCGCGGCCCATCGCTCGAGCGCCACCGCTGCCGCCATGTCCCTCGCCCATGCGCCGCCGCGCCGGCTGATCGTCGCGATCACCGGCGCCACGGGCGCGATTTACGGTATCCGCTTGCTTGAAACGATGCGGCGCATCGACGCACTCGAAACGCATCTCGTCGTGTCGAGCGCGGGCTGGCTCAACATCCAGCACGAACTCGGGCTGACCAAGGACGACATCCATCCTCTGGCGGGCGTCGTCCACAGCGTGCGCGACGTCGGTGCGAGCATCGCATCGGGTTCGTTCGCGACGGACGGGATGATCGTCGCCCCCTGTTCGATGAAGACGCTTGCCAGCATCGCGCACGGGCTATCGGACAATCTGATTGCGCGCGCCGCCGACGTCACGCTCAAAGAGCGTCGGCGCCTCGTGCTGCTCGCGCGCGAGACGCCGCTGAACCTCGCCCACTTACGCAATATGACGGCCGTGACCGAAATGGGCGGCGTCATCTTCCCGCCCCTGCCGGCCTTCTACAACCGGCCGGCGTCGGTGGACGACATCGTTGACGACACGGTGGCGCGCGTGCTCGACATGTTTGCTCTCGGTCCCGCGCGCGCTGCCGCCTGGCCCGGGTTGCGAGCGCAATCGTAAGCTCGTGCGGCACTTCTGCCGCGCAGTGCGTTCGCGCGTTCCCGACGCCGGCTCATCGGCATTCGCAACGCCCACGACACAATCCGTTTCCTGAACGCCGGTTTATCCCGCCGGCGCATCGGCTTATGCTGCGTCATGTTATCGACGCATCGATGGGCCACACACATGTCACGCTTACCTTCGCTATTCCTGTCGCACGGCGCGCCGACGCTGCCGATCGACCCGTCGATGCCATCGACCGAATTCGCCTCCCTCGCATCGACGCTGCCTCGGCCGAGCGCGATCCTGATGCTCTCGGCTCACTGGTGCACCGAGATCCCGGTTGCAAGCACCGCCGAGGCTCCGGAGACGATTCACGATTTTTACGGCTTCCCGCGCGAACTGTACGCGCTGCGCTATCCAGCGCCCGGCGCGCCCGACCTGGCGCGCAAGGCGGCGACGTTGCTCGCTCAGGCGCAAATACCCGCGAAAACGCAACCGCATGGCCTCGATCACGGCGCGTGGGTGCCGCTGCTGCTGATGTATCCGCAGGCCGAGATCCCGGTCGCCCAACTGTCGATTCAACCGCACCGCGATCCGGCGCATCACTATGCGCTCGGACGGGCGCTGCGGCAGTTGGCGGAAGAAGGGGTGCTGATCGTCGGCTCCGGTCAAATCACGCACAATTTGCGCGCAGCCGACTTCGGCGCCAAACCCGGCGATGCGGACCCGCGTGTCGCCGAATTTACCGGCTGGTTCGAAGCCCGGCTCGCCGAACGCGATGTCGACGCATTGTTGGACTACCGGCGCCGCGCACCGCACGCCGAGTTCATGCACCCGACCGACGAGCATTTACTGCCGATCTTCGCCTCGCTTGGCGCCGCGGCCGACGGCTATTCGCTGCAAATCCAATCGCTCGGTACGTTCCAGCACGCGCTGGCAATGACCAATTACGTCTTTGCCGACTGAGGCTGGCTTCGAACTTCCTCGGGCCTCGAACGCCCTTCAACCACTCTACGCCCACGAAAAAACGAAGGCCCGTCTGACTCATCGTCAAACGGGCCTTCGTTCGTCTTCTTGCTTGATGCGTTCGATCCGCGCGCAACGCGCGGCGGACCCGACGTCAGATTAGACGCCCACCCCTTCGAGAATGTCTTCTTCCGACTCGCGCTCGTCCAGATAACGCGTGCGATAGCCTGTGTTGACACCCCAGAAATAGAAAACCAGTGCGACGACGGCCACGACGAGCATATCCCAGCCATAGGGCAAGGCGCCGATGCCGCCGAACTGCTTGCTACCGAGGATCGAAAGCGCAGCCATCGTGGGCAGATAGGCGACAAGCCACCAAGCCGCCTTCAGGTCGCCGCCCCAACCGCCCCAGCCCGACTTGCCCTGGTAGTAGAAGTAGATCGGCAGCGCGACGATCATCAGCAGAATGATCTCGCCTGTGAGCGGCCACTTCGCCCAATACAGCACCATCGAGGCGCAGACGAACGCGAACGGCGCGATGATGCCCATGAACGGCAATTTCAGCGGCCGCTCGACGTCCAGTGCCGTGCGGCGCAGCGCCATGAGACTGATCGGGCCGGTCAAGTACGAAATGACGGTGGCGACCGAGATGACGGCGGCAAGCGAGCTCCAGCCGCGGAAGAAGAACATGAAGACGAACGAGACGGCCAGGTTGAACCACATCGCGTTGCGCGGCACGCCGTAGAACGGGTGCACGTTGCCGAACATCTTCGGCAGCGTATTGTTGCGCTCCATCGCGTAGATCATGCGCGTGGTCGTCGCCATGTAGGTCGTACCAGTGCCGCTCGGGCTGACGAATGCGTCGACGTAGAGCAGGATGGCAAGCCAGTTCAAGTTCAGCGCAAGGGCCAGTTCCGCGAACGGCGAGGCGAAGTTGAAGTGGCTCCAACCCTTGGCGACATCGGCCGGATTGACGGCGCCGATGTAGGCGAACTGCAGCAGCACGTAGATCACGAGCGCCAGCAGAATCGAACCAATCACGGCGAACGGCACGCTCTTGGACGGGTTGCGCGCCTCGCCGGCCAGATTGACCGGGCTTTGGAAGCCATTGAAGCTGAACACGATCCCGCTCGTGGCCACGGCCGTGAACACGGCCGACCAGCCATAGGGCGCGAATTCGCTCGACGTGCCGAAATTCTCGCTATGGAAGCCAGACGCCAACAGGCCCGCGATGGTGAGCCCCGGGATGATGAACTTGAACACGGTGATGGTCGTGTTCGCGCGCGCGAACACTTTCACGCCCCAGTAGTTCAGCATGAAGTAGACGATGACGAGCAACGCCGAGAGCAGCAGCCCTGGTGGCGTCAGCGATCCGTTCACGAACAAGTTGTGCGCCCACTCGTAGGGCCAGGTGCTCATGTACTGGATCGACGCCTCGGCTTCGATGGGGATTACCGAAACGATGGCGATCCAATTCGCCCACGCGCTGATGAAACCGACGAGCGCGCCGTGCGAATAGCGGGCGTAGCGCACCATGCCGCCCGACTCGGGGAACATGGCACCCAATTCAGCGTAGGTGAGCGCAATCGCCAAAATGACGACGGCGCCGATAATCCAAGCGCACACGGCGGCGGGTCCGGCGATCTTGGCGGCTTTCCATGCGCCGAACAGCCAGCCGGAACCGATGATGGAACCCAAGCCGGTGAGCATCAGCGCAAACGGCCCGATGTTCCGTTGAATGGAACTTTTCACAACCTCTCCTTGGGGGATATACGAATGGCGCGCGGGGGGACGCGCTGGTTCTGCAAGAAGCGTGCAACCGGGCGAGCGCTGCGGTAAAGGGAGCCGCAACTTGGCGCAACCGCACCGGCGCGGCGCGTAGTTTACCGGTTGCATTCACTTAATTGGTGCGAAATGATCCGGCACTAGCAAAAAAACCGCCAGCGCCTGAAAGCCCTGTAAGAACTTGCGCCAAGCGGCGCGTCCGGGCGCGTTTATTGCGCTACGAAATGTTGTTGACGGCCGACGGAATTCGCCGTATAAAGACGGTGCAGGATTTCAAGTGGCGAGTGTGGATTGGTCTTTCGTAGTTCGCCCCCATCAGGTACTCCGGTTGTCCTATTACCCTTCCTTGATTTTCGTGCGCTCCCAGGCTTCGGCCTTTTTTATTCAGATTTAGGAATTTGTAATATGGAAACCGGTACCGTCAAGTGGTTCAACGACGCAAAGGGCTTTGGCTTCATCACCCCTGATGGCGGCGGCGAAGATCTCTTCGCGCATTTCTCGGAAATTCGCACGGAAGGCTTCAAGACGCTGCAAGAAAACCAAAAAGTGTCGTTCGAAGTGAAGACGGGCCCCAAGGGCAAGCAAGCTGCGAACATCAAGCCGGTCTAAGGGCTAATTCGCTGTCTGGCGCTCCCGCCTTCGCGCGGGGAGTTGTCGCCCAGGCCGCGCGCTTCGCAAGCAAAAACCCCGCAATATGCGGGGTTTTTGCATTGGGTGGCCGATGCCGCACCGCAACTGCAGGTTGCCCCATCCGCTTGCCTGGGCGGTGCGCCGGAATACGCGTTCGCCTGTCTCGAATAGGGGCCGAGAAGCGGGCCGAGAAGCGCGCTAAGCGAACAGGCGTTGGGCATGAATGCCCAAGCCCGCGGCAACGCTCGCCAGGCGATCGCCGAATACGGGGCGAGCCGCCGGGAAAACGGCGCACAGCGCCTGCGTCAAGAAGTGCAGGCCCGTCGAGCCGCCCGTGAAATACAGTGCGTCCACGTCGCCCGGCGCCACGCCCGCGGCCCTCACGGTCTCGCGCGCCGCCTCCGCAATACGCCGAGTCTCGTCCTCTCCTGCCGCGATCAGTTGCGCTTCGTCGAACGCGACGCGCAAGTCGGTTTCGACGTCGTCCAGATCGATCGATGTCTCCCCGCCTGCCGCGACGCCGATTTTGGCCTCTTCCGCGCGTGCGGCAAGCGCATGCCCCAGCCGGCGCTCGACCACCCTCATGAGCCGCTCGTGGTGGCGCACGTCGCGGTACAGATGCCGCATCAACGCCAGCTCGCCAATCCTTTTGCCCGAGTAGACCGTGTTGATCAAATGCCAAGTGGCCAAGTCGAAATAAATGCGGTTCGGGACTTCACGGCCTTCCGGATCGAGGGACCGGTAACCCAGCTCAGGCAAGATCGTTTCCATCTCGACGCGCCGGTCGAAGTCGGTCCCGGCCACATGGACGCCGTGATGCGCGAGCACGTCGTCCTTGCGCTCGATACGGCGCATGCGATCCGGCCCCACGCGCACGAGCGAGAAGTCGGACGTGCCGCCGCCGATATCGGCGACCAACACCAACGCTTCGGCGCTCAACCGCGACTCGTAGTCGAACGCGGCGGCAATCGGCTCGTACTGGAAATGGATCTCGCTCAAGCCCGCCGCCTGTGCGGCGCCGGCCAACTGGCGTTGCGCTAGCGCATCGGCGCGCGGATCGTCATCGACAAAAAACACCGGGCGTCCGAGCACGGCCCGCTCGATCGGCACGCCCGCACACAATTCCGCTTGGCGCTTGAGGAACCCGACGAAGATCGCGACGATTTCGGTGTACTTGATGGCACTGCCGTCGCCGAGGTCTGTCGCGGTTTCTGCCAGCGGCGAGCCCAAGATACTTTTCAGCGAACGCATCAAGCGCCCATCGAAACCGTCGATGTACTCGGCCAGCGCGGCGCGGCCGTAGGCGCGCGTATGTTCGTCCGTGTTGAAGAAGACCGCGGTGGGCAACGTCGTATGGGCGCCCTCGACAGGAGCCAGCACCAACGTCTCGCCGCGCGGCAGGGCCACGGCCGAGTTGGACGTGCCGAAGTCGATCGCGCAGTAAGGCTTCGCTTTCATCGCAACTCGCTTTATGCCAACACAACAACACAACAGAAGGGAGCGCTTTTTATCACGAACTGGCCGATAGGAGCAATCGGTGCGCCAATCGAGACGGTATTGGGCGGCGCGTTAGCCAACAACCAGGCACGCTGTTTGCGCACCCCGCCAATGGCCCATTGACGAGGCTGCGCGACGCGCCCGAGCCCAGTCCAACCTCAGGAGATGCCGTTTCCATGAAAGCGCCCTCGCCCCTACCACGCCCCGCCTCGCCGGAAACGGGGCTCGAGGCCTCGAGGCCTGCACCTGAACCCACGGCGCGGGCGGCCACGCTTGCCGAGCCGCGCGACGATATCTTCGAAACCGACTTGCCGTCGCGGCTCGATCGCCTGCCATGGGGCCGCTTTCATACGTTGATCGTCATCGCGCTGGGCGTGACGTGGCTGCTCGATGGGCTCGAAGTCACGCTCGCGGGCGCGGTGGCGGGCGCCCTCAAGGCCAGCCCCGCGCTGCATTTGACCGACGCCGACATCGGTCTGGCCGGCAGCGCCTACATCGCAGGCGCCGTGGTCGGCGCGCTCGGCTTCGGCTGGCTCACCGATCGGCTCGGGCGGCGCAAACTGTTTTTCGCCACGCTGGGCCTGTATCTGGTCGCCACCGCGGCCACGGCGTTCTCGTGGAATTTCGCCAGCTTCGCCATACTGCGCTGTTTGACAGGGGCCGGCATCGGCGGCGAGTACGCGGCCATCAATTCGACGATCCAAGAATTCACGCCGGCACGCGTGCGCGGCTGGACCGACCTCGGCATCAACGGAACCTTTTGGGTGGGCGCGGCGCTGGGCGCGGGCGGCTCGCTCGTGTTGCTCGACCCCAGCGTCGTGCCGGGCGACTTGGGCTGGCGCGCCTGCTTCTTCATCGGCGCGGCGCTCGCGCTCGTCATCGTCTTCATGCGCGTCTGGGTGCCGGAAAGCCCGCGTTGGCTCCTCACGCACAACGAGCCCCACCAGGCACGCAGCATCGTGCAAGCCATCGAAGCGCGCTTTCATCGCGCCGGGCGCGCGCCGCTTTCGAACGAGCTCAAGACACTGCGCTTTGCGCGGCGCGACAGCACGCCCCTCGCGGAAGTCTTCACCGCGCTGTTCGTCACGCACCGGCGCAGATCCTTGGTCGGCCTCGCGCTGATGACGGCCCAGGCATTCTTCTACAACGCGATCTTCTTCACCTACGCACTCGTGCTGACCGACTTTTATCACGTGCCGAGCGGGGAAGTCGGCCGCTACCTGCTGCCGTTCGCACTCGGCAACTTTCTCGGCCCAATCGTGCTCGGCCACGCGTTCGACGCGATCGGGCGCCGCACCATGATCGCCACCACCTACGCCCTGTCGGGGCTTCTGCTGACGGGCAGCGGCTACCTATTCGCGCATGGGATGCTGACCGTCGAGCAGCAAACCGTCGCTTGGATGGTGATTTTCTTCTTTGCTTCGGCCGCCGCGAGTTCGGCCTACCTGACCGTGAGCGAATCGTTTCCGCTCGAGATCCGCGCGCTCGCCATCGCCGTCTTCTATGCCTTGGGCACGGCGCTCGGCGGTATTGCCGGCCCCGCGCTCTTCGGCCGGCTCATCGACACGCAGCAGCGCAGCGCCGTGTTCGAAGGCTACCTGCTCGGCTCGGCGCTGATGCTGGCGGCCGCGGCGATTGCAGCGATTTGGGGCGTCGACGCCGAGCGCAAAGCGTTGGAACAAGTCGCCACACCGCTTTCGGCGCTGAGCGAGGACGCCGACGCACGCTGAGCACTCGGCCCCGAGTCGAACGGCGCTCGGCTCAAGCTGCCGGCGCGACGACGGGGCGCGCGGCCCCGCGGCGGTGAATCCTCAAGACGAGCATCGCGCCGACGAGGCACAACCCGCCCGAGATCATCGAGGCGACCGTATAGGTGCCGAGGCTCGCGCGCAGCAGGCCCGCGCCATAGGCCGCGAATGCGGCCCCGAGCTGGTGGCCCGCCACGACCCAACCGAATACCACGGGCGCCGACTCCTTGCCGAAGACGTCCGTCGTCAAGCGCACGGTCGGCGGCACGGTGGCAATCCAGTCGAGCCCGTAGAAGAGGGCGAACAGGGGCAGCCCGAAGAAATCGAAACCGAACGCGTAGGGCAGATAGATCAGCGACAGTCCGCGCAGCCCGTAATACCAGAACAGCAGCACCCGGCTGTTGAAGCGATCGGACAGCCACCCGGAGAGCGTCGTGCCGACCAGATCGAAGAGGCCCATGGCCGCGAGTAACGATGCGCCCTGCACTTCGCTCATGCCGTAGTCGCCGCACATCGCGATCAGGTGCGTACCCACATAGCCGTTGGTGCTCGCGCCGCAAATGAAAAAGCTGAAGAACAGGAGCCAGAAGTCGCGGCTTTTGCTGGCCGAAGCGAGCGTGCCGAACGCGATGGCGAGCGGATTCTTCGCGGCTTGCGCCGCCGTGCGCGGCGCGTCGTGCGGCTCGCCATAGGGGCGCAGCCCAACGCTATCCGGACGCTCGGGCAACAAGAACGCGACGAGCGGCAGCACGAGCGCCGCGGCGAGCGCCACGATCAACACGACCGGCCGCCACCCGTGATGCTCGGCCACCGCGGCGAGCATCGGCAGGAACACGAGCTGGCCCGTGGCCGAACTCGCCGTCAAGATACCCATCACCAGGCCGCGGCGCTGCGTGAACCAGCGATTAACGACCGTGGCGGACAGCGTCAACGCCGCGACGCCCGTCGCCCCGCCCACCATGACGCCCCAGATGAGGATCATTTGCCAAGGCGCCGTCATCATCGACGAAAGCGCGACGCCGCCGCCCATCACGGCCAGCGCCGTCATGAGCGTGGGCCGCACGCCGAAGCGCTGCATCGAGGCAGCCGCGAACGGACCGGTGAGGCCGTAGAGCGCGATATTGACGGAAATCGCCAGTGAAATCGTCGCTCGGCTCCAGCCGAATTGATGCTCGAGCGGCAGCATCATCACGCTCGGCGTGGCGCGCGTCCCGGCTGCGGCGAGCAACACCAGGAACACCACTGCGGCGACGACCCATCCGTAATGGGCACGCCCGCTGATTCTTTTTGCAATCCAGTTCATCGGCACTCCTGAGGACGCGCGGCCGGCCGCAAGGCAGCTACGCGCGCATGTTGGCGTTTTTGTCGTTATCGGTGCGTCCGGGACCCGTTCAGTCCAACGCCCCGTGCATTCGATGTTACAGATCAGTCACAAACATGAGTTGCCATGCTAGTGACCGGTCGGTAACATGTCAAGTGGATCAGATTCGTAGGCTTGCGCGATCAGGCGAGAAGCGCCGATCATCGCCGCAGCCATTACCCGGACACCTCACCATGACGACGAGAAGCGCCGAACACTCTCTCACTCATGCGGCGGCGGCCAAAGCGGCCGCCACCGCCAAAGCGCGGCCGCATACGGCCGGTGCGACGGCTCAGCAGTTGTTGCTGCGCGCTGCGGGCGAGCTCTTCTATCAGGAAGGGGTGCGCGCCGTCGGCGTCGATGCCGTGGTCGAGCGCGCGGGCGTCAACAAAATGAGCCTGTACCGGCAATTTTCGTCCAAGGACGAGTTGATCGTCGCCTACTTGGAACAGGCCAACGATTGCTTTTTCAGCTACTTCGACAAGAGCATCGATCAGCATCCAGGCGACCCGGTGCGCCAGATCGCGCAGTATTTCGAGGACCTCGAGCGCCGGGCATCGCGCGAAGGCTACCGGGGATGTCCGTTCGTCAACGTGGCGGCCGAGTTTCCCGATCCCTCGCACCCGGCGCGGCAGATCGTTGCGCGCAACAAGGCCCAATTGATCGAACGGCTGCAGGCGCTGACGATCGCGGCGGGCGCCGACGATCCGGCCGCGCTGGCCGATGCGTTGGCGCTGCTGATCGAGGGCGTCTACGCGGCCAGCCAGACATACGGGCCGGGGTGCGGCCCGATCCGCTCGGCCGCACGCGTGGCCGCACAGATCGTGGCGGCGGCTTGCCCGCAGCGCACCGCCGCGTAAAATGCCCGCGGTCCCTTCCGCGACAGCCGAACGATATGCTCGATAGCCCCCCGCAGCCGCAGCTGCCCGCCGATAGCGATACTAACAACGCGATCGTCGCTACGACACGCCATTGGCTCGTGCGCGCGGTGATCGGCCTGAATCTGTGCCCATTCGCAAAGAGCGTCCATGTAAAGGGGCAAATCCGCTACGTGGTGAGCGATGCCTGCGATGTCGAAGGGATGCTCGCTGCGCTCGAGACGGAGCTGCGCACCCTCGTCGAAGCGGATGCCGAGCGCATCGACACGTCGCTGCTGATTTTTCCGCACGCATTCGCCGATTTCCTCGAATTCAACGACGCGCTGTTTTTCGCCGAGCGGTTGCTCGAGCAAATGCGGCTGGCGGGCGAACTGCAGCTCGCGAGCTTCCATCCGCAATATCAGTTTGCGGGCACGCAGCCGGGCGACATCGAAAACTACACGAACCGCGCGCCCTACCCCATCTTGCATTTGTTGCGCGAATCGAGCGTCGAACGGGCAACCCAAGCGTTTCCGGACGCCGCCGAGATCTTCGAGCGCAATCAGGAAACGCTACGCCGTCTCGGACATGAGGGATGGCGCCTGTGGATGCAGGAGGAGGCCGAGCGGCCCTAGGCCGGAGCGAAGAATCGCTCGCGCAGCGAATCGAGGCCGAAGGTATCGAGCACTTGCGCCAACCGCTCGGCCGGCCGCTTACGCGGCAAATCCTTGTACTGGGCGATGATCAGCTCGTTCTTCATCGAATGCTCCCAGCCGACGAGCTCGGTCACGCTCACCTGATAGCCATGCGCTTCCAATTGCAGGCAACGTAGGACGTTCGTGATTTGGCTGCCGAATTCGCGCGTGTGCAGCGGGTGGCGGTAAATCTCCGTGAGCGCGTTGCCTAGCGATTTGCCCTTGTTGCGCCGCAAGAAGCCCGCGACCTCGGCCTGACAGCACGGCACAAGCACGATGTAGCGCGCATGCTTTTCCAAGGCGAAGCGAATCGCGTCGTCGGTTGCGGTATCGCACGCGTGCAGCGCGGTGACGACATCGACCGTTGCAGGCAAGCGCGTCGAATCGATGGAATCGGCCACCGACACGTTCAAGAACGACATCGCTTCGAAGCCCAACCGTTGGGCGAGCGCCGTCGATCTTTCGACGAGCTCGGCCCGCGTTTCAATTCCGAAGATGTGAGACCCCGTCCCGGGCGGCAATGCCTTGAAAAAAAGATCGTAGAGGATAAAACCAAGATACGACTTGCCCGCGCCGTGATCGACGAGCGTAACGGAGCCGCGATCGCGCATCACGTCCTGAAGCAGCGGCTCGATGAACTGGAACAGGTGATAGACCTGCTTGAGCTTGCGGCGGCTGTCTTGGTTCAGCTTGCCGTCGCGCGTGAGGATGTGTAGCTCCTTGAGCAGCTCGATCGATTGCTCAGGGCGGATTTCGTAAGTCTTGGTGGACATAGTGGGACGGCTCTCGGACAAGTCGCCTCCAACGTGCGACAGCCTACAGAAGCATAAGGACAATCGCGTCAGTTTACCGAAAAGCGCAAAGACGCCGGCAATGGCGCAGGAACGGTTTATGCAATGACGCGCGGACGCGTTGTTTCAAGCCCGCGGGGTCGATGGCCGAACAGGGCAAACGCGCGATGCGCGCGGGCGCTGAGCCTACTTGGCGCGGGCAAGCGTAACGCGCGAAACGCGAGACGCGTTACGTAACGTAACGCCCGATAACGCCCGCCGGCAGTAAGCGTTGACGACAGCACAAGGACGACAGCGATGGCTACGATACCCAACCGAGACGCCGAGCAAAAGTTTCAAGCGATGCTCGCCAATCTCCTCACCCCGCCGACAGGCTGGTCGGAAAAGCAGCAATTGGAGCTCGAGATGGCGCGGGACATTTCGGTCGAGATGTTGCGGCTCGCCGAATCGATGCGCGATTCGGAGCCCGGCCTCGAAGCCATGCTGACGCTGCTCAAGTACGCCAAGGTGGTGGACTTCATTCTCACGACGCTCGCATCGAGGCGCGAGATTCGCCCGCAAACGCTACGTGTCATCTTCAAGCTGGCGGGATTGAACGTCGACGAAGCCTATCCGGGCTGAGGGCGCGGGCGCGACGCGCGGCGCCGCCCAAGCGCCCGCGACGGCGGCGCGTGCCCGCCAACGCGAGCATCACTTCGCGCCGAGCCGCCACAGCGACGTCACCTCGGCCTTTCGCGCGTGGTAGAGCGGATCGGTCGAATCCGCCGCCTTCGGGTGCATCGGCCGTATGTCATCCCTTCCTATCACCTTCAGGCCCGCCGCATCGATCATCGCCTGCAATACATCGGGCGAGCGCAGCCCCAAGTGCACGGCGAAATCGGACAGAACGAGCCAGCCTTCACCCCCAGGCTCGAGATGGGCGGCAAGACCGTCGAGAAATCCTTTCAACATGCCGCTGTCGGCGTCGTAGATGGCGCGCTCGATCGGCGAGCTTGGCCGCGCCGGCAGCCAGGGGGGATTGCACACGATGAGCGGCGCGCGGCCGGGGGGAAACAGGTCGGCCTCGATCACGTCCACCTGATCGCTCAAACCCAGACGCTCGATGTTTTCGCGCGCGCAAGCGAGTGCGCGCGCATCGGTGTCGGTCGCGACGACACGCGCCACGCCGCGCTTGGCGAGCACTGCGGCCAACACGCCCGTGCCGGTGCCGATATCGAATGCGAGCGAGCGAGCGGGAAGCGGCGCGCGCGCCACCAGATCGACATACTCCCCTCTGACGGGCGAGAACACGCCGTAATAGGGATGAATGCTCGCCCCCAGCGCGGGGATTTCGACGCCTTTCTTGCGCCATTCATGCGCGCCGATGAGCCCGAGCAGTTCCCGCAACGAGACGACGGACGGCGTCACGCCGCCCGCATCGGCCGGTCCGTAGCCTTCCAGACAAGCGTCCTTCACCTCGGGTGCACGCCGCAGCGCAATCGAATAATCGGCTTCGAGCGGAATCAACAGCATGCCGAGCGTGCGCGCTCGCTGCGCCTGCGCTTGCCGGTGCGCGTTGAACGCGTCAAGCGGCGAAGCCGGTTGCTTGCGCGGCTTGCGTTCGATCCGGCGCGCCATCGCCTGCAGCAACTGACGCGCGTTCTGATAATCGCCCCGCCATAAGAGCGCCGTGCCCTCACAGGCCAGGCGGTAGGCGGCATCGGCGGTCATGCGGTCATCGGCGATAACGACGCGGCGCGGCGGCGGCACGCCGGCTTCGGAGCGCCAGCGCGCGCTGTGCTCGCCCGCTGCGTCGGTCCAAACGATAAGGGGAAACGGTGAAGAAGAGGTCACGAAACGAAATCGAAATAGGAGTAGCGCGCTTGCCCGGCATCGGCCGAGTTCGCACAAAGCGACACGATACCCCGCTTTCGGCTGCGCCTCGCGAATCTATCGTCGACCTTCGCGCCACATCCCCCGCTCAGACCACGACGCCGCGGCGCGAACCGCTGCGCTCGTCCTTGACGGACACGGGCAGCGTGGCGCCCTGCAGCAAAAGCCGGGTGGTCGCGTCGGCATCGAGCGGCTTGCTGAACAGAAAGCCCTGCGCCTCGCAGCAGCCGAGCTTCAATAGAAACGTGCGCTGTGCATGCGTCTCGACGCCTTCGGCGATCACCGCAAGGTCGAATGCGTTGGCCAACGTGACCACTGCCGTCGCGATGGCGCCCGAGTCGCCGGAACCGATCCCGCGCACGAAGGCGCGATCGATCTTGATGCGATCCACGGGCAGCGTGCGCAACTGGCCCAGGCTCGAGTAGCCGATGCCGAAATCGTCGATGGCCACGCGCATGCCCAACCGCCGGAACTCGGCCAGCCGGCGCGCCGACGCCTGCGGATTCTTCATCAGCGCCGTTTCCGTCACTTCGAGTTCGAGCATGGACGGATCCATGCCGGTTTCGCCGACGATACGCTGGAACGTCTTGACGATGTCCGCCCGTTGCAATTGCAGCGGGGATACGTTCACGGAAATCGGCACCGGCGTCACCTGCAATTCGCGCCAGACCGCGTACTGCTCGCACACCGCGCGCAAGACCCATTCCCCGAGTTGGGAAACCAGTCCGGACGCCTCCGCGACGCTCACGAAATCGACGGGGCTAACGAAGCCATAGTGTTTGTCGTGCCAGCGCACGAGCGCCTCCAAGCCGCGCACCGCGCCCGTGCGCATATCCACTTGCGGCTGGAAGTTCAAATGCAGCGCGCCGGACTCGATGGCCTTTCTCAAGCGCCCCGACATTTTCAGGCGCGCATCGGCGTCGTTGCGCATGCTGCGGCGATAGAACTCGTAGCAGTGGCGGCCCCGGCTCTTGGCCGTGTACATCGCCATGTCGGCGGCGCGGATCAGTGATTCGGCATCGGCCCCGTCTTCAGGAAACACGCTGATGCCGATGCTCGCGCCCACGACGAGTTCGTGCTCGCCGACGATCACCGGCGCGGCGAGCGCGGCCAGCACGGCGTCGGCTAGGACGTGGGGGCCTTCCCCGCTACCGCGCATCTCGCTGACGATGATGAACTCGTCGCCGCCGTAGCGCGCAACCAGACCGTCACCGCCCACGCAGGCTGTTAGCCGCGCCGCCACTTCGCTCAGCAGCCTGTCGCCGACACTGTGTCCGAGCGCATCGTTGACTGTCTTGAACGCATCGAGATCGATGAACAACACCTCGATGCCGCGCGAGCGCATGATCTGCGCTTGCAGCTTGGCCGCGATCGTCGTGCGATTGGACAGGCCCGTGAGACTGTCGCGTTCGCTCAGTTCGCGCAGACGGCGCGAACGTTCACTGAGCTTCATATAGACGTCGTAGGTGGTCTTGGCGAGCACGAGCGGGTAACCGATGATCACGGGCACCCATGCGATCGAGGCATGGGGATCGATCACATGGTCCCAATGGGCGCCGAACACGAGCGTGCCGCCCGCCACGCCGGCAGCCATGGCGATGAGACCATAGCCGAACATCCGCCAACCTCCGGCGGCCATGTTGTCGATCGCGAACATCAAAAACACGACGACGGTGGCGACGGGCGAGAAATGGACGGCGACCACGAACCAGCCGCCCATGATCGAGTCCCCCACGAAATTCCAGCGCTCGCGTGCAAGCGGCTTCGGCGCGTTGCGCACATGCAGGAACGCGAGGTGAGGCCAAATCAGGCACGCGGCGGCGATCGCGGCGAAGGTGCCGGCCGGCGCGTGCTGCGAGTGCAGCAAAACAAACAATGGAAAGACACCAGCCGCAAAGCCGAAAAGCCGCAGCACGTAGATGCGGCGCACGAAACCAGCCCCGACGCGAAAAGGTGTCGCGCCGTTCGCGTTCGGTGCTGCTGCCGTCAGACTTGGCGACTCGTCATGCATGGCGATGGAGTGTAAGCGCAGGGACGCCGGTTGCGCCCGCGCGCGGGAGAAGCGATGCGCTTTTCGTACTTACGGCCGCTCGCCCTAAAAGTTTAGACAAAAACATCGGACGCATGGCCAGTGCATCATGCGCGGCGCACCCGGTGCGAGCCGCATCGTCCCTGCCTTGAACGACAGCAAGTCTCGCGCGCGGGCCGTGCGGCCCATACCCGAAAAAGCGAAGCGGGCGAACGCGCGGCCATCAGGCCGGGCGTTCGCCCGCTTCGCTATGCCGTTATGCCTCGCGCTGCCGCAGCCGGCTGCGCGCCCGGCCGGCCTACTGTGGCAGCGCCGGAATCATCCAGGTGAGCACATGTTGCTGCAGGAACACGAGCACGCCAAGCAGCAGCGTCAACAACACGCTATGCCAGAACGTGCGCGCGAACACGACACCCTCTTGGCCCTTGAGGTCCGTCGTCGACACGCCGGTGGCGATGTTCTGGGGCGAAATCATTTTGCCCATCACGCCGCCCGACGAGTTCGTCGCGGCCATCAGCACCGGGTCCAGGCCCAGTTGGCGCGCGGCGACCACTTGCAGATTGCCGAACAACGCATTGCCGGAGGTGTCGCTGCCCGACAAGAACACTGCGATCCACCCGAGCGAGGCCGACACGAGCGGGAACAGCGCGCCGGTCGATGCCACACCGGTGCCGAGCGTGTAGCTCATCCCCGAGTAGTTGAGCAAGTAGGCCAGCCCGACGATCATCATGACCGTGACGATCGCGATGCGCGTTTGGCGCCAAGTCGCCGCGATGCAGGAGAAGAAATTGGCCACGCTCAAGCGCGAGACGACCGCCGTGATGATGGCGGCGAGCAAGATCGCGGTGCCCGTTCCTAACGGCTGGAAGTCCCAGATCGCCGCGTACGGCTTCTTGTAGAGCGAGACATAAACGGCGTTGTGCAGCCCGGGCCACTTGATCTTCACATCGCCGATCATCGCGATGTTGGCATGCACCCAGAAGATCACGACGACCGAGACCACGATCCATGGCAACCAGCCGCCCCAACCCACGCGGCGCTGCGCCGCGCCTACGCCGACCAATGCATCCCCGCTGCGCGCGATCGCGAATTGAGGATCGACTTCCGGCCGCCAGACTTTCAGGAAACCGATCGTCACGATCAGCGAAGTGAGCGACGACAGCACATCGGTCAGTTGGTAGCTCAGAAAGTTCGACGTGACGAACTGCGCGAGTGCGAAGCTGCCGCCGGAGACGAGCAGCGCGGGCCAGAGCTTGCCGATCGAACGCACGCCGCCATAGACGCCGACGACGTAAAACGGCAGCAGCAGCGCAAACAACGGCAGTTGCCGGCCGACCATCGCGCCGAGCGTGACCGGAGGCAGCGAGGTGACCGCGCCGAGCACGGTGATCGGCACGCCGAGCGCGCCGAAGGCCACCGGCGCCGTATTGAAGATCAGCGTGAACGTGAGCGCCTCGATCGCGGGAAAGCCGAGCGCGATCAAGAGCGCACTCGTGATGGCGACGGGCGTGCCGAAGCCCGAGATGCCTTCGAGCAAGCACCCGAACGAGAAGGCGACGACGAGCAACACCAGGCGCCTGTCGTCGGGCAAGTGATCGAGCATCCACTGCCGGAATTGATCGAACCGCCCCGTCTTCACGGCGATGTTGTAAAGCAGCAGCGCGTTGAAGACGATCCACATGACGGGCACGAGCGCAAGCGCCATGCCCGCGCCGACGGCATCGAACGCGAGGCCGGCCGGCATCCCCCACAGCGCGATGGCGATCACGAGCCCCACGACCAAGCCGGCCAGCGACGCTTGCCAGGCCGGCCGGCGCAGCACGCCGAGCATGACGAGCGCGACGGCGATCGGCAGCGCCGCAACGACAAACGATAGAAAAAGCGAATTCCCGACGGGCGTGAGCGGCTGCGCGAACACCGTTCCGAGCGGGAGCGCCACGGTTGGATTCATCTTGTCTCCTTGGTAGTAATTGTCGACGGGCGCCACGATTCGGCGCAGCGCCGTCGGCGGGGCGGCACTACGCTTCGCGCCGCACATTCCGCTGCGGCGCGGCCCGAGCGCCGCCGCCCCGATAGGCGGCGCCCCGGCCTATTCCGTTCCTTTTTCCTTTCCTTTCCCTCAGCCGCCCGCCAAGTGGCGCTTCAGTTCGAGCCGGAATCGATGCAACAACGGCTCGGTGTACCCGCTCGGCTGCGTCCGCCCTTCGAATGCAAGCGCGCAGGCCGCCTTGAACGCGAGCGACGCTTCGTAGTTGGGCGCCATCGGCCGGTAATTCGGGTCGCCCGCGTTCTGCTTGTCGACCACGATCGCCATCCTCTCGAACGTTTCCTTCACGAACTCGGGCGTGACGACGCCATGGCGCAGCCAATTGGCGATGTGCTGGCTCGAGATGCGCAGCGTCGCGCGATCTTCCATCAAGCCGACGTTATGAATGTCGGGCACCTTGGAGCAGCCGACGCCTTGATCGATCCAACGCACGACATAACCGAGAATGCCCTGCGCATTGTTCTCGACTTCGCTACGGATCTCCTCGGGCGACCATTGCGCGCGCTCGACGACGGGCACCGTCAGCAAGCCGTCGATGAGCGCGTCGCGCTCGCCCGCGTAGTCGATTTGCTCGAGCGATTGCTGCACCGCTTGGACATCGACTTCGTGGTAGTGCAACGCATGCAGCGTGGCGGCCGTGGGCGAAGGTACCCACGCCGTATTGGCGCCCGCGCGCAACTGCGCGCCCTTTTGCTCTAGCATCGCATGCATGAGGTCGGGCATCGCCCACATCCCTTTGCCGATTTGTGCGCGTCCGCGCAAACCGCAGCTCAAGCCGACGAGCACGTTGTTGCGCTCGTACGCCGCGATCCATGCCGTGCTCTTCATATCGCCCTTGCGCAGCATCGGCCCGGCTTCCATCGCCGAGTGCATCTCGTCGCCCGTGCGATCCAGAAAGCCCGTGTTGATGAAGGCCACCCGCCCCGCCGCAGCCGCGATCGACGCGGCCAGGTTCACGCTCGTGCGCCGCTCCTCGTCCATGATGCCCATCTTGATCGTCTGCGCAGGCAGGCCGTAGAGCTGCTCGACGCGGCCGAACAGTTCGTCGGCGAAAGCGGCTTCTGCAGGCCCGTGCATCTTCGGCTTGACGATGTAGATCGCGCCGGTGCGCGAGTTGCCGCGGTTTTGCCGGTCGTGCAATGCACACAAAGTCGTGACGACCGCGTCGAGGATGCCTTCCGGAATCTCGCGCCCGTCTCGATCGAGGACGGCCCCCGTCGTCATCAGATGCCCGACATTGCGCACGAACAGCAGCGACCGGCCATGCAGCGTGACGGTGCCGCCGTCGGCCGCTCGGTATGTGCGGTCTTCATTCAGGCGGCGCGTGAACGTCTTGCCGTTCTTTGTCACCTGCTCGACGAGCGTGCCTTGCATGAGGCCGAGCCAATTGCGATAGAGCGCGACCTTGTCCGCCGCATCGACGGCCGCCACCGAGTCCTCGCAGTCGATGATCGTCGTGACCGCCGCTTCGAGCACGACGTCGTTGACGTGCGCGGCGTCGGTCTTGCCGATCGGGCCGCCGGCGTCGATCTGAATTTCGATGTGCAAGCCGTGATGCTTGAGCAAGACGGCCGACGGCGCGGCGCTCTCGCCTTGATAACCGATGAACTGCGCGGGCGAGCGAAGGCTTGCCTCGCCTGCCTTCGTGTGCACGACGAGTGCGCCATCGCGCACCGTATAAGCGGCTGCATCGTGATGCGAGGCGCCCGCGAGCGGCGCCGCGCGGTCGAGGAACGCACGCGCATAGTCGATCACGCGCGCGCCTCGCACGGGGTTGTAGCCGCCGCTGCGCGCAGCGCCGCCTTCCTCGGGCAAGGCATCGGTGCCGTACAGCGCGTCGTATAGGCTGCCCCAACGCGCATTCGCGGCGTTCAGCGCATAACGTGCGTTCGATAGCGGCACGACGAGCTGCGGCCCCGCCTGCTCGGCGATTTCGCCATCGACCTCCGCCGTGCCGACCTTCACACCTGAAGGCGCCGGCGCGAGGTAGCCGATGTCTTCGAGAAACGCGCGATAGACGCGCAGGTCGCGCACGGGGCCGGGGTGGCCGCGATGCCACTCGTCGAGCGCGCTTTGCAGCCGGTCGCGTTCGGCGAGCAGCGCCCGATTCTTGGGGCCGAGCTCGTTCACGATGGCGGCGAAACCTTGCCAGAACGCCTGTGCATCGATGCCGGTCCCCGGCAGCGCCTCATGCTCGATGAATTCGCTGAGCGCCGAATCGACGCGCAGTCCCTGGTGGTCGGTCATGTTCATGGTGCGGTTATGTCGTTTCGTTGAAAACCGCCGCTCAAGCGGCGATGCTTTGCGCGCCGGCTCGGGCCACCTGCGCGTCCTGCTCCGATTTGACGCCCGATACGCCGACCGCGCCGACGACCTGGCCATCCACGACGACCGGCACGCCGCCTTCGAGCGTGCCGGCGAGCGGTGCGCTCAAGAAAGCCGTGCGCCCACCGTTGATCATATCCTCGTAAGCCTTCGATTCGCGTCGACCGAGCGCGGACGTGCGCGCCTTTTCGATTGCGATGTACGCGCTCACGGGCGAAGCCCCTTCCAAGCGCACGAGGGCAAGCGGATGGCCGCCATCGTCGACGAGCGCGATCGCCACCATCCAGCCGTGCTGTTGCGCTTCGGCGCGCGCGGCGGCAAGGATCGTGTCGATTTCTGTCTGTCCCAGTACGGATTTCGTTTGCATCGCTAAATCTCTCAAATGAAGGGTTGTGGCAGCATCAAGCGCCGTGCAGCGCGTCGACGAGCTCGATCCAATGGCGCACCGCGCTGCGGCCCGCGCCGTTCAGGTGCGTCTGGCAACCGACATTGGCGGTGACGATCGCGTCGGGATGTCCGGCCTCCAGCGCATCGAGTTTGTTATCGCGCAGTTGCCGGGCCAGCGCCGGTTCGGTCAGCGAATATGTCCCTGCCGAACCACAGCATAGATGCGAATCGGCGACGGCGGTAAGGTCGAAACCGATACGAAGCATCAGCGCCTCCACCGCGCCGCCTAGCTTTTGCGCGTGCTGCAGCGTGCAGGGGCAATGCACGGCGATGCGTTTCGGTTCGCTTTTGTGCAACGCGTCAAGCGGCTCGCGCGCGATCACTTCGACCAGATCGAGGGCAAGGCTGCTGATGCGTGCGGCCTTCTCGGCGTACGCGGCATCGTGCTGCAGCAGATGGCCGTATTCCTTGACGAAGGCGCCGCAGCCGCTTGCCGTCATCACGATCGCCTCCGCGCCCGCCTCGACGAAGGGCCACCAAGCGTCGATGTTGCGGCGCGCCCGCTCGAGTCCCTCGTCCTGCGCGTTCAAGTGATATTCGGTGGCGCCGCAGCAGCCGGCCTGCGCAACCGGCACGACGCTAATGCCGAGTCGATCGAGCACGCGTGCCGCGGCGGCGTTCGTATTGGGCGCGAGCGAGGGCTGGACACAGCCTTCGAGCATTAGGACGCGCCGCGCATGCCGCAGCGGAGGACGTACGCCCGATGCGACCGGCGCGGCTGCCGGAATCTTCTCGCGCCAAGCGCTCGGCAACAGCGGACGCAGCGCGCGGCCCGCTTTCAGCAATGGCCCGAATAAGCTTGGCTCCGGCACGACGCGGCGCAACGCACCGCGCAGCATGCGCTGTGCGGCCGGGCGCGGCACCCGGCGTTCGACTTCGGCGCGCCCGATGTCGAGCAGCGAGTGATAGCGCACGCCCGAAGGGCACGTCGTCTCGCAACTGCGGCAGGAGAGGCACCGGTCGAGGTGGGCTTGCGTCTTCTCCGTCACCGGGGCGCCTTCGAGCACTTGCTTGATCAGATAGATGCGCCCACGCGGCCCATCGAGCTCATTGCCAAGCAGTTGATAGGTTGGGCAGGTGGCGTTGCAGAAGCCGCAATGCACGCAGGCACGCAAAATCGATTCGGCTTCTTCGGCGCGCGGCAACGCGCGGGCTTGTTCGCTAAGAGTGGTTTGCATCGATCGAATAGTCGTCGGCGGCCTCGTGTCCCGACTCGGCTCGCAGCGCCGGAGCTCGGGACCCTTGGGCCTAAATCGCCGCGTAAAGGCGGCCCGGGTTGAGAACGCCGTGCGGGTCCAGTTGCGCCTTCAATTGCCGATGAATGCGCATGAGCGGAGCGGCGAGCGGATGGAACGGCTCGAGCGTCCTGCCCGGCGAGAAACAGGTCGCATAACCGCCGAGCGCGACGGCCGCCTCTCGCACGGTTTGGGCGTCCGCCTCCGACTTCAGCCAACGCTGCGCACCGCCCCAATCGAGCAAGACGTACCCGGGCAAGGCAGTGAGCGGCGCGCCCGGCGCAACGGACACGCGCCAGAGCGGGCGAGGATCGCCGAAGAACGGCAGCGTCGATTCGCGCAGCGCGCGCCAGAAATCGCCGTCCCCATGCTGGCCGCCCAACGCTGCTGCGGCGGCGCGAATCGTGCTCTCCGAGCCCTCGAGGCGCAGATGCAAGATGCCGTCGACGTGGCAGGCGCCCGTCACGGGCAACCCGGCGTCGCGCCATTTGACGAGTGCGCGCGGCATCTCGTCCGCCGGCATTTCGAGCGCTGCGTCCAGCATCGCCCGTGGCTTGGGCAACACTTTCAACGACACTTCCGTGATTACGCCAAGGCAGCCGAAACTGCCCGCGAGGAGCCGAGAGACATCGTAGCCGGCGACGTTCTTCATCACCTCGCCGCCGAAACGCAGATGCTTGCCTTGTCCGGTCACGATGCGGCAGCCAAGCACGAAATCGCGAACGGCGCCCGCCCACGGGCGCCGCGGCCCGGACAGCCCGGCGGCCACCATCCCGCCGACGCTCGCGTGGCCGCCGAACGTCGGCGGCTCGCAGGCCAGCATTTGGCCGCCCTCGTCGAGCGCGGCTTGCAACTCGCCGAGCGTCGTGCCCGCGCGCGCCGTGACGACGAGCTCGGTCGGGTCGTAGCTGACGATGCCGCAGTGGGCCCGCGTATCGAGTTCACGCGCCCCGCTCGGACGGCCGAGTCCCGCCTTGGTGTCGCCGCCCCGAATCCGCAGCGGCGTGCGCGTGGCAATGGCCTCTTGCACCTGCTCGATCAGCGAGGCGCTGCGATCTGCCGGTTCGAAATCACGTCGCATCAGAAGCGCTCCAGGTTCGGAAACGGCAGTTCGCCGCGATGAATGTGCATCGCGCCGAACTCGGCGCAGCGGTGCAGCGTCGGGATGTTCTTGCCGGGATTGAGCAACCCCGACGGATCGAATGCGGCCTTGACCGCATGAAAGAACGCGATCTCGTCGGGCGTGAACTGCACGCACATCTGGTTGATCTTTTCGCGTCCGACGCCGTGCTCGCCGGTGATGGTGCCGCCCACTTGGACGCACAGCTCGAGGATCTTGCCGCCGAGCGTCTCGGCCCGCTCGAGCTCGCCCGGCCGATTGGCGTCGAACAGAATCAGCGGGTGCATGTTGCCGTCGCCCGCATGGAATACGTTCGCGACGCGCAAGCCGTACTCCTCGCCAAGCGCCGCAACGCCGCGCAGCACGCGAGCCAGCTCGCGTCGCGGGATCGTTCCGTCCATGCAGTAGTAGTCGGGCGAGATGCGGCCTACGGCCGGAAACGCGTTCTTGCGCCCGGCCCATAAGCGCAGCCGCTCTTGGTCATCGCGCGCCACGCGCACCTCGCGGCACCCGGAGCGCGCAAGCAGTCCCTGAACCCGCGCGATGTCCTCGTCGACGTCGCTCTCCACGCCGTCGAGCTCGCACAGCAAGATGGCCTGCGCATCGACCGGATAGCCCGCGTGAATGAAATCCTCGGCCGCGCGAATGGCGAGGTTGTCCATCATTTCGAGTCCGCCCGGGATAATGCCCGCGCCGATGATGCCCGCCACTGCGGCTCCGGCCGTCTCGACGTCGTCGAAGCTCGCCATCAGCATCTTGGCGCACTGCGGCTTGGGCAGCAGCTTGACGGTCACCTCCACGACGATGCCGAGCATCCCCTCGGAACCCGTAAACAACGCCAGCAGATCGAAGCCTGCGCTATCGAGCGCGTCGCCCCCGAGCGTGACCAGCTCGCCCTCGATCGTCAACACGTCGACTTTCAGAATGTTGTGGACCGTCAGGCCGTATTTCAGGCAATGCACGCCGCCCGCGTTCTCGGCGACGTTGCCCCCGATCGAGCAGGCGATCTGCGACGATGGATCGGGTGCGTAATAAAGCCCATGCGGCGCAGCCGCTTGCGAGATGGCGAGATTGCGCACGCCGGGCTGCACGCGCGCCGTCGCCGCGATCGGATCGAGCGCTACGATGCGGGTGAACTTGGCCATCACGAGCAAGATGCCTTTCTCGATCGGCATCGCCCCGCCGGACAGCCCCGTGCCGGCGCCGCGCGGCACCACGGGCACGCCGTAAGCCGCCGCCACGCGCAGTACGCCGCGCGCCTGCTCGACGGTGCTCGGCAGCACCACGCAAAGCGGTGTGCTGCGGTAAGCCGCGAGACCATCGCATTCGAACGGACGCACATCTTCCGTGTCGTGCAGCACTTCCAAATCGGGAGACAAGGCCCGCAGCGCGGCAATCAGCGCATCGCGATCGACGCTCGCCAGTTCGCCGTCGATCCGTTCGTCGTACCTGAAGCTCATTGACAAATTCCTGTGCAATTGGCGGTCAGCATGCGGCGGCACGCTAACGGCAGGGGCGATTGTTCCCGCGCAGCGCGGCGCTGTCTATGTGTCGACGCACAGGTCCTACCAGTTTTTGCGGTAAGGGTTTATCCCCCCTCTTCGTCAGTCGTGACAGGCAATAGCGGGAAACGGTAAGCTCCGTTCATCGGGTCATCTAGAGAAGTGGTCGGACCACCATGAACGAAGTACTTTTGGAACCGGGGCGCCATGTCGCAGACGTGGTGGCGGAGCGAATCGAGCGGCTCATCGTCGACGGCGTGTTCAAAGAAGGCCAGGCGTTGCCCTCGGAGCGCCGCTTGACGGAAAAGCTCGGCGTCTCGCGCAGCGCCTTGCGCGAAGGGCTCAAATTGTTGCGTGCGCGCGGCATCATCGAGACGCAGCACGGGCGCGGCTCGTTCGTCGCGCAACTTACGTCGCGCGAACAGACGATGCCGATGATGCACTTGCTGGCGTCGCAACCGCGCACGCTTTACGACTTGTTCGAAGTGCGTCAAATGCTGGAGGGCGAATCGGCACGCTTGGCCGCCCTGCGCGGGACGCCGGCCGATTTCGTCCTCATCACGCGCCGTTATGAAGAGATGGGGCAGGCCGAACGCGAGAGCCAAGACCCCGAAAAGCTCGCGCGCCTGGACTATGCCTTTCATTTAGCCATCTGCGAGGCGTCGCATAACCCCGTGCTCGTTCACACGCTGCGCTCGCTGACGGATTTGCTGCTCAGTTCAGTGTTCGCGTCCGTCAACAACCTCTATCACCGCGAGCCGCGCAAGCGCCAAATCGACCGGCAGCACGCCCGGCTTTACAACGCGGTGGTGGGCCGGTTGCCCGAGCAAGCGCGCCGGGCCGCCAGCGAGCACATCCGCAGCAACGTGGAAGGGTTGCGTGAAATCGAGCAAGAAGAACAGCGCCTGATCCGCTCTACGCTGCGTCTAGAAGGCTGGGCCTGAGGCCGGGCAAGGGCCGGCGGCGCTTCAAACGCGCGTGCGGCCGCGCAGCGCCCACCCTGTCCCCACATCGTCCGACGGCGCACCGCGCGCGCGTGCCAGGCCGCGTAGGAAAACGCTGACAATGCGCCGCGAGCGGACGACATCATCTTCCGCCGCCGCTGATTGGTGTCGGCATCGATCTGATCAATACTTTCATCAGACGCATGCACTGCGCCGCATTCCGCGGCGACCGGCCCGGACGGTTCATGCGGCCCGACTTTCCAGCTGCGGAGGCTAACGGTGAACGATCGCGAAGTGCTCGAAACGATACGGGACATCAACCTGTCGTATCTGCTGCTTGCGAAACACATGCTCAACGAAGACTACGCGGAAGGTCTGTTCAAGCTAGGGTTGTCGGCGCAGTTGGCCGACATTGTGCACACGCTGACCCCGGCCCAAACGATCAAGCTCGCGCAATCGGCCGATCTCGTCTGCGATTTCCGCTTCGACAATGCGGCGATGCTGATGGCGCTGACTTCGACCGGAAAGGGGCTCGACGCTACCGCCACGCACGCGGCGATTTTGCTCGCGGCAGCGCCTGCCAAGCAATTTTGCTAAGAAGGAGCCTGCCATGCCCAAGACGAGCCTGATCGAAGAAGCCCACGAAGTTTCGCGCGCCGTAGCATTGATCGAACTCGGCGCGCGCATGCAGGTGCTCGAGTCGGAGCTCTCGCTCTCGCGCGAACGCCTGATCCGCCTCTATCGCGAAGTCAAATCCGAATCGCCCCCCAAGGGCATGCTGCCCTCCTCGGCGGACTGGTACATGACGTGGCAAGCCAATATCCACGCGTCGCTCTTCTATCACACGTACTCGTTCTTGAAACAAGAAGCGCGTTGCTCGCACGTCGATTCGCTGACCAAGGGCTATCGCCTCTATCGCGAGCACTGCGCGAACGCGGGCTTGGAGGTGCACTTGGATTTGACCCGCGCCTGGACGCTCGTGCGCTTCTTCAACGGCGGGATCTTGGAGATGCATGAATGCTGCCGCTGCAAAGGCAAGTTCGTCTCCTACAAGCACGATCTGCCGCGCACGAAGGCGTGCGTGATGTGCCAGCCGCCGTCTCGCGCGGGCAAGAAAGCCAAGACGCTCAACTGAAAACCTGCTGGAGTGCCCGCTCGGCGGCACTTGAAACCGGCCGGTCAAAACCCGCTCAACGCATGAGCCGCCGGTATTCGCGCGCGATAAAAAATCTGGCTCAAAAGCACGAATCATCGTCCGAATTCGGCGACTCGAAAACCGCGAATTAATTCAATAATCCGACGGTATCC
This sequence comes from Paraburkholderia sp., assembly GCA_004322045.1. Lineage (GTDB taxonomy): Bacteria > Pseudomonadota > Gammaproteobacteria > Burkholderiales > Burkholderiaceae > Trinickia. The sequence goes on from SCRN01000044.1 coordinate 61,671, forward strand.
ACTTTCCCCGCCTGGCGCATTCGACGTTAAACCCGCATAAGCGAAATGCGTCTTGAATGCGCACAGCGGGCGCCCTTCGCTTAGCCAACGAAACGATAAAACCGATTCGAGATTCACGCTACCAACATGAGGAGGCAGCATGCAATGCGCAATCCGCTCGCTCGCACCGGTCAAGCAAAGGCCTATATCGCAGGCGTGCACCGTCGTCGTCGCCGTGCTTGCATCGATGTCCGCCGCGAATGCGGGGACGCTTCCGCAAGGAGGGCAGTTCGTGGCGGGCACCGGCTCCATCGCCACGAGCGGATCGGCGCTGACCGTGAGTCAAAGCACGGCGCGTGGGATCATCGACTGGAATAATTTCTCGATCGGCAGCGGCAACCAAGTCACGTTCAACAACGGCAATGGCGCCACGTTGAATCGTGTCACGGGCGGCAACGCCTCTTCGATACTCGGCTCGCTCTCGGCCACCGGCAGCCTTTACGTGATCAACCCGCAGGGCATCGTGGTCGGCTCGACGGGCGTCGTTACGACCGGCGGCCGTTTCGTCGCATCGACGCTCGACGTCGATAACACTGCGTTCATGAACGGCGGCCCGCTCACGCTCACAGGCCCGTCGAATCAAAACGTCGTCAATCTCGGCAAGATCGGATCGACGCAGGGCGACGTCTTTCTCGTCTCGGCCGGCAAAGTGGAAAACGCGGGCGCCATCAGCGCGCCGCAGGGCACGGCCGAGCTCGCCGCGGGGCGCCAGATTCTGTTGCAGGACTCGTCCACGGGCAAACAAGTGTTCGTGCAAAGCGGCAGCAAAGGCACCGTGCTCGACAGCGGCGTCATTGCCGCCGCACAAGTGAGCTTGCAAGCGGCGGACGGCAACGTGTACGCCCTGTCCGGCAATCACGACGCGATTCGCGCGACGGGAACAGCCACACGCGATGGCCACGTCTGGCTCGTCGCCGATACGGGGACCGTCGAACTGCCGCAGGCGGTCACGGCCACGAATGCGGACGGTACGGGCGGCGCCGTCGACACCGTGGCGGGCACGCTCACGTTCTGCAGCAATTGCACGCCGACTGTCACAGCCGGCATGTGGACCCTCACGACGCCGGGCTACAAGATCGACGGCACGGCCGCAGCCGCGTTCTCGCGCAGCTTGAACGCCGGCACGTCGATTGATGTACGGACCACGGGCGCGGCCGGGAGCGAAGGCGACATCAACGTCGTGTCGAATCTCGCTTGGAATGGAAGCGCTTCGCTTGCGTTCGATGCATTTCGCGCGGTAACGCTCGGCAGTGGCAAGACGATCGCCAACACGGGCGGTGGCAATCTCACGCTGCGCGCCGATGCGACCGGCATCGACAACGGCGGCGGCGTACTGAGCGTCGGCACCATCGATTGGTCCAAGAGCGCCGGCATCGTCGCTATGTATTCCGACATGAACGGAACGTACGTGCCGGGGACACTGGTTGGCAATCCCGGGTGGGTCAAGCCAGCGCTCGAGACCGGCATCGTGACGCAACTCACGGCGTATCGGCTCGTCAATTCGGTGAACGATTTGCAGAACGTCTCGCAAAACCTCGCCGGCAACTACGCTCTGGGCCGCGACATCGCGGCGAACGGCAGCGCGATCGCGATTGGAAGCGCCGCATTCACAGGCCAATTCGACGGTCTCGGTCACGTGATCGATAGCCCGTCGACGGGCACCGCGGGCCTGTTCGCTCAGATCGGCGCCACTGGCGTGGTGCGTAACTTGGGTGTGGCCAACAGCAGCATTTCATTTGGGCACTGCTATGCCGACGCCTGCACGACCGGCTTGCTGACGCAGCAAAACGACGGACTCATCACACGCTCGTACTCGACGGGTTATCTCTCTTTCAACGATTTCGGACCCGGCTCGACCTATTCCGCGGGAGGCCTCGTGGGCCAGAACAACGGCACGATCGCGCAATCGTGGAGCAGCGCCGGCATCAGCGGCATGCCCGACTTCACCGGTGGGCCGGGATCCGGCGATCTCGGCGGCTTGGTCGCGGACAACAACGGCGCCATCACGCAGTCTTATGCGACCGGCGACGTCAGCGGCGGCGGCTGGGCGTTCGTGGGCGGACTCGCCGGCCGCAGTGGCGGCACGATCACGCAGTCGTTCGCCACGGGCGCCGTCTCGGGCGGCGGCGGCTCCTACTGGTACGGCCCCGGCGGCGGCGCAGGCGGTTTGATCGGCGGCGGCAGCGGCGGCGACAGCACCGACTACTGGAATGCGCAAACGTCGGGGATGGCGACCGATAGCGGTGGCGTGCCCGCACAAAACGGCTTGACCACAGCGCAGATGAGCAATCCGGCCAGCTTCGCAGGGTGGGACTTCAGCGCAACCGGCGCCTGGGTCATGCCGGGCGGATCGGCGTACCCCGAATTGCGCTGGCAAGCTGCGCCGCCGGCGGGAACGGGAGCGGTCGCGCCATCTCGACTTCGGCTGTAGGCGTTCGGCGCGCGTTACAAACTCACTCCGATTCAAGCTGTACGCGCAGCATCCTCGCTCCGCCCTGCCCTTTCCAGTGCGGCCAAGAAGCTCGAACTCCACCAATGGACATCGAACTGGCGGATTCGACTCATGAGCGCGGCGTGGCGGTTGATACGCTCATCCGGCGACATTGTCAGTGCTCGTTGAATGGCGTGCGCAGTCCCTTGCGTGTCGTAGGGGTTCACCAGCAGTGCTTCCTTCAAGTGCTCCGCAGCGCCGGCGAACCGGGACAACACCAGCATGCCCGGGTCGGCAGGATCCTGCGCGGCGATAAACTCCTTGGCGACCAGGTTCATCCCGTCGCGCAGCGGCGTGACGAGCGCAACGCGGCTTGCCCGATACAAGCCGGGTAGCCGCTTCCGAGCGACATTGCGATGGATGTAACGCACCGGCATCCAATCCAGTTCGCCGTAATCGCCATTGATCTCGCCGCACAGACTATCCATCTGACGACGCAGGTCGTCATAGGCGCCGACATCTTCGCGGCTCGGCGAGGCAATCTGGATCAACGTCGCGCTGCCGCGATTCTCCGGGTAGGCGGCAAGGAGTTCGCGAAACGCGTGGACGCGTTGCGGCAGCCCCTTGGAATAATCGAGCCGGTCGACACCGAGCAACAGACGCCGTCGCGAGTACTCTTCGCGCATCCGCATGAACATGTCGATTCCGTCCCGCGCTCTGGCGAGCTTGTTGAATTCCTCGACGTCGATACCGATTGGGTACGCCCCGACGCGCAGCGTCCGATTGAACGCCCGAAGACGGCCGTCGGATAAACGCTCGGCGCCGGCCTCCGATTCCACGTAGTGTGCAAAGTGCGTTACATCGACTTCGCTCTGGAAGCCGACGAGGTCATACGCAAACAGCGAACGCATCAACCATTCGTGTTCCGGTATCGCCGCCATGATCAAGGGCGGCGGCATCGGTATGTGCAGGAAAAAGCCGATGCGGTTGGCACACCCCATTGCACGCAATTCCGCCGCGAGGGGGATCAGATGATAGTCGTGAATCCAAATGACATCATCGGGCCGCAATAAAGGCAATAACTTATGGGCGAATAGCCGATTGACGCGCCGGTATCCCGCGGCAAACCGCACGTCGAAGTTAGCGAGATCGAGCCGGTAATGAAATACCGGCCACAATATTCCGTTGGCATACCCCAGGTAGTACGCGTCATAGTCCTGCTGGGTAAGATCGAGGGTAGCGAGGTGTACGTTGCCGACTGCCTGCAATTTAACGTCGCCGTGATCGGCATCGCCAGGCGTCTCTTCACGGATTTTCCCGCTCCAACCGAACCAGAGGCCCCCCGTCTGTTGCAGACTTTCCTTGACTGCGACTGCAAGCCCTCCTGCCGCAGCTTTGCTCGGGTCGGCAACGCGATTCGAAACAACAACCAGACGACTCACTTGATCCCCATATTAATTCACGCTGGGTGAACAGATCGACATAACTCGTGGGGCGAATGCCATACCAACTCCCATTGCTAGGACGGAATGTATTCGATCGTAACATAGGCGTTCCACCCCACTTTCGAGTGGTCGGGTTTCGCGCTGCGGCGTCGGTTTCGGCGTCGGTTTCGGCGTCGGTTTCGGCGTCGGTTTCGGCATCGTGCGGCGAGGCGCTCGGCAGCCGGCCATCAGGAAACCTTAATGTTGGCAGTGCATCATGAGGATGCCCTTCGTGCGTGCATCTGCCATTAGACCGGGCAGGCACGTTGGGTTGCCATCACCGATCCATCGACACTCAAGAGGTCCACGCATGACCCTCTCACCCATCAACGCCAATGCGATGAGCTTGGCGGCACAATCCGCCCACTATGCTTCCGGGGGAAACGAAGCACGCGAAGTTGGTCCCGATCACGACGGTGACCGCGACGATGGCGGTAGCCAAGCCATCGCCGCCGCATCGCGGCCGGTTATGAATGCCAACGGCCAAATGGTCGGCGGTACGGTCAACGTCACCGCGTAAGCGGACTACAGCGACGAACTAACGACGCTTAACGGCGATGCCGGTTTCCTTCGGGAGATCGGCTCCGCGAGTTGGGCAGCAAACGGGCAGCAAGCGTCATTTGATTTGAGCCGCGGGCGATCAAATTGCGTCGAGTGGAATCTTCAGATAACGCACGCCGTTGCCTTCGGGATCGGGCAGATGCCCGGCACGCATGTTGACCTGCACTGCGGGCAGCATCAGCACCGGCATGTCGAGCGTCGCGTCGCGCGCGGTTCGCATCGCGACGAACTCGTCCTCGGTGACGCCGTCGCGCACATGCACGTTCGCGGCCCGCTGGTCTGCGACCGTGCACGTGTATTGGACATCGCGCCCCCCGGGTTGATAGTCGTGGCACGTATAGAGACGCGTGTCGGGCGGCAGATCCAGCAAACGCGAAATAGAACGGTACAGCTCACGCGCGTCGCCCCCGGGAAAATCGCAGCGTGCCGTGCCGTAATCGGGCATGAACAAAGTATCGCCCACGAACGCCGCCCGCTCGATGCCGCCGTCGACGTGGTAAGTCATACAGGCCGGCGTATGACCCGGCGTGTGGATGGCGCGAATCGACAGCGCGCCGAGCGGCAGAACCTCACCATCGTCGAGCAGCCGATCGAACGGATTCGCGTCTGTGGCGATACCCCGTGTTTCGTTAAACAATCGCCCAAACGTGTGCTGCACGCGCCTCACTTGAGCGCCAATTGCGATCGCGCCACCAACGCGACGCTTCAGATAGGGCGCAGCAGAGAGATGATCCGCATGGACGTGCGTCTCCAACAACCAGCGGACCGTCGCGCCGAGTTCCGACACGCGCGCGATGAGTCGGTCGGCGCTTGTCGTTCGGGTACGCCCAGATCGCGGATCGTAGTCGAGTACGCTGTCGATCAGCGCGCAGTCGCGACTCGATGGATCGAGCAGCAGGTAACTCACCGTGCTCGTGCCTGGGTCGAAGAAGCCTTCGATCGACATGACCGGCATGCGGCTCATGGCAGTGTCCTCGATTCGGTGTTGGCTTATTTACGCCGCGTTGCCGACATACTCCACAGCAATTCCGCTCGCTTTCCCGTACGGCAATAGGCCAACACCGGCTTGGGCAACGTCTTGATATACATGGCAAACGCGGTGAGATCCGATTCGCTGATTTTGCCGGCAGCCACCGGTAGATAGCGAGCCTCGATATGGAGACGTCCGGCAGCCTCGGCGATCGCGGAAAACGCAGGCTGCCCAGGCTCCTCACCATCCGGCCGGTTGCAAATGACTGTCCTGAAGCCCTCGGTACGCACGACTTCGAGGTCATCGCCCGACAACTGAGGTGCGATGGCAAACTCAGGCGATATCTTCGTGAAGCGCGTCTCCCCGGTGCGCCCTGATGTTTCGCGCAACATCTGCCGGCCAGCAACCGTCTCGTTCTGGCGGCATGCGCGGACGACTTGCTGAAAACACCCAATGGCAAAATCGACGTCTTCTTGCGTGGTGTACCGGCCGAGGCTGAAACGTACCGTGCGACTCGCCGCATCGGCATCGAGACCCAGCGCAGTGAGTACGTGAGAAGGGGTTCCGGCTGCAGAGTTGCACGCCGACGTGGACGACACAGCGAGTTCGTCTCCAAGCAGCGACGGAGAAAACCCCGGCAAGCGGACCGTCAGGCTTAGCGTATGAGGAATGCGGCGTGCAACGCGCGCATTCTGCGTAACGCCGTCGAGCGCCAGCACCGCATCCAACAGCCTTGCGCTCAGTCTGGCGATACGGACACTATCGGCGGCCATGTTGGCCGAGGCCAATTCGCATGCCGTTCCCATGCCGACGATCTGATGCGTCGCAAGCGTCCCCGAGCGAAGTCCCGCCTCATGACCGCCCCCATGCATCTGTGGCGCAATTCGCTCGGCCACCTCGCGACTAACGTACAGCGCCCCAATGCCTTTCGGTCCGTACACCTTGTGAGCGGACATGGACAACAAGTCGATTCCGAGCGCTTTGACGTCGATCGGCGTCTTGCCAAGCGCCTGTGCGGCGTCGACGTGCAGAAGCGCGCCCGCCGCATGCACGACCGGTGCGATGGCAGCAACATCGGTCAGCGTGCCGAGTTCGTTGTTGACGAGCATCAGCGACACCAGACCCGTGTGCGGGCCTACCGCCGCCGCGACCGCGTCCGCTGTGATTTCCCCGTCGGCTGTCGGTCGGATGAATGTGACCGACATCCCGCGCTTTTCGAGGCTGGCCATCGTATCGAGAATCGCCTTGTGCTCGATCTGGCTCGTGACCAGGTGCCGCCTCGACGTGGCCATTTCGGCATAGCCCTTCAGCGCAAGATTGTTCGACTCCGTCGCGCCGGATGTCCAAACGATCTCTTGCGCATCCGCACCGATCAGTTGAGCAACCTGCTGTCGTGCGTGCTCGACCCTATCGCGAGCGGCCGCCCCCGCAGCATGTGAACTCGAAGCGGGATTGCCGAACACGCCATCGATGCCCAGACACTCGGACATCGATTCGATCACCTGCGGGTCGGCAGGGGTAGTTGCTGCATAGTCGAAGTATCGAAGTTTGCCACTCGTACTCATGATGATCCAATTCCCTTTTTCTTTTCGTTCAATCAATCGCGATGGACAGCGTCGAGCCGTCACTCATCGACACACGCCAAGCGATAAGCGAACAACGCGGGCGCCCCGCCGGTATGCACGAACACCGACCAGCGTGTCGTGCCTAATGCAGAATCTTGTCGAGGAAATCTCGCGCGCGCTCGGAGCGCGGCGTATGGAAGAACGCGTCGCTCGCCGCATCCTCCACGATCAAGCCGGCATCCATGAAGAGCACGCGGTTTGCAACCTTGCGAGCGAATCCCATCTCGTGCGTGACGCACACCATCGTCATACCTTCGCGCGCGAGTTCGACCATCACATCGAGGACCTCGTTGATCATTTCCGGGTCGAGCGCGGAGGTCGGCTCGTCGAACAGCATCGCGATCGGATTCATCGACAACGCGCGAGCGATCGCCACGCGCTGTTGCTGCCCACCCGACAACTGACCCGGAAACTTCTGAGCATGCGCCTTCAGTCCGACGCGTTCGAGCAGACGCAGGCCAATCTCGTGAGCCTCGTCTTTCGAGCGCCGCAACACCTTGATCTGTGCAAGCGTGAGATTCTCGAGTACGCGGAGATGGGGAAACAACTCGAAATGCTGGAACACCATGCCCACGCGAGCGCGCAGTTGCGCGAGCTTGACCGTCGGGTCGTCGAGTCGAGTGCCGTCGACCGTGATGCTGCCGTGCTGAAAAGGCTCAAGGCCATTTATCGTCTTGATGAGCGTCGACTTGCCCGAGCCGGACGGGCCGCAAACGACTAGCACTTCGCCCCTCGTGACCGACGCGCTGCAATCGGTCAAGACTTGATGCTTGCCGTACCACTTCGATACGTTATCGAGAGTAATCATGTTCGGAGTCTTGATCGGTAACAGAACGCTCTGGCTTCAACGGGTTGAACATCGGGCAACGCATAGTCAGTGCGACGGCATCGCGCAGCGCTTTTCGATGTGGACTTGGACGCTCGCCAGCAACGTGCTCAGTACCCAGTAAATTGCCGCGGCCGCCAAGTACAACGGCAGCGGTTGAAACGTCGATGCGATCGCTTCCTGTGCAGAGCGCAGCAGCTCGGTTACGGTGATGACGGAAACGAGAGAGGTGTCCTTGATCAGGCTGATCAGCGTGTTGCCGAGGCTCGGCACGGCCAGACGCAGGGCCTGCGGGCAAACGACGTACCGCAGCGTCTGTCCATAGGTGAGGCCGAGACTATGCGCGGCCGCCCACTGGCCCCGACCGATCCCGAGAATGGCGCCGCGCATGCTTTCCGACAAGTACGCACCGGCATTGAGCGTCAGCGTGAAAATACCGGCCGTCGTCGGGTCGAGCGAGAGGCCGACGTCTGGCAGCCCGTAATAGACGACGAATACCTGGACGAGAAGCGGCGTGCCGCGCATCAGGCTGACGTACGCTTGTGAGAGCGCGGACAAGATCCGACTGTTGCTGATCCGCATGATCGCAACCAAGAGCCCGACGATCAATCCGAGCACCATCGACGCGACCGCGAACTTCATGGTGAACACCGCTCCTTGCAGCAGAAGGGGCAAGGTATGTGCAACCAACTCTAACGCTTGCATAAGCTTGACTCCAGGCGGCGGCCGAGCGCGTCGGCAACACGATGGGCGACGGCGCGCTCGATTGAGAACGGTTAGTGCGTGGCGGGAGCCGTGATATCGGTGCCGAACCACTGCATCGAGAGCTTTTTCAGCGTGCCGTCTTGCTTCATCGACGAAATCGCGTCGTCGATCGCCTTCGCGAATTTCGGATTACCTTTGCGGAACGGGATGCCCATCTCCGTGTCGCCACCCTTGACCGTTGCGCCCGCCTTTAGCGGCAGATGCGCGTTCTTGATCAGATACGGGAGCATGACGCGGTCATCCATGCTGACATCGACGCGCCCCGAGGCGACGTCGCTCAGTTTCTCCGGAGCTCCGGGGTAGGTCTTCACTTCAACGCCCGGCAGCTTTTTCGCGAGGTCGGCGTAGTTGGTGCCGAGCGTGACGCCCACGCGCTTACCTTGCAAAGCGCCGGGGGCGGCGTAATCGGTCTTGTCGCCCTCGCGCTGAATCAACTGCGCCGAGGAATACGTGTAGGGTTGCGAGAAATCAAGCACGGCCTGGCGCTGGGGCGTAATGCCAACTTGGTTGATGATCACGTCGAACTTGCCTGCTTGCAGGCCAGCGAGAATGCCGCTCCACTCGGTCGTGATGAATTGGGGCTTCACGCCGAGGCGAGCGGCGACTGCCTTGGCCACGTCGACGTCGAATCCCACGAGTTGCCCATCGGTGTTGCGGGAGTCGAACGGAGGATAGGTGCCTTCGCAGGCGATCGTCAGCACACCCGTCTGCTTGACCTTGTCGAGTAAATCCTCCGCGTGTGCGGACATAGTCGCGACGCCAAGTAGTGCAGCGGCAAGTCCAGACACGAACATCGGCTTGAATGCCTTCATCTTTTGTCTCCTGTCGTTAGATAAATATGCTGCGTGTTCGGACTGGCTTTGATCAGTCGATCGTCAACGCGCGGTGGCATCGGGCGGGCTTCGGGACCGTTGCAGGCCTTGGGGAGATCCGCACTTGCGAGAGCCACTGACTGCAAGCTTAAGGTTGTCAGAATGAAAAATGCTTCCAAAGATATGCCAGAGATAAGGCATATTGCAGAATAATTTTCTATTTTTGCGAGGTAAAGAAAAATCTAACTAACGCAGAATGGGGTGAGGGTAGTGTGGGGAGCAGGAATTGGGACGGCGAGGGTCGAGCCTATCGACGGATCACGCGTCGGTGTGCTTACAGCCGGAACGCCCGAACGGCCCGCGATGGTACACGTACCGATGGCCGAACCAGTGATCGGCTATCGCGTTGGAGATCATGGGAAATCGAGTGAGAACTCATCATCGACGCGTAGCGCAATCGGCATGCGACGGAAGGTGATCGTCAGCATCACCGATCATCCCGATATTCGACGGGCGTTTGATGGCTTTCCGTTGATGGGGCTGTCAATCAGGTACGGCGGCAGCAATCCAGCACCCGGGAGCCGTCGACGAATCGCGACTGTCATCACCACCTTGGGGCCGGGGCGCGAATGAGCGCCGGCTTCTGACCTGTCCTGTAGAGTACCGCCTTCGCGCGGTATTTGAGACTCGCTGAGAGAGCAGCGACAACACGCGAGAAAACGCGGAGAGAAAAATGAGTGATAGCCGCTATACATACGGGATCCACCAGAACCTCACAGCCGCCGACCTGTTTGCCTATGTCGCAGTACAACCGCCTCGCAAAACCTGACGATCGAGTACCCGTATGAAAGATGCGGCGTGGGAACGCATGGAGGAGTTTGCTCGAGAAGAGCTTGGCCGCCCACTATTCGGCGGCCGACTGAGTTTGCAGCCTACCTCGCGGCTCGAGGAAGACCTTGGCCTCACCGGACTCGACGCCGTCGAATTCATCGATAAGTGGGCCCAGACGTTCAACGTACAGGAGCAGGAATTCCCGTACAGGAGCTACTTCAGCCCGGAAGGTCAGCAACTGCTGTCGTCGTTCCTAGGGTTGTTCTCGAAGCGGTTTCGCCGGCCGGCGCTCGTGCCACTGACGCTGGGGATGTTGGCCGAGGCCGCGCGTCGTGGACGATGGGATACCGCCGAGATCGAGGCGAGTGCGACTAGGGACAATTGAGGCGCGAAACGCGCTCGGTCCAACATCGGGACAAGGCGGCAACATCGACGTTAAATCGTGCCAAATCGCGCCCAACGCCACAAGGCATTCGGGCTGCTATTTGATGCGACCACGATCGGAAAAAACATAGAGGTTACGCAAACATCGCGTAACCCCTTCTTTTATTTGGTGCCGGCTGCAGGACTCGAACCCGCCACCTGATGATTACAAATCAACTGCTCTACCAGATGAGCTAAGCCGGCGTGAGTCGGCGATTCTACTTCATTTCACGACCTTGAGGTGGCCTTTCCCGCCGCCTTTGCCGCCGTCGTCGTCCGGGCGCGAAGGCTTGCCTTCGTCGCTCGCCGCCGCCGCCGCACCGTCTCCGCTCTGCGTCGAAGCTTCGGATTCCAACACCTGCAAATCCTCCACCTCACTGTGCGCCACCGGCGCGCCGCTCACCGCTGCGCCCGTCGCGGGCTCGACGGGGAACGCCATTCCTTGCCCGTTCTCGCGCGCATAGATCGCCAGCACATTCGCCACCTGCACTTCGATCTTGTGCACCTTGCCCGAGAACCGCGCGCTGAACTCGATCCACTCGTTGCCCATCTGCAGTTGGCTCGTCGCCTCGAAGCTGATGTTCAGCACGATCTCGTCGTTGTGCACGAACTGACGCGGCACGCGCGTCTGGTTATCCACGCGCACGGCGATGTGCGGCGTATAACCGTTGTCCGTGCACCACTCGTACAACGCGCGCAGCAAATAAGGCTTAGTCGAAATCTCTTGCATCAACTGTCCTCTTGCAAAGTCCGGCGCGCCGCCCGCCCATGCCAACAACGCAGGCGCGCGCCCGAACTCGATTTACCGGCGCATCACCTTTTCCGACGGCGTCAGCGCCTCGATGTAAGCAGGGCGGCTGAAAATACGCTCGGCGTACTTCATGAGCGGCGCAGCGTTTTTCGACAGCTCGATACCGTAATGGTCCAAGCGCCACAGCAACGGCGCAATCGCCACGTCCAACATCGAAAACTCTTCGCCGAGCATGTACTTGTTCTTCAAGAAGATCGGCGCGAGCTGGGTCAACCGGTCACGAATCGCAAGACGCGCCTTCTCGTGGTTCTTCTCCGCCGCCTTGCCCTTCTCGTTCTCGAGCGTGCCGACGTGAACGAACAACTCCTTTTCGAAGTTGAGCAGGAACAAGCGGGCTCGCGCACGCTGCACCGGATCGGCCGGCATCAACTGGGGATGCGGGAAGCGCTCGTCGATGTACTCGTTGATGATGTTCGATTCGTACAAAATCAGGTCGCGCTCGACGAGAATCGGTACCTGCCCGTACGGATTCATCACGGCGATGTCTTCCGGCTTGTTGAACAGGTCGACGTCGCGGATCTCGAAGTCCATGCCCTTTTCGAACAGTACCAGCCGGCAACGCTGGGAAAAGGGGCAAGTTGTGCCGGAATACAAAACCATCATGTCTAAAGTTTCCTCAAAAAGCTGAAGGGCCGGCACGCCAAAGGGCTCGCTCAAAGAGCGAGCCCTTCTCTTGCACCGGCCCCACACCGTGTTACGGCGTGTTTATTTGACGTCCTTCCAGTACGCCGCGTTCAACCGCCAGGCGAAAAATGTCAGTACGCCGAGGAAGATCAGCACCCACACGCCAAGCTGCCGGCGGGTCTGCTGGTTCGGCTCGGACATCCATGTCAAGTACGCAACCAGATCGGCCACGGCCGTATCATATTCTACCGGCGACATCGTTCCCGGTTTTACGACTTGGTAGCCCGCGAACTGATGCGTCGTCTCCCCCGTTTCCGCGTCCTTCACATCCTCGAATTTCGCCGTGCGCACACCCTGCAACTGCCACAACACATGGGGCATGCCGACGTTGTTGAACACCATGTTGTTCCAGCCCGTCGGGCGCGTGTCGTCGCGGTAGAAGCTGCGCAAATACGTGTACAGCCAATCGCTGCCGCGCGCACGGGCTTCGACCGACAAATCGGGCGGCGTCACGCCGAACCACGCCTTCGCATCGTCGGGGCGCATCGCCACCGACATCGTGTTGCCCACTTTGTCGGTCGTAAACAGCAGGTTCTGCTCGATCTCCTTCTGCGAAATCCCGATCTGCTCGAGCGAGCTGTACCGCACCAAGTTCGCACTGTGGCAGTTCAGACAATAGTTTACAAACAATTGCGCCCCGTGCTGCAACGACGCGATGTTGTGCATGTTATCCGGCGCACGATCGAGGGGGATGCTCTCTTGCGCGTGCGCCGTTCCCAGCGCCGCCGCCAACGTCAGAATGCTCGCCCCGCCGATTCGCGCGAGCTTGCTCAGCCAAGTCTTCATATTCTTTTATCCTCGCTCGCGATTAATGGGGCTTGAACCGAACGCGCTCAGGCGGCTGCTTGAACGTACCGAGCCGGGTCCAGAAAGGCATGCCTAAGAAGAACGCGAAGTAGATCAGCGCGCAAATCTGCGCGATCAGCGTAGCCACCGGCGACGGTGGCTTCGTCCCCAAATACGCGAGCGCCATGAACACCACGACGAAGATCCCGTAGAAAACCTTGTGGAAGAACGGACGATAGCGGATCGACTTCACCGGGCTGCGATCGAGCCAAGGCAAGAAGAACAGCGAAATCACCGCCGAGCCCATCACCACCACGCCCCAGAACTTCGCTTCCGTCACCGACATGAAGACGATCAAGAGGGCGGAGGCCACCGGCAGGCCGATGCGCCACTTGCCGCGGGCACGCGCGAGCGCCAGCAACCCCAGCAGGCCCACCACGATCATCAATACGATCTTGAACGGGTCCGTGGTCGCACGCAGCATCGCGTAGAACGCCGTGAAATACCAAACCGGCGCGATTTCGGGCGGCGTCTGCAGCGGGTTCGCCGGGATGAAGTTGTTCGCTTCGAGGAAGTACCCGCCCATCTCCGGCGCGAAGAAAATGATCGCCGCGAACACGATCAAGAACAGGCATACGCCGAAGAAGTCGTGCACCGAATAGAACGGGTGGAACGGAATGCCGTCGAGCGGCTTGCCCTGCGGATCCTTCTTCGCCTTGATCTCGATGCCGTCCGGATTGTTGGACCCGACCTCGTGCAATGCAATGATATGCACGAACACGAGACCGAGCAGCACGAGCGGGATCGCAATCACGTGGAACGCGAAAAAGCGGTTCAGCGTGATGTCCGAGACCACATAATCGCCGCGAATCCACAACGACAAGTCCGGGCCGACGAACGGGATCGCCGAGAACAAGTTGACGATCACCTGGGCGCCCCAGTACGACATCTGTCCCCACGGCAGCAGGTAGCCGAAGAACGCCTCGGCCATCAGGCACAGGAAGATCGCGCAGCCGAAGATCCACACGAGTTCGCGCGGCTTGCGATAAGAGCCGTACATCAGCCCGCGGAACATGTGCAAATAGACGACGACGAAGAACATCGACGCGCCCGTCGAATGCATGTAGCGGATCAGCCAGCCCCACGGCACTTCGCGCATGATGTACTCGACCGACGCGAACGCAAGCTGCGAATCGGGCTTGTAGTTCATCGTCAGGAAGATGCCCGTCACGATTTGATTGACGAGCACGAGCAGTGCGAGCGAGCCGAAGAAGTACCAAAAGTTGAAGTTCTTCGGCGCGTAGTACTCGGATAGGTGGGCTTTCCACGTCGCGGTCATCGGGAAGCGCCGGTCGATCCAGCCGACCAAGCCCGTCGATTCCACTTGGTTTTCCGTTGTCGCCATTTACGCTTCTCCGTGTTCGTCTTTACCGATCACGACCGAGTTGCCGTTGTTCGTGAACATGTAGGGGGGAACGTCGAGGTTCTGCGGCGCAGGCTTGTTCTTGAAGACGCGGCCGTCCAGATCGTAGGTGGAGCCATGGCACGGGCATAGGAATCCGCCGGGCCAATTGTCGGGAAGATTCGCCTGCGCACCCGGCGTGAATCGCGGCGTAGGCGAGCAGCCCAGGTGCGTGCAGACAGCGACGACAATGAGGATGTTCTTGTGATCGGCGCGCGAGCGGTACTCGTTGTTGCAGTACGCCGGCAGCGGCATCGAAAACGGGTTCTTCGATTGCGGATCGGCCACCTCGCCGTCGGCCTTCTTCACCTCGGCCAGCATCTCGTCGGTTCGATTCAGGATCCAAACCGGCTTGCCGCGCCAGGACACCGTCATCATCTCGCCGGGCTTCAAACCGCTGATGTCGATTTCGACCGGCGCGCCACCCGCCTTCGCCTTCGCCGATGGCTCCATGGAGTCCACGAACGGCACCACGGCGGCTACGCCTCCAAAGCCGCCCATTACGGATGTCGCAATCAGCCAGGTACGACGGCTGCCGTCGACGCGTTCCTCTTCTTTATCTCGCATCACACGCCCCACTTCTAAGTTGGATTTTCCGCCCGCATTTGCTGCCGCCCGCTAGTTTGCGCGAATGGAGTCGGCATTTACAAGAGCCGTCGGACAAAAACCATGCAAAGCGCTAGATCTTAGGGGTTTCCCCCCATCGTGGAGGCGACGTTTCGTCTCACTTCTTCGTTAAGCATTCCCTGCATCGGCACATTTATTGCGCGATGCATGATGCGAATCATGCAAAACGCAAAAACACAGCGAAATAGAACGAAAAATGCGCCGAAATTGCGGCACTGCGTCACACCGGATTATCGATATCGATAAAGAGGTGCTCGACGTCGAAGCGCTCCGAAAGATGCGAGCCGAGCGCCTGCACGCCATAGCGCTCGGTCGCATGATGCCCGGCGGCAAGGAACGCCACGCCGCTTTCGGCTGCAATGTGCGTCGTCTGCTCGGAGATTTCTCCCGTCAAATAGACATCCGCCCCCGCATCGATCGCAGCTTCGAAATAGCCCTGCGCCCCGCCGGTGCACCAGGCGATACGGCGCAACTCCGCATCGGCGTCGCCCAGCAGCAGCGGCACGCGGCCCAGCGTCTGCTCGACCTGCGCCGCGAAATGCGCGAAGGTGACCGGCATCGGCAAGGTCGTCATCCAGCCGATTCCGTCCGCGCCGAAGCGCGCATCGCCGATCAACCCCAGCCGTGCCCCAAGCTGCGCGTTGTTGCCCACCTCGGGGTGATCGTCGAGCGGCAGATGATAGGCGAACAAGCTGATATCGGCATCCATGAGCGTCTTGATGCGCCGGTACTTGCGGCCCGTGATTTGCTGGGGCTCGTTGCGCCAGAAATAGCCGTGGTGAACGAGGACCGCATCGGCGCCCCACTCGCGCGCCGCCTCCACGAATGCAAGCGACGCCGTGACGCCCGTCGCGATCTTCTCGATCCGACGGCGGCCTTCGACTTGCAGGCCGTTGGGGCAGTAATCCTTGAAACGACCGATATCGAGCATGTCGTTCAAGTACAATTCAAGTTCGATCCGATCCATAGAAACCTCGATTCTTCAAATGCTTAGACGCTTCTGGCTGCTGTTCGCCCAAGCGGTGACGGTGCTGCTCGCGCTGCTGTTCATCGTCGCCACACTCAAGCCCCAATGGCTGCAGCGGCAAGGACAATTCGGCAAGCAACTCGCTTCCCCGATCGTCGCACTGCGCGAAGTTGCCCCCGGCTCCGGGTCGGGCGCGGCGACGGCTTCGTACGCCGACGCCGCGCAGCGCGCGATGCCCGCCGTCGTCAACGTGTTCTCGGGCAAAGGCGGCTCGGCCCCGCCCAACCCACATGCGAAAGACCCGCTGTTTCGTTATTTCTTCGGCAATCCCAAGAACCCGCAGCAGCAACAGCCGCCGCAGGACGAGGCGGCGACGAACCTAGGCTCGGGCGTCATCGTCAGTTCGGAAGGCTACATTCTAACGAACGAACATGTCGTGGACGGAGCGGACGAGATCGAGGTCGCACTGCCCGATGGCCGCCGCACGAATGCGAAGGTCATCGGCGTCGATCCGGAAACGGACCTCGCCGTGCTCAAGATCGGCCTGACCAACCTGCCGACCATCACGCTCGGCCGCATCGAACAGGCCCGCGTGGGCGATGTCGTGCTCGCCATCGGTAATCCGTTCGGTGTCGGCCAAACGGTCACGATGGGGATCGTCAGCGCGCTCGGTCGCAATCACCTCGGCATCAATACCTTCGAAAACTTCATTCAGACGGACGCGCCGATCAACCCCGGCAACTCGGGCGGCGCGCTCGTCGACGTCAAAGGCAACTTGCTCGGCATCAACACGGCTATCTACTCGCGCTCGGGAGGCTCGCTCGGCATCGGCTTCGCCATCCCTGTGTCGACCGCGCGCAGCGTGCTCGAGAGCATCATCACGACCGGTTCGGTCACGCGCGGCTGGATCGGCGTCGAGCCGCAGGACGTCACCCCCGCGATCGCGGAATCGTTCGGGCTCGAGCAGCGCGGCACGATCGTCGCGGGCGTGCTGCAAGGCGGGCCGGCAGACAAGGCGGGCGTCAAGCCCGGCGATGTGCTGCTTGAGGTGAACGGCGAAGACATCACCGACACGACGCGGCTCTTGAACCTCATCGCGCAGATCAAGCCGGGCACTCAGGCCAAGGTCAAGCTCATGCGCAAGCGAAAAGAGATGGATGTGGTGGTGACCATCGGCAAGCGCCCGCCGCCGCCGAAACAAGCCAACAGCGACGACAATAGCGACTCGCAGCAACAAGAGGAATGACTGCGGGAGGCGCGAGGCACCCGCTCGCGCCGACCAGCGACGGGCGATCGTCGATCGTCGATCGTCGATCGTCGACCAGCAGCGTGAAGGCCGCCGGTCAATGCAATGGGAAATGTCGCGGCTTAGGGGGTCGCGCCTTCTTCGTCTGCGACGGGCTCGGGATCCTTCCCGATGATCAAGCGCGCCGCGATGATGCCCGCCTCGTAAAGAACGATCAGCGGCAACGCCAGGATCAATTGCGAAAACACATCGGGCGGCGTGACGACAGCCGAAACGATGAACGCGCCCACCACGACGTACGGCCGAATGCTGCGCAGCTTCTTGAGCGTGAGCACCTTCATGCGCACGAGCAGCACGACGATGATCGGCACTTCGAAGGTCACCCCGAATGCAATGAACATCGACAGCACGAAGCTCAAGTAGTTGTCGATGTCCGTCGACATCTGCACGTCCAGCGGCGCGTTGTAATGCGCCATGACGCGGAAGATCGTCGGAAACACGACGAAGTAGGCGAACGCCATCCCACATAGGAATAGCAGGTAGCTGCTGCCGACCAGCGGCACCACCAGCTTTTTCTCGTGCTGATAGAGCCCCGGCGCCACGAACGCCCAGATCTGATAGAGCACGATCGGCAGCGCGATGACGAGTGCAACGAGCATCGTCACTTTCACCGGGACGAAGAACGAACCGGTCACGTCCGTCACGATCATGCGCCCGCCCTTGGGCAGGTTCTCCATCAACGGACGCGCGAGCAGCTTGAAGATATCCGTCGCCCAGTAGACGAGCGAAAGGAACACGACGATGACGGCGATACCGGCTTTGATGATGCGGTCACGCAGCTCGACCAGATGCGAGATGAACGACTCTTCTGTGCCTTCGCTTGAGTTTTGCTGGGGGTCGCTCACGCCGGCCCTCTTAAGATGGAAATCGGCGCGCAGCGCGCCGATGACTCGGAAGATGAAAAACCTCGGCCGCGCGCACGAACGGAATCAAAGGAACCGCCGCTGCTTGCGCAGGCTTGCCGGCGTGTAGCGCGCCACGCGCGCTGCCCCCGATTGCACGTGGGTGCGCCGGCCCGTGGCCCGCTTGTACCAGGTGGGCGCCGCTGCCTGCTTGACGCGCCAGTTGACGCGCTTGCTCGTGGCGCGCGGCGAGACGCTGCGCCACGACGAGGGAGAAGCACTGGCGCTCGTGCCCGTGCCGCCCGCCACATCCCCCGCGGCCGCCGTGCCCGCAATGCTCGGCGACACCGACGAGCCGGAGCGGAAGGCGTCGTTCAGCTCGGCCTCGTGCTTGCGCACGTTGTCGTGGATGGTGTTTTCCACGTTGCGCGCCGCCGATTCGAACTCGCTCTTCATCCGGCGCAGCTCGTCGAACTCCATTTCTCGCGTGACTTCGGCCTTCACGTCGCTGATGTAGCGCTGCGCACGGCCAAACAGCGCGCCCGCCGTGCGTGCGACGCGCGGCAGGCGCTCCGGCCCGAGCACGACGAGCGCCACGACTCCAATCAGCGCCATCTTCGTCAGTCCGAGGTCGAGCATGTAAGTGGCCTAGTGGTCCGTTATCGGTTATGCGTTCCAACCCATCCGCTGTTCGCGTCGCAATGCGCCGGGCCGGGACCGGCGCGCATCGCGTTCAACGGTAATCGTTCGAGCGCGATTTTTCCTTGGCCTCGACGTCGATCGTGCCGGAGCGCGGCAATTCGCGCCGCTCGGCCTCGGCCGGGGCGGAAGGGGAAGACGGCGGCGCATCGGCGTCCTTGATGCCTTCCTTGAACCCCTTCACCGCGCTACCCAAATCGCTGCCAATGCTGCGCAGGCGCTTCGTGCCGAACACGAGCGCGACGATCAAAAGCACGATCAACCAGTGCCAAATGCTGAATGAACCCATGAGAACCTCCCGAGGTTTGCCACCGCGCATTCGCAGCGGCAAACAATACCGGCCTTGCGACCCTAAACGGAGCGCGTGCGCTCCCTGTCGATCGATGCGAAACGGGTACGCCGCGCTATCAACCCATCCGCTTCCACGGCCGCGGACCGGCGAGTATATGCGCATGCAAGTGATAGACCTCCTGGCCTCCGCCCGGCCCCGTATTGATGACCGTGCGAAATCCCGTATCGCCGCCGGTGTACGCGCAACCGAGCTGCTCGGCCAGTCGCGCCACCAGAACCAACATTTTACCAAGCAGCGGCGCTTCGCTTTCGGTGCAATTGGACAAGGTTTCCACGTGTTTTCGCGGAATCACGAGGATGTGCGTATCTGCCGCAGGATGAATGTCCTTGAACGCAACAAAATCTTCATCCTCATGGACCTTCGTGCTGGGGATCTCGCCGGCGGCGATTTTGCAAAAGAGGCAGTTGTCGTGACTCATGGTTTTCCTGGTTGAAAGGCGAATGCGCGGGGCGCGATCGGATCAAAACCACGCGCGCGAATCGAGCGGCTTGTTGTCATAAAGGTACAGCCAGCCTTTCACGATACGGTACAGCATCCAAATCGATACGGCAGTTAGCACGGCGAAGCCGATGAAGACGAACACCAGCACGCCACCGATGATATAGCCGACAAGGCCCATCCAAAACGTGCGAATGAGCCACTCGAAATGCGGCTGCGACGGGGTGCCGGCCGCGTCGTCGCGCTTCAGGTAAGCGATGATCACGGCGACGATGATCGAGATGCCCCCCGTGAACCAATGCAGGGCGTAAAGCCCATAGAGGATGTGCGTGAGCGTGCGCAGGTCGCGTGTGCGGCCGGCGTCGGATCCCGGGTACGGCATGGGCGCTTCGGGTCGCTGTTCCATTCTCGTTCTCCTGTCGACCGAGGTTTGTGCTTCGGCTATCGATTGGCGCTAAGCGCTCCGGCACGTGCGCCAACCTCATGCCAGGCGGACCTCGAAGGCGCCGAGCGTGCGCCCGACGGGTTCAACCGCCGTTTTCTTCGCGCTCGCGCCGCTTTCTGAGTGCTTTCTCCTCGATGCCGGACATGCCCTCGCGCCGCTCGAGTTCGGCGATCACGTCCGCGGGGCTCAGATCGTAGTGCGACAGCATGACCAGGCAGTGAAACCAAAGATCCGCCACTTCCCCGACGAGCGCGCCGGGCGCGCCGCCCTGGCGCACGTCCTTGGCGGCGAGCACGACTTCGGTCGCCTCTTCCCCGATCTTCTTGAGGACTGCGTCGTCGCCCTTGTGAAACAGACGCGAAACGTAGGAGACCTCGGGGTCGCCCCCCTTACGGCTGTCGATGATGGCGGCAAGCCGCAGTAGCGTATCTTCGGTCGTCGAAGCGGCGGCGCCCACGGCGCCAGGTTGCATGGATTGCGTGGATTGCGTCATCGGTAGATCTGTTCGGGGTCTTTCAGCACGGGATCGACGGCAACCCACTCGCCCTCGTCCGCCGTACCTTCGAATTTCTGGAAAAAACAGGAATGGCGTCCGGTATGGCAAGCGATGCCCGACACCTGCTCGACTTTAAGCAAGACGACGTCTTCATCGCAGTCGAGCCGCACTTCGCGCACATGCTGCACGTGGCCTGATTCTTCGCCCTTGAACCATAGACGCTGGCGCGAGCGCGAGAAATACACGGCGCGCCCCGTTTCGACCGTCTTGGCCAGCGCCTCGCGATTCATCCAGGCGAACATCAGCACGTCGCCCGTCGTCGCTTCTTGGGCAATGACGGGGACGAGCCCGTGGGCATCCCATTGGACCTTGTCGAGCCAGGATTTTTCGGCCGGGGCGCTCATTTGGCCTCCGCGGGATGCACGACAGCGAGTCGGAACCGTTTCATCATTGCCTCACGGAAATGCCGCGCTCGGCCATGAAACGCTTCGCTTCGCCGACCGTGTGCTCGCCATAGTGGAAGATGCTCGCGGCCAGCACGGCATCGGCGTGGCCTTCGGTAATGCCATCGGCCAAATCCTTCAGCGAGCCCACGCCGCCCGAAGCGATGACGGGCACGGGCACCGCGTCCGACACCGCCCGCGTCAGCGCGAGATCGAAGCCGCTTTTCGTGCCGTCGCGGTCCATGCTGGTCAGCAAAATCTCGCCCGCGCCGTACTCGGCCATCTGCTTGGCCCACTGTACGGCATCGAGCCCCGTCGCTTTGCGGCCGCCATGCGTGAATACCTCCCAGCGGGCCGGCTCGCCCTCGCCCGACACGCGCTTGGCGTCGATCGCGACGACGATGCATTGCGAACCGAACTTCTGCGCAGCCTCGCGCACGAGTTCGGGACGCGCGACCGCCGACGAGTTCATGCTGATCTTGTCCGCGCCCGCGTTCAGCAGCCGGCGAACGTCTTCCACGGCACGCACGCCGCCCCCCACGGTCAAGGGGATGAAAACTTGCGCCGCCACCGCTTCGATGATGGGTAGGATCAGGTCGCGCTGGTCCGACGTGGCCGTGATGTCGAGGAATGTCAGTTCGTCGGCCCCTTGCTCGTCGTAGCGGCGCGCGATTTCGACGGGATCGCCGGCATCGCGCAATTCGACGAAATTGACGCCTTTGACGACGCGGCCCGCGGTCACGTCCAGGCAAGGGATGATGCGTTTAGCTAGAGCCATGATGGTGCAAATGCCGCTAAGTAGGCCGCCTGCGCCAATGCAGACGGCATGATGTCGTAACGCCCTAACGCCCCAACGCCCCAACGCGCGCCCAGTCTTGGTTATCCGCCCCGCAGCGCGGCCACGCAGGGCCGGCGGTGCCTCGGGGCCGAGCCAGCGACGCGTTCTTCGCCGTGGCGTGCGTTCGGCGGCGTGCGTTAGGCGTCGTCCGATTCGCGCAGCGTATCGGCACGCTTTTGCGCTGCCGCGAAATCGAGATCGCCCGAGTAGATCGCGCGTCCGCAAATGACACCCTCGATGCCCTCGTCTTCGACTTCGCACAGCGCGTCGATATCGGCCAGATTCGAGAGCCCGCCGCTCGCGATCACGGGGATCTTCACCGCGCGCGCAAGACGCACCGTCGCTTCGATATTGATGCCTTGAAGCATGCCGTCGCGGCCGATATCGGTGTAGATGATCGATTCGCAGCCATAGTCTTCGAACTTCTGGGCCAGATCGACCACTTCGTGGCCCGTCAGCTTGCTCCACCCGTCGGTGGCGACTTTGCCGTCCTTCGCATCCAGGCCGACGATGATATGCCCGCCGAACGCCGTGCAGGCGTCTTGCAGAAAGCCCGGATTCTTCACCGCCGCCGTGCCGATGATCACGTACGACAGGCCTTCGTCGAGGTAGCGCTCGATCGTTTCCAGATCGCGAATACCGCCGCCGAGCTGCACGGGGATTTCGCGGCCGACTTCGTCGATGATGGCGCGGATTGCCTCCTCGTTCCTTGGCTTGCCGGCAAAAGCGCCGTTCAGGTCGACGAGGTGCAGCCGCCGAGCGCCACGGCTGACCCATTGCCGAGCCATCGCGGCAGGATCCTCGGAAAATATCGTCGCCTGGTCCATATCGCCTTGTTTAAGGCGCACACACTGACCGTCCTTGAGGTCGATGGCGGGAATCAGCAGCATAGCAATCGCGTGAAATCTGGGAGGTTGAAGGTGGGTGGCGCATCTGGCCGGGCGCGCAAGCGATCCCGACGTCGGTGAGCCGTGTCGCTTAGTTTAGTACAACTCTTTCCGTGTTCCGCTCGCTCTGTGCCCGAAATCGGACGCGGTGCACGAGCGGCGGCACCGCGTTCAGGGGTTCCAGTCGACAAAATTACGGTACACGCGCAACCCCGCGGCTGCGCTCTTTTCAGGGTGGAACTGCGTCGCAAACACATTCTCGCGCGCCACGGCCGACGTGAAGGTCGCGCCGTAATCGGTTTCCCCGACGGTGTGCTCCGGGTTGTCGGGAACGACGTAGTAGCTATGGACGAAGTAGAAGAACGCGCCGTCCGGCACGCCGGCCCACAGCGGGTGGGCGCGCGTTTGCCGCACGCGGTTCCAGCCCATTTGGGGCACCTTGAAGCGCGAACCGTCGTCCTGCAGCCGGCCTTCCAGCCGAAAGCGCACCACCTTGCCCGGCATCAACCCCAGGCCCGGCGTCGAGCCTTCTTCGCTCCAATCGAACAGCATTTGCTCGCCGACGCACACGCCCATCAGCGGCTTGACGCGCGACGCCTCCAGAACGGCCTCCTGCAACCCCGATTCGCCGAGGCAGCGCATGCAGTCGGGCATTGCGCCCTGTCCCGGCAAAACGACGCGTTCAGCCGCGAGAATGCCTTCCGGACGATCGACGATCGCCACGTCCGCCTCCGGGGCAGCCTTTTTCAGCGCCTGATACACCGAGCGCAGGTTGCCCATCCCGTAATCCACAATTGCAATCTTTTTCATAGCAAAAAGGGCCTTTGCCCTTCATCGCAAGTTAGGCAGCAACGCCTTCAATCCATCGACGATGAACTCCACCGCCAGCGCCGACAACATCAGACCCATGAGCCGCGTGCCGATGTTGATGCCCGTCTGGCCCACCCAGCGGGCAATCGGTTCGGCGAGCCTGAGCGAGCCGAAGCAAATCACGGCGATCACCGCACCGATCGCGATTAGGCCGGCCCGGTCGTACCAATGGTGTGCGTTCGCAGCATAGACGATCACCGTGCTGATCGAGCCGGGGCCAGTCAAGAGCGGGATCGCGAGCGGCACCACCGCAATGTTGTTCTTCGATTCGGCTTCGTTGCGCTCCTCGGCCGTCGCGCGTGCGTTACCGATTTGCGCGTTCAGCATGTTGATGGCCATGAGCAACATGATGATGCCCCCGCCCACCTCGAGCGAACCGACCGAAATGCCAAAAAAACTGATGATCTGCTGCCCGAGCAACGTCGTGATCGCAATCACGCAAAACACCGAGATCGAGGCGAGGCGAATGGTGCGGCGCCGCTCCGCATCGGATTGCTCCGATGTGAGACTCAAGAAGAACGGCACAGCGCCCACTGGGTTGATCAGCGCCAGCAGCGAAATAAACGATTTCAGAAGATCCATCGCAAGCCGGCGCCCGCCTTGGGCGCGCCGGTCCGTCGGTATAGGTATAGGTCTAGGTGTAGTGTCAGAGACTGCCCTTCGTCGACGGAATCTGCCCCGCCGCCCGCTCGTCGAGCTCCACGGCCATACGCAGCGCGCGACCGAACGCCTTAAATACCGTTTCCAGTTGATGGTGCGCGTTCAATCCGCGCAAATTGTCCACATGGAGCGTCACGCCCGCATGGTTGACGAAACCGCGGAAAAACTCAATCGACAAGTCGACGTCGAACGTGCCGATCCGCGCGCGCGTGAACGGCACATGGAATTCGAGGCCCGGCCGCCCGGAAAAATCGATCACCACGCGCGAGAGCGCCTCGTCGAGCGGGACGTAGGCGTGACCGTACCGGCGAATGCCCTTCTTGTCGCCCACCGCCTTGGCCACCGCCATCCCCAGCGTGATGCCCGTGTCCTCGACCGTATGATGGTCGTCGATATGCAGGTCGCCTTGCGCCTCGATGTCCAGGTCGATCAACCCATGACGGGCAATCTGATCGAGCATGTGATCGAGAAACGGCACACCGGTGGCCAGCCGCTGCTTGCCCGTGCCGTCCAAATTGATCTTTACACGGATCTTCGTTTCGCTGGTATCGCGAAACACTTCCGCTACGCGCATGGAAAACCTCGAAGTCACTTTATTTCAGCGCAAGCGCCGCCAGCATTTGTGCGTTTTCCTCGGGCGCACCGACCGTCAAACGCAGGCAATTGGCCAACAATGGGTGCATTCTACCCACGTTTTTGACCAAAACCTTCGCATTTAGCAGCGTATTGAACGCAGCATCCGCATCGGGCAACCGCACGAGCAGGAAGTTCGCCGCGCTCGGGAACACCGTGACGCCCGGCAACGCTGCCAGCGCCGCCGACAATTTCTCGCGCTCGGCGCGCAACTGAGCAGCCTGGGATTCGAGCACGTCGACATGATCGAGCATGAATTGCGCAGCCGCCTGCGTGAGCACGTTGACGTTGTACGGCGGGCGCACCTTGTCGAACTGCTCGAGCCAGGCCGGCGCACCGGCCAAGTAGCCGAGCCGAATCCCCGCCAGGCCGAGCTTGGACACCGTGCGCATGACGACGACGTTGTCGTAGTCGAGCACACGGCCGATCCAGCTCTTTTGCGCGAACGGTTGGTATGCCTCGTCGATCACGACGAGACTGCCCTTCGCGCTAGCGATGATGCGTTCGATGTCGGCGTCCGGGTACAGCGTGCCCGTCGGATTGTTCGGGTAGGCCAAGTAGATGACGGCAGGCTTGTGCTCGGCGATCGCGGCGAGCATAGCCTCGACATCGAGCGTCAGATCGGCGCGATGCGGCACGCCGACGAATTCGAGCTGCGCGAACTTGGCCGACATCTGGTACATCACGAAACCCGGAATAGGCGCGAGCAGCTTCGCGCCGGGCTTCGCACAGGCCACGGCGATGATGCTGATGAGCTCGTCCGAGCCGTTGCCGAGCAATAGATCCGCGCCGGCGGGCACGCCCATCACGCGCTTCAGTTTATCGACGAGCACAGCCGGGCGCGGCTCGGGATAGCGGTTCAAGGCCACCCCGGCCAGAACTTCGCCCAATTGAGCAGCCAACGCCGCAGGCAGCGGGAATGGATTTTCCATCGCGTCGAGCTTCACGAGGCCCGTCGCGTCCGCCACCGCGTAGGTGGTCATCGCCAGCACGTCGGGGCGGACGATGTCTTGCGGTCTTGTCGTCGTCATGGTTAGCCGCCTTGTTTCATCCGGTATTCGGCGCTGCGCGCGTGCGCAGGCAGCCCTTCGCCATAAGCCAGTTCAGCTGCGATCTCGCCGAGCGTCTGCGCCCCTTCCGCGCTCACTTCGATCACGCTCGAACGCTTGAAGAAATCGTAGACGCCGAGCGGCGACGAGAAGCGTGCCGTGCGCGAAGTCGGCAGCACGTGGTTCGGCCCGGCACAGTAGTCGCCTAGGCTCTCGCTCGTGTAGCGGCCCATGAAAATCGCGCCCGCATGGCGAATCTCCTTCGCCCATTGATGCGGGTCGAGCGCGGAAATTTCCAAGTGCTCGGGCGCGATTTGATTCGCGATCGAGCAGGCTTCAGCCATGTCGCGCACCTTGATGAGCGCGCCACGGCCCACGAGCGAGCGCTCGATCACCTCGCGGCGCGGCATGGTCGGCAACAGCTCGACGATCGCGTCTTCGACGCGCGAGATGAACGCTTCGTCGGGGCACAGCAGGATCGACTGCGCCAGTTCGTCGTGCTCGGCCTGGGAGAACAAATCCATCGCCACCCAGCGCGGGTCCGTCGTGCCGTCGCACAGGATCAGAATCTCGGACGGCCCGGCGATCATGTCGATCCCGACCGTGCCGAACACGCGCCGCTTCGCCGCCGCCACGTAGGCGTTGCCGGGGCCGCAGATCTTATCCACGGCAGGCAGGCTCTGCGTGCCGTACGCGAGCGCGCCGATCGCCTGCGCGCCGCCGATCGTGAACACCCGGTCGACGCCGCCCAAGAGCGCGGCGGCCAGCACGAGCGGATTGCGCACGCCGTCCGGCGTGGGCACGACCATCACGATCTCGCGCACACCCGCCACCCGCGCGGGAATCGCGTTCATCAAGACCGACGACGGATACGCCGCCTTGCCGCCCGGCACGTAGATGCCGGCGCGATCGAGCGGCGTGACCTTCTGGCCGAGCACCGTGCCGTCGGCTTCGGTGTACTGCCAGCTATGGCTGCCGCATTCGATCTTCTGCTTCTCGTGGTAGGCGCGCACGCGCGCCGCCGCGGCCTCGAGCGCGGCCCGGCGCTTGGGCTCGAGCCCTTCGAGCGCGGCTTCGAGCTCGCTCGTCGGCAGCTCGAGCGCAGCCAAGCTATCGGCGCTCAGGCGGTCGAAGCGGTTCGTGTATTCGAGGACGGCGGCATCGCCGCGCGCTTTGACGTCGGCCAGAATCTGCGCAACCGAGCGCTCGATCGCCTCATCCTCGCTCGCCTCGAAGGCGAGTACGCCGGCGAGCGCCGCGCCGAAACCGACGTCGCTCGAATCGAGTTTGCGAATCGTAAGTGCCATGCTGGTATCCGTTTCGGTAATGCGCGCACCGGGCGCGTCAGGCGCTGCCCGCCGTGCGCTGCGAAGCCCGCTCGAACGCATCGAGCAACGGCTTGAGCGCGGCGCGCTTCAGTTTCAGCGCCGCTTGGTTCACCACGAGGCGCGAGGAGATTTGCATGATCTCCTCCACCTCGACCAGGTTGTTCGCGCGCAGCGTGCCGCCCGAGCTGACCAGATCCACGATGGCGTCGGCCAAGCCGACGAGCGGCGCCAGCTCCATCGAGCCATATAGCTTGATCAGGTCCACGTGCACGCCCTTCGCGGCGAAATGCTCGCGCGCGGTTTGCACATACTTGGTCGCGACCCGCAGGCGGGCGCCCTGCCGCACGGCATTGGCGTAATCGAAGCCCGCCTTGACCGCCACCGACATGCGGCAACGGGCGATGTCGAGGTCGATCGGCTGATACAAGCCCGAGCCGCCGTGTTCGAGCAGCACATCCTTGCCGGCGACGCCGAAATCGGCCGCACCATATTCGACATACGTCGGCACGTCGGTCGCCCGCACGATGATCACGCGCAGGTTCGGCGCGCTCGTCGGCAAGATCAGCTTGCGGGAGGTTTCGGGATCCTCCGAAACATGCACACCGGCCGCGGCCAGCAGCGGCATCGTTTCCTCGAATATCCGCCCCTTCGAGAGGGCGAGCGTCAAGGGCGGAGTGGAATTCGTAGGGGTCGAGCTCATGCGCGTTTCTCCGACACGCGGCGCACCCGTGCGCCGATCGCCGACAATTTTTCTTCCATGCGGTCGTAGCCGCGATCGAGGTGATAGATGCGGTCGACGAGCGTTTCGCCGTCGGCCGTGAGCCCCGCGATCACGAGGCTCGCCGATGCGCGCAGATCGGTGGCCATCACCGTTGCGCCTGACAATCTCGGCACCCCCGTCACGAGCGCCGTATTACCGTCGATCGTGATGTTCGCCCCCAGCCGATTGAGTTCCTGCACGTGCATGAAGCGGTTCTCGAAGATCGTCTCGACGACTTGCGACGTGCCCTCTGCGATCGCATTGAGCGCCATGAATTGCGCCTGCATATCTGTCGGGAACGCGGGATATTCGGACGTGCGAAACGACACGCAGGCGGGACGCCGCGCCATCCGCACGCGGATCCAGTCCTCGCCTTCTTCGATCGTCACGCCCGCCTCGCGCAACTTCATCGTGACCGCCTCGAGTGTGATCGGCCGCACGTTGCGCAGCGTCACGTCGCCGCCCGCCGCCGCCACGGCACACAAGAACGTGCCCGCCTCGATGCGATCGGGAATCACCGCGTGGCGCGCGCCGTGCAGGCGCTCGACGCCATGAATCACGAGGCGATCGGTGCCGATTCCATCGATTCTCGCCCCCATCCGTACGAGCAACTGGGCGAGATCGCTCACTTCGGGCTCGCGTGCGGCATTCTCCAGCACAGTCTCGCCCTCGGCCAGCACGGCCGCCATCAGCAAGTTTTCCGTGCCGGTGACCGTGATCATGTCCGTCATGATGCGCGCACCTTTCAGCCGTTTGGCGCGCGCCTCGATGTAGCCATGCTCGATGCTGATCTCGGCGCCCATCGCCTGCAGGCCTTTGATGTGCTGGTCCACGGGACGCGCGCCGATTGCGCAGCCGCCGGGCAGCGACACTTTCGCATGCCCGAAACGCGCGACGAGCGGGCCGAGCACGAGGATCGACGCGCGCATCGTCTTGACGAGCTCATACGGCGCAACGGGATTGCCGACGTTCGCCGCGTCGAGCGTCAATTGCGCCGCCTCGCCGGCCCCGCGCGCTTCGCGCACGCCCATCTGCTCGAGCAGTTTGAGCATCGTGCGCACGTCCTGCAGATCGGGCACGTTATCGAGCTGCAGCGGGTCGGCCGTCAACAGGCTGGCGCACAGAATCGGCAACGCCGCGTTCTTCGCGCCCGAGATGCCGACTTCTCCGGCAAGCGGCCGGCCGCCTTCGATCACGAGCTTGTCCATGCTGGTTTGCGCCGCGCGGGCGTCCGTGGCGGCGCCGCTGCCGGCGTCGCGTGAATCTTGTGTAATGCGCACGCTTGGAATCTCGACTTATCCGTTCTGCCATTCAGCCGGCGTGAGCGTCTTCATGCTCAGCGCGTGAATTTCCTGCCGCATGCGCTCGCCGAGCGCCGCGTACACGATCTGATGCCGCTGGATCAGGCGCTTGCCCTCGAACGCCTCGGAGACGATCGTCGCAAAAAAATGCTGGCCGTCGCCCTCGACTTCCAGATGCCGGCAGGCAATGCCGGCTTCGATGTACTGCTTGACCTGGTCTGGGGTCGGCAACATGGTGAACGCTCCTTCTTCAAATTCAATAATTCAATGATTCAATAGCGCAGTTTGTAGCCCGACGCGAGCAAACGCATCGCGAGGGCGGCAAGCAGCGCGAAAAATCCGCCGACGACGGCTAGACTCGCGAGCGGGTTGATATCGGACACGCCGAAAAACCCATAGCGAAAGCCGTCGATCATGTAAAAAAACGGGTTCAGCCGCGACACATGGCGCCAGAGATCGGGCAGCGAATGCGTCGAATAGAACACGCCCGAGAGAAACGTGAGCGGCATGATCAAGAAATTCTGGAACGCCGCGAGCTGATCGAACTTCTCGGCCCAGATGCCTGCGATGAGTCCGAGCGTGCCGAGAATGGCCGAGCCGAGCACGGCGAACGCGATGATGTAGAGCGGCGCCGCGAAGCCGAGCGGAATGAACCAGATCGTCACGATGAACACCCCGAAACCGACCGCGAGCCCGCGCACGACGGCCGCCAGCACGTAAGCGCCGAACATTTCCCAATACGTGAGGGGCGGCAGCAAGACAAAAACGAGGTTGCCCGTGATCTTCGACTGAATCAACGAAGACGAACTGTTCGCAAATGCGTTCTGCAGCACGCTCATCATGACGAGCCCGGGAATCAGGAAGCTCGTGTACTCGACGCCCGGGTAGACTTCGACGCGTCCGCGCAACGCATGCCCGAAAATCGTCAGATAGAGCAGCGCCGTGACGACGGGCGCGAGCACCGTCTGGAACGCCACCTTCCAAAAGCGCAGGATCTCCTTGTAGAACAAGGTGCGAAAGCCGCTCATGCCAGCCCCTCCACGACTTCCGGCGTATGCATCAACTGCACGAAAACGTCTTCCAAATCGGCCTTGCGCACGTCGATTTCTTCGAAGGCGCAGCCCACGGCGCGGCACTGCGAAAGAATGCGCTCGACATCGTCGTAGCTCGACAAGCGCAACAGGTGCTGGCGCGCGCCCGGCGCCGCGGGCTCGATCTCGAGCGCACGCAATTCGGCGGGCAGCACACCGGCGGCGAGGCGCAAGAACAATTGCATACCGGCGAAACGCTGCAGCAAAGCGCTCGTTCGATCGAGCGCGACCACCTCGCCGCGCCGCAGCATCGCGATGCGATCGCACAGCGATTCGGCCTCTTCGAGGTAATGCGTCGTGAGCACGATCGTGTGCCCTTCGCGGTTCAAGCGCGAGATGAACTTCCAGAGCGTTTGGCGCAACTCCACGTCCACCCCGGCCGTCGGCTCGTCCAGAACGATGACGGGCGGTCGATGCACGAGCGCCTGGGCCACGAGCACGCGCCGCTTCATGCCGCCCGAGAGCGCGCGCATGTTCGCATCGGCCTTCTCGGTCAGATCGAGGTTGGCCATCACTTCGTCGATCCAATCGTCGTTGCGGTGAAGCCCGTAATAGCCCGATTGGATGCGCAGCGTTTCGCGCACGGTGAAGAAAGGATCGAACACCAACTCTTGCGGCACGACGCCGAGCGCCCGGCGCGCTTGCCGGAAATCGGAGACAACGTCGTGCCCGAGCACCGACACGTTGCCTTCATCGGCGCGTGCAAGCCCCGCGAGGATGCTGATGAGGGTCGTTTTGCCCGCGCCGTTGGGGCCGAGCAGGCCAAAGAATTCGCCTTCCTCGACCGTCAAGCTGACGCCCTTGAGCGCTTGCAGCGCCTTATAGCGCTTCTTGACGTTGCGGATTTCTATCGCTGACATGGGTGTGCGCGGCGTTCTCGACGGCGCGCCTTTTGTTAGACCTAATCGGTGTCCGTTCGCGGACATAGGCGGCGGTGACGTCAAGCCGCGCCGACGGCGAGGTGCCAGCCGACTGTCCGGAAAAACGGTTGATTATAGGCTAAGTCGAGGCGGCTCACCGGCCGCCTGCAGCCCGCTTCAGTGTGGCGCGGCGGCGTCGGCGGACGGGGAGGAATGCTGCGGGCCGAACAGCGCATCGACGCCGTAGACCTGGGCGAGACTCGCAAGACCGGCCGGCACGTTCAGAATCTCGACGGACTTGCCACGCGCCTGACCCGCGCGGCGCCATGCCAGCAGCACGGCGAGCGCAGACGAATCGAACTGCGCGAGGGCCGCGCAGTCGATTACCGTGGCGCCGGCCTCGATACGAGAGAGCCCGGCGGCCAGCGCGGTCGTGGCGCTGGCGTGCGTGAGCGTCGCGCCCGTGGCGAAACGGCTCATGTCCGTGCTCGTGTCCGTGCTCATGACGGTTGCTTGCCCGCTGCGAGCTGCTCGTTGCGCTGCGTGAGGAACTGCAGCAACCCATCGACGCCGCCTTGGTTGATCTTTTCCGCGAACTGCTGCTGATACGCCTGGATCAGCCACGCGCCGGCGACGTTCAGATCGTAGACCTTCCAACCCTGGGCCGTCTTATAGAGACGATAGTCGAGCTCGACGGGCTGGCCGTTGTTCATGACCACAGAGCGCACGACGACATCCGTCGCCCCCGGATCGGCGCGGAACGGCTTGAATTGCACGGTCTGGTCACGCACCTGCGAGAGCGCGCCCGAATACGTACGGATCAAGAGCATCTTGAATTGCTCGACCATTTGGTTTTGCTGCTGCGGCGTCGCCTGCCGCCAGGCGCGGCCCATGGCGAGCTGCGTCGTGCGGCGGAAGTCCGTGTACGGCAAGATCTTTTCGTTCACGACCTGCGTGATCTTGTTGATGTCGCCGCTCTTGATGCTTGTATCGCTCTTGATCTGGTCGAGCACTTGCCCCGTCACCGTCTTGATCATGCTATCGGGCGAATTGGTGTCGACCGACTGAGCGAAGGCACCGCTAGCGAACGAAAACAGCCCGGAAACCAAAACTATCCAAAAGAATTTTTTCATCATCGATCCTTAAATTTCGAGGAACCCGAATTCCAGCACACCATGCCACGCAAGCTCGAGCCCGGTCCATGCCGGTGTGGCAACAGTCGTTTCGAATCGTTACCGCGCCGAGCGCCGCCGTTGCACCTCTTAGCGCGGCAAATGAATGCCGGGGAACCCGCCGCGCGGCGGCACATACTGCTGCCCTGGAACCGTCTGACCTTCGCCGTTCCCGTCGCCGGCCGGCGCCGATGCACCGCTCGCGGGCGCCGCGGGCGTAGCGGCCGGGCTCGACGCAGGGGCCGGACCCGACGCGGCGCCCGCAGCGGAAGCCGGCGTCGCGCTCGAAGCTGCGGCAGCCGCTCCCGCGGCATCCGATGCCCCGTCGTCGTACTTCGGTAGCGAATCGTCGTAGTTGGGCAACGCGTCAGAACTATCGGTGCCCGAAATCAGGAACTGCCGACGCTGCAAATAGGCGTTGCGAATGAACGAGTATTTGTCGATCGCCGCGGCCGACAAAACATCGACCGTCGTCAGCAGATTGGCCCGCGTATTCACGAGATTGACGCCGTACAACGCCGATGTGACGCTCGACGACTGAATGTAGCTAAGCGGGTTGCCATAGTAATCGACCGCAAGCCCCGTCGCATCGCGCATCGTGCTCGGTCCGAGCAGCGGCAAAACGAGGTACGGCCCCGACGGCACACCATAGTGCCCGAGCGTCACGCCGAAATCGGACGAATGCTTCGGCAACTTGGCCAGCGTCGCAACGTCGAACAAGCCGCCGACGCCAAACAGGGTGTTGATGACCACGCGCATGACATCGCCCACGCCGTCGGCGATTTTCAGTTGCACGAGTTCGTTCGCGGCAATGTAGACATCGCCCACGTTCGAAAAGAAGTTCGTCACGCTCGAGCGCACCGGCTGCGGCACCGCCCATTTATAGCCCTTGGCCACCGGCTTGAGCGCGTATGTATCGACCGTATCGTTGAATTTGAAGACGGTCCGGTTCAGCCCCTCGAGCGGATCGCCCGGCGTCGGCGTCTGGACGGACGCGCAACCGGTCAATGCCGCAATGGCCAGAGCAAGCGTCGCGTTTCTGGCGCGCGTGGTTCGCATTATTGTTCTCCGTTGGCTCTCAGTGTCTGTGGTTCGGT
This sequence comes from Paraburkholderia sp., assembly GCA_004322045.1. Lineage (GTDB taxonomy): Bacteria > Pseudomonadota > Gammaproteobacteria > Burkholderiales > Burkholderiaceae > Trinickia. The sequence goes on from SCRN01000044.1 coordinate 95,342, forward strand.
CAGCTGCCGGCGCTAGCCGCCGCCGGCGAGCTAGCCGCCGGTGCGCTCGGCGCCGCAGCGGGCGCACTGGGCGCCGGAGCGGCTTTGGCGCCGCCCGCATCGGCGGCTTTGCTGTAAAGGAATTGTCCGATGAGGTTTTCGAGCACGATGGCCGATTGCGTCATCGAAATAGTGTCGCCGGCCTTGAGCATTTCGCTGTCGCCGCCGGCCTCGAGCCCGATGTATTGCTCGCCGAGCAACCCCGAGGTCAGGATCTTCGCCGAAGTATCCTTCGGAAATGGATATTGCTTGTCGATATCGATCGTCACGAGCGCTTGATAGGTGTTCGTATCGAAGCCGACCGACGACACGCGGCCGACCACGACGCCCGCGCTCTTCACGGGCGCACGGACCTTCAAGCCGCCGATATTGTCGAACTTGAGTTTGACGGGATAGGTGGCTTGGAACGACAGCGAGCTCATGTTGCCGACCTCGAGCGCAAGAAACAGCACGGCGATCAAACCCAGCACCACGAACAAGCCGACCCAAAAGTCGAGAACAGTCTTTTTCATCGTCATTCCAAAAGACAACAAATAGAGAATTGCGCAACGCCGCGAAAGCGCGGTGGGCGGCGAACACACTCCGCGCGCCACGCTTTGGCCGAAAGTGTCAGCTGAACATCAGCGCAGTCAGCAGGAAATCGAGCCCGAGCACCGCGAGCGACGCGAACACGACGGTGCGCGTCGTCGCGAGCGATACGCCTTCGGGCGTCGCCTTGGCCTCGTAGCCTTGAAACAGTGCGATGAAGGTCACCGCGAAACCGAACACGATGCTTTTGATGACACCGTTGCCGACGTCGCTCCAGACATCGACGCCCGCCTGCATTTGCGCCCAGAACGCGCCGGCATCGACATTGATCAACAGCACGCCCACGACATAGCCCCCGAGCACCCCCACCGCGCTGAAGATCGCGGCAAGTACCGGCATGGCGATGATCCCCGCCCACATCCGCGGCGCAAGCACGGTGGCGATCGGGTCCACCGCCATCATTTCCAGCGCCGTCAATTGTTCGCCGGCTTTCATGAGGCCGATCTCGGCCGTCAGCGAAGTCCCGGCCCGCCCGGCGAACAGCAGCGCGGTCACGACCGGCCCGAGCTCGCGCACGAGCGAGAGTGCGACGAGCAGCCCCAAGGCCTGCTCGGAGCCGTAGCGATTGAGCGTGTAGTAGCCCTGCAGCCCGAGCACGAAGCCCACGAACAAGCCCGACACCGCAATGATGATGAACGAGTAGTTGCCGACGAAGAAGATCTGCTTGATGACGAGGCTGGGCCGGCGCAGCAGGCGCAGCCCCTCGAGCACGACGCGTAGGAATAGCCGCGTGGCGTAGCCCGTTCGTACGATGCGGCCGATGACCCAATGTCCCAGTGCGCTGATCATGCCCGCTCTCCCAAGCCGAAATCGGCCGCGAGCGTCGCTTGCGCCGGATAGTGGAAGCGGAACGGGCCGTCCGGAGCCCCGTCAATGAACTGCCGCAGGGTGGGATCGACCGATTCGCGCAACTGCGCGGGCGTGCCCTGCGCGAGCACCGTCCCGTTCGCCAAGAAGTAGACGTAATCGGCAATCGCGAACGATTCCGGCACATCGTGCGTGACGAGAATCGAGGTGGCGCCCAGCGCCTGGTTCAACGTGCGGATCAGGTTCGCCGTGATGCCGAGCGAAATCGGATCGAGCCCCGCGAATGGTTCGTCGTACATAATCAATTCGGGATCGAGTGCGATCGCACGAGCCAGCGCCACGCGCCGCGCCATGCCGCCCGATATTTGAGACGGCGCGAGATCGCGCGCGCCGCGCAGCCCCACGGCGTTCAGTTTCATGAGCACGAGGTCGCGGATCAGCGCTTCGGGCAGCTCGGTGTGCTCGCGCAGCGCGAAGGCGACGTTCTCGAACACCGACATATCGGTGAACAATGCCCCGAACTGGAACAGCATGCCCATCTTGCGACGCATGGCATAAAGGCCCTCGCGCGTTTGCTTGCCGACGTCGCGGCCTTCGAACAGCACCTCGCCGCGACGCGCGCGCTCGAGCCCGCCGATCAAACGCAGCACCGTCGTCTTGCCGCCGCCGGAGCCGCCCATGACGGCCACGACCTGGCCACGGTCGAAGCGCATGCTCAGGTTCGAGAGGACAAGACGGTCTTCGCCATAGCCGAAATCGACGTTGCGAAGCTCTAAGATGGGCTCGGAGGATGAAGGCGGCACGAAGCGGACAGTCCTGTTACGCGTTTACGCGGAAGCGGAATTATAGGGCCTCAGCCGTAACGCTGTCGTGACGTCGCCGTTACCGTATGGACAACGCTCTGTTGCTACGCGCCAAACGCCCGCTGCAATTGGGCGATAGCGTGCGCCGGATCAGGCGCCGCGGTGACCGCGCTCACGAGCGCCGCGCTGCCTACGCCGGTGGCCGCAACCGCAGGCAGCCGCGCCAAATCGATGCCGCCGATGGCGACGAGCGGCACGTGCTCGCCCAATAGGCGCACGTAGCGTTCGAGCCGGGCAAGCCCCTGCGGCGCGGTCGAGACTGTCTTCGTCCCGGTCGGGAACACGGCGCCGAAGGCCAGGTAGCTAGGCCGAAAGTGAAGCGCGCGTAACATTTCGTAATAACCGTGGGTCGACAATCCGAGGCGCATCCCAGATTGCATGATCGCCGACATATCGGCCGCTTCGAGATCTTCCTGCCCCAAATGCACGCCGTATGCGCCGGCCTGCGCCGCTTCGCGCCAATGATCGTTGATGAAAACGCAGGCACCATAGTGGCGGCCGGCCGCCACGGCCTGACCGATCTCCATGGCCAGTTGCTCTGGCGTCGAATCCTTATCCTTCAGGCGCAACTGCACGGTCCTCACCCCTAGAGCCAAGACCCGCTCGACCCACTGCGCGCTCGGCAAGACGGGATAAAGCCCGAGCCGCCGCTCGCACGCGGGAAACGGCTGCGCCGGCGCGGGGGGCAAGCCTGCGACGCGCGGAAAATGTGTCAGATCGACTGGCCATGCGTCCTCGCCGCGCGTCTCGTCGCCGTCGCGCCAGGCGAGCGCGAGCACCAACGCATCGTGCGGCTCAAAGCCGCAGTCCAAAAACGCAGCCAGCGCCGCGAGCCAATCCTCGGCAAGCGTCCCTTCGAAGACGTAGCGCGCCCCGGCGGCCGTCGTCAATGCGACGCGTCCCCCGTGAGCCTCGATCAAGCCTGCGCCGGCCGCGCGCCATGCCCGCGCGTCGCCCTCATCGGCCGCGCCGCCGATCACAACGATCAGATCGCCCGCTCGCGCCGCATCGGGCGTCGCGAGGCAAACGCGCCAATCGACGCGCGCACGCGGCCAATCGCCCAGCCGCGCGCGGATGCGCTCGGCCGCTTCGATCAGTTCGTCGGCGGGGGGCCAAAACAAATCGCGATCGGCAAAAGCGAGGGTTCTCATGCGCCGCTCCCTGCGCTACGCGCGCCAACGGCATCGCGCCGCCGCGGCCAAGCCGCGAGGCGCGTGCGCGAAAGCGAGCGCGCCGCGCTCATTGGCCATCCTGATGCCAGAACGGCATGCCGACGACAGGCGTGCTCGCCCGGGCGCTATCGCGCTCGGCCATTGGCCCTGCCTGATACGCCTCGCGACCGGCTTGCACCGATTGGGCGAAGGCGTGCGCCATCGCCGCCGGGAGCGTCGCTTGGGAAACCGCCGTATTGAGCAGCACGCCGTCGAAACCCCACTCCATGACCTGGCACGCGTGCGACGGCACGCCCAACCCGGCATCGACGATCAAGGGCACATCGGGCAACCGCTCGCGCAGCACGCGCAGCCCATAGGGATTGACGACCCCTTTGCCCGTGCCGATAGGCGCACCCCACGGCATCAACGCTTCGCACCCAGCGTCGAGCAGCCTGCGGCCGATCACCAGATCCTCGGTGCAGTACGGCAGCACCTTGAACCCGTCTTTGACGAGCCGCGCCGCCGCTTCGATCAAGCCGACCGGATCGGGCTGCAGCGTGTAGTCGTCGCCGATCACCTCGAGCTTGATCCAATCGGTTTCGAACACTTCGCGCGCCATATGGGCCGTCGTCACGGCTTCGGCCACGCTCTGGCAGCCGGCCGTATTGGGCAAGAGCGGCACGCCGCGGGCTTTGAGCAAATCGAAGAAGCCGGCCTCGGCCGTCTTCTTGTTCATCTGGCGGCGCAAGGCAATCGTCACCATTCCGGGGCCAGCGGCGTCGATCGCATCGGCCAGCGACTGCAAGGACGGATAGCGCGACGTGCCGAGCAGGACACGGCTTGCGAAGGTTTCGCCATAAAGCGTCAGTGCGTCGGCAGTGGCGGGGACTGCTTGGTAAGCGGAGGTCATTGGATGTCCTGAAAGGCTCGAATGCTCGTAAGACGGCAAAAAATTCGATGCGTTAAATCGCGCCGGCCACGCCGTCGGCCAGCAAGGTCTCTGCCTGGCTCCCGGCGGTGCGCGGCGCGTGGGCCGCGAAGGCGCTCAGCCGCCGGCCACCGGATGAACGACGTCGATCCGGTCGCCCGCGCTCAACGTGCGCGCCGCGTGCTGTCCGCGCGCGACGAACTCGCCATTGACTGCAACGGCGAACGGCGGGCGCGCGCCGAAGGCGGATAGTGCATCGGCGAGCGTGGCCTGTTCGGGCAGCGAAAGCGGGGTTTGATTGACTTCGATATCCATGATCGGCGAGACGTTTGGCGAGTTGGCTATGACTGCGGGGTGGCTTCGGCCGCGCACTCGCGCGACGCCGTGCAATGGAGCATCGAGGCCCAAGGGGACGTTTCGCGCAGCGCCGCGAACCCTTCGGCATCTTTGCACCGCCCCGCCAACAGCGCCTGCGCCAGCTCGGCGGCCGTTGCCGACACTTCGGGGGCGATCATATAGCCGTGGCGGTACAGCCCATTGACGCGCAGCGTTTGCGCCCCGTCCCACATGATGGCGGGACGATGATCGGGCAGCGTCGGGCGGCACTGCGTATTCAATTCGAGGATGCGCGCCTCGCCGAACCCCGGGTGAACCGCGAAGGCCGCGCTGAGCAGTTCCAGCGCCGAACGCACGCTGACGGGCGACATGTCTTCGCCCTCGATCTCGGTGGCGCCGATCACGTAGACGTCGTTCTCTTTGGGCGCGAGGTAGATCGGATAGCGCGGATGCAGCAGCCGCACCGGCCGCGTCAAGCCGATGCCGGGCGCTTTGATGCGCGCCACTTCGCCGCGAATACCGCGCAGGGCCGGCAGCGCGGGCTTGGCGCCCAGCCCCCGGCAGTCGATCGTCACGCGCGCGGGCGGCAGCGCCGATTCGTCGATGCTCGTGTGCCAATGTGCCGAGACGCCACGCTCGACGAGCCCTGCAGCCAAGGCGCCCAGCACCTGGCGATTATCCAATTGGCCCTCGCGCGGCAGCAACCACCCACTGGCGAAGCGGCCCGCCAGCGCGGGCTCCGCGAGCGCAAGAGCGTTCGCGTCGACGGCCGAGACCCCGCCATCGGCCAGTAACGCAGCCGGTGCATTCGCGCGCATGCGGCGCTCGAACAGCGAAGCTTCCGCGCGATCGTTGTGATGCCAAACGACGAGCGTGCCGTTGCGTTGGAAGAACACGGGCTCGGGCAAAGCGGCGAGGAGGCGCGGCCAGTCGTCGAGCGACGCTGCGCCGAGGCCCACGATCAGCGGCTCGGCCACCGCGGCTTCGGCGAGCGGGGCAAGCATCGCGGCGGCGACCCACGCCGCCGACGACGAACCGGCCGCATCGCCGCGCTCGTAAAGGGAAACGCTATGGCCGGCCCCAGCGAGGCGCCAAGCAATGAGCCGACCGCACAGCCCGCCGCCGAGAACGGCGAAATCGGGTGTCGACGGTGCAGCGGTTGAAACGACTGAACAATGAGCGGACATCGGATCGATCCTTTTCGTACGGCGGTGAGAACCGCAAACATTCGTACCCAAGGACGAAACCGGCCGGTGAGGCCGGCCGGACGCGCGACGTCGAAAAAACGCGGACGCGACCCGGCGGGGAAGGACGATCCCATAGGGAGCGTCCCACGCAAAGCGTTCCCGAAACTTCCCGCGCCGGTATTACCCGGATCGGGTGCGAAGGGTCTCTCTCAGCCTCGCGGCGGTACGGCTTGACGCCATACGGCCCACCTGCAACGTGCGAAGCACCCCTGTTTCGTCGTCGGTCATTAGACCATAAAAGCCCAAGCGGCCGCAAACGCCCGGCGGCCGCGACAGGCCTTTGCGAGCGCATTGATTCAGGCGCAAGATGCCGGTCGAGCGCCTCGTCGCCGCGCTCTGGCACAATGTCCCATCGCCCGCTCGGCGTGGCGCGCGCGGCGTGCGCCACGTGTTCTGGCTGCACCCGTCGTTAAGACTGTTTTAAGAGGCTCGGGCAACAATGCGCGGCGAAACGCGCGGGGTGCGTTATTTCGGCGCATGTGAAGTGACCGCCGGCTGTCGCGCCTCATCCAGAAACACCGTTCGGAAAATCTATGACCGCGTCCCTTATCCCCGTCCCCGAGCGCACCGACACGCCGACTCGTCCCTTCGAGACATCGGCGTGGGGGCTCATCAAGCCGTACTGGGTTTCCGAGGACTGGAAAGCCGCATGGGGCTTGCTGGTAGCAATCGTGGCCCTGAACCTCATCATCGTTGCGCTCAACGTGTGGTTCAATCAGTGGAACGCGAAGTTTTACAACGCGCTGCAATCCAAGGATGTTCCGCAGTTCTGGCATCAACTCATGCTGTTTACGATCGCTGCGTTCGTCCTCATCGCCTTGGCCGTCTACCGCGTTTACTTGCGTCAGATGCTCGAGTTTCGGTGGCGCCAATGGCTGACCACCCGCTATCTAAGGGCGTGGCTCGGCGAGGCAGCGTTCTATCGCATCGAACGGGACAGACTCGCCGACAACCCTGACCAGCGGATTAGCGACGACCTGCAAACCTTCGCCTCGAATACGCTCGCGCTTTCGCTCGGGCTCTTGTCGACGATCGTCACGCTCTTTTCGTTCATCACCATTCTTTGGACGATCTCAGGCCCGCTGGTACTGCATTTCACGGGCTCGACCGTGACAATCCCCGGCTACATGGTATGGGCTGCCGCGATCTATGCCGTCGGCGGCTCATTCGTGATTCATAAGGTGGGACGCTCACTCGTTTCGATCAACTACCAGCAACAGCGGGTGGAAGCCGATTTCCGTTTCGGACTCATTCGGGTCCGCGAAAACTCGGAGCAAATTGCGCTCTATAACGGGGTACGGACCGAGCACGACAACGCCCAGCACATATTCACTCGGATTCGAGACAACTGGTGGCGCATCATGACGTACACGCGGCGCCTGAACGTCGTGACCAATTTCTATGCGCAGGCCGCCATCGTCTTCCCGTTTTTCGTCGCAGCGCCTCGTTACTTCGCCGGCGCATTTACTCTCGGTACCTTGATGCAAATCGCCGATGCCTTCGGGACGGTTAGCGGCTCGTTCTCGTGGTTCATCGAAAACTACTCCGCCCTGGTCTCTTGGCGCGCCACGGTCAACCGTCTGCGCGAATTCACGCGCGTGATCCAAAGCACGCATATGGGCGAAGCGCTGTCGCCTGCCACCGAGCACGGCGGCATCAATCTGCACTACGTCGACGCGGACACGCTCGTCACGCACGACCTGCGCCTCGCGCTGCCTAACGGCACGCCGCTCGCCGACATCGCCGACATCGAGGTCAAGCCGGGCGCCCGCTGGCTCGTACGCGGGCCGTCCGGAAGCGGCAAGAGCACGCTTTTGCGCGCGTTCGCGGGCCTCTGGCCGTTCGGCGACGGCGCGATCGACGCCCCCGTCGGCGCACGCTCGATGTTCGTGCCGCAGCAGGGTTATTTGCCCATCGGCACGCTCAAAGCCGCCCTCGCCTATCCGTCCGCTGCCGATACGTTCACCGATGACGCATGCCGCGATGCGCTGCGCGCCTGCCGGCTCGAAGACTACGCGCAGCGGCTGGCCGAATCGGCGCATTGGACGCGCGTGCTCTCGCCCGGCGAGCAACAGCGTCTCGCATGCGCGCGCGTCTTGCTGCACAAGCCCGATTTCCTGTTCCTCGATGAAGCGACGAGCGCGCTCGATACCGAAAACGAAGCCAACGTCTATCGCTTGTTGATGGAGCGGCTCCCGAACACGGCGATCGTCAGCGTCGCCCATCGCGAGTCGTTGCTTGGGTTGCACGAGCACGTGCTCGACATTGCGCGGGTGGAGGAGCGCGCCGTGGCGTAACCGGTCAAGCCCGCGGCACGGCGACCGACGCAAGCGCGCGGTAACGCGCGCCATGACGCGCGAGCGTGCTCGAATAGAGCGTCAACGTATCGAAGCGAAGGATGACGGGAAGCGCTACTTGGTCGGGCGGCACGCCGGCCGGCGCAAGGCCGATACCGGCTGTCGTGCCGTCGCTTCGAGTTGGTGCGCGGCGTGCCGGCTCCGCCGACGCCGCGGGTCTCGCCGAACGTGCGAACCGCGCCAGTGTGATGTGCGGGCGAAATGGGCGATGCTCGTCGACCGGCAAGCCCAGGCTTGCGACGAGTCCTCGCACGCGCGCTTCGATTTCGCCAAGCTCCGCGCCCAAGGCGAAGGGCACGACGACGAGGCGAGGACGCGCAACGCTCGGCCAGCATTGAGCCGGCTGGGCCCGCTGCGCCGCCAGGGGTGCGACGACCGTCGCGAGTTGCGCCGCCAGCCGCGCGCCCTGCTGCGGCGGGACGGTGCCGAGAAAAGCCAACGTCATGTGCAGTTGCTCGGCGCCGACGCGGCGAGCCGCCGCGCCGACGGGCATCGCCGCCAGCGCATCGCGCGTGGCCGCATCGGGCACGAGCGCGATGAAACAGCGATGCCAATCGTCGTCGACGATCTCGCGCACGGTCATACGATCAGCGCGGCAACTCCGAGGCGCCCATCAAGAACGCATCGACGGCGCGCGCGCATTGGCGGCCTTCGCGGATCGCCCATACGACCAGCGATTGACCGCGCCGCATATCGCCCGCGGTAAATACCTTGTCGACCGACGTGTAGTACGCCCGCTCGCCCTCGGTCGAGGCGCGCACGTTGCCGCGCGCATCCTTGTCGACGCCGAAGGCGTCGAGCACGGGGGACGCCGGCTGCGTGAAGCCCATTGCGAGCAACACCAGATCGGCTTTCATCTCGAACTCGGAGCCCGGCACCTCCTGCATTTTGCCGTCCTTCCATTCGACGCGCGCGGCGACGAGCTTCTCGACCTTGCCGTTCTTGCCTTCGAAGCGCTTGGTCGCCACCGACCAGTCGCGGCTGCACCCTTCTTCGTGCGACGACGAGGTGCGCAGCTTGATCGGCCAATACGGCCAAACGAGCGGCTTGTTCTCTTCTTCCGGCGGCTGGGGCAGCAACTCGAATTGCGTCACGCTCTTCGCGCCATGGCGGTTCGAGGTGCCGACGCAGTCCGAGCCCGTGTCCCCGCCGCCGATGACGACGACGTGCTTGCCCTTGGCGAGCAGTTGGTCGGCGAGCTTATCGCCCGCGTTGACCTTGTTCTGCTGCGGCAAGAACTCCATCGCGTAGTAGATGCCAGAGAGCTCCCTGCCGGGCACGGGCAGATCGCGCGGCGTCTCGGAGCCGCCCGCGATCACGACCGCGTCGAACTGCTCCTTGAGCGCTGCGGGCGAAATCGTCTCCTTGGCCGTGTTGCCGATATAGGCCGGCAGCGCGTCCTCGCCGACGAACACGTTGGTGCGGAAAGTGACGCCTTCGGCCTCCATCTGGCGCATGCGCCGATCGATCAGCCACTTCTCGAGCTTGAAGTCGGGGATCCCATAGCGCAGGAGCCCGCCGATCCGATCGTTCTTCTCGAACACCGTCACTTCATGCCCGGCGCGCGCGAGCTGCTGCGCGGTCGCGAGCCCTGCCGGCCCCGAGCCGACGACGGCCACCTTCTTGCCGGTCTTCTTCTTAGGCGGCAACGGCGCGACCCAGCCTTCGCTCCAAGCCTTGTCGATGATGGCATGCTCGATCGACTTGATGCCGACCGGTTCCGCATTGATGCCGAGCGTGCAAGCCGCCTCGCAGGGCGCGGGGCAAATGCGGCCCGTGAACTCCGGGAAGTTGTTCGTGGAATGGAGCACGTCGATCGCACGCCGCCAGTCCTGGTGATAAACGAGGTCGTTGAAGTCGGGAATGATGTTGTTGACCGGGCAGCCGTTGTTGCAAAACGGAATGCCGCAGTCCATGCATCGGGCGCCTTGAATCTTCGCATCCTCGTCGCTGAGCGCGAGAACGAATTCCTTGTAGTGCTTGACGCGCGCGAGCGGGGCTTCATACGACTCGTGACGGCGCTCAAACTCGAGAAAACCGGTTATCTTGCCCATGGGGTGCTCTTCTTTCCTAAATCGTCGGTATCGGGGGCCGGCGCGGACCGCGCACGCCGATCGAAGTCGTGTCCGATCGGGGCGCAGCCGCGCGCGCCGGCCGCTCACGTGAGGTCAGGTCGCGGCGCGCGCTCGTTGCGAACGCGGCGCCGCTCGTGCGTTGGCCGCTTACGCAGCCATCGCCTCCTTGGCCGCTTTTTTCGCGGCCAGCTCGCCGAGCGCTCGCTTGTACTCGGTCGGGAAGACCTTGACGAACTGACGGCGCGACGCGTCCCAGTTCTCGAGCAGCGCTTTCGCGCGCGGCGAACCGGTGAACTGGAAGTGCCGCTCGATGAGGCCCTTGAGCAGCGCCTCATCAGTCTCGCCCACATGCCAGAGGCCGCGGTCGATCGTGCGCTCCTGCTCCGCTTGCTGCAGCACCGGCTCGAGCGCGACCATCGCCTTGTTGCACTTGCTCGCGAAGGCGCCGTCGGGATCGTAGACGAACGCGATGCCGCCGGACATGCCCGCAGCGAAGTTGCGTCCGGTCTCGCCGAGCACGACGACCGTGCCGCCCGTCATGTACTCGCAACCATGATCGCCCGTGCCCTCGACGACCGCGCTCGCCCCCGAATTGCGCACGCAGAAGCGCTCGCCCGCCACGCCGCGCAGATACGCTTCCCCTTCGAGCGCGCCGTACATCACCGTGTTGCCGCAGATGATGTTTTCTTCGGACTTGCCGCGGAAGTCGTTCGTCGGGCGAATGATGATGCGCCCGCCCGAGAGTCCCTTGCCGACGTAGTCGTTGCCGTCGCCGACGAGATCGAGCGTGACGCCGCGCGCGAGGAACGCACCGAAGCTCTGACCCGCCGTGCCCTTGAGCTGGATGTGGACCGTATCGTCGGGCAATCCATCGTGGCCGTGCTTCTTCGCGATCACGCCCGAGAGCATGGCGCCGACGCTGCGATTGACGTTGCGCACGGGCTGAATGAACGAGACATGCTCGCCGCTTTCGATCGCGGCGCGCGCCTTCTCGATCAGCGTGTGATCGAGCGCGCGGGACAAGCCGTGATCCTGCTCTTCGACGTGCTGGCGTGCGACCTCGCTCGGCACCTTCGGCAGATAGAAGATGTTCGAGAAGTCGAGCCCCTTGGCCTTCCAATGCTCGATGCCCTTCTTCATGTCGAGCAGATCCGCGCGGCCGATCAGGTCCTCGAACTTGCGGATGCCGAGCTGCGCCATGATCTCGCGCACTTCCTCGGCGACGAAGAAGAAGTAGTTGACGACGTACTCGGGCTGGCCCTGGAACCTCGCGCGCAGCACGGGATCTTGCGTCGCCACGCCGACGGGGCACGTGTTCAGATGGCACTTGCGCATCATGATGCAGCCTTCGACGACGAGCGGGGCCGTCGCGAAGCCGAATTCGTCCGCGCCGAGCAGCGCGCCGATCGCGACGTCGCGGCCCGTCTTCATCTGGCCGTCGGCCTGCACGCGGATGCGTCCGCGCAGGCGGTTGAGCACGAGCGTTTGCTGCGTTTCGGCCAGGCCGAGCTCCCACGGGGTGCCCGCATGCTTGATCGACGAGAGGGGCGACGCCCCCGTGCCGCCGTCGTGGCCCGCGATCACGACGTGATCGGCCTTGGCCTTGGCGACCCCGGCCGCCACCGTGCCGACGCCCACTTCGGAGACGAGCTTGACCGAGATGCTCGCTGCGGGATTGACGTTCTTCAAGTCGTGGATGAGCTGCGCCAAATCCTCGATCGAATAGATGTCGTGGTGCGGCGGCGGCGAGATGAGGCCCACGCCCGGCACCGAGTAACGCAGCTTGCCGATGTATTCGGACACCTTGTGGCCCGGCAACTGACCGCCTTCGCCCGGCTTCGCGCCCTGCGCCATCTTGATCTGGATCTGATCGGCCGACGCGAGGTACTCGGCGGACACGCCGAAGCGGCCCGAGGCGACCTGCTTGATCTTCGAGCGCAGCGAATCGCCGTCCTTCAAGGCGATGTCGCGCACGACCTCAGGGCCGATGACCGAGGCGAGCGTATCGCCCTTCTTGATCGGAATGCCGCGCAACTCGTTGCGATAGCGGTTTTCGTCCTCGCCGCCTTCGCCCGTATTCGATTTGCCGCCGATGCGGTTCATCGCGACCGCGAGCGTGGCGTGCGCTTCCGTGCTGATCGAACCGAGCGACATCGCGCCCGTCGCGAAGCGCTTGACGATCTCCTTGGCCGGTTCCACTTCGTCGAGCGGGATCGCCTTGGCCGGTTCGACCTTGAACTCGAACAAGCCGCGGAACGTCATATGGCGGCGCGTCTGATCGTTGATCAGATGCGCATATTCCTTATACGTCTGGTAGGAATTGCTGCGAGTGGAGTGCTGCAACTTGGCGATCGCGTCGGGCGTCCACATGTGCTCTTCGCCGCGCACGCGGTACGCGTACTCGCCGCCTGCATCGAGCATGGTGGCAAGCACGGGGTTTTCGCCGAACGCTTCGCGATGCAGGCGAATCGCTTCCTCGGCCACCTCGAACAAGCCGATGCCGCCGACCTTGGAGGCCGTGCCCTTGAAGTACTTCTCGACCAGATCGCTTGCGAGGCCAATCGCTTCGAAGATCTGCGCGCCCGTGTACGACATGTAGGTCGAAATACCCATCTTCGACATGACCTTTTGCAGGCCCTTGCCGACCGCCTTCGTAAAGTTGTAGACGGCTTTTTCGGGCGAGAGATCGCTCTTCATGCCTTGCGCCAACTGCGCGAGCGTCTCCATCGCCAGGTACGGATGAACGGCTTCCGCGCCGTAGCCGGCGAGCAAGGCGAAATGATGCACTTCACGCGCCGAACCCGTCTCGACGACGAGGCCCGTGCTCGTGCGCAACCCTTGCGACACCAAGTGCGTATGGATCGCGGCAGTGGCGAGCAGCGCGGGGATCGCCACGTTGTCGCGATCGGTGCGCCGATCGGACACGATCAGCATGTTGTAGCCGGACTTCACCGCATCGACGGCCTCGGCGCACAGCGAAGCGAGCCGCGCCTCGATGCCTTCCTTGCCCCAGGCGACCGGATAGCAGATGTTGAGCTCGTAGGAGCTGAACTTGCCGCCCGTGTATTGATCGATCGCGCGGATCTTGGCGATGTCCTTGAAATCGAGCACCGGCTGCGACACTTCCAGCCGCATCGGCGGGTTGATGTTGTTCGTATCGAGCAGGTTCGGCTTCGGCCCGACGAACGAGACGAGCGACATCACCATGTTTTCGCGGATCGAGTCGATCGGCGGGTTCGTGACTTGCGCGAACAACTGCTTGAAATAGTGATAGAGGGTCTTGTTCTTGTTGGACATCACCGCGAGCGGCGAGTCGTTGCCCATCGAGCCGATCGCCTCTTCGCCTTGCTGCGCCATCGGCGCCATCAGGAACTTCAGGTCTTCCTGCGTGTAGCCGAAGGCCTGCTGGCGGTCGAGCAGCGCGGCCGCTTCGCGGCGCTCGGTCGCGACGTCCTCGGCGTTGGGCTCGATCTCGTCGAGCTTGATGCGCACCGCATCGACCCAGCTCTTGTAAGGCTTGGCGTTGGACAGATTGTCCTTGAGCTCCTTGTCGCCGATGATGCGGCCATGTTCCATGTCGATGAGGAACATCTTGCCCGGCTGCAGGCGCCACTTCTTGACGATCTTCGATTCGGGGATCGGCAGCACGCCCGATTCGGACGCCATGATGACGAGGTCGTCCTCGGTGATGATGTAGCGCGCCGGACGCAGGCCGTTACGGTCGAGCGTGGCGCCGATCTGACGCCCGTCGGTGAAGGCGATCGCGGCGGGACCGTCCCACGGCTCCATCATCGCGGCGTGGTATTCGTAGAAAGCGCGGCGGTTGTCGTCCATCAGCGTGTGTTGCTCCCACGCTTCGGGAATCATCATCATCACGGCGTGGACGAGCGGATAGCCCGCCATCACGAGCAACTCGAGACAGTTGTCGAAAGAGGCCGTATCCGACTGGCCGGGGTAGATCAGCGGCCACAGCTTGGGCAGATCGTCGCCCAGCACGGCGCTCGCGATCGCACCCGTGCGCGCGTTGAGCCAATTGACGTTGCCCTTGACCGTATTGATCTCGCCGTTGTGCGCGATCATGCGGTACGGGTGAGCCAACTCCCAAGCCGGGAACGTGTTCGTCGAAAACCGTTGATGCACGAGCGCGAGTGCGGATACGACACGCTCGTCTTGCAAGTCGCGGTAGTAGACGCCCACCTGGCCCGCCAGCAGCAGCCCCTTGTAGACAACCGTGCGCGCCGACATCGACGGCACGAAGTACTCCTTGCCGTGCTTGAGCTTGAGCGCTTGGATGCGGTGGCTTGCCGTCTTGCGGATGACATAGAGCTTGCGCTCGAGCGCGTCGGTCACCATGATGTCGCGCCCGCGGCCGATGAAGATCTGGCGGATGACGGGCTCGCTCGCCTTCACGGCCGGAGAGATCGGCATGGCGTGATCGACGGGCACGTCGCGCCAACCCAGCACGACCTGACCTTCCGCCTTCACCGTCCGCTCGAGTTCTTGCTCGCAAGCCAGACGCGACGCGTGCTCCTTCGGCAAAAAGATCATGCCGACGCCGTATTCGCCGGCCGGCGGCAGCGTCACGCCTTGGCGCGCCATCTCTTCGCGATAGAACGCATCGGGAATCTGGATCAGGATCCCCGCGCCGTCGCCCATGAGCGGATCCGCGCCGACCGCGCCCCGATGATCGAGGTTCTCCAGAATTTTCAGCCCTTGCTGGATGATCTCATGGCTCTTGCGGCCCTTAATGTGCGCGACGAAGCCGACGCCGCAGGCGTCGTGCTCGTTGCTCGGGTCGTACAGACCTTGCGCGGTGGGTACCGAGCGGCTCGGTTGGTGGTCGTTCATAGGGACACCGTCTTTAGAGGCCTTTGCGGCCGTTCGCATGGGAGTGAATGCTGTGATCGTCGCCAATCGCCAGCCGTAGCGGCGCTTGGCGGGGAACACGGCACTAGTCGCGGATGACCGGGGATGGAAGGCGCCGCGGCGGCGAGCTGGGCTTATGGCCGCGACGCTTGCCGGAAATCGGAATATACGCGACGAATCAACGGAATAGCAAACAAAACGTGATGATCAGACCCCAATAAACGCGATGCATCGAATCAGTGCTTATTTATTGGGGTCGCATCAAAATGGGGCAAAAGAAAACGGCTTCCGTCCAGAGCCGTTGGTCGTGACGCACCGCGGCACAGACGCCGATGCGTCCGTGCCTGCCCCAGCCGCAAGTTGCCGCCTGCTATTGCTGATGCGGCGTTTGAGGCGTCTGCTGCGTCTGCGATGTTTCGCGCACCTTCCTCGGCCGGCCTCGCGGCAACGGCGACACGCGCCGGTTGGCCGCGCGCGCGGCCCACTCGCGATACGATTCGCCGCCGAGCACCCAGCCTTTGAGCGTGGCCTGCTGAAGCTCGTTGGCCTCGCGCTCGTCGAGGGGTTGCTCGCACAGATCCTTGTAGGCCCGCTGGCGCTCGAACGGCGTGTTGCCGAGCGACCAATAGAGCGGGTGATCGGTCACGAGGCTATCGACGGTGAGCCCGATGTGATGGCGATAGCTCGACCATCGATAGTCTTCGGCCGCACTCACGAGCTGAGCCCGTACGGGACAGAGCTCGATCACGCGGCTCGCGAGCAGGAAGTAGCGCTCGCCCTCGATCACCGTCGCTCGGTAGCGCCCCTCCCAGAGGGTGCCGCGCCGGGCATAGCGGCGATTGAAGTGCGCGACGTAGCGGCGGCCCACGGCCTGCATCGCCTTGGGCAAGCTGGTCTCGTCGCTGGGCGTGACGAGCAGTTGCACCGCGCCGGGCATGAGGACGTAGGCGTGGATGTCGAGGTGATGGTCGCGCGAGGCGGCCTTCAAGCAATCGACAAATAACTCGTAATCCTGCTCGTCGACAAAGGCGGGCTGCTGATCGAGTCCGCGCAGGATGACGTGCTGCGGCTGTTTTGGGACGTAAAGACGTGCGAGCCGTGCCATGCTGGATTCCGTATAGTGCGTTGGTGATTACCCCAAGGGACGATGCCTCGCTTCGAGCATAGACGAAGACATGCGTGGCTTTTCGTAAACACACGCCACGCTTAGGGAGAATGCTCTAGCGTGCGCGCTTGGTTTGTTTCAAACCTTCTACTCATAATAGTCGGGCCTTTCATGGAGGAGCACATAGATGAAATTAAAACAGGCCATTACAGGGGCCGTGGTGGCGCTTGCTTGCGCACAAGCGGCTCATGCCCAAACGGCCGGGACCTTTTACGTGGCGTCGGGGTGGTTCCACTTCGCCCCTCAGAGCGGCAGCGATCCGCTCGAGGTGCTTAGCATCGGCGGCACGACCCTGAATGCGTACCAACCCAACACGGGCGCTCGCATCGACAGTTCCGACACGCTCGGCTTCAGCGTCGGTTACTTCGTCACCGATCACATCTCCACCGAGTTGGAACTCGGAATTCCGCCGAAGTTCGACATCGACGGTAGCGGCCAGTTCGGTCAATTCGGCAAGATCGGCAGCGCCAAGCTCTGGTCCCCGGCGCTGCTGTTCAAGTGGAACTTCATGAGCCCGACGGACAAGTTCCGCCCGTACATCGGCCTCGGCGTGACCCGCGTCTGGTTCACCAACGCGCAAATCACGAGCGGTGCCTTCGAGCAAAATGTCTTGCACGGTCCGACCTCCGTCTCGACGGATCGTTCCTGGGCCCCTGTCTTCAATGCGGGTTTCAACTACTCGTTCAATAAGCATTGGTTTGCCGGCCTGTCGATTTCGTACATCCCGGTGAGCGTGACCGCCAATTTGACCTCGACGAACGTCGGGCCGCTCGGCTTGACAGTCCAATCCCAAGCAAAGATCAGGCTCAACCCGATCGTCACCTACGCGAAGATCGGCTACGCCTTCTAAAGCGTAGGTCGAAATTCGACGCGTGCCTATACGTCGCCGCCCTCATGGGGCGGCGTTGTAATTTCGACCGCCGAGAACTCGCACTGATAACATTTCTACGCAGCCCTGCGCCGGGTTCCACCCGCTGAGCCGGGCCCGGCCCCCGCCCGTTTCGTCGCGTGCCTGTATGCACCCCCGTCGCGGCGAGACGCCGGCCGTTGCCAAGCGACGGTCTCTTCGGCATAGTCAACCGTGCTGACCCGCGCCCCATCGCCGACTGGCATCGAAGTTGCGACGATAGGGTTCCTCCCCGCATCGGATCCGCGGGTTCGTTCTTCCCGTTATTCATCGTTGACGGAGCGACCATGACCGCACTACCGAACACGCGAGACGCGCTCGAAACCTCGTGGAGCACCGCCGGCCGCCACGCGCGCCGCATAGCTCGCCACAGCCGCCACGCCGCCGAGGACATCGGCAGCGAAATGCGCGAACTGCTCTCGGAGCTCGAACAAACGCTCGCCGACGGCACGCAAGCCGACGCCGCCGTCTTGCGCGACCAAATGAGAAAGCGCCTGGATGTCGCGCGCGCACGCTTGGACGGCGCGCGCGAATCGATTCGCGACCGCGCCGCCGCTACCCTTAGCGATGCACAGGGCTACATTCGCGAAAACCCATGGGAGTCGATGGCGGTCGTCGGCGGGCTTGCCCTGCTGACCGGATGGCTGCTCGCTCGCAACCGCTGAGGACGCAGTCCCGCGGCGCGCCGCTAATCGAGAAACGCGGCGCCGATCAGATCGATGCGGTCGGTGCAGATCGCGTCGACGCCCCACTGCGCGAGCAGGCGTGCTCGCTGGGGATCGTTGACCGTATAAGCGAGGATGAACAGGCCCGCTTCTTTGATTTCGGCGACCAACCGCGCATCGAGCTTGCGATGATCGGCATGCAATGAAAGGCAGGCGAGCGCCTGTGTCTGCGCACGCCAGTCTGCGGGCACGGCGCCGAACAGCAAGCCGCGAGGCAGCTCGGGCTGCGCGTCGCGCGCCGCGGCGAGCGCGTCGCGTGAAAACGAAGACAGTAACGGCGGCACTTCGGCGTCGCGCCACAAGCGCGCCGCCTCGTCAGCGACTAGCCGCCCCGTTGCCGCCTCGCGTCCCGGGCAGGGTTTGATTTCGATGTTGGCGGCAAGACCGAGGGCCGCGCACCGCTCGTGCACCTGTGCAAGCGTCGGCATGCGCTCGCCCTGAAAGCGCGCATCGAACCAACTACCGGCATCCAGTGCGGCCAGTTCGGCGTAATGCTTGCGCGCAGCCGAGCCGCGACCGTTGGAGGTCCGCTCCACCGTGTCGTCGTGTAACAGAAAAACAACGTCGTCGGCCGATAACTTCGCGTCGAACTCGATCATCTTCAAGCCGAGCCGCGCCCCGGTTTCGATCGCGGCCAGCGTGTTCTCAGGTGCAAGCGCGCCGCCGCCGCGATGCGCGACGATGCGCGGGTACGGCCAATTTGGGACCGCACGCGCGGGGGTAGCAGGGATCACCGTCATCGTCGAATCTCCTTTCCAAAACGACTGCCCGCAGGCGCCGGCCCGCACGCGGCGGAGAATTTAGCCTGCACGTTTTAGCCTGCACGTTTGCCCGATGCCGGATCGAAGAAGTGCAGATGCTCTGCCGGCAACGCGGCCGGCACACATTCGCCGCGCTGCGGCCGGTTCACATGCGCCAGCCGCACGGTGACGTCATGCGTGCCCCAACGGCCGTGCGCCAGATTATCGGCGCCAAGCAGTTCGCACGAATCGACGACGAGCGGCGCCTGACTGCCGCCCACTCGCGGCGTCATATGCTCGGGACGAATGCCGAGAATCCATTCGCGCCCGCCCGCGATTTCACGCCCGACGCCCGCCGCACCCGCGACAGGCAAGACGGGGCCGCCACCGGCTACCTCGAACTGCGTCCCGTCCTCGCTCAACTTGCCCTGCAGCAAGTTCATGGCAGGCGAACCGATGAAGCTCGCAACGAAGACGGTGGCCGGGCGCTCGTACACTTGTGTCGGCGCGCCGATTTGCTCGGCGTGACCGCGGTTCATCACGATCACGCGCTGCGCGAGCGTCATCGCCTCGATTTGATCGTGCGTCACGTACAGGCTAGTCGTGGCCAGCCGCGCGTGCAGGCGCTGAATTTCCAGGCGCATTTGCACCCGCAGCTTCGCATCGAGATTGGACAACGGCTCGTCGAACAAGAACACCGCAGGCTCGCGCACGATCGCACGGCCCATCGCCACGCGTTGCCGCTGGCCGCCCGACAGCTCCCGCGGCTTGCGGGCAAGCAGCGGTTCGAGTTCGAGGATCTTCGCAGCGGCGGCAACGCGCTCGTCGATAGTCTGCCGAGCAAGCCCGCGAATTTTGAGCCCGTAAGACATGTTTTCCTTCACGCTCATATGCGGGTAGAGCGCGTAGTTCTGAAACACCATCGCAATGTCGCGATCTTTCGGCTCGAGCCGGTTCACGACGCGCTCGCCGATGACGATCTCGCCTTCGGAGACGCTCTCCAGCCCCGCCACCATTCTCAACAGGGTGGATTTGCCGCAGCCCGATGGGCCGACCAGCACGACGAACTCGCCGTCGGCCACCTCGACGTCGATGCCGTGCAGCACGAACTGCTTGCCGTCGTACGTCTTACGCACGCGCTTCAGTGTCAAGCCAGACATACCCAGTGTTTTCCTTTCGATTATTTTTCCGCATCGACGAGGCCGCGCACGAACCACCGCTGCATCGCGACGACAACCACGAGCGGCGGCAACATCGCAAGCAACGTCGCTGCCATGACAAGGTGCCATTCGGTGGCCGTGTCGCCACTCGCGATCATCGTCTTGATACCGACGACAGCAGTCGTCAACGATTGCTCATTGGTGATCAGAATCGGCCACAGATACTGATTCCAACCGTAGATGAACGTAATGACGAACAGCGCCGCGATGTTCGTTTTCGACAATGGCAGCACGACGTCGTAGAAAAAACGCAGCGGGCCTGCGCCGTCGATGCGGGCGGCATCCATCAACTCGTCGGGCAGCGTGAGAAAGAACTGGCGAAACAGGAATGTCGCCGTGGCCGAGGCGATCAGCGGCAATGTCAGGCCGGCATAGGTATTGGTCAAATGCATCGACGAGACCACCTGCACCGTTGGAAATATTCGTACTTCCACGGGCAGCATCAGCGTGATGAAGATCAGCCAAAACGCCGTGTTCCGCAGCGGAAAGCGGAAGAACACGATCGCGTAAGCGGAGATGATCGACACCGCGATCTTTCCGACTGCGATCGCGAGCGCCATGACGAAGCTATTGAGCAGCATGCGCCCGAACGGACTCGCGGCGTTGCCGCTGCCGTGCGACCAGACAGTGGCGACGTTTTCCAGCAAATGCGTGCTCGGCACAAGGGAGAGCGGCACCGTGAACACTTGATGCTCGCTCATGGTGGCTGCGCAAAACGCCACATAGACGGGAAATGCGACGAGCGCGATGCCGACGATCAAAACGGCATGGCAGAACAGATCGAAGCCCTTGCGATTCTCGATCATGCGTATTGCACCTTGCGTTCGATGAAGCGAAATTGCACGACCGTCAACGCCACGACGATCGCCATCAGGACGACCGACTGCGCGCCGGAACTGCCGATGTCGAGGCCCTGGAACCCTTCGGCGAAGATCTTGTAAATCAATGTCTTCGTCGCCTGTGCGGGGCCGCCGCCCGTCGCGGCATCGATCACCGGGAAGGTATCGAAGAACGCATACACCACATTGACGACGAACAGAAAGAACGTGGTGGGAGACAAGAGCGGCAGCGCGATCCCGACGAAGCGCCGCACGGGCCCCGCGCCGTCGATCGCCGCCGCTTCTATCAAGGAACGCGGGATGGCCTGCAGACCGGCATAGAAAAACAAAAAGTTGTAGCTCACTTGTTTCCACACCGACGCCAGGACCACGAGCGTCATGGCTTGCGTGCCGTTCAGCGCGTGGTTCCAGACGATGCCGCCTTTGGCGAGCGCGTAGGTGACGAGCCCGATGCTCGGATTGAACAAGAACGCCCACAGCACTGCGGCAATGGCCGGCGCCACCGCATAAGGCCATATCAGCAGCGTGCGGTAGAGCTTGGCGCCGCGCGTGACGCGATCCGCGCATGCAGCAAGCAGCAAAGAAACGAGAAGGCCCGACACAGTCACGAGCGCGCTGAAAATCAACGTCGTCTTGAAAGAATCGAGATACAGCGGATCGGCAAACAGATGCGCGAAGTTCGCCAGCCCGACGAACTCGCTCGATGTGCCGAAGGCATCTTGGGTTTGCGTCGATTGCCACAGCGCAACGCCGGCCGGCCAAAGGAAAAAGAGGCCGGTGATGATCAATTGCGGCGCGATCAGCAGGTAAGGCAGTGCGCTCGCGGCAAAACGGGAACGTTCGTGCATGAATGACGATTCGATCGATTATGCCGCGCCGCCGCTCGGCGAAGACCCAACGAAGCATGACGGCGCAGCGGGTCGTGGTGCGAGGCGCGCCGCTCGCGCAGTGCGAGGGCGCTCGGTCCTCAGCCGCTTCGCTACGGCGACGGCGCAGCGAAGGCGGCTTCGTGCACCGCTTGCTTTACTGCGCCGATTGCAGGAAGCGCCGCAACAACTCATTGCCGCGATTGACGGCCGAATCGAGCGCTGCCTGCGGCGTCTTCTTCTGCGCCCAAACTTGCTCGAGCTCCTCGTCGACGACCGTGCGAATCTGCGGCATGTTACCCAAGCGCAGCCCCTTCGTGTAGGGCAGCGGCGGTTTGTTCAGCATTTGCTTGATGGCCGTGTCGGCGCCGGGATTCTTGTCGTAGAAGCCTTGGCGGCGTGCAAGATCGTAAGCGGCCGTCGTGACGGGCAAGTAGCCGGTATCCTCATGCCACTTGGCGGCCACAGCGGGCGAGGACAGATACGCGAGGAATTTGGCGACCCCTTTGTACACGTTCGGATCCTTGCCGGCGAGCACCCAAAGGCTAGCGCCGCCGATGATCGCATTTTGCGGCGCGCCCTTCACGCTCGCGTCGTACGGCATCATGCCCGTGCCGAAGTCAAACTTCGCGTACTTGCGAATCGTCGCGAGCGAGCCCGACGAGTTCGTCAGAATGCCGCAATCGCCGCTATAGAACTTCGAGACCGCTTCGTCCTTGCGGCCCACGTACGTGAAGGTGCCCTGCTTGGCCATATCTTGGAGAAACTTGATATGGGCGACCTGCTGGGGCTTGTTGAACTCGAGCTTGGCATCGAGCCCATCGAAACCGTTGTTCTCCGACGCATACGGCAGGCCGTGCCAGGCGCTGTAATTCTCGAGTTGAATCCAACCTTGCCAGCCGGTCGTGAAGCCGCAGCTCATGCCCGATGCCTTCAATTTTTCCGCGTAGACGCGCACGTCGTCCCACGTCTTCGGCGGCCGATTCGGATCGAGCCCGGCCTTCTTGAACGCTTCTTTGTTGTAGTAGAGCACCGGCGTCGAGCTATTGAACGGCATCGATACGAGTTCATCCGTCTTGGCGTCGCTGTAGTAGCTCGCGATCGTGGGCACGAAGGCCTTTTGATCGAGGGGCGTACCCGCTTGCTTGAATACTTCGGTGACGGGTATGACCGCCTTCTTAGCGGCCATCATGGTGGCGGTGCCGACCTCATAGACTTGCAGGATAGCCGGTGCGTTACCGCTGCGGTAGGCGGCAATGCCCGCCGCAAGCGTTTGATCGTACGTTCCCTTGAAGACGGGCACGATCTTGTAGTCGCTTTGCGATCGATTGAAATCGTTGGCGATGTCGTTCACGTGCTCGCCGAGCGCGGCTTCCATCGCGTGCCAAAATTGGATCTCCGTGGCGGCCCATGCGGCTTGACTCACCCCGACGAGCAACGCACCCCCGAGCACCAGCGAACGAACCAGTGGCTTGCAACCGTTCATTTAGTTCTCCTAAGTAGACCTGCGCCGAGCGACGCGCCACGCTGCACCGCATCGCCCCGGCAGAACGCCGTGCGCCCTGCCGGGGCAATAGCTTAGTTATCGTTGATGACAAATAGACGTTGATACTCTTTCAACGCGTACCGGTCCGTCATGCCGGCAATGTAATGCGCGATGAGACGCGGTTGCACCGCCTCGTTCTCTGCCAAATAGGCCGGAGGCAGCAAGCGCGGGTCCTCGCTGAACGCCTCGAACAGCCCACCGATGACGCGCCGCGCCTTGCTCGCCATGCGCATGACGCGGTAATGCCGGTACAAGTTCCTGAACAGGAAGCGTTTGAGCTCGGCCGCTTGCGCGGCCACCGCGCCGCTGTGCGTGACGAGCGCGGGCGCCGTCCGAACCGCTTCGAGCGACTGCGGCGCACACTCGGCAAGATTGCGCCGCGTCGTTTCGATGAGATCGACGATGAGCGTATTGATCATCCGGCGCACCGTCTCATGCACCAGGCGGCGCCCATCGAGCTGCGGATGCTCTCGCTTGGCGTGCGCGAAATGCGTCTGCCATAGCTCGACCTGCGCCAGTTGATCGATCGTCAGCAAACCGGAACGCAAACCGTCGTCGACATCGTGATTGTTATAGGCGATTTCGTCGGCGATGTTCGCAATCTGCGCTTCGAGGGAGGGACGCTTGCTGGTCAAGAAACGCTCGCCGAGCTCGCCCAGCTGCAGGGCGTTGTCGCGGGAGCAGTGCTTCAAAATGCCTTCGCGCGTTTCGAAACAGAGATTGAGCCCGTTGAAGCCCCCATAGTGCTCTTCGAGTTCGTCGACGACGGCCAGGCTTTGCAGATTGTGTTCGAAGCCGCCATGTTCGCGCATGCATTCGTTCAGCGCGTCTTGCCCGGCATGACCGAACGGGGTGTGCCCAAGATCGTGCGCAAGCGAGATGGCTTCGACGAGATCCTCGTTCACGCGCAGATTGCGGGCCACCGACCGCGCGATCTGCGCCACCTCCAAACTATGCGTGAGCCGCGTGCGGAACAGGTCGCCTTCGTGATTGACGAAAACTTGCGTCTTGTATTCGAGGCGCCGGAACGCCGTGGAATGCACGATGCGATCTCGATCGCGCTGAAACTCCGTGCGCGCGGACGGCGGGGCCTCGGGGAAACGGCGGCCGCGCGACAGCGCCGAATGCGCGGCGTACGGTGCGAGATGAGCCTCCAGCATCTCTGCCGTCGGTGGGCTGACGATCGCGCCCGCGTTCGGCTCGCGGCTGATCGCACTGCTCTGCGTCGAGTCGGCCCTCTCACTCATCGTTTCCCCTTTCGCGTCAGATTGCTCGCACGCTCATCGCATTGGCTGGGTTCAAAGGCAGGCTGCGAGCGTCGCTCGCAATGCATCGCCAGGAACGCTCTTCACCACCGTTTCGCCCAGTTGCTTCAACAAAACGAATTTCACTGTCCCGGCTTCGGCCTTTTTGTCAACTTTCATCAGTTCGATGTAGCGCGCATCGCCAAGCGCCGGCGCATGAACCGGCAGACGGGCCGCCGTGATGAGTTCGACGAGCCGCGTGCGCACTGCTTCATCGAGATAGCCCGTACGCACCGAAAGATCGGCCGCCATCACCATGCCGCATCCGACGGCTTCTCCGTGCAGCCATTGCCCGTAGCCCAGCCCCGCTTCGATTGCATGCCCGAACGTATGGCCGAAGTTCAGAATTGCGCGTAGCCCGCCCTCGCGCTCGTCCGCCGCCACGACCGCCGCCTTCAGCTCGCACGAACGCTTGACGGCATGCGCAAGCGCCGACGGCTCGCGACGATTGAGCGCCTCGATGTTCGCTTCGAGCCATTCGAAAAATTCCGCGTCGGCAATCGCAGCCGTCTTGATGATCTCGGCTATGCCGGCGGCGAGCTCCCGCTCGGGCAGCGAGCCGAGCGCGCCGATATCTGCGATGACCGCTTGCGGCTGGTAGAACGCACCGATCATGTTCTTGCCAAGCGGATGGTTGATGCCGGTCTTGCCGCCCACCGACGAATCCACCTGGGATAGCAAGGTCGTGGGCACTTGGATGAACGGCACCCCGCGCATATAGCAGGCCGCGGCAAAGCCCGTCATGTCGCCGATCACGCCGCCGCCGAGTGCAATCAGCGTAGTTTTGCGGTCGGCCTGCCCGGACAGCAGCGCATCGAAGATGCGATTGAGGGTTTCCCAGTTCTTGAACGCCTCGCCATCAGGCAGCACGACGGTGGAAACCTGTTTGCCGAGCGGGGCGAGCGCGGCGCGCAACGCTTCGCCGTACAGCGGCTCGACCGTCTCGTTCGTGACGATCGTGACCGATGCGCCGGCGATGTGCGGCGCGAATAAATCGGTGCGGCCGATCAGATCGGCGCCGATGCGGATCGGGTAAGAGCGTTCGCCTAGATCGACGTTGACGGTAATCATGACTGTATCTGCTTGGTAATGCCGGCCATTTCGAGTTGCATGAGCACCATATTGACTAGCCCATTGACCGACGGCCGCCCGGTTTCGACGATGAAATGCGCGCACTCGCGATAAAGCGGGTCGCGCTCGCTGTACAAGGCCTCGAGCTTCGCCTTCGGATCTTCCGTCTGCAGCAGCGGGCGGTTCTTATCCTTGCGCGTGCGCAGCCACAAATCGTGCGGATTGGCCCGAAGATAGACGACCAGCCCGCGCTCGTGCAGCAGCGCTCGGTTCTCAGGACGCAGGACCGCCCCCCCGCCCGTCGCCAAAACGATGGCCTCGCGAGCCGTCAATTCCGCGATGACCTGCGATTCGCGTTCGCGAAAGCCGGCCTCGCCTTCCAGTTCGAAAATAACGGGAATGCGCGCGCCCGTGCGAGCTTCGATTTCGTGGTCGCTATCGAAGAACGGGCGACCGAGCCGGCGCGCCACGGCGCGCCCCACGGTCGTCTTGCCCGCCCCCATGAGCCCCACGAAAAAAATATTGGTGTTGGCGCCCCGCTCTTGCAACGTATCCTCTGTTCAATCGGCTATGGTTCGTGGCGCAGCTTACTGGCAAAGCCGCCGGCTTGTCGAGTGCGCAAGCTCGCCCGCTTGGCCCGGCCAAGCTTGCCGCTCAATCGATCGCGACAATGCGAGGCGTGATGAAGACGACGAGTTCGCTGCGCTCTTTACGCACCGCTCGGTGGCGAAACAGAGCGCCCAGCAGGGGTATTTTGCCTAACAGCGGCACGCGCGTCACATCGTCGCGATCCTGGCTCTCATAAATGCCGCCGATCGAGACGGTGCCCCCGTCTTCCACCTCGACCCGCGTGCGCACGTGCTTGGTGTCGATTGCCGGCCCGGCAGACGTCGGTTTGCCGACACTATCTTTCGAAATATCGAGATCGAGGATGACACGCCCGTCCGGCATGATCCGCGGCTCGACTTCGAGCTTCAGGCTGGCTCGGCGAAACTGCACGCCAGAGACGCCGTTACGGACCTTGGCCTGGTAAGGCAGCTCGGTGCCCTGCTCGACCAGTGCACGCGTCCGATCCGCCGTCACGACGCGCGGGCTGGACACGATCCGCCCGCGTCCTTGCGCCTCGAGCGCGGATAGCTCCGCGGTCACGAGCCGCGTCGCCCCCGCCGCGAACAACGTAAGCCCCGCCGTCGCGGCCTCGAAGCCGGCGATAGCGCGGGCCGATACATCGTGCACGACGCCCTTCGGCCCGCCCGCGAGCCCGACGGACGGCGAATCGGCGTCGGTTGCGCCGCGCGCCGATCTCATCGACAAGCGAGCCCCCAACTCGCGCGAAAACCCTTGCGCGCCCTCGACGATACGCGCTTCGATCAGCACCTGGCGGTTCGGCTGATCGATCGCGGCGATCAGTTGGGCCACTTGATCGAGACGCGCCGCCAGATCGGTGACGAAAAGCAGGTTCGTGCGTGCATCGCCCATTGCGGCGCCACGCTTGGACAGCACACGCTGGGCGCCGGGCGCGGTCAGCAAGCGCGCGACTTCGTCGGCGCGCGGATAGCTGAGCGCAAACGTGCGGCTCACCAGCGGCTCGAGATCGGCCGCGCGCGCATGGGCTTCGAAGCGCTGGCGTTCGCGCGCCGCCAATTCGCTGAGCGGCGCGACCCAGATCACGTCGCTGCGGCGGGCCATCGCCAAGCCGTGCGCATCGAGCAGCGTGTCGAACGCGGTTCGCCAAGGCACGGCATTCAGACTAAGCGATATCCGGCCGCGCACCCGCTCGCTCGCCACGATGTTCAGGCCCGTGAAGCGGGAGAAGGCATCCAACACGTCCGCAAGCTCGGCGTTCTTGAATCGCATTGTGATCGGCCGCTCGTCCTGCGCGTTGCCTGTCGCCGCGGATGCGAGTGCAGACCCGTCGCTCATTCGCGCCGCCGGGGCGAGCGGCACCGGCGGTCCTTCGAGCGCGCCCTCGGGCGGGCCGCTCGGGCGCGATTCGCCCGGGCCGCTCGGCGCCGGCGACGTCGCTGGGGCGTTCGGCGCGGGGGCAGCTGTGGAATGCGTTTCGCCGGACCCGTCGTCGGGAACATCGGCCGCCTCGCCCCCGAGCGGTGGTTCGCCGACGCTGGGCCATGCCGAGGCGGTGTGCTCTCGCGCGCCGTCCGTGAGCAATTCCGAGGGCAACGGCGGCAACCAGTCCACGCGCTCCGCGGCAGCGCCTGCCGAAACGAACAGTGCGATAGCGAAGCCCAGACATAGCCCGAGCATCGAAGTGCCTCGTCCACGCGTAGGCGAGTTCATCGTCGATCGTCCTGCAGCGAAATGCGGCGGACCCCATGCCGGCTCGCCAATGTCACGCCGCGGCTGTCGATGCCAACCACCCGCTCTGCCCCCAGCGATTGCCCTGGCCCCACTACCGCGGCCTGCGTTCCGCTAGCGCCCTCGATGAGCGCGAGCGAACGCTCGCCATCCTGTACGAATCCGACTAAATGCGCCCCGGCCAGGTCCGACGCCGAATCGGCTTGCGCTACGCCGAACGGATCGGCCGGAGGTTGCCGCTTGCCGCCGTCCGTGCCCACTCGAGGAGCGGCTCGCGCATAGTGCGCGCGTGGTCGAGCGGGCGATACATCGAACACGGACAGGGTTCCCGCGAATGCCAGCGCGCCCTGCTCCCGCTTGATAGTCAACGTCTGCGGAACCACCCATGCCGGCAGCGCCGAAAGCCCTTCCAAAAAGGCATATAGACCGGCGAAATCCGAGCGGCCGTCGATTCGCAGGGCGCGCCCGGCGCGATCGCCGCCATCGCGCGCCGGGCTCGCCTGCGACGCCGGTTCCAGCAAGCGCAGTGTCACGCCCGTCTTCGCGGCAAGCTCGGCCAGCGCGGGCACCTCGCCACCTGCCGAGCGGTTCGACGGTACGACTGCGTGCGCGAGCGAAGCCGCTTGCAGAACCGGCATGCGCGCCAACCGAGCGCGCCCCTCTCGCAACTGCCGTTCGAGTGCGTCGATCGCGGTGGCGCCCGTCGCCCGCCCGGCGTCGAGGGCGCGACAGGCGAAGCTCGCGAGCGCAAAAGCGACCGCCGCCAACGCGGTGCAAGCCATCAGACGGCGCTTGACGCTCCATCGTTGCGCCGTAGCGCGCAGCAAGCCGCCTCGGCTCCTCGAGGGTCGCGCCGCCGGTAGATGCATGCACCTGCGTATACACCTGCGCCGGATGCCGGCAAGTGCAAAAAGCAACGCCCGCTTCATCGATCCCTCCTGCCGCGGGCGCCATCTGCCAGGGCCGCCGTGCTACGCGCGGTGCGCCGTAATGGTGACGCCGGCTGCGCATCGCGCCATCGCACGCGCACCACCGCTTCGATGGCTCGCCGCGCCTCACCGCCGACGGGCGTTGCGATCAGCTTGAAGTCCACCATTTCGGCTGATTTCGCTCCGGGCAAGCGAGCCAATCGCTCGGTCCAAGCGGTACCTACTGCGCTGTCGGATGCATGCAACTGCAGTTGAACGTCTTCATCGCTCAGTTGCAGCCGGTTGACCGTCACGCCTGCATGCGTCTGCGCACTCAGCGCGCCCAACAGCGACATCAACGCAACGTACGGTTGAGAGCGTGCCGCGGCCTGCGCTGCATTCACCTTCGCGCTTTCCTGCGCGCGTTCGAGCCGCGCAAGCTCGGCCAACGCCGGCGCCTGTTGCGCCACTTCGCGCTCGAGCTGCATGCGTTGCTCGTCGGCGGCGCTCATCGTCTCCCATCCGAAGGCTGCAAGCGCACCCGCCAAAACGGCCGCTGCGCCTTCGCATAGGCCGCGGCGGCGCCGCGAGCGCGCGGCTCGAATGCGATGCGGCAGCAAGTTGAAGCCGGATGCGCATGGCGCTGCCCCTTCGTTCGGACATTGCGTTGCGGCTGCGCTCATTCGAACACCCCGCGCAACGCCAAGCCGAACGCGACGGCAAAGCGCCCAGCTTGCTTCGCTTCGGCACGCGGCGCGAAGCGGCCGCCATCGAAACAAAACGGCGCGCAGTCGAACGGCTCCGCCGGACAGCCGAGGCGCTCGCCGATGTCGGCCATCGCGAGTCCCAGGCGTTCGAGCACCTTCACGTCGCCGCCGATGAGTGCGCGATCAAGGCCAGCGCCGGAGGCGAGCGATCCGAGGGCCGCATCGAGATCCGCATGTTCGCCTAAGGGGAAGCGAACGCTTGCCTCGACGGCGCCGTCTGCGACGCGCCAGCCGTACACGCCGTCGCTGCCGGCCCAGATCGCAGCGTATCGATCGGCGCGGCGCAGCGAATGCTCGGCCGCATAGGCAAGCGCGCGTAACGCGGCGAGCGGTTCGCCATCGATCGCGGCCAACGCGATGCCGGCCGCGGCGGCCGCTTCGACACGCGCCTCCAAATGCCGGCGAGGCGCCGCGGCGAGCGTCACACGAGAGACATCGGCTGCGCTTGTCTCGCCCGAAGCGGCGGCGCAGTCGGCGGCCCACCAATCGATCGACAGGGCGTCCCGCTCGAGCCCGCACAAGCGCTCGGCTTGCTCGAGCATGATCGGCTCCATCTCGTCGATTGCCTGCGAATCGCGGCCGTAACTATCCGGCGCTTGCGTGACGGGAGGCATTTCGAACGTGGCGATGGCCGTCGCGCCGCCCGGTATGGCCATCGCGCATGGCATCGCGCGCAGCGCACGGCGGCGCGGCCAGCGCGCGCACAACGACGACAGCGCAGCAGCCACGGCCGCTCGATCGACCAGATGCGCCCCGGACATCGCGTCCGGGTTCAACGGCGCAGCACCGAGCCACTCCACGCGAACGGGCAGATTCGAACGGCCCTTGCGGCTCACGATGACGAGCCGCACCTCGCGCGGACTCACGTCGATGCCGGCTCCAAAGCGGCGCGCGGCGGACAACAGTTTGTTTCTCATCAGCATGACGTTTCCCCGCAGCAGCCGGGCCGTCGACATGAGCGGCCAAAGCGGCGTGCTGCAGCGAAATTGTGCGAATTGAGCCGCCGCGCCGATATTCGTCCGAACGGCCAACGTTGCGATGGAAGCGGGTGCAGTGCGTCGTTTCACATCGCCATCGGCCGTTAAGCTAAACGAAAGCTCGACATTGCGCCGCTATAATCGCGGCCATTGCACTTCGCTTCGCTATGGACTCCTCCCTGCCGTCACCCGCCCCATCGCCCTCAGGTTCCCCCGAGCCAGCCAAACCGCCCAAACGCCGCTCGCGTTGGATGGTCAAGCTCGCGCTCTTTTGCGCGGGGACGATCGCGGCCGTAGGCGCTTGCGCCGGACTACTCCTGCTTTATGGGCTCGTCGTCGCCGCGCCGCTTCTGCCTTCGCTCGATGCGCTCACCGACTATCGCCCGAAAGTCCCGCTGCGCATCTATACCGCCGATCACGTTCTGATCGGCGAATTCGGCGAAGAACGGCGCGACGTGGTTCGCATCGAGCACGTCCCCGTCTTTTTGAAACAAGCCGTTCTCGCAATCGAAGATGCGCGTTTTTACGACCATGGGGGAGTCGACATCGCCGGCGTGGTGCGCGCAGGCATCGCGGCGTTGACGAACGGACGCGCGACGCAAGGCGCCAGCACGATCACGATGCAAGTCGCGCGCAACTTCTTTCTGTCGAGCGAGAAGACCTACACGCGCAAGATTTACGAGATGATGCTGGCGTACAAAATCGAGCGCGAGTTGACGAAGGATCAGATTCTCGAGGTGTATATGAATCAGATCTACCTCGGGCAGCGCGCCTATGGCTTCGCATCGGCAGCGCGCATTTATTTCGGCAAAGACATCGCGCACATCACGCTCGCGCAAGCGGCGATGCTGGCGGGCTTGCCCAAAGCGCCTTCGGCGTACAACCCAGTCGTCAACCCGACGCGCGCAAAGCTACGCCAGCAATACATCCTGCGGCGCATGCTCGCGCTGCACGACATCACGCGTGCGCAATACGATGCCGCACTCGCCGAGCCTCTCGCGCTCGCCGGCGCGCCCGCGCAGCAGTTCAGCGTGCATGCGGAGTACGTGGCGGAAATGGTCCGTCAAGCGATGGTCGCGCAATATCACGACGAGGCCTATACCCGGGGCTTGAACGTCGTCACGACGATCGATTCGAGCGATCAAGCCGCCGCCTACCGCGCGGTGCGAAACGGGCTGATGAGTTACGACGCGCGGCACGGCTATCGCGGCCCCGAGGGTTACGTCGCGCTGCCGGCCGCTGCCGACGCGCGTGCCGATGCCATTTCCGCGGCCCTCGGCAAATATCCGGACAACGGCGAAATCGTCGCGGGTGTCGTGACGGCCGCCGATGCGCGTCAAGTGCAAGCGGTCCTGTCCGACGGCACGCTGGCCACGGTCAGCGGCGAGGGCCTGCGCTTCGCGTCGGCTGCGCTCATGCCGCGCGCGCAGCCGGCGGCCGGCATCCGGCCGGGGGCCATCGTGCGCCTCGTCAAAGACGACGCAGGCGCCTGGTCGATCGTGCAATTGCCGCAAGTCGAAGGCGCGTTCATCTCGATCGTGCCGCAAGACGGCGCGATTCGCTCGCTCGTCGGCGGGTTCGATTTCAGCAAGAACAAGTTCAATCACGTGATGCAGGCATGGCGTCAGCCGGGTTCCAGCTTCAAGCCCTTCATCTATTCGGCATCACTGGAAAAGGGCCTCGGCCCGGCAACCATCATCAACGACGCGCCGCTCTTTTTCAGCGCGGCGGAAACGGGCGGCCATCCCTGGGAGCCGAAGAACTACGGCGGCCGGTTCGACGGTCCCATGACGATGCGCACCGCGCTGCAAAAATCGCGCAACCTCGTCTCGATTCGGATTCTTGCGCACATCGGCACGCGCTACGCGCAGCAGTACATCACGCGCTTCGGCTTCGACGCCGATAAGCATCCGGCCTATCTGCCGATGGCCCTAGGGGCCGGTCTCGTGACGCCTCTGCAGATGGCTGGCGCTTATTCGGTCTTCGCCAATGGCGGCTATCGCGTCAATCCCTATCTCATTTCGGAGGTGACCGATCAAGATGGCCTCGTGCTCGCACGCGCGCAGCCGATCGCCGCGGGAAACGATGCGCCGCAAGCGATCGATGCGCGCAACGACTTCGTGATGAACAGCTTGCTGCAAAGTGTCGCGCAACACGGAACAGGGGCGAAGTCGAACCAACTCGGGCGCAAGGATTTGGCCGGCAAGACGGGCACGACAAACGATTCTCGCGACGCCTGGTTCGCCGGCTATCAGCACACGCTGGCCGCCATCGCCTGGATCGGCTACGACTCGCCGCGCAGCCTGGGGGATCGCGAGACGGGCGGCGGCCTCGCGCTGCCGGTCTGGATGGACTACATGCGGCAAGCGCTAAACGGCGTGCCGGAGTACGAGATGCCGATACCCGCCGACGTCACGCAGATAGAGGGCGAACTGTACTTCGACTCGTTCTTGCCGGGCCATGGCTTCGTCCATACGGTCGGCATCGCCGAAGCGGCCGAGCATGCGCAGACGAGGGCCGCGGACGGCGGCACGGAAATAGGGAATCGAGAAGCTGCCGCGCCGACGAGCGCAGCCAACGAACCGGGGGGCGTGCCGCGGCCTACGGCGCCACGGGTCTCGGTGCAGTGATCCACCGCCGATGTCAGCCGCTGTCGGTGGGGGGTGTTGATGGACCGCTGCCGCTGGCCCTGGCGCGAACGTCGAGCGCACTGGCCCGCGCCACGACAACCCGCCGTCGAACCGAGAACGCGCTCGGACGACGCGTCGCGCCCTGCCCGCGAATCGCGTCGCCTACGCCCTACGCCGCGAAGTGGACGCGCTCGCCGGCTTGCTGCGTGGCGTAATCGGACAGAGATTCGAAGAACTCGCGGCCATTACGCGTATCCAGCCACTGTCCGTCGACGAACTTGAAGTGAAAGCCGCCTGATTTGGCTGCGATCCAGATTTCCTGCATCGGCGGTTGCAAGTTGACGATGATCTTCGAACCGTTCTCGAATTCGAGCGTCAAGACGTTGCCGTTGCGCTCGATCTCGATATCGGCGTCGCTGTCGTCGGCAGCTTGCTCGATTCGCGTGAGAACGGCTTCCGCTCGGCCAAGGTAGTCGCTGTCGGTCATGCTAAACTCCGCCGGTTAAACACATCACAGCTCTTTAGGTCCTAGAGGCAGTCATGCGAGTCGTTTTCAGGATGAGCGCGATTGTAGCGGCTTTGGCCGTTGCGACAAGCGCGGCGCTAACCGCCTGCGGACAAGGCGGGCCGCTTTATCTGCCGTCCGTCCCGCCGCTGCCTGAAAAACCGGTGCTTCACACCGGGCCGTCCGCGCAAGATTCGGATAGCAGCTCGCAGGCGGCATCGGACCCGCAAGCGCATGCACCGCTGACCTTGGCGCCGGCCGATGCGCTCGGCACCGCGCCGAACGCCCAACACCCCACGCCTGACGCCGGTGCGGCGTCGAGCCCCGCACCCGATCAATAAACGCAGGACTCCCGCATGTCTCACTCCGCCTTCGCCTATGTCGACGGCGTGCTGCACGCCGAAGGCGTCAGCGCCGTCACGCTCGCCGAACGGTTCGGCACGCCGCTTTTCGTCTACTCGCGCGCGGCGCTGACCCATGCCTATCAAGCGTATGCGCAAGCATGCGCCGGACACCGGGCGTCGGTGCATGTCGCCGTCAAAGCCAATAGCAACTTGGCGGTGCTCAATGTCTTTGCACGCCTCGGCGCCGGCTTCGATATCGTCTCGAGCGGGGAGCTTGCCCGCGTGCTAGCGGCGGGCGGTCAAGCGAAAGACATCGTGTTTTCCGGCGTCGGCAAGAGCGCAGCGGAAATGCGCGAGGCGTTGGACGCCGGCGTCAAATGCTTCAACGTCGAATCGATCCCTGAACTCGATCGGCTCAATGCCATCGCCGGCGAGTGCGGCAAGAAAGCGCCAATCTCCCTGCGCGTGAATCCTGACGTCGATCCGAAGACTCATCCCTACATCTCCACGGGGCTAAAGGCGAACAAGTTCGGCATTGCCTTCGACGAGGCGCGTTCGGCCTATCGCGCGGCGGCGGCATTCGAACACCTTGAAGTGTTCGGCATCGATTGCCACATCGGCTCGCAGATCACGGAAATCGCCCCTTACCTCGATGCGCTCGATAAATTGCTCGATCTCGTCGAGCAAATCGAGTCCGACGGCATCGCCATCCGCCACATCGACGTCGGCGGCGGGCTCGGCATCACGTATTCCGAGGAAACCCCGCCGGACACTGGCGTATTCGTGCGCACCCTGCTCGAGCGGATCGCGGCGCGCGGCCATGGTCATCGTGAAGT
The DNA here is from genome assembly GCA_004322045.1 of Paraburkholderia sp. Classification (GTDB taxonomy): domain Bacteria; phylum Pseudomonadota; class Gammaproteobacteria; order Burkholderiales; family Burkholderiaceae; genus Trinickia. The sequence continues at coordinate 130,268 of SCRN01000044.1, forward strand.
GTATTTCGAGCCGGGTCGCTCGGTCACAGGCAACGCCGGCATCCTGCTCACGCGCATCGAATTTCTGAAACCGGGTGCGGAGAAGAACTTCGCAATCGTCGACGCCGCGATGAACGACCTGGCGCGACCCGCCATGTACCAGGCCTATCACGCGATCGATGCTGTCGCACCGCGCCAAGATACGCCCACAGTCTACGATGTGGTCGGACCCGTATGCGAAAGCGGCGACTGGCTGGGCCGCGATCGCGCCCTGGCCGTCAAGCCGGGCGATTTGCTCGCAATCCGTTCGGCGGGCGCCTATGCGTTTGCGATGAGTTCGAACTACAACACGCGTCCGCGCGCGGCGGAAGTCATGGTAGACGGCGATCGTGTCCACCTCGTCCGTGCGCGCGAGACCGTGCGCGAGTTGTTTGCGGGCGAATCCATCCTGCCGGCCTGATTCCGGCGCAGCGCCGGTTGTCCCATCACCGCCGGGCAGTTGTGTGCGCTCGGCGGTTTCTTCTCCTATCTCGCGGGCTTGGGCTTCGACGCGCCGACACTGCGGCCGGCGAGTTTGCCGCGCGCCCAGACGGCCACGCGCCATCCGAGCAGCACGATAACGATCGCGCCATAGATCTTGGGCAAGATGAGATCGTGCTTGCCCGCCTTCATCCACCAAAAGTGCAAAATCGCGAGCGCGGCAATGGCGTAAATCGCGCGATGAAGCGTCAGCCAGCGCCGCCCCAATCGCCGCGCGACGGCGCGCGGCGAGGTCGCGGCCAGCGGAATCAACAGCAGGAACGCTGCAAATCCGACCGTGATGAACGGCCGCTTGCCGATGTCCTTTACGACTTCGACCACGTCGAACCATTTGTCGAACCAAATGTAGGTCGTGAAATGCAGCGTCGCGTAAAAGAACGCATAGAGTCCCAGCATGCGACGAAACCGCAGCAACGCATTAACGCCGCTCAACCGGCGCAGCGGTGTCACCGTCAGCGTGATGCACAGGAAAACGAGGGTCCAAAGCCCCGTTGAACGCGTGATGAATTCGATCGGATTGGCACCGAGCCGGTCGGTAAAGCCGAACAGCACGACGCGCGCGAGCGGCAGAAGCGCCGCGACGAAGACACCGATTTTGGCGGGTGCGATCCAGCGGTCCGCAGCGCCGCGCGCGCGGGCGCTGCCAGCTTGAGTCGAACGAACGGGCCGCGGGCCGCTTTGACCGCGACCGGCGTCGCGGCCCGTCAGCGTTTGCGTATCGAGTGACATGAAATGCGCTCCATCGAGCCTGGCGTCAGAAGTACTTGCGCAAGTCCATCCCTTGATACAGGGAGGCGACGAGATTTCCATACCCGTTGAACATCAACGTCTTGCGCTTCGGCGTGAAAAATCCGTCCTCGCCGATCCGCCGCTCGGTGGCTTGACTCCAGCGCGGGTGATCCACCTCAGGGTTCACATTCGAATAGAACCCGTACTCCTTCGGCGCATAGGTGTTCCAACTGGTCGGGGGTTGCTTTTCGACGAACCGGATCTTCACGAGCGACTTCGCGCTTTTGAACCCGTACTTCCAAGGGACGACGATACGGATCGGCGCACCGTTCTGGTTCGGCAGCACCTGGCCGTAGAGTCCGACCGTGAGCAGCGTCAAAGGGTTCATCGCTTCGTCCATGCGCAAGCCTTCGGAATACGGCCAATCGAGAATCGGATCCGAGAGCCCAGGCATCTGAGAGGGGTCTGCGAGTGTGATGAACTGCACGAATTTGGCGTTGCCCGTCGGCTGCGCGCGCTTGATGAGTTCGGCGAGCGGATAGCCCAACCATGGAATCACCATCGACCACCCTTCGACGCAGCGGTGGCGATAAACGCGTTCCTCGAGCGGCGCGAGCTTGAGCAGTTCGTCGATGTCGTACACCTTCGGATTCTTGACCTCGCCTTCCACGCTCACTCGCCACGGATGCGGCCGTAGCGTCCCCGCGTTGTGGGAAGGATCGCTCTTGTCCGTGCCGAACTCGTAGAAGTTGTTGTAGGTCGTCACGTCCTTGTAAGGCGTGACCTTATCGATGACGACAAACTTCGGATTAGTCGCGGCCGCTAGCCGGTGCGCTTTGGGGTCGGGAGAAGCATACGCGCCGAAAGCGGCGCGACTGATGCCGAGCGTGCCGCCGGCGATCGCGAGCCCCGCCGCGCCAGCCGCCTGTAGCACGCGCCGCCGGTTTTCGAACACCGCACGCGGCGTGATTTCGGTAGCGGCGATGTCCTCGCCGGTCAGTAGGACACGTTGCTCTCGGTTCATCGACACGATGCTGCTCCTCAAGAAACCCGGGCCGCTTGTTCACGGCGTCGGTCGAACGCCTTTTGGGCCCACACACGATGAATACGTGCACCGCCTGCGCTCGGATGCATCGATCAAATAAAAAACCGCCGATGGCGCGACCATGCGGCGGTTTTTCTTACAAACATGACTAGCGCGCTCGATATCGGCGCTGGCGCATCGGCTACAGCTTGCCGTAGCTATGCAGGCCCGACAAGAACATATTGACGCCCAGGAACGCGAATGTCGTGACGAGCAAGCCGGTGAGCGCCCACCATGCAGCGGCCGTACCCCGCAGCCCCTTCATCAAGCGCATATGCAGCCATGCCGCGTAGTTGAGCCACACGATCAACGCCCAGGTTTCTTTCGGGTCCCAGCTCCAGTACCCGCCCCATGCGTCGGCCGCCCACAATGCGCCCAGAATGGTCGCGACCGTGAAGAAGGCGAAGCCGACCGCAATCGACTTGTACATGACATCGTCGAGCACGGCCAGCGGCGGCAAACGATCCGTGAAGACGCCGTGTTCGCTGAGCAAATAGGCCACCCCGACCATCGCCGAGAGCGCAAACGAGCCATAGCCGATGAAGTTCGCGGGTACGTGGATCTTCATCCACCAGCTTTGCAGCGCCGGTACGAGCGGTTGGATCTGCTGTGCGTCGCGCGCGACCGAGTACCACATCAAGAAGCCGACGGCGGCGCCGATGACCAACAGAACGAAGGCGCCCAACGCACGGGTGGCGTAGTGCTGCTCGTAATACAGGTAGAACAGCGCCGTGATCAGACAAAACAGCACGAACACTTCATAGAGGTTCGAAACCGGAATATGACCGACGTCGGCACCGATCAGGTACGACTCGTACCAGCGCACCATCATGCCGGTAAAGCCCATCAGGACGGCAAACCAGGTGAGCTTCGAGCCGATGGCGCCGCCCGAGGGCGAGCGCGACAGCATGCCGATCCAGTAAAACAGCGTGGCGAGAACGAAAAGCGCGCTCATCCAAAGAATCGCCGACTGGCTCGACAAAAAGTACTTGAGCAAGAACGCCGAGTCGGCCCGGGACAGATCGCCGTGGTAGATCTGCAGCGACAGTAGCGCAAGCGCCGCAATGCTCACGGCAAGCAGGCGCACCGGCTTCCAGCGCCAGCCGAGCACGATGAGCGCGGGCACGGTGCACACCAGCACGAGCTTATCGTAGTAATTCATGAACCCGTGGTACCGGGCCAGCCCAAAACCGGCGCCACCCGCAACGGCCAAGGCGAAGAGCCAATCGAATACGCCTAAACGGCGCAGGAACGAGCGTTCGTCCAAGGCGCCCGACTGCGGAGAAGCCGGGTGAGAGGGGGAAACGTGTGTCAGATCCATGATGATTCCCGAATATCAATCTTGCGAGTCGGAAGACGACGCTATCGTCGCGGGGGGCGCCTCGGAACGAGCGTGTTTGCGCGCATTGTCACGCGAGGAGGCGGCCTCATGTGCGGATGCGCCCAGCACGGCGCCGATAGCATCGCGCACCTTCCCGAATTCTTTCTCGAAGTCGAGCGTCTTGCGCGCCGTCGACATCGCCATCACCACCGACGTGCCCGCCGCTGCGTCCTTCAACCAGAACCAAAGCCGCCGCTCACGGATATAGAACATCGAGAAAATGCCGGCCACGAGAAGCAGGCTGCCAAGATACACCACTTTCTTACCCGGCGCGCGCGTAAGCTGGAACACCGAAGCCTGCACCTGCTTGAACGAATCTAGCTGCAGATAGACCGGCGATCCATACAAGAAGCTGTCGGAAAGCGCGTTGATCGAATTTTGCACGAACCGGCTCGTGCCCGCGTTCGCGGGCGCGTCGGCCTCGCCTGCTTGCTCGCGAGCAAGCTGCCAAAGATCCCAGGTCGAGCCTTCGAGCATACGCAGCAATAGCGATGCCGCCTTCTGCTGCTCGCCCTTCGGCACCGAATGATCGATGAATGCCGCGATCGATTGGAAGCCACCGGCGCGCTGCCCAGGCGGTAGGCTGCCTGGCACGGTCTCGGCCCCCGAGAACAGCGACAAGACACGCGTCGCGCTTTCCTCCAGGTGAGCGCGCAACTCGGGGTTCGAATCGGAGATCGAACGTTGCGCGAAGCGTTGAGCGGCCTGCGCCCGCAGCGTGGGATTTTCCAGCGCCGCGCGCAGCATCATCCACTCTTTGACGCTGCCTTGCTCGTCAGCCGGAATTCTCAGATATCGGAACGGATCATTCGGCGTCGTGCGCATGCCGGCAAGGAAGAAGCGAGCGCCGTCGACTTCCACGGGCAGCATGTAGTTGTTGAACTCGCGCGCCTGGCCGTCCGTGCCCCGAATCTTGTACTGGACCGATGGCCCGACGTTGTGCAGATCGCGCGGCATGGACGATTTCGCCCCCGACCCCAGCCGCTCGTCAAAGACTTCTTTGAGCGATTGGTGCGCCGCCACGCCGCGCGCGTCGGTCTGCCCGCTGCCGTTCGTGATGTTCTCGACGTTGATGGCGCGGAAATCCGCGAATTCGACCGTCTGTCCGTTCACGCCCGGCATCGAAGCCGACAGCGGCGCCGAGTTCCCGATCGCGCCATTGACGGCCATCGTTTTGGCGGAATCGCTCGTCATCGGCCAGGCCGTCATCGACATCTCCGAGCCACCGTCCTGGAAGCTGGACTGATAGATCGACACGCCGTCGTACTGGAACGGCTTATTCACTTCCACGCGGGCAGGGACGCGCTTGCCGGTTGCGTGATCGACCACGACGATGTCGCTCGCAAAGAGCTTGGGCATGCCCGTCGAGTAGTAGTCGACGATGAACTTTTTGAGTTCGATCGAGAACGGCAGGTCCTGAATCAGCGAGCCGTTGGGCTGATTCAGGATAGCCGTCGATACGTTCTGTCCCTCGGGTACCCACGCATAGCCGCGGAACGTCGGATTGGACTGAGAGAGGCGGTGCGCGGGCGAGATGTCGTTGATGACGGCGGTCGTCGAGACCGGCGACTTGCCGAACAGCCACATTTGGAGCCTGATCGGCAGATTGCTGTCCATCAACCCGCCGATGCAGATCACGACGATGGCCAGGTGCGCAAAGATGTATCCGATCTTGGCCATGGCGCCGCGTTTGGCCGCGATCAGCGTGGCGCCGTCCACTTCGCGCACGAGATAGCGATATCCGAGCTTGCCTGCGAGCGTGGAGAGCTGCGCCGCGGTTTCGGCGCGCGAAGCGCGGGTCTCGTACTCCGCCTTGTGGTGGAACGCCCGCAAGCTGCCTTCGCGCACTTTGAGCTTCCAGCTCTTGATATCCGCGATCATCTTCGGTGCGTTGCGTATGACGCAGAGCGAGATCGAGACGATCAAGAAGCCGAGAATCAGCATGAACCACCAAGCGCTGTAGACGGTGTACAGGCTGAGCGCGCGGAAGATATCCGCCCAAAACGGACCGAATTGGTTGACGTAGTTGGGGTAGGGATCGTCTTGCGTGAGCACGGTGCCGACGATGCTGGCGATCGCGAGCACGACCAGCAACGCGATGGCAAAACGCATGGAGCTTAGCAACTCGACCGCGCTTTTCAGCACGCGCCGGTTGGATTTCACTTCGTAACCTGAGGTGGTAACGCTCATTCAAACTCCTGTCGACCCGAGTTGGCGCTTTAGCGGTTACTCGGGTCCCATGCTTCGCGGTCGACCGAGTGAACGTTTTCGCGCCTACTCGGGTTCCATGCACAGCAACACAACAACAAAAAAAGGGTGAGGGCCAGCCGCCGATGGCGGTGGCGCTCCCACCCTTTTCTTCTTCTCGCCGGAAAACCCGGCGGTTATTCGTTCACGGTGGCGCTCAATGCAAGCCGGCGACGTAATCGGCGACCGCTTTGATGTCATTGTCCGACAACCGCGACGCGATGCTGCGCATCGCATCGTTGTTGTTCCGGGCGCCTGGACCTTGCGCAAACGCATGGAGCTGAACAACCGTATAGTCGGCCCACTGCCCCGAAATGCGCGGGTACTGCACCGGAATACCCATTCCCGTCGGCCCATGGCAGCTCGCGCAGGCCGGCACACCTTTGTCGGCGATACCCGCACGATAAATCTTTTGCCCGACGGGCACCGTGGCTGCGTCGCGCGCAACGCCAGGCTTGGGCGTTTGCGCCGCGAAATACGCGGCCACGTTGACCATGTCGCTGTCGGAGAGCGCTGCCGCCATCCCGGCCATGATCGGATTGCTGCGAGCGGCGGCCTGCGCGCCCGCTTGTACTTTAAAATCTTTCAACTGCTTGACGAGATAGGCTTGATGCTGCCCCGCCAACTTCGGAAACGACCCGCTCGCGCTGTTGCCGTCCGCGCCATGACAAGCCGCGCACACTTGCGTCGCAATTGCCTGCCCCCGATTGATGTCCGGCTTCGGTGAATCCGCCGCTCGCGCTTGCGCTGCCCACCCCAATAAACTTGCTGCTGCCACGACCTGAAGCACCTGCAAAGACTTGCACAGTCGATTCATTCGCACACCCGGTTTCTGTCTTGTGAGAATAGAGTGCCCTCAAACGCCCGGTTTCCGGGCCCGCCCGAACAGGCGGCAGGATCGCCAAACGGCACGGCGATGTCCCCGAGAGGTCAAATGCAAAAAATGGCGACCCGTTGCCGCTAAAAGCCACGCGGCTAAAAGCTCGAAGCGCTTGCGTGATGCGGGCAAACACAGCGGCCGGTCGTCAGTAAACCGTCGTATTGTACAATAACTCGCTAACCGCCAAGACGCCAGTCGGGCATCCCCCGGCGCTCATGAGCGCCGCCACTCGGGCGTTGCACACGCTCTCCTTCCTGTCTCGCCATGGCCCTCCTGTTGCATCAAGCCCGCTTCTACACGACCGTCAATCACTTACGCGACCTGCCGGCCACGGTCCAACCCGAGATCGCCTTCGCGGGCCGCTCGAACGCCGGCAAATCGACGGCCATCAACATTTTGTGCAACCAAAAGCGGCTCGCGTTCGCGAGTAAAACGCCAGGGCGCACGCAGCATATCAACTACTTCAGCGTCGGTCCGGAAATCGAGCCGGTAGGCTACCTCGTCGATCTGCCCGGCTACGGCTACGCGGAGGTGCCCGGCGCGGCCAAGGCGCACTGGGAAGCGCTGCTTTCGAGTTACCTGCAAACCCGCGCCCAGCTTCGCGGCATGATCTTGATGATGGACGCCCGCCGGCCGTTGACGGAGCTGGACAAACGGATGATCGAATGGTTTGCGCCGACCGGCAAACCGATCCACAGCTTGCTAACCAAATGCGACAAACTGACGCGACAAGAATGCACGAACGCACTGCGCGCGACGGAGAAAGGCTTCGCCGAATATCGTGCGGCGGGCTACGCGGGCGAGCTCAGCGCCCAATTGTTCTCGGCGCTCAAACGCGTGGGGCTCGATGAAGCGCACACACGGATCGAAGGCTGGTTGGCGACGGGCGCGACGAGCAGCGTGACCGATTGACGCTCGTCGCAGAGGCCGGTGCGCACCGAGCGCACTGAACGCACTGAACGCGGCACATCGCCGCGGTAGATGCGGCTAAAACGCGGCTAAGACGCGCCTAAAAACGATGGAAAACCGCGATAAAAAAACCCGCCGAAGATCGGCGGGTCAAACAGCCTAATCGAAAAACGACAGGCACCCGCTCAGGGACGAGAAGCGGGGAGATCCGCCGCGTGCGCCTTTCGGCGGCACGCGCTTCGCTCGATCGCTATCATATACCATTGTTTGCAAGAGCATTTGCGCCGGCTCCATCGGCGTTTTCCGCCAATCCGACAGCGATTCCACCCACCCTATGAGCTTCTATCCGCACCACCGCCCGCGCCGCATGCGCCGCGACGATTTCTCGCGCCGCCTCATGCGCGAAAACACGCTGACGACGAACGACCTCATCTACCCGGTCTTCATCGTCGATGGCACCAACGTACGTCACGCGGTTCCTTCCATGCCGGGCGTGGAGCGCGTATCGGTCGATTTGCTGATGCCTGTGGCCGAAGCCTGCGTCGAGCTCGGCGTGCCCGTTCTGTCGCTGTTTCCGGCCATCGAGCCTTCACTGAAAACGCCCGACGGTCGCGAAGCCGCCAACCCGGAAGGGCTGATTCCGTGGGCGGTGCGCGAGCTCAAGCGGCGATTTCCCGAACTCGGCGTGCTGACGGATGTAGCGCTCGATCCCTACACGAGCCACGGTCAAGACGGCGTACTAGACGAGTCCGGTTACGTCCTCAACGACGAAACGGTCGAGATTCTCGTCGAGCAGGCTCGCGTGCAGGCCGAGGCGGGCGTCGACATCGTCGCTCCGTCGGACATGATGGACGGGCGCATCGGAGCGCTGCGCGAGATGCTCGAGAGCGAGGGGCACATTTACACGCGCATCATGGCCTATGCAGCCAAATACGCGTCGGCGTTCTATGGGCCGTTCCGTGATGCGGTGGGGTCGGCGACGAACCTCGGCAAAAGCAACAAGATGACGTACCAGATGGATCCGGCCAACTCGGACGAAGCGCTGCGCGAAGTGCGGCTCGACATCGAGGAAGGCGCGGACATGGTGATGGTCAAGCCTGGCATGCCGTATTTGGACATCGTCCGGCGTGTGAAGGATGAATTCAGGTTCCCAACCTATGTCTATCAGGTCAGCGGCGAGTACGCGATGCTCAAGGCGGCCGCCCAAAACGGCTGGCTCGATCACGACAAAGTGATGCTGGAGTCGCTGCTTGCTTTCAAGCGGGCGGGAGCTGATGGGGTGCTCACTTACTTTGCGCTTGACGCCGCGCGGCTGTTGCGCGCACAAAGGTAGGTGCTCCGGCACCCGTACGAGCCAATCGGATTAGCGTAGGCCCTGGAAATCAGATAGCGGGAGAAGGGGGTGGCCGCCCGAGGCGCCGCCACCGATCTCGCTGCTTCGGCAATGTCATCGCTACGACTGCAGCGCAGGCGCAACTCGATCCAGGCTACGCAAGAACGTGTCCGCGGATTCGTAGCCGACAACACGCAGAACCTCGTTCCCCGCGCGGTCGAAGAAGATGATGCCCGGTGGCCCGAACAAAGAGAATCGCTTTAGCAGCATCTGATCGTCGGCGTTATTCGCTGTGACGTCAGCGCGCAGCAGTTGCAGTTGCGCCAAACGCGCTTGCACTCGCTTATCCGAAAACGTAAAGCGCTCCATTTCCTTGCAACTCACGCACCAGTCCGCATAGAAGTCGAGCATGGCCGGGTGGGCGCCCGTCTTGAGCAACGCGTCCAACTTCGCCGAAGATTGGACGGGAGCGAAAGCCGCCTGCGTCTGCGCTACCCCGCCCGCCGGGGCGGATTCACCGCCAACGCGTGCGGCCAACACGGCCAGCGGCCGCACGGGGTCGTTGGAACCGGCAGCGAGGCCAACCAGTAGCACGGCGGCCCAAATGGCCAGTCCGGCGCCAAGGCCCCGACCCAAGCGGCGCCAAATCGACGCCCCGCCCGCATTCGGCGTGAACAAGCCCAAGGCGGCCGCCGCGGCCAACAGCCACACGGCCGCGAGCAGCATCTGCGGCGTTGCGGGCAAAACCGGCCAAACGATCCAGAGCGCCGCCGCCAGCAGCACGACGCCGAAAAACACTTTCACGCCATCCATCCACGCGCCGGCACGCGGCAGCAGCGTACCCGCGCCGAGACCGATGATCAGCAGGGGCACGCCGAGGCCCAGCCCCATGGAAAACAAAGCCACCCCGCCGAGGACCGCGTTGCCCGTATGCGCGATGAACGCCAAGACCGCGAAGAGTGGCGCCGTCATGCATGCGCCGACGACCAGCGCCGAGAGCGCCCCCATTGCCGCCACGGCCGCGAACGTGCCGCCAGAGCGACGACTCGAGGCCTGCGATACGCCGTCCTGCCAGCGCTGCGGCAGCACGAGATCCACACCCGCGATCAACGTCAGCGCGAACGCCGTCAACAACACACCGAAGGCGCCCAGCACCCACGGATTCTGCAGCCACGCGCCAAGCGATTGACCGACGAGCGCAGCCGCGATGCCGAGTGCGGTGTACACGAGCGCCATGCCGATGACGTACGCCAGCGATAGCGCGAAGCCGCGACCATGGGACACTTTGCCGCCCTGCCCGATGATGATCGCCGACACGATCGGAATCATCGGATAAGAGCAAGGCAGCAGGCTAAGAACGAGGCCCGCCACAAAATAGAGGCCAACCGTAGCAGCGAAACTACCGCCTTGCAGCAGCGATTGTGCGTAATCGGCACTAGTCACGCGCTCGTACCACGAGCCGCGCTGCGCGTCGGATACAGGCGCTCGAGTGCTCGCGCCGGAATCCGCGCTAGCGCGCAGCGCCGCGCCACTCACGCGATAGACGTGCTCTGCGGGGGGGTAGCAAATTCCCGCGTCGGCACAGCCCTGAGAGGTCACCACTAGGTCGAACGGTCCGGAGGCGGCCTGCACGGGCACACGAACGGTTAGATCGCCGCGGTAGGTTTCGACGTTCTTTTGAAAGGTCGGATCGAACTTGATGTGGCCGGCAGGCAATTGCGCGGGGCCAAGCGTAGCCGCGCCACCCTTGACGGCGAACTGGAACCGCTCGCGATAAAGGTAATAGCCGTCGGCAATCTTGAAGTGAACGTCGACTTCGTGCGCAGCTTCGTCCGCGTTGAAGCGGAATGCCACGGACGGGTCGAGGAAATCATCGGCGTGAGCGAGGCTGGCAAGCCCCGCCCCAAGACAAACGCATGCGATGACGAGCAATACCAGGCGCGAGAATAGTCGCGTCGGATGGAGAAGCGGGCTAAACATGTGTCGCTCTATGCGTTTCGGTCTCCACCCATTGCGCGTAGCCGCTCGATGCGGCGGCTTGCCACGAGAGGACTTCGGGTGTTTCGTACGGATGGTTTGCAAGAATAAGTTGCTCGAGTTCATGCGCCCGCACAGCGCTCGTCTTGAACAACAACTGGATTTCCTCGGCCGTTTCAACCTGCCCCTTCCAGTGATAACGAGAGCGCACGGCGCCAAGTTCGGTCACGCAGGCGCAGAGACGCTGGTCAAGCGCCATCTGCGCGAGCTGTTGCGCCGATTCCTTGTCGGGTACGGTGGTAAGCATCAGCACGACGGGCAACGACACGACGGAGCACCTCTGAAGCGGTGAATACCTCGCTATGCTATCACCTACGCTGCGCGCACCGCCCGCGCCGCGATCAATGTGGCCAAGGCCTTGTTCGGCCGGCGCACCGTCGGTTGACGCACCCGCCGATCATGTGGAATGCGTCCTGGAGAAGCAAAAAGGGCCAAGCTCACGCTTGGCCCTTCCCCAGAATAACCCGGTCACGCGCCTAAGCGCGCTGCACGACTTATTCGGCGTCTTGCACTTCTTCCGCTTCCACCGGTTCCGGACGATCGAGCAATTCGACGAGCGCCATCGGTGCGTTATCGCCAACACGGAAACCGAACTTCAGGATCCGGAGGTAGCCGCCCGGACGGTTCGCGAAACGCGGACCCAGAACGTCGAACAGCTTCGTGACCGAATCGCGGTCGCGCAGGCGGTTGAACGCCAGGCGACGGTTCGCGAGCGAGGGCTTCTTGCCGAGCGTGATGAGGGGCTCGACGACTTTACGGAGTTCTTTCGCCTTCGGGAGCGTCGTCTTGATGACTTCGTGCTCGATCAGCGAGTTAGACATATTACGGAGCATTGCCAAACGGTGGCTGCTCGTGCGGTTCAGTTTCCGCAGACCATGACGGTGACGCATTTCAGTTCCTTGATTCGAAGTTTTAATCCAGCTCTTCTATCGTCCCACCGCGAAACGCCGCTAGCGATGAAGACACGGGCCGGTATGAAAAAGACAAGACGCGGATTTTAAAGGAAAATCCGCGTCTTCGCCAGACGTTGGGGCGCTCGCGCCCCAACACCGTTACTTGTCGAGACCGGCCGGCGGCCAGTTTTCGAGCTTCATGCCGAGCGTCAAACCGCGCGAGGCGAGCACTTCCTTGATCTCGTTCAGCGACTTGCGGCCGAGATTCGGCGTCTTGAGCAGCTCGTTTTCCGTGCGCTGGGTCAGATCGCCGATGTAGTAGATGTTCTCTGCCTTCAGGCAATTGGCCGAGCGCACCGTCAACTCGAGGTCGTCGACCGGGCGCAGCAAGATCGGATCGATCTGCGGCGCACGCGACGGCGCTTCCGCGGCGGCTTCCGTGCCTTCCAGCGCTGCGAACACCGCCAGTTGGTCGACGAGAATCCGTGCCGATTGACGAATCGCTTCCTCGGGCGAGATAACGCCGTTGGTTTCGATGTTCATCACGAGCTTATCGAGGTCGGTACGTTGCTCGACACGCGCGCTTTCCACTGCGTAGCTCACGCGGCGAACCGGCGAGAACGACGCGTCGAGCACGATGCGGCCGATGATCTTGGCCGTTTCCTCGCCGTAGCGACGCACGTTGCCCGGCACGTAGCCACGGCCCTTCTCGACCTTGATCTGCACATCGAGCTTGCCGCCCTTGGACAGATGCGCGACGACGTGATCAGGGTTGATCACCTCGCAGTCGTGGGGCAGTTCGATGTCGCGAGCCGTCACGAGGCCTTCACCTTCCTTGCGCAGCGTAACCGTCACTTCATCGCGGTTATGCAGCTTGAACACGACGCCCTTCAGGTTCAGCAGCAGGTTGACCACGTCTTCCTGCACGCCGTCGAGCGTGGAGTACTCATGCACAACGCCCGCGATCGTCACTTCGGTCGGGGCATAGCCGACCATCGACGACAGCAGGACGCGCCGCAGCGCGTTGCCCAAAGGGTGGCCGTAACCGCGTTCGAACGGTTCCATGACCACCTTCGCGTGGCTTTCGCCCAGCGATTCGACAGCAATGATTTTGGGCTTCAACAAACTGGTTTGCATAGGTTTCCCTTTTCAATACCCTCGGCTCGTTACACCGATAAGGCTGACCGGTAACACCCTAAAAATAAACAGCCGAGGTACACCCTTGCGCAACGCAATCGAGGTACCCCGGCCGTAAATACAATTAGCGCGAATACAATTCGACGATCAGGCTTTCGTTGATGTCGCCGGCGATATCGCTACGTTCCGGCATTTGCTTGAACGTGCCTTCGAACTTCTTCGCATCGACCGCCACCCAGCTCGGCAGGCCGCCTTGCTCAGCAAGCGACAGCGCTTCGAGAATGCGCGCTTGCTTCTTGGCTTGCTCGCGCACGGAAATGATGTCGCCTGCCTTCACTTGCAGCGAGGGAATGTTGGCAACTTGGCCGTTTATCGTGATCGCCTTGTGGCTCACGAGTTGACGCGCTTCTGCGCGCGTCGAGCCGAAGCCCATGCGATAGACGACGTTGTCCAGACGCGACTCGAGCAATTGCAGCAGGTTCTCACCCGTGTTGCCCTTGCGGCGATCGGCCTCTGCGAAGTAGCGGCGGAATTGACGCTCGAGCACGCCGTAGATGCGCTTCACTTTTTGCTTCTCACGAAGCTGCGTGCCGTAGTCGGACGTACGTGCGCCCGAGGTGCGGCCGTGCTGGCCCGGCTTGCTGTCGAGCTTGCACTTGTCGGCGAGCGAGCGACGCGCGCTCTTCAGGAACAGATCGGTGCCTTCACGGCGGGACAACTTGGCTTTAGGGCCGGTATAGCGTGCCACTTTGCATTCCTTCTATGTTTAGTCACGCAAACTCGCGTCTGCGCTAGTTCGTACCCGGGGTGGGTCGAACGGTGGACTTAGTCAAACAATCAACATACGCAAATAGCCTGCTGGCGCACGAGTGCACCAGCAGGCGTCGTACTGGCGCGCGTCTTAGATACGACGGCGCTTCGGCGGACGGCAGCCGTTATGCGGAACGGGCGTCACGTCGGAGATTGCCGTGATCTTGATACCAAGACCATGCAATGCACGCACCGCCGATTCGCGACCGGGGCCAGGGCCCTTGATCCGCACTTCGAGGTTCTTCACGCCGTACTCCATCGCCACGCGACCGGCCGACTCCGCCGCAACCTGAGCCGCGAACGGCGTCGACTTGCGCGAGCCCTTGAAGCCCTGGCCACCCGACGTTGCCCAAGCAAGCGCGTTGCCTTGACGATCGGTGATCGTGATGATGGTGTTGTTGAACGACGCGTGAACGTGAACCACGCCCTCGGCGACGTTCTTCTTGACCTTCTTGCGAACGCGTTGCGCCGCGGTGTTGTTCGAAGCCTTAGCCATTACGTTTTCCTGTAACTGTCAGTCGCGCTTATTTCTTCAGCGATTGGGCAGCGCGGCGCGGACCCTTGCGCGTACGTGCGTTCGTGCGCGTACGTTGGCCACGCAGGGGCAGACCCTTGCGATGACGCACACCGCGATAGCAGCCGAGGTCCATCAGGCGCTTGATGTTCATCGTCACTTCACGGCGCAAATCGCCTTCGACGACGAACTTGCCGACTTCATCACGCAGCTTTTCGAGATCCGCGTCCGACAGGTCTTTGACCTTCTTGGCCGTGTCGACGCCGGCCGCTTCGCAAATCTTTTGCGAACGCGTGATGCCGATCCCGTAGATCGCCGTCAGGCCGATCTTCGTGTGCTTATGGTTCGGGATGTTCACCCCTGCAATACGAGCCATTGTTTTTCCTCAAACAAAAAGCGCAAGCAAAAGCGCGGCGTTCAGCCTTGGCGCTGTTTGTGGCGCGGATCAGAACTGCAAATCACGCGCACAACGCCTTTGCGCTTGATGATCTTGCAATTGCGGCAAATGCGCTTAACCGATGCCATCACTTTCATGATATTACCCTTTTTTCAAATCACTTCGCCCGGAACACGATCCGCGCACGCGACAGATCGTAAGGCGTCAATTCAACCGTCACCTTGTCGCCAGGAAGGATGCGGATGTAGTGCATCCGCATCTTTCCCGAAATATGCCCCAACACGACATGGCCGTTTTCCAGCTTCACGCGGAAGGTAGCATTGGGTAGGTTCTCGATGACCTCGCCCTGCATCTGGATTACATCGTCTTTGGCCATAAGTCCTTTCAACGCATCGGGATGTTGCTGCCGCCCTTGAAGTTCGCCTTCTTGAGCAACGACTCATACTGTTGCGACATAACATACGACTGCACCTGCGCCATGAAGTCCATTGTGACGACGACAATGATCAGCAGCGACGTTCCGCCAAAATAAAACGGTACGTTCCAGCGCAGCACCAAAAACTCAGGCAACAGACAAACGAACACGATATAGATCGCACCGGCCAGCGTCAGACGCGTCAGGATGCGGTCGATATACCGCGCGGTTTGATCGCCGGGGCGGATACCCGGAACGAACGCACCGCTCTTTTTCAGGTTGTCGGCCGTCTCTCTGCTGTTGAACACCAACGCGGTGTAGAAGAAGCAGAAAAAGACGATCGCCAACGCGTACAACAATACGTACACGGGCTGGCCGGGCTTTATCGCTTCGGCCACGTTGTGCAGCGTATCGGTGAGCCAGCTGCCGCGCGTGCCCGAGCTGAACCAATTCAAGATCGTTGCCGGGAACAGGATGATCGACGATGCGAAGATCGGCGGAATCACGCCCGACATGTTCAGCTTGAGCGGCAGGTGCGACGACTGCCCACCGTAAATCTTGTTACCGACTTGGCGCTTCGCGTAGTTCACGAGAATCTTGCGTTGGCCACGCTCGATGAAGACGACGAGATAAGTCACCGCCGCGATCAGCGCCACCACCACGATTGCCGTGAACGGATGCATCGAGCCCGATTGCACGAGCGAGACGAGCCCGCCCACGGCGTTCGGGAAACCCGCCGCGATCCCGCCGAAGATGATGATCGAGATGCCGTTGCCGAGCCCGCGCTCCGTGATCTGCTCACCAAGCCACATCAGGAACATCGTGCCCGTCACGAGCGTCACCACCGTCGTCAGGCGAAACACCATACCCGGATCGATCACGAGGCCCGGCTGATTCTCGAGCGCCACGGCAATGCCGAACGCCTGGAAGGTAGCGAGCACGACGGTGAAGACCCGCGTGTACTGCGTAATCTTGCGCTGCCCGGCCTGACCTTCCTTCTTCAACGCTTCGAGCTGCGGCGACACGATCGCGAGCAACTGCATGATGATCGAGGAGGAGATATACGGCATGATCCCCAACGCGAAAATCGTGAATCGCGACAGTGCGCCACCCGAGAACATGTTGAACATGCCCAGGATGCCGCCCGATTGGCTCTGGAACAGCTTCGCCAACTGATCCGGGTCGATCCCCGGCACCGGAATATGCGCGCCGATACGATAGACGACCAGCGCCAGCAGCAGGAACACTGCCCGCCGACGCAGATCGCCGAACTTCGCCGTGCTTCGACCGGTTTTTGCGAGACTCGGGCTGTTAGCCAAGTACCTTCTCCGATGCAAATGCCATTGACGGCAATCGGTCTTTCACGCTATCGAAAGCCGCTTACTCGGCGAACGAGCCGCCGGCCGCTTCGATCGCGGCGCGCGCGCCCTTCGTCGCACCGAGACCCTTCACGACGATCTTGCGCGAGATCTCGCCCGTGGCGATGATCTTGGCGCTCTTCGTCATTTCGCTGACGAGGCCCGCTTGCTTCAGCGCGAGCAGATCGATTTCGTCGACCGGCAAGGCTTGCAAATCGCGCAGACGCACTTCGCCGACGAATTCCTTCGTCAACGACGTGAAGCCGCGCTTGGGCAGACGACGTTGCAGCGGCATCTGACCGCCTTCGAAGCCGACCTTGTGAAAGCCGCCCGAGCGCGATTTCTGACCTTTGTGACCGCGCCCGGCCGTCTTGCCGAGACCGGAGCCGATGCCACGGCCGACGCGACGCTTCGCGTGCTTGGCGCCATCAGCCGGCTTCAGGTTGTTCAATTCCATATTCAACTCCTCGAGTCCCTGAACCGTGTTAAGCGATGACCTTAACAAGGTACGAGACCTTGTTGATCATGCCGCGCACAGCGGGCGTGTCTTGCAGTTCGCTGACCGAGTTGAGTCGGCGCAGGCCCAGGCCACGCACCGTGGCACGGTGCGATTCGCGGGTCCCAATCAGGCTCTTGACGAGCTGAACCTTGACAGTTTTATCAGACATGGTGACCACCTAGGCATTAGCCCAAAATTTCTTCGACCGACTTGCCGCGCTTCGCAGCGATGTCACCCGGCGTCGACTGCTTGCGCAGCCCGTCGAGCGTCGCACGCACGAGGTTGTACGGGTTCGTCGAACCGTGGCTCTTCGCGACGACGTTTTGCACGCCCATCACGTCGAACACCGCACGCATCGGGCCCCCGGCGATCACGCCGGTACCGTCCTTCGCCGGAGCGAGCAGAACGGTGGACGCGCCGTGCTTACCATGCACCTCATGTTGCAGCGTGCCGTTCTTCAGGGGCACCTTGAACATGTTGCGGCGGGCTTGCTCCATTGCCTTTTGCACGGCAACGGGTACTTCCTTCGCCTTACCCTTGCCCATGCCGACGCGGCCATCACCATCGCCAACCACGGTCAGTGCGGCGAAACCGAGAATACGGCCACCCTTCACCACCTTGGTCACGCGATTGACCGAAATCATCTTTTCGCGAAGGCCGTCGTCGCGTTCGTCAGCCTGAACTTTCGCTTGCATCTTTGCCATGACGAATTCCTTCCCTTAGAACTTGAGCCCGGCTTCGCGCGCCGCGTCGGCCAGCGCTTTCACGCGGCCGTGGTAGCGAAAGCCCGAGCGATCGAAGGCGACGGATTCGACGCCGGCAGCCTTGGCTTTTTCAGCGATACGCTTGCCGATCAACGTGGCGGCAGCGATATTACCGCCTTTGCCAGACTGGTCAGCCAGTTGCGCACGCACTTCAGCTTCGAGCGTCGACGCGCTGGCGAGCACCTTGGTGCCGCACGGCGAGAACACTTGCGCGTAGATGTGCGTATTCGTGCGATGCACGGCAAGGCGCGCGACCTGCAGTTCGGCGATCTTGATACGCGTCTGACGAGCGCGGCGCAGGCGAGATTGAGTCTTATCCATGATTGCGCACCCTTACTTCTTCTTCGTTTCTTTGAGGATCACCACCTCGTCGGCATAGCGCACACCCTTGCCCTTGTAGGGCTCAGGCGGACGGTAGCCGCGCACTTCGGCAGCGACTTGGCCGACTTTCTGCTTGTCGATCCCCTTGATCACGATTTCCGTTTGCGACGGGGTTTCTGCCTTCACGCCTTCCGGCATCTGGTGCACCACAGGGTGCGAGAAACCCAGCGACAGATTCAGCTTGTCGCCTTGCGCTTGCGCACGATAACCAACGCCGACGAGCGTAAGCTTGCGCTCGAAACCCTTCGTCGCGCCATGCACCATGTTCGCGGCGATCGCGCGCATCGTGCCTGACATTGCGTTCGCTTCGCGGCTCTCATCCACCGGCTCAAACTTCAGGAACGCACCGTCTACGACGATGTTCACGAGTTTGTTCAGCGGCTGCGAAATCGTGCCGAGTGCGCCTTTCACCGTGATCAGGCCGTCTGCGACCTTCACTTCGGCGCCAGCAAGCGCGACCGGGCTCTTACCTACTCGAGACATGTTTCTTCTCCTCTTTCGGCGTTAAGCGACGTAGCAGATGACTTCGCCGCCGACGCCAGTGGCGCGGGCCTTGCGGTCGGTCATCACACCCTTGGGCGTCGAGACGATCGCGACGCCGAGGCCGTTCATGACCTGCGGGATGTCGTTACGACCGCGGTACACGCGCAGACCGGGCTTCGAGACGCGCTCGAGGCGCTCGATGACCGGACGGCCAGCGTAGTACTTCAACGCAATGTTCAACTCCGACTTCGCGCCTTCCGACTTCACGGCGAAATCGTCGATATAGCCTTCGTCCTTCAGGACCTGGGCAATCGCCACTTTGACCTTCGACGAGGGCATCGTCACCGAGACCTTCTCGACCATCTGCGCGTTGCGGATGCGAGTCAGCATATCGGCGATAGGATCACTCATGCTCATTTATGTTTCTCCTATTACCAGCTCGCCTTGGTCAGGCCGGGGATCTCGCCGCGGAATGCGATTTCGCGAATCTTGTTACGCGCAAGTCCGAACTTGCGGAACGTGCCACGCGGACGACCCGTGATCGCGCAGCGATTGCGCTTGCGCGTCGGGTTCGCATTACGGGGCAGTTGTTGCAGCTCGAGACGGGCTGCATAGCGCTCTTCTTCCGACTTCGATTGGTCGTCGATGATCGCCTTCAGCGCTTCGCGCTTCGGTGCGAACTTCGCAGCCAGGCGGGCGCGCTTCTTTTCACGTTCGATCAGTGCCAGTTTAGCCACGGTAACCTCAGTTTCTGAACGGGAACTTGAAGCTGGCGAGCAGTGCCTTGGCTTCTTCGTCGGTCTTCGCAGTGGTGGTGATGCTGATGTTCAGCCCACGCAGCGCGTCGATCTTGTCGTAGTCGATCTCGGGGAAAATGATCTGCTCTTTCACACCGATGTTGTAGTTGCCGCGACCGTCAAACGCACGACCCGACACACCACGGAAGTCGCGCACACGCGGCAGCGCCACCGTGACGAAACGATCGAGGAATTCGTACATCGCTTGGCCACGCAGGGTGACCATCGCGCCGATCGGGTAGCCCTGACGGATCTTGAAGCCCGCGATTGCCTTGCGAGCCTTCGTCACCACCGGCTTTTGACCCGCGATCTTCGTCAGATCGCCCACAGCGTTTTCGATGATCTTCTTGTCAGAGACGGCTTCGCCAAGACCCATATTCAGGGTGATCTTGGTGATGCGCGGCACTTCCATGACCGACTTGTAGCCGAACTTCTCGATAAGGCCGGGGACGACCTTTTCTTTGTAAAACTCTTGCAAACGAGCCATTTTTATACTCCGCAGCGTCAGGCGCTCAGCACAGCACCGGTCGTCTTCAGGAAGCGCACTTTCTTGCCGTCCTCGACCTTGATGCCAACACGCGAGCCTTTGCCGTTCGCGTCAACGAGCGCAACGTTCGAAATGTGCAGCGGCATCGTCTTCGCTTCCACGCCACCGGTCGTACCCTTCATCGGGTTCGGCTTGACATGTTTCTTGACGAGATTGATGCCTTCCACCGTCACGCGATCATCGGCGACGGCCAGCACTACGCCGCGCTTGCCCTTGTCCTTGCCGGTGATGACGATTACTTCGTCACCTTTGCGAATCTTGTTCATCGCGACTCCTTACAGCACTTCGGGCGCCAGCGAAACGATCTTCATGAACCGTTCGCTACGCAACTCACGCGTGACCGGCCCGAAAATGCGGGTACCGATAGGCTCGAGCTTGGTATTCAACAGGACGGCGGCGTTGCCGTCGAACTTGATCAGCGAGCCGTCTTGGCGACGCACGCCCTTGGCGGTGCGAACCACCACAGCGTTGTAGATTTCGCCTTTCTTCACGCGCCCGCGCGGCGTTGCCTCTTTGACGCTCACCTTGATGATGTCGCCGATGTTGGCATAACGACGCTTCGAGCCGCCGAGCACCTTGATGCACATGACTTCACGTGCACCCGTGTTGTCGGCCACTTCAAGCCGAGATTCGGTCTGGATCATGGTTTATCTTTCCCAACTTAATCCGCCTGCACCACCATGGTTCAGCCGGTCAGTCTTGGTCCCGTCAGCCAATCGGCTGCTTGGGTTAGAACAGCAGCGACGGCAACGAAACCGCCATCGCAATCGAGTGATTCATTCGGAGCGAGCTGACGCTCTCCCGCTTCCCTTCCACTTCGCCCGCAATGGATCCCATAAAGAGGGAAGACCGAGATTATATCAAACAATCTCGGTCTTGCAAGCTAAATCTACTGCGATTTCAACCACTTCTACTGCTCAGCCGCGCGAGCCTCAAATCACACGTGCGGCTTCGACGAGGCGGGACACGGTCCAGGCTTTCGTCTTGGAGATCGGACGCGTTTCCTGGATTTCGACGAGGTCGCCCTCGTTGTACGTGTTTGCGTCATCGTGAGCATGATACTTCTTCGAGCGCACGACGTACTTGCCGTAGATCGGGTGCTTCACGCGATGCTCGACGAGCACGGTAACCGTCTTGTCCATCTTGTTGCTGACGACCTTGCCGACCAGCGTCCGCTTGAGCGAGGTTTTTACGCTATCGTTCATTTCTGGTTCGCCTTCTCGGTCAGGACGGTCCGCACACGTGCGATGTCACGACGAACCTTCTTCAGCTGGCTCGTGTTGGTGAGCTGCTGCGTCGCGAGTTGCATGCGCAGGCCGAATTGCGCTTTCAACAGGTCCGACAACTCCTTGTTGAGCGCGGCCTTGTCTTTCTGGTGAAGTTCGGAAGCCTTCATCGTTTACTCCTTAGGCGCCAAGCTGACGAACGATGAACGTCGTCTTCAGCGGCAGCTTCGCTGCAGCCAGACGGAACGCCTCACGCGCCAACTCTTCGGTTACGCCATCCATTTCGTACAGCATCTTGCCCGGCTGGATCTCTGCGACGTAGTACTCCGGGTTACCTTTACCGTTACCCATCCGTACTTCAGCCGGCTTTTGCGAAATCGGCTTGTCCGGGAAAATGCGGATCCAGATGCGGCCGCCGCGCTTGATGTGACGCGTCATGGCACGACGCGCCGCTTCGATTTGACGCGCGGTCAGGCGGCCGCGACCGATGGCCTTGAGGCCGAATTCACCGAACGAGACGGCGTTGCCGCGCGTCGCGATACCGGTGTTACGACCCTTCTGCTCTTTGCGATACTTCCTGCGTTTCGGTTGCAGCATCGTTATTCTCCAGTCTTGCCGTCGCCGCCAGCATTGCCACCGGCGGCGCCACGACGCGGCGCACCACGGCGAGCACCCGCGGGCGCGCCACCTTCACCGTCACGGCGCGGACGGCGATCGCCCGGGCGTGCGTTGCGGCGCGGACGCTTGTCTTCCGGCGCTTCTTCGACGACCGGCGCTTCGTTACGGCCGAGCGTGTCGCCCTTGTAGACCCACACCTTCACGCCGATGATTCCGTACGTCGTCTTCGCTTCGGACGTGGCGTAGTCGATGTCGGCTCGCAGCGTATGCAGGGGCACGCGACCTTCGCGGTACCACTCCGTACGCGCGATTTCGATGCCGTTCAGACGCCCGGCGCTCATGATCTTGATGCCTTGGGCGCCAAGACGCATCGCGTTTTGCATCGCACGCTTCATCGCGCGGCGGAACATGATCCGACGCTCGAGCTGTTGCGTGATCGAATCGGCGATCAGTTGCGCATCGGTTTCCGGCTTGCGGATTTCCTCGATGTTCACGTGCACGGGCACGCCCATGCGCTTTTGCAGCTCGGACTTGAGCAGCTCGATGTCCTCGCCCTTCTTGCCGATAACGACGCCCGGACGCGAGCTGTAAATCGTGATGCGCGCGTTCTTCGCCGGACGCTCGATCACGATGCGGCCGACCGAAGCGTTCTTCAGCTTCTTCTTCAGATACTCACGAACACCGATGTCTTCCTGGAGCATCGCGGCGAAATTGTTGTTGCTCGCGTACCAACGCGACGCCCAATTCCGCTTGACGGCCAGACGGAAGCCAGTCGGATGAATTTTCTGTCCCATCGTATGACCCCTTAATTCCCGACCGTCACAGTGATGTGACAGGATTGCTTCTCGATGCGGTTGCCGCGCCCCTTGGCGCGTGCGGTGAACCGCTTCAGCGAGGCGGCCTTGTCGACGTAGACGCTCTTGATCTTGAGCTCGTCGATGTCGGCGCCCTCGTTGTGCTCCGCATTCGCGATTGCCGACAGCACAACCTTCTTCACGATGCCAGCCGCCTTCTTCGGCGAGAACGTCAGGACGTTCAGCGCCTTGTCGACCGGCAAACCGCGGATCTGGTCAGCCACAAGGCGCGTTTTCTGCGCCGAGATGCGGGCACCGCGATGAATTGCTTTCACTTCCATCTTGATTGCCCCTTATTTCTTGGCCTTCTTGTCGGCCGCGTGACCCTTGAACGTACGGGTCAGTGCGAACTCGCCAAGCTTGTGGCCGACCATGTTTTCCGAGACGTACACCGGAACGTGTTGACGGCCGTTATGCACGGCGATCGTCAGACCGATGAAATCAGGGAGAATCGTCGAGCGACGCGACCAGGTCTTGATCGGCTTTTTGTCGCGCGAAGCTGCAGCCGCCTCAACTTTCTTCAGCAAATGGGCGTCGCAGAACGGACCTTTTTTTACAGAACGTGCCATTGCCTACTCCTTAACGCTTGTGACGGCGCTGGACGATCATCGTCGTCGTGCGCTTGTTGCGACGGGTGCGATAGCCCTTCGTCTGCTGGCCCCACGGACTCACCGGATGGCGGCCGGCAGCAGTACGACCCTCACCACCACCATGCGGGTGATCGACCGGGTTCATCGCCACGCCACGCACCGTCGGGCGGATACCGCGCCAGCGGTTCGCGCCGGCTTTACCGATTTGACGCAGGCTGTGCTCTTCGTTGCCCACTTCGCCGATCGTTGCCCGGCACTCGATATGCACGCGGCGGATTTCGCCCGAACGCAGACGAACCTGCGCGTACATGCCTTCACGTGCCAGCAGCATTGCCGAGGTGCCCGCCGAACGCGCGATTTGCGCGCCCTTGCCCGGCAGCATCTCGATGCAGTGGATCGTCGTACCGACCGGGATGTTGCGGATCGGCAGCGTGTTGCCCGCGCGAATCGGCGCTTCGGAGCCCGACATCAGTTGTTGACCGACCGTCATGCCTTTCGACGCGATGATGTAGCGACGTTCGCCGTCGGCGTACAGCACGAGCGCGATGTTCGCGCTACGGTTCGGGTCGTACTCGAGACGCTCGACCTTGGCCGCAATGCCGTCCTTCGTGCGACGGAAATCGATGACGCGATAGTGTTGCTTATGACCGCCGCCTTGATGGCGCGTCGTGACGTGACCGTTGTTGTTACGGCCGGCAGCCTTGCTCTGTGGTTCGAGCAGCGCAGCGTGCGGCTTGCCCTTATACAGATCCTTGTTGACCACCTTAACCATCGCGCGGCGACCCGGCGAGGTCGGCTTAACTTTTACGATTGCCATGATTACTTGGCCTCCGCTTCAAAGTTGATTTCCTGGCCGGGCTTCAAGCAGACGTAGGCCTTCCTCACGTCCTTGCGCTTACCCATGAAACGACCAAAGCGCTTAGCCTTGCCCTTCACGTTCAGCACGTTGACGGAATTGACTTCCACCTTGAACAGCAGCTCAACAGCGGCCTTAACTTCCTGCTTCGTCGCATCGGGGGCGATTTCGAACACGACTTGCTCGTTCTTGTCGGCCACCAGCGTCGCCTTTTCGGAGATCACCGGTGCGAGCAGGACCTGCATCAAACGATGATCGTTCTTGCGAATCTCGCTCATGACAGCAACTCCTCGATCTGGGCGACCGCTGCCTTCGTGATCAATACTTTCTTGAAGTAGATCAGCGACAGCGGATCGGCGTAACGCGGCTCGACAACGGCCACGTGGGCCAGATTGCGCGACGCGAGGTACAGGTTCTCGTCAACCGTGTCAGTGATGACCAGCACGGACTCGAGGCCCATGGCCTTGAATTTTTCGGCCAGCAGCTTCGTCTTCGGCGCTTCGAGGACGATATCCTCGACGACCGACAAGCGGCCTTCACGGGCGAGCTGCGAGAAGATCGAGCAGAGACCTGCGCGATGCATCTTCTTGTTGACCTTGTGCGAGAAATTTTCTTCGGGCGAGTTCGGGAAAATCCGACCACCGCCACGCCACAACGGGCTCGACGACATACCGGCGCGGGCGCGGCCCGTGCCCTTTTGACGCCACGGCTTCTTCGTCGTGTGCTTGACTTGCTCGCGATCCTTCTGCGCGCGGTTGCCGCTGCGGGCATTGGCTTGATAAGCCACCACGACCTGGTGAATCAGCGCTTCGTTGTAGTCGCGACCGAACACGACGTCCGACGCGTTCAAACCTGCGCCTTCTTGACCATTAGCGTTGAGGAGCTTCAGTTCCATTATTTCGCTCCTTTCACGGCACGCGCTTTCACTGCCGGCGTCACGAACACTTTGCCACCCTTTGCACCGGGGATCGCGCCCTTGACCAGCAACAGCTTGCGATCGGCGTCGATACGAGCGATTTCGAGGTTTTGCACCGTGACGGTATCGTCACCCATGTGACCCGTCATGCGCTTGCCGGGGAACACGCGACCCGGATCTTGCGCCATACCGATCGAACCAGGGACGTTGTGCGAACGCGAGTTACCGTGCGAGGCGCGGCCCGAGGCGAAGTTGTAACGCTTGATCGTGCCGGCGTAGCCCTTACCGATCGATACGCCTTGCACATCGATCTTTTGGCCGACTTCAAAGATATCGACACCGATCACGGCGCCGGCGGACAGCCCGGCAGCCTTTGCGGCATCGATCTTGAATTCCTTCAGAATTTCACCGGCTTGCACGCCGGCTTTGGCGAGGTGACCTGCCAGCGGCTTCGTCACACGCGATGCACGGCGCGTACCGAATGCCACTTGAACGGCGGTGTAGCCATCCGTTTCAACGGTCTTGATCTGCGCCACGCGGTTGTCGGACACGTCCAACACGGTAACGGGAATCGAGTCCCCATCTGCCGTGAAGATACGGGTCATGCCAACCTTGCGACCTACGAGTCCAAGGCTCATCGTTTTCTCCATTCCCGACTGCGATTGGCCGGGGCTAATTTACAAAATGTCGACATCAGCAGGCTCGCTTGCCGCGAGCCGCACCGCTTTGTGCCGCATCGCCGCGCACGAACTGACACCAACTTTTTACGCAAATACGCGAAAAGCCTTGCATTATAGCCAGGCTTTCCGTTTTTCGCAAGCAATCAAAGACTTATCACCGCACGCCTGCGGCTGCGGTGGCGCGAACCTTATTGCAGCTTGATTTCGACGTCGACGCCAGCCGGCAAATCGAGCTTCATCAGCGCGTCGACCGTCTTGTCCGTCGGATCGACGATGTCCATTAGGCGTTGGTGCGTGCGAATTTCGAGCTGATCGCGCGACGTCTTGTTGACGTGCGGCGAACGCAGAATGTCGAAGCGTTGAATGCGGGTAGGCAGCGGCACGGGGCCACGAACGATCGCACCAGTCCGCTTCGCGGTATCGACGATCTCGGCTGCCGATTGATCGATCAGACGGTAGTCGAAAGCCTTCAGGCGAATGCGGATTTTCTGGTTTTGCATGACGATTCCTTCGAAAGAGCGAGGCGGTTTTGCACCGCCGGATTAAGAAAAGAACAAGGACTTGGGCGCCTCCCGGGGAGGGCGCGCCCAAGCCCGGGCGCATTCTACTGCGATATTGCTAAGGCCGTCGATGTTACTCGATGATCTTGGCCACGACACCGGCACCGACGGTACGACCGCCTTCGCGGATGGCGAAACGCAAGCCTTCTTCCATGGCGATCGGGGCAATCAGCTTGACCGTGATCGCCACGTTGTCGCCCGGCATCACCATTTCCTTGTCCTTCGGCAACTCGATCGAACCCGTCACGTCCGTCGTACGGAAGTAGAACTGCGGACGATAGTTGTTGAAGAACGGCGTGTGACGACCGCCTTCGTCCTTGCTCAGCACGTACACTTCAGCCGTGAAGTGCGTGTGCGGCGTGATCGAACCGGGCTTGGCCAACACCTGGCCACGCTCCACGTCTTCGCGCTTCGTGCCGCGCAGCAAGATACCAACGTTGTCGCCCGCTTGACCTTGGTCCAGCAGCTTGCGGAACATTTCCACGCCCGTGCAGGTCGTCTTCACCGTCGGCTTGATACCGACGATTTCGATTTCCTCGCCAACCTTGATCACGCCACGCTCCACGCGGCCCGTCACCACCGTACCGCGGCCCGAGATCGAGAACACGTCTTCCACCGGCATCAGGAACGCACCATCCACCGCGCGCTCCGGCGTCGGGATATACGTATCGAGCGCATCGGCCAGGTTCATGATCGCCACTTCACCGAGCTCGCCCTTGTCGCCTTCCAGCGCCAGCTTGGCCGAACCCTTGATGATCGGCGTCTCGTCGCCCGGGAAGTCGTACTTCGAGAGCAGCTCGCGCACTTCCATTTCGACCAGCTCAAGCAACTCGGCGTCGTCCACCATGTCGCACTTGTTCAGGAACACGATGATGTACGGCACACCAACCTGGCGCGCCAGCAGAATGTGCTCGCGCGTTTGCGGCATCGGGCCGTCTGCGGCCGAGCACACCAGGATCGCGCCGTCCATTTGCGCCGCGCCCGTGATCATGTTCTTCACATAGTCGGCGTGGCCCGGGCAGTCAACGTGCGCGTAGTGACGGTTCGCCGTCTCGTATTCCACGTGCGCCGTGTTGATCGTGATGCCACGCGCCTTTTCTTCCGGCGCCGCGTCGATCTGGTCGTACGCCTTCGCTTCGCCGCCGAACTTCGCCGTCAGCACCGTCGTGATCGCCGCCGTCAGCGTCGTCTTGCCATGATCCACGTGACCGATCGTGCCGACGTTCACGTGCGGCTTGGTCCGTTCGAATTTACCTTTTGCCATGATTCTCTTCTTTCAAAAGTAGTCGATGAAAAAGCCGGGAGGCTTACTTCGCTTTCGCGCTGATGATCGCGTCAGCGACGTTGCGCGGCGCTTCCGAGTAGTGCTTGAACTCCATCGTGTACGTCGCACGACCTTGCGTGAGCGAGCGCAGCGAGGTCGAGTAGCCGAACATTTCCGACAGCGGCACTTCGGCGCGAACGATCTTTCCGCCGCCGACCATGTCTTCCATGCCCTGGACGATACCGCGACGGCCCGACAAGTCGCCCATCACGTTGCCCATGTAGTCTTCCGGCGTTTCGACTTCCACCGCCATCATCGGCTCGAGGATGACCGGGCTCGCCTTGCGCATGGCTTCCTTGAACGCCATCGAACCGGCCATGCGGAACGCATTTTCGTTCGAGTCGACGTCGTGGTACGAACCGAAGGTCAGATGCACCTTCACGTCGACGACGGGGAAGCCCGCCAATACGCCGCTCTTCAAGGTTTCCTGAATACCCTTGTCGACCGCGGGGATGTATTCGCGCGGAATGACACCGCCCTTAATCTCGTCGAGGAACTCGTAGCCCTTGCCTTGCTCATTCGGCTCAAGCGTGATGACCGCGTGGCCATACTGGCCCCGGCCGCCCGACTGCTTGACGAACTTGCCCTCGACATCGGACGCCTTCGAGCGAATGGTTTCGCGGTACGCCACCTGCGGCTTGCCGACCGTTGCCTCCACGCCGAATTCGCGCTTCATGCGGTCGACGAGAATTTCCAGGTGCAGCTCGCCCATGCCGGAGATGATCGTCTGTCCCGATTCCTCGTCCGTTTGGACGCGGAAGGACGGATCTTCCTGTGCAAGGCGGTTGAGCGCGATGCCCATCTTTTCCTGGTCGGGCTTGGTCTTGGGCTCGACGGCCTGCGAGATCACGGGCTCAGGGAACACCATCCGCTCGAGCACGATCGGGCTCGCCGGGTCGCACAACGTATCGCCCGTCGTTGCGTCTTTCAAGCCGACGGCTGCCGCGATATCGCCTGCGCGCACTTCCTTGATCTCCTCGCGCTGATTCGCATGCATCTGCAGAATCCGGCCCAGACGCTCCTTCTTGTCCTTCGTCGAATTGAGTACGGTATCGCCCGAATTCACGATGCCCGAGTAGACGCGGAAGAAGATCAGCTGACCGACGAACGGGTCCGTCATGATCTTGAACGCGAGCGCCGAGAACTTTTCGTCGTCGGCCGCCTTACGCTCTGCCGTATCGCCGTTTTCGAGCTCGCCTTTGACCGGCGGAATATCGACCGGCGACGGCAGGAAATCGATCACGGCGTCGAGCATGCGCTGCACACCCTTGTTCTTGAACGCGGTGCCGCACAGCATCGGCTGGATTTCGCACGCGATCGTACGGTCGCGCAGCGCCTTGACGATCTCGGCTTCGGTCAGCTCTTCGCCGCCGAGGTACTTTTCCATCAGCTCTTCGCTGGCTTCGGCGGCCGATTCGATCATCTTCTCGCGCCACTCGTTGCAGGTATCCACGAGTTCGGCGGGGATGTCGAAGTAATCGAACTTGGTGCCTTGCGACGCCTCGTCCCAAATGATCGCGCGCATCTTCAGGAGGTCGACGACGCCCTTGAAGTTTTCTTCGGAACCGATCGGCACCACGACGGGCACCGGGTTGGCCTTCAGACGCGTCTTCAGTTGGTCGTAGACCTTGAAGAAGTTCGCACCGGTACGGTCCATCTTGTTGACGAACGCGAGGCGCGGCACCTTGTACTTGTTGGCCTGACGCCACACCGTTTCCGATTGCGGCTGCACGCCGCCCACGGCGCAGTAGACCATGCACGCGCCGTCGAGGACGCGCATGGAGCGCTCCACTTCGATCGTGAAGTCGACGTGACCCGGGGTGTCGATGATGTTGATCCGGTGCTCCGGATAGTTGCCGCCCATGCCTTTCCAGAAGGCCGTGGTTGCAGCGGACGTGATGGTGATGCCGCGCTCTTGCTCTTGCTCCATCCAGTCCATCGTCGCCGCGCCGTCGTGCACTTCACCGATCTTGTGATTCACGCCGGTATAGAACAGGATGCGCTCGGTCGTCGTCGTTTTGCCGGCGTCGATGTGAGCGCTAATACCGATGTTGCGGTAGCGCTCGATAGGTGTCTTACGAGCCACTTTGATCCTCTATTGGGATAGCACGAAGGTTATCGATTGCCTTCGCGCCCTAACACAAACGGGCGAGGCGCTTAAACAGCGCACCCGCCCGGAAATTTTCCGCTGTTGCTTAAGCCGTGGCTTAGAAACGGAAATGCGAGAACGCCTTGTTGGCTTCCGCCATCCGGTGGACTTCGTCGCGCTTCTTCATCGCGCCGCCGCGGCCTTCCGCAGCTTCTTGCAGTTCACCGGCCAGACGCAGAGCCATCGACTTCTCGCTGCGCTTCTTCGCGGCCTCGCGCAACCAACGCATCGCCAATGCCATACGACGCGACGGACGCACTTCGACCGGAACCTGGTAGTTCGCCCCACCAACGCGGCGGCTCTTCACTTCGACCACCGGCTTGACGTTGTTGAGCGCCACCGTGAACACTTCCAGCGGGTCCTTGCCACCCTTAGTCTGGATCTGTTCGAAAGCGCCATAAACGATACGCTCGGCCACCGACTTCTTGCCCGAGAGCATCAGCACGTTCATGAATTTAGCTACATCTACGTTGCCGAACTTCGGATCCGGCAATACTTCCCGCTTGGGGACTTCGCGACGACGCGGCATGTTTCTTCCTTTGACTTTTTCAGTTGGAGCTCATCTGGAGCCCCACGGTCACCAACTAACCCGATCCATCTTTAACGACTAACCAGCTTGGCCGGGTGACCACTTACTCGACAGCACCGGCGATTCCGGCACCACCGCCCAAACTACGCTGACAGGCGACTTGCCTGCCTGCTTACTTACCCGCCTTAGCGCGCTTCGCACCGTACTTCGAGCGAGCTTGCTTACGATCCTTGACGCCTTGCGTATCGAGCGAGCCGCGGACCATGTGGTAACGCACACCCGGCAAGTCCTTCACACGGCCGCCGCGAATCAGCACGACCGAGTGTTCCTGCAGGTTGTGGCCTTCACCACCGATGTACGAAATGACTTCGAAACCGTTCGTCAGACGAACCTTGGCAACCTTACGCAGCGCTGAGTTCGGCTTCTTCGGCGTCGTGGTGTACACACGGGTGCACACACCGCGACGCTGGGGGCAGTCCTGCAAGGCCGGGCTCTTGCTTTTGGTCGTTTCCGACGCACGGCCTTTGCGAACCAATTGATTGATGGTTGGCATTGTGTATTCCTGAAATTGATCGAAAACACCGCACCGCCAGCTGGGCAAAGCAGCGCGCGATGCGTGTCAAAACTTCCTGCTCAGCGGCAGACTTGACGCGAGACTCACCCACGCATGGGCAACCCCCTGACCCAAAGCCAAGAACAGGAACCCAGCATGATACGGCAAAAACGTCAAGCGCGTCAATAGGTTGCGAGGTACCGCGGAACGCCGCCTGCTGCCGGTCGGGCGTCGGACGCGCGGCCGTTGTTTTGAGATAAATCTCACCGTAATATTACACTTCAATTACGGTAATTTTACGGAAGACATTCGATCGGTGATATGTGACATTGCTCCTGCCACCGCGTTGGTGGCGCTTCTTTGGGGAGATACAGCCATGCCGCATACGGATCTCGATTACATCGTCAGATTGGCCGCTTCCAAGCTGGAAGAGGAAACCGTCAATGAAGCCAAGAAACGCGCGGAGGTCGAAATCAACGCCGAATGTTGGAACCGGAACGATCGCTTGAACATGATCGCTTACGAGGATCAGCAGTAAAGAATGTCGGGCGCAACACCGTTGCGCCCGTCCTTACCTCCAACTTCGAGGAGTCGGTCAATGCTCTTGCAAACGGATGTGTCTGCGCAGATCGAAACATTGGTGACGCTCACCGCAACCAGAGACGTTCAGGCATCCAAGAGATTACTTCCTTGCTCGACCTGAAGCAGCGCTACCGTCATTTTCTGGCGTCCCTTCGGCAGCGAAGCGTCGACGTTCATCGTCAAGAGCTTGCATATGCGACTACAGCCGCTGAGGCGGGCAAATTAGCCGCCCTGTTTTCAAATGACTCGATCTTGGATGACAAGCAGCAATCGAACGTGATCACAGCATCAGAGGACCCCGAAAGCGAGCAAAAGCAAGCTCGCGTCGAAGAAGCCCTGTATGAAATTGGCCGCTATTCACGAGCCTACGCGGACATTCTCAAAACCGTCGTCACGAACGTCTTTATCCTTCCGTCATCCGTCGCAAGAGCGGGATCGACCTCACAAGCGGTCGGCGTGATCTGGATCAACCCAAAATTAAGCTACCCCACACCCGATTTAATGGAAATGCTAATCCATGAATTCACCCATCAGGCCATGTTTTTGGACGAACTTCGCTTTGAGCATTATTCGTATGACGCGATCGCGAACCGTTCGACCTGGGCAAAATCCGCAATCCTTAACGCAAGACGCCCTCTGGACAAAGTCCTGCATAGCATCGTCGTCGCAATTGAAATTCTACTGTTTCGCCATCGGCATATCGGGCAGCCGGTCATGCCTCGAGCGCACCCGCCGAGCCGCATCATATCGCAGCAGTTGGGAGAATCTTTGTCCTCCGTCGAGGACGCCATACGCAGATTCCCCGGAATACTGAAGCCGCGCGCCGTCGAGCTCGTCACAAACGCTCGAAACATCGTTAGCCACGCAAGCATGCCCTCCCCGAGCAGGCGGGCCCAACAGGTGGCCAGTAAGCCGAAGAGGAACACAGAACATGGGCTCTGAAGTTGCGATCCCCCGGACGAGTGCCGATACCCAGCGCGGCTGTGAATCAACGTCCTCCCGTGATCTGCCCATGATCTTCAAGCAGAGAATTGCGATCTTGTGCCTCGCACTTGTTGCAATTCATCAATCCATCGTTGCCTGTTCAACATTTTTTCTGACGAACACCATCTCTAAGTTTCAAGCGAATCAAGCTTATTTTGCAGACCTTTGTCTCTATCTGGCGGCGATGGCGATACCTTACCTGCCCGGATGTGCATCATTCGTCGCACTCCAAAGATGGATCAACCAGTCACATGGGGCGCTCGTTGAAAAGTTTACGTCGACGGTCACCTCAAATCGGCCGAACTATCGTAATCACGCAATGCGAGAAAAGGTGACGGCAGTGCTGGCGCGAAACTCATTTCCCGTCCTAAAGGACTATTTATCGTTCGTCCACGACCTAGCTAGCTTCAGTCTCAACAGTTTACTAAGCATTTCGGTCATCGTTTTCCTGCTACCCACTCAACTTGTGAGCGGCTACTGCCTTAGTCTTGCACTGTGTTTTGTGATCGTTATCAGCCTGCAAAAAAAGATCTCGCAAGCGTCTTCCCGTTCCGAGTATGCGTATTTGCGGTACTCTGGCCTTCTTTGTGGCTTTTGGCCCAACGCAGCATTAGGAAACACGCACAATGAATCAATATGGCGCGCGCAGCGCGAGACAGCCGGGCGCGAGTTCTATTCGAGCTCAAATCGCCTCGAGGCGCTCCGGCAATCAGGCAACGTGCTCCTTGCAGCAGCATCGCTCGGCCCAACGATATTTTTGATTGTCGCCATAGCCCGCGACGGCAACGTCGCGCCCACCATTATCGCTGCGTTGATCGTCAGCCTGACGCGAATATTTCTTATCGTCAATTCATTGAGCACCCTAGTCTATAGGGTGCTCGACTATTCTTCGTTACACGCACGCCTGAAGGTGCTGTTCGACGCAAGATCGGATTTGGCGACCCACGCTCGGGAAACTATCGCAGGCGTCGTTGACATCTGGATCAATAAAACACGCATCCGAAACGTATCGGAAGGGAAGAGCATTGTCGCGTCGAGCACATGTGGGCGTTTTACCGTTACAGGCGCCAACGGCAGCGGCAAATCCACGTTCTTGCTGGCTCTAAAGCAAGAGTATGGCGAAGCATGCTTCTTGCTGCCGGCCGATTATGCCAACCTCGCTTGGACGAAGGATTGCCACACCTTATCCACAGGCCAGAGACTCGCAGAACATCTCGCGGAGATTTTGGAGATAAAAGCAGTTCGGTGCATCTTACTGGATGAGTGGGATGCCAATCTCGATGGAGACAATATTCAAAAAATCGAAAAGATCCTTCACTCACTTTCCGCAACGAAGGTAATTGTTGAAGCCAGGCACAGCAGGAGTCAAACATGATTGGAGAAATGATCGCAGACGAGGTGCTGAAAGAGCAGCAATTCCGGGAGGCGTTAAGGCATAAGTCTTTTTGGCAGCACCGCTTAGAGGCGGATCTCTTAGGTCAGCTCTTCTCATGGCGCGAATTGAATCATTGCCTGTCATTCAATCGGATCACGAATGACAGATTTCGCATGTCGACATTTTCGGAACATCAATCACTGAACAGGCGAGCGTTTCGCCCGGTAAGAGACAGCCTCGGCAGAAGCACCGATTACCTCGTAATGAGCGAATTGCATAGGTTGATGCGCGAAGGAGTCACAGCGGTGCTCGAGGCCGTCAACGAACTTTCTGCCGCAGTGTGCAGCCTGACAGAGCGAATAGCCGGCGAACTTGGCGCGAGGTCGGCGGCGAATGCGTACATATCGTTTGGCAGCGTATCCGGCTTTGGCATGCACAACGACGACCATGACGTACTCATCTTTCAACTCGATGGTCGAAAGGAGTGGCAATTCCTCAAAAATGCGGCGTCGGGCAAAGCCACGGTAGCGGACCTGAGGGACCCTACAGACGGCAGAGAAACTGACTCGGTCATCGTTTCAGCGGGGGATGTCCTGTACATCCCCAAGGGGACATGGCATAACGTTGTCGCACTTAACGAAAGAAGCCTTCATCTTACTGTGAGCATCGTGTTTGCGACGATCGCGGAGTTTCTAACATGGAGCATCGACCAAGAAAAGCTGGGTGCCCCGTATGCAGACATTAAGCCCCACAGCCATTGCGTTTTTGACGCGATAGAGGCGTGCAAGGATTTTCTGCATGCGTTACCAAGCAAAGAGAATGTGGAACGCTTCCTGAACACCTTTTATGCGGGGAAGAGATGCTCCCGCACGCGCGCCAACTTTCCTTCGCTGAATATAGCCAATGGGGCTCAGAGCTTCCGGCGCGTATCCTTCGAAGTAATGCCTCTGCACGCAATGCAGCCGGATCGGCAGGACATCTATGCGTTAGGCCGAGTTCATTCCCTTACTAGTATTGAGTATGCCATCTTGCGAGCCCTCCCGCGCACGGGAGCAATGACCGGCAGCAAAATCGCGGAAATCGGGGGCGATTGGGGTCAGGCGGCGGCTGCGCTCGAAGCTTTAATGGACCGCGATCTGGTGACGACTGTCGCAGATGGCGCTTAGGGCGGCAAAACCGATTTACGAGCAGATAAACAACTGCCAGGTCATACCCGTGGCGGCAGGTGTCCGATGAATTGCGATCGCGTGCAGCGACGGCGCGTGCGCCAAGTGTCATACAGATCAACCATGCGTATACGAACATCGCGAACATCGTCAACATGCACGACGTCTGCCGATAGCCCTCATGCGAACGATCCAGATCGTGCCGCGTCCGGGGCCCCCTTCGCCATCACAACGCGACAACTCGAGATCGCTCGACACGTCGTCGAAGGGAAGACGGCTCGCGAAATCGCAATGGCCCTCGTACTGTCACGCCGAACGGTTGAGAGCCATATCGACGCATTGAAGACGAGACTCGACTGCGTAAATCGTTGTCAGCTAACGGCAAAACTTATCCGGCTTGGTATCGCGCCCGACGAATAGACGCTCCGCAGTGGGCAGCCCGGTGGATTCGCAAGCGAGCGGCTCGTACGTCAAAACAGATTGATCTCAGGGACTCAAAGTAACAATCGCTACAAACGGTAGTCATTGCACATCAATCCGCCCCCACCACCTCCAACAATTCATCTCCGAACCGTTCCAGCTTGCGTGCCCCAATGCCCGGAATATGTCGTAACTCCTTGATCGTATCGGGCGCCGCCCGCGCAATCTCGGCCAGCGTCGCATCGTGAAAGATCAGGTAGGCCGGCACGCCGTCGCGCTTTGCCGTGTCGGTGCGCCAAGCACGCAGCCGTTCCCAGCGCGCGCGTTCGCGCGGCCCGAGCCCGGCTGTCGGATCAGCCCGCTCACCCGTGCGCGACGAGGCTTGGCGCGTACGCGTCGGCTTCACGTAACGCCGCAGCGTGACCGACTCCTCTCCCTTGAGCACCGGCTTGCTCGCCTCGGTCAGCACGAACGCGCCAAAACCATCGTGATCCACCGTGAGATACCGGTAGGCCACCAACTGACGGAATATGCCCCGCCATTCAGCCTCCGATAAATCGGAGCCGATGCCGAAGGTACTCAACGTGTCATGCCCGCGTTCGCGCACTTTTTCCGTGCGATTGCCGCGCAGGATGTCAATCAGATGTCCCGCCCCAAAGTGAAATCCGCTCGCGCGGCGCGCGCGAAACACGCAGGAGAGCGCCATTTGGGCTTCGCGCGTGGCGTCCCAGGTGGCGGGAGGTTCGAGGCAAGTATCACAATTGCCGCAGGGTTCGCTCGCCTCGCCGAAATACGAGAGCAAGCGCACGCGCCGACATGCCGCGGTCTCGCACAAACCTAGCAATGCGTCGAGCTTGCCCGTCTGCACACGCTTATGTATTTCGTCGGCGTCGGACTCGTCGATCATCTTGCGCTGTTGGACGACATCGCCCAGCCCGTACGCCATCCATGCGTTCGCCGGTAGACCGTCGCGTCCCGCGCGCCCCGTCTCCTGGTAATAGCCTTCGACGCTCTTGGGTAGATCCAAATGCGCGACGAAACGCACGTCCGGCTTATCGATCCCCATGCCGAACGCGATCGTCGCGCACATGACCACGCCCTCCTCGCGCTGGAACATCTCTTGATGCCGCTGGCGCGTTTCGAAATCCATCCCCGCGTGATAGGGCAGCGCGCGCACGCCTTGCGTCTTCAGCCAATCGGCCGTCTCCTCGACTTTGCGACGCGAGAGGCAATAGACCACGCCCGCGTCCGTCGTGCCGTCCTCGTTCGTATGCTCGGCGCGAATGAAGTCGAGCAACTGCGAACGCGCGTTGTCTTTCTCGACGATGCGATAACGAATGTTGGGCCGATCGAAGCTCGATACGAACACGCGCGCCTCGTCCAGCGCGAGGCGATGCACGATCTCGTCGCGCGTGATCGCATCCGCGGTGGCCGTGAGCGCAATGCGCGGCACCGATGGAAAACGCTCATGCAGCACCGAGAGCTGCATGTACTCTGGGCGAAAATCGTGCCCCCATTGGGACACGCAATGCGCTTCGTCGATCGCGAACAAACCGATGCGCGCACGCTCGAGCAACTCGAGAAATCGCGGGGTCATCAATCGCTCAGGCGCGACGTAGAGCAGATCGAGATCTCCGTCACGCAGCGCGCGCTCCGTGGCCGCCGCCTCAGCACCCGTCAGCGTGGAGTTCAAATAGGCTGCACGCACCCCGACTTCTTTCAGCGCTGCGACCTGATCTTGCATCAGCGCGATCAGCGGCGAAACGACGACGCCGGCACCCTGTCCCGCTTCGCGCCGCACGAGCGACGGGATTTGATAG
Source organism: Paraburkholderia sp. (assembly GCA_004322045.1). Lineage (GTDB taxonomy): Bacteria > Pseudomonadota > Gammaproteobacteria > Burkholderiales > Burkholderiaceae > Trinickia. Next base: position 167,584 of record SCRN01000044.1, read on the forward strand.
CAAAGCGATTTGCCCCCGCCCGTGGGCATCAGTACGAGGCAATCGCCCCCCTCGGCAACATGTTCGACGATGTCGCGCTGCTGCCCTCGGAAGGCGGGGTAACCGAAGACTTCATTGAGAATTTCTAGAGCACGCGACATGTAGGCGATTGGAACGACAAACGGCGGATGAGCGCAATTCTACCAACCCGGTCCGCACCGCGACGCGCGTCGTGCGCACGTTGGCCGTTCGGTCGACGAAAACGCTCGCTGCGCGGCGCAATCTCATCCACGCCCTCGATCGCACGGCTAAAAAAAAACCGCCCAGTCGAAACTGAGCGGTTCTTGCGCTGGTAGCGCCCGAGCGGAGCATATCCGAGAGCGGCACGAGGCCGCTCGGACTTACTCTGCCGAGTGCTGCTGGTGCGATTCGTCGGTCGGCGTTTCGGCAGCCGGGGCTTCCGGCGTACCGAACTCGAACGACTCTTCGGCAGCAATTTGATCGAATCGCTCGCGATCCGACGATTCCTTCGCCTTGCGCGCCTTGTGGAACGACAGGCCCGTACCGGCCGGAATCAAGCGGCCGACGATCACGTTTTCCTTCAGGCCACGCAGATCGTCGCGCTTGCCCATGATCGCCGCCTCGGTCAGCACGCGCGTCGTTTCCTGGAACGATGCCGCCGAGATAAACGAGTCCGTGGACAGCGACGCCTTCGTGATACCGAGCAAGACGTTCTCGTATATGGCCGGACGCTTGTCTTCCGCAGTCATCCGATCGTTCTCGTCGAGCATGTCCGACCGCTCGACTTGTTCGCCCGGGATGAAACGCGTATCGCCGTTGTCGGTGATCTGCACGCGGCGCAGCATCTGGCGCACGATCACTTCGATGTGCTTGTCGTTGATCTTCACGCCTTGCAGTCGATACACGTCCTGCACTTCGTCGACGATGTAACGCGACAGCGCTTCGATACCCTGCAAACGCAGAATGTCGTGCGGATCGGCCGGACCGTCCACGATCATTTCGCCCTTGTTGACGACTTGACCGTCGTGGACGAGCACCTGCTTTTCCTTCGCGATCAGGAACTCGTGCTGGTTGCCTTCGAGGTCCGTGATGACGAGACGCTGCTTGCCCTTCGTGTCCTTACCGAACGAGACCGTACCCGTGACTTCCGCCAAAATGCCGGCATCCTTCGGCGAACGCGCTTCGAACAGCTCGGCCACACGCGGCAGACCACCGGTAATGTCACGCGTCTTTTGCGATTCCGTCGGAATCCGCGCGAGCACCTCGCCGACCTGCACTTGCTGGCCGTCCTTCACCGTGATCAGCGCGCCCACCTGGAAGCCGATCTGCACCGAGTGTTCGGTACCGGGGATCTTCACTTCCTCGCCGCTCGCATCGAGCAACTTCACCTGCGGGCGCACGCTCTTGCTCGCTTGCGAACCGCGGCGCTTCACGTCGATCACGACGAGCGTCGAAAGACCCGTCACGTCGTCGATCTGCTTGGCGACCGTCACGCCTTCTTGGACGTTCTCGAACTTCACCGTACCGCCGTACTCGGTGATGATCGGACGCGTCAGCGGATCCCACGTGGCCAACTGCGTACCGGCCTTCACCTGCACGCCGTCGAGCTGCAGCAGCGTGGCGCCGTACGGCACCTTGTGACGCTCGCGCTCGCGACCGTGGTCGTCCGTGATCATCGCTTCACCCGAACGCGAGATGACGATCTGCTCGCCCTTCGCATTCGTGACGTAACGCATCGTCGCCGTGAAGCGAACCGTACCGTTGCTCTTCGCTTCGACGGACGAAGCCACCGCCGCACGCGACGCCGCACCACCGATGTGGAACGTACGCATCGTGAGCTGCGTGCCAGGTTCGCCGATCGACTGCGCCGCGATCACGCCCACCGCTTCGCCCACGTTCACGAGCGAGCCGCGGCCGAGGTCGCGACCGTAGCACGAAGCGCACAGACCGTAGCGCGTCTCGCAAGTGAGCGGCGTGCGCACGCGCACTTCGTCGATGCCGAGGCGCTCGATTTCTTCGACAGCCGTTTCATCGAGCAGCGTGCCGGCTTCGTAAAGCGTCTCTTGCGATTCGGGGTTGACGACGTCGGCCGTCGCCACGCGGCCGAGAATCCGGTCGCGCAGCGCTTCGACGACTTCACCGCCTTCGACGAGCGCCTTCATCGCCACGCCGTTGCTCGTGCCGCAATCCTCTTCGGTCACGACGAGATCTTGCGTCACGTCGACCAGACGACGCGTCAGGTAACCCGAGTTCGCCGTCTTCAACGCCGTATCGGCCAGACCCTTACGCGCGCCGTGCGTCGAGATGAAGTACTGCAGCACGTTCAGGCCTTCACGGAAGTTCGCCGTAATCGGCGTCTCGATGATCGAGCCGTCCGGCTTCGCCATCAGGCCGCGCATACCAGCGAGCTGGCGAATCTGCACCGCCGAGCCGCGGGCGCCCGAGTCGGCCATCATGTAGATCGAGTTGAACGACTCTTGACGCACTTCCTTGCCGTCGCGATCGATCACGGGCTCGGTCGAGAGTTGCTCCATCATCGCCTTGCCGACCGCTTCCGACGTCGCCGACCAGATGTCGACCACGTTGTTGTAGCGCTCTTGCGCGGTGACGAGACCCGACATGTACTGACGGTCGTACTCCTTCACCTTCTTCGCGGCGTCGCCGACGATCACTTCCTTCTGCGGCGGCACGAGCATGTCGTCGACGCAGATGGAGATACCGGCGCGCGTCGCCAGGCGGAAGCCCGACTGCATCAGTTGATCGGCGAAGACCACCGTCGCGCGCAGACCGCACTTGCGGAACGCCGTGTTGCTCAGGCGCGAAATTTCCTTCTTCTTGAGCGGCTTGTTCAGCACCGAGAACGGCAGGCCCGGCGGCAGAATTTCCGACAGAATCGAGCGGCCGACCGTCGTCGCGTAGAGCGAGATCTTCGGCACGAACTTCGGTGCGCCTTCGGACGTGTCCTCGTTCACCACCATTTCAGTGATGCGCACGTTCACGCGCGAGGCGAGTTCGACTTCCTTGTTCTCATACGCGCGCAGCGCTTCGGACACGCCCGTGAAGGTCATGCCTTCGCCCTTGCCGTTGACGGCTTCGCGCGTCGCGTAGTAGAGGCCAAGCACGATATCCTGCGACGGCACGATCGACGGATCGCCGTTGGCCGGGAACAGGATATTGTTCGACGCCAGCATGAGCGTGCGCGCTTCCATCTGCGCTTCGAGCGAGAGCGGCACGTGCACGGCCATCTGGTCGCCGTCGAAGTCGGCGTTGAACGCCGCGCAAACGAGCGGGTGCAGTTGGATCGCCTTGCCTTCGATCAGCACCGGCTCGAACGCTTGAATGCCCAGACGGTGCAGCGTAGGCGCACGGTTGAGCATCACGGGATGTTCGCGGATCACCTCTTCGAGGATGTCCCACACCACCGCCGTTTGGTTCTCGACTTCCTTCTTCGCCGCCTTGATGGTCGTTGCCACACCCATCACTTCCAGCTTGTTGAAGATGAAAGGCTTGAACAACTCGAGCGCCATCAGCTTGGGCAGACCGCACTGGTGCAGCTTCAGCGTCGGACCCACCACGATGACCGAACGGCCCGAGTAGTCGACGCGCTTACCGAGCAAGTTCTGACGGAAGCGGCCGCCCTTGCCCTTGATCATGTCGGCGAGCGACTTGAGCGGACGCTTGTTCGCACCGGTCATCGCCTTGCCGCGGCGACCGTTGTCGAGCAGCGAGTCGACGGCTTCCTGCAGCATCCGCTTTTCGTTGCGGACGATGATTTCAGGCGCCTTGAGCTCGAGCAGACGCTTCAACCGGTTGTTCCGGTTGATGACGCGACGATAGAGGTCGTTCAAATCCGACGTGGCGAAACGACCGCCATCGAGCGGCACGAGCGGACGCAACTCGGGCGGCAGCACCGGCAGCACTTCGAGCACCATCCATTCGGGCTTGATGCCCGAACGCTGGAAGGCCTCGAGCACTTTCAGGCGCTTGGCGTACTTCTTGATCTTCGCTTCCGAGCCCGTGTTCTTGAGCTCGGTGCGCAGCGTCTCGACTTGTTCGTCGATATTGATCGCGCGCAGCAGCTCGCGCACGCCTTCCGCGCCCATCTCGGCGCGGAATTCGTCACCGTACTCTTCGACCTTGTTGTAGTAATCCTCTTCGGTCATGATCTGACGCGCCTTGAGCGGCGTCATGCCCGGATCGATCACCACGTACGCTTCGAAGTACAGCACGCGCTCGATGTCGCGCAGCGTCATGTCGAGCACCATGCCCAGACGCGACGGCAGCGACTTCAAGAACCAAATATGCGCGACGGGCGAAGCGAGTTCGATGTGGCCCATGCGCTCGCGGCGCACCTTGGCGAGCGTGACTTCGACGCCGCACTTCTCGCAGATCACGCCACGATGCTTCAGGCGCTTGTACTTGCCGCACAAGCATTCGTAATCTTTGATCGGTCCGAAGATCTTCGCGCAGAACAAGCCGTCGCGCTCGGGCTTGAACGTACGATAGTTGATCGTCTCGGGCTTCTTGACTTCGCCGAATGACCACGAGCGAATCTTGTCCGGCGAGGCCAGACCGATCTTGATCGCGTCGAAAACTTCTTCTTGTTGGACTTGCTTGAATAGATCGAGCAGAGCTTTCATTGCCTTCTCTCCGTAGTCCGATTAGTTGCGGTCGAGATCGATGTCGATGCCGAGCGAGCGGATTTCCTTCACCAACACGTTGAAGGATTCCGGCATGCCGGCGTCGATCACGTGGTCGCCCTTGACGAGGTTCTCGTACACCTTCGTCCGGCCCGTCACGTCATCGGACTTCACCGTCAACATTTCCTGCAGCACATACGAAGCGCCATACGCTTCGAGCGCCCACACTTCCATTTCGCCGAAGCGCTGACCACCGAACTGCGCCTTACCACCCAGCGGCTGCTGCGTGACGAGCGAGTACGGACCGGTCGAACGAGCGTGCATCTTGTCGTCCACCAAGTGGTGCAGCTTCAGGTAGTGCATGTAGCCGACCGTGACGGTGCGCTCGAACGCCTCGCCCGTGCGGCCGTCGTACAGACGGACTTGATTCTTCGATTTCGTCATGCCGAGCTGCGCGGCGATGTCGTCCGGGAAGGCCAGATCGAGCATCTTCGACATTTCTTCTTCCGTCGCACCGTCGAACACCGGCGTCGCGAACGGCACGCCTTCGCGCAGGTTCTTCGCCAATTCGATGATGTCGTCGTCCGAGAAGCTCTCGAGTTCCTCCGCGCGGCCCGACTCGTTGTAAAGCTTGGTCAGGAATGCACGCAGATCTTCGATCTTCGCCTGACGCTGCAGCATTTCACCGATACGCCAACCGAGGCCCTTCGCGGCCCAGCCCAGATGCACTTCCAGCACCTGGCCCACGTTCATCCGCGACGGCACGCCGAGCGGATTGAGCACGACGTCGGCGGGACGACCATCGGCCATGTACGGCATGTCTTCGATCGGAACGATCTTCGACACCACACCCTTGTTACCGTGACGGCCGGCCATCTTGTCGCCAGGCTGCAGGCGGCGCTTGACGGCCAAGTACACCTTGACCATCTTCAGCACGCCCGGAGGCAACTCGTCGCCTTGCGTGAGCTTCTTGCGCTTTTCTTCGAAAGCCAGATCGAATTGGTGGCGCTTCTGCTCGATCGAATCTTTGATCGCTTCGAGTTGAGCGGCCGCCTCTTCGTCGGCCAGACGAATATCGAACCAGTGATAGTGGTCGAGATCTTCCAGGTACGCTTGGTCGATCTTCGTGCCCTTGGCGAGCTTCTTCGGACCGCCGTTCGCCACTTTGCCGACGAGCATGCGCGCCAAACGCTGGAACGCGTCGCCTTCGACGATACGCAGCTGGTCGTTCAAGTCGAGGCGATAGCGCTTCAGTTCATCGTCGATGATCTGTTGCGCGCGCTTGTCGCGCTGAATGCCTTCGCGCGTGAACACCTGCACGTCGATGACCGTGCCGCTCATGCCCGAGGGCACGCGCAGCGACGTGTCCTTCACGTCGGATGCCTTCTCGCCGAAGATCGCGCGCAAGAGCTTCTCTTCCGGCGTCAACTGCGTTTCGCCCTTCGGCGTGACCTTGCCGACGAGCACGTCGCCCGCTTCGACCTCGGCCCCGATGTAGACGATGCCCGACTCGTCGAGACGGCCCAATTGCACTTCGGCCAAGTTCGAGATGTCGCGCGTGATTTCCTCAGGCCCGAGCTTCGTGTCGCGAGCGACGACGTTGAGCTCCTCGATGTGGATCGACGTATAGCGATCGTCGGCCACGACCTTCTCGGAGATCAGGATCGAATCTTCGAAGTTGTAGCCGTTCCACGGCATGAACGCGACGAGCATGTTCTGGCCGAGCGCGAGCTCGCCCAGGTCGGTCGACGCGCCGTCGGCCAGGACGTCGCCGCGCGCCACCATATCGCCGACCTTCACGATCGGACGCTGGTTGATGTTCGTGTTCTGGTTCGAACGCGTGTACTTGATCAGGTTGTAGATGTCGACGCCAACTTCACCGGCGACGGCTTCCTCATCGTTCACACGAATGACGATACGGCCCGCGTCGACATAATCGACAACGCCGCCGCGCAACGCTTGCACGGTCGTGCCGGAGTCGACCGCCACCGTGCGCTCGATGCCCGTCCCGACGACCGGTTTTTCCGGACGCAGACACGGCACCGCTTGACGCTGCATGTTCGAGCCCATCAGCGCGCGGTTCGCATCGTCGTGCTCGAGGAACGGGATCAGCGAGGCTGCGACCGAGACGATCTGCGACGGCGCCACGTCCATGTACTGGATGCGATCCGGCGTGACCATCAGCGTTTCGCCCGCTTCACGCGAGGACACGAGTTCGTCGGTGAGGGTGCCGTCGTCGGCCACCGCCGCGTTCGCCTGCGCGATTACGTAGCGGCCTTCTTCGATCGCCGACAGATAGTCGATTTGATCGGTGACCTTGCCGTCCGCGACCTTGCGGTACGGCGTTTCGAGGAAGCCGTACTCGTTCAGGTGTGCGTAAAGCGCGAGCGAGTTGATGAGGCCGATGTTCGGGCCTTCCGGCGTTTCGATCGGGCACACGCGGCCGTAGTGGGTCGGGTGCACGTCACGCACTTCGAAGCCTGCGCGCTCGCGCGTCAAACCGCCCGGGCCCAATGCGGAAACACGGCGCTTGTGCGTGATTTCCGACAGCGGGTTCGTTTGGTCCATGAACTGCGACAACTGCGACGAACCGAAGAACTCGCGAATCGCCGACGAGATCGGCTTCGAGTTGATCAGATCGTGCGGCATCAGGTTTTCGCTTTCGGCTTGGCCGAGGCGTTCCTTCACCGCGCGTTCAACGCGAACGAGGCCGGCGCGGAATTGATTTTCCGCGAGCTCGCCCACGCAGCGCACGCGACGGTTGCCGAGGTGGTCGATGTCGTCCACTTCGCCCTTGCCGTTGCGCAGCTCGACCAGGATCTTGATCGTGGCGAGGATGTCGTCGTCCTGCAGCGTCATCGGCCCCGTGATTTCGTCACGGCCCACGCGGCGGTTGAACTTCATGCGGCCGACCTTGGACAGGTCGTACGCGTCCTCGCTGTAGAACAGACGGTTGAACAACGCCTCGACCGCTTCTTCGGTCGGCGGTTCGCCCGGGCGCATCATGCGGTAGATCGCGATGCGCGCGGCCGTCTTATCGGTCGTTTCGTCGATACGCAGCGTCGACGAAATGTACGGACCTTGATCGAGATCGTTCGTATAGAGCGTCTGGATGTCCTTCACCTTGGCTTCGCGCAGCTTCTCGAGGGTGCCTTCGGTGATCTCGTCGTTCGCGTTTGCGATGACTTCGCCCGTTTCGCTATCGATGACGTTCTTCGCCAGGACGCGGCCGAGCAAATAGTCCTCGGGCACCGAGATGAACTTCGTCTTGGCGTTCTCGAGGTCGCGGATATGCTTCGCGTTGATCCGCTTGTCCTTCTGGACGATGACGTTGCCGTCGCGATCGCTGATATCGAAGCGCGCGACTTCCCCGCGCAGGCGTTCGGGGACGAACTCCATCTGCGCGCCTTCGCCCATCAACGTGAAGTTGTCGAAGACGAAGAAGTTGGCAAGGATCTGCTCCGGCGTCAGGCCAATCGCCTTCAGCAGGATCGTGACCGGCATCTTGCGGCGGCGATCGACGCGGAAATAAAGGACGTCTTTCGGGTCGAATTCGAAGTCGAGCCACGAGCCGCGGTAAGGAATGATCCGCGCCGAGAACAGCAGCTTGCCCGAGCTATGCGTCTTGCCCTTGTCGTGTTCGAAGAACACGCCCGGCGAACGGTGCAACTGCGAGACGATGACACGCTCGGTGCCATTGATGACGAACGAGCCGGTGGGCGTCATGAGCGGAATTTCGCCCATGTAGACTTCCTGCTCCTTCACTTCCTTGACGACGGGCTTGCTCGGCGATTCCTTGTCGAGCAACACCAGGCGCACCTTGGCGCGCAAGGCCGAACAATAGGTGAGACCGCGCTGCTGGCATTCCTTGATGTTGAACGCCGGCGGCGACAACGCGTAGCTCACGAACTCCAGGCGCGCGAAACCGTTGTGCGAAACGATGGGGAAAACAGACGTGAACGCAGCCTGCAAACCCTCGGGTTTGCGAGCATTCGCGAGTACGTCAGCTTGCAGAAACGTGCTGAATGATTCAAGCTGGGTGGCCAGCAGGAAAGGTACTTGGTGAACGATGGAGCGCTTCGCAAAACTCTTACGAATGCGCTTCTTCTCGGTGAAGGAATATTGCATACGATCTCCGAATCACGGCGGGCATGGTGTCGAGGCGAGGCGCCAGGATGAAACAACCCGAGTGTTCACCGACTGAGACCCGATGGCCGTCCTGAGGCTTGAACGAGCCTAGAAGCTTGGTGGTTGGCCGCTACCAACCGCTGGCTGACGGCAGCGGATGCCAATGTTGCCCGCTACCCGACCAAACTTGCCTTCTGCAGTCGCTTCAGAAGACAAAGAGAAGTGCCGGTCGATCGACACCCGAGGGGTGTGAGGAAGGGCAATTTTCTTTGGCCTCTGGGGCCATGTTTCTCGCCCCGAAACGCCGGGCGAAAACAGAGTCCCACAAAAGCACAAAAAGGCCGGCGGTGGAAAACCGCCAGCCTGCGCTCAACGCGAGGGGCTTTACTTGATTTCAGCCTTCGCGCCGGCTTCTTCCAGCTTCTTCTTCGCTTCTTCAGCTGCAGCCTTGGGCACCGCTTCCTTCACGGGCTTCGGTGCGCCATCGACCAGATCCTTCGCTTCCTTCAGGCCGAGACCCGTCAGTTCGCGAACGGCCTTGATGACGGAAACCTTGTTGGCGCCCGTTTCGGTCAGGATGACCGTGAATTCCGTTTGCTCTTCGACAGCAGCTGCGCCGCCGCCAGCGCCCGCCGGGCCAGCCACTGCCACAGCAGCAGCCGACACGCCGAACTTCTCTTCGAACGCCTTGACGAGTTCGTTCAGTTCCAGAACCGACATCGCGCCAACGGCTTCGAGGATGTCTTCTTTTGCGATTGCCATTTGAAATACTCCTAAATTGAATTCGGATACAGCCAGCGACCGGTTACGCTCGACCGGAGTGCGCCATGCACCGCCTGCTTAGGCGGCTTCGCCCTGCTTCTTCTCGGCGAGCGCGGCGAGCGCGCGCGCAAAGCCCGAAACAGGCGCTTGCATGACGAACAACAGCTTGGAGAGCAGTTCCTCGCGGCTCGGGATGGTGGCAAGCGCTTGCACGCCAGCCTTGTCCATCACCTTGCCTTCGAATGAGCCAGCCTTGATGATCAACTTGTCATTGCTTTTGCCGAAGTCGTTGACGACTTTGGCGGCGGCAATGGCATCTTCCGAGATGCCGTAGATCAGAGGACCGGTCATCTGCTCGGCCAACGGAGCGAACGGCGTACCTTCGACGGCGCGACGCGCCAGCGTGTTTTTCAACACGCGCAGGTACACCTGCTGCTCGCGTGCTTTCGCACGCAGCTTCGTCAGATCGCCAACCGTGATCCCACGATACTCGGCCAACACCATGGTCTGGGCCTTCGCGACTTGCGCGGAAACCTCAGCCACGACGGCCTGCTTATCTTCTTTGTTCAGTGGCACGGTTAACCTCCAGATTCGATGTATCGAACGGCTAAGCCCGATACACCGCGTTCAACAACGGCGTCCGAGGGTTAGGAGTATTTCGACCATCGGCGGCGCGCATCGCTGCGTAACGCCCATGAACTCAATGACTGCAAAACTTTTTCGGGTTCGCCATCTGCGTTGGCTCGCATTAAGGAAACGCCTGACTGCTGCGTTTCCGCCAACGGTCTTTGACAACCGGCCGCGTGAGGCTTAACGCCACCCGCGACCGCCCAAAGCCCTTTCATACCGCCGCGACCCGTTACTCCGGAACGCGGCGCGATTGATTCTCTTACTGCGCTGCGAGCGACCCTTGGTCGACACGCACGCCCACGCCCATCGTGCTCGACAGGGCGATCTTGCGCAGATACACACCCTTGCTCGTCGCGGGCTTCGCCTTCTGCAACGCTTCGACGAGCGCCGACAAGTTCGTGCGCAGCGCCGTCGGTTCGAACGAGGCACGACCGATCGTCGCGTGGATGATGCCTGCCTTGTCGACGCGGAACTGCACCTGACCCGCCTTGGCGTTCTTGACCGCCGTGGCGACATCGGGGGTGACCGTGCCCACCTTCGGGTTCGGCATCAAACCGCGCGGGCCGAGGATCTGGCCCAACGTACCGACGATACGCATCGTGTCCGGGGAGGCAATCACGACGTCGAAATTCAGGTTGCCGCCCTTGATCTGCTCGGCGAGGTCTTCCATGCCGACGATTTCGGCGCCGGCGGCGCGGGCTTGCTCAGCCTTTTCGCCCTGCGCGAACACTGCGACGCGCACCGACTTACCGGTACCTGCGGGCAAGACGACCGAACCGCGAACGACCTGATCCGACTTCTTCGCATCGATACCGAGCTGAACGGCGACGTCGATCGACTCGTCGAACTTTGCCGTGGCGCATTCCTTCACGAGCGACAGCGCTTCATCGACCGAGTACAGCTTTTGGCGATCGACCTTATTTGCGAATGCTTGCAGACGCTTGGAAACCTTAGCCATTTACACGCCCTCCACGGTGATGCCCATCGAGCGGGCGCTGCCGGCGATCGTACGAACCGCGGCGTCCAAGTCGGCCGCCGTGAGGTCAGGCATCTTCGCCTTGGCGATATCTTCGGCTTGTGCGCGCGTGATCTTGCCGACCTTGTCGGTGTGCGGCTTGCTCGAGCCCTTGTCGATCTTCGCTGCCTTCTTGATGAGGACGGTAGCGGGGGGCGTCTTCAGGACAAACGTGAAGCTCTTGTCGGCGAACGCGGTGATCACGACGGGAACGGGCAGACCCGGTTCCATCGCTTGGGTCTGCGCGTTGAACGCCTTGCAGAACTCCATGATGTTCAGGCCGCGCTGGCCCAGTGCCGGACCGACCGGCGGCGACGGGTTGGCTTTACCTGCAGGGATCTGCAGCTTGATAAAGCCGATGATTTTCTTTGCCATGTCGAAAACCTCGTTGGAACGCGCGAGCGTTCGGTGAGTAGTAGCGCGCGTTCACCGCGATCAGCCTTGCGATTACTAGCGCTCCTCAACGGTCATTACGCGGACCGTAAGCGCGAAAGCGGGTCGCCCGCTACCGGGCGACCCGCTGGAATGAGTTACAGCTTTTCGACCTGCCCGAATTCCAATTCGACAGGCGTGGCGCGCCCGAAGATCGTGACCGAGACGCGCACGCGCGACTTCTCGTAGTTCACTTCCTCGACGCTGCCATTGAAGTCCGTGAACGGGCCTTCTTTGACGCGGACCATTTCGCCCACTTCGAACAGCGTCTTCGGCCGAGGCTTCTCGACGCCTTCTTGCATCTGCGACATGATCTTCTCGACTTCCCGAGGGGAAATCGGGCTCGGCTTGTTGCGCGTGCCGCCAATGAACCCCGTTACCTTCGCCGTGTTCTTGACGAGGTGCCAGGTTTCATCGGTCATTTCCATTTCGACGAGGACATAGCCGGGGAAGAATCGACGTTCGGTCACCGACTTGTGACCGCCCTTCACTTCCACAACTTCCTCAGTCGGCACAAGGATCTGGCCGAACTTGTCCTGCATGCCGGCGCGCTCGATGCGCTCTTGGAGCGCTCGCTGCACGCTTTTCTCCATGCCCGAATAGGCATGGACCACATACCAACGCTTACCGCTCGGGGATGCCGGAGTATCGCTCATATCATTTCCAACCCAGAATCGCCGAGAAAATGACCCATTCGATGGATTTATCGCTGATCCACAACAGCACCGCCATCACCAGCACGAAGCCGAAAACGACGAGTGTGGTTTGCGTTGCTTCCTTGCGAGTCGGCCAGACGACCTTGCGGACTTCTTTGTAGGAATCCTTGGCGAAAGCGATAAAGCTCTTACCGGGGGAGGACAGGAGACCAACCACAACACCAGCAACGACGCCAACGAGAAGCGCCGCGCCGCGCACGTACCATTCCTGGCCGCTCAGCCAGAAGAAACCCACGAATCCGGCCAAGACCAGCAATACGCCCGCGATAACCATCAACTTGTCGCTGGAAGTATCCACAGCTTCGACGGAAGGATTCGCCATAACACCCTAACTTGCGCCCGTAGACGCAGAATTTTGGCAGGGGCAGAGGGAATCGAACCCCCAACCTTCGGTTTTGGAGACCGACGCTCTGCCAGTTGAGCTATACCCCTAAACCATTTGGGG
>SCRN01000045.1 GCA_004322045.1 Paraburkholderia sp.
CATCGCTCGTCGCCGCGGGGTCGTTGGTATCGACGGCGCATGTCCAACGCCCAGCCGCATCGCGGCATCTGGCGTCGGCCGATGCCGAGGTCTTGCTTCCGTCCGCGGTATTCGAGTCGGCCGCCAACGACTCAGCATCGAATGGCGCAGCGCTCTGAAGCTGCGTCGTCGTTGGCGAGCCCGACTCGCTGGAATAGGCTGTGGCCGCCTGCATCGTGGCGCTGGTCTCGATCATCCAGCGGCCCATCACGTCGACTAACGCGCCCGCCTGTGCTCCGCTCGCCAGCAGTGCGAGCGCTGCTCCGGCCGTCGCCTTCAGGATCCCATGAAATATATAGGAGTCCTTATTAATGTCCTTGGTCCTCATCGCCATCTCCCCGCTGGGAACGACGCTCGAGTGTCGTCGTACTCCCATCGCCCCAAAGGGCGGACATAGCAGCCCGAATACGATGCGCGAACTGTGTGTGACGACACGCACATCGGTTAGGCGGCTACGCGAGGCGTCTCGCGATAACCGTGCCATCGCGCGCCGGAGCGCGCCACATCTAGGCGTAGGGGTGGCGCTGCAAATTCGCGAAGCGAAATGCGCCTCAAAGCGTTTCACGCGTGAAACGCGACATCGCTCGTCTTATGAGCGGTTCCAGACGAAGGCGTGGGAACGAGTGGATCTGTGGAACAAACGGCCGTGCACGGAGCGCCGGGTGGCGCCGCGCCTACGCGCTTTGTGTTTCTCGTTGCAGCGCGCGCAGATCGTGCACGGGAATGTGGCAGCGAATTCGATGACCCTCGCCGGCGTCGGTGAACGGCGGGTCGCGTTCCGCGCAGATGGCGCCGAGTTTGCGCGGGCAGCGCGGATGAAACACGCAGCCGGAGGGGGGGGCCGCCCCGCTCGGCGGGTCGCCTGCCAAACGAATGCGCGCGTTCGTTTGCGCGTTCGGCGGACCGAAGGTTGGCATCGCCGATAGCAGCGCTTCGGTGTAAGGATGATGCGGTCCGTCGAAGACCGCGTGCGCGGGCCCGATCTCGAGCAGTTTGCCGAGATACAGCACAGCGATGCGATCGGAGATGTAGCGCACCACGTGCAGATCGTGAGAAATGAACACGTAGCTGACGCCGCGTTCGCGCTGCAAATCGGTCAACAGGTTCAAAATTGCCGCTTGCACGGAGACGTCGAGCGCAGAGGTGGGCTCATCGCACACAACTACGCGAGGGTCGCCGGCGAATGCCCGCGCGATCGCGACACGCTGCTTCAGTCCGCCCGAGAGTTGCCGCGTCCGCGCATCGAGGTATCGCGTAGGCAGCCGTACGGCGTGTGCGAGCGTGGCAAGCCGCGCACCATGTGCGCGTCCCCGCAGAGCGCCGAGCTTGGATAGCGCGCGGCCTATCAGCCGTTTGACCGAATGGGCGCGATTGAGCGCAGAGTCGGGATTCTGAAACACGATTTGCAGTGACTTGACCTGCTCGTCGTCGCGACCTGCCACATGCGCGGACAGCGGTTTGCCGTCGAGTTCCAGCGTGGCGCCTGGATCCGGCGCGAGCAAGCCCACGAGCAGCTTGGCGAGCGTCGTCTTGCCGCTGCCCGATTCGCCCACTAGCCCGAGCGTCTCGCCGGCGGCGAGATCGAGCGATACGTCGTCCACTGCGCGCATCGGCGTGCCCGATGCGTCGAACGTCTTCGACAAATGCGCCGCGTGCAATGCAAGTGGCGCGTGCCCCGGCCCATCGGCGGCGGCGTCGGCTCGAGCGGGCGGTGTCACGGCGTGAGCCAGCGTGCTGGCTTGCTCGTAGTAATGGCAACGCGACATCTGCGTTCCGTGCTCGGCATGAAATCGCTGTGGCGGCGGGGCCTCGCGCCGGCAGCGCTCGTCGGCCAATCGGCAACGCGGCGCGAAGGCGCAGCCAGCGATCATGGCGCCGGGCGGCGGCAGGCTGCCTGCTATCGTGTCGAGCGGTTCTTCGTCTTTGCTGCGTCCTTCGCTAGGCAAGCACCGCAGCAAGCCGACGGTATACGGATGGCTCGGTGCGCCGAACACGTCCGCGGTCGCGCCTTCTTCGACGAGACGGCCCGCATACAGCACGCCCACGCGACTGCACATGCGGCCGATCACAGCCAAATTGTGGCTGATGAAGAGCACCGCGGTGCCGAATTCTTCGCGCAGCCTCGCGACGAGGTCGAGCACTTCGGCCTCCACGGTCGCGTCCAGGCCCGTGGTCGGCTCGTCGAGAATCAATAGCGCCGGCTTGGACGCCAACGCCATCGCAATCACGACCCGTTGCTGCATGCCGCCCGAGAGTTGATGCGGATAGCTGGCCATCACGCGCTCCGGCGCGGCGATGCGCACGTGGCGCAGCATCTCGAGCGCGCGCGCGAAGGCAGCGGCACGCGTGGCGCCCGCCACTTCGAACGCTTCGGACACCTGACGGCCGATCGTCAGCGACGGGTTGAGCGCGCGCGAAGGATCTTGATAGACCATCGACACCGTGTGCGCGCGCATCGAGCGCAAAGCGCCGGCCGAAAGCGACCCGACATCGCATCCCGCGATCGAGATGCGGCCCGCGGTGATGCTGCCGTTGCGCGGGAGATAAGCGAGCGCCGTGAGCGCTACCGTGGACTTGCCGCAGCCCGATTCGCCGACCAAGCCATACGCCTCGCCGCGGCGCACGCGGAACGTCACGTCGTGCAGGACCTCGCGCTCGCGGCCGCGCACGCGATAGGCGACGCTCAGGCCCACGACGGCGAGCGCATCGTCCTCGCCGCTTGCCGGGGTGTCGAAGGCGGGATAGGTGCGGGGTGCGGCGCTCACCGGTCGAACACTCCCTGCACGCTGTCGGCCACGAGATTGACGCCGACGACGAGTGTGGCGATGGCCCCCGCATCGAATACGACGGTCCACCAAGCCCCGCCTGTCATCAGCGCATACGATTCGGACAAGGCCAAACCCCAGTCGGCCGACGGCGGCTGAATGCCGAAGCCGAGAAACGAGAGCGTGGCGACCGCGAAGATCGCATAGCCCAGGCGCACCGTGGCTTCGACGATGACGGGCGGCAGCACGTTCGGCAAGATCTCGGCGAACATGATGTAGGGCGCGCGCTCGCCGCGCAGTTGGGCCGCGTCGACATAGTCGAGATGACGCTCGGCCAACACGGCCGCGCGCACGGTGCGCGCCGTGATCGGCGTGAAGGTCAGTCCGATGACGAGCACGACGGTCGCATTCGATGCGCCGAGCGCGGCTAGCGCCGCAAGAGCGAGCACGACGAGCGGCAGGGCCAGCAACGCATCGATCAGGCGGCCCAAGGCATTGTCGAGCCATCCGCCGAAATAGCCGACTAGGAGACCCAGCGCTGTGCCGCCGACGGTGCCGACGAGCGTCGCGAGCGGGGCGATCGTCAAGATATCGCGCGCCCCCACGATGACGCGTGAAAATATGTCGCGGCCGAGCTGGTCCGTGCCGAACCAGTGCGCGCGATCGGGCGGCGAGAGCGAATTGAGGGGATCGGAGGCATACGGATCGAGCGGCGCGAGCAGTGGGCCGAAGATGGCGCAAGCGACCCAGAAGAGCAGGATCGCCGCGCCCACGAGAAACGCCGGCGAGCGCAAGAGTGCGCGCAACGTTTCGAAGCGCGCCGCCTGCAGCGCACGCTCGCTTGCTGCCGGCGCGTCGGCGGGCTCCACTGCGCCGTTCATTGCGCGCCTCCAAGGCGAATGCGCGGATCCAGCACGGCGATCAGCGCGTCGGCGATGAGATTCGCGACCATATAGACGACGCCGACCGCGAGCACGCCTGCCTCGAGCATCGGAAAGTCTTTGGCCATCGCAGCGTTGTAGATCAGCGAACCGATCCCTTGATAATGGAATAGCGTCTCGACCACGACGAGCCCGCCCACCATATAGCCGAGTTGCGTGGCAGCGACGGTGATCGTCGGCATCAACGCATTGGGCAACACGTGGCGAACGAGGACGACGCGCCCGGGCAATCCCTTGAGCACGGCCGTGCGTGTGTAATCGGCATCGATCGCCTCGACCGTGCCCGCGCGCGCCATCTTCGCGATATAGCCGAAGAAAACGAAAACCAGCGGGATGGCGGGCAGGATCAAATGCCGCAATACCGTCAGCGCACCTGCATCGTCCGGAAATCCGGCTTCGCTCGGCAGCCAGCGCAGCCAAATCGCGAACACGAGGATGAGCGCGATCGACGAGACGAACTCGGGTACGACGGTGGCCGACAAGCCGACGATCATGATCGTGCGGTCGAGCCACCGGCCCTCGTGCAGGGCGGCCCAGACGCCGGCGGCGATCGCGAGCGGGACGACGACGACGAACGCGAGTGCGCCGAGCTTGGCCGAGTTGAGCAGGGCGTGTGCGACGAAGGGTGCGACGGGCGAGCGGTACGCGTATGAATTGCCCATGTCGCCGCGCAAGAAATGCCCGATCCAATGCGTGTATTGCACGAGCACGGGCCGATCGGCGCCGAGCTGATGATCGAGCGCGGCGACGGCCCGCGCATCGGCTAGCGGACCCAAGATCGCGCGGCCGATATCGCCGGGCAGTAGTTGACCGAGCGCGAAGACGATCATCGACAGCAGCCACAGCGTCACAAGCGATAGCGCAAACCGGCCCGCGAGAAAGCGAGCGATGCGCTCGGCGCTGCCGCGGGCCGCATGACGGCGTGACGAAAAAGCGGTATCGGACATCGTGGCGGCGTAGTCGGTCCGTTGAGGTTTGGCTCGGCGTGCTGACTATTCGTCTGCCTGCGCACGCGCTACCTTGTCATGCCTTCAATTGGGCACGATCGAAATAGAGTTGGGAGATGGCCGTGAAGCGCACCCCGGTCACGTTTTTGCGCATGGCGATGAGTTGATCGAAGAAGTACGGAATGATCACGGGCGTTCGATCGAGCAACAGCGTCTCGATTTCGCCGGCGATGCGCTTTTGCGACGCGACGTCGATCGCAGCGACGAACTGGCCGACCAGCTTGTCGTAATCGGGGTCCTTGAAATGAGCCGCGTTCCATGCGCCACTGCTGACGAGAGGCGCATTCAAGAACAGATTGGGCACGCCGCGGTGGCCGTAATCGGTGATGCCGAGCGGCGCGTCGAGCCAATCGGAGCTGCCGAAGCTTCCCTTGCCGTAGTACTGGCTTTGGCTTTCCACCTTCAACGTGAGCGCAACGCCGATCGCCTTAAGCGCGTTTTGCAGGACGACAGCCAGATCGGGAATCTCCATGAATTTCTCCGTCGTCAAGGTCGCGGCGAACCCGTTGGGATGCCCCGCCTGCGCCAGCAATTTCTTCGCCTGCGCAACGTCGTGGCCGCGTTGCGGCACGGACGGATTGGTCGATGGGAAGATCGGCGCGAACGGGTTGTCGTTGCCCACGACGGCTCGCCCTTTGAATAGGCCGCGCACGAGCACGTCCCGATCGACCGCGAGGGCAAGCGCTTGCCGCACGCGCTTATCGTTGAACGGCGCCGTGTCGCACCGCATGTGAATCTGCCGATGCGCGCTCGACTTGACGCCTTGCACGACGAATTCGGGATTGTTCAGGATGCCCAGCCCGCCTTGCACGGTCAGATCGCCCATGACATCGGCTTGCCGTCCTTGCAACGCAAGAATCTGTGCTTGGCTATCGGCGTAGAAGACGAACTGCACGCGCTCGGGCAGCGCTTTGTCGCCCCAATAATCCGGATTGCGCACGAACGATGCGCTACGCTTGGCCTCGTATCGCTCTAACTTGAACGGCCCCGTGCCGATGAAGCTCGTCTCGTAGTCGCCCTTGAAATCGGCGGGCAGGATGACCGCGTTGTAATTGTCCGAGGAGACGTAGTAGGGGAAGTTGCCGTTCGGCGCATCAAGGTGAAACTCGATCGTATGATCGTCGACGACGCGCGCGCCGCCCTTCGACAGGACGCCCTTGAAGACGGAGAGCGCGGCCGAGCCGCTCGCCGTATCGGCGAGCTTGTCGAACGTGGCGGCAACGTCTCTTGCCCCGAAGGGTTTGCCGTCATGAAATTTGACGTTTTGCCGCAGCTTGAAGGTCCAGACGTCGCCCTTCTCATTCGTGCGCCACGACAACGCCAACGCGGGCTTGAGCGGTGCGGCGCCGCCCACGTCGTCGATCAGAAACTCACCCGTTTGCGCGATCAACGCGAGCCCGGCCGCATCGGCCACGGTTAGCGGGTCGACGCGTCCCGCGGGCGTCAAGTGCGCGACGCGGATGGTGGCATTGCCCGAGCCCGCTCCGGCCGCTTGCGCGTGTGCGGGCACCGCCAGGCCGCTCGCCGCCAAGACGATGCTCGAGCAGCCCAGAACGCTCGCATAGCGAAGCAAATCGCGGCGGGAGATGCGGTGAGCGAGGAATTCGTCGATGGCGTGATTGCCGAGTTCGTCGGCATCGCGGCGAGCCGCAGCCAGAGACAAGCCAAGCGCTGTGGGGTTCTTCATCGATGGGTTCCGATTCGTGTGGGAGGCGCGCTCGCAAGGAGCATTGCGGCGTTGACGAGCGGTACGGCGACGACGAATGCGTTTGCAGTTTAACGAAAAAAACCCGCCGGGCGTGCGGCGCCCCGGCGGGCTCGACAATTGCCGCAGCGCCCGAGCACGGCTCCGGCACTGGCCGGGGCCTGCTGGCGGGCGCTGTTTCCGCTACTTCCCTTTGGAATTGACGATGGCTTCCGATACGTTCGCGGGCGTTTCGGCGTAATGCTTGAACTCCATCGTATAGGTCGCGCGGCCTTGCGTCAGCGAGCGCAGCGAAGTCGAATAGCCGAACATCTCCGCCAGCGGCACCTCGGCACGAATGACCTTGCCGCCGCCGCCCGCGATGTCGTCCATGCCTTGCACGATGCCGCGCCGGCTGGAGAGATCGCCCATGACGTTGCCCATGAAATCCTCGGGCGTCTCGACTTCGACGGCCATCATCGGTTCGAGCAGGACGGGCTTGGCGCGCCGCATGCCGTCCTTGAACGCCATCGAGCCCGCCATGCGGAAGGCGTTTTCGTTCGAATCGACGTCGTGATACGAACCGAAGGTGAGCGTCACTTTGACGTCCACGACGGGGTAGCCGGCCAGCACGCCGCTCTTGAGCGTTTCCTGAATGCCCTTGTCGACCGCGGGAATGTACTCGCGCGGCACGACGCCGCCTTTGATCGCGTCGACGAACTCGTAGCCCTTGCCCGGCGGCTGTGGCTCGAGCTTGATGACGACGTGGCCATACTGACCGCGCCCGCCCGATTGCTTGACGAACTTGCCTTCGACATCTTCGGCGCTGGTGCGGACCGTTTCGCGGTAGGCCACTTGCGGCTTGCCGACGGTCGCCTCCACGCCGAACTCGCGTTTCATCCGGTCGACGAGGATTTCGAGGTGCAACTCGCCCATGCCCGAGATGATCGTCTGCCCCGATTCCTCATCGGTCTGCACGCGGAACGAAGGATCTTCCTGTGCCAGACGATTGAGCGCGATGCCCATCTTTTCCTGGTCGGCTTTCGTCTTCGGCTCGACCGCTTGCGAGATCACGGGCTCGGGGAAAATCATGCGCTCGAGGATGATCGGCTGGGCGGGGTCGCACAGCGTGTCGCCCGTCGTCGCTTCCTTCAAGCCGACTGCGGCCGCGATGTCGCCCGCATAGACCTCTTTGATTTCTTTGCGGTCGTTCGCGTGCATCTGCAAAATTCGCCCGACGCGCTCCTTCTTGTTCTTGGTCGAATTAAGGACGGTGTCGCCGGAGTTGACGATGCCCGAATACACCCGGAAGAAGATCAGTTGGCCGACGAACGGATCGGTCATGATCTTGAACGCGAGCGCGGAGAACGGCTCTTCGTCGCTCGGGTGGCGTTCCGCTTCCTTGTCGTCTTCATCGTGGCCGAGAATCGCGGGCACGTCGATGGGCGAGGGCAGGTAATCGATGACGGCGTCGAGCATCGCCTGCACGCCCTTGTTCTTGAAGGCGCTGCCGCACAGCATCGGCACGATCTCGTTGGCGATCGTGCGCTTGCGCAAGCCGCCCTTGATTTCGGCTTCGGTTAGCGACGTGTGATCCTCGAGGTACTTTTCGAGCAGGTCTTCGCTTGCCTCGGCGGCGGCCTCGACCATCTTCTCGCGCCATTCTTCGGCGCTTGCGCGCAGGTTCTCCGGAATGTCGCGGTACTCGAACTTCACGCCCTGGCTTTCCTCGTCCCAGATGATCGCTTTCATCTTGACGAGATCGATCACGCCTTGGAAGTGCTCTTCGGCGCCGACGGGGATTTGGATCGGCACGGCGACGCCTTTGAGACGCTCGCCGATTTGGCGCTGGACACGAAAGAAGTCCGCGCCGACGCGATCCATTTTGTTGACGAATGCGATGCGCGGCACCTTGTACTTATTGGCCTGGCGCCACACCGTTTCCGACTGTGGCTGCACGCCGCCGACCGAGTCGTACACCATGCAGGCGCCGTCGAGCACGCGCATTGAGCGCTCCACTTCGATCGTAAAGTCGACGTGTCCTGGCGTATCGATGATGTTGATCCGGTGTTCGGGGTAGTTGCCGGCCATGCCTTTCCAAAACGCCGTCGTCGCGGCGGACGTGATCGTGATGCCGCGCTCCTGCTCCTGCTCCATCCAGTCCATTACGGCCGCGCCCTCGTGAACCTCGCCGATCTTATGGCTCACGCCGGTGTAGAACAGGATGCGTTCGGTGGTCGTGGTCTTGCCGGCATCGATGTGAGCGCTGATGCCGATGTTTCGATAGCGCTCGATGGGAGTCTTGCGGGGCACGTCGATCTCCTTGGAATAGGGGCGCCGCGAAAGCCGGGATCGGATCCCGCCGGTACGCGGCGCGTGCGGGTGTTGCAGACTTACAAGCATAGCGCCTGCCCAAGCCTTTTGCAGGAAGCATGCACGAACGAAAAGGACGGCTCGCTGCCGGATGGCGGCGATGCGTAATAAAGGACTGCGAAAAGCGACCGCGAGAAGAACGGCGTGAAAAGAACGGCGTGTCGTTGCCGGGCGCAGCCAAGCGTGGCGCCGCGCACGGCAGCCGCGCGCGGCTACTGCGGCCGCGGCAGCCCGTCGAGCTTCATGCCGGGTTTGATGCCTTTCGCGGCGAACCAGCCTTTGGACATTTCGAGCGCGTAGACGCCGTTGTTGCGCGGACAGTGATTGTTGGTGGTCTCGGCCTGCATTTCGTCGATATCGGTGATCGTACCGTCGGCTCGCATGAAGGCGATCGACAACGGGATCAGCGTGTTCTTCATCCAAAAGCAGTGAACGGCGTTTTCACCGAAGACGAACAGCATGCCTTCGTTCGGCGCGAGTTGAGTCCGGTACATGAGCCCTTGCTCGCGGTCGGGGTCGTTGGCCGCGACGGCCGCATCGATCACGAACATGCCGGCGGTCAACTTCACGTGCGGGAATGCCTCGGGCGGCTTGGCGCCGGCGGGCAGGGTTTGGGCAAAGGCCGGGCCTGGTGCGAGTTGCACGGCCGCGAGCGCAAAGGCGGACAAAGCGACGGCAGCGAAACGCGCCTGCCACGAGCGAATCGAGAATCGCACGAGAAGACTCCTTCCTTTTGGACGACGAGAACCCGCGCATGTTACGCGAGCGGGCGCGAGCCGAGCAAAGTGCATGCGCCAAAACAAGAAAAGAAAAGAAAAGAAAAAGGCAGGCGCCTTGCGGCCACCTGCCTTGCAACGCCGTAAAGAACGGCAGTACTGCTGGTTCTTGACTGCGTCGTTACAACAAACTTACTCCGAAGCGCCCGAAGCGGCTTCTGCCTTGGCAGCCTTCTTGACGTGCTTCTTGACGTGCTTCTTGACGTGCTTCTTGGCGGGGGCCGTAGCGGCGGCCGGAGCCGAGGCTTCCGGAGCCGAAGCTTGTGCGAAAGCAGCCGTTGCGAACAGGCCAGCGACCAGAGCGGCGATCAGTTTGCTCATTTGTAAATCCTCAGCTTTAGTTAATTAACCAAATGACCCGGTCAATGAGTCAAGTCGGTAAACGTGCCATCCACCTTTCGGTTGACAGCCGCATCAAACAAATTTGCCGACGCGTCTGCGAGCGCTTCGGTCGACGTTCCGCTTGGTGAAAACAAACACCGGGCGGCGGGGCCGAACGCGAATGCCGGATAGCTTTCTAGCGGCATCTGCGTCGGATAACGCGCGATGCGCGCCGGCGGTTGACGCGAGTTTGACGAACCTGCGGCAGGCCGCTTCGAATGCGGGCTGAGCGAGGCGCTGCGGGGGTGCCCTCGGGCACGCCCAAAAGCAAAAAAACGTGCTGGCGCAATACGTTAGCGAACTGCGCTCACTCGGCCGGCCGTCTGGCGCGTTTGCGCGGAGCCATGCCCTCCCAGGGTGCGCGGTGCGGCAATTCGCACCATTGGCCGGGGGCGAGGCCCAGCGTCGTCAGGTCGAGCGCACCGATGCCCGCGCGTACGAGGCGCAACGTGGGAAAGCCGACGGCTGCGGTCATGCGCCGCACCTGTCGATTCTTGCCTTCGGTGATTTCGAGCTCGATCCATGTAGTGGGGATCGCTGCGCGGTAGCGGATGGGCGGAACGCGAGGCCAGAGCGCCGCGGGCTCTTCGATGACGCGCGCATGACACGGACGCGTCATGTAATCGCCTAGGTCGACGCCAGCCTCCAACTTGGCGAGCGCCGCCCGATCGGGCTCGCCTTCCACTTGCGCCCAATAACGCTTGACGAGCTTGTGACGCGGTTCGGCAATGCGCGCCTGCAAGGCGCCGTCGTCGGTGAGCAGCAGCAGCCCTTCGCTGTCGGCGTCGAGCCGTCCGGCGGGATAGACGCCTGGAACGTCCACCCAGTCGCCGAGCGACGCGTGGCGCTCGTGCGGCGAGAACTGGCAGATCGTGCCGAACGGTTTGTTGAGGGCGATGAGGCGCATGTGAATGAGTGAAGAAGCGAGTGCAGAGGCGCGCACTCGCCGAAAATCGAAAAGTACGAGCCGCGAGCGGCGCAGCGCCCGTGCCTTTGCGCGCCTGGCGCAGCGTTGCCGGGCGCGTCTATGGCAAATGGCGGAATCTTAATGCATAATACGGAAAGCCTAAGTCTTTTGTCTTATATAAGACCCAAGACTGACCGCCTCGCTTGCCGGGCCATTGCGCTGGCGCCGGGCGCATGCTCATGCTTGCGCCGCCGGCTATTCGACGTGGGCTAGAATAGCCATCCAGCCGCATGGGCGCTGCCGCATCGAGCGCCGAACCGAAAATTGGGCAAGTGCTGCGCGTCGGCGCACGGGCGATGAACGTTCCGTTGCGCATTGCCGCGTATCGCTGCTTTCCACCCGCACAGCCAACACTGGAGTCGATCATGCCGTATCAGCACATCAAGGTTCCGACGGGCGGTGACAAGATCACCGTCAACGCGGACTTTTCGCTCAACGTTTCCGATCAGCCGATCATTCCGTACATCGAGGGTGACGGCACGGGCTTCGATATCACGCCCGTGATGATCAAGGTCGTCGACGCGGCGGTCGAAAAGGCGTATGGCGGCAAGCGCAAGATCCACTGGATGGAAATCTACGCCGGTGAGAAGGCGACCAAGATCTACGGCCCGGACGTCTGGCTGCCCGAAGAAACCCTGCAAGTGCTCAAAGAGTACGTCGTCTCGATCAAGGGCCCGCTCACGACGCCCGTCGGCGGCGGCATCCGCTCGTTGAACGTCGCATTGCGTCAAGACCTAGACCTGTATGTCTGCCTGCGTCCTGTGCAATATTTCAAGGGTGTTCCTTCGCCGGTGCGCGAGCCGGAGAAGACCCACATGGTGATCTTCCGCGAGAACTCGGAAGACATCTATGCCGGTATCGAATGGGCGGCGGAATCGGAGCAGGCCAAGAAGGTCATCAAGTTCCTGCGCGAAGAAATGGGCGTGAAGAAGATTCGCTTCCCCGAAACCTCGGGCATCGGCATCAAGCCGGTTTCGCGCGAAGGCACGGAGCGTCTGGTGCGCAAGGCGATCCAGTACGCGATCGACAACGATCGCCGCTCGGTCACGCTCGTGCATAAGGGCAACATCATGAAGTTCACCGAAGGCACATTCCGCGACGCGGGCTATGCGCTTGCTCAGAAGGAATTCGGTGCGGAACTGATCGACGGCGGCCCGTGGATGAAGTTCAAGAACCCGAAGACGGGCAACGATATCGTCGTGAAGGACGTGATCGCCGATGCATTCCTGCAGCAAATCTTGCTGCGCCCGGCGGAATACGACGTCATCGCCACGCTGAACTTGAACGGCGACTACATCTCGGACGCACTGGCTGCGCAAGTCGGCGGCATCGGCATCGCCCCGGGCGCGAATATGTCGGATTCGGTAGCGATGTTCGAAGCCACGCACGGCACGGCGCCCAAGTACGCGGGCAAGGACTACGTGAACCCGGGCTCGGAGATCCTGTCGGCCGAGATGATGCTTCGCCATATGGGTTGGACGGAAGCGGCCGACGTGATCATCTCGTCGATGGAGAAGTCGATTCTGCAAAAGCGCGTGACGTACGACTTCGCGCGTTTGATGGAAGGCGCGACGCAGGTTTCCTGCTCGGGCTTCGGTCAGGTGATGATCGAGAATATGTAAGCGGGTTTCATCGACCCTGATGTAGAAGGGTAGAAGGGAAAAGCGCCGTTAGATCCCCTGATCTCTCGGCGCTTTTTGTTTTGGGTCGTCCGTCATCCTCGTTATTTCTCCACTTTGGGAGCGCGGCCAGCTGCCGCGCGAGCTGCGCGATTCACTGACGGAGGCCTTCAAGAGCGCCGGGTCGACGCGACCTGTACCTGGGCGACGACGGCCTGCTCCACAAGAGTTGACAGGTCCATTTAAGAGGCCTAATGTCGGGCTTTTAATAGGTCTTTTATGAGGGCGCTATGGAAGTCATCCTTGCACGGCAGTCGGTTGGTATCTCCGAGCTGAAGGCCAACCCCAATGCTGTGATCGAAGCTGCTGAAGGCCAGCCCATCGCCCTGCTGAACCGCAACAAGCCGGTGGCCTACATCCTCTCGCCCGCGGAGTACGAGAAGATCCTCGACGACCTCGACGAACTGAGGCTGATCGAGGTGATCAAGGAGCGCGAGAACGAGCGCCGCGTGAAGGTGGACATCCATGCCGTATAGCCTGGAGTTCCTTGAATCGGCAGCGAAGGAGTGGGCAAAGCTCGGTGCCGATCTCAAGCGGCAGTTTGCGAAGAAGCTGGACGAGCGGCTTGAAAACCCGCGCGTCCAGCACGACGCTCTTCGAAGGATGAAAGACTGCTACCGCATCAAGCTGCGAGCCAAGGGCTACCGCCTGGTCTACCGGGTGGAAGACGAGACCATCACCGTGCTCGTCCTTGCGGTGGGCAAACGCGAGAAGAACGACGTGTACGACGATGCACAGGAACGTCAAAATGCTCGCGCCATCGCGACGCGTGTCTAGCGCATCCGTTGAGCGAGGGACGGGCTGGGCGAGCCGTGCTGCAGTTCATCCGCAACGCGGGTCATATAGAATTCGACGACGGTCTGACGGTGTTTAGATCGCCGCTTTTTTGTTCGATGGATGGACGAAAAAAACCCGGCCGAAGCCGGGCTTTCATAGGCGCTGCCGTCGAGGCAGTCTTAAGCTGCAGACTGAATGTTCGACGCCTGCTTGCCCTTCGGTCCTTGGACGACCTCAAAGCTCACCTTCTGACCTTCCTTGAGCGTTTTGAAACCGTTCATTTGGATGGCCGAGAAGTGCGCAAACAGATCCTCGCCGCCTTCATCGGGCGTGATGAATCCGAAGCCTTTCGCGTCATTGAACCATTTGACCGTACCAGTTGCCATGCCAACTTCCCCTGTAACTCATGTCCCACGAGCCTGCTCGAAAAGCTCGACAGCCGCCTCGAAAGCGGCCGCCCCCTCCGCACTAGCTCACCTCGGCATTTTTTTTCGTACGTCCACTTCTTGCGGCTAGCCGAAAAAAGTGCCAGCTTGATTGTTGGATCTCTTTAAGCAGGTGTCAAGTGAATTTTGAGATGTTGGATGGAGCGTTGCTTCGAGCACTGATTTTCAGGGTTTCTTCCGCGCAGAGTTTGTGCGCTAGCGCAAGCGGCGGCTCTTGAAAAGTCGCATAATCGACTCAGATGGGTCCGGCGCCCGATACCGCGAAGCGCGGCCGGCGGCCGGGGTGGGCGTCGAGAAGCTCGGCACGCTCTGTGCGATACTCGAAGCGGTCGCTAGGATCGATGCGGCGGCAAGCCGCGGCGGCGAGAATGGCGGCGGCGCGAATAGGCGCATGATGCGGGAAGCGGCAGCGATCGGCGCGCGAGTGGGCGCGGGGCGGCGGCGGCCCGGTCCACCAACCGTTCGGTCGGGTTTTGGCAGGATTGCGAGCCCGTCCGAGTTGTTTAGAATGGGTGTATGGCGATTATCCCGGACAAGCAGGATGGCACCGTACTGGAGCGGCAGGAAAAAGCGCTGAAACCGCCGTCCATGTATAAGGTCGTCTTGCTCAATGACGATTTCACGCCAATGGAATTTGTCGTGATGATCGTGCAGGAATACTTCAATAAAGATAGAGAGACCGCTACGCAGATCATGCTGAAGGTGCATCGCGAAGGGCGGGGGGTATGTGGGGTCTATACGCGGGACATCGCGTCGACCAAGGTCGAGCAAGTAGTTACCCACGCACGGCAGGCAGGGCATCCGCTGCAGTGCGTGATGGAGGAAGCATGATTGCCCAGGAACTGGAAGTCAGCCTGCACATGGCGTTCATGGAAGCACGCCAGGCCCGGCATGAGTTCATCACGGTCGAACATCTGTTGCTGGCGTTGCTGGACAATCCGACGGCCGCCGAAGTGTTGCGCGCGTGCGCGGCCAACATCGAAGATTTGCGCCAAAACCTACGCAATTTCATCCACGACAATACCCCGACGGTGCCTGGCACCGACGATGTCGACACGCAGCCCACGCTTGGCTTTCAGCGCGTGATTCAGCGCGCGATCATGCATGTGCAGTCGACGTCGAACGGCAAGAAGGAAGTCACGGGTGCGAACGTGCTGGTCGCGATCTTCGGCGAGAAGGATTCGCACGCCGTCTATTATCTGCAACAGCAGGGCGTGACGCGGCTCGACGTCGTGAACTTCATTTCGCACGGCATTGCGAAGACGAGCAGCAGCGATCCGGCCAAGGCGGGTGACGCCAACGCCGAGGCGGAAGACGCCGCTTCGCAGAAGGAAACGCCGCTTGCACAGTTCACGCAGAATCTGAATCAGATGGCCAAGGACGGGCGCATCGATCCGCTGATCGGGCGCGAGTCGGAAGTCGAGCGTGTCGTGCAGGTGCTTTGCCGCCGCCGCAAGAACAACCCGCTGCTCGTGGGCGAAGCCGGCGTGGGCAAGACGGCGATCGCCGAGGGCCTCGCTTGGCGCATCACGCGCGGGGAAGTTCCCGACATCCTGGCCGATGCGCAGGTGTATTCGCTCGACATGGGCGCGCTCTTGGCCGGCACGAAGTATCGCGGCGATTTCGAGCAGCGCTTGAAAACCGTGCTCAAAGAGCTCAAAGAGCGTCCGCACGCCATTCTGTTCATCGACGAAATCCATACGCTGATCGGCGCGGGCGCCGCATCGGGCGGGACGCTCGACGCATCGAACCTGCTCAAGCCGGCGCTGTCCTCGGGCACGCTCAAGTGCATCGGCGCGACGACCTTCACCGAATACCGCGGCATCTTCGAAAAGGATGCGGCGCTGTCGCGGCGTTTCCAGAAGATCGACGTGACTGAGCCCACCGTCGAGCAAACGGTCGCGATCCTGCGCGGGCTCAAGTCGCGCTTCGAAGAGCATCACGGCGTCAAGTATTCGTCGGGTGCGCTGTCGGCCGCTGCCGAATTGTCGGCCCGCTTCATCACCGATCGGCATTTGCCCGACAAGGCGATCGACGTGATCGACGAAGCCGGGGCAGCGCAGCGCATTTTGCCCAAGTCCAAGCAGAAGAAGACGATCGGCAAGGGCGAGATCGAGGAAATCATCTCCAAGATCGCGCGGGTGCCGGCGCAAAGCGTGTCGCAGGACGACCGCAGCAAGCTGCAGACGCTCGATCGCGATTTGAAATCGGTCGTGTTCGGTCAAGATCCGGCCATCGATGCGCTGGCCGCCGCCATCAAGATGGCGCGGGCGGGTCTCGGTAAAACCGATAAGCCGATCGGCTCGTTCCTGTTCTCCGGTCCGACGGGCGTCGGCAAGACCGAAGTCGCGCGCCAGTTGGCGTTCACGCTCGGCATCGAGTTGATTCGCTTCGACATGTCGGAGTACATGGAGCGCCATGCCGTCAGCCGCTTGATCGGTGCGCCGCCGGGATACGTCGGCTTCGATCAGGGCGGGCTGTTGACCGAGGCGGTGACGAAGAAACCGCACTGCGTGCTGTTGCTCGACGAAATCGAGAAAGCGCATCCGGATATCTTCAACGTGTTGCTACAGGTGATGGATCACGGCACGCTGACGGACAACAACGGTCGCAAGGCCGACTTCCGCAACGTCATCATCATCATGACGACCAATGCCGGCGCCGAGTCGATGCAGAAAGGCTCGATCGGGTTCACCTCGCGTCGCGAAACCGGCGACGAGATGGCCGACATCAAGCGGATGTTCACGCCCGAGTTCCGCAACCGTCTCGACGCAGTCATCAGCTTCCGCTCGCTCGATGAGGAAATCATCATGCGCGTGGTCGACAAGTTCCTCATGCAACTCGAAGATCAGTTGCACGAGAAGAAAGTCGATGCGCTCTTCACCGACGCGCTGCGCAAACACTTGGCCAAGCACGGCTTCGATCCGCTCATGGGCGCACGCCCGATGCAGCGCTTGATCCAAGACACGATCCGCCGCGCGCTTGCCGATGAGTTGCTGTTCGGCAAACTCATGAGCGGCGGACGCGTTACGGTCGATGTCGATGAAAGCGACAAAGTGCAGTTGACGTTCGACGAGAATGCCGCGCCGCGTAATGCGAGCCCGGAGACGGTCGAAGTCGAGTAGACGAGCAGCACTGGCGGATTGGGGTTCGCCAAAGAAAACGGCGCTTCGTAGTTCGAAGCGCCGTTTTCGTTTGCGCGCGTGAACAGGCCCGCGCGTGCGATCAATGCTTGCCCGTGCTGCCGAACCCGCCCGCGCCGCGTTCGCTTGCGGGGAATTCGTCGACGATATTGAACTGGGCCTGCACGACGGGCACGATGACGAGCTGCGCGAGGCGTTCCATGGGATTCAACGTGAACATCGTATGGCCGCGATTCCACGTCGAGATCATCAGCTCTCCCTGGTAATCGGAATCGATCAAGCCGACTAGATTGCCGAGCACGATCCCGTGCTTGTGGCCCAAGCCCGATCGCGGCAGGATCAGCGCCGCATAGCCAGGATCGCCGACATGGATCGCGAGACCGGTCGGCACGAGTGCCGTTTGCCCCGGTTCGAGGGTGATCGACGCCTTTATCGCGGCGCGCAGGTCAAGGCCCGCGCTGCCCGGTGTGGCATAGGCGGGGAGGTAGTCGCGCATGCGCGCGTCGAGGATTTTCAGGTCGAGTTTCATGGATGGATAAGGGGGCGAAAAAGCCGCAGTGCGATGTCCGGTGCGATCCGTGCAGATTCGCGCCGAGCACACGCGTTAAGCTATAGGTGCGTCGCGCTTGGCCATCACGAAATGAGGCTCGTATCGGGTAGCCGTCGCGCAATCTCGGCGATCAGCACGCTTGACAGCGTGTCTTTGTCGGCGCGCGGCAAATGCGTCGCACCCGTGGCATCGAACAAGATCACCTCGTTATCGTCGCGGCCGAACGTCGCCGGTCCGAGATTGCCGACGATTAGCGGGACGTTCTTCTTCAGGCGTTTTTGCTCGCCGTTGACCGCCAAATCCCCGCTTTCGGCCGCGAAGCCGACGCAGTATGGCGCATTGGGCAGTTTCGCAACGGTCGCGAGAATATCGGGATTTTCGACGAACGAAAGCGTTGGGACGGCTTGCCCCGCCGTTTTCTTGATCTTGTGCGCGCTCGTTTGCGTCACGCGCCAGTCGGCCACCGCCGCCACCGCGATGAACACGTCCGAATCCGCCACCGACTGCATGACGGCGTCGTACATTTGCTGCGCGGTTTCGACGTCTTCGCGCTCGACGCCCCAAGGGGTCGACAGCGCGACCGGACCCGCGATCAAACGCACTTCGGCGCCGGCTTGCTGAGCAGCGCGCGCAAGTGCGAAGCCCATCTTGCCGCTCGAACGATTCGTGATGCCGCGCACCGGATCGATCGGCTCGAACGTCGGCCCGGCCGTGACGAGCACGCGCCGGCCCGCGAGCAACTTCGGCCGGAAGAACGAGACGAGCGCCTCGAAGGCATCTTCCGGCTCGATCATGCGGCCTTCGCCCACCTCGCCGCAGGCCTGCGACCCTGCGTCGGGGCCAAGAATGACGACGCCGTCGGCGCGCAATTGCGCGACGTTGCGTTGGGTAGCGGGATGCGCCCACATCTGCCGGTTCATCGCCGGCACGACGAGCAGCGGGCACTCGCGGGCGAGGCAAAGGATCGAGAGCAGATCGTCGGCGCGCCCGTGTGCGAGCTTGGCGAGGAAATCCGCCGATGCGGGCGCGATCACGATCGCGTGCGCCGCGCGCGATAGATCGATGTGCGGCATGTTGTTGTCGATGCGCGCGTCCCATTGGCTCGTGAACACGGGCCTGCCCGAGAGCGCTTGCATCGTGACCGGCGTGATGAACTGCGTCGCCGCGTCGGTCATCGCGACCTGGACGGTCGCGCCGGCCTTGGTCATCAAGCGCGTCAGTTCGGCGATCTTGTAGCTAGCGATGCCGCCCGTCATGCCGAGCAGCAGATGTTTGCCTGCGAGTTCCGCGGTTGCCAAGCTTGCCTCCGAAGCGCGTCAGCGCGCGCCGCGCACGCGCCGCAGCTCATCGAGCACGAGCAGTGCGGCGCCAATGACGATCGCACTGTCCGCGAGGTTGAATGCCGGCCAGTGCCAATTGCCTACATGGAAATCGAGGAAGTCGATCACTCGCCCGTGCACGAGGCGGTCGATGACATTGCCTAGCGCGCCCCCCATGATCAGCGCGAGCGCAGTGCAAAACAAGCGCTGATTGCCGTGGCGCTTGAGCAAATAGACGATGACGCATGCGGCGATCACGCCCAGCCCCGTGAACGCCCAGCGCTGCCAGCCGCTCGCGGTGGAAAGAAAGCTGAACGCCGCCCCGCGATTGAAAATCAGCAGGAAGTTGAAGAACGGTGTGACCGCGTGCGGCGTGGCATAGGCAAATACTTTGGTGACGGCGATCTTCGTCAACTGGTCGAACAAGATGACGATCAACGAGATACCGAGCCACGGGGCTAGGGAATCGCAGCTCGCTTGCATCGAACGTGATTTCGCCATTATGCCGCGCTCCGTTTTTCGCCTTCGCCGAACAGGTTGCTGAAGCAGCGGCCGCAAAGCGTCGGGTGTTCCGCCTTCGCGCCGACGTCGGCGCGATAGTGCCAGCAGCGCTCGCACTTCAGATACTTCGAGGCGACCACGTCGACGCCTTCCTCGGAGTCGGCATCGACCTTCACGACCTTCGCATCGGAGGTGATCAGCACGAACTTCAGATCGCCGTCCAAGCTGGCGAGCGCATCGTAGGCGGCCCCCGTCGCACGGATCGTGACTTCGGCTTGCAGGGACGAGCCGATCTGCTCGGCCGCGCGCGCCTCTTCCAACGCTTTTGTCACGTTGCCGCGCACCGCGCGCAGCAATGCCCATTTCGAGCGCAATGCTTCGGCGCCGGGGATCTCCGGGTAGACGTAATACGTCTCCGTGAAGATCGTGTCGTTGCCCGGTTGAAACACCTTCCAGGCTTCTTCCGCCGTGAACGAAAGGAACGGCGCCATCACCCGGAGCAAACCTTGAGCGATGTGATAGAGCACCGTTTGCGCCGAACGTCGCGCCGGCGAATCGGGCGCGCTCGTGTAGAGGCGGTCCTTCAGCACGTCCAGGTAGAAACCGCCGAGATCTTCGGAGCAGAACGTCTGCAGCTTCGCGACGACGGGGTGGAACTCGTACTTCTCGTAGTGCGCGAGGATGTCTTGTTGCAGTTCGGCGGCGAGCGCGGCGGCGTAGCGATCGATCTCGAGCCAGTGCGCGACCGGCTGCGCATGTTTGGCGAAATCGAAGTCGGATAGATTGGCGAGCAGGAATCGCAGCGTGTTGCGAATGCGGCGATAGCTTTCGGTCACCCGCTTGAGAATCTCTTCGGAGATCGCAAGCTCGCCCGAATAGTCGGTCGAGGCGATCCACAAGCGGATGATTTCGGCGCCGAGGCGGTTCGCGACTTCGTGCGGGTCGACGCCGTTGCCGAGCGACTTGCTCATCTTGCGGCCTTCGCCGTCCACGGTGAAGCCATGCGTCAGCAGTGCGCGATACGGCGCGCGGCCGTCGAGCATCGACGCCGTCAACAGCGACGAGTGGAACCAGCCGCGGTGTTGGTCCGAGCCTTCGAGATAAAGATCGGCTGGGAAGTGCGAGACGGCTTGATGAGAGCCGCGCAGCACGTGCCAGTGCGTCGTGCCCGAGTCGAACCAGACGTCGAGCGTGTCGCGGTTCTTCTCATAGAGGTTGGCGTCCTCGCCGATCAGCTCGCGCGCGTCCAGCGTCTGCCATGCTTCGATGCCGCCTTGCTCGACGCGCTGGGCGACGGCCTCGAGCAACTCGATCGTGCGCGGATGCAATTCACCCGTTTCCTTATGGACGAAAAACGCCATCGGTACGCCCCATTGACGCTGCCGCGAGAGGGTCCAGTCCGGGCGATTCGCGATCATGCTGTAAAGACGCTGCTTGCCCCACGACGGGAAGAAGGCGGTGGCTTCCACGCCGGCCAATGCCGTTTCGCGCAGCGTGGCCGCGCCGTCGTTCGGCGTGAGGTCCATGCCCGCGAACCATTGCGAGGTGGCGCGATAGATGATCGGCGTCTTGTGGCGCCAGCAGTGCATGTAGCTGTGCGAGTGCTTTTGCGTATGCAGCAGCGTGCCTGCGGCGGCGAGCGCCTCGACCACCTTCGGATTCGCGGCCCAAATGGTGAGTCCGCCGAATAGCGGCAGCGATTCGATATAGCGGCCATCGCCCATCACCGGGTTGATGATGTCCGAATCGGCCATGCCGTGCGACTTGCACGACTGGAAATCTTCCACGCCGTAGGCCGGCGAGGTGTGGACGATACCCGTGCCCGAATCGATCGTGACGTATTCGCCCAAGTAGACCGGCGAGGTACGCTTATAGCCGAGGTGCGCCGATGAGAGCGGATGGTGAAAGCGCAGGTTGACGAGCTTCGCGCCGGATGCGGTGGCGATGACGTTGCCCGCCAGGCCGAACTCCTCGAGCGATGCTTGCACGCGCTCTTGCGCGAGCACGAGCAGGCCGCGCTCGGTGTCCACGAGCGCGTAGTCGAGCTCGGGGTGCACGTTCAGCGCCTGGTTGGCCGGGATCGTCCACGGCGTGGTGGTCCAGATGACGATGCCGCCTTCGGTGCGCGGCAGCGAAGAGAGGCCGAACGCATGCGCCGTTTTGTCGGGTTCGGCGAACGGGAACAGCACGCTGATCGACGGGTCGACGCGGTCCTTGTACTCGACCTCGGCCTCCGCGAGCGCGGAGCCGCAGTCGAAACACCAATTCACGGGCTTCAAGCCGCGGAACACGTAGCCCTTTTCGAGAATCTTGGCGAGCGCGCGAATCTCGCCCGCCTCGTTCGAAAAGTTCATCGTTTTATACGGGTTGTCCCAATCCCCGAGCACGCCGAGCCGCTTGAAGCCGGCCTTCTGCGTCTCGATCTGCTCGCTCGCATAGGCGCGCGCCTTTTGCTGCACTTGAGCCGCGGGCAGCGATTTGCCGAACTGCTTTTCGATCTGGATTTCGATCGGCATGCCGTGACAGTCCCAGCCCGGCACGTACGGTGCATCGAAGCCGGCCATGTTGCGCGACTTCACGATGATGTCTTTGAGGATCTTGTTGACCGCGTGGCCCAAATGAATATCGCCGTTCGCATACGGCGGGCCGTCGTGCAGCACGAAGAGGGGGCGGCCCTTGCTCGCGGCGCGGATCTTTTCGTAGATGCCGCCTTCTTGCCATGCCTTGACCCATTGGGGCTCGCGCTTGGGCAGATCGCCCCGCATGGGGAACGGCGTGTCGAGCAGGTTGACCGGATATTTGGCCTGCGGTTTCGAATCGGCTTTCTTGTCGCTCATAGTGCTATCGCTGAAATCGGTGGGCGCCCGAGCCGTGGGCGCTTCGGTATTGAATAAGTGATGACCGCACGGACAGGCGCTGCGCCTTGCGCCGTGCGCCGGTTCGGCGGCTAGCGAATTCGGTCGGTTGCCGAGGTCGAAAACCCCGTCGCGCGGCTGCCGGGCGCGCCTTCGGCGGCCGCCTGCGCACCCTCGAGCGCCGTGAAATAGGCGCGCGCGCCGACGACATCGCGCGCGATGGCGGCCGTCAGCGTTTCGAGATCGGCGTACTTTTCCTCGTCGCGCAACTTCTTCAAGAATTCGACGCGCACGAGTTTGCCATAGGCGTCGCCGTGCCAGTCGAGCAGATGCACTTCGAGCAGCACGCGTCCCGAATCGTCGACGGTCGGGCGCAGCCCGAGGCTCGCGACGCCGGGCAGCGGCGCCGCTTCGACGCCGTGGACGCGAACGATGAAGATGCCGGCCAGCGCGGGGCGCTTATGGGAGATCGGCAGATTCAGGGTGGGAAAGCCCAGATCGCGGCCGAGCTTGAGCCCATGCACGACATGGCCGCTGATGGCATACGGGCGGCCAAGCGCCGCGCGGGCGGCGTCGAGATCGCCCGCGATCAGCGCGGCGCGCACGCCCGAGCTGGAAATGCGCGCGCCGCTCGGATCGGCGATCGTTTGCATCTGTTCGACTTCGAACCCGTATCGTTCCCCGGCCGCTTTGAGGGAGGCGAAATCGCCGGCGCGCTTGGCGCCGTAGCGGAAATCGTCGCCGATCAACACCCAGCGCGCGTGCAAGCCGTCCACGAGAATGCGCTTGACGAAGGCGTCGGGCGACTGGCTCGCGAACGTGTGATTGAAGTGTTCCACCACCACGCGATCGACGCCGTTGGTGCGCAGCGCCTCGAGCTTGTCGCGCAGCATCGCGATGCGCGGCGGCGCCCCGGCCGGATTGAAGAACTCGCGCGGGTGCGGCTCGAAAGTCATGACGCACACGGGCAAGCCGCGCGCATGCGCCGCTTCCCTCACGCGGGCGAGCAACGCCTGGTGGCCGCGGTGGACACCGTCGAAGTTGCCGATCGTCAGCGCGCAGGGCGCGCGGCTTTCGGCGTTGGGAAGACCGCGGAAGACTCTCACGATAGCCGTTGGGGTGGGCGGCGCATTGCCGCGAAGCCGATCATCGATGAACGGGCGGCGGATGCCGCAAAGCAGAAGATTATAAACGCTCGGCGCTCGGCCCGGCTCGCGCGCGGATTTGCGCGAGGCCTCGGGTGATAAAATCGCCGGATGAAAAATATCGTAATTCTGATTTCCGGGCGTGGCAGCAACATGCAAGCGATCGTACGCGCTTGTAGCGAGGAGCGCTGGCCCGCGCGCATCGCGGCCGTCGTGTCGAACCGGGCCGATGCCGCCGGGCTTGCGTTCGCGGCGTCCCAGGGCATCGCCACGGCCGTCGTCGAACATGGCGGCTATCCGAATCGCGAAGCCTTCGACGCAGCGCTCGCGCAGGCCGTGGATCGCTTCTCGCCCGACCTCGTCGTACTGGCCGGCTTCATGCGCGTGCTCACATCGGGCTTCGTCGAACGTTACGCCGGCCGCATGCTCAATGTTCATCCTTCCTTGCTGCCGAGCTTTCCGGGGCTGCGCACGCACGAGCGGGCGCTCGAAGCGGGCGTGGCGCTGCACGGCGCAACGGTGCATTTCGTGACGCCGCAACTCGATCACGGCCCGATCGTCGCGCAAGGCGCGATGCCGGTCACGGCCGGCGACGATGCCCGCTCGCTCGCGCAGCGCCTGCTCGCGGTCGAGCATGTGATCTATCCGCGCGCGGTGCGCTGGTTCGTCGAAGATCGCTTGGCGCTCTCGGGCCTGCGTGTGGCCGTCACGCCGCCCGAACCGCAATGGTATTTCTCCGACACGCAAGAGGCGGCCGTATGAAGCACACGAAGAAGAAAGAAAAGGGCGCGCACGGCCCCGCACGCGCGAGCGGCAAGCGAGATTCGGCGCTGCATGGGTTCCTGATCGGGCAGACCGAAACGCTGCTTGCCGATATCCTCAAGTTCACCGGCCCGGCCGACGCCACCACGAGCCGCTTCTTTCGCGCCCATCCGAAGCTCGGCCATGCCGAGCGCGGCGTGATCGCCGAAGCTGTGTTCGCGGTGCTGCGCCGGCGCACGGAGTTCGCCCACTTGGCGGAGAGCGGCAGCGGCAGTCCCACGCGGCGCCTCGCGCTGCTCGGTTTAATGCAGACGGCCGGCCGCGCCGCGCTCGCGCCTTACGTGTCCGAAGCCGAAGGCGCATGGCTCGAGCACGTTTCGAAGATCGATCCGGCCAGCTTGCCGCTGCGCGTGCGTACGAACTTGCCCGATTGGATCGCCGAAGCCCTGGCCAAGCGGTTCGACGCGCAGGAACTGGCGCAGTTGGCCGCGGCGCTCAATTACCCGGCGCCGCTCGATTTGCGCGTCAATCCGATCAAGGCGAACCGCGAGCAAGTGCTCGAGGCGCTGCGGAGCGCGGGCGTGGAGGCAGGCGCGACGCCGTTTGCGCCGTTCGGTGTGCGCGTCGTCGGCAAGCCTGCGCTGACCAAGCTCAAGCCGTTCGAGGATGGCTGGATCGAAGTGCAGGACGAGGGCAGTCAATTGCTCTGTGCGCTCGTCGCGCCGCGTCGCGGCGAGATGATCGTTGACTTTTGCGCCGGTGCGGGCGGCAAGACGCTTGCGCTCGGAGCGGCAATGCGCTCCACGGGCCGCCTGTATGCGTTCGACGTCTCGGACCGCCGCCTCGCCAAACTGAAGCCGCGTCTTGCGCGCAGTGGCCTGTCGAACGTGCATCCGGTGCTGATCGACAGCGAGCATGATGCCAAGATCAAGCGCTTGGCGGGCAAGATCGACCGTGTGCTCGTCGATGCGCCGTGCAGCGGCTTGGGTACCTTGCGGCGCAATCCCGATTTGAAATGGCGCCAGAGCCCGGGCTCGGTCGAGGAACTCGCGCCCAAGCAGGCGTCGATCCTCGCCAGCGCCGCACGCCTCGTGAAACCCGGCGGGCGGCTCGTCTATGCGACCTGCAGCGTGCTCGAAGCGGAAAATGAAGCGATCGTCACGCAGTTTCTCGCCGATCACCCCGATTTCTCGCTCGTACCGGCGGGCAAGGTGCTCGCCGAGCAACGCATCGAGCTCGAAATGGGCGATTACCTTTCGCTCTGGCCGCATCGGCATGCGACCGACGGCTTTTTCGCCGCGGTGCTCGAACGCCGCGCGTGATCGTTAGCACAAGGCCGGCTGCGCGTGCGGCCGGCCTCTCATCGAGATGACACAGAACCGCATCCTCTCCCATATGCTGGCCGACATCGCGCGCGATTACGGTCAGCCCGTCATGATCTGGCAGGCATCGACGCTGCTCGGCGCGTTGCTCGTTGCATGGGGGCTTGCGCGGCTCGTTGCCCGCGCTCTGGAATCGCGCCGGCGCGCGCGGCAGGAACCGGCCCGTTTCGGCGCGGAAAGCCTGCGCAAGGCGTTGTTTCCGCTGCTTGGCGGCGTGCTCGTCTGGGGGGCGCAGACCGCGCTCGCCGATTACATGTCCACCTCACTGCTGGAACTCGCGCTCGTCCCGTTGTTCGGGATTGCACTCATCTACCTCGTCTTCTTCATTGCGCGCCGTGTCTTTGGGCGCACCGGCCACGCCCACGCTTGGCTCTCCATCGCCGAAAAGCTCGTGTCCGTGCTGGTGTGGATCGGCATGGCCATCACCGTGCTCGGCATTCAGGACGAGGTGTTGCACTGGATGGCGTCGGTCCGGTTCCGCGTCGGCAACGCGCATATGACGCTGCTGTCGTTCACGACGGGGCTGATGTGGGTCTGTGCAACCGTCGTGTTTGCACTGTGGCTCGGCTCGGTGTACGAGGATCGTGTCATGCGCGCGCATTCGGTCGACGCTAATTTGCGCGTCGTGCTCTCGCGCGTCGGGCGTGCGCTGTTGCTGCTGGCGGCCGTGCTGGTCAGCTTTTCGCTGGTGGGCATCGACATCACCGTGCTTGGCGTGTTCGGCGGCGCGCTCGGCGTGGGCCTCGGCCTGAGCCTGCAAAAGATCGCGAGCAATTACGTCTCGGGGTTCATCATCTTGATCGACCGCTCGCTGCGGCTGGGCGATACGATCAACGTCGCGGGGCTGCAGGGCATGGTGACCCAGATCACCACGCGTTACACCACGGTGCGGGGGCTGGACGGCGTCGAGACCCTGATCCCGAACGAAAAGCTCGTGACGGACGTGGTGCAAAACCACTCCTCTTATTTGACGCGCGGCTATGCGAAGGCCGCCGTGCAGATCGCCTATACGTCGGACGTCGATCAAGCGATGACCTTGCTCGTCGAGGCGGCGCGCGGCGTCGAGCGGGTGCTGGAGGATCCGCCGCCCGCTGCGTATCTCGTGGGCTTCGGCGCCGACGGCATCAATTTGGAGCTCGGCTTCTGGATCGAAGAAGCGGCCAAGGGCACGGCCGCCACGCGTTCGAGCGTCAACCGCAACATCTGGCGACTATTCGGCGAGCACGGCATTTCGATCCCCTATGCGCGGCGCGATATCCATCTCGTCGGCGCTTTGCCGGCCGTGCTGAACGGAGCGGTCGAACTGGCCCCGGACCCGTCCCTAGGCACGAGCGCGAACGAGCCGCGCGAGCCGGGGACGCAACTCGCTCGGGACGCTTCGGCGGGTGCTTGATTGCCGCTGCGACGTTATGCCGCATGCTGCAGCACCCAAGCCAGCGGCGTAAACCGGTAAAAATGGCGGAACCGGAAGCTGCTGCATCGCAAAAATTCTTTTTTGTTACAAATACTTGCGTCGATTGCAGTAAAATGCCGGCAGCTATTGAAAGCTAGCTTTCACCTCTCGGCATCCGCTTGGTCGCGGGCGCCGTCGTAATACGGGTAAACACCTTGCTGAACTCCCTTCTCGATTTTCTCGCGCACGGCTTGCTTCATTTCTCGTGGTGGCAGATTGTGCTGTTCGCGCTCGCCGTCACGCACGTCACGATCATCGGCGTCACCGTGTATCTGCACCGCTGCCAAGCGCACCGGGCGCTCGATCTGCATCCGATCGCTAGCCATTTCTTCCGCCTGTGGCTGTGGATGACGACAGGCATGCTCACGGGCCAATGGGCGTCGATCCATCGCAAGCACCATGCGAAATGCGAGACCGAAGACGATCCGCACAGCCCGCAAACGCGCGGCATCTGGAAGGTGTTGCTCGAAGGGGCGGAACTCTACCGCGCGGAAGCCAAGAACGAAGAAACGATGCGGCGCTTCGGCCACGGCACCCCGAACGACTGGATCGAGCGCAATGTCTACACGCGCTATCCGATCCTCGGCGTGAGTCTCATGATGGTGATCGACGTCGCGCTGTTCGGCATCGTCGGGCTCAGCGTGTGGGCGGTGCAGATGATCTGGATTCCGTTCTGGGCGGCTGGCGTCGTGAACG
Source organism: Paraburkholderia sp. (assembly GCA_004322045.1). Lineage (GTDB taxonomy): Bacteria > Pseudomonadota > Gammaproteobacteria > Burkholderiales > Burkholderiaceae > Trinickia. The sequence continues at coordinate 27,642 of SCRN01000045.1, forward strand.
GTCTCGCGCACTTCTGGGGCTACCGCAACTTCAATTCGGCCGACGCGAGCACGAACATTTTCCCTTGGGGCATCCTGATCGGCGGCGAAGAGCTCCATAACAATCACCACACCTACGCCACCTCGGCCAAGCTCTCGAACAAGTGGTTCGAGTTCGACATCGGTTGGCTCTATATTCGTTTGATGTCAGCAGTTGGCCTCGCCAAGGTCAAGAAGATCGCGCCCACGCCGCGTCTGACGGCCAGCAAGCCCGTGCTCGACCAAGACACGCTGCAGGCGGTGCTGACGAATCGCTACGAAGTCATGGCGCGCTACGCCAAGACCGTCAAGCGCGCCTATCGCCAGGAGCTTGCGCGGCTCAAGGAAATCGGCGCGCGCGAGAAATATCAATTGATGCGCGGCGCAGGCGAGTGGTTCCACAAGGAAGAAGCCGGCCTCGACGAGCCGCAAAAGCGTCAGTTACCGGAAATCTTCGCCGACAGCCAAACCCTGCGCACGTTCATCGAGTTGCGTAAGGATCTGAGCGCGATCTGGGAGCGGTCGAACGCCTCCCGCGAACAGTTGCTGGCCCAGTTGCAGGACTGGTGCCATCGGGCCGAGCAAAGCGGCATCAAAGCGTTGCAGGAATTTGCAATGCGCCTGCGCCGCTACGCCTGAGCGCCTGCTAACGCGAAATCCATTAAAATTCCGGTACGTCATCGACACCCCGCTTTGGCGGGGTGTTGCTTTTTGGGCCTCGTGTGTTCGGGGCCTATTTTGCGCTCGGCTCGGCTCGACCGTCAGGCGCGATAGTGGAGAACAGGATGGACTCGGCCATCAAGACCGTCGAATTCGACAAGCCGCTCGCGGGCGCCGTGTGCGGCGTCGGCCACGCTTGGGCGAAAGTGCCGCCGGCGCCATCGCCAGAAGAGAAGCGGCAACTGAAGGCGCGCGTGCGCGAGTTGCTCGAGCGTGAAAAGGCCGTGCTCGTCGCGCACTACTACGTCGACGCCGAGTTGCAGGAGCTAGCCGATGAAACCGGCGGCTGCGTGGCAGACTCGCTCGAGATGGCGCGCTTCGGGCGCGATCATGAGGCGCAAACGCTCGTCGTGGCGGGCGTGCGTTTCATGGGCGAAACCGCGAAGATCCTGAGCCCCGGCAAGCGCATTCTGATGCCTGATCTCGATGCGACGTGCTCGCTCGATCTCGGCTGCCCGGCCGACGAGTTTGCGGCGTTCTGCGATGCGCATCCGGACCGCACCGTCGTCGTCTACGCGAACACCAGCGCGGCTGTTAAGGCGCGCGCCGATTGGATGGTGACATCCTCGATCGGTCTCGAGATCGTCGCGCACCTGCACGCGCGCGGAGAGAAAATTCTGTGGGCACCCGACCGCCATCTCGGCGACTACATCCAGAAACAGACGGGCGCCGATATGCTGTTATGGCAAGGCTCGTGCCTCGTGCATGACGAGTTCAAAGGTATCGAGCTCGATCTGTTGAAGGCCGAGTATCCGCAGGCAAAGGTGCTCGTGCACCCTGAATCGCCCGCGAGTGTGGTGGCCCAGGCCGATGTCGTCGGTTCGACCACGCAGTTGATCGACGCCGCCAAGCGCCTCGATGCGACGCACTTCATCGTCGCGACCGACCTCGGCATCTTGCACAAGATGCAGCTTGCGGCGCCGGGCAAGACGTTCATCGCAGCACCGACGGCTGGCAATAGCGCGACCTGCAAGAGCTGCGCGCATTGTCCATGGATGGCGATGAACGGGCTCGCGAACTTGGTCGACGTGCTCGAACGCGGCCACAACGAAATCTTCGTCGACCCAACCGTCGGCGAGCGCGCCCGCGTGCCGATCGATCGGATGTTGGCGTTCGCGGCGGCTCACAAGAAACGCGTGCAGGCAAGCGGCGACCTCGCGCGCGACACGTCGCTGTTTGCCAACGTTGGCGCAGCGTGACGCGCGTTGGGTCTGCATCTCCTCTTTCGACATTCGCATGTCGCGGCGGCCGGCGCGGCCGGCTGCGGCGCAAAGGACTACTGATCATATGACTGTGCAACGAGCAACGGCGGCCCGTGACGTCGTATCGCCGCTTTTTGCCGAGATTCGCGCGCAGTACGGCGCCGCGTTCGACGCGGCGCTCGCGCGCAATGTCGCGGACGCGCTATCGGAAGACGTGGGTGAGGGTGATTTGACGGGGCGGCTCGTGCCGGCCAACTCGATTCGAGATGCGCGCATTCTGGTGCGCGAAGAGGCTGTGCTGTGCGGCGTGCCGTGGTTCGTCGCCGTGATGGAGCAGATCGATCCGGCGATCGAGATCGACTGGCGCTACCGCGAGGGTGAGCGGATGGCGGCCGATTCTGCGGTGTGTTTTCTGCGCGGGCCGGCGCGCGCCCTGCTCACGGCAGAGCGCAACGGCTTGAACTTCCTGCAATTGCTCTCGGGTGTGGCCACTTCAACGCGCCGGTACGTCGATGCGATCGAGGGCACGCGCGCCCGTATTCTCGACACGCGCAAGACGTTGCCTGGGCTGCGCCTCGCGCAGAAGTACGCCGTGCGAGTGGGCGGCGGCGTGAATCAGCGCCTCGCGCTATACGACGGCATCTTGATCAAAGAGAATCACATCGCCGCGGCTGGCGGCGTGGGGCCGGTCTTGGAGGCCGCGTACGCGTTGAACGCCGGGGTTTCGATTCAGATCGAAGTCGAAACGCTCGAGCAGCTCGAATCGGCGCTCGCGCACCGCGCCGAGTCAATCCTGCTCGACAACTTTTCGTTCGAGGCGATGCGCTCCGCCGTCAAGCTCACCGCTGGACGCGCGCTACTCGAGGTATCGGGCGGCGTCAATTTCGACACCGTGCGCGCGATTGCGGAGACGGGCGTCGATCGGATCTCGATCGGCGCGCTGACGAAAGACGTGCGCGCGACCGATTTCTCGATGCGGTTGCTTTAGGCTTTTGTTCACGCCGGGCAAGGCGCGTTCGCGGGGCTGGAATTAGCGTATGCGGGCCTGGCGCTTAAGGGGCCTCGGCCCCTCCCACGGCCTGCGGCTCACACCTGCCGGTTCGGGACGCGCTCCGGCGCGAGCACGGTCGGCAACGCTTTGGGCAGGGCGGACGGCCAATCGCGCGAGAAGTGCAGGCCGCGACTTTCCCGCCGTGAGCGCGCGCTATCGACGATCAACGAAGCCACATCGACCAGATTGCGCAGCTCCAGCAGATCGCGGCTCACTTTGAAGTTGGCGTAGTATTCCTGAATCTCGTCTCGCAGCAGCGCGAGACGGTGCTTGGCGCGCGCCAAGCGCTTGTCCGTCCTGACAATCCCCACGTAGTTCCACATCAACCGGCGTAGTTCGTCCCAGTTGTGGGCGACGACGACTTCTTCGTCCGGATCGGAGACGCGGCTTTCGTCCCAATCGGGCAGCGGGGCATGAGCGGCTGCGTCGAAGCCTTCGCGCTCGATTGCGTCCGCGGCGGAACGGCCGATGACGAGGCACTCGAGCAGCGAGTTGCTTGCGAGCCGGTTCGCGCCGTGCAGGCCCGTGTACGAGGTTTCGCCCACGGCATACAGGCCGGCTAGATCGGTACGTCCCGCCAAATCGGTGACAACGCCGCCACAGGTGTAGTGCGCCGCGGGCACGACGGGGATCGGATCTTTCGTGATGTCGATGCCGAACTCTAGGCAGCGCGCGAGAATCGTCGGGAAATGCTCGTGCAGGAAGGCGGCAGGCTGATGGCTGATGTCGAGATAGACGCAGTCGATACCGCGCTTCTTGATCTCGAAATCGATCGCGCGCGCGACGATGTCGCGTGGAGCGAGTTCGGCCCGTTCGTCGTGAGCCGGCATAAAGCGCGTGCCGTCGGGTAGCAGCAACTTGCCGCCTTCGCCTCGCACGGCTTCCGAGATCAAGAACGACTTCGCGTAAGGGTGAAAGAGGCAGGTCGGATGGAATTGGATGAACTCCATGTTCGACACCCGGCACCCGGCTCGCCATGCCATCGCGATGCCGTCGCCCGTCGCCGTATCGGGGTTCGTCGTATACAAGTAGACCTTGCCCGCGCCGCCCGTTGCGAGGATCGTATGGGGCGCTTCCAGCGTGACCGTTCGTCCGCTCTCGATGTCGAGTGCGTACAGGCCGTGGCAGCGGCGGCCCGGCAGACCAAGGCGATCGGACGTGATGAGATCGATCGCGTAATGCTCTTCGAGCAGCGTGATATTCGGGTGTTGACGCACTCGTTCGGACAGCGTGGCCACGACCGCGTGCCCGGTGGCGTCCGCCGCGTGGATGATGCGGCGATGACTGTGGCCGCCCTCGCGCGTCAGATGAAAGCCCAGTTCGGCGGCATCGTCGCGCGTGAACGGCACGCCCTGACCGATCAGCCACTCGATGGCCGTGCGGCCATGCTCGACGATGAACCGCGTGGCGCCTTCGTCGCACAGCCCCGCGCCTGCGACGAGCGTGTCGTTGACGTGGTTTTCGACGCTATCGGCCGAGTCCAGCACGGCGGCGATTCCGCCTTGCGCCCAGTCGCTCGCGCCTTCCGTCATCGACCGTTTGGCGATGACGGCCACGCGCCGCTTCTCGGCGAGATTCAGCGCAACGGTCAGGCCGGCGAGCCCGCTGCCTACGATTACGACGTCGAAATTCATCTGTGTTTCCCTTGTCCCCGATCCCCCCGCGCGTACGCGCAGCAGATTGCAGCCGTGTGAAAATCGCGTGGGTAAGCATGGGAGGATACCGCGACGCGCGACGCAATGGGGGCGCACCAAAGCAAAAGCCCCGCACACGGCGGGGCTTTTGCTCGTATTCGGCTCGAACGAAACCGATTACTTGATCTTCGTTTCCTTGTACGCGACATGCTTGCGGACAACAGGATCGAACTTCATGATCTCCATCTTTTCCGGCATGTTGCGCTTGTTCTTCGTCGTGGTATAGAAGTGACCCGTGCCTGCGGTCGACTCCAGCTTGATCTTATCGCGTGCGCCTTTGGCCATGACTGGACTCCTTAGATTTCGCCGCGCGAGCGCAGATCGGCCAGCACGGTGTCGATGCCGTTCTTATCGATCAAGCGCAGACCGGCGTTCGAAACGCGCAGACGCACGAAACGGTTCTCGCTTTCCACCCAGAAACGGCGGGATTGCAGATTCGGCAAGAAACGCCGCTTCGTCTTGTTGTTGGCGTGGGAAACGTTGTTGCCGCTCATCGGCGCTTTCCCAGTTACTTGGCATACGCGTGCCATATGAGAGCACTCCTAAAACGCTTAAATTCGGGGTTCAAGCCTGGTCGGGGCCTAACAGGAAAGGGCACAAGGAAGCCGCTCAGCAACTGAGTGCGGCGACCTCCCCCAAGCTTCTGAACGAGGTTGGAAACAGGCAGACGGCGATTCTAGCAGAAAAAGCGCCGAAAAATCAAACCGAATTTGCAGGCCGGTGATTTTGCCTGCGAAAAAGCCGCGGCGGGGCCTACAGCCAGCCCGCGCGGGCGAACGAGAAGACATCGTGGCGCCCCACCACGAGATGGTCGACGAGCCGTACGTCGATCAGCGCAAGCGCATCGCGCAGCACGCGCGTGAGCTGACGGTCGCTCGCGCTGGGTTTGACCGCCCCCGACGGATGATTGTGGGCGACGACGAGGCTGGCGGCATTGGCCTCGAGCGCGCGGCGCACGATTTCACGCGGATAGACGGCCAGGCGCGTCAACGAACCGCGCGAGATCTCTTCGCTGTCGATCAGCCGATGCCGCGCGTCCAGATACAGGCACAGGAACACTTCGTACGGGCGCGCACCGATCAACAGGCGTACGTAATCATGAACCGCTTCGGTCGAATCGACGAGCGGCTGCTCGCGCGCCCGCTCGGCCAGGGCGCGGCGCGCCATCTCGATGACGGCCAGCAGCACCGCGGTCTTTGCCGGGCCGATGCCGTGCATGCCGTCGAAGTCGCGCGGGGTGGCGTCGAGGATGCCGCGAAGCGAGCCGAAGCGAGCCAGCAGCGAGCGCGCGAGGTCGAACACGTTGTGCCCGGACAGCCCCGAGCCTAAAAAAATTACAACGAGTTCCGTGTCGGACAGCGAGGCGGCGCCGCGCCCGAACAGACGCTCACGCGGCATGTCGCGCGCCGCCGCCCCGCGAGGGCGGCGCGGCGCCAACGCTTTCAATGGGGTCGGGAGGTTGGAACTAACGGGCATATGCTCATCTCATAGAAGCGGTTGATCGGGTGGGCACGCACTGTGCGCGCATTAGGCGCGCGCTGCCCGGCGCGAGGTGGCTTACAATGGAGCCTTTGTGCGGGCGCCCGTACGCGGGGCGTCGAATCACGCAGCGTGCGCGCCAAGGCCGCTGCAACGCGGCCCAATCGCAACGCGCATGTCGCGTTCGTCCTACGAGCTATCCCATGAGCATCATCGATATTTCAGAAGTGAAAGCGGGTTCGCATGTGACGCTTCACTACCGGCTTGCACTTGCCGACGGCGCCGACATCGTGAACACCTTCGGCGATAAGCCGGCAACCCTCCTGCTCGGCGCGGGCCAACTTGCCGAGCCGCTGGAGGACATTCTGATAGGGATGAAGGCGGGCGACCATTCGACTTTCCGGCTAGGCGAAGGTCAAGCGTTCGGCTCGCGCAATTCCGAGTTGATTCAGTGGGTGTCGCTCGCCACCCTGCGGGAAAACGGCATGGTCGGCGAGGATTTCGCACCCGGCGACCTGCTCGAATTCAATGCCCCGGGCGGCGGACGCTACGCCGGCGTGCTCAAGGAGATCGGCGAAACGTCCGCCTTGTTCGATTTCAACCATCCGCTCGCGGGTCAGGCGCTGACGTTCGAAGTGCAAATCATCGGAATTCTGTAGACATGAGCCCGTCGGATACCTCCATCGCCGCTGTAGAGGCGGAAGTCTTGCTCGCCCAGCCGCGCGGCTTCTGCGCGGGGGTGGACCGTGCCATCGAGATCGTCGAGCGCGCCATCAAGCTGTTCGGCGCGCCCATCTACGTGCGCCACGAGATCGTTCACAACGCCTATGTGGTCGAGGATTTGCGCAAGAAGGGCGCCGTCTTCGTCGAGCAGCTCGACGATGTCCCGGCGGGCAGCACCGTCATCTTCAGCGCGCACGGGGTGTCCAAAGCCGTGCGCGAAGAGGCCGAGGCGCGCGGGCTGCGCATCTACGACGCCACCTGTCCGCTCGTGACGAAGGTCCATATGGAAGTCGCGAAGATGCGCCAAGAGGGGCTCGACATCGTGATGATCGGGCACAAAGGGCACCCCGAAGTCGAAGGCACCATGGGGCAGTCGGGCGAGGGAATGTATCTCGTCGAGAGCGCCGAAGATGTCGCCGCACTGCAGCTATCCGATTCGTCGCGCATCGCATTCGTCACGCAAACGACCTTGTCGGTGGATGACGCCGCCGACATCATCGCCGCGCTCAAGGCGCGCTTTCCGCACATCAGGGAACCGAAGAAGCAGGACATTTGCTACGCCACGCAGAACCGGCAAGACGCCGTCAAGTTCATGGCGCCGCAATGCGATGTCGTCATCGTGGTCGGCAGTCCTAATAGTTCCAATTCCAACCGGTTGCGTGAAGTTGCCGAGAAGCGCGGCGTCCCCGCCTATATGGTGGATTCGCCCGATCAAATCGATCCGGCTTGGGTGGAAGGCAAGCAGCGCATCGGCGTGACGGCCGGCGCCTCGGCGCCGGAGGTGCTCGCCCAAGCGGTCATCGGACGGCTGCGCGAACTCGGTGTGCGCAACGTGCGCGCGCTCGAAGGCATCGAGGAGAACATTGCTTTTCCATTGCCGCGCGGGCTCACGCTCCCGAACTGACGCGCGAGTTGGCGAATGCGCGCTGCGCTGGACCCTCGTTCCGGCGGTTGGGGTTTGCCCTGACTACCGCATTTTTCGCGAAAAGCGCGCCCCGCTCCGGCGCGCTTTTTTATTTTCCGCCAGCGCGCAAAACCGAAGGTTGCTCCCAATAAACGAAGAAATGTCGCAACTAGGTTGCGACGTGCACCAAATAAGGGTCCCAAAAAAAGGTTGCAATGCAGGAAAACCCTGGCGATTCAGCATATTGGCCGCTCGGCAATTAGAGTTACAATGCGCGCGTCCTCAAGGTCCCTGGGCCTTTTGGCACCGGTATTGAGTAAGGCGCGGGAGACCTAGTTAATGCAAGTCAAGTTTGCTTACGCCGCATCGAGCATGACGAGAGGCGGCGAGGCGAGCATCGGTGACGCGGCACGGGCCGTCGCGGCGCCGGCGAGTGAGACGGCGGCGATCGCCACCTTGGAAAGCATCCAGGGGTGGGCGGCCGAGTCCGCGCCTTTCGATCAGGAGAAAAAAAATAAAATGCAGGCGGCATCGCGGTCGGATCGACGCGTGCGGCCGCCTCGCCGGCACAGCACCTCGCTTTCGCGCGTGATGCTGCCGGCGCTTCCACCCACCCGCATCGGACGGGCTCGGCCCAGCGCGCGCAGGTATGGCGGAATTTTTTCGGCGAGTGTGTTGCCTGCTGCGCAGGCCATGCTCGAAATCGGAGCAACAATCCTTGCGGGCGGTGTGCGTGCCGGCAAGGTGACGTCGTCGGCGCTCGATGCGCCGTTGCGTCGCGCCGGTTGGCAGGCGGCCTCGGCCGCTGCGTGCCGGCGCCCGGATGCGGACTTCGCGCAGCACGGCGAAGCGAGCGCCCGCACATTGGCGTCGGTAGCGGCGACGTTAGCGTTCGATGCCGCTCGCGCGGCGCCGAGCGCGAAGAAGTGCGCTGACTCGAGCGAAACGCCCAAGATGCAAAAGGCGACGTCCACCGCATGCGCGAGCGTGCGACGGGACGCCAGCGCATTTGGCGGCGACGGCGGTTCGCAGGAAGGCGCCATTACGCTGCACGACTTCAAGGACGGCGCACGCGCGGTCCTCGACGTCGTGCAAGTGTAGTGACGGAGCATGGAACGCGACGGCACCGGATACCCGACGGTGCCGTTTTTGCATCCGCCTCACCGGGTCTGCCGCCGAATCACGGCTTCAGCGGTATCCGTGAGGCGGCCGACCCTTACCGGTTTATTTATCAGTACCCGCAGTGCCGTTGCGGTTTTCGCCGAACCCCGGTTACAACCGGCGCGAAGCGAAGATCCAGTCGCACGGGCTAAGGAGCTTTAAATGGATATCTTCATCCAGCAGATCCTCAACGGTCTGGTGCTTGGTAGCGTCTACGCCATCATCGCACTCGGCTATACGATGGTGTACGGCATCTTAGGCATCATCAACTTTGCTCACGGCGACGTCCTGATGGTCGGCGCAATGGTCGCGCTATCGACCATCACGGTGCTGCACAATCATTTCCCCGGGCTCGGCAACATCGCGACGCTCATCATCGGGCTGATCGTCGCGGCGGTCGTCTGCGCGATCGTCGGCTACCTGATCGAGCGGGCTGCCTACAGGCCGCTGCGCCGCGCTCCGCGCTTGGCGCCGCTGATCACTGCGATCGGCGTGTCGATCCTGCTCGAAACGCTGGCCATGATGATCTGGTCGCGCAATCCGCTGCCGTTCCCGCAGTTGATTTCCACCGATCCGATCAACGTGATCAAGGCGACCGACACGAGCGTGGGCGCCGTGATCTCGGCCACGGAAATCACGATCATCGTCGTCGCGTTCCTGGTGATGGCCGGCCTGCTTTTGCTTGTGCATAAGACCAAGCTGGGCCGCGCGATGCGAGCGATCGCCGAAAACCCGAACGTCGCGAGCCTGATGGGCGTGAACCCGAACTTCGTGATCTCGGCCACGTTCATGCTCGGCTCGGCGCTCGCTGCGCTGGCCGGTGTGATGGTCGCGTCGGAATACGGCAACGTGCACTTCTATATGGGCTTCATTCCCGGCATGAAAGCGTTCACCGCAGCCGTGCTCGGCGGGATCGGCAACCTCGGGGGCGCCATGGTCGGCGGCGTGGTGCTGGGCCTGATCGAGCAGCTGGGCGCGGGCTACATCGGCAATCTGACCGGTGGCGTGTTCGGCAGTAACTATCAGGACGTGTTCGCATTCATCGTGCTGATCGTCGTCTTGGTCTTCCGTCCGTCGGGCTTGCTCGGCGAACGTGTGGCGGACCGCGCGTAAGGGCAAGGAGCAAAGAAAATGACTTCAATTCAACCGATCGAGCCGTCCACGACGCTCATTCCCGAGAAAAATGCCACCAAGACGCTGGTGGTCGGCGTGCTGACCGCCATCTTCGTCATCGCGGCGCCGATGATCATCGGCGCGGCCGGCGG
>SCRN01000046.1 GCA_004322045.1 Paraburkholderia sp.
CTTGATTCGACCAAGGAGGCTCCATGGAATACGTGGTGGGCGTCGATATCGGCACGCAGAGCACTAAGGCGCTGCTTGTCGACCGTGATGGCGCGATTCTCGCGAGGCATTCGGCCGGTTATCAGCCCGATATGCCCAAGCAGCTTTGGGCCGAGCAATGGCCCTCCGTCTGGTTCGACGCCGTGGTCGAATGCATTGCCGGGTGCGTGCAAGCGGCGCGCGAGCAGGGCGTGGATCCATCGAAAATCCGCGCCGTCTGCGTGAGCAGCCTCTACGGCGGGTCGGGCATCCCGGTGGACGGCGACATGCAGCCGCTGCATCCCTGCTTGATCTGGATGGACCGCCGTGCGACCGAGCAGGTGCAGCGCGTGCGCGAGAGCGTCGACCTGGACCGGCTGCTCGCCATCACGGGCAATGGCGTCGACAGCTACTACGGTTTCACGAAGATGCTATGGCTGCGCGAGAATCGGCCCGAGGTCTGGGCTAAAACGCGCTATTTCCTGCCGCCGAACGCCTACATGATCTATCTGCTGACGGGCGAGATCGCGGTCGATCACAGTTCGGCCGGCAACATCGGCGGCATCTACGACGTCGCGCGGCGCGACTGGTCGCACGACATGCTCGACACGCTCGGCATCCCTGCGAAGATGATGCCCGAGCGGCTCGTCGAATCGACCGATGTCGTCGGCGGCTTGCAACCGCAATGGGCGCAGCGGCTTGGACTCGCGGCGGGAACCCCGATCGTCGCGGGCGGCGTCGATGCTGCGGTCGCGACGTTTGCAGCGGGGGCGACGCGCGTCGGGCAACACGTCGCCATGATCGGCACGAGCATGTGCTGGGGCTACATCAATCAAGCGGTCGATGCGCGCCATGGGCTCGTGAGCATGCCGCACGTATTCAACGGCCGCCGCGACCTCTACGTGTTCGGCGGGGCCATGGCGGCGGGCGCCTCGGTCGCCTGGTATCGCGATCAGTTTTGCCATGAAGAGATCGAAGCCGCGCGCGCGTTGCCGCATGGTGATCCGCATGTGTTGCTCGAAAGCGCGGCCGCGCGCGTCGCGGCCGGTTCGGACGGCGCGCTCTTCCTGCCGTATTTGATGGGCGAGCGCAGTCCTGTATGGGATGCGAAGGCGAGCGGCGCATTCATTGGGCTCAGTCTCGGGCATACGCGCGCGCACTTGTACCGCGCCGTGCTCGAAGGCGTCGCGTTCGCACTCGAACATAACATCGAAGCGGGCCGCCAAGGCGCGCAAGCGCTCGACGACAAGCTGATCGTCGTCGGCGGGGCGGCGTATTCCGACTTGTGGATGCAGATCATCGCCGATGTCACGGGCTATCCGGTTTTCACGATCGAACAGGAAGTGGAAGCCGCCATGGGCGCGGCGCTCTTGGCTGCGTTCGGCGTCGGGCTCGTTTCCGAGGAAACCGCACGCGGCGGGTGGTCCAAGCTGGTCGAGCGCGCCCGGCCCGATGCCGAGCGCCGCGCGCTCTACGCAGAGCGTTTCGAGGTTTATAAAGGTCTTTATCCGGCGCTCAAGCCTTTCATGCACAAGCTGCGTTCGTCGTGAAGCCCACGGCTGCGGCGCGCGAGGCGTAGCCGCCGGCGCCACCTGAGCGCAGCGGCGCTTCAGGCGTCGGCGCGCACGATGAACGCAAGGCAAAAAGTTAGACGGGCTCGGCGTTACACTTCGCCCACATATTCGCCACGGGCCGGATAGTCGTTCTTGATGACGAAATCGAGCGCCTGTGTCATCTCGGCGAACGAGGGGCGAACGAACGGCATCGATTGAACCGACAGGTAGTAGATGGTGCGATCGGGGCGAATCAAAAACACACCGGGCTCGGAGAACAGCGCCGGCTCTTCGATGCCGATGGAAGTCTTGCCGCGCGATGCCGAAATGTAAAGCCCCCAGCGCCGCGCGAGGGCGAGCGGCAACCCATAGCCGATCCGCAACTGCGACGCGCCCACTTTGGCGGCCATCGCCTGTGCTCGCGCTTGATCGTCGGAGCTGATCGCGATCGTGCTGACGCCGCGTTCGGCGAAGGCCGGCGTGAGGCGTTCCAGTTCTTTCAGATAGTTCGCGCAGATCGGGCAGTGCAAGCCGCGGTAAAAACACACCAGTGTCATGCGCTCGGGCGTTTCGCCGCTCAGGTCGAAGCGCCCATGAGCGAGCGTATCGACGGATAGATCGGGCGCGATTTGGCGGGGGACGAGCATGGGTCGACTCCTTTAGAAGACGTGTCGGAAGCAAGCGATGGCCCCAGTGTTGCAGATTTACAGTCATGATGAGTCCGAATATCATGATCAGAAATCTTGTACCGAGGATCGTCGATGGACCGACTCTCTGCCTTTTTCGACGCTTTTCCGCTCGAAGTCCATGTTCCAGCCTGCGTGGGGACGGGTTGGACGAGCGCCCATGAAGGCCCGAAGCTGTATTTGCTCGGCGACGCGAGCGGACGCCTCACGCAAGTCGTGCTCCACGTGCGCGGCGCGGCCGCGCCGGCCGACGCGCTGATGGTTGTCGACGTGTCGTTTGGCGGTAGCGACAACCCGTTGCTGGGTACGCTGCCCGATGCGTTGCATTTGCCGGTCGAAGACGATCGAACGGGTGTGGGCAACCTCGCTCGCGCTTTCATCGACGAATGGTCGAGCGCGCGGTGCGGCCATCGGCATGCGTTGCACCGGCTGGGCGAAGTCATCGTGCTGATGGTGCTGCGCGCGGCGATCGAACGCGGTAGCACGAGGCCGTGCTTGCTCGCGGGACTCGCGCATCCGCTCTTGCACCGCGTGTTGGTGGCGCTGCACGAATCGCCTGCTCATCCGTGGACCGTCGAAGAACTGGCGCAGATCGCCGGGCTTTCGCGCAGCCATTTCATGGCGTTGTTTCCGAAGGTCGTCGGCGCAACGCCCATGTCGTATCTCACCAAGTGGCGCGTCCGCTTGGGCCAGCGCGAATTGCGCCGCGCCAATATCAAAGTGAAAGCGGTGGCAAGGCGCGTCGGCTTCGCGAGTGCAGAGGCGTTTTCACGTGCGTATCAACGCGAATTCGGGCGTCCGCCCGTGGACGATATGCGGGTGTGAAATGCTGCGATGGCGCCGCCCCTACATGCTTCACAGTGTTGCGGGCCGCCCCAGTTCGCTTTGCCTCTTCTTGTGTTCGTCGAAACAGATTCAATCGCGGGCCGTCTCGACGAACTGCGCGATTGCGTCGTTCAACATAGCGCTCGCCTCCCGATGCGGCGAATGCCCGCCTCGCGGCAACACGTATAGCCGCGCCGCCTTCGCCGTCTGCCCGATCGTTTCGATCTGGGCCATCGTGCCGTAATGGTCGTCCTCGGCTTGCACGGCGAGGACGGGACAGACGATCTGCGCCAATCGATCCACGATATTCCAGGCTTTGAATTCGGGAGCGAGCCAAATATCGTTCCATCCATAAAACGCCGAGTCGACGTCGGCGTGATAGCGGCTCAGCTTTTCGCGAAGATCGGTATGCTCGTACGCATGCTTTGCCTGGGCAATGCTTCGCACGCTGATGTCTTCGACGAAAACGTGCGGCGCGATGACCACCGCGCCTTGCAGCATCGTTGGAAAGGCGCTCGCGTACAGCAGCGCGATCGATCCGCCGTCGCTGTGCCCCATGAGCCACATGCGCCGCCGCTCGTCCTCTTCGACGTGCAGCACATCGAGCAGCGCGGGCAACACCTCGCACGCTTGCTCCGACATGAAATCGACGGGCCACTTGACGTGATGCGCGCGCGGCGTCGAGCGCCCATACCCGGGGCGCGAATAAACCAAAGCCCGCATGCCGAGCCGCTCGCAAAGCTGCCGCGGCCAATCTCGCCACATGGCGATCGAACCGAGTCCCTCATGGAGGAACACCGCGAGCGGCGCGGCGCGAGCGCCGGCATCGATCCACTGATATTCGATCGTCAGCGCTTCGCGTCCCTCGCGTGCGGGCAGGGTTGCAAATCGAATGTCGTCGTCATTCATGGGCATAGCGGATGGCATAGTCATGCAGAGCGCAGCGATGCTTGCTGTCGTTGCGTTTGCTCGCGCAGCTTGAAGCGTTGAATCTTACCTGTCGCCGTCTTCGGTAGATCGTCGACGAACACGATGTCGCGCGGATACTTGTGGGGCGCGAGACGCTGCTTGACGAACGCCTTCATCTCCTGGCCGAGCGCATCGGACGGCACGTGGCCCGGTTTCAGCACGACGAACGCACACGTCTTCACCAGGCCGTCTTGTTCGACGCCGATCACCGCCGCTTCGAGCACGGCCTCGTGCTCCGTGAGCGTCATCTCGACTTCGATGGGCGAGACGTATTGTCCGCTCACCTTGAGCATGTCGTCGCTGCGGCCCGCATAAGCGTAGCAGCCGTTGGGCAGTTTGCGATACTTGTCTCCGCTCTTGACCCATTCGCCGAGGAAGGTGGCGCGCGACTTCTCGCGATTGCTCCAATACATGAGCGCCGCGCTCGGGCCCTTGATGTAGAGGTCGCCAACTTCCCCTTCGGCGACGGGCGCGCCGTGCTCGTCGCGCAACTCGATCTCATAGCCCGGCACGGGCGTGCCCGTCGTGCCGTAATGCACGTCGCCGCGGCGATTCGATAGAAAGATATGCAACATCTCGGTCGAGCCGAGACCATCGAGGATTTCACAACCGAAATGCGCGGTGAATCTTTCGCCGACTTCGCGCGGCAACGCTTCGCCGGCCGAGGCGCAAACACGCAGCGCGAGATCCGCGGCCGCGGGCAATTGCGGGCAGCTCAGCATATTCGCGTAGAGCGTCGGCACGCCGAAGAACACCGTCGGTCGATATTTGACGAGTCGTTCGAAGATGGCTTGCGGCGTGGCGCGCTCGGCCATCAGCACGGTGGTCGCGCCGACCGAGAGCGGGAAGGTCAAGGCGTTGCCGAGACCGTATGCAAAAAAGAGCTTCGCCGCGGAAAACACGACGTCGTTTTCTTGCATGCCTAAAATCGGCTTGCCGTACATTTCGGCAGTCCAATATAGATTCGCATGCGCGTGCACGGTGCCCTTGGGTTTGCCTGTGGACCCGGAGGAATAGAGCCAAAATGCGATGTCGTCGCCGCTGGTTGCGGCTGCGTTTGCCGCGGGCGGCGCCGCTTCTATGAGCGTGCTGAGGCTGGGATGCGACGGCGACGCCATCTCGCCCTGCGCGGATACGAATACGGTGCATCCGTCGAGTGGCGCTTGTGTCCGCGCCTGCGATAGCGCCTCGACGAACACGGGGACGATCGCGGCCGACGTGATGACGGCCCGCGCGCGGCTATGTGCCAACATGTAGGCGTAGTCGGGCGCCGTGAGCAGCGTATTGACGACGACAGGCACGACGCCGGCATACAGCGCGCCGAGAAAGCAAACGGGAAGATCGGCGCTGTCATGCAGCGCAAGCAAGATGCGCTCTTCCGCACGAACGCCCTGCGCGTGCAGCGCTGCCGCGAATCGCCGCGCGCGTTCCTCGAGCTGGGCATAGGTCGTGACGCCGCGATCGTCGATATAAGCGGCTTTGGCCGCACGCGATCGGTTCAACGAAAAGACGTGCGACGCGAAGTTCAGTTGCGACGGTGGGGGCGTGACCTCGTGCCCGTGCTTGGCCGTCGGTGTCGTGCGGGTATCCATGGGTGCTTCGTCTCCGTCCTGGTCCTCGAGGGGCCGATACCTGATTGGCTAGGCGCTGCGCTATGCGGCGAACGCAACGCCGCCGCGATGCGGCGGCTATCCGCAAAAAATCGGTTGTGTTTCGGCTACAGGCGCGGCTCGGCGACACCCGTCATGGCTTCGATCGCGAGCGACGACGCTTGAACGGCGGTGCGCCGATGGTAGAACTCGAGCGCGCGCAGCCCGCCTAGTTCGGCGCCGCCTCCGGCGCGGCCCGGGCCGCCGTGCAGCGACATCGGCATCACGTTGCCGTGCCCGGTGTGGCTTTCGCGCACGGCGGGCGTGATGCAGTGAACGCGGCCGTGCGTATCGGCCAATTCGAGCGCGACGGGCGGCACGCGTGCATCGTCGTTCGCATAGACGGATGCGACGAGCGAACCCTGTCCGCGTCGCGCCAATTCCACGGCGTGGGCTTCGGGCAATCCTTGGGCCGCCATGCGATAGGGCGCGACGGTCGCGACGGGGCCGAACACCTCGATGTCATGCATCAGGCTCGCGCGGTCGGGATCTTCGACGACGAACAAATGCGGTGCGACGCAGGCCGAGGTCGCAGCGTCGGCATCGACGAGCGGAGTCGATGCGCAGTCGAAGACGAGCCGGGCCTCTCGCGACAATGCGGCGATGCCCGCTTCGACGCTGTTGCGTTGCGCGCGGCTCACGAGTGCGCCCATGCGCACCGATTCATTGCGCGGATTACCGACGCTGACCTTGGCGAGCTTTGCGCAAGCTGCGTCGATCACATCCGCGAGCCAGGCTTGCGGCACGAAGGCGCGGCGGATCGCGGTGCATTTCTGCCCCGACTTCACGGTCATTTCGCGCACGAGTTCCTTGACGAACAGATCGAACGCTTCGGTGCCGGGCGCACCGTCGCCGCAAAGAATGGCGCTGTTCAGGCTGTCCGCTTCGACGTTCAAGCGCGCACCGCGCGAGACGAAAGCGGCATGCGAGCGCAGCGTGGCCGCGGTTTCGGCCGACCCCGTGAACGACACGACATCGAACGCGCCGACCCGGTCCAACAAGCCCGCGGCGCTGCCGCACACGATCGACAGGGCGCCCGCCGGCAAGATGCCCGCTTGCACGACGTCGGCCACCATCCGATGTGCGAGCCAGGCCGTGGCCGTAGCGGGCTTGACGATGACGGGAACCCCGGAGAGCAGCGCAGGCGCGGCCTTCTCCCACAGGCCCCATGACGGGAAGTTGAAGGCGTTGATGAGCAGGGCTATACCCTGGGTGGGCGTCCACAGATGACGGACCCGGAACGACTGATCTTTCGATAGTGGCGTATCCGCGCCGTCGCGCCAGGCGAACGTTTCCCCCAACGCAGCGCCGTGCTTGGCGTACCAGGAAAGCGTATAAATGCCGCCGTCGATATCGACCGACGAATCGTTGCGAGTCGTGCCCGAGTTGGCCGTGGCGATCGCGTAGTACGCCTCGCGATTGCCCTGCAGCACCTTGGCGATTTCGGCGAGCATCGAGGCACGCGCGGCGTAAGACTGCGATCGAAGGTGCGCGCCGCCCGTGTCGCGCGCGAAGCGGAACGCTGCATCGAGGTCGAGCCCGTCGCTCGATACGCTTGCGAGCGCCTCGCCGGTTATCGGGTCGGTGAGCACGGCGCCGGGGCCGCTGCCGGCAATCCATCGCCCGGCAACGTAGTTTTCGAGTAGTTCTGTCATGGGTCGTCCTGATGCGGCACGCAACGCCTAGGCGCCGGCGCCCGTGAAGTCGATTGCGCCTTGCGGCAGGAGATAGAGAATCAGCGCCTGGCCGCCCGACACCGTGGGCCGGTGTGCGCTGCCCGGGCCGTAGACGCACCAGCCTGCAGGCCGGCCGTCGAACTTCGCTTGCTCCGAAATCGGCACGATCAGATCGATTTCACCGAGCGGATGCCCGTGGTAGGGTCCGGCTAGGTCCTCCATCTGCACGACGTCGACGGAGAATCCATGGGTACGCGGCGTCGGTTTGACGATGCGGCCAAGACGAATTCCGCCCGCCTCGCGTTGGCAGAGCCAGCCTTGAGCTACACCCGTGCGACATGCCTGGGCGAGGTCCGCATAGGTCGTGCTTCCGGGCGGCCAAGTTGCGTTGAGCCAGCTTTCCAGCATTTCGTCGAGAGGACGGTCAGCAATGTGCTGCGTCACCTCGGCTATGAGGCGTTCGAAATCGTCGGGTGACACCGATGTCTCCTTGTTTTCTCTGAACCGCGCCGAATGTTCGACGCTCGACTGCACCGTAGTGCATGTCGGGCGGAGCGGGCTCGGTGCGATAAGCTGCTACCGTTTGCCGCATCTCAGCGGTTTGGCGAAAATTAGCGGTATAGAATCAGTGTGTCAAGCACTATAGTGCTTGTATGACGAATTAAACGAGCAAAACATGAAGCGAAATTACACCGTTGTGATGGGCGGCGCGGCCGCCGCGCCCGGCGTCAACGAGCCTGAAGGCGAGGGCGCCGAGCCCGATCGTGCCGAACGCGATCCGTTCATTGCCGCGATGGGAGAACGCGTTCGTCTGCTGCGGGCGCGGCGTGGAATGACGCGCAAAGCGCTCGCCGCGGAAACGGGGCTCTCGGAGCGCCATCTCGCCAATCTCGAGTCAGGCATGGGCAACCCGTCGGTGCAGGTCCTGCGGCAGATCGCGACGACGCTCAATTGCGCGTTGGCCGAGATCATCGGCGACGTCACGACTTCGTCCGCCGATTGGATGCTCATTCGCGAGCTGTTGCAGGACCGCGATCAAGCGGCGCTGCAGCGCGCGCGTCTCGCGCTCGCGCAACTGTTCGAGCAAGCGGCGGCCGACCCGCACCGGCGCGAACGGATTGCGTTGATCGGCTTGCGCGGCGCGGGCAAGTCGACGCTTGGGCGCATGCTGGCTCAGGAAATGAAGGTGCCGTTCGTCGAACTCAATCGTGTCGTCGAGCAATTGGCCGGGTGCCCGCCTTCGGAAATTCATTCGCTCTACGGTGCAAGCGCCTATCGGCGCTACGAGCACCGGGCGCTCGAAGCCGTGATTGCGGAACACCCGCGAGCCGTGATCGCGTCACCCGGCGGGCTCGTGTCGGAGCCGTCGACGTTCAGCATGCTGCTGACCCATTGCTTCACCGTGTGGCTGCAGGCCACGCCCGAAGAGCATATGCGGCGCGTCGTGGCGCAAGGCGATTTGCGCCCGATGTCGGGCAATAGCGAGGCGATGGACGATTTGAAGCACATCCTCGCCGGCCGCAGCGAACTATATGGCCGAGCGGACATGACGTTCGACACGAGCGACAAGACGCTGGCCGATGCCTACCTCGCGTTGCGCGATCGCATTGCGGCTCGACTCGGCGCTGAAATGGCGTAACCGGCACACGCGTGACGGACTGCTAACGCACCGCCCGCGTTTACCCGTAATCACGCGAAACATGCATTGAAGTGCTTTACATGCAACCTGATGATGCACTATCGTTCATCGAAACGATGCAGCTCATTAGGAGAAAGGCATGCTCAACCCGCAGACGGCGGTGCGCGTCGATTACCGCACCGACCCATCGCAGTACAAGCACTGGAAGCTCGCGTTCAATGGCCCCATCGCCACGCTCGGCATCGACATCGCCGAGGACGGCGGCATTCGCGATGGCTACAAGCTCAAGCTCAATTCGTACGATCTGGGCGTCGACATCGAGTTGCACGATGCTTTGCAGCGCATTCGCTTCGAACACCCGGAAGTCAAGACCGTCGTTCTAACAAGCCTGAAAGAGCGCGTGTTTTGCTCGGGGGCGAACATCTTCATGCTCGGTTTGTCCTCGCATGCATGGAAGGTCAACTTCTGCAAGTTCACGAACGAGACGCGCAATGGGATCGAGGACACGTCGCGCCACTCCGGGCTCAAGTTCATCGCGGCCGTGAATGGCGCGTGCGCCGGCGGCGGTTACGAACTCGCGCTCGCCTGCGACGAAATCATGCTCGTGGACGACCGTTCCTCGTCGGTCGCCTTGCCCGAGGTGCCGCTGCTCGGTGTGCTGCCCGGCACGGGTGGGCTAACCCGCCTCACCGACAAGCGCAAGGTCCGGCACGACCGCGCCGATATTTTCTGCACGGTCGTCGAAGGCATCCGTGGCGAACGGGCCAAGCAATGGCGGCTCGTCGATGAAGTGGTCAAGCCCAATCAGTTCGAGCAAGCCGTGCAGGCGCGTGCGCTGGAACTGGCCGCGCAGAGCGATCGCCCCGACGGTGCGAAGGGGGTGGCGCTCGAGCGCATCGAACGCACGGACCGTGAAGACGGCATCGACTACGAAACGGTCGAGGTGTCGATCGACCGCGCGAAACGCACGGCCACCTTCGTCATGAAGGCGCCGAGCGGCGCCGAGCCCTCAACGCTCGATGCGATCGTCGAAGCGGGCGTGCGGTGGTGGCCGCTTCGGTTCGCGCGCGAGCTCGACGACGCGATCCTTTCCATGCGGACCAACGAACTCGAGATCGGCACTTGGATCTTCAAGACGTCGGGCGACGCATCGGCGGTGCTCGCCGCGGATGCGATGCTGCTCGCGCATCGCGATCATTGGTTCGTGCGCGAAACGATCGGCATGTTGCGCCGTACGTTGGCGCGCATCGACGTGTCCTCGCGCTCGTTGTTTGCGCTGATCGAGCCGGGCTCGTGCTTTGCCGGCACATTCGCCGAATTCGCGTTCGCCGCCGACCGCACCTATATGGCGGCGCTGCCGGCCAATGAGGAAGAAGAGCCGGCTATCACGCTCTCCGAAGTCAACTTCGGCCTGTATCCGATGGTCACCGGCCAGTCGCGCATTGCCCGGCGATTTTATGAGGAGTCCGAAGCGATCGAGGCCGTGCGGGCCAAGATCGGCGTTCCGGTTCGTGCAGTCGAAGCCGAGCGCCTCGGCCTCGTGACGGCGTCGCCCGACGATATCGACTGGGCCGACGAGATTCGCATCGCGCTGGAAGAACGCGCTGCGATGTCCCCGGACGCGCTGACGGGCCTCGAGGCGAACTTGCGCTTCAACGGGGCGGAAACGATGGAGACGCGCATTTTCGGGCGCTTGTCAGCTTGGCAAAACTGGATCTTCAACCGTCCGAACGCCGTCGGCGAGAAGGGCGCGCTCAAGGTCTACGGCAAAGGCAGCAAAGCGCAATTCGACGCAGCCCGCGTCTGACCGTCACGACTTCGCACGAGGAACGCTCAATCATGTCCACGATCAACTACAGCGAAAAGATCCCCAACAACGTCGACCTGGCCGGCGATCGCACGTTGCAGCGCGCGCTCGAACAATGGCAGCCGAATTTCCTGTCCTGGTGGGGCGACATGGGCCCGGACGGCTCGCACGGCTTCGACGTTTATCTGCGCACGGCCGTGAGCGTCGACCCTGGCGGGTGGGCGCACTTCGATCACGTGAAGATGCCCGACTATCGCTGGGGCATCTTCTTGTCTCCGGGCGAGGCCGATCGCAAGATCCATTTCGGCGAGCACAAGGGCGAAGCGGCGTGGCAGGAAGTGCCGGGAGAGCACCGCGCCAACTTGCGCCGGATCATCGTCACGCAAGGCGATACGGAGCCCGCCTCGGTCGAGCAGCAGCGGCACTTGGGCCTCACGGCGCCGTCGATGTACGACCTGCGCAACCTGTTCCAAGTCAATGTCGAGGAAGGGCGGCACCTGTGGGCGATGGTCTACCTGTTGCACCGCTATTTCGGGCGGGACGGGCGCGAGGAGGCGGATGCGCTGCTTGCGCGCCGCTCGGGCGATGACGACAACCCGCGCATTCTCGGCGCTTTCAACGAGAAGACGCCCGACTGGCTGTCGTTCTTCATGTTCACGTATTTCACCGACCGCGACGGCAAGTTCCAACTGTCCGCGCTCGCCGAATCGGGCTTCGATCCGCTCGCGCGCACGACCAAGTTCATGCTGACCGAGGAAGCGCACCACATGTTCGTCGGGGAATCGGGTGTCTCGCGTGTGGTGCAGCGCACGGCGCAGGTCATGAACGAACTGAAGACCGACGATGTGACCAAGCTGCGCGCGGCCGGCGTCATCGATCTACCGACGATTCAACGCTATCTGAACTTCCATTACTCGGTGACGATCGACCTGTTCGGCGCGGATCAGTCCTCCAACGCGGCGACGTTCTATAGCTCGGGCCTGAAGGGCCGTTACGAGGAGTCAAAGCGCGACGACGATCATCGGTTGACGGGGAGGAGCTACAAGCTGCTCGACGTCGAAGACGGCAAACTGATCGAACGCGACGTGCCGATGCTCAACGCCATGAACGAAGTGCTGCGCGACGACTACATCGGGGATTCTGTGGCGGGCGTGAACCGCTGGAACAAGGTGCTGGAGAAGGCCGGGATCGATTTTCGTCTGACCGTGCCGCACAAAGCGTTCAATCGTCAGATCGGCACGTTCGCGGGCGTGCGCGTCGCGCCCGACGGCCGCGTCGTGAGCGAAGCCGAATGGGCGGCGAACGAGGCCAACTGGCTGCCCACGCCGCAAGACCGCGCGTATGTCGCATCGCTCATGGGCCGGGTGACGGAGCCTGGTAAGTTCGCCAATTGGATCGCGCCTCCCGCGATGGGGATCAACCGTCAGCCGATCGATTTCGAGTATGTGCGGTTCAACTAGAGCCGAACGCCGAACGTTGCGCTAGCGATTAGCTTCGCCGATCGCCCCTTGCCTTCACCGTAAATGCAAACGCATTACATCCGCTCCGGAGCGGCCTCTCCGAACGAGAGACGTTCCGGCGCGGGCAGTGAGCCCTCATGAATATGCCCGCCGCCCCCATCGAAGTTATCGAGCAGCACCTGATCGACCCCGAGATTTGCATTCGGTGCAACACTTGCGAAGAGACCTGCCCCATCGATGCGATCACGCACGACAGAAACAACTATGTCGTGAAGGCGGACGTTTGCAACGGCTGCATGGCGTGTATCTCTCCGTGCCCCACGGGGGCGATCGACAGTTGGCGCACCGTGTTCAAAGCGCAGGCCTACGGTATCGACGAGCAATTCGGATGGGATGAGCTGCCGCCGGAGAAATCGATCGGCGAGGCGGCGACCGCATCGATGCAAGCATCGAGCGTCGAGTCCTTGGGCGACGACGTGATCGATATCGAGGCTGACGGTTCGACGCAGACCCGTAGCGCGACGGTGCCGCCCTGGTCCGCGGCAAAGCCCTACGTCAATCTCTACACCCATAAAGCGCCCATCCAAGCGACGGTGGTGGGCAACTATCGATTGACCGATGCATCGACCAAAAGCGACATCCGCCACATCGTCCTCGATTTCGGCGCGATTCCGTTTCCGGTGCTCGAAGGGCAATCGATCGGCATCTTGCCGCCCGGCGCGACGCACGACGGCAAGCCGCATCATGCTCGCCAGTATTCCGTTGCAAGCCCCCGAAACGGGGAGCGCCCCGGTTACAACAATCTCTCTTTGACGGTCAAACGCGTCACGCACGATCATGAAGGCAACGTGGCCGCAGGCGTGTGCTCCAACTATCTGTGCGATCTGCGCAAGGGCGACGTCGTCACGGTGATCGGTCCGTTCGGCAGTACGTTCTTGATGCCCAATCATCCGCATTCGAATTTGCTCATGATTTGCACCGGCACGGGATCGGCGCCGATGCGCGCGATGACCGAATACCGGCGCAGGCGCCGCTTGAGGGGCGCGACCGGAAAGCTGATGCTGTTCTTCGGCGCGCGCACCAAGGACGAGCTGCCTTATTTCGGGCCGCTGATGAATTTGCCGAAGGACTTCATCGATACGAACCTGGCGTTCTCGCGAACACCCGGGCAACCGAAGCGATACGTCCAAGATGTCATGCGCGAGCGGTCCGTCGACCTCGCGCAATGGCTGGCGGATGAACAAACCCACCTCTACGTCTGCGGGCTGCGAGGCATGGAGGAGGGCGTGCTGCAGGTGCTGCAGGAGATCGCACAGCGCAACGGCCTCGCCTGGCCGGCGCTATGGGCGCGCCTGAAGCGCGAGGGACGCTTGAACGTCGAAACGTATTGATTCATGGCGTGCCTGCGCCGTTCAAACCGCTAGAAAATTCAAAATGATTTGAACGAGCGTTTCGTGTGCCTCGAAAGCGCTAGGGCGACCGATGCGGATTTCCCGCCCAGGGCGATATAGTCTTACTCTTATTGGGTGATGCCGAACGCAGCACGCGGCTCGACCGTCCGTGCCCGCGATGCTTACGTTATTCTTGCGCTGCCGCGATTAACCGACGGCGAAGCGCGTGCGCGGATCAATCGGTCAGTGCAGCGTCCGCGGCCCTCAGGGGTATCAAATAGTCCGACTAGTTAAGGGTATTCATGTATTAAGAGCATCGTACCGGTGAGCTAGCATTGCTGCGTTCATGCATCGGCCGCCGCGTGCTCGCATTTCGATCGCACGGCGGCGCTGGAGCACAATCCGGCGCGAGCCAGTCGACGGTCCGCGCCGTTTCGCAAAGAAGCATTTAAGCCAACGAAAAACTACGGAGGACGAGATGACGAACGAGCGAGACGATGCGCAAGATGAAATCCAAGGGGCCGCTGGCGAGGGCACCGCGAACCGCATGCGGCGCGGGTTGCTGCAAGGCGCGGGGCTAGGCGCCGCGTTGGCCATGATGGGCGGGATGATCACGCCCGCGCAGGCGGCTGAAGCGCCGTTTCCCTCGCACAAGCGCTGGAAGATCGTGTTCGTCAATCACGTGACGACCAATCCGTTTTTCGTGCCGACGCAATATGGCATTCAAGACGCCTGCGCCGTGCTGAACATGGATTATCAGTGGACCGGCTCCGCCAATGCGGATGTCGGCGAGATGGTCAACGCGATGAATGCGGCGATTGCGGCGAAGGCCGACGCGATCGCGGTGCCGATCGTCGATCCGAAAGCATTCAACGGCCCGATTCAGAAGGCGCTCGACGCCGGTATCCCGGTGTTTGCTTACAATGCCGACGCGCCGCGCGGCAGCACGAACCCGCGGCTCGCCTACATCGGACAGGACTTGTATTTGTCGGGTTATCAGATGGGCGAGCGCATCGTGAGCCTGGTCGATAGCGGGCTCGTTGCGCTGTTCATCGCCACGCCGGGCCAGCTCAACATCCAGCCGCGGCTCGACGGCGCCGCCGATGCGATCAAGAAGTCGGGCAAGAAGATCGAGGTTCAAACGATCGCCACGGGCGCGACGGTGAACGAGGAACTCTCGAAGATCAAGTCGTTCTATCTCGGGCACCAGGACGTGAAAGGGATGTTCGCCGTCGATGCGGGGAGCACGCAGGGCGTCGCGCAAGTCATGAAGGAATCCAAGCTGCCGGAGAAGGGCGTGCATGGCGGCGGGTTCGACTTGCTGCCCCAGACGGTGCAATTGATTCATGACGGCTTTCTCGATTTCACGATCGATCAGCAACCCTACGTGCAGGGCTTCTATACTGTGGTGGAGGCCTTTACGTATCTGGTGTCGGGCGGCCTCGTCGGTCCGGCGGACATCAATTCCGGCCTGAAGTTCGTCACGAAGTCGACCGTCGATCCGTACCTGAACACGTCGACCCGCTATGAAGGCAAGAGCACGAAGGCGCAAGTCGTGCCGCGCTCGGGTGCTATCAAGTGATGAGTGAAAGCGTCAACGAAACTCGCCGCCGTCCCGTAGCCTCGCGCGCTAGCTCGAGGTTCGGGGGCTTCGCGTGGTCTGCCGAATTGCGGATCCTGCTCGTCGCCGTTCTTGTCGGCGCGTACTTCGAAACGGCCAATCACGATTTCTTGCTGACGAGTGCGAGCCTGGAGAATCTCTCGCAGTTCGTCGCGCCGGCGGCGATCATCGCATTCGGCGAAATCATGCTGATGATCGGCGGCGAGATCGACTTGTCGGCGGGCATGGTGTTCGCATTTGCGCCGTTCATGATGGCGTTCGCCGCCGACGCCGGCGCGCCGATGTGGCTGGCCGTGCTCGCGGGCGTGACTGCGGCGGGGCTCGTTGGTTTCGTCAACGGCGCCGTGACGGTGTTTCTGCGCTTGCCTTCTTTCGTCACGACCCTCGGCACGTTGTTTCTCATCAACGGCATCACGTTGACGATCTCGCGCGGCACGCCCGTTTCGACGCCGGGCGGTCCCGATTTCATGGCGGTGATGGGCGGATGGGGCTATAGCGAGATTTGCTGGGCCGTCGCGATCGCGCTTGCCATGCACGTCCTGCTGCGGCATACGCGCTGGGGCTTGCATACGGTCGCGAGCGGCGCCAACCCGCTCGGCGCCTCGGAAGCCGGGATCCACGTGAACCGCCTAAAGCTCGGTAATTTCATTCTGGCCGCCGTATTGGCAGGATTCACGGGCATTCTCGAAGGCGTTCGGATCACTTCCATCGACCCGCAGGCGGGGGGCAATCAGATCATGTTCCTCGCGGTCGCGGCGGCCGTGATCGGCGGCACGCCGCTGACGGGCGGATCGGGCACGATCATTGGCGGGCTGATCGGCGCGGCCGTGCTGGGCATGTTGAACGACGGCTTTACGCTGATCGGCATCAACGCCTTCACGTTCAACATCATTCTCGGCGCGGCGATTCTCGCTGCGATGATCTTCAACATCCACGTGGCGCGGCTCAGCCGGCGCGGGAGATCGTGATGGCTGAGACGGGCGGGCCGCTCGCGCTGCAGGCTCAAAACATCGTCAAGCGCTTCGGCGCCGTTACCGCGCTCGACGGCGTATCGCTGCAATTGGCCGAAGGCGAAATTCTCGGCATTCTCGGCGATAACGGCGCAGGCAAATCGACGCTGATCAAGATCCTCACGGGTTTTCATCAGCAGACGAGCGGCGAGTTATCGATTCGCGGCGAGCAGATGCTGCTGCGCTCGGTCGATCACGCGCGCTCGCTCGGTATCGAATGCGTCTATCAGGATCTTGCGCTCGCCAACTCGCTGAGCATTTACCACAACATGTTCTTGAATCGCGAGATCGTCTACCCTGGGCCGATCCGCTTTCTGAACCATCGCGCGATGCGCGAGCGCGCCGCGCAGTGCTTGGAAGACATCGGCGTGCATGTGCCGTCGGTGACGATGCCGGTCGAACGGCTATCGGGCGGGCAGCGTCAAGCGATCGCGGTTGCGCGCGCCGTGAACTCGAACGCACGCATTCTATTGCTCGACGAACCGCTGGCCGCCATGGGCGCGCGCGAGGCGGGGCTCATCATCGACTTGATCATGCGGCTCAAGGAGAAGGGCGGCTTGTCGATCGTCATGATCATGCACAACTACGCGCAGACGCTCGATATTGCCGACCGCATCATGCTGATGCAACGCGGGCGCGTGACGTACGAGCAGCACAGCGCGCAAACGTCGGTGCCCGAACTCATGGAAATCGTGCGCCGCGAATATCGCGCGATGCGCGAAGCGACGAACGGCGGGGCAGCCTAGAGCACGTTCGCTCCGCTGGAGCGGGCGCGAACGGGGCCTAACGAGGGACCCCGTTCGCCGTCGATCGTTCAGTTCGTCTTCGCGGCCACAGCCAATTTGTCGGCGGCCTGCTGGGCGGTTTCGTCTTTGCTCGCCCAGTAGTTGCCGATCACATCATAGAACGCCCCTTCGACTGCGGGACTGACGAGCATGTCGTGCGCCCACGACGGCACGAGACCGCCATTCGCGCCCGCGGCTTTGAAGTCGGCCGACGATTTTTTCGCGCAGTCGTCGAATTTCGCGAGGCCCACGTCCTGCCGCACCGGAATCGAACCTTTGTTGAGATTGAAGGCTTCTTGGAAAGCCGGGCTCATCAGCAAGCCGGCCATGTCCTTTTGCCCCTTCTCGACGCCGGCCGTCTTGACCTTGAAGAATACGAAGCTATCCACATTGAACGTGAAATCCTGTTGCGAACCCGGCGCCGCAACGCATAGGTAGTCTTTACCCGGCGTCTTGCCCGCGACCGTGAATTCGCCCTTCGCCCAATCGCCCATGAACTGCATCGCGGCTTTGCCGTTGATGACCATCGCGGTCGCCATGTTCCAGTCGCGGCCGACCTGCCCGGGGTCGGTATAGTCTTTGATCCGCTTGAACGTCTCGAGTGCCTTGACCATCGTCGGGCCTTTGAGCGTGGCTTGATCGAGCTGGACGAACGCTTTCTTGTAGAAGTCCGGTCCGCCGACACCGAGCGCCACCGATTCGAACGTCTCGGCTTCTTGCCAAGGTTGCCCGCCGATGGCGACCGGCACGATGCCGGCTTGCTTGAGCGAATCGGCCACTTTGAAGAAGTCGTCCCACGTGGCGGGTGGCTGCGCATGAACCTTCTTGAGCGCATCGGCGTTGATCCACAGCCAGTTCACGCGGTGCACGTTGACCGGCGCGCCGACGTATTGGCCCTTGTATTTCATGATGCGGGCGATTTCGGGCGGCAACAGGCGATCCCAATTGCCGCTCTTGGCGACATCGTCGATCGACAACAGGACGCCTTCGTCGCCCCATTCCTGAATCGCCGGTCCTTTGATTTGCGCGGCCGCGGGGGGATTGCCCGCCACCACGCGCGTTTTGAGCGCCGTCATCGCATTGCCGCCGCCACCGCCTGCCACCGCGAAATCGACCCAGGTATCGCCTTTTTCTTCCAGCATCTTCTTGAGCAATTGCGCCGATTTGGCTTCGCCGCCTGAGGTCCAGTAGTGCAGCACCTCGACGGAAGCGGCCCGTGCGGGGATCGTAGCGAGCCCGAGCACCGCGGCGGCGCAAGCTGTCATCACGGCGAGGGGCTTGCGGGCACGCATGCGTGCGCTTTGTTTCGAATGCATCGATGTTCTCCCATCGCCGGCTGACGGCGGATACGGTTGTGAAATGACGGCGGGAAATGGTAGCGCTAACATCGCAAGGCCTCCCACTAGGAGGAACCCTGTCGTCGCGGCGCGATCCTTTCTGTCGACGCGCAAACCGGCGATACTTTCGCCATGACTAGGCCCGAACGCAATCGACCCTCGCTTCGCCCTCGCAACGGCGAAGAGCAGCCCCCCGGCAACGCGCGCCGGCGACCCAGCGGGCGCGTCACGCTCGATGAAGTCGCGCAGCGGGCGCGTGTCAGCACGATGACCGTGTCGCGCGCGCTGCGCGATCCGTCGCTGGTCTCTCCCAGTGTGCTCGAGCGCGTGCGAGCCGCGGTGGCTCAGCTCGGCTACATTCCGAACCGCGCCGCGCGCACGCTCGCATCGGCGCGCTCCAAGCTGATCGGCGTGCTCGTGCCGTCCCTGTCCAACGCCGTGTTCGTGGAGACCATCGCGGCCGTGCAAGACTGCGTCGGCCCCGCAGGCTATCAATTGTTGATCGGCAACACGGGGTACTCGCCGGCTCGGCAGGCCGAGTTGCTCTCGGCGTATCTTTCGCACGCACCGGACGGCTTTCTCGTGGCCGGCATCGATAATTCGAACGCGGTGCGTCGTCAATTGGCCGCGGCGAGGGTGCCGCTCGTGCACATGTTCGATCTGGCGCCGGGGAACGAGGGCTCCGTCGGGTTCTCGCAGCGGCGCGCGGGATTCGCGATCGGCGCGCACTTGGTCGAGCGCGGCGTGCGCCGCCCGGCTTTTCTGGCGGCGCAATTGGACCCGCGAACGATGCAGCGGCGTGCTGGATTTCGGCGCGCGTTGCGCGCGGCCGGGCTCGATCCATCGCTCGAAGCGTTGACCGAAGATCCGTCGGACGCCGCGCTCGGCGGCCGGTTGCTGCGCGAGTTGCTCGAGCAGGCGCCCGACTGCGATGCCGTGTTTTGCTGCAACGACGATCTCGCGCTAGGCGTGCTGTTCGAATGTCGACGCCGAGGGATTGCGGTGCCGGAAGAGCTTGCCGTCGTCGGCTTCAACGATCTGCCTTTCGCGGCGGTCTCCTCACCTTCGATTACGACGGTGGCCACGCCCCGCTACGAGATTGGCTTCGAAGCGGCGCGCATGCTGTTGCAGATCATCAATGACGATGCGCCCGCCAAGCGTCGCATCGATCTCGGGTTCGAGTTGGTCGTGCGCGAAAGTGCGTAGTTTCGCGTTCGCACTGCGTCGATTCGCTGGGCAAAAGCGTGGGGCGGGCACGGCGTGCGCGCTCGCGTAGGCATCGAGGCGGCGACGCTGATACTATTGTCGTCCCGAATCAGGTACGCGGTGACAGGATAAAGCATGGGTTTCGAGCAACTGGCCGCGCTTAAGGCGCAGCTGACGAAAGAAGCGAAGTTGAAAAAGCAGCAGGAACAGGCGACTGAAAAACCGGCTGCGAAAAAAGTGCCGAAGCCGGAAGCGAAGCCAGACCGGCCAGCGCGTCCTGCTCGCCCTGCACGGACCGGCGCGAACGCTAGAGCGAGCGAGAAGGCGCCACCGGTCGATCCGGTCGTGCGCGTGATCGGCAAGCTGCAGAAGCGTTTTCCCGCGGCTTTTCCAAAGAATCCGGCCCCAAAAGTGCCATTGAAGGTGGGGGTTTTGGCCGATCTGATCGCGCAGGCGTCGCAATTGCAGCTCAGCGAGGCGGAGATTCGCGAGGCCGTCAGCACCTGGTGCCGCGGCAGCCGTTACTGGGCTTGCTTGACCGATGGCGCCGCCCGCGTCGATCTGACGGGCGCGCCCGCTGGTGAAGTGACGGCGCGCGATGCCGCGTTCGCACGCAATCAAGCGAAGGGCGGCGCGGGTGCTCGGCGCAGGGCGCGCGGCAAACCGGGAGCGGCGAACGCCGATGCCGGCGCTGCCATCGCGGCCGTGGCGGGGGCTGGAACGGGTGCCGAAGCCGGTGCTGAAGCGGCGCAGGTGAGCGATGCCCCACCGGACGAGGCACGGCCGAACGAGGCGCAAGCAGAAAGCGTCGAATCGGGTAGCGCGCGGGACGACCGCGATTCGCTCGAGTCGTAAGCCTCACACGCGGCGCGTCGGCGAAGCGACGCGCCGCGAGTTCGAATCGCGTCGCACCTAGCCCCCACGGGGCGCGGTGCGCAGCCAGCCGCTTTGCTCGATCAGTCTTGCCGCTTGCCCAGGAATCCCTCTACGAGGGAACCGATCCCTCCCGCGCCTTGGATCGAGCCGAGCACACTAGCTACATCGATTTGGCCTGACGGCGGTGTTTCGCCGTTCGGCGTCGCATGGTTCAGCACGTGCGGCAGTATTTGCGCGAGCAGCGCCGATGCTTGCTCGGGCGGCACGCCCACCTTGCTCGCCAGTCCGGCCAATGCATCGGAGCCGACCACATTTTGCAGCGCGTCGGCTGAAACCGATTGGTTCGGCCCCGCGCCGATCCACGACTGGACGATATCGCCCAAGCCATGCTCGTGGAATTTCTGCACGAGACCGTTGAGCCCGCCCGGTTGATTGTTGACGAACTCCATTACGGCGACGAGCACGTTCTGGTGTGGTTGACCGTCTGCGTTCTTTTGGCCGAGCGCAGAGCCGATCATATCGAGTAGACCCATTTCGATGCTCCTGAAAAAACCGATGGCGCCCAACGGCTTGGAGCGCCTAAGGGAACGCCCTGCGCAACGCACGCGAGGGCGGGGAGGTTCTGGCGGCCGAATGCCGTTCGCTCAGGCGCCAGATGCAGCCGAAGCGGCTTTCGCCTTGTCTTTCTTCTTCTTCGATTTCGATTCGCGCGCACCGGACTGCGGCATCGATGCGCCGCTCGCAGTGGGGGCGGCTGCCGCGCGCTTGCCCGCTTTTGCGGATGGATGCTCGGCCGATGGCGCTGTCGGTGTTGTTGTTGACGTTGACGTCGTTGAAGGGGCGGTCTTGGCGCTCGTTCCACTCGGCGGCGCTGACGAACCGTTGATCGTTAGGCCTTGCGCCTCGAGCTTCGCAACCGATTTCGGCCCCAATCCTTTGACTCGATTGGCCAAATCGTCTGCATTCTTGAATGGACCCTTGGCGCGTTCCTCGATGATGGCCTTCGATTTGACCGGGCCGAGGCCTTTGAGCGCCTCGAGGCTGGCCTGATCGGCGTTGTTGACCTCGACCGTGGCGGCGAGGGCGGTCGACATCGAAACGATCAATGCGGCGAGCAGCAAGAGCAGCTTTTTGAGCATGGCAAGACTCCCGTTCGACGAGCATATCGATGAACCGATTATCGTGCCTTTACCTCAAATGCGGGCACGATGTCTTCTTCCCAATCCGATCAACAACTTACGCCGTTAATCTGCAGCTTGTCCACAGCATTGCCAACAGAATATGGGGATAACTCATCCACGCGATCACGCATCGCGCGCAGGCAGCAACGTGTGCTCACTATGTGGGTGGCGCGGCGCTAAGCCTGTGCGCTACCGCACATGCCGGCGTATATGCGCATGCGACATTTTCGCTACGGCTCGATGCCTGCCTGATGACTGCTCAATGCATCGCGCATCACCTTACCGGCTGATTCGATGTGTTCCTTCGTCAGCCGCTTCGCGAGACGAATCGCGTGCGGCTAGCGGGCGGGGTACCCAAGTTCGCTCGGTTGGTTCCCGGGCGCACGGATGGCGCCTCGATCTCGACTCGCTTGCCTCGGCGGCATGCGCTGCCCGGCTTGTCCAGAAAGGCTATGCGGCGGCCGGAAGCCAACCTTGCGCGGTGTCTTCGAAGATCATTTTCTTGTCGACTTTGCGGTCGAGATCGGCAATGCGCTCGATCAACTCTTTGAGCCTCACATTGCCGTCGATCGTTTCCAGATAAATGGCTCGGAACATGCGATCGGCCGTCTTCGGAATCTTTCCGCGCTTTTCCCACAGCGCGACGGTTTGCTCCGAGGTGCCGAGCAGGTCTGCGAGGCGATGCTGCGATAAGTCCAACTCCTTTCGCAAGAAGCGGAACTCGGCGCCGGTGAGGTAGCTCTTGCGGGCGAGCGCTTTGCCGATGGCTCGATGCAGGCCGTCGGCGTCTTCGATCGATACGGCTTTCCCGTAAGGCGTTTTGCGTACGTGATAACCGTTCGCCAGCCACACGTTTTGTAATCCGATTTCTGTGTAGTGGTACATGGCCTGCCCTCAGCTCAATAAACCGTGATGACCGTCACCCAATTGCCTTGACCGTCTCGCTCGAGCGCCGCAGCGACGGTCACTTCGTCTCCCGCGTGCCGACGGGTCAGCGTGCATTGCCAGTTGCCGTGAATGTTGACGTGCGCCGGCTCGCAGACGCTGCCGTTGCGCAGGCAGTCATAGACCTGCGTTGGCGTGATCTTGCGCTGCTTCATCCGCTTTTTCGCATGCGGCGAAAAAAAGACGCGCGACGTGTCGGTCGCGGCCTCGCGGATCATTCGCTTCAGGTTGTCGTCGTTGAGTGTAAAGACGATGGACGGGGTTGACATACCCATAATTATTATGGGTTCAGCCCCAAAATGCAAGCCCCGCTTGGATGGCTGTATGATCTCTGTAAGACGTGCACCGCGGAATTGAAACGACGCTATGCCGACTCGGAGTGCGCTAGCTCCGCGCCAATCAGCGACCGCGCACGGAGCGCTCTTGAAAGTTTGAGCACTTTCATCGACACGAGAAAGATCGGCCCATGGATCGCAGATAGCGCCAGCGCCGCATTGCCGAGCCGCGACGACCACCGCGCGAAGCGATGGGTGAAGCAGAAAAAACTACTGCGACGGCTACGAGAAAAAACTGAAATCGATTCGAACTCTTTCTGCTGCTCCATGGTCAGATGGCGCGACCTCGCAAGGGTCGTACCTAACTCACCTTTCCTCGCCATGGAGGCAATTTGTGATTATCAAGAGACGTCGATTCCTGGGCCAAGTGGCTGCTCTCGCGGGCGGGCACGTACTCGTTGCATTGGGTGGCGCTGGAGCAGACGAAGCTTTCGCTGCAAGCGATACTGGAGGTACCGCGACCACGGTTTCGGCAAATACTGCTGTGTCCACGGACGGGACGGTTATTCCTTCCGCCACGGCGATCGTCGATCGGCTTCACAACGTTTGGACCGTGAAGAGTGGATTCGTCTACAAAAACGGCGTGCGCGACAAGGACTCGTACAACGTCGATCTTCTGCTTTGGTACGGCGGCATGATTTATCAGCGCGGCACAGGCGGTCAGTTTTACGTCATGACTTGGGCCAACCGTTGGTTGCCATGCACGGACCCGCGCATCCCGATGTCGGTGCCGGCCGGTGCGTTCTACGGCATCAACGGTCACCACGATTATCCGTTCACGCCACAGCAAATCATTTCGACGCTGCAAACCCTCGGTTGCACGAGCTACCGGGTGGGCTGCGTGGCGACCGATGCGCAACTGAAGCCGATGATCGCGCTGGCCGATGCGTTCCGTCCTATCGGATTTACGCTGCTGCCGCTGCTGAACTATGGATTGCGCGATGGCAACGGCAATCTGTACGCCAGCGAGCGCGACGCGTATGTGGCCAATCGCGCAGGCGCGGCCGCGGTCGCGCGAGCGCTCGGGCCGCATGGCATCAAGATGTACGAGTGCGGCAATGAGCTCACGCGCGACCGGGCGATCATTCTCGACTCGAGGCAGGCAGGCACGGGGCCACACGATTTCAACAACACAAATTGGCCGATCCTGCGAGGCGCGATCCAAGGGATGATCGACGGCGTCAAATCGGTTCAGCCCAGTGCGAAGTGCGCCGTAAATTTCACCGTGGCCGACATCGGCGCCTCGGATTTGCTGTGGGACGGCGAGCAGCCGGACGGCTCGGGCGGCTACCGGAAGATGCGCTGGGACATTACGACTTGGCACAACTACCAGCCCTACGGCGATATTTTTCAAATCGGGATCGACGGCGCGGGTCCGGGCTTCAACTTGCCGGCCTATTGCAAGGCGCGCTATGGCGTGCCATTCATGATTACGGAGTGGAACGCGGCGCCGGAGGAAGACGAGCAGTTCCGCGCCAACTACGTACAACAAAAGTTGCAGCGCTTCTATGCGGCGCGCAAGAACGAAGGTATCCAGGCGGTGATGTACTACGACTTGATCAGCGGCGACCAGACGTTCGGGATCGTGATGAACGATCTCGCACCGATTCAGCCGACGCATACGGCATTCAGCACGTTTACCGCATCGAATGCAGATCAGTAGCAGCAGTAGCCGGTTGCGCGGCGCCTCAGGCTAGCGGTTCGGAATCTTCGTATTCGGAATGAAACAGATCGGTGATGCCTTCGAGCGACATCGGCCTGCCCGTCAGGTAGCCCTGGACGATATCGCAGCCAGCGTCGACCAGCCATGCGAGTTGCGCCGGATCTTCGACGCCCTCGGCAACGACGGCAATGCCGAAGCTGTGCGCCATCGAAATGATGGCGGTCACGATCGGCTGTCCGTCTCTCGGTAACGGATTGACGAACGCGCGGTCGATCTTCAGTCTGTTGACGGGAAAGGCCTGCAAGTACGAAAGAGACGAGTAGCCCGTTCCGAAATCGTCGAGGGACAAGCGAATACCGGCTGCGCGCAGTTGGCGCATTGCTTCCACGCCGGCGGTCATGTTCGCCATCAGTTGGCTCTCCGTGAGCTCGAGCTCGAGCAAATGCGGGGAAAGGCCACTTTCGGCAAGCACCGCCTTAACGTCCTCGCTAAATTGCGGTTGCCGCAATTGGCGTGCCGAAACGTTCACGGCCACGTGAACGCCCGCACTGTGCCCTGCATTCCACCGTGCCGCATCGCGACAGGCGCGGCGCAGCACCCAATGCCCCAACGCCACGATGAGGTCGCTGTCTTCCGCCACCGGGACGAACTCGGTCGGCGCAATCTCGCCATCAACGGGATGCGTCCAACGAACGAGCGCCTCGGCGCCCATCAGCCGTCCCGTGCGGCAGTCGAACTGCGGCTGGTAGACCAGATGCAGGGCGTCGGTTTCGATCGCCTTGCGCAGTTGCGCATCGAGCCGAGCCCGTCTGCGCGCTTCGACGGTCATGCTGGGATGAAATTCGACGGCCGCATTCTTGCCCACGCCCTTGGCCGCATAGAGCGCGATATCCGCGCTGCTCACGAGCGAGGCGACATCAGCGGCGTCATCGGGAAATACGCTCACGCCCAAGCTCGCGCTCGCCATGATGCTCGCACGGGGTAAGTCGAAAGGGCGCGCGAGCGCATGCGCGATGCGCTCGGCCGTGCGTATGCCTTCGGCTTTCTCCTTTGCGATCGCAACCAGCACGGCGAATTCATCGCCGCCGATGCGGCTCACGAGATCGGCTAGGCGCACGCTTTGCCGCAACGCGATGGCGACGTGCTTGAGCAGTTCGTCGCCCGCGCCATGTCCCAGCGTGTCGTTGACCGTTTTGAAATCGTCGAGATCGATGAGGATCAGCGCGGCGCGCGAGCACCCGTCGGCGCCTCGCTGCAGCCGTTGCTCCAATTGCTCGTAGAACGCACGCCGGTTCGGCAATCCCGTCAGCGGATCGGTCGATGCCAAATATTCGAGCTTCTTTTCCGCTTGTGCGATGCGTGCGCTCATCCGTGTCGTCACGACGAATGCGATCCAGAGCGCGCACAACGATGCGCCGAGAATGAAGGCAGCATAGTGCAGCAGTTCGTCGAGCATTTTTTGCGTGGTGGCGACCACGACCACCGAGCCGAGCGGCTTGTCGTTTTGCGCGATCGTCGCCGCGACGAAGACGTCTTCGAACGAAAGGCGGTGCTTGGCCGGCTTGGCGTTGTCCGGACTCGCCTCGGCCAATTTGCCTTTGGGCACGCCGGGACGCGCATAGGCAGCGAAGCGCTTGCCGCCCATCGTATAGATCGTGGCGCTTTCGACGTAGGGCACTTTGCGCAGAGAATTCAACACTTCTTGCGCCGATCGCACGTCCTCGAACATGAGCGCCGCCGCGACATTGTCGGCAATCATGTCGGCCTGCACGTTGGCATCGGCGGTGAGGGCCGAGCGCAGCGACAATGCTTGATAAAGCAATAAGACGAGGCCCGAGACGAAAAGCGCGACGCCGAACCCGACGAGCTTGATGCGCGCCATCTCTTTCATGGGGCTTGGCCCTGGATGTCCGCTACGCTTCATGTGACGTTCCTAGCCAAGCGGAGCAGTTTCGAGCTGAGCGCGACGCGGCGGCGCGCCGCCTCTTTGTTGTCGATGTCGAAGCGAAGCCGCTCGCCGTCTCGAACCAATGTGACGATAGACGGCCCATCGCCGGCGTCGGCCTCGGCCGCGCGTATGACGAGAATCGGCACGTCGCGTGCGCTTGCCGACTTGCTCGCGGCGTTGGAGGCGGCGTCCTCGATTATCAGTACGTTGCACGCGGCGATCGCTGCACCCTCCGGTACCGGCTGCACGTGCCAGGCCCTGCCCGACACCGTGCGCCCGTCGAGCTTGGCGAGGGCTGCGCCCAGTTCGGTGCGCGGATTGACGCAGACGGCCAGCGGATCGCTCGTGTGCGCAGCGGGCCACTGGGTGAATTGGGTGAAGTTATAGACGTAAGCGGCTTCGAGCGAGTAGAGGTCGACTTGGGCGTGCGCCAGCGTCCACACGCATGCTGACGCAATCGACGCGCAGGCCATCGTAAGGCTCGGGAGCGATCTAGCGGCGCGCATGTCAGAAACCGTAGACGAGCTTGAGCACGAAGGTCCGGCTTTGCTGCGCAATGACATTCTGCGTGAAGTTGGGCCCGGCGGGATCCGCGTACCGCTTGTCGGTGACGTTATAGATGGAGAAGGACACATCCGCGTGCGGCACGAGGCGCGAGCTGCCGATCGTCACGTTGCCGAGGCAATAACCGGCGGCCGAGCCCGCCTGCGCGAGCCGCGACGATGCGCATCGCATCTCGGCGCCCAATCGGGCCGTGTGATGAAACAGCGGCACTGTGACATTGAGCTTGGCCAGATTGCGGGGCGAGTTTTGCAGGACGGCGCCGGTATCGCCGTCGCGCGCGAGCTGCCAGCTGTAGCTGGCCCGGATCGTGGCCAACGAGGCGATGTGTTGCTCGTAGGCGAGCTCGATGCCGTTCGCCCGCGCTCGAGCCGTGTTCTCGAATACGAAAACACCTGACGGATCGAGCGTCTCCGTAATGAGGTCGCGCACGTCGTAATGGAACAACGACACGGTGGCGTGGGCATTCTCGCCGAGCGCACGGTCGTAGACGAGTTCGGTCGTCGTGATGTGCTCGGCTTTGAGCGAGGGATTGCCTTGCTGGCCGCCCGGGCCACCAAGCGTGTAATAGAGCTCGTACGCGTTCGGCGCGCGATAGGCACGTCCGTAGATGATCTTGAACGTATCGACGTCTGTCGGCTTGTAGTTCAGCGCGAGCCGCGGGCTCAAGTTCGTTCCCGCGATCGTTTCATGATCCACGCGCAATCCGGCATTGAACGTGATGCGCCAGGGAAGCTTGATTTCATCTTCCGCATAGACGCCGACCGAGTTGCTGCTGCGTCGATCGTCGAGCACGAGCTGATACGGATCCGTGTTGTAGTTGAATTGATTGCGGCTCGCGTCACGCATCGCGCTCACGCCCACGACGAACTTGTTGCGCGGGATCGAGGAAAGCGTCGCATGCACATCCGCGCCGTACCAAATCGCCTTGTCGCCGTCCACATTGGCGACTGGCGGCGTGCCGAATAGAGCGCGGTCCGAGTAGTCGTATCGCTCCCAATAGAGCTCCGATGCGATCTCTATGCCGTTCGCCACCGCGTGGCTATAGGTCGCGTCGATGAAACTGTGCGTGTCCGTCGTGCTTTGCGGTGCATTGAAGACGGCGTCGTATGGCGCAGGGGGCATGCCCTTCGTGCGGTTGCCGTAACCCGCGCTGATCCTGAAGCCCGCGTAGGCGAACTTCGCGAACAAGTATTGGGCGCGGTCATAGTCGAGCCCTTGCGCGACGCCGTGGTTCTGGTCCGGCGTATCGAACTCGGGGTAATACAGGTCTTGGCCGCTGCGATCGAATGAGGTCGCGGATAGCACCAAATCTGCACCATGCTCGCCGTGCCAGCCGTAGGTTGCCCGTGCGCGTTTCTCGCCGAAGCTGCCGACCGAGACCGCGGTTTGGGCGCCGTGGATATCGCTGCCTTTTTTCGTGACGACGTTGATCACGCCGAACAATGCGTTCGACCCGTAGATGGCCGAGCCGGGTCCCGGCACGTATTCGATGCGCTCGACCAGATCCATGTCGAGCGGAAAGTCGTCGCCGATCGGCGCTTGGTCGTACACGGAGTCGTTGACGCGCATGCCGTCGATCAACAGCAGGAAGCGGCTGTTGTAATCGCCGGGACGCTGAAAGCCGCGCGCGCCTAGGTACGAATAGGTCCGGTCGTAGGTGGTGTAGACGCCCGGCAGCGAACCGAGCGCATCCGCGAGCGTGCGCCAGCCGAAGGCCCGGATGTCTTTGGCGGTCAGCACGACGACGGCGGCAGGGGCTTCGGCCACGGATTGGCTAAATAGGGACGCGGTCTTGACTTTCACCTGCATCAACGCTTCCAGCGGCATCGAGGCAAGGTCGACCGGCGACGTGGGCGCGGCGGCCGGAGCATCTTCGGCGCGAGCGCTGCCCGTCACGGCTAGAATTGCGACTACGAACGCCAGGCGGCACAGTGGGTGCGGGACTTGCCCGCGAATGAATCGGTCCGTAAGCATGGAGCAGGAGTAAGACGGCGACCCATCATCTGTTGTGAGCCTGCCTTTTTAACGGCCCAGAAATGTAAAGCTTGAGGGGCGCTCACCCCAGCTTGACGCGCGCCCCGCGCTGTTCTAGGGGCAGAGCGGCGAATCACCGCAGCACGCACTTGCGGCTTTCAGTGACAGCGGCTGCGAACCGACCTACGCGGCGGCTTTCTCGTTCATCAGATAGCGGAGAGTGACAAATGCCGGCAGCCCAAAATATCAAAAAGATGTTCGTTTTGATGCTGGAGAACCGCTCCTACGACAACCTCTTCGGGTGGTCGGATTTTCGCGGCTGGACGCCGGGCGGCGCGCCGACGCAGGCGGACGGGCTCACGGGCAAGCCGCCGCTTTCGAATGCGGGCGCGCGAGGCGCGGGCTATGCGGTAGGCCAGGGCGCGCCATTCCGGCTGGCGTTCGACCCCGGCCACGAGTTTACCGATGTGCTCGTGCAATTGACTTCCGTCAGCGACAGCCGTGCGTACGCCGCGTGCGTGCGCGACGATTCGGCGGGCCTTGCGAACGGCGCGTATCCAGCTTGCGCGGCGGGGCCGAACGACCTCGGTTTCGCACGCGACATGGAAGCGCACGGTTACGACGTAGCGTCGGCGTTGCGCTGCTTCACCCCCGACCAACTGCCGGTGCTGAATTTTCTCGCGCAGCAATTCGCCGTATGCGACCGGTGGTTCTCGTCGGTGCCTGGGCCGACCTGGCCGAATCGTTTCTTCGCCTTGGCCGGCACATCCTGGGGGCTCGATCATTCGCCGAGCGGCCTCGGATCGATCGAAGCAAGCCTGTTCGCCGGCGCCAAGTACGGCACTGGCGAAGACTCGTTGCTCACGCGGCTTGCGCCTGAACAATGGCTCGTCGCCCATGGCGACATCCCCCAGTCGTGGGCGATCAAAGGCGCCGATGCGCATCACGAGCGCTTCATCGGGCACGAGGATTTGTATTCGACGTTGGCGAGCGGCAACCTCGATGCGAGCTTCGTCTTCATCGAGCCGCACTACGACCCGATTGGCAACTTCGAAAATGGCGAATCGATGCATCCGTGTGGAGACGTGCGCTTGGGCGAGGCGCTTGTCGAACGCGTCTACAACGCGATTCTTTCGTCGCCGTATTGGGAGCAAAGCCTGCTGTTGATCGTGTTCGACGAGCACGGCGGTTTTTTCGACCACGTGATCCCCGATCCCGCTCACGTTGCCGGCATGCCCGCGCTCGCGCCCAGTTCGCCTACAGCGTTGACCAAGCGCGGCTTTCGTTTCGATCGCTACGGGTTTCGCGTGCCCGCTGTCGTCGTCTCGCCGTATGTGAAGCAGGCGAGCATCGATCACACGGTGTACGACCATGCGTCGATTGCGAAGACGCTGGCGAAAATCCTGCCTTCGAACGCCGCGCCGCTGCTCGATACGCCGCGCTTCGCGGGCGCGGCCGATCTCACGCCGCTCTTCACCTTATCGACGCCGCGCAAAGCCGGCGATATTCACCCGTGCCCGCACGCATTGCCGGTGGGCGCGGCCTCGGCCCCCGCGCGGCCCGGCGGCAGCGCAGCGGCGCTGCGTGCGCTCGGCTGGCCCGGGCCGATCGGCGGCGGCGCCGCCTAGGGCCTGCTCACGCTAATAACGGGCTTGCGAACATGCCTTGCCGGCCCTAGGCCGCATCACCGCATGTCATCGAACGTCGCAACGAACCGCGGTGCGATTCGCACGACGGCGGCCGAGCCGCAAATAGAGCAGCGCGCAGCCGCTCATGCCGAGCGGCCACAGCAGGAACCAACCGGTCGCAAGACACAGCGCGACGACGCATACAAGCGAGCATTGCGCGCAGCGATGCGCTGCCGTGCCGCGCGGCAACAAGCGCAGCGCCGCAGCGCAGCCGATCGCGTAGACGGTGACGAACGAGCCTGTCGTCATTAGAACGAGGGGTTTGGGGCCCACGCCCGCGAACGCGACCGCGCACATGGAGAGCGCGGACAAGCCCGACACGACGGCGAGACTGCGGCGCGGCACGTCTCCGGCGAGGCTGCCCGCCGCAAGCCAGCCCGGCAACGCGCCATCGCGGCCCAGCGCCGCGCCAAGCTTGGCCGCGCCTGCGAAGTAGGCGTTCATCGTCCCGAGCGTGAGCAGCAACGCGGCCGCCGCGGCGAGCACGCGGACATTGCCGCCGATGCCGAGCACCAGAAGTTCGGCGAGCGGAGCCGCGCTGTCCCCGGCCGAGGGCCCGAGCACGAGCACGCTGGCGAGCGCGACCGCCAGGTAAAGTGCGCCGACGACGACAACGGCAATGGCCGATGCGAGCGGCAAATCGCGCGAAGGGCGCTTGAATTCGCCGGCCAGATGCGTGATGGCTTCCCACCCCGCGAAGCTCCAGACGAGCAGTGCGGCCGCCGGCACCACGGCGAGCCAGCCATGCGGTGCGAACGGATGCAAGTAGCCGGCATGCGCGTGTGGCACGGAGGCGGCGACGGCAGTCAACAGCAAGGCGACGAGCAATGTCGATAGCACCACTTGCATCTTGCCTGAGAGGGTCACGCCCAGCGAATTGGCGAGCGTCACGATCGCGAGCAAAACGGCGCTCGTCAAAAACACAGTGTGCTGGCCGCCTCCGAGCGCCGCGGCGACATAGGCGCCCGCGAAGATGGCGGCGGCCGGTGTGCCGGCCGGCACCGCGAAATAGAAGCACCACCCGACGATGGCCGAGGCGCGCGGGCCGAAGGCTTGGCGCGCATAGGTGGCGACGCCGCCTGCATCGGGATAGCGCGCGCCCAACGCGGCGAAGGTGGCGGCAAGCGGCGCCGAAAGCAGCACGAGCGCCAGCCAAGCCAACAGCGACGCAGGCCCGGCCACTTTGGCGGCCAAAGCGGGCAGGGCGATGACGCCGGTGCCGAGCACGGCCCCCACGTAGAGCGCGGCCCCTTGAAGCACGGTAAGCCGTCCGTGCGCTGTCCCGTGCTGCCGCTCTGTGGTGTTCGTCGCTGCGCTCATGATGTGTCCGGATTCTCGTAGGCAAACGCTCGTGCGTCGCTCGTTGGGGTGATGGGTGATCGTTATAATCCCGCATACCTGACAAAGGATGTCATGAATCGGGAGACAGGCGATGCGAACGGGCAGGCTCGTCTCGATGCTGCTGATGTTGCAGGCGCGCGGACGCATTACGGCGCAGGCGTTGGCCGACGAATTCGAAGTGTCGGTGCGCACGATCTATCGAGATGTCGATCAGCTGAGCGCAGCGGGCGTACCGGTCTATGCCGATCGCGGTCCGGGCGGCGGCTTCGCCTTGCTCGACGGATACCGGACCGACTTGACCGGCATGACGCGCGCCGAAGCCGAGACGCTGCCGATTGCCGGCCTGCCCGGCGCGGCCGATGCGTTGGGCTTGAGCGAGCCGCTGCGCTCGGCGCAGCTCAAGCTGTTGGCGGCGCTGCCGGCCGCGGCGGCGGGCGGCTCGCGGATCGGCTCGCGGTTGCATATCGATCCCGTCGATTGGTATCGGCGGCCCGAACCGGCGCCGCTGTTGCCGCAACTGGCTAGCGCGGTGTGGCAGCAACGCTGCATCGCGATGCGCTATCGCAGCTGGGAGGGTGCGCGCTTGCGCCGCTGCCGGCCGCTCGGCCTCGTGCTCAAAGCCGGCAATTGGTATCTCGTCGCCCAAGCCCGCAAGCGCATGGGCATCTACAAGGCGGCGAACATCGAGCGCTTGGTCATGCTCGACGAAACCTTCGAGCGCCCCGGCGGCTTCGACCTGCAGCAACAGTGGTCGGGGATGGTGGAGCGCTTCGAGCGCGGCTTGCTCAAAGGCAAAGCGACGTTGCTCGTCAGGCCCGACGCGCTGTCCGATCTGCATGCGCTCGGGGCGGCCGCGGCAGATCGAGCGGTCTGCGGTTTGTCCGCGCAAGACGGCTGGTGCGAGGTGACGTTGCCGGTGGAGGAGACGAGCCAAGCGGCGCGGCAATTGCTGCGGCTCGGTCCGCGCGTGCGCGTGCTCGATCCGCCCGCATTGCGCGAGGCGCTACGCAGGCTGGGGCAGGAGATTGCCGCGTTGAACGCGGCCGCTTGAGGCGATGTACGCGCCGGTTTTGCCGTAGATAGCGCCCGTCGCGAACCGGTTCACATCCGCCGAAACGCGGCCGTCATGGTAATCCCGGATGCCTGGCCGGGGATGGTGAAAGGCTCGGGAAGGATTGCTCCACCTAGAATCGCATCCATCGATGTAACCCGGCCGCTAAAATGGCCGATATAAATGAGGAGACGCTCGTATGCACCCGATGTCGCGGAAAATCCGCACTTTCGCTCTCGCTTCCGCTGTTCTGTTCGGCTTGGCCGCGCATGATGCCATGGCTGCCGATACCGGCAAAATCACCATCATGGTGGGGGGCATCACCAAGCTCATCTATTTGCCGGCGAAGCTGACCGAACAGCTTGGCTACTTCAAGGATGAAGGGCTCGATGTCGAATTGCTGTCGCAGCCGGCGGGCGTCGACGCTGAAAACGAA
The DNA here is from genome assembly GCA_004322045.1 of Paraburkholderia sp. GTDB lineage: Bacteria > Pseudomonadota > Gammaproteobacteria > Burkholderiales > Burkholderiaceae > Trinickia. Next base: position 33,635 of record SCRN01000046.1, read on the forward strand.
CTGCTCGCGGGCGCCGTGCAAGCCGTGGTCGGCTTCTACGATCACACCATCGATCTGCAGACGAAGGGCAAGGACGTCAAAGCGATCGTCGTTTTCGGTCAAGTGCCGGGCGAAGTCGAGATGGTGTCGACCAAGGCGGCCGATTCGCTCAAATCGATGGCCGACGTGAAGGGCAAGACGCTGGGCGTGACGGGCCTGGGTTCCTCCACCAGTTTCCTCACGCAATATCTCGCGAGCGTGCATGGCATTGCCTCGTCGCAATACACGATGCTGCCCGTGGGCGCCGATGCGAGCTTCATCGCCGCGGTCAAGCAGTCGCGCATCGATGCGGGCATGACGACCGAGCCGACGGTATCGAAGCTGCTCGCAACGGGCGACGCGAAAGTGCTCGTCGATATGCGTTCGGTCGAAGGCACGAAGGCGGCGCTCGGCGGGACCTATCCGGCGTCGAGCCTCTACGTGCAGTCGGCGTGGGTCGATTCGCATAAGGCCGACGCCGCGAAGCTCGCCCATGCGTTCGTGCGCACGATGCAGTTCATCCATACGCACAGTGCGGAAGAGATCGCGGCCAAGATGCCGGCCGATTATCAGAAGGACAAGGCGCTCTACGTGGGCGCATTGAAGGCTTCGCTGCCGATGTACACCGTGGACGGCAAAATGCCGGCCGACGGCCCCGAAACGGTGCTGAAGGTGCTCTCGGGCTTCAACCCGGCGGTCAAGGGCAAGCACGTCGATCTGTTGAAAACGTACACGAACGAGTTCGTGGCCGCGAAGTAAGTATCAAGTATCGATCGGCCGCTCGGGTCTCGCCATCCGAGCGAGCGGATCGGAGTTTTCCCTGCCGTACCTGGGCGCCGCCGTTCGGGCGCCCACCCAAAATCGCTTGGATGCTTTGATGAACCACGCTGCTTCCCAAGATGCACCCGTCATCGAGTTCGACTCGGTGTCGTGCCGCTTCATTTCTCCCGACGGCAAAGCGACGATCGCGCTGCGCGATTTCAGCATGTCCGTCGCCAAAGGCGAATTCATCGCCATCGTCGGGCCGACCGGCTGCGGCAAGTCGACGACGCTCAGCATGATCACCGGTTTGCTCAAGCCGACCACCGGCAGCGTGCGCGTCATGGGCAATCCCGTTGCCGGCATCGATCCGCGCATCGGTTTCGTATTTCAGGCCGACGCCGTGTTCCCGTGGCGCTCGGTGCTCGATAACGTCGCCGCCGGTCCGTTGTTCCGCGGGCGCTCCAAAGCCGCCGCCTATGAAGAGGCGAAAGACTGGCTGCGGCGCGTGGGCCTCGAGAAATTCGGCAATCACTATCCGCATCAATTGTCGGGCGGCATGCGCAAGCGCGTGGCGCTGGCGCAGACGTTCATCAACAAGCCGGAAATCCTGCTGATGGATGAACCGTTCTCCGCGCTCGATATGCAAACGCGCACGTTGATGCAGGACGAGCTGCTGCAACTGTGGTCCGCCAACCAGGGCTCGGTCGTGTTCGTCACGCACGATCTCGAAGAGGCGATTGCGCTTGCCGATCGCGTGTTCGTGCTCACCGCGCGCCCCGCCACGCTGAAAAAGGTTTATGAAATCGACCTTCCGCGACCGCGCATCACCTCGGAGATTCGCTACGAGCCCCGCTTCATCGAGCTTTCGCGCGATATTTGGCATGACCTGCGCGAAGAAGTGCAAATCGCTTGACCTGGAACACCGGAAAGACTGAGATGGCTACTATGGCTACTACCTTCGAACAATCATCCCAAGCAAGCCTCGCCGATGCGTCGCTTGAAGAAGTGGAAAAAGCGGCACGGCGCAGGCTGGCCCAGCGCCGCGCGTTGATCATCGCCTTGCGCCTGCTCGTGCTCGTCGTATGGCTCGGCGGCTGGGAGGTCGCCGGACGGTTCAAATGGATCGATCCGTTCTTCTTCTCGATGCCCTCGCAGATCTTCGATCAGATCGTCGACTGGTTCGTGAACGGCACCTCGCAAGGGCCGCTGCTCGTGCAGGTTTGGGTGACGCTCGAAGAGACGATGATCGGCTTTGCGATCGGCTCCGTCGCCGGCGTGATTTGCGGCGTCGTATTGGGGCGCAACAAGCTGCTGTCCGAGGTGTTCAGCCTCTACATTCAGATCGCCAATTCGATCCCGCGTGTCGTGCTCGGCTCCGTGTTCGTCATCGCGCTGGGTTTGGGCATGGCCTCGAAGGTCGCGCTCGCCGTCGTCATGGTGTTCTTCGTCGTCTTCGGCAATGCATTCCAAGGGGTGCGCGAAGCCGATCGTTATATGATCGCCAATGCGCAGATTCTCGGCGCATCGAAGCGGCAGTTGACGACGGCCGTCGTCATCCCGTCGGCGCTCTCCTGGATCTTGGCGAGCTTGCACGTAAGCTTCGGCTTCGCGCTCGTCGGGGCGGTCGTCGGCGAGTTCCTCGGCTCGAAGCAGGGTATCGGTCTCTTGATCTCGACGGCGCAGGGCGCGTTCAACGCGAGCGGTGTATTCGCGGCGATGATCGTGTTGGCTGTGGTCGCGTTGGCTACGGACTTCTTGCTGACCAGGTTGGAGAAGCGTTTGCTCAAATGGAGACCCGCCGCGTTCTGAGCGTCGTATCGCGCCGCTCAGGCGAGCCTGAGCCGGCCGGCTCGTGCGGCGCGCCGACGTCTTGCACGGGCCGAACTACATGGACGGGGCGTAAATCGATGATGCATAGTTTGCGCGCCCGCTTGCTTTGGTGGGTTCTGCTGCCGCTGGCGGCGTTCATGGTCGTCGCCGGACTGATGGCGTACGGAGCCGCGCGTCAAACGGCCGATCTTCTGCAAGACAGCGTCCTGCTGGCTTCGGCACGGACGATCGGCGAGAATATCCAATGGAACAACGGCGAGTTGACCGCGAACATTCCGCCGGCGGCGCTCGAAATGTTCGAGTCGCCGTATCAGGACCACGTCTTCTATAAGGTCATTGCGGGCGGAGACAGGCTGCTCGGCGGTTCGCCCGAACTCCCGTTGCCGAGCGATTCGCGCGCGTCCTATCCCATCTTCTACGACACTACGCTCGATGGCCAATCGATTCGCGCGGTGGCATTCGAGCGCCAGCTCTACAATTCCGGCGAGGCATTGCGGGTCGTCGTCATTGTCGGAAAAACCCAAGCGTCCCGGCAGGGCATGCTGGTGCAACTGTGGCATCCGCAACTCGTGCGGCAGGGTTTGATGCTCATACTGGCGGTGCTGCTCGTGCTGATCGGCCTCACGAGCGAGCTGCGTCCGCTCATGAAGCTCAAAGAAGACGTGGCCGATCGCGATCCGATGGAACTCGATCCCGTTCGGGTCGCTCATCTGCCCACGGAACTGCGGCCTATCGTGGATGCGATTAACCAGTGCATCGCTCGGCTCAAGCTTCATACGAGCACCCAGCGGCAGTTCATTGCCGACGCCGCACATCAATTGCGCACGCCGTTGACGCTGCTCGACACGCAAGTCGAATGCGCGCGCCAATGTATCGACGACAAGCCCGCTTTGTCCGATGCGCTTGCGGGCATTCATCGCACGAGCCGCAAGATGACGGAAATCACGAATCAGTTGCTGCTGCTCGCACGGGCCGAGGCGGCGCCATCGCCCAACGTATCCGTCGATATGACCGAGGTCGTCTCATCGGTACTGGAAGAGCTGATCCTGGCCGCCCAGCGGCGCGACATCGATCTCGGCGCCGAGCTCGAAGGCGACTTGCGCGTCGCAGGCAACGAGCAGTTGTTGACGGCCCTCGTCGCCAATCTGGTCGACAACGCGGTGCGATACACCCAAGAGGGCGGCGCGGTGACGGCCCGCTGCCGTCAGGAGAGCGAGCAGGTCGTGCTCGAAGTCGAGGACAACGGGCCGGGCATTCCGCCGGAGATGCGCGCCCATGTATTCGAGCGGTTCTATCGCGGGATGACGAACGTCGAGGGCACGGGCCTGGGCTTGTCGATCGTGCAGCGTATTGCGCAGTCGCACGGCGGCTCGGTCGCGGTGACGCCGGGAGCGGGGCGCGTGGGGCTTGTTGCAACGGTGCGCTTGCCCGCATGGAAGGAAAAGGATTGATGCGATGAAGTTGCTGCTCGTGGAAGATAACGCCGAACTCTCGCATTGGATCGTCAATCTGCTGCAAGGTGAGAATTTCACGGTCGATTGCGTGCCGGACGGCGAAACGGCCGACGCAGTGCTGCGCACCGGTCATTACGACGTGATTTTGCTCGACATGCGCTTGCCGCGGATGAGCGGCAAGGACGTGCTGGCGCGTTTGCGACGGCGCGGCGACAACGCGCCCGTCCTCATGCTGACGGCGCACGGGTCCATCGACGACAAAGTCGATTGCTTTAGCGCGGGCGCGGACGACTATGTCGTGAAGCCGTTCGATGCGCGCGAACTCATCGCACGCATCAAGGCGTTGATCAGACGGCAGGCGAGCGGCAAGTCCGTCTCGCTCGTGTGCGGCGATTTGCACTACAACGCCAACACGCGCGAATTCAGTCATCAAGACACCCCGCTCGTATTGCGGCGGCGCGAGCATGCGATCCTCGAAGCGTTGATGCTCAAGCAAGGCAAGACCGTATCGAAGACGGCGCTGATGGACAGTGTCTACAGCCTCGAAGACGAGCCTAGCGCCGATGCGATCGACATCTACATTCACCGGTTGCGTAAGCACTTGATTCATTCGACGGCGCAGATCATGACGCTGCGTGGCTTAGGCTACGTATTGAGGGCGAAGGACGGATCGTAACGGCTCACGTCGGTAGACATATGCCTTGAAATAGGTGGTTTACGTATAAGTACTTAGTAGTCCTAAGGATCCGCGAAAGGAGCGCGAAGGATAGCGACAGATACGATTCTCTCCATTGCGACGACGCAAAAAAAGTACGGCACGGTGGGCCGGCTTCGCGCAAAACAAAATTTCAACGCAGTAAGAGAGGAGACGATCTTGAAAAAGACGTATCGAACGTTGGCGCTGACGGCAGGCGCTTTGGTGGCAACGGGCGCGCATGCGCAATCGAGCGTGCAGCTCTATGGCCTTTTCGACATGAGCGCCATCGCCTACACGACGAATGCAAACGCGGCAGGCGATCACTTGGTTTCGATGGGCCACCCGGGCGACACGGGCGGTGAACCGTGGTTCAGCGGCAGCCGCTGGGGCATGCGCGGCGCCGAAGATATCGGTGGCGGCAACAAGATCATCTTCACGTTGGAGAGCGAGTTCGTCGGCACGAGCGGCATGGCCGAAGACGGCAGCCAGCTGTTCGATCGCGACGCTTGGGTAGGCCTCCAAAACGATACGATCGGCAAGGTGACGGTCGGCTTCCAGGACACGATCGCGAAGGATTTCTCGGGCCTTTACGGCGATCCCTACACGAGCTCGCAGTTCTCGACGAAGGAAGGCGCCTACACCAACTCCAACAACTTCAAGCAAATGGTGTTCTACGCGGCGGGTCCGACCGGCACGCGTTCCACGAACAGCATTGCGTGGAAGAAGCTTTGGCACAACGGCATCTACGCAGCCGCGGGCTATCAGTTCAGCAACTCGACGCAATTCGCCACGGGATCGGGCTACCAGATGGCGCTCGGCTTCAACGGCCCGTCGTTCTCGGTGGGCGGCTTCTACGATCACACGAACAACGCGGGCTTCATCGATCAGACGTATTCGGTGGGCGGCAACTACCGTTTCGGCATCGGCAAGATCAACGCCGGCTACTTCCACTACACGGGCAAGCAGGGCGCGCTGCCCGATCGCGAGGACAACGCGTGGACGGTGTCGTTCAAGCTCGCGCCGCATGGTCCGATGGACTATGAGCTCGGCTATCAGCAGATGCACGTGAAGAACGCCGCGTACAACGCCGACGGCAACATCCCGAATGCGAACTCGGGCCTCTTCGATCCGGCTGGGACGACGGTTCACAACGGCTACAAAGAGACGCTCTACGCCTCGACGTTCTATCACCTTTCGAAGCGCACCGAGCTGTATCTGGCCGCCGACTACATGAAGCTGCATGGCGGTTACACGGTGGCAAATACGTTCGGCCACAGCAACCAACTCGAAGTCGCCACGGGTATCCGCACGCGCTTCTAATCGGTTTTTCCTCAACCTCCGCGACGACTAGCCGCGCTTTTCCGGCGGCCTCAGGCGGCGGCGAACCTGTTCGCCCGCCGCCGTTTTTTTGGGGAAGACAGCATGGTCGGAATTGCCAACATTCGTGCCGCGCTGACCGCGACGGTCGTCGGCTACACGGGCGTGCTAGTGCTCGTCATTGCGGCCTCGGTCGCGGGACTGAGATCCGCCAATGCCGCGCTCGAAAAAATGTACAGCGGCGAGACGGCAGCACTGACGGCACTCGCCGACAGTACCGACAATCTTTTGCAGGCGCGTGTCGATCTCGGCAGCTACGAGACGCTCGTTGCCCAGGGCAAGCCGACGGCGCCCACGCTCGAGCGCGTGCATGCCACGCTTGCCGCGAGCGACCACGCGCTGGCCGCCTATGCCCAGTTGCCGGCCGCGAACGATACGGAAGCGTCGCTGGCCAATGCGTTGCGCGCGGCTCGCGGCACGCTGATCAAGCAGGTGATCGCGCCCGAGATCTCGGCGCTCGACCAGGACGACTTCGCTTCGTTTCGAATGATCGAGCGGCAGGCGCCGGAGGCGCTTTTTACGGACTACAAGCAGGCGGCGCTGCAACTGATGAATTTTCAGGTGCAGGCGGAACGAACCCACTTCGCAGCGGCGCAGCGGCGCTTTCACGCTTTGCTGTGGCTCTTCGCCGTCGTCGGGCTCGCATCGGTCGCATTCGCCATGCTCGCACGAGGCTTTTTGCGCGCCGCAGTCATCAAGCCGATCGGCGTTGCCATCGATCATTTCGAGTGCATTGCAACGGGCGATTTGACGAGCACGATCGATGCCTCGCGCGGCGGCGAGATGGGCCGGTTGCTGGCGGGGCTCGCGCACATGCAGAGCAGCTTGGCGGCCGCGGTGACGCGGGTGCGTGAAGGGACGGCCGAAATCAAGCGCGGCGTGCATGAGATGGCCGACGGCAATGCCGATTTGTCCGCGCGGACGGAACGCCAGGCTGCCGCGCTCCAAGAGGCCGCGGCGGGTCTCGAAGCGCTAACGGCGGCGGTTTCCCAAAACGCCCGCCATGCGCGCGACGCAAACGCGCTGGCGCAGACGGCATCCACTACCGCGCTGCGCGGCGGCGAGGTGGTGAGCGAAGTCGTCGAGGCGATTGCGGACATGTCGGCCGATTCCGAGCACATCGTCGACATCATCGGCGCCATCGAGGGCATAGCGTTCCAAACCAACATCCTCGCGCTCAATGCCGCCGTCGAGGCGGCGCGTGCCGGAGAGGGGGGGCGGGGATTCGCCGTCGTAGCCGGCGAGGTGCGCGCGCTCGCTCAGCGCTCGGCCGCCGCGGCCAAGGAGATTCGCGAGTTGATGACGACGTCGCTTGCCAAAGTGCAGGGCGGAACGCAACGGGCTGAACGCGCCCGGGCAACGATGGCGAACGTGGTCGAAGCGGCACGCGAAGTCACGCAAATCGTCTCCGAAATCAGTACGGCGTCGGCGCGCCAATCGACCGGCATCGAAGCCATCAATCTCACCGTGTCGCAGATGGAGCATACGACGCAGCAAAACGCCGCGCTCGTCGAACAGGCAGCAAGCGCGGCCGCTTCGCTCGAGGAGCAGGCGCGCATGCTCGATGAAACGGTGGCGGCATTCCGACTCCATGCGGATCGCCACGTTGCCGCGACGCCCGAGTCGACGCGACCAAGCGGGTTCAAGATTCACTCGTTCAACCACGCATGAGCACAATCGACCACCGACCTACGCGAACCAACACTCATAGAATCGTCGGCATGACACGCGGCGGCAAGCCGTTTCGTCCGAGCGACTGGGCCGAGCGGCTCGCGGGGGTCATTACGCTGTTCGTCAAGGAGCGGCGCCCCGGCAGCAGCATCGCATCGACGTGGCTTGCCGTGCCGTTCGTCGACGGCGGCGCCCGATGCCTGAGCGTTTCCGGGGAACTCGCCGACATCTGCCCCGAAGCTTTCGAGTTCGTCATGCGGTTCGCCAAAGACAATGAACTCGTCGTCGAGTCGGACACATAACCGACTTCGACCGCTTAGCCCATCGTTTCATCCCCCCTCGGCCGCTCCACCCTACATCAACGATCGATATGCGACCTTCTATGCGGGTATGCGCAACGGTTGTTCATTGAGGCTTCTTTTTCTGCCAATCGTCGGCTTCCTGCTTGCCGCGAGTGGTTGCGGGACGGCAAACTGGCGTTTGCTCCGAGCCGTACCCTTCTTCCTACGAAAAAAAGAGGCATCGATGCAACTCATTGGCATGATGGATTCCCCGTTCGTGCGCCGCGTAGCGGTTTCGATGGCGGTACTAGGGATGCCGTTCGAACACCGCCCCGTTTCGGTCTTCCGTCACTTCGACCAGTTTCGCGAGATCAATCCGGTCGTCAAGGCGCCCACCTTCATCGACGATGACGGCACGCAATTGATCGACTCCACGCTGATCCTCGATTACCTCGACGAGAGCGTCGAGCCGCAGGCGCGTCTCATGCCGCAGGCGCGCCCGATTCGCCGGCAGGCGCTGCGCTTGATCGGGTTTGCGCTCGCCGCCAGCGAGAAGACGGTTCAGATCGCCTACGAGCGCAATTTGCGGCCCGAGGACAAGCAGCACGCACCGTGGCTGGAACGAGTGCAGCTGCAGTTGGCTGCCGCTTACGACACGCTGGAGGGCGATGTGGCCAGGCTCGCCGGCGCCGCGGGCGCCAACGGCTGGCTGTGCGGCGAGCGTCTGATGCAACCCGATATCACCGTGGCGGTGGCCTGGCGCTTCACGCAACACATGCTGCCCGGGGCGATCGATCCACACCGCTATCCCGCGCTCGCGGCGCTGTCGGCGCGCGCCGAGGCTTTGCCGGCGTTCGTGGGCGCGCCCCTTCAATGACGGCCGAGCGGCGATTGTTCGCTTCCAGCGACTTCTGACTTTCGATTTGGCGCATTTATCGGCGTCGCGCGGGTCCTTAGAATGACGCTCAGGTTGCATGACGGGGCATAGGCTGCCCCGCTGCCAGCCGGGAGAGTCGCCATGAAGAAGCTCATCGAACAACGGCTGTACAGCCCGACCTTGGTATTGCCGATGGTCGAGCTAATGGAATTGATGGTCTCGCTCGATTTCAATCTTGGGCAAGTGGGCGCAGTCATGGCGACGCGCGGCGCTCGCGCAGCGTTGCATCGTTCGCGCGGGCTGCTCGGCCACCGGCAAGCTTGCGCGGCCGCTTGAACGCCTCGAACGACATGGGTGCCGGCTTGACGGTGGCGGCTCGATGCCGGCAATGCCGAGAGCGGCAGGCTGCGGGGGCAGGGTAGTGCAACGCGCCGGCTCGAAGTTGGGACGAGCCGGCGGCAAATAAGAGGGCGTAACGCCGGTGCGGTTGCGCTCAGCCTTGCGTCGGCGGCACATAGCCGGCCGCTTGATCGGCGCCTTCACCGAAGAAGAATTTCTCCGTTTGCTTCATCAAGTACTGGCGCGCACGCGGATCCGCCATGTTCAGACGATTCTCGTTGATGAGCATCGTCTGGTGCTTGAGCCACATTTGCCAAGCTTCCTTCGAAATCCCTTCGTAAATACGCTTGCCGAGTTCTCCCGGCAGCGGCGGAAAGTCGAGTCCTTCGGCTTGCTTGCCGAGCTTGACGCATTGAATCATGCGGGCCATCGTGAATTTCTCCTGTAGTCGTTGGGGACGGGCGGCGAAGCGGCCGCGCTCAGAGCTGCTTCATCAGCACGAGCGATTTGCGCTGCCAGTTGTAGAGGCGTCGACGGTCCTCGGGGAGATCGTCGACGGACACCTTGACGAAGCCGCGCTTCAAGAACCAATGCTCGGTGCGCGTCGTGAGGACGAAGATGCGCGTCAAGCCGCGGGCGCGTGCACGTTGCTCGATGCGCTTGAGCAGGCGTTCGCCGTCGCCGGCCCCTTGCGCGTCGGGCGCGACCGTCAGGCACGCCATCTCGCCGATGCGCTCCTGCGGGTAAGGGTATAGCGCCGCGCAACCGAACAGCACGCCATCGTGCTCGATGACCGAGAAGTGATCGATGTCGCGCTCGATTTGGTGGCGGCCGCGCTTGACGAGGGTGCCGTCCGATTCGAGCGGCTCGATCAGCGTGAGAATGCCGCCGACGTCGTCGGGCGTGGCTTCGCGCAGGCTTTCGAGGTTCTCGTATGAAATCATCGTGCCGACGCCGTCGTGCAGGAAGAGTTCCAGCAGCAAACTGCCGTCGAGCGCGTACGGAATGATGTGCGCGCGCGCCACGCCGCCGCGGCACGCGCGTACCGCATGCTTCAGATAGAACGCCGCATCGCCCTTGACCTCGCCGCTGTCGAGCAGCTTGTAGGCGTCGTCGAGCGAAAGCTCTTGCACGAGTTCGGCCGCGTCGTCCATGAGACCCGGCGTTTCCGTGAGGAAGATGATCTTGTCCGCGCGCAACGCGATCGCGGCGGCGGAAGCGACGTCTTCCATCGACAGGTTGAACGCTTCGCCCGTCGGCGAGAAGCCGAGCGGCGAGAGCAGCACGAGCTTGCGGCTCGAGAGCGAATGGCGGATCGATTCGGCGTCGACCTTGCGCACCACGCCCGTGTGGGCGAAATCGACGCCGTCGAGAATGCCGACCGGCCGCGCGGTGACGAAGTTGCCCGAAACGACGCTGATGTGGGCATGCGCCATCGGCGTGTTGGGCAGGCCCTGGCTGATCGCCGCTTCGATGTCGAGCCGCACTTCGCCCGCGGCTTCCTTTGCCGATTCGAGCGCGCGTGCATCGGTAATGCGCATGCCGTGCGAGAACTCCGACTGCACCCCGTGCAGGCTCATCTGTTCCTCGACCTGCGGGCGCGATCCATGCACGAGCACGATCTGGATGCCCATGGCTTGCAACAGCGCGATGTCGGAGACGAGCGCGTTGAGCAGCCCCTGATGGACCACTTCGCCCCCGAACCCGACGACGAACGTCTTATTGCGGAAAGCGTGGATGTAGGGCGCCACCGATCGCATCCAGTCGACGAACTGTGCGTGGGAGACGGTTACGGGGTCGGGCGCCGCGGGCGGGGCGGCGGCGCTCTCCGGGGTGGGGGCGAGGTCGGTTTGAGAATTCATCCCGGGATTATAATGCGCCCCCATGTCGAACGTACCCAAAAGTCCGGCCGCGAGTGAGGTCCCTGTTGCGCGCGCCCCGCGCGCGCCGCGCCCCGAAAATGCGCGTCGTCGTCCCGCCGTCCCGCCCAATCCCGTCCCACCGATCGATTTTCCGGCCGCGCTGCCCGTTTGCGGGCGCCGCGAGGAAATCGCGCGCGCGATTCGCGACCATCAAGTGGTGATCGTTTCCGGCGAAACGGGCTCCGGGAAGACGACACAACTGCCCAAGATTTGCCTATCGCTCGGCCGTGGTCTCGGGGCCGGCGGCAGCGGCCTCATCGGCCACACGCAGCCGCGGCGGATCGCGGCGTCCGCCACGGGCCGGCGCATTGCGGAGGAGCTCGGCACGCCGTTCGGCGAAGTCGTCGGCTATAAGGTCCGGTTCACCGATAATCTCGCGCCCGGCGCGTCCGTCAAGCTGATGACGGACGGTATCTTGCTGGCCGAAACACAAACCGACCCGCTGTTAAGGGCTTATGACACGCTCATCATCGATGAGGCCCATGAGCGCAGCCTGAACATCGATTTTCTGCTCGGCTATCTGAAGGAGATTCTGCCGAGGCGGCCCGACCTGAAGCTGATCGTCACCTCGGCGACGATCGACGCCGAGCGCTTTTCCCGTCATTTCGGGACCGACGAGCGGCCCGCGCCCGTGATCGAGGTTAGCGGCCGGCTCTATCCGGTCGAAATCCGCT
>SCRN01000047.1 GCA_004322045.1 Paraburkholderia sp.
CGAGCAGAATGCACGCCTTGCGCTGCAGGCGGCTAACCGCGGTTATGTGATGGATTCTGGTATGGTCACGATGTCGGGCGATGCCAAGCAAATGCTCGACGATCCGAAGGTGCGGGCCGCTTACCTCGGCGAATAACGCCACTCTCTCGCGCGCCCGTGCGTTCCTGCACGGGCGCCGTCAAGGGGCCGCCACGGCCCGCAGCAGTATCGTTTTAAAACCCGATCTAAAAAAGGGAAATACAACAGTGAATAAGTCGCTTCTCACCGGCTGTGCAGCAGCAGCCGCGCTTTCTTTTGCGTTTTGCAATTCCGCTCAAGCCGATACGACCGTCAAAATCGGCCACGTTGCGCCGCTCACGGGCGGCTCGGCTCACCAAGGCAAGGACAACGAAAACGGCGCCCGTCTCGCAATTGAAGAGATCAACGCGAAGGGCCTCGTGATCGGCGGTCAGAAGGTCACGCTGGCGCTCGACCCGCAAGACGACGCGGGCGATCCGCGTCAAGCGACGCAGGTTGCGCAAAAGCTCGTCGATGACAAGGTCATCGCCGTTGTCGGCCACGAAACGTCGGGCACGTCGATTCCCGCTTCGAAGATCTACAGCGATGCCGGTATCGTCCAAATCTCGCCGTCGGCCACGAATCCGAAGTACACGCTGCAGGGCTTCAAGACGACCTACCGCGTCGTCGCGACCGATGCGCAGCAAGGTCCGGCGCTGGCGAACTATGCCGCGTCGAACCTGCATGTGAAGAAGGTTGCGATCGTCGACGATTCGACGGCGTACGGCCAAGGTCTTGCGCAGGAGTTCGAGAAGGCCGCGAAGGCAGCCGGCTTGAACGTCGTGTCGCACGATGCGACCAACGACAAGGCCGTCGACTTCCGCGCGATTCTGACGAAGATCAAGGGCGAGAACCCCGACGCCATCATGATCGGTGCAATGGACGCGACGGGTGGCCCGTTCGCCAAACAAGCCAAGCAGTTGGGCCTGCGCGCGAAGATCCTCGCGGGCGACGGCGTTTGCACGGCTAACATCGTCGATTTGGCGGGCCCTGCCGCCGATAACATCGTTTGCTCGCAAGCCGGTATCGGCCTCGATCAGATGAAGGGCGGGGCGGATTTCGCGGCCAAGTACAAGCAGCGTTACAACCAAGACGTCGTGTTGTATTCGCCGTACACGTACGATGCCGTGTATATCGTCGTCGATGCGATGAAGCGGGCGAATTCGATCGACCCGGCGAAGATCCTTGCCGCGATGCCCACGACCGATCACAAGGGCGTGATCGGCGAGACGACGTTCGATGCGAAGGGCGACCTGAAGCACGGCGTGATCTCGATCTACGGCTATAAGGAAGGCAAGCGGACCTTCATCAACAAGGTCTCGATGTAAGCCTTCGGCGTAGATGAGTGGTCGGATGTGAAAAAAAGCCGCATGCGCGAGAGCGCATGCGGCTTTTTTCTCATGGAGGGCGACAACCGGATGATGTCGTTCCGGCGGCAGCGCACTGCGAGGGAGGGGCCAGGGCAAATGCCCGGCGCATTTTGCGGCCCCTCATGATCTAGCGATCGCGTTGTTACAGCGAATCGAGCACCGTGCGCAGCATCCCCATCATCTGATCGATCTCTTCCGTCGTCACATTCAACGCCGGCATGAAGCGCAGCAAATTCGGCCGAGCGGCATTGAGCAGCACGCCGGTGGGTTGCAACTCGCGCGCCTTCTCGACGATCTGCGGCCCGATATCCTTGCCGAGCAGCAGCGCCCGCAGCAACCCTTCGCCGCGCTCGCCCTCGAAGCCGCGCTCGGCCGACAGCTCGAGCAGCTTCGCGCGCAGATACTCACCGCGTGCGCGCACGCCTTCGAGAAAACCCGGCGCGGTCAGCGTTTTGATGACCGCGTACCCGACGGCCGTCATCAGCGGGTTGCCGTTGTAGGTGCCGCCTTGCTCGCCCGCTTCGAAGACGGCGACCTCGGCCTTGGACAGCAATGCCGCGAGCGGCACGCCGCCACCGATGCCTTTGCCGAGCGTCATGATGTCGGGCTCGATACCGGCGAGCTCATAGGCGAACAACGTGCCGGCACGCCCGCATCCGCTTTGCACTTCGTCGACGATGAGCAACAGGCCGTGACGCTGCGTTAGCTCACGCAGCTCGCGCATGAATTCACGCGTAGCCGGAATGACACCGCCTTCGCCTTGAATCGGCTCGAGCATGACCGCCACGGTTTTATCCCCGATCAGCTTCTCTACCGAAGCGATGTCGTTGAACTCGGCTTTCGGGAAGCCCGGCACCTGCGGCGCATACATGGTGTCCCAGCCGGCTTTGCCGCTCGCCGACATCGTCGCAATCGTGCGGCCGTGAAAGCTGTGATCGAACGTGATGATTTCGTAAGCGCCGTTCTTGAATTTTTTGCCCCACTTGCGTGCGAGCTTGATCGCGCCTTCGTTCGCTTCGGCACCGCTGTTCGTAAAGAAGACTTTGTCGAACACGCTGTGCTCGGTCAGCAGCGAGGCGAGGTTCGCCATCGGCTCGTTGTAGAACGCCGGCGAGGGATTGATGAGCTGCCGTGCCTGCGTCTCTAGCGCTTCGATCATCGCCGGATGGCAGTGACCGAGGCAGTTGACTGCCCAGCCTTGAATGAAGTCGAGGTAGCGCTTGCCTTCGCTATCGAAGATCCACGAACCCGCGCCGCGCGTGAATACGATGTCCGGCCGGTTGGTGATGTACATCAGCGACTGCGTCGGGTTCTCTGTCGATTGCATGGCACGGCTCCGCGAAAAATGAAGAAAGAGTGAAGGAGAAATGAAAAAAGCCACGGTAGTCCGTGGCTTTCGCGGTTTGACCGGTGGCGCCTGCTCGCTTGCTGCTGGCGAGGCGCGCGTCCGCTACGAGCCGACGGCTTCCCTTCGCGGGAGCGAGCGGCGACGTCGGAGGGCGGGCAGGTGGCAGGTCATGGGCGCAAGAATACGACAGCGTGTGCCTGGATGCAATCGCCGCTACGTGTGCGCTGTCGTATTTTTTCCTCATCAAACGGCGTTGACGAGATCAGCCTCGCTCGTGAACGAATCGGCGTAGAACTCGTCGGCCGGCAGCTTGTGATGAGCGGTGAAATCGCGCTGGGCCGATTCGACCATCACCGGCGCGCCGCACGCATAGACCTGGTAACCCGACAGATCAGGCAGATCCTCGACGACGGCACGATGCACGAAGCCGGTGCGTCCGGTCCAGTTATCGCTCGGATCCGGTTCCGACAGCACCGGGACGAACTTGAAATTCGGGTGATCCTTGGCCCAGCCTTCGGCAAGCTCGAGCATGTAGATATCCTTCTTGCGGCGCGCGCCCCAGTAAAGCGTGATCGGGCGTTCGACGTTCTTGAAGAACGCGTGTTCGGCGATCGCCTTGATCGGGGCGAAGCCGGTGCCGGAGGCGAGCAGGACGATCGGCTTGTCGGAATCTTCGCGCAGGAAGAACGTGCCGAGCGGGCCTTCGAAGCGCAGGATGTCTCGCTCCTTCATCTTGTTGAAGACGTGATCGGTGAACACGCCGCCCGGCATATGACGAATGTGCAGCTCGATCGGGCCTTCTTGATTGGGGGCGCTCGCCATCGAATAGCTGCGGCGCTTGCCATCCTTCAGGATGAACTCGACGTACTGCCCCGCGAGGTATTGCAGCCGCTCGTTCGCCGGCAATTGCAGCTTGAGCACGATGACATCGTCGGCGCGGCGCTCGATCGCGTTGACGCGGCAAGGCAGCTTCTTGACTTGGACGTCGCCCACGCCTGCGATTTCACGCACGTCGATGACGAGGTCCGATTGGGCCGTGGCGCAGCAAAAGAGGGCCATGCCACGCGTTTTCTCATCGTTCGAAAGCGCCGACGACGAGTGCGAGCCTTGCTCGATTTCACCCGAGACGACCGAGCCCTTGCACGAGCCGCACGCGCCGTTTTTGCAGCCGTACGGAACCCCGACGCCTTGGCGCAAGGCCGCGGTGAGCACGGGTTCGTCGGGTTCCACTTGAAATTGCCGGCCGCTTTGCCGGATCGTCACGTTGTATGCCATAGGTCGATCGAAACAAAAAACCAAAAAACCGTGGGGGCAAGGCGCACGGCGCGGTTGACCGCTACAATGCGCGCACATGAAAGCCACACGAATCTTGCGCCGGCCCCGCGTGCTGATCGTCGGGTGCGGCGACGTCGGACTGCGATGCGCAGAGCGTCTGCTCGCGCACGCCGTGCAAGCGCGCGTCTTCGCGCTCACGACACGCTCCGACCGCATCCCGGCCCTACGCGCGCATGGACTCACGCCGATCGTCGGCGATCTCGACGCCCCGCGCAGCCTGCGCCGCTTGGCGGGACTTGCACGCACCGTGCTGCATCTCGCACCGCCGCCTTCGAGCGGCGCCGACGATCCGCGCACACGCGCACTGATCGCGGCCCTCGGCGCTCGCAAGCGCCACCGGGCGGCGCTTCCCGCCGCGCCTGCCGTGGGGCCGTTGCTTAGGCGCTGCGCAGCATCGCGCGGGCCAGCATCGCGTCGATCGGCGCTGGGCATGCCCTTGCCGCACATCCGCGGTATTGTACCCGAGGCACTTCGGGCGGCCGACCTGCGCGCGCCCATCCGTCTTGTCTATGCGAGCACGACCGGGGTCTATGGCGATTGCGCGGGCGCGCTGATCGACGAAACGCGTCCAGTGCGCCCCGCCAACGCGCGAGCAAAGCGGCGCGTGGCGGCCGAGCGGCGGCTGCGGCAAGCCAACGTGCGCGGCGCGACGGCCGCGAGCATCGTGCGCATTCCCGGCATCTATGCGCGCGACCGGCTGCCGCTCGCGCGGATCGAGCAAGGCAAGCCCGCATTGAGCGAAGCGGACGATGTCTATACGAACCACATCCACGCCGACGATCTTGCAGCGATCATGCTGCGTGCGGCGACGCGCGGGCGAATCGGACGCGTCGTTCATGCGTCGGACGATACCGTGCTGAAAATGGGCGCTTATTTCGATCGCGTCGCCGATGCGTTCGGCTTGCCACGTGTGCCGCGCATTTCGCGCGAAGCTGCCGAGCGCACGCTCGATCCGATGGTGCTCTCTTTCATGCGCGAATCTCGACGTTTGTCCAATGCGCGCTTGAAGCGCGAGTTGCGCATCGCGCTGCGCTACCCGTGCGTCGACGATTTTTTGCAAGGCGTTGCACCGAGCGAGGACGCATCCGGCGCTAAATGAGTGCGGGCAACGCCGGCCTTGCGTTCGATGCTAAGCGCACCTATGGGTAGCTATGGCGCACCTATGCGGCCTCGCACCTCGCCTGAGCGAAGCCGCGTTACGCCGGCGTTGCGCTCGATGCGTCGCGCAGCGCTTGCAGTTGCGCGGCGTCGAGCCATTGCCACGCGCCGGGGGCAAGGTCTTCGGGCAGCGCGAGCGCGCCGATCCGCGCGCGGTGCAACGCCTCGCAACGGTTGCCGGCCGCCGCGATCATGCGCTTGACCTGGTGGTATTTCCCTTCGTTGACCGTGATTTCGAGCTGCCTTTCGCCGCGCATCACTGCGGCGGCGGCCGCGATCGGGGCCGTTTCGCCATGAAGCAGCACGCCTTCGCGCAGCGCTAGCAATTGACGCTCGTCGAGCGGGTGCCTCGTCGTGGCGAGATAGGTCTTCGGAACCTTGCGCTTGGGTGAGGTGTAGGTGTGAACGAATTGGCCGTCGTCGGACAGGAGCAGCAGGCCCGTGGTGTCTTCGTCGAGGCGACCGACGCATTGCACGCCGCGTGCCGCGAGTTGCGGGGGCAACAAGCTGAACACGCTATGGTGATGCTGCGGCTCGCGCGAACATTCGTATCCGGCCGGTTTGTTGAGCATCGCATAGGCGCGCTCGCGATATCGCCACGGGGTGCGATCGACCTCGAAGGTGAAATCCTCCACCGAAAAATCGGCGTCGGCATCGAGGCAGACGCCGCCTGCCACCGCCACATGTCCTTGCGCGATCAAAGCGCGGCATTGGCGCCGCGAGCCGAAGCCTTGAGTGAAAAGAATGCTTTCTAGGTCCATGGCGTGCGCCGATCCACAATGGCCGCGATTGTACGCTGCGCCGTTGCCGTTGCCGTTGGCCCTTCCGACCGAGCGCCACCATCACAGCGGCAGACGAGCGCCGCGCACTTTACCGCGCGCGCGCCACGGCTTTCTGCAAATCGTCCTTCAAGGCGTCGAAGACCGGGTTGTCGTTGTCCTTGCGATAGACGAAGCGCAACTCGACAGGCTTGAGCGGCGTCGTGCGCACCGGCCGATACGCGATCCCCTTGAAATGGAGCATGGCCGCCGCCGCCGGGATCAACGCCACGCCGATGCCGGCCCGCACGAGCGCGAGCATCGAATGGATCTGGCTCACGTATTCCACGATGTCGGGCAACACCCCGGCGCGTTCGAGCAGCCCGCTCACGAGTTGATGAAAGTAGCGCGCCTCGTAGGGCGAGTACATCAGCAAAGGCCGTCCTTCGCAATCGGTGAGCGTGGGCCGCGCCGGCCACTCTTTCGCCGCCGCCGCCGGCAACGCCAGCACGAGCGCATCGTTCGGGCAGGGCCGATCGACGAGTTCGCCGTGTTCGACGGGCGGCCGCAGCAGTCCAAAGTCGATTTCGCGCGAATCCAAGGCCTCCAACTGCGCGCCGCTCACCATTTCCTTGAGCGTGAGCCTCACGCCTGGCGAGGCCGCCCGCACCGCGCTCACGAGCGCGGGCAGCACACCGTAGCCGACCGATGCGGTAAAGCCGATCGCCAGCGTGCCCGAGGAGCCCGCCGCCACGCGGCGGGCGGTGGCCGCGGCCTCGTCGGCCAGCCGCAAGATGCGCGCGGCATCGGGCAGAAAGCTGCGGCCCGCGGCCGTGAGCTTGACCGAGCGACTCGAGCGGGCAACCAGTTCGGTGCCGACCTGATGCTCGAGTAGCCGAATCTGCCGCGACAGCGGCGGCTGTGTCATATGAAGCCGCTCGGCGGCGCGGCCGAAGTGGAGTTCTTCGGCTACGGCGACGAAGCAGCGGAGGTGGCTCAGTTCGAACATCGATACAAAACCTGAATCAATCGAAACATTCGTTATCTTGGACGTGAATCGTTCGCGGTGCAAGAATCGTCGCATTGCACTACATCACTCAACGTTTTCTTGCGCTTCGTTGCGCCACCCGCCATGTCACGTTACACGCCCACCGAATTCGCCCGCCAGATCGGCACCGGACTGCTTTCGTTTCCCGTCACCCATTTCAAGGACGATTTCTCGTTCGACGATGCCGCTTATCGCGCGAATCTGGACTGGCTGTTCAGCCATCCGGCCGCTGGCCTTTTCGCCGCAGGCGGCACGGGGGAATTCTTCTCGCTGACGCTGGGCGAAGTCGAGCGGGTCGTGCGCGCGGCCGTCGAGCAGACGGGCGGGCGCGTGCCCGTGATTGCACCGGCGGGCTACGGCACGGCGATGGCATCGCAACTGTGCGCCTCGGCCGAGGCGGCCGGCGCCGACGGTATCTTGTTGCTGCCGCCGTACCTGACCGAAGCGCCCGCCGACGGCCTCGTGACTCACGTCGAGCAAGTGTGCAAATCGACGCGCTTGGGCGTGATCGTCTACAACCGCGCCAACCAAGTGCTCGACGAAGTGGCGCTCGAGCGTCTGGCCGAACGGTGCCCGAACCTCGTCGGCTTCAAGGATGGTGTAGGCGATCTCGAACTGATGACCCGCATTCACGCGCGTTTGGGCGATCGGTTCACCTACGTCGGCGGCTTGCCGACGGCCGAGACGTTCGCGCTGCCGTATCTGACGCTCGGCGTGACCACGTACTCGTCGGCGATCTTCAATTTCGTGCCGGAGTTCGCACTCGATTTCTATACGGCCGTGCGCGCGGGCAATCACGCGAAGGTCTATGCCGATCTGAACAAGTTCGTGTTGCCCTACATCGCGCTGCGCAACCGCAAGCGCGGCTACGCGGTGTCGATCGTGAAGGCCGGCATGAAGGCGATCGGCCGAAGCGCCGGTCCGGTGCGCGCACCGCTGACCGATTTGACCGAGGCGGAACAGGCCGAACTGAAGACGCTCATCGCCCGTATCGCATAGGCGTCGACTCACTCGTGACCGGTGCGCGCCTGGCGTGCGCCGATGAATAGAACCCGGGCCGTCGAGCCTGGACGAAAGACTCATCCGCGGCGCATATCGAAGGCGCTTGCGCGAAGGAGGGGACGATGCAAACCGAAACCACGACAGCGGGCGCGACGGCTGTGCCGCAGGCCTTGCGCGCCACGCGCGTGCGCTACCTCGTGCTCGCGATGCTGTTCATCGCGACGACGATCAATTACGCCGACCGCGCGAGCATCTCGATCGCCGGCTCGGCGATGCAAAAAGACTTCGGCATCAGCGCCGTGTCGCTCGGCTATATCTTCTCCGCGTTCGGCTGGTCGTACGTGATCGCGCAGTTGCCGGGCGGCTGGCTGCTCGACCGGTTCGGTTCGCGCCGCGTCTATGGCGCCAGCATCTTCATCTGGTCGCTGTTCACCCTGTTTCAGGGCACCATCGGATTTCTCGCGGGCGGGGCTGCGATCGCCGCGATGTTCGCGTTGCGCTTTCTCGTCGGTTTCGCCGAAGCGCCTTCGTTCCCGGCCAACAGCCGTATCGTAGCCGCATGGTTTCCGGCCAACGAGCGCGGCACGGCGTCGGCGATCTTCAATTCGGCGCAGTACGCGGCCACCGTCATCTTCGCGCCCTTGATGGGCTGGCTCGTGCATTCGTTCGGCTGGCATTCGGTGTTCGTCGTCATGGGCGTGCTCGGGATCGCTATGGCGCTCGCGTGGCGCCTGTTCATGAAAGACCCGAAGGATCACCCGGGCGTGAATCGCGCCGAAATCGAATACATCGAGGCGGGCGGCGGACTCGTCGATCTGGATCGCGGCGCGCGCGGTGCTGCCAAGCAAGGCCCCGATCTGCGCCATATCAAGCAGTTGCTGCGCAGTCGGATGTTGATGGGCATTTATCTGGCGCAGTACTGCATCAACGCGCTGACGTATTTCTTCATCTCGTGGTTTCCGGTCTATCTCGTGCAGGCGCGGGGCATGTCGATCCTGAAGGCCGGCTTCGTCGCATCGGTACCCGCCATCGCCGGGTTCTTGGGCGGCGTGCTCGGCGGCATCATTTCGGATGCGTTGCTGCGGCGCGGCGCATCGCTCTCGCTCGCGCGCAAGTTGCCGATCGTCCTCGGCATGCTGCTGTCGATGAGCATGGTGATCTGCAATTACGTCGACGCGCAGGCAGTCATCGTGGCCGTCATGGCGCTGGCATTCTTCGGCAAAGGCCTTGGCGCACTCGGCTGGGCCGTCAACTCAGACACCGCGCCCAGGGAAATCGCGGGCCTGAGCGGCGCCCTGATGAACACGTTCGGCAATTTGTCGAGCATCACGACGCCGATCGCCGTCGGCTATATCGTCGGCCATACGGGCTCGTTCAACGGCGCGCTCGTGTTCGTCGGCCTGCACGGGCTCGTCGCCTGCGTCTGCTATCTGTTCGTGGTGGGGAAGATCGAGCGCGTGAAGCTCGGATCGGTCCCTTCGGTGAACTGATCGAACGCATCGAATCGAAAAGGAGAAGCACCAAGGTGGACCGGCAAACGACCGATTCCCTCACGCAAAGCGGCACGCCGCGCGTGACGAGCATGCGCGTGATTCCCGTGGCGGGCCGCGACAGCATGCTGCTCAATCTGTGCGGTGCGCATGCCCCGTTCTTCACGCGCAACCTCGTGTTGCTGACGGACTCGGCCGGGCGCATGGGCGCAGGCGAAGTGCCGGGCGGCGAGGGCATTCGCGGGGCGCTCGAACGCATCGTCCCGCTCGTGATCGGCAGCGAGCTCGGGCGCATGAACGGCACGCTCAACGCGATACGCCGCGCGCTGGCCAGCGGCAGCGGTGAGGCGCATCGGGGCACCGTGTACGAAGTCGGCTCGGAAGCCGAGTCGGCCGTGCTGCGTCAGCCGCACGAAATCAACTTGCGCATGGACAACGTGCTGACCGCTGTCGAGGCGGCGTTGCTCGATTTGCTCGGTCAATGCCTGGGCGTGCCCGTCGCACACTTGCTCGGCGGCGGCCAGCAACGCGAGCGCGTGCCGATGCTCGCCTATCTGTTCTATATCGGCGATCGCGCGAAGACCGACCTGCCGTACGTCGACGGTAGCGGCGAGCGCGACGACTGGCTGCGCTTGCGCCACGAGGCGGCGCTCACGCCCGCCGCGATCGCGCGCCTGGCCGAAGCGGCGACCGAGCGCTACGGGTTCACCGATTTCAAACTGAAGGGCGGCGTGATGGACGGCGCCGAGGAAATGGAAGCGATCGCGGCGCTCAAGGCGCGCTTTCCGCACGCACGCGCGACGCTCGATCCGAACGGTGCGTGGGCACTCGACGAAGCCATTGCCCTGTGCCGCGGGCAGGGTCACTTGCTTGCCTACGCGGAAGATCCCTGCGGACCCGAGCATGGCTACTCGGGCCGCGAGACGATGGCCGAGTTCCGGCGCGCGACCGGCATTCAGACGGCAACGAACATGATCGCCACCGATTGGCGTCAATTGGGCCATGCGCTCGTGCTCGGCGCGATCGACATTCCGCTTGCCGATCCGCATTTCTGGACGATGCAGGGCTCGGTGCGCGTGGCGCAGTTGTGCAGTGAGTTTGGCCTCACATGGGGCTCGCATTCGAACAATCATTTCGATGTGTCGCTCGCCATGTTCACGCACGTCGCTGCCGCGGCGCCCGGACCGATCACCGCGATCGACACGCATTGGATTTGGCAAGAAGGCGCCGAGCGTCTTACGCGCGAGCCGTTTTCGATCGAAGCGGGCCAGGTGTCGGTGCCCGCTCGGCCGGGACTGGGCATCGAGATCGACCTCGATCGCGTCGAGCAGGCACATGCGCTTTATCGAACGCTCGACAACGGCGCGCGCGATGACGCGGCGGCGATGCGCTATCTCGTGCCCGGCTGGACCTACGACCCGAAACGGCCGAGCTACGGCAAGGCAATGCGTGGCGGCGGCGCGAATGCTTGACGCTGAAGGCCGTGTTCAACGGCATTGAATTCGCTTCGATGGGAACCCCTTTCGAAGCAGCTAGAACTTGAAATCGATGAGCAAGACGCAATGACGAATCCGACGATGCCTTCTCCGACCCAGTCGACCCCGGTGGTGGCGCGCATGCGCGTCGTGCCGGTGGCGGGGCGCGACAGCATGCTGCTCAATCTAAGCGGCGCGCATGGCCCCTTCTTTACCCGCAACATCGTCATTCTCGAAGATAGCAACGGGCGCACGGGCCTGGGTGAAGTGCCCGGCGGCGAGACGATTCGGCGTACGTTGGAAGAGGCGAGCGCGCTCGTGGTCGGCGCACCGCTCGGCCGCTGGCAGGACGTGCTGAACCAGGTGCGCCGTCGCTTCGCCGATCGCGATGCGCTCGGCCGGGGCACGCAGACGTTCGACCTGCGCGTGACCGTGCATGCGGTGACGGCCATCGAGGCGGCACTGCTCGATTTGTTGGGGCAGCATTTGGAGGTGCCTGTCGCCGCGTTGCTCGGCGAAGGGCAGCAGCGCACGCATGTGCCGATGCTGGGCTACCTGTTCTACATCGGCGAGCGCACGCGCACGCCGCTGAACTATCGCAGCGAAACCGACGCGGCCGATCCGTGGTTCCATCTGCGCAACGAGCCGGCGCTCACCCCCGAGGCGGTCGTGCGGCTGGCCGTGGCCGCACATGAACGTTACGGGTTCCAAGACTTCAAGCTCAAAGGCGGCGTGCTGCCCGGCGAAGAGGAAATCGCGGCGGTGACGGCGCTTGCCGAGCGATTCCCCGATGCGCGCATCACGCTCGATCCGAACGGCGCGTGGTCGCTTGCGGAGGCGGTGCGCTTGTGCCGCGGCAAAGACGACGTGCTAGCCTACGCCGAGGACCCGTGCGGCGCCGAGAACGGCTATTCGGGGCGCGAGGTCATGGCCGAATTCCGGCGCGCGACGGGCTTGCGCACGGCGACGAACATGATCGCGACCGATTGGCGTCAGCTCGGCCATGCCGTGACGCTCGGCGCCGTCGATATTCCGCTCGCCGATCCGCACTTTTGGACGATGCGCGGCTCGGTGCGCGTGGCGCAGCTTTGCGCCGAGTGGGGCCTGACATGGGGCTCGCATTCGAACAACCACTTCGACATTTCGCTCGCGATGTTCACGCATGTCGCGGCGGCAGCCCCGGGCGAGATCACGGCGATCGACACGCACTGGATTTGGCAGGACGGCCAGCGCATCACGCGCGAGCCTTTCACGATCGAGCAAGGACGCGTTGCCGTGCCCGCGCGTGGGGGCTTGGGCATCGAGCTCGACGAAGAGGCGCTTGCCGGTGCGCATGCGCTCTATCTCGAACATGGCCTCGGCAGCCGCGACGACGCGGCGGCGATGCAGTATCTGATTCCCGGCTGGACGTTCGACAACAAGCGTCCGTGCCTGGTGCGCTGAGAGCGCGTTAAACGATGAGGTCCTTTGCCATGTCTGCATCAACTTCCGCGCCCGAACCGGCTACCGAGCGCGCGCTCACGATTCGCTTGGACGAGCGCGACAACGTCGTGATCGTCGTCAATGCGCGCGGTCTCGCGGCAGGGGCGGTGCTCGACGATGGCACCGTGCTCGCGCAGGCCGTGCCGCAAGGCCATAAAGTCTCGCTGGCCGATCTGGCGCAGGGCGATGCAATCGTGCGCTATGGCGAGATCATCGGTTACGCGACCAAGCCGCTCGCACGCGGCAGCTGGGTCGACGAAAACGCGGTGCAATTGCCGCAGCCGCCGGCGCTCGATGCCTTGCCGCTCGCCACGCGCAAAGCGCCGGAGCTGCCCAAGCTCGAAGGCTATACGTTCGAGGGCTATCGCAACGCCGACGGCACCGTCGGCACGAAAAACGTGCTCGGCATCATGACGAGCGTGCAGTGCGTCGCGGGCGTGACGGAGCACGTCGTTGGGCGCATCAAGCGCGAGTTGCTTCCGCGCTATCCGAATGTCGACGATGTGGTGGCGCTCACGCATACCTACGGTTGCGGCGTCGCGATCAACGCGCCGGCTGCGATCGTGCCGATCCGCACGCTGCAGAATCTCGCCGTCAACCCGAACTTCGGCGGGGAAGTGATGGTGATCGGCCTGGGCTGCGAGAAGCTCGTGCCCGAGCGGCTCGTGCCCGCCAAGCTCGCGCCGGGCGGACGCATTCCGATCGAAGTGGCGGGTAAGCCGCAATCGCCGGTGCTGTCGTTGCAGGACGAGGCGTACGAAGGCTTCGGCGAGATGGTCGATGCGATCCTCGAGATGGCCGACGAGCGGTTGGCGCGCTTGAACGAGCGTCGCCGCGAGACCTGTCCGGCATCGGATCTCGTGATCGGCGTGCAGTGCGGCGGCAGCGATGCGTTCTCCGGCGTGACGGCGAACCCTGCCGTCGGTTTTGCTGCCGATCTGATCGTGAGAGCCGGCGGCACGGTGATGTTCTCGGAAGTGACCGAAGTGCGCGACGCCATCCATTTGCTCACGCCCCGCGCAGTGGACGAAGAGGTGGGCCGTGCGCTCTTGCGCGAGATGGCCTGGTACGACGACTACTTGAGCGGCGGGCGCGCCGATCGCAGCGCGAACCCGTCGCCCGGCAACAAGCGCGGCGGGCTCTCGAACGTGGTCGAGAAAGCGCTCGGCTCGATCGTCAAGTCCGGCACGAGCCCGATCGTGGATGTGCTCGGTCCCGGCGAAAGAATGCGCCGCAAAGGCCTCATCTTTGCGGCGACGCCCGCCAGCGACTTCGTCTGCGGCACGCTGCAACTGGCTTCCGGCATCAACTTGCAGGTCTTCACGACGGGCCGCGGCACGCCTTACGGCTTGGCGATGGCGCCCGTGATCAAGGTGTCGACGCGCAAGTCGCTGTCCGAGCGTTGGTACGACCTCATCGACCTCGACGCGGGCCGCATCGCGACGGGCGAGGCGAGCATCGCCGATGTCGGCTGGGAGCTCTTCCACATGATTCTGGAGGTGGCGAGCGGCCGCCGCCAGGTGTGCGCCGACAAGCTCGGCCTGCACAACGATCTCGTGCTTTTCAACCCTGCGCCGGTGACCTGACATGACGCAAGCGTCCCACATCGCCGATCCCTTGGACGGCATCCGCACGCACTGCGGCCGCATCTTGTTGACGGGCGCCGCGGGCGGGCTTGGCCGCGTGCTGCGCGAGCGGCTGCGCCGTTATACCGGCGTGCTGCGCGTGTCCGACATCGCACCGCTCGGGGAGCCGCGCGAGGGCGAGGAAGCGATCGTCTGCGATCTAGCCGATGCCGCCGCCGTCGATGCGCTCGTTGCGGGCGTGGACGTGATCGTGCATCTAGGCGGCGTGTCGGTCGAGCGCCCGTTCGAAGAAGTGTTGCCGGCCAATATCCAGGGCGCTTACAACGTGTACGAAGCTGCGCGTCGTCATGGGGTGCGTCGCGTCGTATTCGCAAGCTCGAATCATGTCATCGGTTTTTATCGGCAAGGTGAAGTGATCGATGCGACGGCCGCGCCGCGACCCGATAGCTACTACGGCTTGAGCAAGGCGTTCGGCGAACAGCTCGCGCGTTTCTACTTCGATCGCTACGGTATCGAAAGCGTGTGTGTGCGCATCGGCTCCTCGTTCCCCGAACCGAAGGATCGCCGCATGCTCTGCACCTGGCTCGGCTACGACGATCTCGAGCAGCTCGTGCGGCGTGCCATGTTCGTGCCGAGCGTGGCTTGCACGATCGTCTACGGCGTATCGAACAATCGCGATAGCTGGTGGGACAACGCGCAGGCCGCACTGCTCGGCTACGTGCCGATGCAGTCGAGCGAGCCGTGGCGCGAGCGGATCGAACGCGAGCAGCCGCCGCTTCGCGACGACGACCCCGTTCGCCTGTTCCAGGGCGGCGCGTTCGTCGCGGCCGGGCCGTTCGGAGACTGACCGCCATGGCAGCGACGACATCGATCGAACGAATCGGCGAGATGCGCTGCGGTGTCGGCGAGAGCCCGATCTGGCATCCGGCTCAGGGCGCGCTCTATTGGACCGACATCGTGGGGCGCAGGCTTTGGCGCTGGGATGCTTCCACGGGCTGTGCGCACGCGTGGGCGCTGCCCGAGATGGCGGGCTCGTTCGCGCTGGTCGAGCAAGGCGGGATCGCGCTGGCGATGGAGACGGGCGTCTATCTGATGGCGCAGCCCACGCCCGACGAGCCGATGACGAGCGACGGCTGTTTGGCGAAGGTCGTGCACGCGGCGGACGACATGCGCTTCAACGATGGGCGCTGCGATCGGCAAGGACGCTTCATCGCCGGGACGATGGTGCGCGATATGGCGCTCGCCCGCGCCGCGGGGCGTCTGTATCGGCTCGATGCGGGGCGGCACAAGCTGCATGTGCTCTGCGACGACTTGATCGTGCCGAACGGGCTCGCGTTCAGCCCCGACGGCCGCACGATGTATTTGTCCGACTCGCATCCTAGCCGGCGCGTGATCTGGTCGTTCGATTACGACGTCGACGACGGCGTGCCGCACGGCCGGCGCGGATTCGTCGAGATGCCCGCATCGTCGCAACTAGGCCGTCCCGACGGCGCGGCGGTGGACGCGCAAGGATGCTATTGGATCTGCGGCAACGACGCGGGCCTCGTGCATCGCTTCACGCCGTCGGGCAAGCTCGATCGCAGCATCGAGGTGCCGGTCGCCAAGCCTGCGATGTGTGCGTTCGGCGGCGCACAGTTGGACACGCTGTTCGTCACGTCGATCCGCATCGAAGGCGACGCGCTTTCGGGCGCGACGTTCGCGCTCGATGCCGGCGTCAAGGGATTGCCGGAGCCGATGCTGCGGCTGCCGAGCGATACGGCGAAGGCGGGAGGGTAGCAGGCGGGCACGGCGCAAGCCGAGCGATGCACGCACGAAGAGGCAAGCAAGCAGGCAGGCAGCAACACGAATCTACGAAACGGGGCATCCCGGATAACTTTTGGAGGAGACATGGCAGGTTCAACTATCGTGCGTCGTATCGGCTGCATCGCTGCGGCGCTCAGTTTTTCGGTGGCGGCGACGGCGAGCTTCGCCGCGCCGGTGTCGCTGAACATCGTCGACGTGGCGGGCAATCTCGCGCTGACGAAAGACGGCTTCGAGGCGTTCAAGGCGAAGTATCCGGATCTGGTCGGCAACATCACGTACACGAACGCACCGGCGCCGCAGTTGCCGGGCAAGATCAAGGCGATGCAGGCGGCGGGCCGCTCGGATATCGATCTCGTGCTGACCGGCACCGATGCGCTGGCAGCGGGCATCGAGCAGAAGCTCTGGGTGAAGCTCTTGCCCGATCAAGCCGCGCACTTCCCCGGCGTGCTCGAAAGCTACGCGCCGGGTCCGCGCAAGATGCAGGATCTCGCGCAAGGCTATGGTCTCGAAGTGGTCTACTCGCCGGCCGGCCCGCTGCTCGAATACAACCCGGATCACGTGAAGCCGAACGAAGTGCCGAAGACGCCCGACCAGTTGCTCGCTTGGTGCAAGGCGCATCCGGGCAAGCTGATCTATGCGCGTCCGGCGAATTCGGGGCCGGGCCGTGCCTGGCTGATGGGGTTGCCGTATCTGCTCGGCGACAAGGATCCTCAGGATCCGGACAAGGGCTGGGACAAGACTTGGGCATTCCTCAAGCAACTGAACGAGTGCGTTCCCTATTACCCGGGCGGAACCTCCGCGGTGATGAAGGAAATCGGCGAAGGTTCGCGCGACATGACGGTCACGATGACGGGCTGGGACATCAACCCGCGCGCGCTTGGTATCGTGCCGGCGAACTTCCGCGTAGCCGCGTTCGACAACATGACGTGGGTGAACGATGCCCAGTTCATGGTCATTCCGAAGGGCGTGTCCAAGGAGAAGCTCGAGGTGCTCTACAAGCTGCTCGACTTCATGATGCAGCCGGCCCAGCAGGCGATGACCTACGACGACGGCTACTTTTATCCGGGGCCCGCGATCAAGGGCGTGCAGGTCAAGGACGCGCCTGAGAAGAGCCGCATCGTCATCGAGAAGTATGGCCGTCCCGAGTACGGCGCTTGGATCGCGAAGTATCCGAATGCGCTGCCCTTGCCGGCCGACAAGATGGTCGCCGCGTTCCAGAAATGGGACCGTGAAGTGGGCGCGCAGAAGACGAAGTAAGCAACGCCAAGCGAAATGCATGTGGCCGGGCGAACCGGCCACATGTCGAGAGGTCCGTCAGGAAATTCATCATGAAGCATACATTCGATCGGTTGCGCCTCAGTTCGGTCCACCGCAGCTTTGCGAACGCGGAGGGCGAGCACGTCGCGGCGCTCAAAGGCCTCGACCTCGACATCGAGCGCGGCGAGTTCATCGCGTTGCTGGGTCCGTCCGGATGCGGCAAGTCCACGGCGTTGAACTGCATCGCCGGCTTGCAGCCGCTCACGGGCGGCGAGATTTGGCTCGACGACAAGCGCATCGACGTATTGCCGCCCGAGAGGCGCGGCTTTGGGATGGTCTTCCAGAATTACGCGCTGTTTCCGCATATGTCGGTGCTCGAGAATGTCGGCTTCGGCCTGAAAATGCGCGGCACGCCCAAGAGCGAGATCGAGAAGCGCGCCCGCGCGGCGCTGCAGCTCGTCCAGCTCGTGGGTCACGAAAGCAAATTGCCGGGACAACTGTCGGGCGGTCAGCAGCAGCGCGTGGCGATTGCGCGCGCTATCGTCATCGAGCCGCCGGTCGTGCTGATGGACGAGCCGCTGTCGAATCTGGACACCAAACTGCGGATCGAGATGCGCGCCGAGATTCGGCGCATTCACGGGGGACTCGACCGCGCGACGATTTACGTGACGCACGATCAGGACGAGGCGCTATCGATGGCCGATCGCATCGTCGTGATGAAGGAAGGCGTGGTGCAGCAAGTCGCCTCGCCCAAGGAAGTCTATTGCCGCCCGAAGAACCTACATGTCGCCCGCTTCATGGGCTACCGCAACGTGCTGCCGTGCGTGCTCGAGCGTGCGGCCGGCGAAGCCGTGGAAGTCTCGGCTAGCGGCGTGCACTTCGTCGGCACGCCGATGGAAGCGCTCGAAAGCAAGAACGCGGTGATCGCGATTCGTCCCGACGATCTCGTGCGGGCAGAGTCAGGCACGCACAATGCCTTCGAAGTGCACGTCGATGTCGTCGAATACGGCGGCCGCGATTCGCTGCTCTTCGTCACCGCGCCGTTCGGCAAGCTGTGGGCGCGCGTGGAAGGCGAGTTTGCGCAAGGCGAGCGCGTGACGCTCGCGATCTCGACCGAGCGTGCGCTCGTCTATCGCCAAGAGGTCGCATCATGAGCGCGCTGACGCTGTCCGGGCCGCGCGACGCGAAGGGGTGGCTCGTCACCCCCGCGCTCGGCTTCATCGTCGCCCTGTTCATTTATCCGTTCGCCTACGGCCTCATGCTGTCGTTCGAGCCGATGAACGGCGGGGGACTCTTGGCCAACTACCGGACGTTCTTCACCGATAGCGCGATGTGGCCGACGATCTTCGTGACGCTCAAGCTCGCGGTCCCGGCCACGCTGATCAACGTCGGCATCTCGGTGCCCGTGGCATTTTCGTTGCGCCGCAAGTCGCCTTATCAGAAGCTCGTAACGACCTTGCTCGTGATTCCGGTGACGCTCGGCACGGTGCTCATCGCCGACGGCATGCTGACGTATTTCTCGCCGAACGGTTGGTTTCCGCAGACGGTGCAAGCGTTGCATTTGTACGGCGACGAAGTGCGGCTGACCCATAACTACTGGGGCGTGCTGATTTCGTTGATCGTGTCGGGTTTCCCTTTCGCGTTTTTACTGACGCTCTCGTATGTGACGGGGATCGACCCGACGCTCGCGCGGGCGGCGGCGACGCTCGGTGCGAGCCCGTGGCAGCAGTTCAAGCAGATCTATCTGCCGTTGCTGGTGCCGGGGCTGACCATGGCCGCATGTTTGTCGTTCGTGCAGGCGTTCTCGGTGTTTCCGTCGGCGGTGCTGCTCGGCTCGCCGGCAGGTCCCACTCGCGTGATGTCGATCGCGGCGTCCGAGGCGGCGTTCGAGAGCTACGATTACTCGCTTGCTTCGACGATCGCCATCGTGATGGGTTTCGTGCAATTGATCGTCGTGGCCGGCATGCTCGGCGCGCGCCGGTTCTTCTATACCGGTCCCGTGACGGGAGGGAAGGGATGATGGCAACCGATAATCAAGGCGCCCGCGTGCTGCCGATGGCCGAGCCGCGTAGCGGCAGCGGCGCCTCGAACGCTCGCCCGAGCAAGCACGCCGAAGGCATCGGCAGCCGTCTGTGGCGCGCGCTCATCTGGGGCGTCATGGGCTTCTTTCTGCTCAACGTCGTGCTGCTGATCGCGACGGTGGCCGTCAATTCGATCGGCACGCGCTGGTTCGGCACGCTGCTGCCGCAAGGGTTCACGCTGCACTGGTACGCCCAGGCATGGAGCGACTTCCAGCTCTCGAGCGTGTTGCGCGTGACGATGGAGGTAGTCGGCGCGGTCGTGTTCTTGTCGATCGCACTGGGTGTGCCGGCGGCCTACGCACTTGCGCGGGCGAACTTCCCCGGCAAGCGGATCGCCATGCTGATCTTCCTGCTGCCGCTGATGGTGCCGCCCGTGACGTACGGCATTCCGATGGCGACGGTGATGTACAAGGTGGGCTTGGCCGGTACGTTGACGGGCGTGATCCTGGCCAACCTCGTGCCGGCGTTGCCGTTCGTCATTCTGGTGATGACGCCGTTCATCGAGCAGATCGACCCGAACCTCGAAGCCGCCGCACGCATCTTCGGCGCGAATACGCTGCGCTACTTCCGCCACGTGCTGCTGCCGCTGCTCGTGCCCGGCATGCTTGCCGCGGGCTTGCTCGTGCTCGTGCGCACGATCGGGATGTTCGAGTTGACGTTCTTCACGGCGGGGCCGGACACGCAGACGCTGGTCGTCGCGCTGTACTACGCCGTGTTCTCGACGGGGGTGCGCGCGTCGCAATCGATCGATGCCATGGCGATGATCTATATGGCCATCACGCTCGTGTGGGTGCTGATCGCGTTGCAGTTCGTGAGTCCGACGCAGCTTGTGTCGCGAGTGAAGGAGCAGCGCTGAATGTAAGTTTTTTCACTGATGGCCGACAGTTGATGGTGCTAACCGCGCTCGTGCTGGGCTTGACTATCCTAGGCGACGCCAATGGATTCAAGCGCGCGAGCCGTGTCGGCCTGGACGACGCGCAGGCCTGATTTTTTGCTTTCGAAAGAGAGAGTCCATATTCATGTCGCTTCAGAATTTCCCTAGCACTGGCTTGAAGGCCCATCGGTTGACTTTGCAGAAGCTGGGCACCGATGATGCCGCTGAACTGCTGCGATACCAGATCGAGAACCGGCAGCATTTGCAACCGTGGGAGCCATTGCGCACCGACGAGTTCTACGCATTCGGAACGATCGAGCGAAGAATCGCAAGCATGGTGCAGCAGATGAGCGAGGAGCACTCGCTTTATTTGCTGATCCGGACTCCGGAGAGCGACGCCGTGATCGGGGAGTGCAATTTCACGAATATCGTGCGCGGTCCTTTTCAAGCCTGCCACCTGGGGTTTTCCGTCGCAGAGAGCGCACAAGGGCAAGGGCTGATGTACGAAGCTTTAGGCCGAGCGATCGAGTTTATTTTCGACGCCTACGGGCTGCATCGAGTGATGGCGAATTACCGCCCGGAAAACATCCGCAGCGGCAAACTGCTGAAGCGTCTTGGCTTCGAGGTCGAGGGCACCGCTCGCGCCTATCTGAAAATCAACGGATGCTGGGCCGATCACGTGCTGACCTCGCGCATCAACGACAAGGTGTAGCCCTATGCTTCGGACCGCCACCGCAATGATGGCAGGCCATCGAACCATGCCGCGAGTGGTGCAGCCCAACCGACTGATATCGAAGTACGAGCGCCTCCAGTACCGGTTTAACGAATATCTTCGCTATCGGGTCATCTGGCGAAGTTATTGCGGTGTGACAAGGAAGCGTTGTTGCCGTCCAAGATAGACCTTCGCTGTCAGGACCGCATCGTCAGTACCACAACGATCAATCAGTTCCTGCAGTTTTCTCATGGAGCCGATCTTGTGGATCTGCGCTAGATGTTGGAATCGCCTGATCTCGCGCGAAGTGCAGGCCCGACGCGCAGTCCGCAGCAAGCCATTTCGCTCGAGCAGTCGGAGTTTTTCGGGATGGATAAGCGCGATCAGACTCTCAATTTTATCGAGCTTCTCTTGTAGGTGACGCAAGGCGTCGGCCTCGGGGCGGACGAGTGGGTCGCGTGGTGGGAAAATTTTTCGCGAAAATAGGGTGTTTCGCGGTATCGAAGGGTACGGTAACCCATTGATTTTGCTTGGTGCTCAGGGGCCGGACCCGTACCGGCACGCCTTGCGGCGGGGGATTTTGAGTCCCCTGACGTTGACGACTTAGCCTTGCATTGTGGCGTCAACGTAGCTACAATGACGCCACGTCGAATGAAACGGGCGCCCGCATCAACAGGGGAGGAGGCAAACCCGGTCCGGCAGTTTTTTATTTTACCCATCGAGGTTCCAAATGCTGTCTTCCGCAATCAAAACTACCGATGTGCGTGCGCGCATCGAACCGGAATTGAAGGAAGACGCCACCCGCGTACTGGCTGAGAACGGCCTGACGATTTCGGACGCGGTGCGGCTCTTCCTCCGCCAAGTCGTCATGACCCGTGGCTTGCCTTTCGACGTTCGTGTTCCCAACGAGACGACGTTGCGGGCACTGCGAGAGTCGGACGAATTGAGCGGACGCACGCGCCATCGCTCAACCAAGGAATTGTTTGATGAGCTTGAGCAAAAAGGCTAACCTGCCGCGAAAATTCGACACGACTAAGGAGTTCACGAAGGATTGGAAGCGGCTGTCCCATTCGGGCGTGTTCAATATGAACAGCCTGAAAGAAGCGATGATGCTGCTCGTCGCCAACAATGGGCCGCTTCCCCCGGAATATCTGGATCACCCGCTACATGGAGATTGGGTGAACCATCGCGATTGTCATGTGGGCGGAGATTTTCTGCTTATCTATCGCCTTAAGGATGACGAAGTAATATTCGTGCGGGCCGGTACACATGCCGATCTATTCGAGTAGGAGATGAAAAAGGGCCGCGTTTTCGCGGCCCTTTTTCAATTGTTTGACGACCTCCGTTCGGCATCGATCAATCGCTGCGCTGCCGCAGGAACTCGCCGTCG
The DNA here is from genome assembly GCA_004322045.1 of Paraburkholderia sp. Lineage (GTDB taxonomy): Bacteria > Pseudomonadota > Gammaproteobacteria > Burkholderiales > Burkholderiaceae > Trinickia. Next base: position 22,227 of record SCRN01000047.1, read on the forward strand.
GCGGCATCGCCCGGCGGAGAAGCCGGTATATTGATGCGTGAATCCTGCATGTATGGACCCGACGAGGCGTGGACGGGTCCAAAGACGCCGGTTCCTGGGGGCCTGCCTCCCCGCAGCTTGGCGGGACGTATCGCAAAGGACTATTCGAGCGTCAGCGGAGAGTGGTGTGACAATCGGGGAAAATTTCCCCCGAAACAGACGGTATTCCCCAGTATCGCAACGTACTTCGCGATACGGTAACCCTTTGATTTTGCTTGGTGCCCAGGGCCGGACTCGAACCGGCACGCCTTGCGGCGGGGGATTTTGAGTCCCCTGCGTCTACCTGTTTCACCACCTGGGCAGGTGTCGGCGTACGAGATACGCCGAGCGGTAAGAGGGCGATTATGAGGTAATTCTCGCCGGGTGACAAGACCTCCCACCAAACCCTGCATCGAGCCGATTCCGGACACGAGCCGAGCGCTGCAGGCAACGTCCCGTCCCGCCGTCTGCGGAACACCACCGAACACTGCCGAACGCCCACCCGCGCCCTTATGCCGCGTGCCCGTCGGACGCCTTTTCTTTCTCCTTTTCCCATTGATTCACGTCAATTGGCAGAAAACCGCCCGCGCGTATCGTCAGCGCAAAGATCGATCGCTTGCTCACTCACAAGCGACGCGGGCGTTGGGCACCGGGCTCGACACCGGATATTTCGGGGAAAAGTCGTGATCCGTGCAGTGTTTACGCCAGGAATGGCATTGATGGGGCGCATGAGGATGCCCAAAAAACTCCTCGTGCTGGCGCTGCTGTTTATCGCACCGTTGTCGGCAACGCTATTCATTACGCTCAATTCCGCTTTGAACGCCTATGCGTCCACGCGCAGCGAGCGCGAAGGGCTCGATCTGCTCGCCACGACTCAGCAATGGCTCAAGGCCGTGCAAGTGCGCCGAGGCGCCGGGGCATCGGTGCTCGCGGGCAATGCCGGCTTGCGCGGCGCCTTCGATTCGGCGAGCGCCGACGCCGATGCCTCGCTCGCCCAACTCACGGCCCAAGCCAGCGCGAACGACCGGTTCGACGTGCGGCGCGAGGTGAAAGCTCTCAGCGACCAATACGCGCAGCTATCGGCTGCGGGCCTGAACGTGTCTGGCGCGGACCTATTCGAGTCGCACACGCGCTTTGTTCACGCGCTGTTCGCATTCGAACGCGATCTGACCGCCCAATCGAAGCTTGCGACCGATCCCGACGCCTCCGATGCGACCCTCATCGAAGCGGTCGCGTTTGCGCTGCCGAGCGCCGCTGAGACCGTAGGCGTGACCCGCGGCAAGGGCGCCGCAGCATTGAGCGCGGGGCAACTGAGCGAGCTCGACAAAGGCGTGTTGGCAACGCGCGCAGCGATGCTCGACGAGGAGAGCGCGGCGCTGACGCATGCAGTCGCCGGCATGCATCCCGCGCAGGACGATCGCACATGGGCGGCGGCAATAGCGGCAATCGACTTCGGCCCGTTCGACACGTTCCGTCATACTTCGGCGGCGCTGGCTCACGACGGCGCGGGCTCTGCCGACGCGAAGACGTTCTTCGACCAAGGCACCCAAGCCATCGCTGCGCTGTACCGCACTCATGCCGAGCTTTCGAGCGTCGTTCGCGCGCGGCTCGATGCGCGCGCACGCCACGCGCGCAACGAAGTCGTCGCACTGTCGCTGCTCAGTGCGATCTCCGTTGCATGCGCGCTCTATCTGTTCGCGGCGTTCGCATTGCGCACGCACAAGGACATTGCCGCCCTGTCCGCATCGCTGAGCGCAATCGGCGCGGGCGACCTGCGCGCAACGCTCGCCGTTCAGGGCAAGGACGAATTGGCGTTCATCACGCACCGGCTCAACGACGTCGTCGCCGCGTGGACGCGCACGATCGCCGCGACGCGCGAGGCCGCGCGGTCCGTGCTTGTCGGTAGCGGCGAAATCGCGACGGGGAACCAGGACCTGTCGCAACGCACCGAGACGCAGGCGGCATCGCTGCAGGAAACGGCGGCCAGCATGGAAGAACTGACCTCGACCGTACGTCACAACGCGGCCAACGCCGCGAGTGCGAACAAGCTCAGCGCGGAAGCAGCCGGCCGTGCGTCGGAGACGGGCGCGATCGTGACCTCCGCCGTCGACTTGATGAAAGAGGTGCATGACGGCTCCAATCGCATGGTCGAAATCGTCTCGGTCATCGAAGGGATCGCCTTTCAGACCAACATTCTCGCGCTGAACGCCGCGGTCGAAGCGGCGCGCGCGGGCGAGCAGGGCAAGGGGTTCGCCGTCGTCGCGGGAGAAGTGCGCGCGCTGGCGCATCGCAGCGCGGATGCCGCAAAGGACGTGAAGGCGCTCATTCACACGTCGATCGAGCGCGTGACCGGTGGCTCCGCGCTGTTCGTGCAAGTCGACGAGGCGATCCGCGCCGTGATCGATTCGATCGCGCGCGTCGACCGCATCGTCGGCGACATCGCCGATGCCTCGGTGCAGCAGAGCGACGGCATCGACCAAGTCAACATCGCCATCGCGCAGATGGACGACGTAACCCAGCGCAACGCCGCGCTCGTCGAGCAATCGGCCGCCGCGAGCGCATCGCTGCGGGAGCAAGCCGAACGCATGGAGCAGATGGTCGCGCGCTTTCAGCTTGCCTAATCGCGGCGCTTACTGGCTCAGATAGACGAACTTGCCGCCCTTGATGATCCCCATCACGCTCGCGCGCTGATCGAGCCCGACGTGATCGCTCGCGCTCGTGTTGACGACGCCGTTCGGCACCACGAGCTCATGTGCCTGCTCGAGCGCGGTGCGCAGCGCCGTGCGAAACGCTTCGGTGCCGGGCTTGGCCGTCTTCAAAGCTCGCGCGACGGCATCCTCGAGCCGCGGATAGACCCCCGCCGCGTCGCCCGCGAACTGCGTCACGCTGTCGGGACCGTACTTCGCCTCGTAGGCGCCCACGAACACCAGCGCTGCCTTCTTCGCCGGATGGTCGGCCGGCAGCGTGCGTGCCACGACGACAGGCTGCGTCGGGAACAACGTGCCCTCGACATCTTTGCCGCCCAGCTTGATGAATGCGGGCGTGGCGATACCGTGCGTTTGGTAGATCGGCCCCTTGAAGCCGCGCTCGATCAACTCGCGCTGCGGCAGCACGGCGGGCGTGCCGGCACCGGCGACCAGCATCGCGTCGGGCCGCGCGGCGATCAGCTTGAGCACCTGGCCCGTCACGCTCGAATCGGTGCGGTTGTAGCGCTCGGTCGCGACGATGTCGATGTGCCGCAATTTCGCGAAGGTCGAAAATTCCTTGAGCCAACTGTCGCCGTAGCTGTCGGCAAACCCGATGAAGCCGACACGCTTCACGCCATGATTGACCATATGGCGCGTCATCACATCGGCCATCGCGCTGTCGGTTTGCGCCATCTTGAACGCCCAGACGCGTTTGCCTTCCTGCGGCTCGACCACGCTCGCCGAGCCGATCAGCGTGATCATCGGCGTGTGCGAGTCGGCCACGACGTCGAGCGCGGCGAGCGCTGCCGGGGTGACGTTCGGCCCCACGACCACATCCACGTGATCCTCGTTGATCAGCTTGCGGATGTTGCGCACGGCCGCGCCCGGGTCGGAACCGTCGTCCAGCACGATGTATTGCGCCGGCTGCCCGGCGATCGTCTTGGGCCACATCAGCATCGCATTCTTGCTCGTGATGCCTATGACGGCCGCCGGGCCCGTCGTCGACAAGTCGATGCCGACTTTGATGTCGGCGTAAGCCGGGGCGGTCGCGGCCGCTCCGGCGAGCGCGAAAGCCGCGAGCGCGCGGCGCAAGGTTGCGTTCAAGGCCATGCCATGGTCTCCAGAGGGAAGGGTTGCCCAGCCCAAGCGCGCGGGCTCGGCGTTATTCGACTGCTGCTGAATCGGGTCAAAGCGAATCGGATCAAAGCTCGTAGCTCTCGTGCTCGCCCTTGAGCGCTTGCTCGATGAGCTTGCGGTTGAGCGTGGGCGAGAGCAGTTCGACGAGCGTGTAGACGTAGCTGCGAAGGTAGGCGCCTTGTTTGAGCGCGACGCGCGTCAGGTTGCTGCCGAACAAGTGCCCGACCGGCATCGCCCGCAAATGGCGATCGCGCTCGGCGTTGAAGGCGATGTCGGCCATGATGCCCACGCCCAGGCCCAGTTCGACGTACGTTTTGATGACGTCGGCGTCGATGGCCTCGAGCACGATGTCGGGCGAGAGCGAGCGTAGCGCGAACGCCTGATTGATTTTCGTGCGGCCCGCGAACGCATTGTCGTAAGTGATGAGCGGATATTGGGCCAGATCCTCGAGCGACAACTGCTTGCGTTGCAGCAGCGGATGGTCCGCGGGCATGACGGCCACGTGGTGCCACTGGAAGCAGGGCAGCGACACGAGCTCCTTATAGGAGGCGATCGCCTCGGTGGCCACCGCGATATCGGCTTGGTCGTGCATCACCATCTCGGCCACTTGCGTGGGGCTGCCCTGCATGATCGAGAGGTGAACCTTCGGGAATCGCTTCTTGAACTCGGCGATCGCGCCGGGCAGCGAGTAACGCGCCTGCGTGTGGGTGGCGGCGATCACGAGGTTGCCCTGATCCTGCGCCGCGAAGTCCTTGCCGATGCGTTTCAGGCTCTCCACCTCCTGCAAGATGCGCTCGACCGACGCCAGGATGATGCGGCCCGGCTCCGTCAGAGACCGCACCCGCTTGCCGTGCCGCGTGAAGATCTCGACCCCCAATTCATCTTCGAGCTCGATGATCGCCTTCGAGACGCCCGGCTGGGACGTGTACAGCGCCTTGGCGGCCTCGGTCAGATTGAAGTTTTGGCGGACTGCTTCGCGCACGAACCGAAATTGGTGCAGGTTCATTTATAACCCTACCGGCATAAGGAAAGAATTTTTTAGTCGTTTGAAATATAAGGGCAGTTTATTACGATCAACGGACGTTTTTCAATATGCATAGCTGTTTTTGTCATTAGCACATGCGCGGATGGCCCGGGAATCGGCCCGCGGCATGCGTCGATAGCGATTCGGGCGCCGTGAACGAGTGCGGCGCGACACAACCTGGGGTCCCCGAATGTATCAATACGATCAGTACGACCAGACCATCGTCGACGAGCGCGTCGCGCAGTACCGCGACCAAGTCCGCCGCCGCTTGTCGGGCGAATTGAGCGAGGAGGAGTTCCGCCCGCTGCGGCTGCAGAACGGCCTCTATATGCAGCGTCACGCCTACATGCACCGTATCGCGATCCCGTACGGCAACCTGCGCAGCGACCAATTGCGCATGCTGGCGCACATTGCGCGCAAGTACGACCGCGGCTACGGCCATTTCTCGACGCGCACGAACATCCAGTACAACTGGATCCAGCTCGAGGACACGCCCGATCTGCTGGCCGATCTCGCGACGGTGCAGATGCACGGCATTCAGACCTCCGGCAACGACATTCGCAACATCACGGCCGATCAGTTCGCGGGCGTTGCGCCCGACGAGGTCGTCGATCCGCGGCCGTGGGCGGAAATTTTGCGTCAGTGGTCGACGTTCCACCCCGAATTCAGCTGGCTGCCGCGCAAGTTCAAGATTGCGGTGTCGGCTTCCAAGGAAGATCGGATCGCGGTGCAGATCCACGATCTGGGCGTCTATCTGACGAAGAACGAAGCGGGCGAAGTCGTCTGCTCGATTCTCGCGGGCGGGGGCTTGGGCCGCACGCCGATCCTCGGCTCGATCATTCGCGAAAACCTGCCCTGGCAGCATTTGCTCACGTATTGCGAGGCCGTGCTGCGCGTGTATAACCGCTTCGGCCGTCGCGACAACCTGTTCAAGGCGCGCATCAAGATTCTCGTCAAGGCGCTCGGGCCGCAGAAGTTCGCGCAGCAGGTCGAAGAGGAATGGCAGCATCTGAAGGACGGCCCCTCGACGCTCACGCAAGCCGAATTCGATCGCGTCGCGCAATACTTCAAGCCGCCTCAATACGAGAAGCTGTCGGATACAGACGCGTCGTTCGAAAAGCATCTGCTCGAAAACCGCGCGTTCGCGCGTTGGATCGAGCGCAATATGCGTCCGCACCGCGTGGCCGGTTACGCCGCGGTGACGCTCTCGCTCAAGCCGGCCAAGGGTGCGCCGGGCGATGCGACCGCCGAGCAAATGGAAGCGGTCGCCGATTGGGCCGACCAGTATTCGTTCGGGGAAATCCGCGTCTCGCACGAGCAGAATCTGATTCTCGCCGATGTGAAAAAGCGGGACCTCTACGCAGTGTGGGAAGCCGCGAAGAAACAAGGTTTCGCGACGCCGAACCTCGGTTTGCTGACCGATATCATTGCGTGCCCGGGCGGCGATTTCTGCTCTCTAGCCAATGCGAAATCGTTGCCGATCGCTCAGGCGATCCAAGACCGCTTCAACGATCTCGACTACGTGTACGATCTCGGCGATTTGTCGCTGAACATCTCGGGTTGCATCAACTCGTGCGGGCATCATCACGTGGGCAACATCGGCATTCTCGGGGTCGACAAGGACGGTTCCGAGTGGTACCAGTTGACGCTCGGCGGCGAGCAGGGCACCGGGGCGACCGGTGCGCACTTGGGCCGCGTGATTGGCCCGTCGTTTGCGGCGGAAGAAATGCCCGATGTCGTGACGAAAGTGATCGATACCTTCGTCGAGAACCGCGTCGATGGCGAGCGCTTCATCGATACCTATAATCGAATCGGCATCGCGCCGTTCAAGGAACGCGTCTACGCGTCGCGCCAGCCGGCGCACGCGTGAGCATCGGGCGAGTGAGGGATTTTTGCAGATGACTTCGATTATCAAGAACCGGGCAGTGGTGGCGGACGACTGGACGGTCGTGCGCGCGTCCGACGATGGCGCGCTGCCTCAGGCCGACGCGTTGCCGGCGGGCCGCGTGCTCGTGCCGTTTGCGCTCTGGAAGCAAGCGCGCGAGGCGCTCGTCGCCGCACGCGGGAAAGATGCGCTGGGCGTATGGCTCGCGCCCGACGAGGAGCCGGCCGACCTCGTCGCCGATTTCGACAAGATCTCGCTGATCGGCGTCGAGTTCCCTGTATTTCGCGACGGCCGCGGCTATAGCACCGCGCGTCTGTTGCGCGAGCGTTATGGCTGGCGCGGCGAGTTGCGCTCGATTGGCGACGTGCTGCGCGATCAGCTGAACTTCATGGCGCGCTGCGGGTTCGACGCGTTCGCCGTGCGCGCCGACAAAGACATCCACGATGCCCTGCGCGCCTTCGAGGAATTCTCCGTGAAGTATCAAGGCGCCTTCGACACGCCGCAGCCGCTGTTTCGCCGCCGCGCGGCCCTCGCCACGGAGTCGCAGACATGAGCCAGGACCGGACCCCGGCCGCAGCCGCGCTGGATGCGGCGCTGCAGGCTAAGATCGATCGCCTCCACGCGTTCGTCGACGAGATCGCCACACGTCACGCGAAGATCAAGCTGGCGAGCAGCTTGGCCGCCGAAGACATGGTGCTCACGCATGCGATCTTGTCGCGTGCGTTGCCGATCGGCATTTTTTCTTTGAATACGGGCCGCTTGCATGCCGAAACGCTCGAGATGATCGATCGGATTCGCACGCGTTACGGCTACGAGATCGAGCAGTTTCATCCGCAAGCCGACGCCGTCGACGAGTACGTCAAGACCCACGGCCTGAACGCTTTCTACGAAAGCGTCGAGCTGCGCAAGCGCTGCTGCGAGATTCGCAAGGTCGAGCCGTTGAACCGCGCGCTCGCCGGCGTCGATGCGTGGGTCACGGGCCAGCGTCGCGAGCAATCGGTCACGCGCGCCGAGCTGCACGAGGAGGAACGCGACGCGGCACGTAACATCGCCAAATACAACCCGCTGGCCGATTGGAGCGAGGGCGAAGTTTGGGCGTATCTCAAGTTGTACGACGTGCCGGTCAACCCGCTGCACGCGCGCGGGTATCCGAGCATCGGCTGCGAGCCGTGCACGCGCGCGGTGCGCCCGGGCGAGGATAGCCGGGCGGGGCGGTGGTGGTGGGAGTCGCGCGATTCGAAAGAGTGCGGCCTGCATGTCACGACGCTGCAGTTCGCACCCGGCGCCGCGCAACCGTCGACCCAGGCTTGAACCGCACACGCCGCAGCATACCGACAGCATCAGCAGCATCCGAGCGCCGTGACGGCCGGCTCGAGCGCACCGGCGCCGAGCGACGGACACGGGCAAACGATAGGAAACCGTTAAACATGAGCACGATTCTCGAACCTTCCGCGACGACCCCGCTCACGGTCACGACGACCCGCATGGACCACCTCGACTGGCTCGAGGCCGAATCGATCCACATCCTGCGCGAGCTCGTGGCCGAATGTAGCAAGCCGGCGTTGCTGTTCTCGGGCGGCAAGGATTCGGTGGTGGTGCTGCATCTGGCGCTCAAGGCGTTTGGCCTGGGCGCGAACCGCAAGACGTCGCTGCCGTTTCCGCTGGTGCAC
>SCRN01000048.1 GCA_004322045.1 Paraburkholderia sp.
TCGGCCGGCGAGGCCGCGGGGCTATTCAACTTCGCCCACAACATGGGGCGCGCGATGAGCCTTGGCCTGCTCGGCGCGCTGCTCGTCCTCACCGAGGCCAGCAGCTACGCGACCATCTTCTGGGTGACGGCCGCGTTCATGGTCGCGGGGGCCGCGCTCACGCTCGGACTGATGAGGCTACACGCACCCACTCATGCGTGACTGCCCTGGTGCGCAAGGCCCATTTCATGATCTAGCGGTAATGCAAGGCGGCGATCAGCGGGCAGGACACGTTGCCAGGGTGTGAGTGGCACTCGCTCACGAGGCGGGAGAGCGCTGCCTCGATTCGCGCAAGGTCCGCGAGCTTTGCCCGCACGTCGATGAGGCGCTGCGTCGCCAGTTCGGCCGCCTCGCTGCAATGTGTACCGTCCTCCAGCGTCAGAAGCTGCCCCACCTCGTCCAGGCTAAAACCCAGCCGCTGCGCCGCTTTCACGAACTTCACGCGCTCGACGTCGGCGTCGCTGTAGCGGCGAATGCTGCCATACGGCCGCTCCGGCGTGGCCAGCAGCCCCTTGTGCTGGTAGAAGCGAATCGTCTCCACATTGACCCCGGCCGCCTTGGCGAAGGCGCCGATCGTCAGGTTTCCCGGCTCGTCGTTCATCGCGCTTGACTCCGTAGTCGACTACGGAAGTAACGTTACAGCATTAGATCGACTCCCGGAAGATTTCCATGCCTGAACCCAAGAACGGTCGCGGCGTCCTGGCCGCCGGCGGCCTTGCCGCCATCCTCGCCTCAACCTGTTGCCTCGGTCCGCTCGCACTGATCGCGCTCGGTTTCTCCGGGGCCTGGATCGGCAACCTGACGCTGCTGGAGCCGTACCGGCCGATCTTCATCGGCGTAGCGCTCGTTGCGCTGTTCTTCGCCGGACGCCGCATCTTCCGGCCCGCGCACGCGTGCACGCCCGGCGAAGTGTGCGCCGTGCCGCAGGTACGCACGACTTACAGGCTCATTTTCTGGGTCGTGGTCGTCCTGGTGGCGGTTGCACTTGCCTACCCGTACGTCCTTCCATTGTTCTATTGAAAGGGGATCGTCATGAAGAAACTTGTCGCACTCGTGGTCCTGGCCGCTTCCTTCGTCACGCCCGCCTGGGCCGCCACCCGAACCGTCACCCTCTCCGTACCCGGCATGACGTGCCCGGCCTGCCCGATCACGGTGAAGACGGCGCTCTCCCGGATCGACGGCGTGAATGGGGTCGACGTGCACTACGACGCGCGCGAGGCCGTCGTGACGTTCGACGACACCAAGGCCACCGTCCAGAAGCTGACCGAGGCCACCAGGGACGCGGGCTATCCGTCCAGCGTCAAGCATTGAGCGAGTATCTGCCATGAAATCGATTGAGCGTATCGCCGACAAGACCGGGGCCTTGGGGACCATCGTCTCGGCCATGGGCTGCGCCATGTGTTTTCCCGCACTGGCAAGCCTGGGCGCGGCCGTTGGCCTGGGCTTTCTCCAGCAATACGAGGGGCTGTTCCTCTCGCGGCTGCTGCCGCTGTTTGCCGCCCTGGCGTTCCTGGCGAACGCGCTGGGCTGGCTGCGCCACCGGCAGTGGCACCGCAGCCTGCTCGGCATGGTGGGCCCGGCGATGGTGTTCGTCGGCGTGTTCTGGCTGCTCGGTACCCCATGGACGCAGCCCCTTGTCTACGCCGGCATCGCGTTGATGGTCGGTGTGTCGATCTGGGATCTGACGTCACCGGCTCACCGCCGCTGCGGACCTGATGGCTGCGAACTGCCCGTGAAACGAGGATGACGGGCCAACATAAAAGGATCCATGCAATGACACAGTTGAAAATTTCCGGCATGACTTGCGAATCATGCGAGACGCACGTCAAGACAGCCCTGGAAGCCGTGCCCGGCGTACAGTCGGCGAACGTGTCCTACGCCCAGGGCAGCGCCACGCTCGACATGACGACGGGCACCTCCGCCGACGAACTGATCGCCGCCGTCGCCGGGATCGGCTACCGCGCAGCGCTGGCCGACTCGCCGACCGCAGCGCCACACGGCGGGTTGCTCGACCGTGTACACGAATGGATCGGCGGCGCAAACCAGGTCGGCCACGGCAACGACAAGTTGCATATCGCCGTCATCGGCAGCGGCGGAGCGGCGATGGCCGCCGCGCTCAAGGCCGTCGAACTGGGCGCGCGAGTCACGCTCATCGAGCGCGGCACCATCGGCGGCACTTGCGTGAATACGGGGTGCGTGCCGTCCAAAATCATGATCCGCGCGGCCCACATCGCCCACCTGCGCGCCCGAAGCCCGTTCGACGACGGCATCGCCGCGGTCGCCCCGGCCATCCATCGCGCTCGCCTGCTCGCGCAGCAGCAGGCGCGCGTCGAGGAACTCCGCCACGCCAAGTACGAAAGCATCCTGGACGGCAACCCTGCCATCACCGTGCTGCACGGCGACGCGCGCTTCAAGGACGGCCGCACGCTCGTCGTGCGGCTGCATGACGGGGGCGAGCACGAGGTCGCCTTCGACCGCTGCCTGATCGCCGCCGGTGCCAGTGCGGCCATTCCGCCGATCTCCGGCTTGAAGGACACGCCCTACTGGACCTCGACCCTGGCCCTGGAGAGCGACACGATTCCTACCCGGCTGGTGGTCATCGGCTCTTCGGTCGTCTCCGTCGAGCTGGCGCAAGCCTTCGCCCGGCTGGGCAGCCGCGTGACGATTCTGGCGCGCAGCACGCTTTTCTTCCGCGAGGACCCGGCGATCGGCGAGGCGCTCACCGCGGCCTTCCGCGCCGAAGGGATCGAGGTGCTGGAGCACACGCAGGCGAGCCAAGTCGCTTATCGGGACGGCGAATTCGTGCTCACCACCGGGCACGGCGAGCTGCTCGCCGACAAGCTGCTGATCGCCACCGGCCGCAGCCCCAACACGCGGAGCCTGAACCTCGAAGCCACCGGCGTGACGCTGAACTCGCAAGGCGCGATCGCCGTCGATGCCGCGATGCGCACCAGCGCGCCGGACATTTACGCCGCCGGCGACTGCACCGACCAGCCGCAATTCGTCTACGTCGCGGCGGCGGCCGGCACGCGTGCGGCGATCAACATGACGGGCGGCGAAGCGGCGCTCGATCTGAGCGCGATGCCGGCCGTGGTGTTCACCGACCCGCAGGTCGCCACTGTCGGATTGTCCGAAGCCGAGGCGCACCTCAAAGGGATCGAGACCGACAGCCGCACGCTCGCGCTCGAGAACGTGCCGCGCGCGCTCGCGAACTTCGACACGCGTGGTTTCATCAAGCTCGTCATCGATGAAGGTTCGCGCAGGCTGATCGGCGTGCAGGCGGTTGCACCGGAGGCGGGCGAATTGATTCAGGCGGCGGCGCTGGCGATCCATGCCCGGATGACGGTCGAGGAATTGGCCGACCGCCTGTTCCCCTATCTGACGATGGTGGAGGGGCTGAAACTCGCGGCACAAACCTTCAGGAAGGATGTGAAGCAGTTGTCCTGCTGCGCCGGATAGGGAAAAGGAGAAAGCGATGGACGGCTACACCATTTCCCGGCTTGCCAACGCGGCCGGTGTCAGCGTCCACGTCGTGCGTGAATACGTGCTGCGTGGCCTGGTCCATCCGGTGCGGCGCACGCCGGGCGGCTATGGCCTCTATGACGAGCAGGCGCTGGAGCGGCTGGGCCTGATGCGCTCGCTGTTCGAGTCGGGCATCGGCCTCGACGAGTTGGTCCGGGTATGCCGCGCCCTGGATGCGGACGGCGATGCCGCCGCATGCCTGATGCGCTTGCGCGCCCGGCTCACGGCGCAGCGCAAGCGGTTGGCGGCACTCGATCGCCGGTTGGCGGGCATGGCGACCGCCGTCCAGTCGGAGCATGCACATGGATAGGCACGACGTCGCCCCGCGCGACACGCCGCGTTGGCGCGCCTACAGCTGGGGCATATTGGCCGCACTGACCTGTCCGTGCCATCTGCCGTTGTTCGCTGCCGTACTCTCCGGCACTGCTGTCGGCGCCGCCCTGGCCAGGTATGGGTGGATCGCGGCGCTCACCTTGACAATCCTGTTCCTCCTGACGCTGGCTCGTGCATTGCGGGCGTTCCGGAGCCGGTCATGACTGCGCTTGCATCGGTCGAACCGACCAGCACACCAGCGCCCGGACAATCGACGTGGTCGGCGACAACGGGCTTTATCGTGCTTCGCCACTCACGAGATGGAGGTGTCTATAGACCACAGTCGATCCGGTTCTTCGTGAAGGTCGCCCACCTCGGCAGCTTTGCGAAGGTGCGGACCTTCATCGATCACCTGATCGCGCATTTCGCGGACGCGTCGAACCTATTGCCCTGCGCGGGCGCAGCTCAGAATTGCGAAAGGCTGTTGGCCCCAGCGTATTAATGAAACTCCCACGCTGGCGACAACCCTGAGACAGCGTACGGCCCATACGTTGGGGTTAAAGGGGAAGCAGATGAATCAGCCATTGCAGCGCCGCTTTTGCCGGTTCGGTAATTACAAGAAAGCCAGGGTTGCCAGAATCCGGAAAACCGGAAAACCGGAAAACCACCATTAGCTAGCGCGCTGAACCTCCAGACGTGTGGGGAGGAATTGGAGCACGCTGGCGAAACTGGACGCTATGTCCCTGTGCAGCTTCTCCAGCTCGGTACGCGATGGCACCGGGTCTGTGAAGGTGCGCTTGAATTTCATGAGCTCACGCCATTGAATGGAAGCGCGCCCGGGATCAAGCCCCTACCCTGCATGCGGTCCGCCTGATCCACGGCTTCTGCCGCGCCGACCAGAACCTTTTGGGATCACAGCCGCGCAGTGCGCACGTACCGCCAAACGGCAGGTAGTCCATGATCGCCACGCGCCAACCGACCGCGCGGCACGTGCGCGCCGTGGCCGAGGCTGCCGTCCCCGTCCCGCCCATCGCAACATCTTATTTCTTGCCCATTTCGACTCCTTTACCGCTTGCGCGGCATCGTCAGACTGCATCGGGCAGGCTTCCGGCATGGCCCGTCTTTCCATGCGAGCATGGGACAGAGCTGCTCATGCATCTCGATGCGTAACGACGGACATTCGGAGAACCAGCGCGCAGATGTCCAGCGTTTCATGTAAACGTTGGGGCCGTCAAGCGTCTAACCTGAACAGACAGGAGCAAGTGATGGTTCGAGCCTTATGGAATGGCGCCGTGATCGCCGAGGCGCCGGCGGACGCGGTCAAGGTCGTTGAAGGGAACGTCTATTTCCCTCCGGATGCGCTTGATCGCCAGTACTTCATGCCGACCTTGCAGACAACCAGATGTCTGTGGAAAGGCCGGGCCAACTACTACGACATCGTTGTGAACGGCAAGGCCAACCCCGGCGCGGCCTGGTACTATCCCAGCCCGACCATACTGGCGAAACGCATCGCAGGCTATGTCGCTTTCTGGCAGGGCGTCGAAA
>SCRN01000049.1 GCA_004322045.1 Paraburkholderia sp.
GCGGCCCGCACCTTCGGATCGTCGAGCATTTGCTTGGCATCGCCCGACATCGTGACCATACCAGAATCCATCACATAACCGCGGTTAGCCGCCTGCAGCGCAAGGCGTGCATTCTGCTCGACGAGCAGCACGGTCAAGCCTTCCTTCGAGATATCGCGCACCACTTCGAAGATCTTCTCGACCATGATCGGCGACAGGCCCATCGACGGCTCGTCCAAGAGCAGCAGCTTCGGACGGCTGATGATGGCCCGCGCCATCGCCAGCATCTGTTGCTCGCCGCCCGAGAGCGTACCGGCCAATTGCTTGGCCCGCTCCTTCAAACGCGGGAAGTAGCCGAACATGCGATCGACGTCTTTTTGAATCCCGTCTTTATCGTTGCGCAAATACGCGCCCATTTGCATGTTCTCGATGATCGACATGCGCGCAAAAATGCCGCGGCCTTCCGGCACCATCGCCAAGCCGCGCTTCAGAAGCTCGTGCGCCGGCACGCCCTTGATCGACTGGCCCATGTACTCGATGTCGCCCGACGAATACGGCTTCAGACCGGTAATGGCCTTCATCGTCGTGGTCTTGCCCGCGCCGTTCGCCCCGATCAACGTGACCAGCTCGCCCTGCGCGACTTCCATGTCCACGCCCTTGACTGCCTGAATGCCGCCGTAATTGACTTGCAGGCCCTTGATTTTCAACATTGCCGTAGCCATCAGTGGACCCCCGCGCCCAGATATGCCTCAATCACCTTCGGGTCCTTCTGCACGTCGTGCGGCAGACCCTCGGCGATCACCTTGCCGTAATCGAGCACCGTCATGCGGTTGCACAGGTGCATCACGAGCTTCACGTCGTGCTCGATCAGAAGAATCGTCCTGCCGTCGTTGCGGATCTTCTCCAGCAAGCGCGTGAGCTCGACCTTCTCCGTCGCGTTCATGCCCGCAGCCGGCTCGTCCAATGCCAAGAGCTTCGGATCCGTTGCGAGCGCACGCGCGATTTCCAAGCGGCGCTGGTGCCCGTACGAGAGGTTGCGCGCCGTGTAATCGGCATACTGCAGCACACCCACGTACTCGAGCAGTTCGAGCGCGCGCGCCTTGATCTCGCGCTCTTCCTTGCGCTCGGCCGGCGTTTGCAGCACGGCGCCGATCAACCCGTGCTTGGTCCGCACGTGGCGGCCCACCATCACGTTCTCGAGCGCCGTCATGCCGCCGAACAGGCGAATGTTTTGGAACGTCCGGGCGATACCGGCCTGGGCCACTTGGTGAACAGCGGTCGGCGTGTAGTTCTGGCCGTCCAGCTTGAACTCGCCCGAATCGGGCGTGTACAGGCCCGTAATCACGTTGAAGAATGTGGTCTTGCCGGCGCCGTTCGGGCCGATCAGGCCGTAGATCGTGCCTTCTTCGATTTGAAGGCCCACGTCCGACAGCGCTTGCAAGCCGCCGAAGCGCTTGTTCACGCCCGTCACGGACAAACGAATGCTTTTGTTGCTCATTTTGCGTGTTCCTTCGCTCTTTACGCGCGCACAGGCTTCTTGGCGCCGCGCTTGGCCAATTTTGCGATCTTGTCCTCATGCTTCGGCGCGGGCCACAGGCCTTCCGAGCGATACAGCATGATGAGGACCATCGCCAGGCCGTACAGCAACTGACGAATCACTTCGGTGTCGATGATCTGATGGCCGAACAGCCAGTGCTGCAGCGGGCCCATCGTCGAGCGCAGGAATTCGGGGAAGATCGCGAGCAGCACAGCGCCCAGAATCACGCCGGGGATGTGGCCCATGCCGCCGAGCACCACGCAGGCAAGCACCACGACCGATTCCCAGAACGTGAACGACTCGGGCGAGACGAACCCTTGGAAGCCGCCGAACATCGCACCGGACAGGCCGCCGAACGACGCCCCCATCGCAAAGGCGAGCAGCTTCACGTTGCGTGTGTTGATGCCCATGGCCTTGGCCGCGATCTCGTCTTCGCGGATCGCCGCCCAGGCGCGGCCGATACGCGAATGCTGCAAACGCGTGCACACCCAGATCACGAACAACGAGCACAGCACGAACAGGTAGTAATAGAGATAGACCGAGGGCAGTTGCACGCCGAAGATCGAGTGCGTTTGCGCGAGGCTAAAGCCTGCGACATGCACCGGATCGACGCCGGTAATGCCTTGCGGGCCGTTCGTGATGTTCAACGGGCGGTCCAGGTTGTTCATGAAGATCCGCACGATTTCACCAAAGCCCAGCGTCACGATGGCCAGGTAATCGCCGCGCAGACGCAGCGTCGGCGCGCCCAGCAGCACACCGAACAACGCCGCCAGACCCATCGCAATCGGCACGACCAGGAAGTACGACAGATGCAGACCGTTCGGCCAGATCGCGTGGATCCACTCGAACTGGGTGGACAGATGCGGCGAGGTCAACAGTGCCGCCGTGTAGGCGCCGACCGCGTAGAACGCGATGTAGCCCAAGTCCAGCAGGCCTGCGAAGCCCACTACCACGTTAAGACCCAGCGCCAGCATGACGTAGAGCATCGCAAAGTCGAGCACGCGGACCCAGTAGTTGCCGCCGGCCGCGCCGATGATCATCGGCGCCGCGATGACGAAGATGGCGGTCAGCACGCCGACCACCAGCGTCTTGGTGGCATTTTTCTCGGGAATGAGCGTCGTGGATGGCTCGATCGATTGAATTGAAGTCATATTTTCCTTGCTCCTTGCCCTTTCGTCCCGTTATGCGCGGTCAGCGACACGTTCGCCCAACAGACCCGACGGACGGAAGACCAAGACGACGATCAGCACGATGAATGCGAACACGTCCTGATAGTTACTGCCGAACACGCCACCGGTCAGATTGCCGATATAGCCCGCGCCCAGCTGCTCGATCAGGCCCAGCACCACGCCGCCGACCATCGCTCCGCCGAGATTGCCGATGCCGCCGAGCACCGCCGCGGTGAACGCCTTCATACCGGGAATGAAGCCCATGTAGAAGTGGGCGCTGCCGTATTCGGAGGCGATCATCACGCCGGCCAGCGCAGCGAGCGCCGAGCCGAGCATGAACGTGGCCGAGATCACGAAGTTCGGGTTCACGCCCATCAGGCTCGCGACGTTCGGGTTCTCGGCGATCGCACGCATCGCACGGCCGAGCTTGGTCTTGTGCACGAGGAGCAGCAGGCCCGCCATCACGATGAACGCCACCGCGATGATCGTGATTTCAGTCCCCGAGATCACGGCGCCGGGTGTCGTTTCGGTCGCCTTGACCACGTTGAGCGGATCGGTCGGGAGGATCTGGGGAAAAGCGAGCGGATTGCGCCCCCAGATGATCATCGCGAGCGTCTCGAGCAGAATCGACACGCCGATCGCCGTGATCAGCGGCGCGAGACGCGGGGCGCGGCGCAGCGGCCGGTACGCGGCTTTCTCGATCGTGTAGCCGACGAAGGCGCAGACCGCCGCCGCGATGCAGAGCGCGCTTGCGAGCGTCGGCACGTTGCCTAGCTCGGGGAAATGATTCTGTAGCACGTTGATGGTGGACAAGGCAACCATCGCCCCGACCATCAGGACGTCGCCGTGAGCAAAGTTGATGATGCCTAAGATGCCGTACACCATCGTATAGCCGAGTGCGATGATGGCGTAGACGCTACCAAGCACCAGACCGTTGATGATCTGTTGGACGAAGATATCCATTGCATTTCGGAAGTGAGGGGGTCATATAAATGCCGTCCGATTGCAACACTCGACACACAGTCCGGTTGCGATGGAGCGGTGCTATTCGCGTGCGATAGCTGCTGTGTGCGCCCTGACGGACGCCAGAGTCGCCGTCGTCCAAACGGTTCGACGAACACGCTAGCAATGTGACCCGAAAGGTCGATTCCCGCGTGCCGTGCCAGCGCAGATGCTGACCTGCACGCGAGCCACTCGCGAACCTCAGTTGGCGCTCGTTGTCGTGACGGGCTGCCAGTTCCCGTTCCTGACTTGATAGAGCGTCGAGCTCGGATTCTTCAGGTCACCATGCGCGTCGAATGAGATATCGCCGGTGATGCCCGCATGGTTTGCGCTCTGCAGCGCTGGCACAAATGCGTCGGGCTTCGCAGATGCAGCCTTCTTCATCGCATCAATCGCTAGCCACGTGGCATCGTAGGCGAATGGCGAATAGGTAAGGTTCGCGATGCCGAACTTCTTTTTGTATTTGTCAGCAAACTCTGCGCCGCGCGGAAGCTGGCTGAGAGGACGGCCGTACTCCCATGCCATCGCACCTTCTGCCGAGCTACCCGCGATTTTCGTGAAGACCGTGTCGGCGACCGCTCCACCGCCGAGGAATTGCGCACGCAAGCCGAGCTGCTTCATCCGCTTCTCGAGCAGACCGGCCTGATCGTCGAGTCCTCCGAAGAAAAGCAGATCGGCATTTGAAGCCTTGATATTCGTCAGCTGTGCACTGAAGTCGACGGCCTTGTCGTTCGTGTATTCGTTATCGACGATTTTGCCGCCGGCCGCCTTCACGGCCTTGACAAATTCCTCAGCTTCGCCTTGCCCGAACGCTGTGCGATCGTCCATCACCGCGATGCGTTTTGCCTTGGTCACGGCGACGGCATATTTGCCCGCAATGCCTGAATTCTGGGCGTCGGTAGGAATTATTCGGAATACCGTCTTCAATCCCCGGAGGGTGATCTCGGGATTGGTCGCGGCGGGATCGATGAGAGGGATGCCGGCCGCGGCGAATACGCGAGATGCTGGCAGGCAGACCCCCGAATTGAAGTGACCGATTACGACAGCCACTCCATCGTCGACGAGCTTCTGCGCGACCTGAACGCCGATGCGCGGATCGCCTTGGTCGTCGAC
Organism: Paraburkholderia sp.; assembly: GCA_004322045.1. Taxonomy (GTDB): domain Bacteria; phylum Pseudomonadota; class Gammaproteobacteria; order Burkholderiales; family Burkholderiaceae; genus Trinickia. The sequence goes on from SCRN01000049.1 coordinate 4,801, forward strand.
TGAGTCGATCACGAATTGAACGGGTTCGTTGCCGAACATTAGATGCTGCGCGTTGGCCTCGTTGATCGCCATGCGCACACCATTCTCGATATCTTTTCCGTTCGCCGCACTGCCTCCCGTGAGAGGTCCAGATACGCCGATCTTCACTACCTGCACGGCGTAGGCCGTTGCAGGGCTTCCTACAAACGATGCCCCCACCATACTGATCCCGACGAGAGCCAAACGAACGCGGTGCTTCAACATCTTTAGTCTCCTAAGCGTGTTTCCAACGAGCACATCGACAGATTGCACAGGCCACCATGATCTTGGCGTATCGGGCGTCCACCCGCGCTACCAAATCTCCGTGAGGTTATGGTTTTGGTTAGCGCCGCACATCGCGATGCGCTAGTAGATTTGAACATAAATTTCCGCCTTAGCACGGAAGCGACATGAACCTTCGACAATCCGACATTTCTGTCTTAAATAGGGCATTTGTTGATGCTGATCAAGTTCATGCGCGGCGGCGCAGATCCGCTCATAGATGGCGGTGCAAGGTTGAGCGTTTCACTCGACAAGTCAGAGTGATGACTGCTACTGCTGATCGAGCGGCAATACTTTGCGGGCGTTAGTCCGATTCCGTTTTCGAATCGAAATCGCGCTGGCGCACTTATGACTTGAGCGCGTTCTGGAACAGTCCGCTGCAATACCGTATGGAATCGCAGCGTCTGCTGCGGGCCGTGCTGCCGGGTGCCACGCCTTGGATAGCCGTCTCATCGTACGCTGCGATGGGCAATTTGCAGGCCGTGTTCGACGAGTTCCTGCATCTGCTCAAATCGGTTCATCGCGGGATGGACGAGTCGGTCGGGTCATTTCATGCGGCCATTGCGCCGGGTGCGGTGTCGCTCACGGCGCAGGCCGCGCTTCCGCCGCTGAAAGGTCAAGTGAAGCGGTACGACGTAGCGTTCCACTGCCACTATGCCATGCCGTTCGGTAATCAGAGCAGCACCGAGGAAGAGGGCACCAAGCGGATCACCAACGTGCGTGCATCGTTCAATTCGCCGTTCTGGCCGTTAATGCTCAATGCAACCTCCATCGGTCAGGAAGGACTCGATTTTCACTGGTAATGCCGGCGCGTCGTGCACTGGAGCCTGCCTGCCAATCCGATCGATCTCGAGCAGCGTGACGGGCGTATCAACCGCTATAAATCGCTGGTGGTGCGCCAGCGCGTCGCGCAGGCTTATGGCGACACGTTGGCTTCGCCCGCGCCGTCCCAATCATACGACGTCTGGACGCGCCTTTTCGATCTGGCAAGCAAAGATGAGCGCCCCACGGATCTTGTGCCGTACTGGTATGTCCCGCGTGGCTACGCGTGCCTTGAACGGATCGTGCCGGTGGCGCCGTTCAGCAGCGAAATCGACCGGCTTGACGAGATTCTGCGGATTCTCTCTCTTTATCGATTGTCGTTCGGCCAGCCGAGGCAGCAGGAACTCATCGAGAACCTGCTCAGACGGAACTACAAGGACGTCTATCTGCGAGAGATCCGTGAAGCGCTTCTGGTCGATATCGCGCCGATCAACCGTGTTCTGAAAGCGGCAGGCGAAGACCGCGCAGGCGCGGCATGAGAAAAAGAGCCGGACGTTGCCGTCCGGCCGTCGCTGTGCCGCTTCGCCACTTCACCTCTTCTCCTGTCACCACTCGTCCTCAAAACTCATCCGTCGGACCGCTCGCGGAAACCGGACTCGTCGTGGTGGACGTTTCCCATCGCCCGCCCGAGAGGCACGATCCAGATGCGTGTGTTCTCGAAGTGCATCGTGCCGTCCTCGAATTCGCTTCGATGAACACCAGTCCGATCGGTCCGCGACGCGCGCCCTCATCCGCGACGGTGACGCGTAAGTCGTCGCCAATGCGCCGGGCAGGCTTGCGGATCGACCATACGGTACTTGTCGGGCTCAAAGCGAACGAAAGCGCGACTGACCAGTCTCGACGACTTAGCGCGATTGCAATCGCGATAGGCTCCTTGACCTCAAGAATTCGCATCGATTTCAACGCATTCAGATGGACCGACCTGCCGCAACGGGCGACGAGGGTTTACCGGGCGTAATCGGGATGGCAAACAAGAGGGTATGTCGTAACGCGACACGAGGGGGCGTAGAGCCGCCACCGGCGGGGACGGGTACCGTGCCGACCGGGACGGGCTTTAAACGTAGCCCGGAGCTTGTCGCGGTGGATAACGCTAACGCAGCCGTGCGGAGACTCCGTAACGATCTTGGCATCGATCCGCTATCCGTTAAGCGCAGCGAGGCGGGCTTTCGCGTACGTAAAGGTTTGAATAATCGACTTTCTTAAGTGGTTGTTCTGAATATGGCCTATAAGTGCAGAGTTGCTGTGATAAACGGAGAAATATTCTGACGACACAGGCCAATAATGCGTGAACGGTTGTCCCGTTTGCAGTGCGGCTATATGTACACCTATCGCACCCTTATATACTTCCAATAGGGTCTCTATCTCATCGTGTAGCGCTTGCAGAATCGCTCTGAGGTAGTTGCTTTCCCTTCGCTTTTGATCTGCAGTGGCGGCACTGAGTTGTCTTTGGACGCCCAGGAGCGTGCATACACGGCCAATGACGGCACCCGCCAGGCCGAAAACGGCAGATACCCATTCTGACGACATTGACGAAGCCCCCGGTACGTGAGTTAAACGTGTTGGAATGAAGCCGGTCCTGTTGTGGCGGGGTAATCGGCAATCCCACAGTGGCAGCGCATCCTACGTTTCGCCCTCGCTGAGGTGGTACCGCTTTGTAGGTCTGCCGCGGATATGGTACATCGATTTGCTACGCTTCTCCGTCAACTCACCGAAACGGAGCAACGATGGACGAGCGCATTTGGCGGAGCATTCGGGACGCACTTCGGAGTGGCAAGCTACCAGACATGCGAACGTCGGTATCTGCATCGAGCTACGTGCCGCCATCGACGGGCCTCGCTGTGGCGCGTCTCGTAGGGTATTTCGAGCTTGACACGCATGAGGAGGAATTCGAAGGGATGCCTTCGATCTTCGTCTGGCCGATAGGTCGCGCGCTCCCGAATCGCGCATGCTGTCGAGGAGCTTGGCCTTCGAATAGAGCGTCGGGACATTCGGGCGCGCGCTACTTGCTCGGACTTGCGAATCGAAGAGTTGATCGGCCTCCACTTCAAAGCCGGATGCACGGCAGCCGCCGCTGTTGCGATAGCGATAATCTGCTACGCGACGCCCTGCCGCATGACCTGATCATCGTCGATGACGCCATCACTTACCGCCGGTCTTGGCTTACCCGCCTTGTCCGCGAGCCAGTCATCGATATCGCTCTCAATCCAAGCCGTACGGTTTTCTCCGAGCGCAAAAGGCTTGGGAAACGCGCCCTTGCTGATCATCCGGTAGATCGTCGACTGACCAAGATTTACTTTCTCCGCCACCTGCTTGATCCCAATAGCTTTCATCCCACACTCCTTTCAAGCCGATCCGCTCAAGGGTGGTCGCTCGACCACGAAAGAACTCTCGCGCTCCGTGCTACGATCTGGGCGTCTTGAGAATTCCCGACCCAATGAAGACTGTCTTTGCACTGCGCGGCTATGATGCCGATTGCACGCCACGTCCCACCGACCACGGCAAATTCGCCGCCCAAGTCGTTTTCACAAAAATCGGATTTCACCCAGAGGCGTCGTACCGGACTCTGGGCGATTTCGATACCGAAGAAGCGGCAATCGCTCACGCGAAAAAATTTGCCGAGGATTGGCTCTCTCGGAAGGCCTGACCTGCACTCAGCCAACGATGGCCGCCTGCCTCCCTGCCCTTTGGGATATAAAGGCTCACTCCGTTTGCATCGCCTCATACCGGCATCCTCCGCGGCTCATGCCGCCCGCGAGGCGCATGCTTGAACCATGCTCTAGGCTCGTTTTCACGCGGAAAGCTATAAGGCGTATAGACCATGCAGGTCTGCCCCATATCCCGTAGAAAGCCCCACTCCTTCTTGTCGCAGGCACGGTGGGCGAACAACGTCCACACGCAACGGCCATGGCTATCCGCTGGGAGTTCGACGCGGTGAAACGTGTCACCCGTCAGTACGTTGCACCAACGGACCATGCGTAGTCGACCTCGCCTTCGTTCCCAATACCGCCCCGCGAGCACGATCGAAATGGCCCACGGCCACGGATGATCGTGGTATCTGCAGTCCGGGTCGCTCGCGAGAAACCGATGCAGATAGATGCGAACACCGAGCGCCGTGCAGAGGTAGTAGCGCTCGAGGTACGGCTTGCCCCGCGCGCCGATAATTCGACATGGCAGAAATCCGGTTAACCAGTACAAGGTGCGTCGCATTTTCCCACCTCAATGCAGAGTGTTGTTCGAGCGTGGCCAGTCCAAAATCCAGTCCGACTGCTGCCACAAGGCGTTCCGATACAAGATGCGTAGATGTGCGCGCCGCGTGAGACGACTCTCGCTAGTCCACACTTGTACTTCCCATCCGAGAAACTGTTCGCGGGCGCTCCCTATCGCGACAGCGGTCGACACCGTGTCGGCCACGAGCGTATGTAGCGTTTGCAGCTCGTTCGACGTTGGATAAGGCAACAACGACTTCATTTCCTGCATGACGAACTCCTTGCAGGCGGGCGATCAATCGCGCCACGCCTGCAGACCATTACCGGGGACTTCTTCCGCTAACCAGTGAGCGCGATACTGACGCGCCCCTGGCGTTATTGCGCTACCTCCGTTTTGTCGTCGCTCGATGCGGCTTTCGAAGCGTCGTCTCCGCGTGAGTCAGCGCGCTGGTGCCGTCGCGCCGTTTGAGAGCGTGAGGCGCGAGGGCCCGCCGTAGCGGCCACCGACTCGGCCGGCGAATCGGTGTCGACATCTGTGGGGCCGACAGCTTCATTCGGCTTCGACGCCGTGTCGGCAGAATCTTCCGTCCGATGCTGGCGAGCTTGAAACACAACCTGCTCTACACGCACGAGATTGAGCGCAATCGAATCTGCGTCGATATGTATGCCAGACTGTAGCTCGTTCTCCCGAGTGATCCAGGGATTCACGTAGAGATCCCCCTTAACGACAACACTTGCCCCCGTTTTGATGTGCTGCATCACCCGCTCCGTGTGCGGTTCGTTCCACACGGTCACATCGACCGGAAATGTCTTGTCGTCCTTCTGCTCAAGTGTTCCGTCTTCGAGTTTTCGGTACATCGCCGACATGACGCGCAGTTCGACGATGCGTTTCTTGCCGCCTGGCGTGTTGACTTGCTTCATCGTCGGCGAAGACAATACGTTGCCGACGAGTTCTGCGTAGATACTCATTTCAGTCACTCCACCTCAACGTCGCAGGCGCCGCCCATCGAAACGTAAGCAGCGCCACGACCTCAGTTTGCCCTGGAGTAAGTTCGCGCTGGGTCGCCTCCCTGCGTCGGGTGGCTTTCTCATTTCTAACGACTGTTCAGCGTCTGAACAGCCCCGCGGTTAAGGCCCGCATCAATTCCGTCCGCTTTCGTTTTTTCGACGCTCCCCCGAACCAACATCGTCGCTCGGCTTAACCGAGCCCCGGATCAGGAACGCTTCTATCTGTGTCGCGGCATAGCGAAAGATCGCCTCGGTCGCATTCAGCTCCATCGCTCTCGCTTGACAGCGATCGACGTAGTGGATAACCGACGGGGGAGTCCGCGCCATGGATTGACGCACTCGCTCAAAGGACGTCACACGCGTGTCGCCCCGCAGGCGCCAGAAAAGCCGCAGACGCAACGCCCCGCTCGCCAAGTACGTGCGCCGCACCTGCAGCGTGGCAGGCAGCCTCGCCGCGTCGACGTCGTTTGCCAGCAGCGTCATCTCAGCCCCCGCTTGGTTCGCCATAGTGCGATAGCGAGCCAGCAACAACCGGAACGCGGCGCGGCCCGTCAGTCGCCGGACGTCCCACAAGGCAGCGTCGCCCATCCCGGCTTGCGAATCGCTCATTGCCGCCATGCAGCCTCCGTCGGGTCATCCATCGGACTTCTGCGCTTGCAGTTGTTAAGCCGCTGCCACTCCGAACGACAGTGCATTCGCCGCGTACGCCCCTTACCCTTAAGGCCTTTGAGACATCTGCCAAGGTGTCGACTGCTCGGCAACGAATTGCCGCAGCCGCGGACGCGTTGCCGCACCGCCGTCGTCTCAGTCATCCCATCGTCACGATTAAGAGTTGACGCATGAGCAACCAGCCGCGGATACCCACGGTTCGCTGACCGTCCACGCGCATCCAAAGCTTCTTCCGTAGCGGAAGCGTCATACACGCAAGTCATTGCACAAGCGCGACAAGCGCCCCTTCCGCCTCTGACAATGGCACACCCAACAGCAGCTTCAACTCCGCCTCCGACGGTTGCGGCAGGCGTCGCTTGCTGTGCCGTGGCTGCTTCTCCAATGACAAGATCTCACGCGGCAGAGGCCCCAACAGCGCCCTGAGTGCGTCAGCTCGCCGCACCGATTGATCGGCTGCGTTCGGTAGCAGATCCGAGCGTGAAAATTTCGCGAACTCTGGTCGGCTCAAGACGTTTTGCCAACGAACGGCAAAATGAAAGACGGACAGACACTTATGCTTCACGCGCTGAACGCGCTCCCGTCCGTTCTCCGAGCCGACTAAGTCTCTAAGCACCGCGGACTTGGTGACACGAACGAGGAAGTCGACCTCGACAAGCAGTCCCGCGATCATGTAGCCATACGGCGATGCGAAGCCAAGAGCCACTTCGGCCGGCTCTCTCGACTGCAAGATGGTGTAGTCGAGTCCTTTCTGCCGCATGGCATCGAGCGCTGCAAGCGCCTGGCGCTGCTCGGACTCGATCGTTTGGCGCAGCGCAGAGATCCGCTCGTCGACCTCGACTAGGGCCCAGTCCGCGTATGGGTGGTCGTTCGCCGAAAGCGACCACAGTGCTCGCAAGGCTGCCGCGACTCGCTTGCCTCCGGCCATCGCATATCCCTTCTCACCGCGCTTCGGTACTCGTCCGAGGAATAACCGCATCGCATCGCGGGTGTGCAATCGCATGCGATCGCCGCCCTCGCTCGACAGCTGCCCCATCCGAGACAGCTTCGACGCCTCCGACAGCGCGACGGACGCATCCGCCTCCTGACGAAGCAGGTGCAGTCCCCGCTCGCGCTCGAGCGCCTCCCATCGTTCGACATATCGCTGGTAACGCGAATAGAGGGGATGCGCCGGATCAGGGTCGTCGGATTCGATGAGCTCCGACAAAAGGACGCGCTCGGCATCCAGATCGACCGCGTCGTCCGATGCCACACCGTTGCGAGAAACACCAGGATCGGCGTCTGCAGGGTCAGCCACACGGTTTGCGTTGGCGCTATCGGGTTTCGGGCGGGACAGAGTTGCCATCTTGGCCTCCGGGTCCATAAACGAGTCGGCTTGAAGAAGCGTCGACCGTCGAGGGGTTAACGTGGATAGGTGGTCGGGATGGACCCTGAGAACGCGCATGAATTGTTGTGCTGTGGGTGGGCAGCCAACGCCGGCGGAGGTCGTCGAGCAAATTCGACAGCGCGGCCCTTCCCTCGCATGGCCCTGTGCCTTGCGTGCTCGATGGTTCGCCCCCCGGCTCGGGCGTAGCGTTGCGCCCTCTTGCAAGCCCCGCTATGAAGCGCGCTTCCTGGTCGCGCACCTGCACTGCGGTCAAGATGGCTCGTTCGCGACGTTCACGCTCCCGAAATGCTTTGCTAGGGACAAACGTACCCGCGCGGTAGCGCTCCAGTAGTGCGCCAACGTACGCCACCGGATGACGAACTAGTTGGTCACGGTCGCTACCGGCCATCTCGTCGACTATGAGCTGGCGATCGACTGGAGGCAGATTGATGAGCTGCCGCATGACAGCGGCGCGCTCAGCCGCGGTAACAAAGTCGGGCCACTCGAGCGCTACATGCTCGCCTTGTCCAAGCGGCGATGCGAGTGAACGGCCTTCGGCCTCAGCCGTGTTCAGCATCTGAACAGGCGACGGCCCATGCCGCGGCGACTCCGTCCCACACGTGTCGGTTCCCCTCGGAGCCGCACTGCGCTCTACCGCCATCCCTGTAGCATCTGCAGCCAAGTGCGCCGCCAGCGCTCGGTCGCCTCGCAAACGTGCGAGCCCATCAGTAGTCGTAGGGGTGTTCGTAGTCGTAGTCGTATACGTGCGCGCGTTGGGAATGCACGAAAGCCGCTTACCGCTATGTACCAAACCCTCCGACTGCCATGCATTTTTCCCACCAACCAGTAGGTGGCCGGGGCGTGACCCAGTTGGAGTGTTTTGCACATTGTTCGCGCCGAATTCTCGCCGCGATACGACGCCGTCACCGGTGTTCAGACGCCGAACAGTGTTGGTCTCGACTATCGATGATCTGTTGCCCCCAGGTTCTAACGGCGTCGCCATATCGCGCGCGCATTCCGCGGGGCATTGACCTCTCCCACCCAAATCACGTTCTATTACCGGTTCAAGGGAAACGAGCAAGCAATGCGGTTCGATCTGGCTGTATAGACGCTTGCAGCGACGGTGGACTTGGATCTCCTTGATTACTCCAAGCTCGCGGAGCCTATGCTTCGCGTTTTCAAGCTGCCGACGATTGAGTCCTAAGTCGCGCTTCCACTCTCGCGCCGTAACGGTGAACCAAAGCTCGTTGGACTCCAAAGCATGGCGCTGGAGCTGAATCATTCGCGAAAGCAGAAGCGCAGCATTGACGCCACCTGTGACGTCAACCAGCACCCGGTGAAATGCTGTCGTCGGTCCAAGTACCTCGCGCATTGCGAAGTCGTGGTTTCGCATGAACTCAAATGACAACTGGATCGGCATACGCCCCGCAGTGACTCTGTCGAGTTCCGCAGACAACGTCAAGGTGTCCAGCCGATAAAAGAGCCTGGCGGGCTGGCCGCCGCGATGTTCTTCGATCAGTCGCAGCCGGCGCAGCCGTCGACGGGCGTTTTCTTGTTCCTCGCGCGTGAGCGCCGTTTCCACCTGCCACGCCGTGCGGGTCTTATGAATCCAGCCGAGCGTCTTCTCTACATCGCGTCCGCGCCGTGTCCAATACACGAGTTGTGATAGCAGCAGCGCGTCCTTCGGATGTCCAGTGATCTGGCTGAGCCGAAGGGCAAATGCAATCGGGCGATTCGCCTTAAGTAAGGCAATCGCTCGATTGAATGCGTCGCGATATCCACTGCTCATCGCCAGCCCCCACCGACAGGCAACTGCTACTTAATGATTGGTCATGTCCCCATATGCAACGCGCTGCTGGGACTGCTGCCTGAGAGCTGCGTCCAGCGCCGGCCAAACGAGGCGAAAATGCACCCGAGACACATTGCCGAACAGCTTCTCTTCAAGGAAACCAAGCCGTACCAGCTTGCGCCGAGTGGCATGCTGCTGCGCCGGCGAAAGACCTAGCCGGTGCGTCCACTCCGCTTCATCCACGTCGAGCCAGTCACATCCTCGCTCCTGTTCGAGAGCGGAGAGCTCAGTCAGCATCGCCCCAGCGGATAGATCGCCGGCTACCTCCGCGAGGCAGCGATGAATGGCGATCGGCCGGTCGATTACCGCGAGCAGATACTCCTGTTCGCCCGGGTCCATGCCGGGCTGGTCATCCCACGACTTGCCCGGCAATAGTTTCCCGAACGGGTCCAAGCGCGTATCCCAAGTCATTTCGGTCACCTCAGTCGTCATAACGGGCATCCGCACCGTCAGTCTCATCGCCGTCGAGCCAAGTCCGGATCGCATTTGCGACCTGGTCTCCGCGGCCTTGCTCGCATGCTTTGGCCCAGTGCTCGAGCAGCCCTCGCTCGAGCTGCCGGTCCGGCCGCCGAGCTACCAACTGGCGATATGCGTGAGCGAATCGCCGCAAAGCGTCGCAAGAGCCCGTGACACTCTCGTATCGTTCCCTACCGATGCACGCGTCGAGCGTCACGGTCATCCCGCAATCCCGTGCTAGATCGAGCAAATCCTTACCGGCCTCCGCGCGTCCGCACTGGGACACTGCGTTACGCTGCGAGTCCCTACGTTGATTGCGTTGCATCTGCGAACCTCCACTGATTGGCGTTGGCTGCGAAGCAATCGGCCGACCGAGATTCGGCCGATTGCTCCCGGGTCGGTGGCATCGCTCGTGCAAACTGACCGGTTGCACGTTCACTCATTCGCTCGTCACCGATTCGTATCGCGGCGAATAGCGTGGCGAGCGTATGGCGACCTTCACAGCCTCTGTGAAGCTGGACGTACCGCTCCCGCTCGTCAAGCGATCTCCGGCTGAGGTCGCTCCAAATATCAAATACCCTTGCGAGTTCCGAATTGCCTAACGCCGACGGTTTTGCCGGTGGTGTGACGCCCAGTTCACGACGCAATCTCTCGACGCGTGTGCGCGACACATGCCGAAAATAGATTTGGACCATTGCCGAGCTAGCCCGCGCGCAGACGAAGTAATTTAAGAGCGAGTCTTCCCACCACTGGCGCTTGATGCCGGCGCAAGCCTGCGCGAGCGAGTTGATGTCCAGTTGCAGACGAACGGCGTTGACGGCCAGAAGCCGAGGAATAACCGTCTCGGCACGCGCGTCTGTGAGCACGTCCCGCACCGCGTCCGGGATCTCAAGCAACGGCGCGCTTGCCGCCGGTCGCCGAGCCGTCTGCTCGGCCGGCTTGTCGCGGGCCGACTCCATCAGCTCGTGCAGCACGGCACGCTGCAAACCCACGCCGATCAATGAACTAAGATTTGTACTCACGTCATTCCTCTACCGCTTTTGTGTGGAGCTGCAAGACGTCGTCACCTACGCCTTGCTCCCGCCAAAACTGGTCGACAAACCGCGATCGATGCCGATCGCGGAATGCCCGCGCTGCGGCAAGCACCTCGAAGAAGAGCCCGCCGGGAACGTGATCGGGGTTCAGGAGTGCGCTCACAAGCAAATCGAAACGGTCACGAAGCAGCGGCTCGCCGATACCGGTTTCGCAGGCGCGAGCCCACGATTCGTCCGTTTCGATGATTCGGGCGAAGCTCCCATCAGGAACCACGGCCAGGCCCGCCGGCGTGTTTTGCTGCGATAGGTTCGCAAGCCACCACCAACCGTGATAGCGGTGGCGAGCCGTATCGTCCCGGGTCGCAGCCAGGTCAAGCGGAGCACCGTCAGGTAACTCGGGAGGTTCAACCATGAACCCGTAGGGAAGCGGCGGTGCGGCACGTAGAGATCTGGTAAGCCCGCAGTGCTCCACAAACCGCGAGAGGGCTGCCCACAAGCGCTCTTGCACCGACTCCATGGTTCCGGCCGGAGCCCCCGCCTGCGTAAGCGATTCATCATCCGATCGCTTAGCAGACGGATTTCGTGATGTCGGCGGCTGCTCGACACCGCCGACGTTACATGCCGATTGCGCTCGTTCGCGGTCCTGCCGGTCGTCGCGACGTGTATGGGTGTCCGGAGCCGCAAGTTCCTGCTCTGGAGCGTCGGGGAGGGACGGCCTATCAGCTTCAACTTCGCCGGATAACTGAGATCGGGTGCCAACGGAATCCGCACTTCCGTCGCTGCGCGTGCGGTGCCCCGGTTCAGTGCCGCTGCTAGGCGGCCCCTTCGCAAACAAGTTGCTCTGCTTTTGCGGTACCGCCGTGGCACGCAACTCGATAGCGCTAGCCTGGGGCACCTTGTCGGCGACGCCAAGCATCGTTTCGAGGCCCGATCGGGTGACCAGCAGTTCCTCCGCAAGTCTCTGGTGGATCCCTTCGACGATCCGGTCAACGTCTAACGCGCCCTTGCGCTCCCAAGCAGCGCGCGCAGCTTCGAGTTCGGGCTCAACAAGGCGCTCCTGCACCCACGCATCGTCACGCCCGAACTTCACGGCCAGACGCGTAATGGCGCCGATTCGCGGCTGGATGCGCATCGCGACGTCGCGCCCAGTCAACAATGCTGCGGCCGGGCCGAGACCCTCCAGCCGCTCAACCGCGAACTTGAAAGTTGAAAGTAGGACGTGTCCAATCGATGTCCCTCCTTCGGAGAGAATCCTTGAAAACTCTCGGAGCGAAAGCGGCGCGCCAGCTTCGCGCTCGAGCTCGGCCTTGAGCTCGAGGTAACCCTTAGCCTTGTCCCAGAAACACAAGTCCGCCCGCTGATCGTTTTCCCGCAGGTGCGCGGCAAGTAACGTGGCTTCGCCCGGATAGTCAATGACGAGAAAGTCGCGATACAGGAACGCCGGATCCTTCGTCTCGTCGTACAAGGCTTGAGCCGCCAAGAGCCGCGTGTTGCCTCCCTTCGCCACCACATAGCGAGCCGTGTTCGGGCGCTTGGTCACGGTGACTATCTGTTCGATTCCGTTGAGTCGAATCGACTCTTTGAGTTCGACGATGCGCTCGTGGGTCGCCTGGCGAGGATTGCGCTCGTATGTGCCGACATCGGTAACTTTCAACCTAATGGTCGACGTAAGCACCGGCGATGAACCGGTCGACGGAGTTTTACCGCCCTCGCCCGCACTCCATCCAGGCGCTTTGGCGTCGAGTCGCGCCGAGGCGTGATCAAGCCGCTTCCTGGTCAGCTCCTGAATTTCGGCCGCAGTCATCTTGGAGCGCGAGGGAGCCGTCATCTCACATCTCCAGCCGCGGCCGCGTCCTTGCTCGCGTCGCCCTGATCGTCTTCAGCCGCAGCCACGCTATCGGCGCACACGTCGTCGACGTAGATATCGTTGAGCGTCGGGAAAAGCTCCCATACTAGCCGGTGCATGACATGCCAGGCGGAGTTCGCGATGGACAGCCGTCGATCATGCCGATGAACCGGCACCTGCGCCGTCGCCGCCGCAGCGTACGCAGCTGCGGAGGGCACCACCGTCTCCAACACGCGCACCTTTTTGTGGCCGGCGAATTTTTGGCGGATCACCGTCGTCAATGCGCGGGCGTTGTTGTTTCGCTCTTGCGCGTTGATCAAGGCAAACATGTCGCCCGATTGGAACGACTCCCCGAAATCTGCCAACCGGTTAAGGTCATCCAGCATGGCCAGCGTTCCGCTCGAGAACTCCCCAGCCGACAACGTATCGGGCTTGATGGGCGAGATCATGTAGTCCGCGGCCATCGCGGCAGTCTTCTGCAATTCGCCCACAGCGCCCTGCGTGTCGATGATGACCACGTTGTAGGGCTGTACAACTGGACTAGCCATGGCACGGCGCAAAATCATCAGCCGATCTTCCCTGTCCTTCAGCCACGTTTGCAGCGATCCGTCTGGTGTGTCCGAATAGATCAAGTCGAGGTTCGGCAGCACCGTTCGGCTAATGCAGTCCTCGAGCACGTTTCCCCCGCGCATAACGACAGCGCGAAGACCGCTTGGCGCCTGCGAGAGAAGCGGATAGAACTTCGAAAGACTCGGTTGGATGTCCGCGTCGAGCGCCAGCACACGCATCCCGTAGTCGGCAAGGATGCCGGCGAGATTGGCTGCAAGGGTGGTCTTTCCAACCCCACCCTTGGTCGATACGAAAGAAAAGACTGTTGGCATGCGCGTCTCCATTGCCGGTCGCTCCCGGTGCGCAACTCACCAGGAGAAAAACCTGCACGCTGTCCGCAAAGCGACTAACCGCTCACAGACGGCATGCCGAAGAGATCACGCTTTCGTATAATGGGTTTAGCCATGTGAGTGCCTCCTAAGGGTCGACTTCATGGTCAGGCTGGTATCGGTGTTCGCAGCACCGATATCGGCCACTCTTCCCAGCTACCGCTCTTGCACTCCAGAGGGGCCAATCAAGTTTCGACCGTTTTTTCGTTATGGCTGTGCGGTTGCACGCCCGGCCGTTCTTTAACGTCAGCCAACATGAGCGATCGCAATTCGGCGACTAACTGCCCGTTCTTGGAACGGATGCATTTTTTCGCCCGCTCGCAAAGCCAGTCGTCGATCTCACGGGGAAGCCGGTATTGGGATCGCACCGTTGGTTTCATTCACCCTCCATTTGTCACTATCTAGTGACATGTTAGTCACTATACGGCAGTGACGGGACAGTGTCAAATACCGATCCATGGAAGATCTTTACCGCTCACAGTTCCGTCTGCCGCAGGCCCTCTACCTGAAACTCAAACAGGCGGCCGAACTTCAGCATCGCTCTCTGAACACCGAACTGGTGATGCGGCTCGAATCGACCTTCTCAGACGCTCCCGCAGAAACGCAGCAGCCGCTGCAAGATATCCGCAGTGTCCTATCGAGCACCAAGCTCGGCGACGTGCTGACGCAGAAGGAGATCGATGCAATCGCCGAGCGCATGGTTAAGCTGACGCAGCCCCGCAAGCGTTGAAATGCTTAGGCGTTGCGAGCTGCGATCACTACGACTCGTGACTTGCAACAGTAGGCACCGCCGCTTTCCGCGGTCGATCGAATAAAAGCTCGCGAGCAACACCATCGCTACGCTCGCTCGGTGCCGTGAGAACTGGCTGCCATCGGTAGAGCCGATGTCGCCTAGCAGATCGGTGAGAGCTGACGCCCCACTAGAACACTCCGGGTCATTGAGACCTGCGGTCGCCAAAACGCCAAGGAGGCGTTGGACGGAGCCGAACCGCATTAAGTGTCTGGCACTGCCGGAACACTCGCTGTGCTCCGACTGCTGCCATGCCTGCATAGCATAGACGGATCCCCTTGGAATTCAAGTGCGACCCGCCGCCGAGCAATGTCACTGCAATGGTGTCAACGCGGACTTACTGACGATCGCCGCGGCGCTCAGCGGCCACGAAGCAAACGCGCTAGCGTGGGACGCCCACCGCGACCTTCCGCAGTCAACATGCCATCAACCACCTCCTCTCGAGTCTGTTGATTCGCTTCGCATGGCTCGTGTGAACGCCATGCCACCAGGTCTCACGCGCATTCCTTCTGCAAGCGACGTCCACGGTAGGTCGCCCGGATCGGCTTTTACCGCCCCAGGTGACTTTGCCACGAGGACCGCTTCGGCAATGGGCTCGAAATCAGCCCGAAAATGAACAGAGCTCTTGTTGACCAAAATCTTCATCGCTTCGGGGTCTATGCCGACGATCCGGTACAGGTTGCGATCGATCATTTGCGCGGCCGTGGAGCTGACGACGATTCGAATATCATCGATCCGCAGACATGCGACAGGCCCGAGTTCAATCGTTACGCCGTTCAACATCGGACCGTCGAGCACGCATCGCCCCTCCGATAGCGCCTCGACGAGGAAAACGCCTTCGAAAGGATCGCCTGACGCTGCCCCTAACATGCAGTTAATCGTTCGCCCAATCCCGGCGTCGTGGGCCAAGCGGGCCGCATGCGGATCGTGGATAAGTCCGATCGCCACACCGGTGGCTCGGTTGCTCACGAGCGCTCGCAGCATTCCCGTTGTGTTGGACTCGCCGCCCGCCCCAGGGTTGTCTTGCGTATCGGCTATGACAACCGGCCTCTTTGCAAACGCAGCGATGCGCATGGCTTCCTTGACCGCCTCGTCAGCCTGCAGAAACGCCACAGACCACTCGTGCTCACGGGAGATTGCGAGCTCGTAGAGATCGGCGACGGAGCGTTCGACGACGTCTTTGTCTTCCCCATAGCCCCACACCATTGGACCGCAACCGGGGAAATCTGCCGCTGGGAAACCAGGTGCGAAAGAAAGCGATACTTTCCTCTCGGCTTCTACCGCCTTCACGCGCTCGAATACCGAACGTGCCGGCTCAAACAGCGTACACATTGCGTTGATTGGGATCAAAAAGGGTAGTCGGCGTGCCTCGCAATACGGGCGGCGATTTGTGTCCATGAGGTCGCAAAGGACTCGCGCGGCACGATAGCCCGTTTCGGCCATGTCGACATGCGGATATGTCCGGTAGGCAAGCAATTCGTCCGCGCACCTCAACATGTTTTCCGTCACGTTGGCATGGAGGTCTAGCGATGCGACGACCGGCACGCTGTCGCCCACTTGATTCCGAATGCGCTGAAGCAGTTCTCCTTCGCCGTCTTCGCAATGTTCCGAAACCATAGCGCCGTGCAGGTCAAGGTAGATCCCGTCAGGGCGTTCGGAACGGGCCGCGTCTACGATTTCCGACGCGATCCGCTCGTACGCGTCTTTGGTCACGCAGGCAGAAGGAATCGCCTCCGCCCAAATCACGGGAACCACGTTGTGACCACGTTCCTTCACCGCGCAGATTGCGCCGCCAGCCGGGATGTTCATTTCGCAAAGCTCGAACAGCTGCGCGCCCCTCTTCATCGGCACACCACCGTCGCCACGGGCAAACCGCTCATACGTCGCGCGCGAAAGTGCGAACGTGTTCGTCTCATGCCGGAAGCCCGCGACCATGACCCTCATGACGCGCTCGCCGCTTGCGTTGTGGGGCGACGCTCGATCGCGACTATGGCAGTGCCTGCGATGAGAATGGCGACCATGACAAGCAAACCACCTCGCATATTGCCGGTGGCCGTGCTCACCCAGCCAATGATCGTCGGGCTTAGAAAACCGCCGAGGAGACCTATGCTGTTGACTAGCGCGATGCCTCCGGCCGCGACATCTCCGCGGAGATACTCGGATGCCATCGCCCAAAAGACCGTGTAGGCCGCATAGACCAGGCTCGTCGCGACAGTGATGGCGATCAGCGATACAGCAAAGCGGCCTTGCGCGAAAGCCACGCATGCGAACGATAGCGCGCCCAAAAACAGGGCGATTGCACTGTGCCAACGGCGCTCGCGGCGACGATCAGAGCGCTGCCCAAGCCAGTACATCGACACGATCGCCGCCCCGTACGGAATGGCGGATAACAGGCCAATCGCAAGGAGACTCGTTTGTCCTGCAGCTTTCAAAATGCTTGGCAGCCAGAAGCCGACAGCATAGAGGCCGCAGATCATGCAGAAGTATCCAGCAGCCATACCGTAGATCTTCGGATCGCCAAGCACGTCGCGGAACGAGTCGTGGGATCTGCTGCCCGCCCTCTTAATGTCGGTCGCGAGAACGGCTCGGTGTTCATCGGTTAGCCAATGCGCATCGCTCGGTTGATCTGGGAGAATGGCCCAAGTGACCGCGCCAAGCAAAATGGTCGGCACGCCTTCCACCAGGAAAAGCCATTGCCAGCCCTGTAAGCCGGCGACGCCTGCAAGCGATGTCATTGCCCAGCCGGACAGCGGGCCGCCGATAAGCCCCGCGATCGGTGAAGCGCACAGCACTATTGCCATTGTTCGGGCACGCAACGCCGGCGGATACCAGCAGGCGAGGTAATAAATCAAGCCCGGCGCAAACCCCGCCTCGAAGACTCCAAGCAGTAACCGAAGCGCATAAAAGCTGTATCTGTCGTGGACGAAGATCATCGCCGCCGACGTCAGCCCCCAGAGCACCATGATTCGGCTGAATGTCTTGCGCGCGCCAATACGTGGCAAGAGCAAGTTCGACGGGACTTCGAACGCGACGTACCCGAGAAAGAAGATACCTGCACCAAGCCCGTAGACGGCATCCGATATGCCCAGGCTCGACTGCATCTGAAGCTTCGCAAATCCGATGTTGATGCGATCCAGGTATGCGAAACCGTATGCGATGGTCAGCAACGCCAGGACTCGCATGTCGATTCTGCGGTATAGCGTCCGTCTCATTCGCTCCGGTTCGTTTTGATCGGCATCCGGCATGATCGCGTCCTCCTTTCCAATCAACGTTGCTAGGGTGTGGCGCAAACCGCATGGGCACATTATTGTCTGCACATTTGCGCGCCTGGTACTAAATTTAGTCCGGACGCGTTGACCAAACGGGCAACACCTCCTCACGAACTGACGAGCGGCTTTCTATGAGGAACATCAACTGGAAGCGGATGCGGTATTTTCTGGAGGTGCTAAAGCACGAGTCCCTGCGCAAAGCCGCCGCCGAGCTGAATACGTCCCCGTCTGTCGTTTCGCGGCAGGTTCGCTTGCTCGAGGAGGATCTCGGCGCAGCGCTCTTCGAGCGCACTGCCAAAGGCATAGCACCCACGGAAGCGGCGCGACATCTCTTCTCATATGCGCAGGCTTGCGAGCTGCAGCGAGAGCATCTTCGCGACCGCCTTCATGGTGCGATTCAAGGAAGCGTGCGCGTTTCCGTGACCGAGGGCTTCATCGAGACACTGATGGACGAGGTCATGATCGATTTTCTCGCGAAGTTTCCTGACGTTGATATCAGCCTGCACGTGTGTCCCGCGAACGAGGTCGTGACGCAGGTTCTCGAGGAAATCGCGCATATTGGTTTAACGTACAACCCGCCGGTCATGCCGGATATTCGCTTTTGCGCGAGTATGCGTCAGCCTGTGATGCTCGCTGTCCGACCTGGTCATCCGCTGGCGGATATGAAGCGGCCGATCGAGATGCGTGAGGCGGTTTCCTATCCGTTTTCGATCATGCCCGACGCGTTCGGGCTTGGGCAGTTGGTGCGGCTCGCGGCCCACGCGGAAAACGTTAGGCTGGAGCCGACGTTCGTTGCTAACTCGCTGTTCGCTCTCACTCGTTTTGCGCGAGCAGGATCCGGCATCGCGTTCCTAACCGAGTTTGCGATGATTCACGAGCTACGGGCTGGCGAACTCGTCGCGGTGCCGATCGCTCAGCCGTTACTGCAGAATGCGTATGCGCGCGCGCTGGTGAAAGCCGATAGGCCAATGACGAGGGCGACGAGTGCATGCCTGTCGCATGTTGTGTCGGGAATGTCGGTGTTCAGCGAAGGCCCCGCAGATTTCGACGCCGCACGTCTGATCCATCGAGCGTAGCGAGTGGCAAGCGTGTTTCAAAGTTCGATTAAATTTAGCCTAAATCAACGATGCGAGGTAGTGCATACGCAATCACGGCCCCAAACGCCTCCGCTCTCCTTCAGCTTTCACAATGCGCTATCGAAGCTAGTGTGCCGTCCCAGAAATAACTTTACGTAAATTTGCCTTGCTTTATGATCGAGTCATGGCGGACGGGAGGCGATCATGGGGCGCAAGGGAATCGAGATTGTGATGTCGGAACTGGAGCGAGAACAATTGTTGTCGATGAGCCGCTCGCGTTCGCTGCCTCATTCTCTGGTCCGTCGGGCAAAAATTGTCTTGATGGCCGCCGACGGTCATACGAACCAGGAAATTGCAATGCAGTGTGAAGTGACGTCACCGGCGATCACGCACTGGAAGAAGCGTTTTGTCGCGCATGGACTTGCCGGTCTGCATGATGAAGCCCGTCCAGGCCGGCCGCGCGCATATGACGACGAAGCAGTTGCCGAGTTGCTGGCGAAGGTTCTGCATGAGAAGCCGGCTGGCGCAACTCACTGGAGTGTGCGCTCCGCTGCTACGCAAACGGGTATTTCGAAGAGTTCGGTGGCCCGGTATCTGTCGTTGTTTGGTGTGCAGCCTCATCGCTCGAAGAGCTTCAAGCTTTCTACTGATCCGTACTTTGTCGAGAAGGTGCGCGATATTGTCGGCCTGTACCTGAGTCCGCCGACCAATGCCCTCGTGCTGTGTGTCGACGAGAAGAGCCAATGTTAGGCGCTGGAGCATACGCAGCCGATGTTGCCGATGGGGTTGGGCTATCTCGAAGGAGTGACGCATGATTACGTTCGGCATGGCACCACGACCTTGTTCGCAGCGCTCAATGCGGCAACGGGCGAAGTCACCGCGCAATGCAAGCCGCGCCACCGGCATCAGGAATTCCTCGCGTTTCTCAAGCATATTGACCAAGCGGTGCCGGCTGATCTCGATGTGTATCTGATCGCCGACAACTATGCGACACACAAGCATCCAAAGATAAAGGCGTGGCTGGCGAAGCATACGCGCTACCACATGCACTTCACACCGACCTACTCGAGTTGGCTCAATCAGGTTGAACGCTGGTTTGGCCTGATTACGCAGCAGACGATACGCCGAGGATCGTTCAGAAACGTGCGCCAACTCATTGCCGATATCGAGCGCTATATCGATCAGCACAACCAGCACAAGCGGCCGTTCGTATGGACCGCGACAGCCGATTCCATTCTTCAGAAAGTGGCCCGGTTATGCAAAGTTATTTCTGGGACATGACACTAGCAGGCTGTTGAAATATCTCCCGCAGACATCATCCGAGCGGGAGGGGTAAACGTTGAATCAAGGAATCGAACAACACTGAGAGCGAAGCGATGTGCGGAGCGGATGGCTACACCGAGACGATGTTCACGATGACGAAGCTCGATGACTTCGTGCCGGCCAATCATCCGCTGCAGCCGATTCGCCTCCGGCTGAACGACGCTCTCAAGCGCATGGATGGTGTGTTCGCGCGCATGTACGAGAGCGACGCGAAAGGCGGCAGGCCGAGCATCGCACCCGAGAATCTGATTCGCGCGTTGTTGCTGCAAGTGCTGTATTCGATTCGCAGCGAGCGCATGCTGATGGAGCAAATCTCCTACAACATGCTGTTTCGTTGGTTTGTCGGCCTGGCGATGGACGATTCGGTGTGGGACCACTCGACGTTCAGCAAGAACCGCGACCGACTGCTCGCGCACGACGTCATCGTGGGTTTGTTCACCGAGACGGTGGAGAGGGCGCAGGCACGCGGTCATCTCTCGGGCGAGCACTTCAGCGTCGACGGCACGTTGATTCAAGCTTGGGCCGGCCATAAAAGCTTCGTGCGCAAGAGCAAGTCCGACGACGATACGCCGCCCCAGGGCCGCGGTCGCCAGCGCGAGGATTGGCACGGCGAGAAGCGCAGCAACGAGACGCACGAATCGAGCAGCGACAGTCAGGCGAAGCTGTTCCGCAAGATTCGCAACACCGATGCGCTGCTTTGCTATTTGGGGCAAGTGCTCACGGACAACCGGCACGGCCTGGTGGTCAACGCGCAAGTGACGCAGGCCAACGGCACGGCCGAACGCGATGCGGCCGCTGACATGCTCTCCGATGCGGCGTGCCTTGCCCAGAAGCCGATTACGGTGGGTGCCGACAAGAACTACGACACGGCCGGATTCGTGGCGACGTGTCGCGCCAATCGCGTCACGCCGCATGTCGCCCAAAACGACGCGCGCGCAGGCGGCTCGGCCATCGACGGGCGCACGACACGTTGGGCGGGCTACACCATCAGCCAGCGCAAGCGCAAATGTATCGAGCAAGTGTTCGGCTGGGGCAAGACGATTGGCCGGATTCGGCAGGTCATGTGTCGCGGGCGCGAGCGAGTCGAGCAGTTGTTTCTACTGACGCAGGCGGCCTACAACCTCACGCGCATGCGAACGCTCGCGGCGAAAGCGGCATAGAGGCGAACGTCAGCGAGAAAATGACATCGAATCGGCCCGAATTAAGGAAATCCAGCATCAAATCGACACCCCCAAATCGGCACAGCAGTTCTTTGGAAAGCTACCGCCGCGCCGCAGGGGGGATACTTCAACAGGCTGTTAGATGCCGAAACACGAAGTGGTCGGCGCCGGAGAACGCCACCGCGACATTTCCCGGATAATTCGCAAGACCACCCGCCACCTCGACATAAGGCAGCAGTCCCGCCGCTCCCCAATACATCTGTGCGCCGGTCGCGCGGTTGCCGAAGCGGGGATCCAGGTAATCGTTGTATTGCGTCTCAACCACGCCTTCCGGCAGCACGAACGCATACGGAATGACGAGACTGCCAGTCTGTCCGAGCGAATCAAGCGCGGTATCAACCGCGGCCTGCGCGGCTGTGGCGAATATCAGACCCACGGCGAGAGCGATCGCGTTCGATGTGAAGGATTGTCGGCGTGCGTGCACTCTGCATGGTCTAGTGACTGCGACGTCAGTAGTGTAAATGCGTGTTACAGGTGTACCCGTAATGCGTCAAGAGCCGTCAGCAATCGTCAGAAGAGCGTACTCTCGTTCTGCATGCGATAGCAGAAATACACCGCCTCCTCGGGCGACATCTTCATCCGGTAACAGGTCTGAATAGTCAGGACCATCGCCTCATTGACGACGTAGGGCCAGTCGATGCGCCCCTGCTCCACCGCAAGGTGAAACCAGTCATCGATCCACTGCCGGATCAGATGCATTTCCTCGTCGGACAGTACATCATGCAGCGCGACGTCCAAAAGCGACGAGCCGATCGACACGTCGGCGTCGCAATGCCCCCGTCTTGCACCTGAAGTATTCATGTTTAACCGCCACCGATGATATCCAGCAGAACCGACTAATGTACGGAAAACGTACGACACTCGTTTCACTCAGGCAGTGACATCCGTCACAGGACCCGCTTTAAGTGGAAACCGGGCGACGCGCAGGCTAAGCGGACCACCCGTTGCTGCACCCCGGATCATCGCTGTGCGACGGATCAAGGGCATCGATCTATGGCAGCAGTGGCATCGGCTTCCCATTGTCCCCAGCCGACATCGCCGGCAGCCGGACATTGTTCATGGCCGTTTCATCGTCGGCGGATCTGACTTCCACGCGACTCGCACGTCCGGTCACCACGAAAAACTCGTTACCGAAGAGGGTTGCATGCGTCGCATTGGCGAGTTGTGCGAAGCGCCAGAAGCGCGGCTTGTTCCATACATAGTTCTGCGCGGCACGATAGTCCTGCACCGGCGCATGCGCCTCAATCACGGACACACGCGGAAAGAACACGTTGTCCTCGAGCGCCATCCCGCGCAACGTCCGCGCACCGTCGACGAGGATGCAGGTGGCTGCTGCATCGGCGTCCCCGCGTGCAAACGATTCGTCGGTGCAGGCAATAATCCGCACATTGCCAACGATGCCGGAAAACCGGAACGTAGCCCGCGCGTGCCCGCGCGCTACGACGTAGCAATGCTCGATCGCAATCTGCTGCACAGTGGCGTCGGGAGGCGTGCCAGGATCCTGCTCGAACCAGATGGCCGCGCCGCCGGTTGCGTTGTGATAGACCGTAAGATTACTGATAGTCGTAACGGTGAGCGGACGTACGTGCGCATCCGTTTGACAGAACTTCGATACCAGTCCCAGGGAATTGAGGCTCGTGAAGTACAGGGTCGCGGCACCGGCATCATTGCGATAGTCGCCCTGGCGAAAGCTCCACACTTCACCCGCATAGTTGTAGACCGCCGCGCGCGTAAAGCGGCCATAACACCGCACATTCTCGAACAAATGGCCATAGCTCTCGTTGGAGCCCGCCACGCGAGATGCAAAAATCGCGCAGCGTGGCGCATCGGATGGCAGGCCCGCAAAGGTCAGGTCGCGCAATACCAATCCCGACGTGCCTGAGATGTCCAGCCCTTGTGACGCGCCGCCCCGCACAATGAAGTTCGCGTGGCCCGGTGCCGGTTGATGTGTGGTGTTGGTCCCCTCGATGATGAGGCCGCCATAGTGGAGTTGCGTGAGATCGAGATCGGTGACCAAATGGTTCGCACCGACCAGCACGCGCCGGCAACGCGCATGTGCCGCATACGACAGACACCGCTGGATCGCACTGGTATCGTCGGTGTGGCCATCGCCAGCCGCACCGAAGTCATACACGGAAATGGCGTCACGCGATGGCGCATCGGGTTTCGGTGTTTCCGCACGTGCGGGTACGGCGGCCGCACCTACCGCGCCCGCGGCCAGCGATCCAAACAGGAAACGGCGGCGCATCAGTCCCATGAATTCTCCTTCGCGGTGTTGGATTGCCGGCCGGCTGCCCTTACATACCAAGGCTCTTGAAGTCTGCGAGACCGCCAGCAAACGGCAACAGCTGTGACACCACGCGGCTGAAGCGCGTGACGCTCGCCGCGTCGACATAAACGATATCGCGCGGTGCCAGCACGATCTGGTCAGCCAGCGCAACCGCAACCGGCGATGAACAGTCGAGATGGAACACTGTAGTCGTATTGGGGCCGCTCGCGCGCACCAGATATAGCTGGCGCGCATTCGAGGTCAATGGGTTCATCCCGCCCACATCGTTGAGCGCTTCCGCCAGAGTGTACGGACCATCCGTCGGCATCGGGACGGACGACGGCTTGGTGAACTCGCCCACCATGAACACTTTCTTCACGCGGCGGTTCGGAATATCGAGGATATCGCCGTCGACGAGCCGGAGGTTATTGCGCAAATCACCGCGGTACAACAGCCGGTAGAGATCGACCGAGATCTGCTGGCGACCACGCGTGAGAGTCGCGCCCGACAAGTCCGCGTCCGGCGTCACACCGCCGGCAATGCCCACCACATCGGCGATGGTCAGTGGCACGTCGGTCAACGGCACCACCTCAGGCTGCTTAACTTCACCAGCCACATAGACCTTCTGGCTGCGAAATCTCACCACGCTTACATCGAGCTGCGGAGAACGCACATAGCGCGCGATTTCCGTGGTCAGTTCGCGGCGGATCTCCGGTATCGACCTGCCGGCAACATGCAATGCGCCGATATACGGATAATAGATGGTGCCGTTCGACTGCACTACCCTTCCGAGCGCGTCGCCGCCGTTGGAAGACGCCACCGCCTGCGCAGCAAGCGATTGTGCACCGCCCAACTGTGTCGTACCCCCTGTCTGCGCGCCGATGCCGGGATTGTTCAGTTCCGGATGATCCCATACGATGACATGCAACACGTCGCCGACGCCGACCCGATACTGATAGATATCGCGTGGCTGCGTGATGTTCGTGGCTAGCTTAGCCGGGGCGGGACGTACCGGCGCAGGCACGACCGCGCTCACCCCCGCCACCGTCATCGGCAGCAGCACATAGTGTTGACCATTGACGTCGACGCTCTCGGACTTCTGCGTGTGCGCGGCTGGATCGTCGTCGAAACGCATCCCGGGTGCGGCGACGCAGCCCGCCAGGACGACACACATCAGCGAAGCCAAGGTAACGGCAATATGTTTCATGAAAGCCAGGATCGTTGAGGTAAATATGGAGCGTGCCGTCGGGCTGCCTGGCAACCGCATCAACCGCGCGCCGCATCGCGCCGGCGAACGGCGTCTTGAGAAGGCCATATCGAGCGATCAACAGCCGGATCGCGGCCATAGCCGAGTTGGTTGCGTTTGCCGGCGCGCCGAGAGTCTCGAATAAGCTCACCGGGCGTGCGCGTGCAAGAAACCCGGCAAATGTGGGCAGACCGCGCAACAGCTGGCTAGACCCGCGGATCATCGCAGGCCGTACTGCGCCCCGGATCACGCGTGTGTAGTCGCATACCGAGAACGGATCGCGATCAACCTTCGCGGGGAAGTGCTCGAGCCCGACGGCAAAGCCCGTCCGTTTGATCACGTCGTTGAGTATCACGCCGTTCATGCTGTCCGCACGGAAGACGTCGCTTCACGCAGATGCCGGCGCAGAAATCCCAGATGGACCAGGGTGTGCACTGCATAGGCAACCACAAGCCCTTGCGCGAGCCCGAGCGCACCCACCCGTGGCACTTGCCAGTTGGCCCAGCTCAGATAGATCGCGCTCCACATCAAGTTCACCAGCAACCCGAACCACAAGCGGTTACTCGCCGTCATGACCTGGCCGATAGCAGCATTCAGGCCGTTCGCCGCAGCCGCCACCGCAAGCCAGCGCAACAGTGAGGCAGCGTCCCGGTACGCGGGACCGTACAGCGCCATCAGCCGTTGCGCGACGAACCACACGCCCAGTGCCGAGGCGAAAGCAACGACCGTATTGGCAGCGATGCTGTGGCGCGTCAGCAGTGCGAAGCCGCGGCCGTCACCTGATGCCCGCATCCGTGAAAGCGCCGGCAGCACAGTGCCGGCGATCACTGCAGGAATGAAGGTCAAGCCGATATACCACTGATAAGCCGCGTTGAACTGACCTACCTGTGTGAGGCCGGCGGGGGTGCGCGCGAGCACCGAAAGCGCCAGCCAGTTCACGGGTGCCATTGCCAGCGCGCTCAGCACGATCGGTGTACTGGCAGCGGCGAAGCAGCGTGCCTCTTTTGCAAGCGAAGTCGTCCGCAATGAAACTCGCCCGCCCATGCTCCCGCGTAATGCCCAGCCGCCATAGCAGGCCCATGCGCTCGTTACCGCAATCATCGCACCGAGTGCGCCGGTCACTCCGCCGGCCCATCCGCAAAGTGGTACCGTGCATGCGAGCGACAGTCCACTGCCGGTCGCGATCAGCGCGTTGGTGCGAAAGCGCTCGAGCCCGTACAGGGCACCTTGCACTACACCCTGCACGATCGCTGGCGCGACCGCGAGTGCGCCGAGTTCAAGTGGATCACGCAGCCCCGGGTGGTGAAAGTGCCGCGCGGCGAGCGACGGCGCGGCCATCGCCAGTATGCTGCCCGCGAGCGCGGCATAGCTCAGCGCGCCAATGCTCACCATCACGATGCCCGCGTCGCGTCGGGGCAACAGCGCGCCATGATATTCGCCCAGATATTTGCTGGCGGCCACGCCGAGTCCGCTCGTCGACAGACTCGCGACTGAGGTGATCGTGGTCAGTACCAGCACGTACTCGCCATAGCGCACAGGACCCAGAAGGCGCGCCAGCAATACCGCTGAGACGAGCGCCGCCACCCGTCCGGCGAGGGCGCCACCGATACTCCAGCCGGCATTGCGACCAAGCTTTGCGAGCGGCGCACTGCGCGCAAGCATCCTACGCGCAACGGCACGGATCCGAAGAGCCCTCACGTTATTGCCACAGACCCTTGGTATCAACGATCGTCTTGCCCGTCAACCCGGCGAGATCGAGCGACAGAAATGCGCGGTGTTTGACCAGCACGACGCACAGGTCTGCCATAGCGATTGCCGCCCGGGCTTCGACAAGACACGCATTTGGGCCCTGCAGTTCGGCAGGCAGCGCTTCGATATACGGTTCTGCGATCAGTAGTTCACAGCCCGACTCGCGCATCAGTGCGTCGGTAATCGCGATCGCCGGGCTTTCACGCAGATCGTCGACATCCGGCTTGAACGCGAGGCCGAGTACCGCGATGCGCACGATCCCGCCTTCACCCTTCGCACGATGGCTGGCAATTGCACGACGTACTTTTTCCAGCACCCACCGCGGCTTGTAGTCGTTGACTTCACGCGCGGTGCGGATCAGCCGGGCCTCTTCGGGGGCACCACTCACAATGAACCACGGATCAACCGCGATGCAATGGCCCCCAACGCCAGGGCCAGGCTCGAGGATATTCACCCGCGGATGCCGGTTCGCAAGACGGATCAGTGACCAGACATCGATGTCGAAACGCGCGGCGACCAGTGAAAGCTCGTTGGCGAACGCGATGTTCACGTCGCGAAAGCTGTTCTCGGAAAGCTTGCACAGCTCCGCGGTACGCGCATCCGTGACTGCGCAGTCGCCTTCCACAAACCGACGGTAGAACGCAGCTGCGCGATGCGCACAAGCCGGCGTAATCCCACCAATCACCCGGTCGTTCTTCACAAGCTCGATGCATGTGCGGCCCGGAAGCACACGTTCGGGGCAATACGCGACGAATACGTCGGGCGTCGCACTATCACCCTGTCGCGGAAACTGCAGATCAGGTCGCGCCTCGGTCAGCCACGCACACATCTGCTCTGTTGCGCCGACCGGACTGGTCGATTCGAGCACCACCAGATCGCCCTGCTTGAGTACCGGCGCAACCGAGAGCGCGGCGCTATAGACATACTTCAAATCGGGCGCGTGATCCTCGGCAAACGGCGTGGGTACCGCGATCAGGAACACATCTGCCGGCTGGGGGATACGTGCCACGTTCAGCATCTTGCGTTCTACGGCATGCGCGACCTGTTCGGCTAGGCCTGGCTCCTCGATATGGATTGTGCCGCGCGACACTGCATCGATAACGCGTGGGTCGATATCCACACCAAGCACGCGGATCGAACGCTGCGCGGCGGTCGCCGCCGTCGGCAGCCCGATATAGCCGAGCCCGATCACGCAGGCATCATAGGTCGTCATTGCGGAAACTGCGCTCGCTTCGGCCGTTGAACCCGGCTCAAGATCCAGTGCACTCATCGTTCATCCCCGTACGTGTAGTAGCCGACGTACCGACGTCGGCCGGATCCGTATTGACCGCGCCGCATATCCATGTCGTTGTAGACAATGCCACGCGGGGTGATGCCGCCCTGTCTGAAGGCCGCGATCGAATTCTCGAGCTCGCTTAGCGAGGTTGCACCCTCGCGCACCACTACAAGCGACAGGTCAGCGTGGCTGCCGGCGATTGCAGAATCCGCGACGGCCAACACCGGTGGCGTATCAACGATCACATATCGGTAGCGCTCGCGAAGCGCGACAAGCAGTTCGGCAAAGCGCGGCGACATCAACAGATAGGCTGGAGCTTCCGGGTAGTCACCGCATGCGATGAAATCAGGCTGTTGCGCGCCGCACGTACGAATCACCTGCTCGAGTCCGACCTTGCCGCGTAGGTACTCGGCAAGCCCCGGACTGCGATGCTCACCAAGCGCCTTATGCAGACGTCCGCGTCGCATGTCGCAATCGACAAGCGCGACAGACTCGCCCGAGGAGGCGAGCAGCGTCGCCAGGTTGAGCGCAACAAACGACTTGCCCACGCCTGGGCTCGGTCCCGCGATCAGGATAAGACCCTTACCTTTTTCCAGCATCATCACCCGCAGCGCGACCTGCAGGCTGCGTACACTTTCGATTGCCGGCTCGTTCGGATAGCGATTCGCAAGCACCGCACCGCCCTCCTCCGCTTGATCGAGCGCACACTGCCGCGTGGAGCGGGGAATCTGCGCAAGCACTGGCAGTCCCACCGACTCCTCGAGCGTGCCCGGATCGCGCACGCTATCAAAGACCGTCCATTGGAGGAACGCGAGCGCCATGCCGATACCAAGCCCGCCGACCATCGCAAACACCATCACGAGCGCCTTCTTGGGCTTCACGGGCCTCTCGGCCGCAACCGCATAATCGACAACGCGCACATTACCGACCTTCCCCGCATGGGCGACTTCGAGCTCCTGGGACGCGTTGAGCAGGTTCATGTACAGATCGGTGTCCACCTGCAGGTTGCGCACCAGCGTCACCTGCTGCTGCTCCAGCGCGGGAAGAACGGAGATGCGATGCTGGAAGCCGGCCAGCTGCTTGTCCAGCGTGCCGATCTGCTGGTCGAGAGCGCCCACCGCCGGGCTCAGGTCGGTGAAGCGCTGATTCAGTTCGCTGCGCTTCTGCCGCAGTTCGAGCAGCTTGGTCTGCGCGTCCACCGATTGCTCCAGCAGCAGCTTGGTCTGCTCCGCGAGATCGATCGTGCCGTAGCGGTTGCGATACGTATTGAATGCGGTTTCCGAGCGTTCGAGCTGCTGCTTCAGGCGCGGCAACTGGCCATTGAGAAAATCGATGGTCTTGCGCGTTTCGAGCGCGTGATATTCGAGGTTCTGCGTCAGATATTCGGCGGCGATCGCGTTGAGCACACGAGCAGTTCTCTGACGATCGTGTCCGGACAGCGTGACTCCGATCACATCGGACTCACGCCCAAGTTCCTGCACTGCCAACCCGCGCTGCAACGCATCGATCACATCCAGCCGGGAAGAGCGGCGCAGCTCGAAGCGCTCGCCAGCACGTGCCACCATCCCGGATACATGCAGCATCACGGTGCCCAGATCGTTGCTGACCGCGAGTGGGGCGCCAACCTGTC
The DNA here is from genome assembly GCA_004322045.1 of Paraburkholderia sp. Classification (GTDB taxonomy): domain Bacteria; phylum Pseudomonadota; class Gammaproteobacteria; order Burkholderiales; family Burkholderiaceae; genus Trinickia. The sequence goes on from SCRN01000049.1 coordinate 34,140, forward strand.
CTGTCGCATCCACGTCACCACGGTCGTCAGCCAACCGGTAGCGTCCCGCGCCAAGGCTCGTCAGCGTAAAGCGCTTGTCCTCGAGTTCGGCGGGCACGTCGAAGCGGTCGACCTCGAGTGTCTCACCACCCCATGCATAAGTATTCATGCCAAAGCGCGGTATGCTCAGCGCTTCACTAGGTCGCTGCCGCACCTGCAGCCAGCGACCCACCACCGGCAACATCACCGGGCGCACGCTGATATAGAGTCGCAGCCTGTCCACAGCGGCCGAGACCACGAGCCTTGACTTGATGATCTCCATTTCCGCCGGTGCACCCGCCTTCAGTTGCAGCGCGGAGGACAGGCCACCCAGCAAGTTGTCCGACCCGCTTGACCGGTCTTCGACCTGGATTACCAGATTGGATTCGTAGGTCCGCGGCGCAATCAGCACGTATACCGCTCCGAGCAGCACCACCACGGCGGTGGTGATCAGGATCAGCGCCTTGTTGGAGAGCACAAGCTCAAGGTAGTCGGAGAGCTTACGTTCCTGGTCGGCCGGCAGGAACAAACGGTAGGTTCTTGGTTCAGTCATGCTCGCGCACCCCGTTGAGCGCAGCGATGCGCTGTACCCAGCCAGGCGCGCATGACCTGATCTGCTCGAAGCACCGTTCGATCACCGTGGTGTCGCGGCCGTGGGGATCCTCGATATCACCTCCGATCGATGCACCGTACAGAAACGTCTTTCCCGCCGCCGCAGGAAAGCGACGTTCGAGCTCGCGCTTTTGCGTCGCTTCCATGACGAGAAGAAGGTCCGCCCGGGCTACATCGGCACCGCCGATCTGCCATGGCGCCCAATGCGGACGGGACAGACCGTGCGTGACGAACATCTCCTTGAGGAGGGGCGGCGCAAGCACGCCGAGCGCCGCATGCAATCCTGCCGAACGCACTTCACAGTCCGGCAGCGCCGCCTGCAACAAGGCTTCGGCAATCGGGCTGCGATACTGGTTGCCCGTGCATACGACCAAAATATTCCTGATCATCAAACAAATCCGACAGGTTGAACAACCGCGGCGAGGCCAGCGATGGCCTGTGCGCCACTTCGCAGAAAAGAGTTGCAAATCACGTCCTCATGCGGATAAGACGCGCCGGATTGCCGCCGACGATCGCATCTGCAGGCACGTCCTTCGTGACCACACTGCCAGCTGCGACAATCGCGCCCGTTCCGATCACCACACCCGGCAGCACAATGCAGTTCGCACCTATCCACACGTCAGCGCCAATCGTCACGCGGCGCCCGACATGCCCGCTCGAAAACACCTTGTCCGGCAACGGCGGGATCACATGATTGGTCGATAGGATCTGCGTGCGATAGCCGATCAACACGCGATCACCGATTTCCACACCGCCCGCCGTCGTGACCAGCACACCGAGCGCAAAGTCGACGTCATCGCCTACCGTCAGCGAGCGTCCCGGCACGATCCACACGCCGGGATAAAACACGGGCCGGCGGCCGACCCGCGCACCAAGCGCGCGCAATGCCAGTGCCTTCAGTGCATTGCAACTACGCAGACGAGGCAGCGCAAACAGCATCACCAACAGCGTCTCGACGCTCACCACCAACGCATATCGACACGCACGTACCATCAGCACGCGGCATCTCCGCCCGCCACGCAAGACAGCAGCAACGCGCGGATGTGGTCCATCCGTCTATCCTGATTGCCGAGCTGCCGCAAACGGGCGGCGCCATTCGATACGAGCCGGTGGACATCGACTTCACCGCGCAGGAACGCGAGCATGCGCGTCGCGACCTGCTCGACATCGTGAGGCTCGCAGTAGACCGCGCTTTCGCCGCAGATGCCGCGCGCGAAGTCACGGTCGCTGACAAGCAGTGGTACCCGCGCCTTCCATGCTTCCATGTAGTTGTTGCTAAAACTCTCGAGGTCGCTCAGATTCACCATCACATGAGCTTCGTCGTATAGCGTCTGAATATCGCGTGATGCAACCGCGCCACGAAAATCGAAATGCGCGGCGGCCAATGCATGCTCGTTGAGCTCCCGCGCGAGCGCGCCCCGTTCGCAACTAATCAGAAACCTGAAGCATCCGGTCGCACCCGCGGCAATCAGGTAGTTCGCGACCGCTGGCAAACGCCACAGATTCTTGTGCGGTGATGCTCCGCTCAAGAACAGGAATGTGAGTGGTGCCGCAACCGGGTATTCGCGCGAAGATGCGCGCAGATAGTCGGATGGTGCTGGCGGCATCACAGCGACTCGGGCCATCGCCAGCCCGCAATGCGCGCTAATACGACGTTGCATCACCGGAGTTTCGACGAGCACGCGATCCGCCGCCAGCAGGCGTCGGCGCCGCACCGCGTTCTTGATCCGTTGACGCATCGCCGCACGCCACGGCAGGTACCTCCAGTACGGCGACTCCGGATAGCAGATAATCGGATACGCAACGCCAACCACACTCGTCACGTCCCGACCATGCGGTAGCCCCGCGCCAAACAGGGTTTTGATGACGACGATGCCGTTTGCGCGAATGAACGACTGCAGCGTCGTACGCTCGAACCAAGCGCGGTGCAGCAGCGCCGAGGGACAACGCAACTGGTGCGACGCCGGAATCTTCAACGGATAGCGGGCCAGTTCCCCCGAATCGGGCAGCAACACAAACAGCCGCACGCCCGGCCATTCTCGGGAAAAAACGCTGTCGAGAAAGTTAAGCGCCAGTTGCACGCCTCCGCCGGTACGGATCCCTGAGAAATCAAACAGGATGCCCGGTATAGCCTTCGTCACGCGCCGCATCACAGTTCGATCCACGGACGTTGGGCGAAGCCCGCGCCCATCGAACCCACGCGATAAAGTGCGCAGTACAGCGTGCCATAGGTAAGCACGAAGCCGATGATCCAAACGATCGTTCCCGCCTCGCCATCGCGCAGGCACACCGCCGGGATGACGGCCGCCGCATTGAGCAGCCATAGCACGATGGTCGTGAGTGGATTGCGCAGGTCGCCTAGACGCGTGTCGACCGACCACGGCTGCATCGCAATCCAGCAGTAGACCAGATGGTGCAAATGCTGCGCATCCGGTTCGGCTGCCGGTGTGCGAGCCACGAGGCGGCGGCGCGCGATGGAAAACAGTGTCTCGGTTACCGGATATCCAAGCAGCAGCAGCACCGACCAGGGACTTACACCGCGATCGCGCATCACCAGCAGCAGCGCAAACTCGGCGACGATGAAACCCACGAAATACGCGCCGCCGTCGCCGAGAAAAATCCGACCCAGCGGGAAGTTCCACATCATGAAGCCGAGCAGCGCCGCCACGCAGACGAGCGAGAGCTCCAGCATCGTAGTGTCGCCTGCCGCATAACCCAGCGCGCCCAGGCCGAGCAGCACAGCGCAGCACACCCCTGATGCAAGCCCGTTATAACCGTCGATCAGATTGATCGAGTTCGATACACCCGCGACCGCCACCAGCGTCACCGGCACCACAATCACGGCAAACTGCAGCAGATGGTCGATCAAGGGAACGCCCGTTCTCGCGACGCTAGCGGAAAGCAGCAGATACGCGAGCAACGCGGAGGCCATCGTCATCGCAAGACGCACGACCGGCGCGACAGCTTTCGTCACGTCTTCGACAAGCCCCGACGCAAACGCCGGCAGGGAACACGCGAGAAGCATGGAGAGCAGTGCAATCAGTGGAGTACGCTTACCGAGCGCGGTCTCCGCCAGAGCGAAGAGCACCAGACTGCCGAACACCGCAACGCCGCCAATCCGAGGTACGGACACGGCATGCACTTTCTGCACACCACCAAGGTCACTATCACCAGTCATCCGTAAATGCCAACCGCGTGTTTTTATCAGCATGGCGGCCAGCACGACGGTCAGCGAAAAAACGGCCAGTGGTTCCATGTTTGAGCTCTTTGCATGCGTGTTGATTTCGTTCCGTCAATTCAGAGAACCGGTTTGAAACCTGCCAATCTCGTCAGACCAGCGCAAGTGTAATGGCGGGTTTCGACAGTCGACTCCGCGCGTCATCAATGGTCGGGATTTGTCAGAAGTCGTGCGTGATCTGCTTCGTGCCGGTCGATATTTTCCGACGCGTTCTGCCACTAAAACGCGCATCGTTGCCGCGATCCTCCGGCCAAAACAATCAATCCGGGGCCCAGACGGATTCGGCGACAGGCGATCCGATAATCTGCATCGATGTGTGATCGCCGTCACTTCTTTTTTCACGGGCGCAAGGAATAATTCAGATAAACATCCGGACGCCGCGTTACGAGGCGATAAGCGCGGCTCCAAGCGCAATTGAAAGGCAGACCAGGCAGCACGGCGCAATGTTTCAAACCGGAATGCCACAGTCAGACGCGGGGCAATCAATGAAAAGAAAATCTGGGTCAATGCCTGAATGGCGTCGCGTTCGCGTGTACGCGTCGCGCCTGATATTCAGGCGAGTCGGGGGTGAGGGATATGCGCCAGTCGCATTGCGAACCGCACCTGGATACATTCGTGCATTTCGCGGCGAGCAGTGATGTACATAGCCATTCTTGAGCCGGATCCCGCCAGCCGCGCGCAACTTGCCACGACGTTGCAGAGAGCCGGCCATCATGTGAGCAACCTGCCCTATGCGGCCGCGCTTACGCGCCACCTTGCCACACATCCTTGCGACATCGCTGTAGTCAGCTGCTGCGAACCTCATACCGAAAGCGAAGCGACGATTGCGCGACTACGCGCTCGCCGCCGTCTGGGGATTGTCGTGCTGGTGGACACACAGCAGCACGAGGCCCGAATCGCTGCACTCGAAAGCGGTGCCGACGCGTGCGTGACTCGCCCCTATGATGCTCGCGAACTGACGGCGGCCGTGGAAAGTCTTTCACGCCGTCTGCGCGATGCACAGGAGCGTCAACCAGTCGAACCCGATGCACATGACGCCGCCAAACCTTCGGACGCGTGGTTGCTCGTGTCGCGCAAATGGTTATTGCTGTCGCCGGACGGCGAACAGGTGCAACTGACCGCCACCGAATGCTCGCTGCTATCGCTGCTGCTCGCGCAGGCGGGCAAGCCAGTGTCGCGTCGGGAAATCGTCACGGCCCTCGGTCACGACTACCGGCACTACGACGAGCGACGGCTGGAAGCCCTGGTCAGTCGCCTGCGCCGCAAGCTCGGGCGTCATCCGGACGGCACACCTATTCGCGTTGCACACGGCTTTGGCTACGCATTCACGGCCTCCGGCCTCGTTTCCTGAAATTCCGGTGATCCAGAACATCATCTAGGTCACCTCTCCGTCAATCGAGCGCGACACGCCGTTTCTGATCGCCCCTTTCCATTGAGCCGTCATGACCCCGCCCACCATTCTCCTCGTCATCGGTACCCGGCCGGAAGCCATCAAGATGGCACCCGTGATTCACCAACTCAGGCGCGAACCACGACTGCGAACGGTTGTCTGCGTGACTGCGCAGCACAGGCAGATGCTGGACCAGATCCTCGCCAACTTCGAGATCCAGGCCGATATCGATCTGGACCTGATGCGCACCAACCAGGATCTCACACGCCTCACATCGAACGTGCTCGCAGGCATGGCCGGCGTTCTGGCAGATGTCAGGCCCGCCTGCGTGCTGGTGCACGGTGACACGACGACTGCGATGGCCACCGCCGTGGCAGCTTTCTACGCGAATGTGGACATCGGACATGTGGAAGCTGGCCTGCGCACGGGCGATCTCACGCAGCCGTGGCCCGAGGAATTCAACCGACGCGTAGTCGACCTCGTTGGCACACACTACTTCGCTCCAACCGGCCGCGCACAACACAACCTGCTCGCCGAAGGTGTGCCTGGTGAATCAATTCTCGTGACCGGCAACACCGTTATCGACGCACTGCTGATTACACTTGACTACACGCGTCGCCATGGGGGCGTCGCGGCATCATTGCAGGCACGCCATCCATTCCTGCAACGGGACGAAAAACTCGTGCTTGTCACCGGGCATCGCCGGGAGAATCATGAGCATGGGCTTGCCTCGCTGTGTCACGCCTTGAAACGCATCGCGGCCGACATCGGTGTACAGGTCGTGTATTCGGTGCATCCGAATCCGAACGTGCAGCGCATCGCCGCATCGGTGCTAGCAGACGTGAATAACGTTCATCTGATCACGCCGCTCGACTATCCGGAGTTCGTCTGGATGATGCGGCGTTCGTCCATCATCCTGACCGACTCGGGCGGCATTCAGGAAGAGGCACCCTCGCTTGGCAAGCCGGTACTCGTGCTGCGCGACGTGACCGAGCGCCCCGAAGCACTTGAGGCCGGCACCGTAACGCTGGTTGGTACCGACGAAGGTCGCATCGTCAGCGAATGTACGAGGCTGCTCACCGACGACGCGTATTACCGTGACCGATCGACACGCAAGAATCCATTTGGCGACGGCCGTGCCAGCGAGCGGATCGTCGCGTTCCTGCGCGAGCGCTACGCGCCGCAGAATTGTAGCGCGGAGCCTGCCGCGCCCGCGCTGTCATGACGGTTATGCCAAGCTCTGCCCGATCGCGTCGTCCTGTCGTGCTGCTCACGTGCTTCAACGCAGATGCCCCGACCTCGGGCTATGCGACGCGTGTGCTGCAGATGGTCGACAGCTATACGGCGCGCGGCTTTGAGGTCTGCGTGCTGCGATTTGTGCCAGTCGCCCATCACGCACAGAGCTGGCGTGCAACCTTGCTTGAGCATGGCGCCCGGCGGGTGATCGAATGGGCCGCGCCGCCTGTCTCGCGCTACGAGCTCAGCCGGCGGCTGGCGATCTGCTGGTGCCGGCCGCTTGCGCTCGCCGCGCGACTGCGGTTACGCCCGCAGGTGGTGCAGGCCGAAGGACACGAAGCCGCAGCGGTCACGCTCTGGGGCCGCATGCGCGCGCTACAGGTCGCCGACCTGCACGGCGCAGTCCCCGAAGAGACCGAATACCGGCGCCGCCAGCAGCATTCCGACGCAGCGCGTGCACCATGTTGGTTCCATCGCCATGAAGCGCGCGCGTTGCGCGCCTGCGATGCCTATCTCGTTGTGTCGAACAGCATGATCAGTCATCTGCGCGAGAAGCTCGGCAATGCAGCGTTCCGCCACAAGGCGTTCGTGCTCGACGTGAAATCGTCACCACGCTTCACGCACGCATCGACGAAAGTGAAGCGGCACAACTACGGCATCGCCGACGACGAGATCGTGCTTGTTTATTCGGGCGGCACGCAGACCTACCAGCGGCTGCCCGCGATTGCCGGTTTTGTCGCCGCGCTCGGCGCGCACATCGCGCAGCTGAGATTTATCGTCTTCACCGCCGATCCGAACTCGGCGCGGCAACAGCTCGGCACCCTGGCCGGGAACACCATTGTCGCAAGCGTCGCGCCTTCGGAACTACATGCTCATCTGCGCATCGCAGACTTCGGAATTATCTTCCGCGACGATCACGTGATCAATCGCGTCGCGTCGCCCACCAAGATCTGGGAGTATCTGCTTTCGGGCCTGCACGTGATCTGCAACCAGGCTGCTGGCAACGCGTCCGAGGCAGCCGGAGCACTGGACGCAGCGCTCGTCGTGGATCCGCATCCCGAACCGGGCGAATGGCCTGCCATCGCACAGGCCGTTACCGAGATCACGCGCAGGAGGCGTGCCGCACCTGATCGGGTGGCGCGCGCCGCGCACGAATATCTGCAGCAGAAAGGCGGTTGGGAGAGTCGCTTCGATTTATGGCTCACACATCTGGGCACGATGCGCGCGCGCCGTCGCGGTATTACGCAGGAGACCCTCCCATGAGAGTTCTGCAGGTTGTTCCTACGCTGTCGGCAGGCGGTGCCGAGACGCTCGTCGCGGAACTCGCGCTGGCACTTGCACGACGCGGACATCAGGTAGGCGTCGCACTACTCGCCGGCGCACGCGGCACACGCGGAAAAGAGCTCGCTGGCAAGCTCGAACAAGCGGGCATCCCAGTCAGCGGCCAGACGCTGCATTCGATGCGGCGTCCGCACGGTACGCTGTCGTTGGTGCAAGCGATCCGCTCCTTCAGGCCCGATGTGATGCATTCGCATCTCTATTCGGCCGATCTGATTCTCGCCGCGGTCAATGCAATGACGGCTCGTCAGCGCATCATCCGCACGATCCACAATACGTCGATCCAGGGAACGCGATCACGCGCGGGCACCTGGCTGCTCGACCGCCTGTACGCGACCTCGGTCGCTTGCGGCGAGCGCGTTGCCGATGCCTATGTCGACTATTTCCGGGGTGCACAGAAATCCGCATTAGTCACGGTGCGCAATGGCGTCGCGCCTTCGAACACTCACGCGCATGAGGACGGAGACACGAACGCGGTCGCCGTTGCCGGCGCGCAGCGCACGCTATTGCGCGCTTCCATTGGCATTGCTGCCGACGCGTTCGTGTATGTACATGTCGGCGCGCTCCGGGGCCGCACGCTGGCGAGCTCGCAAAAGGCTCATGATGTTCTGCTTGGAGCATTTGCACAGCTCTGTGCGCACCCGGCTGCCGCACACGCCCACCTCCTGCTGATCGGTGACGGCGAGTTGCGCGAAGCCGCGCAGCAATTCGCGCAAACGCTGCAGATAAGTAAGCGGGTGACATTTGCCGGCGTGCTCGACAACGTGCCGCGCTGGCTCGAGGCGGCCGACACGTTCGTCTTTCCGTCACGATACGAGGGCTTGCCGGTCGCGCTGATCGAGGCGTGCATGGCGGGCCTGCCGGTGATCGCGTCCGCCCTTCCTGAAATTGCGGAAGTATTCGGTGCGACAGGTTATTCGGCAGCGCCCGTTGACGAGCCGCTCGGCTTCGCGTCTGCGATGCTAGATTGTCTGCTTGATCCTCCGTTGGCGCGAGCGTCCGCCGTCCGCGCGACGGAGCATGTCGCCCGCGAGTTTTCGATCGATCTGTGCGCGGCGCGCTACGAAACACACTACGAAAGACTCGGGGCTCCGCTCGCGTCGCGCATCGCACCCCCAACCGGTACCCGCACGCCTCCTGCTGCGCAGGCGACTCCCTTTCCGCACAGTTCCGCCCTCGTTACCGCTTCGAAGCGACACCATCAGGAAACGCCGTGAAACAAGTACTGCAAAACCTCAAGGATGGCCGCACCACGCTATGGGACGTCCCGATGCCGGCGATGTCGCGTGGCAGCCTGCTAATCGAGACAGGCTCCACGCTACTGTCGTCGGGCACCGAACGCATGCTGGTCGATTTCGGCCGCGCGAGCCTGATCGGCAAGGCGATGCAGCAGCCGGACCGCGTGCGCGACGCATTGCAAAAGGTCAGGACTGATGGCCTAGCCGCGACCCTGTCGGCAATCACCGACAAGCTCGACCAGCCACTCGCGCTCGGTTATTGCAATGCGGGCGTGGTCATCGCCGCGGGTCCAGACGTCGACGGCATTCAGGTCGGCGATAGGGTCGTGTCAAATGGCAAGCACGCAGAGTACGTGACGGTCGGCGAAAATCTTTGCGTGCGCATCCCCGATAACGTTCCGGACGAAGACGCGACGTTTGCGATTCCCGCCTCGATCGGGCTGCAGGGCGTGCGTCTCGCCGCGCCCACACTTGGCGAGACCTTTGTGGTGATCGGTCTCGGACTGATCGGTCTGTTGACGGTACAGATCCTGATTGCTAACGGTTGCCGTGTGATCGGCGTCGATCGCGATCCGGCCCGCGCGACACTCGCGGCAGCCTTCGGCGCGACACCGCTGCCGGCCGGCGTCGATCTCGTGACCGATGTGCTCGCCCGCACCGGGGGAATCGGCGCAGACGGCGTGCTGATCTGTGCGTCGACGAGCAGCGACGAACCCGTGGCACAGGCGGCGAGGATGTCACGCACCCGGGGACGGATCGTGCTGGTGGGCGTTGCCGGACTAAGCCTGTCGCGCGCGGATTTCTACGAGAAGGAGCTGAGCTTCCAGGTGTCATGCTCGTATGGACCCGGACGCTACGACCCGCGCTACGAAGAAAAGGGACTCGACTATCCGATCGGCCACGTACGCTGGACGGAGAACCGCAATATCGCTGCCGCATTGCAACTGATGGCCAACGGGCGGCTCAAGCCGCAGGCCCTGATCACTCACCGTTTCACCCTGGATGAGGCGGAACGCGCGTACACCCTGCTGGTCGACAGGACACCGTCGCTCGGCATCGTGATCAACTATCCGCGATCGGACGGAGCAGTCGCGGCACCGAACATGGCACGGATCGCGACCGTAGATGCGCGCGCGCGCATGTTGCCGCTCACTGGCGAAGGACAGCCGGCGACCGTACTGGCATCTGCAGTACGCGTCAACATCATCGGCGCGGGTAACTATGCCGGGCGTGTATTGATTCCGGCGTTCCGCCGCGCCGGCGCAGCGATCCACGGTATCGCGTCGCGCAACGGCGTGACCGCCGCACACTACGGGCGCAAGCACGCTGCCGCGTTCGCGTCGACCGACGCGGCCGCGCTCTGCGCATCGACCGATTCGCAAGCCGTCGTGGTCGCCACGCGTCATGAGACGCACGCCGGGTACGTGATCGACGCGCTAAAACACGGCAAGCACGTCTTTGTAGAGAAACCGCTGTGCCTCAGTCACGAGCAGCTACAAAACATCAGCGATTTGTTTGAACAGGCTCGCGCAGATGCGCGGCATGCCACGCGCGCCGAACCCGTACTGATGGTCGGTTTCAACCGGCGCTTTGCGCCGCAGGTCGTTCGCATCAAGAATCTGCTTGCTCCGCTGGCAGCACCAAAGGCGCTCGTGCTCAGCGTCAACGCTGGCATGATTCCGGCCGATCACTGGACGCAGGACCGTGAGATCGGCGGCGGTCGGATCATCGGCGAGGCCTGTCACTTCGTCGATCTGCTGCGGCACCTTGCGGGCAGCCCGATTGCGTCATTCGACGCAACCGGCGTGAAAGCCACCGCACCGGCCTCGTGCGATACCGCCAGCATCACGCTGCACTTCGAATCCGGCTCGATCGGGACCATTCACTACTTTGCAAACGGCCATCGCTCGTTGCCCAAGGAGCGGCTCGAAGTATTCTGCGGCGGAAAGGTGCTCGTACTCGACAACTTTCTGAAGCTGCGCGGCTACGGCTGGCCGCAGTTCACCAAACAGAACCTGTGGCGGCAGAACAAGGGACAGGAAGCCTGCGTCGCCGCGTTCGTCGATGCGATTGCGAGTCAGGGCCCCGCACCAATACCCTTTGGCGAGCTGCTGGAAGTCAGCCGCGTGACGATCGATATCGCCGAGGAGCTGGGATGACTCCAGCGCAGGCCATACGACTGTTCCACACGTTGCGGCATCTGCGGCCGGAGCAGGTGCTGTACCGTGCGAAATACATGTGCCTGCCACGGGCACGCATCAGCAGACGTCTCGAAAGGTTATCGCAGCCGGGCGAGCGCACGGCTGTGCCGGTTGAGTTTGCCACGAGTCCCGACGAGTATCTCGGCAATGGACAGTTCTGCTTCCTGAACCGCCATGGCGATCTCGCCGGGGGCTGGCAGAATCCGCAATACGAACGGCTCTGGCTATATAACCTGCACTACTTCAACTATCTGAACCAGTCGACGCGCGGCCGGCATGCATCTGCTCTCGGCCAATTGATCGACGCGTGGGTCAACGCGAATCCGGTTGGCGTCGGCGCGGGCTGGGAACCGTACCCACTGTCGCTGCGTATCGTTAGCTGGATCAAGTGGGCCAGTACAGGCCAGCGACTCGCCGAAGACGCGTTGGTGAGCCTCTATCTGCAGGCGCGCTACCTCGCGCAACGGCTCGAATACCACCTGCTGGGCAATCACCTGTTCGCCAACGCAAAAGCGCTGGTATATGCGGGCATGTTCTTCGACACGTCCGAGGCATCCGGATGGCTCGCGACCGGCCTCACGATCCTGCGCCGCGAGTTGCGTCGACAAGTGCTCGACGATGGCGGGCACTTCGAGCTGAGTCCGATGTATCACGCGATCTTTGTCGAGGATCTGCTCGACATCGTAAACCTGGCCAGCACTGTCAATTCTAGGGGGCGCGGCCAGCACGCACAAGCGTGCCTCGCACTCGCATTCGAACCGCTGCCGCACATGCTTGCCTGGCTCCGCGTGATGACGCACCCGGACGGCGAGATCGCACAGTTCAACGATGCCGCATTCGGGATTGCACAGCCGCTCGCGGTGCTGGTGGACTATGCAAAAAGGCTTGGTGTACCGATTCAGGAAACACCGAGCGCGCAAACCTTGACATCGCTGAACTCGTCGGGTTACGTGCGCGCCGCGTGTGGAGATTACGTCGCATTACTCGACATCGCACGCATCGGTCCCGACTACCTGCCGGGCCACGCGCATGCGGATACACTGAGCTTTGAGCTGTCACTGCGCGGACGACGGCTGATCGTCGACGCGGGAACCAGCACCTACGCAATCGGGGCTCAGCGCATGAGCCAGCGTGGCACCGCCGCTCACAACACGGTGACATATCGCGCGCAAAGCTCATCGGATGTCTGGAGCGCGTTTCGCGTCGGGCGGCGCGCGTATCCGCTCGACGCGGACATGCGGGTCGAAAACGGCGAACAATCTAGTCAATGTATTGGGGAATCCGAGGCATCCCCGTGCGGCAGTGCTGATGGCATCGGGGGCTGGACAGTCAGCGCAGCGCACACCGGATATGTGCATCTGCCAGGACGCGTCACTCATCGACGCACATGGCACGGCGATCACGACACGCTCGTGATCGTCGATCGCCTCGAGACTTCGGTCGACCGCGCAGTCACTGAAACGGACCAGACCTTCGCGACGCTACGCTTCGCGCCCGGTCTGGACGTGACCGCGAGCGCGGAGGGCCAGCTTGTGGTGAGCGCGGGGGCCGAAATCCTTTGCCATCTCACCCATACGGGCTCGACGGCTCGTATCACCGACGATTTCCATCATCCACGCTTTGGCGAAAGCATACCGTGCAAGCTGCTGCGTCTGACATTTCTGCACGCGACGCTCGTCACCCGGCTCTCGTTCAGGACCTCCATATGAAGATTCTCTTCATCACCGACAATTTCTACCCCGAGACCAATGCGCCAGCTTCACGCACCTTCGAGCACGCTCGAGTCTGGGTCGACGAGGGTCATTCAGTGACCGTGCTGACGACAGCGCCGAACTTTCCGGAGGGCAAGCTGTTCGCCGGATATCGGAATCGCTGGTGGCAACGGGAAACGATAGCCGGGATTCAGGTCATCCGCGTGAAGACATACATCACGGCCAATGAAGGCTTCATCAAACGCACACTGGATTATGTATCGTTCATGGTGGCCGCAATCGCCGCGTCGCCCTTGCTGCCACGCTGCGATGTAGTGATTGGCACGTCGCCTCAATTCTTCGCCGCGCTCGGCGCGCGCATCATCGCGAAGCTACGGCGCTGTCCGTTCGTGTTTGAACTGCGAGATCTGTGGCCGGCCTCAATTGTCGAAGTCGGTGCGCTGCATTCAGGCTTCGCAATCCGCATGCTGGAAGCGCTTGAACTGTATCTGTACCGCAGCGCATCCGCCGTGATCTCGGTCACGCACTCGTTCAAGCGTGAACTGGCGCAGCGTGGCATCGACTCGAACAAGATCGAGGTCGTGCACAACGGCGTCGATCTCGCGCGTTTCACGCCTGGCCCGCGCGATGACCACCTCGCGCAGGAACTCGGCCTGACCGGACGCTTCGTGGTGGGCTACCTCGGTACACACGGAATGGCGCACGGTCTGCACAAAGTTCTCGACGCCGCAGCGCTGCTCGTAGACCGCAGCGATATCGCGTTCATCATGGTCGGCGCTGGTGCCGAGAAGCGCGCGCTCGAAGCACGCGCGAAAGAATTGAGACTGACTAATCTGACCTTTGTCGCGCGGCAGCCAAAGGAGCGCATGCCCGCGCTGCTCGGCCTGTGCGACCTGTGCCTCGTGCCGCTGCGCGATCTTGCGTTGTTTCGCAGCGTGCTGCCATCGAAAATCTTTGAAGCCATGGCCATGCGCACACCGATTCTCGCGGCACTGCCACGAGGTGAGGCAACAGAGCTGCTCGAATCGCTCGGCGTCGGGGAAAACGTCCCGCCGGAAGACCCGGCCGCGCTCGCCGGAGCGATCGCACGCCTCGCCGCGGATCCGACGACGCTGAATCGGTATCGCGCGAACGCGGCGCGCGTGGCAGCTAATTTTGACAGAAGCCACCTCGCGCAGAAAATGCTCGACGCAATTGCACAACGCATTGGCCATCAACAGCCATGAAACTACGCAAAAGACCGGTCTGGCGTGTCAAACATACTCCGGCAGCCGTGTTTGCGCTCCTCTGTGTGCTTCACGCGCATGCGCAAACATCCGATGTGGTCACTAGGTCGCGATCTCCCGATCAAGGTGCACCAACCCAAGGCGCGCGAACCCTGGCGCGTCGGCAGTCGATGCAGGACCGATGGCGAAGGCCATCGATGATCAACCACGCCGCACCCGGCGCGCGGGACAGCGCGCGACTCCCGACACCCAACGGCGTTCCTCCAGGTACGTCTTCTCAAGGCATCACACGCGATACACTGATTGGCAGCGATCCCGACCTCGGACGGCCTCTCGTGCCTTGCGACGCACTAGGTACGGACTCTCACGACGGCGGGCGCCCGACAATGGGCGCCTTTGCGCCTGGTGACCTGCCGACCGGCTCGTCCAGACTGGGCTACGACCCGGTAACCGGCATCAGCGCCATCGAACCACCGGTCGCCGGTTGCATGAGCATGCTTTCAACCCGCCGCGACGACGCCGGTGTCGGCGATCGGGACAGCAGCGTATACGAACAGCTCACACCCGACGTGAACGGCGGCGGATTCGCTGGCGGGCGCCCTGGCACACTGACACTTTTGCGCGCATTTGCGAACTGACTCCCGACGCCTTACGCCTGCCCCTTGACGCAACCTGCGCGCATCGCCCGCGACTGCAGCCGTCGTCAAATTAGCGTAAGCGCGCAATAAACCACGTGGCTTGAGCGAGGCAACCGGCAATGCGTCAGATGGTGGGAATGTTGAGACGCCATGGAAGCAGCGCCTCGTAATCGTCGACGCTCTGAGCAACTGGCAGCGCCTTGAACAACGCGAGCAGGTAGCCGTAGGGCTCGATGTTGTTTGCCTTGCAGGTTTATGCCGTGTACCGAACTATGCCGAGCGGGTGCACGACGTGCAACTGCCTAAGAAGCAGAGCTTCAATTTTCTCAAGCACCGAGCAGCTCTCGCGTTGGCGCTCGAGCAGCCGATCCGCCGGCGCCATGCCTTCGCAACGCGATTCGATAGCAAGCAGCGGCCCGATCAATCGAATGAATTCGCTGACGGGATGGTCGCGTCCACGTTGCGCCTTCGGCAGATTCTCTTCTGCCTCGATCATGTAACGACGCGCGTGCGCCCAACAGCCCAAATGAACGAGCTGGTTCTTGTCGGTGACATCGTTGTGCGGCTCATAGCCGTCAGTCATCAATGCCGTGCCTGGCTTGATGCCGGCATAGAGTTCCGCTGCTTGCGCCGCACTGCGCGTCGGGCTGTAACTGAACAAGCGAACCGGCGGACCGGTGCCGCTCATCTGTGCCCACATGTAGCTCTTGCGCTGCGCCGCACGCCCGGGCTCCTTCAGCACCTGCACGGCGGTTTCATCATCGTAGACGATGCCGGCGTCGAGTAGGTGATCGCGCATCAAGTTAATTAGCGACTGCACCACTGTACCAACGCGCACCACGCTGGCAGCGAGTGTGCCACGCGAGAGATCCCCGCCGAAACGATGCAGCAGCGCAGCGATGCGGTACAACGGCAGCGCGTCGGCGAACTTGCTGACGACCACCCATGCAAGGGCCGATTCCGTGAGTAAGCCCTTCGGGATGATGCGCGCCGGTGCCGGCGTGACATTGATGCCGAGATCGCAACAAGGGCACGCGTATTTGACGCGCTGATGCTGAATGACGCGAACCTGCTGCGGCACGATATCGAGTTGCTCACTGATCTCGGCGCCGATCTCGACGAGCGTATGTCCGTCGTGTGCGCAGACGCGTTCCGATTCTGGCAGCTCGTGACGCACGATCTCGCGAGGCAGCATTGGGTCCAACGGCTTGCGTCCACGCTTCTTGCGTTCATGCGCGCCGACCCCGATGCTCTGTTCTGCGTCCGTCTCTTGCGCCGGCTCAGATCCTGTTGCGCCCGCCTCCGCTTCGTATAAGAAGAGGTCGCGTTGTTCGACACTGCGCACTTCGCTCCTTGCGGCAAAGAGCTGTCGCTGGAAGGCCTTGAGCTTCTCGCGCAGCGAATCGTGCTCAACCGTCACCACGCGCAACTCGCTCTTCATAGCAGCGAGTTCGGCGCGTAGCGCTTGCAATTCGTCGGTGGGAGATGAGGGTAGTGGCGGCATCGCCGGATTAGACCAGCGATGCGGGCTCGCGTTTCAGGTCACGCGCTGATAATAGCGCGTCGGGTGCCCGCGCATCGCTTCGATGTCGATACCGTCGAGCAACCAGTGCAGTTGTTCGGTTCGCAGCTTGAGCACGGCTTCTTTGCGCGGCCACACGAAGCGATCCTGTTCGAGCCGCTTCATCAGCAGCCAGAAGCCGTTTCGGTCCCACAGCAGTATCTTGATGCGATCGCGACGCTGATTGCTGAACACATACACGGCTTGCGCGAATGGATCGAGCTTCATCGATTGCTCGACGATGGCGGCAAGGCTGTTGATGCTCTTACGGAAATCAACGGCATCGCGATGCACATAGACCGTCAGCTCATCGTGCAGCCGGAACATCACACCGCCCAAGCGTTTCGATCATTGCCGAAAGCAGCGAGACGTCGTTGCCGACGCATTCGAGCTTGAGCGCAATGCCATTGGGCATCTGCACCGTCAATGTCGATGAAGCTGCACGATCCGCAGCTGGCGAAACAGGCATCGCGGCTTTGCGCTCGACGAGCGCGTGTTCGCTTGGGATCGTCACGACCGGCACGAACGCCGGTTCAGTGGCCGACGGAGTTGGGCTGTCAGCCAGCCGTTGCCGGTGCAGCTTGATCCATTTGCGTAGGAGGTTTGCATTGACGCCGTGCCTGAGGGCGAGGCCCGCCACTGATGCCCCTGGCTCAATGCACGCCTCGACCAGCCGCTGCTTGGTGCGCCGATCAAAACGGCGCTTGCCGTCCTTGCCTACGGTGACGACCTTCAGGCACGACGATTCTGAGTGTTGTTCTGTCATGAGGTATCCACTGAAATCAGTGGACATAGCCTGCACGGTCAGATCCCTGAGTGCTAGACGTCGATTCCTGCGCGCTTACAAATTAGCAATATTGGGGCTCGGCGGTAAAGGACACGTCGCCGCGCGCGGCACGGTGCAACGCCCTTTCATCCAGCACCAGCAGGCGACCCCGGTCTTTGCGGACGATCTGATTTTCAACCAGGAAATTGAGTGCGCGTGAGACTGTCTCCCTGCTCACGTTTGCGGTGATCGCGATCGCCCGTTGGCTCGGTGGCTTCTCGATCGCGACAATGCCGTCACGGCTCACCGTGAGCATGCTTGCCAGCACCGCACATATGCGTGCGCGCGAGCTCGTCACGCCCAGCATGGAGCGATCGTCGAAACCCTGCCGGATGGATTCACATAGCTGACATAACAGCAGATAGGTAACTTCCGCTGAGCGCAGCAGAAAGCGCTCCGCATGCTCCCGATCGAGAAAACCAACGAGCACGTCGGTCACCGCGATAATTGATACGGTTTGCGGATGTCCGTCGATGATGGATAACAGGCCGAAGTACTCACCAGGCTCGATAAAGCCGAGACCCACTTCGCGACCGTCTTCGTTCAGCGCGACCTGCTGCAGGCGGCCTGAAAGCAGAAACATCAGCGCAGCGCCCGGCGCACCCCGATTGATCACTAGATCTCGACGCTTGTACTGGCGAGTCCGAACGTGTGCGGCAATACCACTCAACGCGCTATCGTTGAGGCTGGACAACAGGCGCTGGCGACGCAGAACGTCAACCGAGACGCGATTTTCTGGCCTGTGACGATGGATGTCGTTCATGGTGTTTTCGACCCTCCGCAGGGTCGACTAGTGACGAATGCTGCTATTGCCGCGTGCCTCGGACTCTCCGGGTGCAAAGCGTCAACCTAATCCATGCTCCCCGAAGAGCTCTCTGTCTGTTGTAATGTTCCCGCTATACGCAACCGACCTGCTACCAGTCTACGTTCGGCATCGCGTGATACTGGTCGCTCCGATGCGCGTGTAGATTGCATCGATTCGCGCGCGAATCCAATTCGATCGCTTACTCAAGATGTCTCGTAGCATAAATAGCGAATTTGGCACGAATGCAAATGCATTACTTGACTATTTAACGTTGCTACAGATCGATCGGATCATGTGATGCGACACCGAACCTCCATGCGCTTTCTCGTCCTGAAGAACCACCGTTGAATTCGCATCATATCTGGCGAAACAGGCACCAAAATCACTGTGACCGATAGCGCAAACATGTTGGCGGCACTCTGCCATCCGATTCGCAAAAAAAAAGGGCTGGCTCGATGCCGGCCCAGAGAAGGATTCGGCTATATCGGGGGCAAGCCGAAACCTGAGAGGTCTCCATTGTATTTCGCCGTCCCATTCATTTACCAGACAAGATATTTCCTTTATCCGACAAAATTCTAACTAGATCCCTCATTGAATAATCAGCAAATCAACGGTTTGCCGAGATGCTGCTACGCTTTGGAAAACGTTTTCAGAACACCAGAACCTGAGAGCGAGCACAATCTGGACAGCATCGGCCATGATGACCTTGATATTCACTCTGGCGAAAACTGCGCAGTTAGCCAATCTTGCGGACGCCGCCTCCACCATAGCCGTTCGCCACTGCGCGGTACTCGCTGGCCGAAACGGACAGGCGCTTTCGAAATAGCTTCGCGAGTGCCATCCCGCTGCTGAAACTGCAGCGCCTCGCAATCTTGTCAATCGGCAGCGCCGTGGAAACCAACAGTCGGCAGGCAAGTTCGAAGCGCGCTTTCAGAAGGTAATCAGACGGCGTCACGCCCATCACCGCCTTGAAATGTCGCAACAGGGTACGTTCACTCATCAACGCACACTGCGAAATATCCGCTACCGTAATGGGCCGGCTGCAGTTCTGCTCGATCCATTCGGCCGCTTCGCGGATCTTGTCCCGGCGAATGTCGTCGCTGGGCTCGCCAAGAATTGCCGACAGCCGGCGGCTGGAGTCCGGGATAACTCGCTCGCCCACCTCTTGGGCGGCCTGTATGCCCAGCTCCTGCTTCACGATCGACAGCGCACTGAGAAGAGCGCCGCTGGGATCGTAGATATCACGCGGAGGGACAGTCATGTCGGCGTTCATATGCGACGTCACGGCTGGAGCGTCGGGGCACGATATTCCCGCCGCCGAAATCAGCGCGCGACCTTCGGCAACACCTATCAGTAGCGGGGAGCGCCGGTTCGTCTCGCGAATCCAGTCGAGCAGCCGCACGTCGTGTACCGCCGCTCGCGCACCATCGCCTCCCGAAACAAACGTGATGTCCGTCGGCGTCGATGCGGTCATATCGCTCCAGACGCGAATGTTCGACATACCGGTTACGAGCCCGCCACTGATGGACAACAACCGTACGAAATAGCGCCTTTCACGCCGTCCATTTGGCTGATTCGCGTAATGAAATATCTGATTGATGAGTGCGACATCCAACGATGAGAACCCCGGGAACACCACGACCGCAATTTGCAGATCCCCATCCTGCAGGCTCCACTCCTCAAGTGCGTTGTTCGGGTGGCGTACCGCGCGCTCAGAACTCCACTGGTTCATTTTTCAGTCTGTTCGATATTTTACACTTTGATACAACTCGCGCAGTGTAGCCACTGATCGAGACAGATGTGAATGCGTGGCCGAAAAAAGCAATGTTTTGGCGCTTGCGGGAATGGCAACTTCGCCGGTGTGGCGAACAAATAGCAAAAAGTAAATCGTGGCACGCCGAACGCTATTGAAAGTAAGTCGCTTCAGCCCCGCCCGGCAAATCACACATGACCGGTGATTGCGAAACAGCATTGAGGTGATTGCAAACGATTGCGCAGGCACAAAGCGCATGTGTCTCGCTATCGGGAATGCTCGCCATCCCATTTAAGTGGCTCTGCCTGCGCTGACGTTCGAGTTCAATCAAAGACAAAAAAGCCTGCTGGGACAAGACAGGCCGGGTTCTCGAAGCTGCGACGACACGACGCACAGTCTGACGTTGGGCTGTCCATAAAATGGAAGGGACTCGCGCAACGCGTGATGGCGAATCGGAACCGTGTTCTGTCTGTGTCGATCGGAACGACATCGGCGTACGCCCGAGTCCCCTACCCCGTTCCTCGCGCTGTCGGTCGCGGCACCGACGGACCTGAGTTCACCCACGTTGCCAAAGAACCTTACGAGAACTGGTGCGCCGTATGTTGACGGCAGCGGGATGGCAAGTTGCCCGATCACGCACGTCCTATCCACGTTTTCGAGTGCTGGTCTCTCTACAGCGAGACGCGCGTCGCCGCCGCTGCGCGGCGCTGATGACAATGGGATCTACCGATGTGTCGAGCCCGCTACTGCTGAGATGAGGATCATACGGTCCGGATAGCCCGCCGCTCCCCGGATGTGTCACCAACGATTCCGTGTGGCCAGCGTGCACGCGTGGCGTGAATGGCCACATGCAACGAAGAAGAGAATACGAATGGCATTCCCGGGTTGTCGATGCCAACAGTGCCTCGACCGGTTCACAACGCCACGCAGGTAGCATCGTCAATCATGACGGACGATTCCACCCCCAGAACATGTCGCTCGCGGACGCAGAGCGACCATAGAGATATACTTGTCCAAGTTCGACGCCTGCCGTGTGCGGTACCTCGCGCTGCGCTTCGGTCTCTACGCCTACGCCTTGTCCCGCGGGCGCGGGCTGGGTGCAGGGATGATCGCCACGCCGTAGTGCGCGGCCATCTCGCCGTAAGTGCGATTCAGAAGTAGGCGCCTCACGGCGACCGTCGTAGACGAGGGCGAGAACCGACATCAAAGTGGTGCCCATCATTTTCGATTTGATGGACACCACTGTGACACAGCCAGAAGCCAAACCGGGTAGCCGCAAGGGACGCCCGAATTATGATCGCGAGTTTCGACGCCGGCTTGCCGCCGCTGCATGTGAGCCGGGCGCATCGGTCGCGAAGCTGCCGCGCGAGAATGGCATCAATGCAAACATGCTGTTCACGTGGCGGCGTCGCTATCGCGAGCAATTGCAGGCCGAAACGACGTCGCTGATTCCCGTGGTGGTCCATGAAACGCCGCCGCAGCGCGTGACGATGCCCTCCGATGCAAGGGCCGTCGGCAACCGGACTACACAGGCCGGGACGATCGAGATTCGATTCGGTGACGTGGTAGTCAAGGTCGACGGCGTCGCTGACGCCGATGCCCTACGTGTCGTACTGGGGAGCATGCGATCGTGATCTCTCTTCCCACAGGTACACGCGTCTGGCTGGTGACCGGCGTCACCGACATGCGCTGCGGATTCCAAGGGCTGGCGGCGAAGGTACTGACGGCGCTCGAGGACAATGCGCTCAGTGGCAACGTGTTCATCTTCCGAGGCCGGCGCGGCGATCTCGTGAAGCTCATGTGGGCGACCGAGGACAGGCTCTGGCTTCTTGCCAAGCGGCTTGAGCGTGGGCGCTTCGTGTGGCCGCAGGCCGATGGCGGCAAGGTCCATCTGACGGCGGCGCAATTGTCGATGTTGCTCGAAGGCATCGATTGGCGGCAGCCGCGTCGCACCGCTGCCCTGTCGATGTTGTAAACCGAGCAGAAGGCTCGTAAACTGCGCCGCATGTCGAACGGCGCCGAACTTCCTGACGATGTTGAAACTCTGCGAGCCTTGCTGCTCGAGGCTCGCGCTTGACTGCCGGGCGAGCGCGGCGTCTCTGATGTGCGGCGCGCCCGGCAGTCAAGCGCGAGCACGCCTGTGGGCGACGCATCGCCGAAAGAAGCGCTGCCGCCGCATCTGCCACGCGAAGAACGTGTACTGGAGGCTGACGCAACGTGCCCGAAGTGCGGCAGCGCGATGCAGCCGCTCGGAGAAGACGTGTCTGAGCAGCTTGCCCGCGTCGCGGCAATGTTCAAGGTGATTCGCACGATCCGGCGGAAGACGGTTTGTCCGTGCGGCCACCACTTCTCGCAGCCGCCGATGCCCGGCCTGCCGATTACACGCAGCATCGCCCATCCGAGCCCGCTGGCCGACATCCTCGTCTCGAAGTACGCCGACCACGCCCGTTGTACCGGCAGTCGCAGATTGCCGCGCGCGACGGCGTGAAGCTCGACCCGGCCAGCATGGGCCGCTGGGTCGGCCCGTGCGAGGCCCTCTGCGATGCGCTGACCGAGGCACTGCGCCGCTACACGGTAGCACCGTCGAAGCTGCACGCGGACGACACGCCTATCCCGGTGCTCGAGCCGGGCAAGAAGAAGACGAAGACCGGGCGCCTGTGGGTGTATGTGCGCGATGACACCCGTTCGGGTTCGACCGAACCGGCCGCAGTGTGGTTTGCTTACTCGCCAGACCGCAAAGGCATTCATCCCCAGACCCATCTGGCCGGATTCAAGGGTATCTTGCAGGCCGACGCCTACAGCGGCTTCAACGAACTGTACGAGAGCGGCAAGATTCGCGAGGCGGCATGCTGGGACCACGCAAGACGGTACATATACGACGTGCATGCCCGAACGCCTACCGAGGCGACCCGGGAGGTGCTCGAGCTGATTGGCGGACTTTACGCGATCGAGGCCGACATCCGCGGCAAACCGCCGCTGAACGGCTGCGCGTGCGCCAGGAGAAAAGCATCCCGCTGCTCGCGGCCATCAAGACGTGGATGACGGACAAGCTCGCGACGCTGTCGAAGAAATCCGAACTGGCCAAGGCGATCCGTTACTCGCTCAATCAGTGGGATGCCCTCGTGCTGTATTGCGAAGAGGGCCGTGCCGAGATCAGCAACGCCCTGGCCGAAAACGCGTTGCGCTGTGTGAGTCTGGGTCGCAAGAATTTCATGTTCGCCGGCTCCGATAGCGGGGGCCACAAGGCTGCAGCGATGTACAGCCTGATCGGCACGTGCCTATGCCGCATGCGGCATAGGCACGTGCCGAGTCCCGGACTATGCCGAATCGAGTGTCAGCGTCATGGCTGACGGGCGACGGCGTATCGGTGTGCACGCCCTCGCGCGATTCAAATTCGGCATAGTCTCTGCCCACGATCAAAGCGAATCGAGGAACGTGAGCAACCGGCCGCGCGCGCGGTATCGTACTGATCGCCCCGTGTGGAACGTCGACACCTTCGCTAACGATGCCTCTTTGATGGCTAGATGCGCGTGCAGATATACCTGGGTTGTCTCGACGGACTCATGCCCAAGCCACAGGGCGATGACGGAGCAATCCACGCCTGCCTGCAGGAGTTCCATCGCGGCGCTGTGTCTCAGTACGTGCGGCGATACCCGCTTCCGCATCAACGTTGGACAACCTGCGCTCGCCTGCTTGACGTATTTGCTGACCAGGTATTGGACAGCGTCGGCACTGAGACGCCCTCCATGTACGTTGGGAAACAGAGAGGGCTCTGTACTTCTAGGCGGTTCCTTCAACCATGCCTTCAGCGTCAATGCCGCATGTGCTGTCAGCGGCGTACAGCGTTCCTTACGTCCCTTCCCGAAGCATCGCACGTGTGCTCCGCGCCCCAGGTGAACGTCATCGCGATTGAGCGCAGTCAGTTCGGAGAGCCGCAATCCTGTCTGGACGGCCTGCAATAGTAGGGAGTAATCGCGGCGCCCGATCCAGGTGCAGCGGTCAGGGGCAGCCAGGAGCGCATCGATTTCCTCGCGATTGATGAACGACACAATTCCTTTGTCGCCCCGCTTCCCAGGAATTGCGAGAACCCGTTGTATGTGCCCAGAGTGCGTCGGGGCTTCGAATGCGACAAAATGGAAGAAGGGCCGGATAGCTGTCAGACGAAGATTAAGCGTACGGACACAGACCGAGCGGAACGCCTCCATGTCGTCGACGAATGCGCTGATCAGCGAAGCATCAAGGTCCAGAAGTTCGAGCTTCTCCGGGGACTTGTGCAGCCGCGTCTGCGCGAATCTGAACAGGAGCCGGAATGTGTCTCGATATGATGCGACCGTGTGAGGGCTAACATGCCGTTGATACATCAGCCTCTCCGTGAAGAACCGCTCGATCAGCGTAGCCAAGCTTGGATTTGGCTTCATGATCGTCCCCTCCAACGTTGCTCCAGTTTGTTCGCGGCGTGACGCATAAGCTCTGGACACTCGGATAGGTACCAGTAGGTATCCCGTACGTAGGCATGCCCTAGATACGTCGAGAGCACGGGCAGCAGCAGTTCAATGTCAAAGCCTTTGCGATATCCGTTCAGCAAGGTGCGAACTGCGAAGCTGTGTCGAAAGTCGTGTATACGAGGTCCACTGCGATCATCGGGACCTCGCAGACCAGTCTGCCTGGAAAGCTTGAGGAACGCCTGATTCACGTGCTGGTGAAGGAGTTTGCCACCTTGTTCCGCGACAAAGAAATAGTGAGATCGAGCGGGAGAGATGCGTGAATCGCGCTGTTGGGCGTAGCGGATTAACGAGGTTCGAGTGGTCTGGTGGATCGGCACGAGGCGTGACTTACCGAATTTGGTCTCACGGATGACTAAAATTCCGGCGTTGAGATCAACGTCGTCCCGACGCAACGCGAGGGCTTCGCTGATCCTCAACCCTGTCACAGCGAGCAAACCGAACAGGCAATGAAACGTCTAGCGACGCAAGCCGTGCGCCGGCCGCAGATCCAGTGCCGCGGACATTAGTTTGTGGACTTCGGCATTGGTGTACAGATACGGTTTCGTGCATCGCGGCCAGGGGAGAATACCCACCGGCAGTACTTCGGTGGCGGGTTGTGAAATAGTCAGGTAACGTGCAAATCTGCGGATATCGGCGAGCCGCAGCGCAGACGTCGGACGGTGACCGATGCACTGCATGCCCCACTCGAGAGCAAGGCTGTTCGTGACTACCGTTGCGCGTCGGTGTTCCATAAATTGAACGAAGTCGGACAGCCGTTTCTCCTGGCTATCTAATTTGAGCCCGAAACCGCGACGCATATCGACGTATTTACGGAGGGCCTTCCGGATGACGCTCATCGCACACCTCCTGGCCAGGGCAGCCCGAGCGCACGAAGTGCGTCGACGTCGACCTTCGCGTAGATTCGTGTCGTATCTGGACTCTCATGGCGCGGCAACTGACCGATCTGGGTAAGCGACGCGCCAGACCTAAGCAACTGCGTTGCGAGACTATGCCGGAAGAGATGAGCCCCCTGGTTGCGACGGCGTCGATACCAACGCGGTCTAGTGCTGAGCGCGCAACATAGAACACCGCCGATGATGACGCAAATCCCCGGTGGGGTGCCAGATGACGTATGAATACCCGCCTTCTACGGGACTGAGGGGGACTGCGCTCGAGATAATTTGCTAAAGCAACCCCGACCTCATCAGGTAACGGTAACTCGGAACACCGACGCCCTTTGCCGTGGACCGTCAGCGTGCCGGCGTGCCAATCGATATCGTCGAGATCGAGAGACACGATCTCGTTTGCGCGTAAGCCGAGACGGGCCAATAGTAGAAGGATCGCGTAGTCCCTCCGCCCGATCGGAGTATCCCGTTTGCAAGTGTCGATCACCGATTGAATCTGGTCTGGCTGCAGGTAACTGGGAAGCGAGGCAAGCTTCCATCTTCTTACGCTCGGGACAATCGCCGCCAGGTCGGAAGTGACGTAGCTACGATACCGCATGAAGCGTGCAAATGAGCGAAGGGTCCAGCACATGAGCTGAGCTGATCGAGGGCTGTGATCGTGAACATGACGTTCGATGAAGTCGAGAATATCCCGGGCCTGTCAGCTCGCGAATGTCACGAGAACGGTGGATACAACACTCCTGCAGGAATATGCGGACCACAGGAAGATGTCGAACTATTGATACCTTTGCGAGTCCACGATCCCGCAGTAGATGGCGTATGAATTCCTCTTCTATCTGCTCGGCAAAACCTGATACTGCAATGGGACGCTGTGGACACGCTCCGATGTCACGCAGCGTGTTGAGCAACCTATCCAGAGCAGGACGATCAAATATCGTTGGACACCAGTATCGTCGCCGAAACGATTGATACGCGTCCAGTGTTTGCTCGCTGACGTCGCCGACGTCAAGATGTCTGCGAGCGAGCCGATGGCTGAGGTCGCTTACTACGCGCAGATTGCGCCATGCCCCTTGTTGGCAATGTCCCTCGCGTTGCAGTTGTTCGGCGAACAGGTCGATGTAACACCCCAGCGGTCTTTCTCGAAGGCGGGTCAGCATTGCCGGGCGGTGATAGTACGCTTCGATGCTCATGTCTGTTGCTCCTTCCCGTCACCTGGCGGGATAGGGCTCCAGACTATGCCGGAACAAAAAGCAAAGCGTGTCGTTCAACAAGCGCCTGTGTACTTCGATTCGGCATAGTCCGGGACTCGGCATGAACGTGCAAGCTGAACGGAATCAACCCGCGCGCCTACCTCGAATACGTGCTGACCCATATCGCCGATCACCCCATTAACCGCATTGACGAATTACTACCCTGGAACGTGGCAAGTAAGCTGCCAGGGCAGCCTTGTCCGCCAGCCTCCGCGGGCTGATTGCCAGCGGGCGAACCCCAGCGCCCGATACCCGATCATGCCTCACGTGCGCGCCGTGTTGCGAACGGCCCTCGCGAAGTGCTTACATTCAGAATCGGATAGTAGAAGTCGGGCTTATGCACGCCGGACTTCAGGTTGTCCGGCACGACAATCTCTACGCAGCCACCAAGGAAGGCGAAGGCACGCACGTGCGAGCCGATCCAGTCCTCGAGTTGTTGGGTCCACGTCGCTTCCGCATACGTGCAGTTCGACGCGCCGAGCGTTGCGACGAACAGTTCGGCCTCACGGATCTCGCCGGTGTGCGGATCAACGATGCCCAGCTTGTTGCCAGAGTAATCGACGAACAACTTCTCGCCGGGCGCATGGGCCTGACGCAGCGTTACCGGAAGGGTAGCCGCCCAACGCTCGTAATGTTCGCAGAACCGGCTATAGTCGTAGCCCCCGGCTCCTGAGCCTTGTACTCGTTCCACAACAGATCGAGCGTGACGCCCTTCTTGCCCAACTCGCGATGCACCGTCGGCCAGTCGGGCTTCGGGCGCTCGTGCAGGAGAGCTTCTTCTTCGCTCGCATTCAGCGCGTCGATGCGGGCAAGCACGAACTCGCGGAAGGATTGGTGTTTGCGGTCGAAGGCGCGAACATGCCAGCGCATAACCAACATATTCTGAGAATTCCTGACAGCAGGCGATTCAAATCGATCGCAGGCGCTACACTGGCGGCGCCGCGAGCCCAACCGGGATGAATCTCCACCTTCACCGACAAACCCGTGCGGGTCCTTTTGAGTCCTGACTATCACCGTCTAGATGACCTCAGCCTTCAGTCCCGCATGCGTCGTCGACGCGATCAGCATTTCGCTTACCCTCGCCTGGTCGATATGGCTGATTCGTCGCGACAGGTTCTGTGGATTCTTCGGACTGGTGGTGACTTACTATACGCTCCTTATTTTCGTCTTTCATCTTGGGGGCGTTTTTTACCACCAGGAAGGATTCACCGGAAAGATATACGAAATCGACGAGCAGACCTTTATGGAAGTGAGTCTGTATGCCGCCTTGTTCAATCTGAATTTTCTGTCTGTGTTATCAATTTGCAATACCCCATTTGTGCTTAACCGGCAGCATATTGGAATTGATCCGACACTTATCCGGAATTTGTATTTCGTTGTCTTCATACTCGGCGCCGTTGTCTATTTTTTTGAAGCCGGCACAATCGACTACGCAACCTATGTGTCGTATCGAGGCGTTGCCTACGGCTGGGTGTTCATGATCATTGGCACATCCACACTGGTCATGGCTTACCTGCTGCGCAGCTATGTCTTCATGGGTATAGTCCTGTTGATCTACACCTACTTCTGTCTCAAAACCGGCGTCCGTTCGTTTCTGCTCATGCCGCTCATGCCGCTGGTGCTGTTGCTACTGGCGAACTCCGACCACAATCTGGGAAAGAAGCTGGCCGTCTACGGGGGCGGCCTGCTTGCTGCTGCCCTAGCACTCCTGCTTCTGCGCTCGGCCGACGAAATCGCATTACCGGAGATGTTCCTGATTCATGGGCTGCACGTCGTGTTCTACAAGTACACCGGAATGGATCAGACGACCTCATCTCCGTTAGTAGGATTCGGGACGGGGGCCCTGAATTACTTCCTCAAGGTCGATCCGGACTCGTTCGACCCTGCCATCCATTTCGCGCAGGACTTCTTTGGCTTCATCACGCCGGATGGCTTCTATCACATGCCATTTACCTGGTATGCGGACTCGTTCGCAGCGCACCGCTATCTCGGCGTGCTTTATGGAGGCATCTGGGCCTTGATCGTACGAATCCTCAAGTGGATCGTCTCACGAGATCCACTGACCCTCACTGCATTTCTGCCGCAGACATGCTGGGTGGCATTTTTTATCATACGGGGCGC
Organism: Paraburkholderia sp.; assembly: GCA_004322045.1. Classification (GTDB taxonomy): domain Bacteria; phylum Pseudomonadota; class Gammaproteobacteria; order Burkholderiales; family Burkholderiaceae; genus Trinickia. The sequence continues at coordinate 62,692 of SCRN01000049.1, forward strand.
AGCGGCCAATGCGACCAATTCCATAACCACGCCTTTGTGGCTTTCCATCGCAATATTTTTCTTCGTCAAACTCGCATCGCTTGGCCATATGCGACGGGCGCGTCAACGGGCATAGGAGCGGATCGTGACGGATGTACCCGAAGTCAGGCTGCACATGGTGGCACCGCTTCCCGGAGAAGACCAACAGGCGCCGTTCACTCAAGTGTCTGCGGGCAGGTGCGAGCGAATGACGAGTTATGGCTGCAGATTCAACCATCAACACGTCGATTAGGAGCACGCTGCCGCATTTCATCTAAACCAGCACTAGCATCATGCGAAAGCACTATGCACTGCGCATCGTCAATGTGATACTTTACTCGTCCTCCGCCACGGCATGCTCCGAACCGCGTCGGGAAGCGCCTCGTTTCGCTCCTGTTCTGACCCAAGCATCCCATCGTGCCAGCACCGGTTGAATCTGGTAGACGTAGTTGGCTCGATCATAATGACGGGCCTGAACACCGCCCAAACCATGCGAAAGAATTTGCGATCGCAGGGCCTTGGACACGCGCAGTTCCTCGATCAGCAACGTCTCGATAGTGCGTCGGATATCGGTCCAGGCAAATTTTGCAACCGCGACGCCATCTTTCACCATCGTTGCCGAGATCTCCGAGAGCGCATCGCTCACGGTTTCCGGCACGGTCGCGCCGAGTATCCGCTGGTTCTCGCTGTTCTTCGTGATCAGGTTGAGTCGCCTCTTGACGATAGCCGCCGCTGTCGCAGATTGCGGAATATCGTGGCGGCGAGGCTCCTGCCTTGGCCCCTTGGGGTCAAACAGCGTCAGAATGTTGGCGTCCGGGGCATGCGTCTGCGCTGACTTCGGCGTAGCAAGGCATGACGCCAAGCGCGACTGACTTCATAAAGAAATCCAGCCAGCCGCCGCATGTTGTCAGGCACCGCATGGTAATTCAAATACCCCTGCAACACTCGCCGCAGCCACCGACCTACCACGGGCACTGGTTCATGCCGACGTCGCGCTAGCGTTTCCCGAATTGCCACCAGCGTCGCGCGCATCCGCTTCTTGATCGTCAGCCTGACGATCTTGAAGTCGCCGTTACTGCGTCGCTTGCTACAGCAGTGCGTGAAGCCCAGAAAGTCAAACGTCTCCGGCTTTCGGATTCCACGTTCCCGGCATTGCTGCATGGCGAATCGCCCGAAGCGAATCAGCCGCGTTTTGTCCGGGTGAAGCTCCAGTCCGAACTTGGTGTGAACGCCGGTCTAAATCCGACACTAAACGACGGCGTCTTTGTAACAAGGCACGAAAATTGACCAGTCAAGGGCGGGCGCAGCCCGGCGCAGCGAACCCCTGACGCGGCGTGGGTTCGCTACACTCTTGCACGGTTGGAAGCGCGGCATTCGCGGGCTTCCAACCATGCCAAACCGGCTCTTTGGTATCGTCGTTTGCTGTCGGATTTAGACCAGCGTCAACACTTGGCCAGCCGTTCCCGCATTGCTGCCAGGAATCGTCGCGCCTCGCCCTCATACTGAAACCCCAGCACGCTGTCATCGGCGTAGCGAACGATAATCACGTTGCCGGCGGCATGTCGGTTACGCCATTGCTGAGCCCACAGATCCAGTGCGTAATGCAGGTAGATATTGGCGAGCAACGGTGAGATCACAGACCCTTGGGGTGTACCCCGCGTCAAAGCTACGCGGCGTCCATCCTCGATGGTGCCTGCCTTCAGCCATTTATCGATCAGGCGGATCATCCGTCGGTCGGCAATCCGGTGAGACAGGAAACGGAGCATCCACTCGTGGTCGATTTCATCGAAGAACGAGCGAATGTCCGCGTCCAGAATCCAGTTCACCCTGCGACTTACGATCCCGATCGGCAAGGCATCAAGCGCGTCATGCTGACCGCGTCCTTGCCTAAATCCATATGAGAAGCCGAGGAAGTCCTGCTCGTAGATCACGCTCAGTACCGTCGATACGGCCTGCTGCACGATCTTGTCTTCCAGCGCTGCAATGCCCAGCGGACGCAGCCTGCCGTCCGCCTTCGGTATGTAGCCCCGCCTGGACGGTTGCGCACGGTATGCCCCGGACTGAATTTCCCGGTGCAGTCCATGCACGCGCCCATAAAGGTGCTTCTCATAGTCGCGCCACGTCACGCCGTCCACGCCAGCCGCCGCCTGCTTGCGCAGAGCATGGAAGCTCTCCACCAGCAGCGACGGTGTGACGTGATGCAACAATGCCGTGAAACGCAACTTCCGGTTCCGCCTTGCGGCTTCCCGTACGCCTTCGAGTCCCATCGACGCGCATTTATCCCGGCTCTGTGTCCGGCACGCGGGGTTCCCGTCGGCGTTCCCTCTGGTTACACCCCTTCCCTCCATTGCCTCCGCCGGATCATCTCCTTTGTTCGGCAACTTCTTCGGTAGTATGGGTGTATCCGACTTCTCATCGGCGTCGATGACTGGCTTGCGGTCATTGACCTTCCCAGTCCCGTCCGGCCCGACCGCGCCGGACACCGATGAGATCTCGCTGCTTCCGTATGAGAGACTTCCCGACATGCGCAGGGTCTCCGACCGCGCAGGATCAGCACACGACTTGCGATTGACGCCGTGCGCCATGTTGCCTTCCGCTTCGCTTAACAGCGTCGGCATCTCGGAGTAATTATTTCGCGGCTCAATGGCTGGCCTGTCAGTTTCCCCTGTCAACGCTTCGACCTGCACCCCGCGGTGCATGCCGCATGACTCGGGGTCAGAGTGATTCGCCACATCTTCTCCGTATCGAACTTTCATCGACTATCTTTGATCGGCTTTGCAGCCGCACTAAGCGCTAAATCCACCACACGTCGTTAGGCCTGGCGTTACCGGGTAACATGTCTCAAATCGATGGTTACCGGGTAACGAAGGGTTGGGATATGACTCAAACGACGGCGCAGCGGCAAGCGGCTTATCGAGCAAGGCGCGAGACGGCGGGCAAGGACGGCAACGGTGATCGGCGTCTGGATATGTGGGTGAGCACGGAAGCCTATCTGGCTTTGACACGGTTGGCTCGCCGTTACTCGGTAACGAAGCGTCAGATGCTGGAACGATTGATCGCGCGAGCGGACGACGCGATCGTTCGCCGACTCGATCCTGATTCGGAACAGTGGGACCAATACTTCGACCCAGCGCAGTCGCGATCACGGTTACCCGGTAACGGACTGCTGTCAAGCGAAGTTAAACGGTAGCAGGTCGCTAATATCGGCGTCCGGCGCGCGCTGTCCTGGTGCGTCGTGCAGAAGTTGTTGCGGTCAATCGACCGCTCCGATTCGCTCCGGTGCCGTGACCATGCGATGCTGTACTTGATGGCGTATTACGGGCTACGTCCCTCCGAGATCGTGACGTTAACGCTGGAATCGATCGACTGGGCAAACAGGACCCTGCGCGTCGAACAGTGCAAGACTTGCTCGACGCTGGTGCTGCCGTTGTCGGATCAGGCGCTTCGCATCCTCAAGCGCTATCTACGTTGCGGACGCCCGGGCGGTGCTCATCCGCAACTTTTTCTGCGTGGGCACACGCCGGCCGGCCCGATCAAGCACACGGCCTTATGCGACGTCTATGAGAAGCGTGCGCGGCAGAGCGAATTACCTCTGGAGGGCACGTCGTCCTACAGCTTGCGCCATGCCTTTGCTATGCACCTGCTTGAACGTGGCGCCGGAATCAAGGTGATCGGCGATCTGCTCGGTCACCGTACGCTCGAGAGTACCTGCGTCCACCTGAGGCTACAAACCGAAGCGCTACGCGAGCTGGGGCTGTCGCTCCCCACGCTGTCGTCTAACAGCGTGGGGAGGTTGTCATGAACCCGCCGCGACCTGGCACAGCGCTCGACGCTACTGTCGATCGCTACTTGCAATGGAAACGTGCGCTCGGACGTAGTTACGACGGGGTCGAGCGAATGCTCGTCTCGCTGCTTCAGTTCATGCACGATCGTGCGGCCTCGGATCTTGATCAGAATTTGTTCGATGAGTGGAGCAGGTCATTCGCCAGCCTGACAGCCAACGTCCGACGTAACCGACAGCGCGAGGGGCGTAACTTCTGCTTGTATCGGCAGCGCACTGAGCCGGGTTGCTTCGTGCCCGACGCCAACCGGTTCCCGCGGCCGAGACCGTATTGCGCACCGGTAATCTTCGGTCCAGACGCAGTTAGGCGCATGCTGGCGATCGCCGCGCAGCAGCGTCCGACGCCAGGCTCGCCGTTGTTACCAGTCTTGCGGCTGGCTGTTGTCCTGCTCTACACGGCCGGCCTACGCCGCGGCGAGTTGTTGCGTCTGACCTTGGCCGATGCCGATCCGACAGTGGGCGTGCTCCGGATTCGAGAATCGAAGTTTCACAAGTCGCGCTTCGTGCCGCTGTCGCCCGATACATGTCGGGAGCTGCGCGCTTTCCTGCGACTGCGGTTGGCGCCGCCGTTGAGCACCGCGCCCGATTCGCCCTTACTGTGCAATACCACGCGCGGGCTGCGCGCCTATACGGGAACCGGTCTGAGCCGTGGCCTGCAGTCGTTGATCCGCTCAGCCAATGTCCAGAGTGCCGACGGGCGGTGGCCGCGTATTCACGACTTCCGGCACAGCTTCGCGGTGCAAGCGCTGCTGCGTTGGTATCGGCAAGGCGCTGACGTTCAGTCCAATCTGCCGAAGCTAGCCATGTATATGGGGCACGTATCGATCGTCTCAACCGCGTATTACCTGAAGTGGATGCCGGACATTGCTGCAGTCGCCAGTGATCGCTTCGAGGCGCGATTCGGCTACCTGATCAGCGGAGACAACTTATGAAGCGCGCACGACCCAACGACCTCGGCCTGTGCCTGTGCCTGTGCCTGGAGAAATTCTTCCGTGAGTATCTGCCGGCCTTGCGTGGCATGAGCCTGCACACCATCCGCAGTTACCGCGACGCATTGGTCCTCTTCCTGCGTTTCGTGTCCAACGACAGCAGTCGGCGCCTCGAAGACCTTGGCCTCGAAGCCTTCACCGCCGAACATGTGACGTGCTTCCTCACATTCCTCGAGGTCGAGCGCCACAACGGCATCGACACGCGCAATGCGTGGCTGGCCGCACTTCATACCTTTGCGCGCTTCCTCGCGAGCGAGTCGCCCGAGCGTCTCGCAGAGTTTCAGCGCGTGCTCGATCTTCCGTTCAAACGGGGAGGTCGCTGTGCGTCGATGGAGTATCTCGAGACGGTAGAAGTCGAGACACTGCTTCGGCAGATCGACCGCTCAACCGAGGTAGGTCGACGCGACTATGCGTTATTCGCGCTGATGCTCAATACCGGTGCTCGTGTTCAGGAAGTGCTCGATCTCAAGCTGCGCGACGTAAGGACGGAGCCGCCCTATCAAGTACGGCTGCACGGTAAAGGCGGCAAGGTGCGGCTCTGCCCCATCTGGGCCTCCACCGCCGCGCCACTTCGAGCGCTTGCACAGACGACTTCGACGGACGCGACAAACGATCGGGCGATGTTCGCTAACCGACGCGGTGGCAAGCTCACGCGCTTCGGCGCGCGCTATTTGCTCAACAAGTACATCGCGGCCGCAACAGCCACGGCGAGCACGGTGCAGGAGAAGCGGATCCATCCGCATTCGCTACGGCACACGACAGCGATTTGCCTACTGAAGGCTGGCGTCGACTTCGCGACAATCAGCCAATGGCTCGGACATGCGACGCTGAACACCACGATGAAGTATGCACGCGCCGATCGCGACCTCAAGCGTCAAGCGCTCACTCAGGTGTTCCCAGAGGCCTTAGCTCCGCCCGCCGTAGGGGGAGCTAAAGTCGGCGTCGACGTGATCGAATGGTTGAAGCGGCTATGAGAAAGTTATGTGGAGTAGTCGAGGCCGGAACCGATACGACGTAACAGGCGGCACGCGCTACTGCACATAAGTCGATTAATGTTGCGCGCAACATTAATCGACGACTGGGGCTTGCAGGATCTCGATCAGGGCGCGCGCAACGATCTGCTCGAAGTGCTCGACGATCGCGTCGGCACGCGTTCGACCGTGATCACCAGCCAGTTGCCGCTCGAACACTGGCACGCGTGGCTCCAGGACCCCACACTCGCCGATGCCATCCTCGGTCGGCTCGTCCATCAGGCTCACAAGCTGCCGATCAAGGGCGATTCGATGCGTGCGGGAAAACCGATCGCCTCGGCCATCAAGCGCGCCAGTCCGGATGGATCGGCGAGCACCGTTGCCGCATAACGCAGGGGGCACATATGACGAACACATCGGCACAACGGCAGGCCCAATACCGCACGCGCCGCGCATCGGCTGGAGAGAACGGCGAAATGCGGATCAATGCATGGGTAGCGTCCGGTACGGTATTGGCGCTACGGCGTTTGGCCAGGCGTTATGGCGTAACGCAGCGGGAAATGCTGGAAAAACTGATCGCAGGCGCCGACGATCCAATCATCTCGACGCTCGAACCAGGCACGCCCGCGTGGGACGAATACTTCGGCGCGGCCGTTACTGCGTAACGCTCTCGAAATCGGCTTGCAGTGTCCCGATTCACCCTTGATCGTGATCGCTCTCGCTATAATCCATCCATCGCGCAACACCACCTTCCAGACTGATCACGATCGCCGAAATGGCTGATCATGATCGCCGAAATCCGCACTACAATCGCGAAGCGCCACGACTGGCCGGCCAGATTGGTCGCTACGCGCATGCAAAGCAGTACAAGCGGATGAAGAAAGCGCTGCGCACGTTGCGTTCGCGAGTGGGACGCGTGATGCGCGACGTCGAGCGGCAATTGGACGACGTTGCTCATCAAAGCCGGGCGGCGCTGGAAGATCTGATTGGCCGCACGAAGCGCATTCTCACGCAGAAGCAGAAGGACAAGCTGTACGCGCTGCATGCGCCGGAAGTGGAATGCCTGGCAAAAGGCAAGGCTCGCAAGCCGTACGAGTTCGGCGTGAAGGTGTCGATCACGACGACGCACAAGGAAGGTCTGGTAGTCGGAGCGCGCTCGATGCCGGGCAATCCGTACGACGGGCACACGTTGGCCGAAGCGTTGGAGCAGGCGGCGATCTTGAGCGGCGATCTTGAGCGACGTTCAGCCGGAGATCGCCGTCGTCGATCGCGGCTACAAGGGCGTCGCCATTGACGGTGCGAAAGTCTATCACCCTGGCCTGCGACGCGGCATCACCCGAGGCTTGCGCGCGATGATCCGGCGGCGCAGCGCGATCGAGCCAGCCATTGGACACATGAAGGCCGACGGCAAGCTCGGACGCAATTGGCTCAAGGGTACGTTGGGCGATGCGATTCATGCGGTGCTGTGCGGCACCGGCCATAACCTGCGGATGATCCTGCGCCGGCTGCGGCTTTTTTTACGCCCTGGTTCTCGCCGCCTTGCTTAGCTTCAAAACCGCTACGCCGTCGACGGCGTAGTTCGGTCAGCGCAACAAAACGAATTGTTCAGGGCCGACTATCAATCCCGGGCGGGCAGAGTAGCGTGGCCACCTTCCCCCTACAGTTGCCATGCACTCTCGCTGAACGGCGGCGCGGCTTGCCGCTTTGTCGGATTCAGACAATGTTTTGGCTTTCCCGTATGGCCGAAATCGATAGACTGCTATCCACCCTGCGGTTCCCCGGCGGTAGGCGTTCCAGTCATCGCCGGCACCGAATATGCCACTAACCAGCGGCCGCGAATATGTCGAATGACGACAAGTTGCAGGATGCAATCATCGATTTCAATCGAATGTACCTTTTGCTCGCAAAGAGATTGATCTGCGAAAACCGCGAGAATGGAGCACGGCTATTTGGCCTCTCCGAAGAAATGACCTCGCAGATCGGCAAGCTGACGCCTGAGCAGATCGAGGCGCTATCGACTTCCGACAAGCTGGTTTGCGGTCTTCGCACCGACGATCCCGCGATACTTTCGGGCGTCATGCACTGACACGTGCGCACGCGATAGGTGTACTTTGCCTTGGCCGGTGGCATTGCCCGTCTACCCCGGCCATCCCGGATGCAGTTCGCACCCGCCACGCCCGACCGATTGAAATTCAGCCCGTCGATACTTTGTCCTGGTTTCAGGGCACCTCACCTGCGTCACACATTGCACCGACAAGTACATGCTAAAAGTTACCAAGGCGGTATTTCCCGTGGCGGGGCTCGGCACACGCTTCCTGCCAGCCACGAAGGCCAGCCCGAAGGAAATGCTATCGATCGTCGACAAGCCGCTGATCCAGTACGCGGTCGAAGAGGCCATCGCAGCAGGCATCACCGAAATGATATTCGTGACGGGGCGAAGCAAGCGCGCGATCGAAGATCATTTCGACAAATCATACGAGATTGAAGCCGAACTCCAGGCGCGCGGCAAGCATAAACTGCTCGAACTCGTGCGCAGCATCAAGCCAGGCAACGTCGACTGCTTCTATGTACGTCAGCCCGAGGCGCTCGGTTTGGGTCACGCCGTGCTATGCGCCGAAAAGCTCGTCGGTGACAATCCGTTCGCGGTGATACTCGCTGATGACCTCGTCTACGGGAAGCCGCCGGTCATGCAGCAGATGGTCGAGGTTTTCGACCACTATCACAGCTCGGTGATTGGTGTGGAAGAAATCCCGCCTTCAGAGACGAAGTCGTACGGTATCGTGGACGGACGGGCATGGGAAGATTCAATCGTCAAACTCTCGGGAATCGTCGAGAAACCCTCGCCCGAGAACGCACCGTCGAACCTTGGCGTTGTGGGCCGATACGTATTCAAACCACGGATATTCAAGCATCTGCGTGCACTCAATCCTGGCGTGGGCGGCGAACTCCAGCTTACCGATGCAATCCAGTCCCTGCTCACCGACGAGCAAATACTTGCGTATCGGTATCGTGGTACGCGCTTCGATTGCGGCAGCAAGCTCGGCTACCTGAAGGCGACGGTCGAGTTCGCGCTGCGCCACCCCGAAGTAGGCGAGGCCTTCAAAGCGTACCTCCTCGACGCCCGGCCCGCCGTCGCTGGTTGACGGCGCTGCACTCCGCCCGTTGAAACTTGTGTCGCCTTGATTTGGCACGGTCCCCTTCTGCAGGCGATCGATATCCCGCTGACCATCAACTAGCCACCCATAGGCAATCGCGGGCGCTGTCTACACTGTCACGGCAACCGGCACGCGCGTGCCTTCTGGTTCGGACCAAGTGGCCGCGCGCTGTGGAGCGGACCGCTCGACGCCGCGCTCGGCGTATCCCACTGCAAAGGCAGGTGTAATGATTCCGATCGCCGAGCCACGTTCATCAGGGTATATGCGCGTGTCAATTTGGAAGGCTTGCGCAGCGTCGCACTGCCGTGGCCGGGGAGTACATCATGAGCGCCCCCGTAACCTGGGCGGAGCGTCGCCGCATACCTCGCCTATCGCTGCAGCTTTGGCTTTGAGCTAACGATGGATGGCGCAGTAGTTCGTTTGCAATGTGCGACTGGATGGCAAAGAAGCCCCTCAGAATAACCAGTAGTGCGTCCAGGCTAGACGTATTTCTTGTAAAACTTCGCCAAAGTCCGAATCGCAACGAACGCAACGAGCGACATAGGACCAAACAATACCGTGATCGGTATGCGCACGGGTGCAACGAGCCAGATCGTCGACAGGAATGGAACTAACCCGAGCGTCAGCAACCGCTTTGCACGATGATAGCGCGTCGCGGATTCATGGCCTCCTTGTGCTCGCCGAATATATCTAGCGACAAGCCCATCAGCAAGACCAACGAACATCGCGAGGGCGAATTGCGGAATCGCCATGAGCAGCATTGCAGCGCGAATCGCGACAAGCTTAACCCCGTACATCGCCAGATCCACGACCGTTGTCCCGTCGCCGAACAGCAGCCTACCGAAGGCCGCTTGTAAGCCATGGCTCGGCGCCGCCCCAGCTACGTACGCACGGGCCGACGCATCGATACCCGTCCATCCGAACCACATCCAATAGAGCCCGTCGGCCGCCTTCCGGCCCAAGTCAGGCGCCGTTGTTTGCGCGACGTAGTAACGGACGAGTCCCTGAATCCCGCCAACCGGATCGTCTCGCCAAAGCGTGTACGCCGCACCAATGTCCGCCAGCACGGCCAGAAACGTTACGAGAACGACCCAAAGCAAGAGATGAATTGCCAGGTCGAGCACCCAGAAAAAGGACTTCACGCCATCGGCGTTCCCGTCGCGTCGTTGTGCGTCCGCCATAGCGCCGTATTGTCCGGATTTCTTCAGAAGTCGCTGCCGCGACCTCGGGTTGTCAGCCCCGGTTGGCAAGTCGATATTGTTTCGCTACCGCCTCGCTGGGCGGCGACCTGCCGGTCGTCTTCGAACTGCTCACCGGGCTCCTCGCACAGCAGGCGGAGCGTCGGGCCTTTGCCGTCACCCGTCGGATTAGCCGCGTCGATCTGTCGCGCATGAAGCGCGTACTTCTGTCGCATGTCGGCAACCACATCGTCCAGTCCAGGGACGCCGCGGAGGCCCTCACCAACAATGACCGGTAGCCGAAGCTTCACGAGGCGCCCGCCATCAATCAGCGCAAACGCTTGCCCCTTCGGCAATTGCATAAGGTCCGCGGGCTGCAGCATCGGAACTTCGCGCACGGCGATCTTGTCGTGCGTCTGCGCGGTAAACTCGGTGCCTTCGCCTCGCCTGACTGCATCCGTCGCACTCGACGCCGGCGTCAGGGACTTCACCTCCACCATTGGTAATTGATCCGTAAGTATCTTCGCTGTCGCGGGATACTTGACGCGCAACATCACCACAGTGTTGAAATTTCCGAAGATCTGCTCCGCTTTGGCTCGTGACCCGACCTTCGCCTCGAGATCAGCGCTCGTCTGCGTATACGCCGTCACTTGGAAATCTGCACCGCCCGCCTTATTGACGAGTGGAATGAATTCGTCACCGACCACCTCGTTGAACTCGTCGGCATGGATGGACACCTTTCGCTTCCCACCCGCCACAGCCTGCCCGTATGCATGACCGTACTTGTAGATGCGCCCCGCGGTTGACGTGAGATCGGCAAACATCGCACTCCCGACGACGCTCGCGACTTCGAAATCAGACAGTGCATCCAGCCCGACGTAAACGATCCCCCCGCGATCGATGACGCGGTTCCAATCGAAGACGGGGCGCTCGTCGTTCGGATCGTCATAGTCTGGCGAAAGCAGCTCGGCCATCTTCCCCGAAGTGAGCTTTTCCAGGAGCGGATAGAGAGAAGAGACAAGCTTTTCGAAATACGTCCTGTCGTTGTTAAGCACGGACGCCAGACCATCGGCGACAGGTTCATGCCAACTCTTCTCCTGCATAAGCGAAAGCATCTGCACCATGTAAAGCGAGCGGCCCGTCTTTTTCGCACGCTCGGCTATGTCCTTTCCGCATTCAGGCAATGCGTCACGCCAGCCCGCATGATCTCGATCGAGCCAGAACTCGAGGTATTCAAGTGCCAGCCCGTCGATATTGACTGCGTTTTGGTAAATCAGCGCATAGGTGGGACGCATACCAAGCGCTGTCATCGCGCGCGCCATGACATTGACGAATCGCCACACGAAATCACGGAACGCAGCGGATTGCCCTTCATCCGGCAGATTCCCCGCGATCCGCGTGGCAACCTCCGTGATGCGGGAGAACGTGCCAATCGGGCTATAGCGTGCCGACTTATCCGGGTACCCAAGATGAAAAAACGTGAACTCGCGTTCGCGGCCGCTGCGACGAGATTCGGCATACATCCGAAGCAATAGATCGACGTCTCCCTTCGGATCGAAAACAATCACGACGTCGCCACGCCGAATGTCCTGGCAAACCAGAAGCTCGCATAGCCGAGTCTTGCCCACTCGTGTCGTTCCCAGCACGGCCATGTGCCCGACGCGCTCGCCAACGTCAAACCAGATATCCCGTTCGTCTGGCTCGATGCCGTGCAATTCGGCCGCACCACCAAAGTTTGGCAGCGGCGCGACCGGGTTCCACCAAACCTGCCTTCTCGTTACTTCCGAAATCCAGCCATCCGGCCATGCACGCTCAAGCTCCCGCGCACGTTCGTACAGCGGCCCGCGCGCGAGCAGGTGCCGATTTTCTGGAAGGCGTGCCTGATACAGTCGCTGCGTGTGTAGCGCCGTCCAACGAAATCCTTTGCCTAGGAACACCTCCGATCGCGACCAAGGCACCTCTTCCGGCAACAGTCGATAGTCATGCAATTGCCGCAAATTGCGTTGAAATCGCAGGAGAGCCCAAGCTTGCTTACCGCGCAGCCCCGCAAGCAGCGAAAGCGCAACAGTCGCTGAACCGCCGGTTAGAGGGGTAACGAGAAATAGCCCAGGATGGACCCACAACGCCCCCGCTGCAGCCAGCGCGATGAGCGAAGAGCACAGCTCAACGGGCTTACGAAAGTGGTTTTCGAGCGGATAGGCCATCAGGGTTTCCCTCGCTCGCTTTCGGCGCCGTCGACTTGCTTCGACTGAATCAGAGCGTTGGGCGGCGGCACAGGATTGAAGAACCGCTCTGGCTCGGGCACGCGCATAACCATCAATTGTCGGCCGCCAGCTCCCTTGATGTTGTAGTGAAGCAAGAACGAGCGGGCGACGCGCGGACCTACCCCTGACGCGCCAATGGGCTCTCCAGGCACCGGATAACCCGACTTCTGAAAATCGCGCTGAACGACCTTCCAACGCTCAGGAGTCTTTGCGTCATCCGTCGGCTCGACTTCGATCACGTCCGGATGCGCAGCCGCATAGTCCTTGAAGATCCCTGGCGTCACCAGCAGCATTCCTTCAGGAACGAAATGGACCCGCGCCTTCGATTCGTTGTACGGCAACGCGCCGCTCGCAACCCCGTCTTGTACCCAAGCTAGAAACCGTTCCGCGTTTGGCCGTGGCTTCGATCGCCCCGCGGTAGCGAGCGATGCTGTCTGAGACCGTCGAGCCTTTTGCTTCGGTCGCATCGGCTCGCGAAGTTCGGTGGGTACCTCGCCCTTTGCACCTCCCACCGGCGAATCGTCTTCCAGCAACGCTGATGCCGTTTCCGCGTCCAGAAGATATGCGAGTCCGCCGGTCTTCTGATGGACATCGTCGTTCTGTGGCGCACAGGCTGGTTCGGTTCCTGCAGCATCGCTCACGGCAGACGTCTCCGAACCAGTACCGGTAGGGTTGGCAGCATCAATCATTTGGCGAACGCTCACCTGTTCGGTCACCTCGGCGTTTGAGAGTCGCGGTTCGTCACGCGTGATCTCCGTACCCACTGTCGCCAGTTCCACACGAGGCTGGTCAGTCGACGGGACATCTGAAGCATTCACGTTATCTGCCGCCGTTCTGCCAACAGCGGCCGAAATTGCCCCGCCCGGCAAGGATCTTGGATAGCGAGCCGGGTCTGCGTACAGTTTCGATAGCGGAAAGCACAAAACGGTGAAGCGCTGGCGCCAGTCCCCAACTGCGACGTCGATCGTCCATATCGCCCCGCCATCTGGCGCCGGCACTAGCGCGCCATACTCCTGCCATACGTCGAAGAGTCGGTTGTTGTCCGCAGGAACACCCGCGCCTCCGGAATCCCGAACTTCATTGTCCGCAAGGTATTTGCGCACGGCATCCGCCACCGTGCCCGCGACGCACCAAAGTGATTGGCCGTCGCAGTAGCCAACGGCGCCCGCTCGATTGAGTGGAAGCCCTCCCTCTGCCAAGAGTCGTCGTAGAGCTTCCATCAACCGCTCAATGAGCGGCACTGTGCGAGCCGCTGCAAACCTAGTCCGCGTGCCGTGTTTTAGGTTATCCGCCACCGACCGCTGATCTGCCTCGCTGATGATGCGGTGTATCGCACTGCGAGGCGCTCGGCCGAAATCCGGCGCGGCTGCTTCTGCACCGCGTCCGATGGAACACCCGCCAATGCCTTCGCCCGTGAGGTAGGCGTTCAACTCCTCGACGACTGGTGGATATTGCGCCAACCATGCCAATGCTGGCGGCGGCACCAACGGCTGAATCAGCATGCAGGCTAGCCGCTCGTGACTTCGGTAGTCCCGCTCGGTCGGCTCCGGAAATGCGACGCGATACCAGCTTGCGCCTTGCGCTTTCATACTGCCGCCGAGCGGCACCCACGGCCGTGTACCGTAGCCCAAGGACAACTCGACTTTCAGGTCCGACATTACCTTTCCAATGTCATGCAAAAGCGCGGCGATAAGTACGGCGTAGCTGTAACGGGCCGCATGTTGCAATTGTTCCTGGGCGTCGGCCCCCAAGGGCAAGCGCCAGGCATTGCGTGCATGTAGTGCGTAGTCGGCGACTTCGAGACCATGAACGATCAATCCACCAGGTTGCGCGTGATGATGCGACTCCGATGCGGGCAAGAGCTGCACGAACTCAGTAAAGCGCTGCAGCAATGGCTGAACATCACGCGCCCAATTTTCTGGCGTGAACCCGAGACTGGAGCGAATTCGTTCGATACGTCCGGCGAGACCGGTCGCATCGATCAGCGAAGCATGGTCCAGCACCGCCAAGTGCTGGGCAGTAGGCGGCGCGACTGGATCGCGAGCGTGCGTCTGCTCTCCGACAACCGGAGTCCGCCTCGACACGCAACGCATAAGCCGCTGACGCGTCCCACTCGGCCCGCACTGCAATGCGCCGACACCGGCGACGCAGACAACCGCACCGGCAAGCAACCAGGTATCTAACGTGGCCATCTCATTGAACAAGCCGCAACCTTCCTCGAACGATCGCCTCCAATCTAAAAACGGTCGTCGCGATTCCCTCGGCTTGCTCCCGTCCCGCAGATGCTCCACGTGCAGTCATACGCTTGCCAAACCGATCAGAGGCTGGTAATCACACCGCACGCGCTACCGGCGCGGGCCGGCCTTTATGCGTTTGGCCCATTCGCCTTTCCTTTTTCCCGTTACGCAGCGCCTCTTTGCCCTTAGGCTTTTGTGGCATTTAGCGCGTGAAGCGATAGCTTCGTAGCTTCACGCGCGGCCTTTGGATAGGGCCCTTCTCCTTTGCCAGCATTGTTCCCCTTCCTGCTTTTCCCGCCTTTCCGGTTACCCTGGCTTTATAGCTCTGCGTCATAAAACCTCGATACTGCCCTCGCGAAATGGCGCTTAGATCCTCGCAAGCCGGACACAATCATCTGGGTACCGAGCACGCTCCAAAGCTGTTCAATTGAGCCGTCGGGTTCCCCTGACCGACACGCGCTGTTGCCCGCCGTAGGAGGCGCTCCCTCGCACTCTTCGGCGGGCTTTTTCTTTACGTCCTCAGAAATGGCCCCATGAGAACGACCGCCGAGTTTCTCGTCGTGGCGTTCGCCACGATCTTGGCTTCCGGTACAGCTCGCGCTGATCCATTCACCGCTCGGGAGCGCTCATGTATCAGCGATGCAGCGCGGTACCACCATGTCAGCCCTCGCCTGCTAGAAGCAATTGCACGCGTCGAATCCAATGGGAACGCCCATGCGATCCACCGCAACCCTAACGGGTTCTCTGATCTTGGACTCATGCAGATCGATACGGCATGGGTGCCGACACTGTCTCACTACGGCATACGGTCCGATGAGCTTTTCGACCCGTGCATAAGCTTGTATGTCGCTGCTTGGCTGCTATCACGGAACATCGCGCAACTGGGTCTCACATGGTCTGCCGTCGGTGCCTACAACGCCCGCACTCCGAGCAAGCGTATCGAGTACGCGTCCAAGGTGTATCGAGCGCTAAATCAGCCCGTTAGTGCGGGGCCGATGTTTCAGCAGCCCGCGAACCCGCCGCACACGCAATCAACTCTCGCCAGGGCGGCACAGTGAATAAGCTCACACTCGCTACCGCGCACGAGGTACTGCAGGAATATCTCTGCAGCGTCTGGGCGCTCGCGCAAGAAGCCGGCATTCAGGAAGTGATGGTCAACCGGGCAGACGACATCTGGATCGAGCGTCTCGGCACAATGTCGCGCGTACCAGACTGCTACGTCCATCCAGATGCATTGGACCGAGCGATCACAATCCTCGCCAATATCAACGCCAAGGAACAAACCCACCTGCTTGATGCACGGCTGCCAGGACTTCGCATCGCCGCTGCCCGCGCCCCCGTGGCAATCTATGGCGACATGCTGTGTATTCGCAAGCACACGCGCCATAGAGTCGCGCTGACTGACTATGAGGAAGCAGGCGCGTTTCGGGTACTACCCGCGTCTGTGCGGCCGTCCTTCACCCGAACCAATGAGGCACTCCTTTCGCGCTTGTCGACGGGCGGGGGTGCCGTGCGTGAGTTCTTCGAATGGGTTATGCGCGAGCGCATTAACGTCGCGCTCTCTGGTGGTACGTCATCCGGCAAGACGACGCTTCTCAACGCCCTGCTCGACGCGATGGACCCCGACGACCGGACCATCACGATCGAAGATACGGCCGAGCTGCAGGTTCGACTACCGAACTACATCGGGCTTGAAACCAACCACGGCATCTCCATGCGTGAGCTGGTCAAGTTCTCGCTACGCATTCGACCGGATCGAATCATCGTGGGCGAAGTGCGAGGTGCGGAGGCTTTCGATCTGATGGAAGCGCTCAATACCGGGCACCCTGGGTCAGTCGTTTCGTTTCATGCCGACTCCTCCGATACCGCACCAGCACGTCTGGAATCACTGATCCGTATGAGCGACGAGGGACGACTTCTTCCGCTCGAAGATCTGCGCCAAAAAATCGCCTCGACATTCCGCTTCTTCGTTCATGCCGCGCGGCACGGCGCTTCGCGTGGCCCCGTCGAGATCCGGGAAGTTCTGGGCGTGTCGAGCGGCCGCTATGTAACGCGGTTGCTGTTTTCGAAAGTTGCCAACGAGGAATTGATCGATGCGTAAATCGCTTCTTGTGGCCACACGCCACATTTCTAACCGTCTCCGCGCGCTCCAGGCGTTACTCGCCTCATCGCCGCGCATGTCTCCGGGAAGGGATCGCAATGAACAGCGCTGTCTTCGACTAGTAGCGGTGGCGTTGTGGCTCGCGACTGTCCCCACATTGGCTCACGCTGGCATATGGAATGGTGGCCTCTGCAACGTCTATCAGGAAGTGCTCGACAACGAGCTGCTTGAAATCGTGTCCCTGACCATGCTTGTCGGCTCTCTCATCCTGTGGGGCTTGGACGATGGCCGCCACAACATCAAGACGAGCGTCATTCGTGGCGTCGCTGTCACCATGGGCGTACTCAACATGCCTCTGCTTTGGGCCCAGGTCTTCAATCACGGGGCCGCCTGCACCGGAACGATGTAACTGGCGGAACAACCGATGAGCGAAAACCTCCTAGCCAGTCTCGACGACGACCACCCCGACAACGGGTTGGCGGTCAAAGTGGACAAAACCACCCTCGAGCAATTCCGTCTGCTAGGCGTCGATCGCCCATGGGCGGTGATCGAGGTCGCAACCGTGCTACTCATCGCGATCGGCCTGAAGAACTGGTACGTCTTGGGCGCGCCCCTTGTGACCCACCCACTACTGTGGCTATCGGTCCGCAAAGACCCAGACCTCATCAAATGCTATCTCCGGTACCGGAAACAAGGCGACTACTATGAGCCGCGTCAGTTTCGGTATCAGCGCATCAACTGCCGACCCAAGGGTTTCGGGCGCGGAGCCCTCGTATGAAGCAGCAAAGCTCCCCGCTCGTCTCGCCCTTTGACACGGAGTCGCTCTCGCAAATTGAACGTCGGATCGACGGCGATCGGCGCGCGGTGGCCGAACTCGTACCATGGTTGTTCAAGTTCACCGATCAGCTGATCGTCAACAAGGATTCGGCGCTCATGGCGTCGTATGCCTTCACGGGCCCGGACACCGACAGCCTGTCAACGACGCGCGTTGCGGAACTGGTCCGAAATCTCGTTCAAGCATTGCGCCCTCTAACTCGCGCACCAATCTCGCTATGGTGGACGGTACATCGTCGTCGAACCAGCCGCTACCTGACTGCTCCCATGCCCGACCCCATCGCCCAACGGGTCGACGATGCTATGCGCCGAACCTTCAACACATCGGCGAACTACGTAAATCGTCATACCCTCTCCATCTGCATGGCGCCGGAGGTTGGCGTAGACCGGTTTGCGCGACGGTTCATGCATGGAATCACGCACGAGCACATGCCAGTCCTCGCGTCATTCTGGCAAGGCGTGCGCGCTACGCTGTCGGACCAATACCTGTTTGCCTACGCCGCCGGGGAACTCGCCGGCGCGGTGGACGCATTCGAGCGCATGCTGGAGGGCTTCATTGCATCGAATCCGGATCTCTCTTGCGAGCGCTTGGAAAAAGAAAAGCTCGGAGCGTTCCTGCATGCGTGCGCCTCCCCTTCGGCCGACCACATCACCGCCCTTGCACTCCCGGACACACCGGCTCTCGACGTGGCCATGTGCGACGCCGAGATCATCCCGGGCCACGACTACCTGAAGTTCGACGCAAATGCTCGTTGCCGGATTGGCATCGCGACTGGCGTACCAACCGGACGCGAGTTCTGGCCGGAAACGGTTTCACCTGTCAGTCTTGACGGGTTGCTCAAGATTCCGGGTGAGCTCACGATCAGTCACGTCTTTCGGCTTGCGACACCGGGCACTGCAATGCAGTTTCTCAATCGCATGCGCCGATACCACGAGAACCGGCGCCTCGACCTTCGGGGATTGTTCGCTGCCGCAATCCGCGGCGGCGACGTCGAGCACGCGCCCCGCCAAAACGAGTCCCGAAGCCGGGCCGCAGCACAGGCGAATCGACAAGCAGGCAAAGTCGAAATGGCCGAAGACACCTACGGCTACTACAACCTCTCAATCCTCTCCTACTCAAGCGTTTACGACTGCCCCATGGGCGAAGGCGCCATTCTGGAAGCCGATGCTGTCGCTCGCCAAGAGGCACTCGCAACACACAAAGCTGTCGAAGAGGCGCTTCACTCCGCTCATATGGTGCCCGTTCGCGAGACTTTGCATGCGCTGTCTGCATTCGCTACGACGATCCCCGGAATGTGGCGTGAGTGCGCTCGGTGGTCGTTCCCCGAATCTCGGGTAGCGGCTCGCCTGTTTCCCCTGCGAGGGGTTTCCCGGGGCGAGCCGATTAACCGACACCTGACCAAGGAAACCGGCCAGCTTTGCCCCGCGCTTGCCGCTTTCCCTACCGAATACGGAACACCGTTCTGGTTCACCGCGTTCGTACAAGACGTTGGCCATATGCTCGTATGCGGCCGCACCGGCTTCGGCAAGACACTGTTCTTGCTCCTTTGCGCAACGCTATTCCGCAAGTATCCGAACGCGTGGACGATCGGTCTGGACAAGGACCGCTCCATGCGCATACCGACCGTGCTCCAAGGCGGTCGCTATATGAGCTTCGAAGCCGGAGCGGATGACGCAGAGCGTGCAAATCTGAACCCACTTAGCCTGCTCGTTCAAGCAAAGCATGTCGACTTTCTCGTCGAGTGGATAAAGACACTCGTCGAGGCCCGCGCCGCTTACCGACTGACTGCCCAGGATATGCGGGAGCTTCAGGCGGCACTCTTCGCAGCCCGCACTTGCGGCAAGCGTCTATGGCGACTCTCCACGATTCACGCATCGATCGCCGCGGGGCCGATGGCCGACGAGCTGTCCCTATGGGTCGGCGATGGACCCTATGCCGCCTATTTTGACAATCTCGAAGACAGTTTCGAGCTCGCGGCAAATGATGACTCCGGCCGCTGGATCTCAATGGCGACCGATCGTCTGCTCGCCACGCCGGTCACCGGAAAGCCGTTTCTCGCATACCTGGCGTACCGAATCGAACAATCAATCGCTGTGCGGGAAGCCGCCGGAAGGATCGGTCCAACGCTCGTGATGCTTCCCGAGATTTGGCACTTGCTCGATGACGACGCCTTCGCCGAACGCATCGGCAACTGGATCGTTACCATGCGCAAGAAGCTCGGCTGCGTCTGGATGGATGCGCAATCCCCCGAGCAAGTATCGAACTCCAAGATTTGGCCACAAATCCGTGACAACGTCCTCGTGCGCGTATTCGTGCCCACCGAGAACCTGACACCCTCGGCGAAAACTGCGTACCAACGCGATTTCGGATTGTCCGACTCTCAGATCGCAGTCATTCAGTCGCTCGTGCGAAAGCGCGACTACTTCATTACCGAGGTAAGCGGAGCATCGCGCCGAATCTCGACTCATCTCGATGCCGAAACAATCGCAATCCTCCGCTCCGAAATGAGCGCACAAGTGCTCTTTGATCAGCACCTCCGCTCCGGCACCGCCGACTGGCGCGAACGATACATCGCGGCGGCTATCGAGAGGACGCGGCGCCAAGCGGAGGAAGACTTGGCAGGAGCCGATCATGCGTGATGCCCAAACCGAACGTCGCCAAATGCGCTCCCAGCGAGGTAAGACGGCTGCATTGATCCTCGGCGCGATCGTCGCTTGTGCTGCCCTTGCACAGGACGCCCAGGCGGGCGGCGGCGGCGTAGCCGGCGGAGGTGCAACCGAGGTCACTCAACTGGCAAACCACGCCGAACTCGTTTCGTCGGTAGCCAATGAAGCCCAGATGGTCGAGCAGAACGTCCAGGCGCAAATCACCCGGCTGCAAAACCTCATCCAGGTTCCCGGCAGTCTGATTAGCCAAACGTTCTCCCCTTACCGCTCTCAGTTGTCGAGCTATCAGACGCTGTTCGCTGCCGTATCGCAACTTCGGGCAGCGGCCAATTCGGCGAATGCTCTCTTCGGCAGAAGCATGTCGGAAATGGGCGCAACGGGGATGACGCCTGGTCAATGGCTCTCGGCATATACCAACCTGGCGGCCACCCGTGGCGGACTCTACCGCCAGCAACTGAATTCGGACATGTCGAGCCTCGATAACCTTGCTGTTCGGGCGCAAAACCTTCAGCAGATCCAAAGCCAGATTCCCAATGTAACCGGCAACGTCCAAGGCCTACAGATGCTCAATCAGCAATCGAATGTCCTCGCTGGCGAAATGGTCGACTTGCACGCGTTAGTGGCACGTCAAGTCGCGCAACAAATGCAAGACCGTGCAACGCAGGCTGATGTTCAAGCCAACGCGGCCCGTCTCGCACAAGCTCGAGCAGCGATGGCGGACAGCGTCAACGGTCAAGAGCAACAGACGATTCAGGGAGCACCTGCCTTGAATCTGCTCCAAGACCAATAGGATCCGCAGCTCACCTTCAACAATCGATACGGAGGATCAGATGCTCAAATCGTTTCTGCTAACGCACTGGATCGTCATCGCGGTTCTCGCGATGCTCGTCGGTGGCTTGGCCGGAGTACTGACCGTGTATTCCGACCACCTTCATAGCGAGCAAGCTGCCTTGCTACGCGATCAACAACTCGCCCGAGAACGGGCTGACAAAGCTGCGGACATCAATCGCAAGGAACAGGAGACGATTCACAAAGCGCCCGCTTTCAGGTTGCTGCACGACTAGGGCTACTGGCATGCTACTTCGCTGGCTCATCCTGCACGTCTGCGTCACTCACGCCGAGCTGAAGCTTGTGATGCGCGTGGTGGCCGACCACGGCCGGTTCGCACACGCGACGGGCGATGCGAAGAAGGCGAAGCTCGACAAGCGTATCGCCCGAAACGCTCGTCTCGCGTTTCTCGTTGGCGTCCTGACAGTCCACGCCGAGAACCCACGACTTGTGGCCGCCGCTGTTGTAGCCGTGCCGACGGCAACCGTGTTGCTCGCTCTTCGGGTAACCGGACTCCTGCGATAACGCACTGGCGGCCCTGCCCAATGAATGACGTCCTCTCCGTTTTAAATACTCTCTTCGCGCTGATGCAGTCGCAGGCACGAAGCTTGGAGACCGTGTTTCTTCCGGACGGACTGGATCTCTTGGGTGCCCTCGGCCTGATCATGGCTGTCTGGCACATGCTGATGTGGGGGCTCGACGGCGATTTTCCGAGCTTCTTTGCGAATCTCTTCAGGCACATCATCAAGTGCGCGATTCTCTTCGCCATGCTGATGTCGTGGACCAGCACGGTTCACGACTATTTTGTCGGCAACATGCAGACCATGGCTAGCCGCGTGGCAGGAAGCGAGAGCGATCCGGCAGAGCTCGTCCGCGTGCTCGTCAGCGCAGGCGCGACGATCATCGAGGACGCACGTGGCGAAGCAGCGCAAACATGCGAGCAGGTACCCGATACCACCCCAGAGGGGATGATCATCCCAGGCGCCACGCACCTCGAATGCGGCACCTCGTCAGCGGACACCAGTCAAGGGGCGACAGGCTCGCTCGGCTCGATCTGGACGCTAGTCAAGAATCTGCCGCTTATCCTGCTAGCGTTTTTTGCCAAGGCGTTGGCAATGCTCGCCGTCCTGATCATGACGCTTGTATTCGTGGTCGTAGTGCAATTCGGCTCGCTCCTGCTCAGCATCGCATTGTGTCTCGGCCCCGTCTTGGCCCCTTGGTATTTGCTGCCCGCGACCGACTTTCTCTTCGACGGGTGGCTGAAGTTCACAATTTCCGCGGGGCTCTACAAGGTAGTCGCATGGCTCATGATGGCCATCGTCACTCGAGGCGTCCTGCCTGCCATTCGATCAATAACAGAGCAGGCGGCAGCACATGCCGGTTCAAACCCGGACGCCTACTACGCCGCGAATTATCTGGCGGCCTGCGCGATGGCACTCGTGGCGGGCATCGGCGCATACATGATGTGGCAGGTGCCGGAGATTGCGAAGGGCCTCGTTACCGGCAGCGGTGGCGGTGGGCTAGGTGGTTTCGGCCGCGGCTTTATCGCGAGAAGAGTCATCTCAGGACAAAAGAGATGACTCAATACCGATCAATCCGGATGCCGATGGTGCAGTCGATCCGATTGCTGCATCGTGTAGTACCCGTCCCAGTCTTCGTCCTGCGGGCGAATGTCGTCGTGCGGATCGTCTTGTCGCCGCGTGTTGATCAATACGAGCACCGCAACAACGATCAAGCCCGTCAGCCACAAGGCCCAGTTCAACTGGTTGATCCCCACTTGCGAGACAACGAACAACGCAAATCCGAAGATCGGCAAGACGAAATACAAAAGAATGATTTTGGCGCGTTCCATCACATCACTCCCGCTGACTGCATGTTGCATCTGCAGTCTAGGCCGCCAGGCTTTGATATGACAAGGAGCCGCATCAACAATGTTCGAATGGATAGGTAGCAAAACGATCGCGTACCCCGAGGGGGAACGACCGTTAGAGCGCGACCCGTTGGAGCGATCCCCAGTGGGCGACGACGCCAGGTCGCAAATAGACCGAGGCGTTTCGGCGTGGTTCGCCGCGTTTCAGCGTCCCATCTGGGAAAAAAGGCTTGCAATCAAAATCGCGGCGTTGCTTGCGTTCATTGCCATTGGCGAAGCGGCGGCTCTGGTGGTCCAGTCGATGCACAGCGGACCGAAGCCCTACTTCGTCGAGCACGATCCAAAATCAGGGGCCGTATGGCGGTCCGATCGATATGCGCTCGATTACACGCCCGATTCGGCCAACAAGCGCTACTTCCTCGTCAAATGGGCGTCGCGCGTTTTCACCATCGAAGCGGACACGGAGGATACGCTCACCAGGGAAATCCCAGCAGCGTCCGCTTGGACCTCTGCCGCCGCCACGAAAGAGCTCGAAACGTACATCACGCAAACGGACCCCGTCGCCAGACGCGTGGTCGACACGCCCGGACTGACGCGACAGTTCATTGAGAACTCGACGTCCTTCTCTCCAGACGGCCGTCAGGCTTACATGATCGTGACGCTTGTAGAAAGCGTTGGCGGTAAGCCCCATCCGCCGAAGCAGCTGCTCTTGACGATCGACTCCCTCTTCGCGGCAGAGGAACTGCGCCCCGACGAGGAAAAGGACAACCCGTTGGGTCTCCGCATCACACATTTCACCGTCACGCCCTATACCGGCGTAAGCCCCGGAGTAACGCAATGAAGTTGACGACGCTAACGAGAGCAACGCACCTCGCGCTGGCGCTGACTGCCGCGATCTCTGCTTGCGCAGTTCACGCGCAGGCGAGCGCCCCTGTCGCAGTTTCGGATTCGGTGATCGACACCACGAAGACGGCAAACGCGGAAAAGCAGTTGCAGCACCTTCCTGTCGCTGGGCCCACCCGGAAAAAGAAGATGGCTCTTTCGCGGAGAATCGCCAAATCGTGTGCGCCCCAGGGGCCAACGTTGGCCATCGGCGATCCTTCACTCGTCAGTTACGACTACGATCCAGACTGCACGTTCCTCGTGCGGCTGAGGACTGACCAAGAAACGCACATCGTCTTTTCGCCTGACGAAGAAGTCGTGGGCGTGTACCTGTCGAACACAGGAAAGCGTTGGCTTTATCACACGGCAATCACGAAGCGAGATCTCTTCATCGAGGCACGCCTCGGCGCGCTCTCGAACGCTGCCACGATCATCACGAGCCGACGACGTTATGAACTCGAGCTACGTTCCTCGGATTCCGGTGCATTCAACCATCGCGTCTCGTGGGACTATGGAGACAATGACGCGGGCTCCGCTACCAAAGACTCGCCCTTCGGAATCGAGTACAGCAACAACGTGCCTGCCGTACCACACCGCGACGGCGATAGCGGGTCCGGCCCGCGGATCGATCTGATTCACGCCAACTTCAATTACAAGATCGAAGGGGACGCCCCGTTTACTCCAACGCTCGTTGTCGACAACGGGCGCTTCACTTACCTTCAGCTTCCGCACAATGCTCGACTTCCCGCCATCATGGTGCTGGACGCCCACGGCGAGGGCGAAATCACGGACCTCATCTCGCTAGGCAATGACATTTACGAAGTGCCTCAGATTACCGAGTACGGTCTGCTGCTCGAGCGGGACAAGGTGAAAGTACGCGTCTATAACCAAAATCCGGATCGTTGCGGCTCGCATGGTTGCGGCCACAGTAGCGACGCATATCGACAGCCCACCGGCGACTCGCGTAGTGCGAGCTTGTACGGCAAGTCCTAAGGAAGGTTGGTATGAATCAACCAGCTCCACTCACACAGCAGCCGCCTCGGCGAACACGCATTCGCCGCGATTTCGTGAAGCTTTTGTTGCTTCTTCTAGGGTGTACGTTGTTCGCGATCGTCATCGTGCGGTACCTCTCGCATTCGCATTTGACCGCTGCGGAACGTCGCGAGCAGGAAGAGCTTCGAGCTGCCGCCAAGGAACCCGCCGCTCGCCCCGAGACACTTGCTAAACGACTAGAAGATCAACGCAATCTGGCCCAAGCACGGCTGCATGCGGCACAAGCTCCTGCGGGAGGGACTCCATTTGACGATACAGGAATCCCGAAAGGCAAACCGGGCGATGGCCCGCTACCGCCCGGCTTCAAGGTACCGAACGGCAATGGCGAGCACCTTTCGGCGCAAGACCGCCTTGCCCTCCAGCGACAGGCAGAACAACTGGACAATCAATCCCTGGTTGCGTACGAGGATACGTCTTCGCGGCAGAGCAATCCCGCGGGAGGTGTGAACTCGCTTTCGAACGTTGTCGCAGGGTTGACAGCCGCAGCAGAAGCAAATTCCGCCAATGCGGCCGCTAGTGAGGGCGCAGACCTGCCGAACCGAACTCAAAACGTCAGTCGGCTAGCGGCCGGAGCGAACAATACCTCTTCTGCACCGCTAGCGCCCGTTCCCTCCCCCTCGCCCTACCTGGTCAAGGAGGGAACACCGATCAATACAGTCATGCTGGGAGGCACAAACAGCGATCTCCCTGGCACATTCCGCGCACTGGTTGATCACGACATCGTAGATGGGACCACTGGCCAATGTGTACTCATTCCCAAAGCCACGATGGTCGTCGGCATCACGCACAGCGACATCGCGATCGGTCAAGAGCGTCTCCTGGTCGCAGGTACACGCATGATTTGGCCAAACGGAGCGAGCATGTCTCTGACGAAGATGACCGGAGCGGATCCGAATGGAAACGCCGGATTGACGTCAGACGTGAACAACCACTTCTTCAAGATCTTCGGCTCGACACTGTTGATCGCTGGCGTCGCGGCCTGGGTTGGTCACAATCAGTCGCAACCAACCGGCACGACGATCAACGTCAATGGTGGTTCGTCGAACGACATGTCCGCGGCCGCAGCGGACTCGCTGTCGCAGACAACCCGTGCGATGCTGCAGCGGAACATGAACATTCAGCCGACCCTCACGACCAGGCCTGGGCAACGCATGGTGATCGTAACGACGCGGGATATGGTGATTCCGCCCAACATCGTCCATCGCTATTGCGACGCGACGCCAGCCGGATCGTGAGGTGAGCACCGTCGAGACAGCAAGTCCCTGCCAGATCGATTCGGAAACTTGAATTTCAACCGCGGTTGCCTATTATGGGCAATTGAATATGCCCTCCGGAGCTTGTCCGGCACCTTTGTAGTGGCAGTGCGAATGCGGTTCGTCTCCGTCCAGTGCTAACGCGATATCTGGATAGCCGCAGGTCCTCGTGATTCGGAGTTTTCTTGCCAGCCCAGTTGGGGAATCGACCATTCCCCGCTGGGGCATCTTGGCGATTCCCCTTTTCTTTAGGAGAGTCGTCATGTCTGAAGCCAATCAAGCGAAGAAGTATTTCGATCTGCATCTTTGCGGTCTCGGCTACCTCTCGCGCGTACGCGAAGTTTCGTCGTCCGGTCGCGCCAAGGCGAAACCGTTTCTTGCCTGCTCGATCGCTGCGTTTCATGGCGATCCAGACGTCGAGAACGGCATCGTCTATCTCAACCTTGATCTCATCGTATCGGGTGATAAGGCGAAGGACGTCATCATGACCTACGCCGATGATGCGAATGGCCGAGATAGGAAAGTCCTCGTTTGCTTTCGCGCCGGCGACCATTACATCAGTACCTACGAGATCAAGAAAGGCGATCGCGCGGGGCAGATGGGCACGGTGTTGAAAGGACGTCTTTTGAAAGTGTTGTGGCTCAAGGTCGACGGCGAGCTCGTGTACCGCGAAGAGCAAGACGACGATGACGAGAGCGAGAGCACCGAGGACGCGGCAGATGATCGCCACGAAGGTGAGCTCAATCGCCACGATGCACGCGAGGAAGGTTCTCAAGTCGAGAAGCCTACCGTCAACAACGCTCGACCATCACCATCGGCCGAGCGCCGCGACGGTGAGCGCCATGGCAGCGGTTTCCTTCGCCGGTCCGTACGCCGTTCTGTAGGAGCTGCAGCTTAGGGCTCTGCCAACGTTGATATTTCCGCTACGGGAACCTCGCGCACCGCGGGGTTCCTGTTCCGTACCAACCTTCATCGACGTTGTTCAGACGCGTCACCGGCTACCAATGCCTCGTGCCCGTTTGCCAGAGCGAGTCCGCATTCGCTCGCTTTGGCAAGCGGGACTTCATCGACGCTTAGCGTGCATGACCAGCAAGCCTTCATGCTCACCGCGGGCCAACAGCGGCCTTGAAACGCTGTGCCGTTAGCGCGGACTTGCGCTCAACAACTCCTGGCCGTGCGCAAAGGCAGCAAGGCGCGCGCCAGGAGACATTCCCTAGTGCTCGGCGGAAGCCCTCAGGAATGTCTTTACCGCCGACTCGCCGGTTTTGTGAGTCCGAGTGTCGCACGTCACGCGACAACGCAGTACCGCAGCCCGGTTTCGGTGCTCCCGATCTTGGGGGCATGGCTGCTCGCTTGAAGAAAGCGAACGGAATTTTTCTTGTTCAACCCCGTGGGGACCGCTCCCCGCGAGGGGTGCGCTCCGCGTCTCTGGAGCTTAACACCATGCAATTTCTGCAAAACCTGTCGGCTACTTTTAAGCGCACGGCACATAGAGGTCGGCTGCCGTTCCTTCCGGGCTTCAACGAGGATCTTCCCGCGTTCATTGCAACGATCGATGTCGACTACGTGCAACGGGTGGTCGTCGGCGTAGAAGCGTCGCACCGCGAGCATGCAATGCAGTTGCTCAAGCGCGCTTTCGATGCGGGCACGTTGTGGAATGACTCTGCAACGCTGCCCATCCTCATGCATGCGTTCGAGCCCGTCAATCCGGACGGACCGATGCAGCTGGCGTCGCTCGATGAAGTCGACGAACTACCGCCGCCCGATCCGTCGGTCGCAACGATGCGTTGTATCGGCGCCTCGCATGCCCTGCTGCGGTTTGCACGCACCGTCGACGCTTCATACATCGAAGCCGGACCTCAACCAGATCGCGATAGTAAGCACATCGCGATTGAAGTCCCCATCGATGAACTGATGCAAGTTCGGAAACTGCTTCGCTCGCTGGAGGCCTGCTGATTCGGAATCCGCACGTGGTGTTCCCCTCGCTTCGCTCGCTGTTCACGAGGGGGACGACTTTCAATCTACTCTTTGGAGAATGCCATGACGTCCAACCACGCATTCACCGATAGCTGCCCCAAGATCGAAGCTCAATTGGTCCCCGTTCTGCGACGGATGCAGATTTTTCCCGAGTACTTCGGGCGCCATATGCTGACGGCCGAAGCGATGGTTTATCAAACGCTTGGGGCGCTCTGCCAGGAATATGCAGGTGGGTACTGGGATTTCTACGAGCTCAATAACGGCGGCTTCTACATGGCCCCGAGCACCGACAAACGCATGCGCTTGCAGTGTGCGGGAAATGGCTTCGACGCTGAAATGAGCGCCGACGCTGCCGGCATCGTTGCGTGTCTCTTTGCGTTCAACGGACTGGTTTGGCGGACTCGCGATGTGCGTTTCGAGCGGCTGTTTTATAGCTTGCGCGAATTCGCGAGCGATCACGCGGAAGCTTGTGCGATCAGCGCTGCCATTGATTAGCCCTCTTCTCCTCATGCGAGAGCACCCGTGCGGTGCTCTCGCCTCGTAACGAAGATGCGTGTTCCCCGCGGCGCAGCTGCGATCCGAAGCGACAGATGAACTCCGACACCATGCTTAATCGCGTCAATTACATACGGCGGAGCGCAATGCCACCGCGTTTGCTTATTCACCCTCTCTTCACTCTTCAATATTCGGTACAAATTGCAGGACGACGTCAATCAGCACTGGCGGTCATACGGTTCTTGACCATCGCCACTGCCGGCGCAGCCATCGCGCTGATCGCATGGTTTCCTGGCCATTGGCTCATAGCTCTGCTGGCGTTGCCGGCGATCTGGGCGCTCGCGAAAGGTCGAGGATCGGCTACCGCCGTGTGGATCGGCTACTACTTGGCTGGCGCACGAGACATTCCGATTGCATGCGAGCGGTTCTTCGCCGGTCATGGCGAGCTTTCTCAGGCGGCAGCCCTTGAACTCGGCATCCTGCTTTGGTTTTTGCAAGCGATAGCGCTTGCAGCACCTTGGGCGCTGGCAAAACCAAACAATTGTCAACTCGGACATGCGTGGCGGGCTGCAGCCGCTACGCTTCTGACATGCGTCCCGCCCCTCGGTATCATTGGGTGGCTTTCGCCGCTACACGTCGCAAGCGAGCTCTTTCCCGGGGGGCGGCTCGTCGCTCTGCTACTCGGCCTTGCGGCGATCGCCACGGCGGCGTCGATTACGCGGAGCGCATGGGCCCGGCTCGCGGTGGTGCCCATAGCCGGGCTGGCATTGGTAGCCCATTTGTCCGAGCAGCCGCACACCCCAAAGGGTTGGGTCGCTGTGAATTCAACGTTCGGCAAGCTCGATCAGTCCAACTACAGTGCTCTGTTTCGCCGCTCGCAAGAGGCGATGCTTGCTGCGCAAGCAGCCTTCGACGGGGGCGACCAAGTCGTTATCCTGCCGGAAGAGGCTGTGGGACTGTGGCGGCCCGCCGTGCGTTTCTGGTGGGAGCCGTTTGTCACGAGTCTGACGGGTAGCAGAAGAACGCTCGTCCTTGGCGCCGATCTGCCCGTCAGCGGAACGGACGACGCCACACCCGGACTTAGCAAGGAATTCCGTTATACCGATAGTGCGATCGTCCTCGGAGCAACTCACGGAAGACTTGATAGTCGACAGCCCGTGCCCGGCGGGCTGTGGCGCCCTGGCGCACGCGTCAGTGCTCGCCTGGGTAGTCTCAGACAGCGTTACCAAATCGTCGCCGGGAAGCTCGTTGGTTTCTCGATTTGCTACGAGGACTACCTGCTGTGGCCGCATTGGCGCCTATACTTGCACCGCCCCGATCTTCTCGTCAGCATGGCGAACGATTGGTTCGCGAGCGACCTCGCACTCTCGCACATTCAACTACAAAGCATTGAATCTGTTGCCCGCCTATCAGCCGTCCCGCTGCTGCGCACTGTGAACCGTTAACGGTACTGACAGGCAGCTGGCGAGTCCGCGTTGCATTGGTCCGGCCGGCACAATATGCGACCGCTTCACCCGCCCTCCAACGGATGGAGCCCAGATCGGCTTCACCGGTATTGCCGCAGTTCCAAGGCATCAATGTTGCTGAGAACCGCTAGAACTGTCTCGACATGAGCCCTATCGAAGTCATCCCTGTCCGGCTCCTCATGGGCACCCTTATTTAGGAGGGTCCAGACAAGGTTTTGTTCAGGAATGCCAAGGATAGTGTTTAAGTTCTCGATTAATGGCTCCTTGCTTGCATGTGCAAAGGTTGCGGCGCCCCTCAGCTTCGCACGGAGAGCCTCGCATAGCATTCGTAGCTGCGGTTCCTTACCGGGGCCCTCGATCTGCACGGAGATGTTGCCTACACGGTGAGATTCGAGCCATTTCCACGCCTTGTGAGTAAGCATTTCAAGTGATTTGCGAGCGTATGAGAGGGCATCGCGAGGATCGAACCGCGTATCAATGGCGTCTCGCGCGCGCGCAAGATAGTTCTGGCTGCCGGCGTCTGGGTTTACGCGTGGCTGGTGATCTCCGCGGTGGTGCATTAGCACGTATTGCTGGCAGTCGCGCCGGAGTTCCCGTGGCAAGTGGTTTTCAATATCCTTTACGAACTCCGGGCTGTGACAAGTGACAATGATTTGCGTCTGGCGGAAGCGTTCCGACTCGAAGATCGCTTGGCGAATACCACTGCGGTGGTCATGGTCGATCGCATTGATCGCATCGTCGAAGATGATTACGGGAACTTGAACGCTTTGTGCCTTGGCCAGGAGTATTGCAAGCCCGAGGCAACGAATATGGCCTTCGCTTAGGGCTGTCAGCGCGTTTACCCGCCGGTGAGGGCTGCCACGAAACGCGATTTCGATAATTCCTTCCCCGGTCAGCGGCAATCGCAATTCCGAGAACTTGTCCTCGTCTCGGTCGCTGTGGTTGAACTCGTTATAAAGCTGCATCGCGGAGACGTTCAGGTCGGCCATCAGCATGCCGGGTAGCTGCACGCGAAAGCGGTCCAGAAGTCTATAGAAGCAGTCGTAGGCTTCTTTGATCGGACGGTCTCTCTCGTTCTGTTGCAGCTCTTCTTCGGCTCGTCTAATGAGATCGCCGTTTGCTTCCTCCCACTGTGCGATGCGTAAGCGGGCTTGCACGGCGTCTTCCACGACCCGAGCTCTTCGGGTGTTATGCTCGGCCATCCATACCCGGGCGTCGTTCAAGCGGCGTTGTTCATCAAAATCGGCCTGTCGCGCTTGCGCCGCCCCTTTCGTTGCGAGATCGCGATCGGCTGCCCGGTCGCCGATCTCCAGAAGCTGAACGATTGATAGCGTGCCACCGACCCGATCTGACGTCGATGAATGCAGCGGCGCCCACCAGTCGTTGGTGTCAGGGCTGCGAGAGAGCTCACACAGCTGCGCGTACACCGGGTCATCGCTTTGACCTTCGCTGATCATGAACTCCTCGAGATTGCGAATGCCGGCGCGAAGCGCGCGACTCGCCTCATCGCGCGCTCGGCTGTTTCGCTCATTTTCCGCTTCGAGTCTGGCGAGTTCTTCCAATTGCGCTAATCCGTCGTGGGCGCGCTTGAACGGATCGGTCGCTACCTGCGCTAGTGGCGTCAAGCAGGCTGGGCATCGGTCCGGGTGGTCGGCACGAAGAGATTGGACGGTGGCAAAGAGATCGCGGAAGGAGACCTCGTTACGCCTTTCTTCGAGCGCGCGCCGCGAAGTCGCCACAGCCCGGGACGTCGCGTCGGCGCCAGAAAGCAGTTCGAGGAGCCGCTCGCGCGAGTTGCCTGTAATCGGCGGCAGCGCTGTTCTTAACCTAGCGTCAAGTTCCTGCAGCCTTCCTGGCGCTTCCGGGGAACCGACCAAACCGCACAGCCCATCGTAAGCGAGGCCTTCGGCAAACGCCGCCGCGTAGTCGGCAGCGGCACTGTCCAGCGCCCGAAGTTTCTCCGCTTCACCGTCGCGCGTTACCTCGTCGGCGCGCAACGCCTGACGCCGAGCTGCTATCTGTGTTTGGAGCGTAGTGCCGAGCGTTAGGGCGGCATCCATCGACTCGTTGAAGTGGGCTGAGAAGTCATTGAACCGATCCATCCCGAATAAGGTTGCTATCAGGTCGCTCTTTCGCCCGGGCGGCGTCGCTGCGATTCGGGAGAAGTTGTCGATACGGTTCTTCTCGACAAAAAAGAATCGGAAGGCATCATCGTCAGCAACGACAGGCACATTTTCGCCATCGGCATTGGTTGCGATCAGCTCGGGCTCGATGAAACGCCGTTCGTGGATATTGGACAGGTAGTCGCGCTGATCAATCCGCTTCGATCCGGCATCTTCGACGGAGCCGCACAATGCGTACTCCAACGCCTCACACAGGCTGCTCTTCCCACTGCCATTGGGGCCGTAACAGAGAACGACGCGCCTGCTTAGATCAAAGATCTGCTGGTTGCGAAAGCCTCGGAATGGCCCCAGAGTCAGCCGATTCAGGCGCGTCCAAGGCCATTGTCCCTGCAGGGCCACGTCGTGCAGCTGCGGGATGTCCGCACTAGTCGTAGCGAGATGCTGGCGCGCGAGTGTCGCGAGAAGCTGCGAGCGGCTGTTGCGCTGCCTAGCAGTCGCCGCAACTGCGTCGAAATTCGCGAGCACCAAGTTTGCGAACTTGCGCCCCTCCTCCGGCACTTCATTCTCCGGCTGGTGAAGCCAGCGCATGAACCTCTCGAAATCCTGTCGTGCCGTCCCCATCGTGCCCCCAAAAAATCTCGACCCGCATTGCCCCCACGGACTAGATGCGGCACCAATTTTATCCGAGCCGGGGATTGAGGCCTCAGGCGCCCCCCGGCAACGCTCGTCGGGCAAGCGCCTATCCCCGCACGCGACGAGTATACAAATGTACTCCGTGCAGAGTACATTTGTACTCATGCAACAGAAGAAAACTATATGAGCCAGCTTACTGCCCGTAACCGCGAAGTCCTGACGTTTATCCAGTCTCGAATTGACGTGGACGGATATCCGCCTACTCTCGAAGAAATCGCAACTGCTTGCGGCTTCGCTTCCCGCAGCGCCGCGCAAAAGCACGTCCGGGCGCTCGAAGCCAGCGGCGATCTCCAGGTCACCCGCGGACGGGCCCGGACCGCACGCCCGAAACCGAGCAAGCCCGCGCCCCCAGCAGCCGCTCACCTTTTCGAAGTGTCACCTCGGGATATCGCCGACCTGTCCGACACCGACCTCAGAGCCCTTGTGGCGCGGTTATGTATGGCTCGTTTGGCCGACGCGGGCTTACCGCCATCGCCCGTCACTTGGGGCGGTGACCAGCGGGCTCCAGATGGCGGCATCGATGTCCGTGTCCAGATCCCCGATGGTGATAGACAAGCGACGTACTTCGCGCGCAACAGCGTTGGGTTCCAGGTTAAAGCTACAAAAATGGGGCCGAGCGAGATTCGAAATGAAATGTGCCCAGGCGGCCTGCTCAGGCCTGCAATTCGCGAGCTAATCCAAGATCGCGGCGCTTACATTATTGCGACCTCCGATTCCGCCGCCGATGGGGAATACAAGAAGCGCGTTGCTGCGATGAAGGCGGCCGCCGCCTCTGACTCCGACTATGAACACGCAGAGTTCGACTATTACGACGCGCGTCGGCTAGCCGACTGGGCGAACCGCCATCCAGGCGTCGTCGCTTGGGTTCGGAGCCAACTGGGTCGCCCGCTGCAAGGGTGGCAGCCGCACGGGCAATGGGCAAATACGCGCAGCGGAAACCCACAGCCGTTTCTGCCAGACGGCAAGCATCGGTTGAGCGACCCGCATGATCGAGAACGCAGCTTTCCGCTCGTCGACGGCCTGATTCATGTGAGACGGTTGCTCCAAATTGGAGGCAGTTCGGTCCGATTGACGGGGCTTTCGGGTGTTGGCAAAACGCGCTTTGCTCAAGCTCTGTTCGAACAGAGCGCTGCTCCTGAGTCGCTGCCCGCCAGCCTGGCGGTCTACACTGATACGTCCTATAGCCCGGATCCCTCTCCATTAGCGGTCCTCGAAGACCTTCTTGCATCACATCGCCGCGCCATCTTGGTCGTCGACAATTGCGGATCTCAGTTGCATAACCAGCTCACGGCGCGCTGCAAAGTCTCCGATCAAGTCAGCCTCCTCACCATCGAGTACGACATCCGCGAAGACCTGCCCTTGGAAACCAATGTCTTCCAGTTGGAGGCGGCCTCTTCGACCATGATCGAAAGGGTCATTGAGCAGCAGTTCCCCCAGATCTCCCAGGTGAATGTGAGAACAATTACCGAGTTCGCGGACGGTAACTCCCGCGTGGCAATCGCGCTCGCAAACACGATGGACAGCAACGATTCATTGGCCGGATTGTCCGACCGGGAATTGTTTGATCGCCTCTTTTGGCTCGGCAAAGAAGTCCAAGACGAGCTGAAAGCCGCGGCAGAAGCCTGTGCCCTGGTTTACTCTTTTGACGGAGAGGACATGGAGGGCGAGCTAGCGCAACTCGCAGCGCTGGCTGGTGAGTCCGCGCTCGCGCTCTATCGTCGAGTGAGCGAGCTACAGAAACGCGGCTTGGCACAACAGCGTGGACGCTGGCGCGCGGTTCTTCCGCACGCTATCGCGAACACTCTGGCGCGCCAAGCGTTGGAGGCCATTCCGTACACGTTGATCGAACAAAGACTAGTAGCTGGTCAAGAGCGCTTGCTTCGTTCATTCTCGCGACGGCTCGGCTACCTGCACACCTCCGGGACGGCTATCAGCATCGTTCGCAAATGGCTTTCCAGCGGCGGCCTTTTGGGCGATCCAGCCGGACTCTCGCCTCTACTCCTTGATGTGCTGATCAACGTCGCACCAGTGGATCCGCGTGCAGCCCTCCAAGCAATCGAGCGCGCCGTAAAGGGGCCGCAATCAGCCGAACTACTCGCGCTATCAAATGCTTCACGCTCTCGTCTGGTTAGGCTTGTTCGTTCTATCGCATATGACGAAGAGCTTTTTGAGGAATGTCTCGATGTCCTCGTGGCGTTCGCTCGCGCCGAGCCCGAGGACCGCAAAACCGAATCAGCGAGATCGGTCATAGCCTCGCTGTTTACGGTCTATCTGTCCGGCACACACGCATCGACGCGACAGCGAGCCGACTGGATTCGAAAGGCAGTGGAATCCCATGACACGCAATTGCAGGCTATTGGTTTGCAGGCGCTTTCCTCTGCGCTGGAGTGCCAGCATTTCTCTTCGCATTACGGTTTTGAATTCGGGGCGCGCCCCCGGGACTACGGTGCCAGTCCGCGTGGCAAAGCCGTCAGGGAGTGGTTTGAAACCTTCATACAGCTAACCGCCGAGGTCGCGCGCGGCCACGACCACTTGGCCGAGAGTGCGCTTGATCTTCTAGGCCAGCGTTTTAGGTCGTTATGGACGTTTGCCGGCATGGCGGACGCTCTTGAAGCTGTCGTCGGCCCCATGTTGGACACCGGGTGGGAACGGGGTTGGCTGGCAATTCGACAGACCATGCAATTCGATGGAGAGCGTCTGCCCGTCAATATGCGGACCCGCCTGTCGGAGCTCGAGGCACGTGCCCGGCCACAAACACTCGTCGGACGCGTCAAGGCCGTCGTACTCAACGGACACTCAGCAGGCGTGGACTTCGCCGACGGGGAAAGCGCGGCCGACGGTTACGAGACTGCGGAGCGGTCCGCACGCGAGCTCGGCGAACTCGTTGCCGCGGATCCTGTCGCATTTGCAACGCTGCTACCACTAGTGGTCGCCAACAAACAGGGACGGCAGTGGATGTTCGGTGCAGGTTTGGCGGCCGGGGCGAAGTCACTAAAGGATTATTGGGCTGCTCTAGTCGAGGCATTCGCGTCTACCCCCGAGGACCAACGAAACGTGCAGGTGCTTCGGGGATTTTTGAGCACCGCGTTCGAGCGCAACCGCCCCCTGTTCGAGCAAATCCTCGATGAAGCGATGGACCACTCATCGCTTGTCAAATGGGTTCCTGTGCTTCAACTCAGCGCGCCGCTGGACGATCGGGGCTGCCTGCGCTTGCTGGCGTCACTGGATAGCCCAGCAGTACCTGCTTGGGTATTTCAGCACCTCAGTTTTGGGCGAGCAACCCAAACCATCCGGGACGAGCGCCTAGCACAATTGCTTCAGCGATTGAGTATCAAGCCCGACGGGTTGAGTGTTGCCATCGATATCCTGTACATGCACGTTCACGACAATCCAAAGCCAATAGGGGCGCGTCTCAACGAAGTCGCACGCAATTTGATCGCCCATGCACCGTTTTCTAAGAGTCATCGCCATGACCATGAACTCGCAGGCGTAATCGCGAAGTTCCTAATCGGGGCCAACGGCGAACCTGCGGCTCGTCGACTATTGACCGCGATTCGGGAGGGATTCGATAACTACACGCTATCGCGCTACGAACTGCCCGAAACGCTCACGGCACTTTTCAGAGCGTACCCCAGCATTGCCCTTGACATACTTGTTGGAGATGAGCCGGATGCCGAGGACGCGTATTTTCGGAGACGCGCGCTCGCGGGAGGGCGTCGGTCCAGTGCCCTAGCCGACCTACCGATCGAGGCTCTGCTCGAGTGGTGCCGTGGGGGGGCGTCTGAGCGATGGATGCTCGTCGCCCCCCTCGTTCCTGCATTCGAATCGGCCGACGATCAGAGCACCCCTCGCTGGTCGAAACAGGTGCTTGCACTATTGCAGCACTCGCCGTCCCCAATACAGGTCGCTGAGTCAATCGTGAATCTCATCGAGCCCACGAGTTGGAGCGGATCGCGTGCAGAAATCATCCGGCAACGTCTACCACTGCTGGATCAGTTGGCTGCGGTCCTTGGCCTCGAACATGCCGACCAAATAGCGCGTTGGAGGAGCAATTTGACACAAACAATGGAAAGAGAAACGCGTCGCGAACTCGATGAACACCGTGCTCGCAACGAAAGGTTCGAATAACTCAGTGGCGCGCCCCTCGGACTTGCGGTGCAAAGGCGCCGCAGATTCTCATCGCTTCATAAAGATAAAGTGTGAATTTTGGTCTCGACAGACTGATTGTCCACTTCTGGTCAGAATCACTCGTCCGCAAGGTGCGAAGCATCGACATACAGTCGCCGGTCGCCCGCCTGCCGCATTCGGGCATTTTCCAACGGTGGTCGTGCGGCCGCTTCTTCTATGATATCCGCCAAGCCCTACCCGCGCTTCGAGGCGACCTCTAAGGCAACGGCAGGCCAGCGCCACGGGAGTCGAAATTGAAGGATCTCATCTGGCTGCCCTATGGAACCCCCTTTCAAGAAAAACACTCTCAGCACGCTGATCGAGCGCGCTCTTGGAGCGCGCATTCAGGCCCGGTTCATCGCCATCGGGCCTCTACGGCAAAAAATCCGCAAACACGGCCCTTTCAAGCTGCCGGGCATCAAGCCCGAGTACCACTATTTCTGCCATGTGCTGGCCGGGGTGCTTGAGTTAATCCCTGAACTCCCAGACTTTTCCGACGACAAAAAGATCGCAGTCATGTCCGACTACGGTGGCGAGCATGGAGATGCACGATACAGCACGTATTCCTTCCTGTTCGTCGCAATGGACAAGAATGGCCCTTTCCAGTCGCACATGCAGGTGTTGCGACAGAAGCACAAGATTCACGCCCCCTATAGCGAGTTCAAATACAAAGACCTGAAATACGGACCGCGGAGCCGAGCTCTGCCAGAGTACCTCGAGCTGATCGATAACTTCATCCACGGCGCCGTCGTCACTGTGGCGATCGACAAGAAGATCGGTTCAGTCTTCGGGATGAGCAAAAGTGAGGCACACGCATCGCTTGTCAAGCAACTCGAAGAGGGCGGGTTCGGAAAATGGATCGGCCACGTCGGCGAGAAAGCCCTTCGCGTATTGCATATTCTGGCGGCATTCACGGCGGCGCTAACGCAAGACCAACAGCGCTTGGTTTGGTACAGCGATACCGATCAGATCAACGAAGATGCCAAGGATCGGTCATTTGCGGACACGCAAAAACTGTTCGGAAGCATCGGCGCGATGTACGTGACGCATGGCTTCGACGTTCTCGGGTTTGGAAAGTCGTTCGCGGATAAGGGTTATCTTGACGATCTGCTAAGCGTGCCAGATTTCGCCGCGGGTATGTTGCAAGATCTTCTGACGGCGCGGGATACCGGAAACGACATTCCCGGCGGGGACGAAAAGCTTGCGCTGATGAAGTGGCTCGCAACACCGGCCAAATTTCTATCGAAGATCCATGTGCGCATCGTCCCCAAGGACGATGGCACTTATGAGGGCCATATTCTTACGCTCGAACCCAAATGGTGACCGCGAGGACGACCGACACGGACTCGCACCCCACGCATTGCCAAACCGCGCTGAGAATATGCGTTCGGACGGGTACGACATCCGAAGTATTGAAACGAAGTGCCCGACCGTCTTGGGTACGCTTGCAGGAGTAGACGAAAATGCGAGTGACAAAAATTGACGCCGCCCGAAGACAACTCATTACTGCCATTCGACTTCTCTTCGACGATGGCGACCGGGTGTCCATCTACTCATTGGCATCTAACGCATGGGAAATTATCGACGTGCTCTGCACCAGCACTGGCGTGGAAAGCTTTTCAAAGCAGACGCGAGGAAATTTGCCAGCCGGACACACACTTAGTTATTACATCAATGAGCCGTGTAGAAATTTTTTCAAGCACGCCAAACAAGATCCGAATCCGGACAACTCGGTCGAATTGAGTGAGGCTGACGTTGTCGCCATCCTGTTTCTAGCTGTAGAGGATTACATTCGGCTTCGACAGGGTGGTCCTGTCGAGGCGCAAGTCTTTCAGGCATGGTTTATCGCAGTCTTCCCGGAAAAGGTTGTGGATGACCCAGTCGCGCAATCGATGCTCGATAACGTCCACCTTGCATTCCCCGGCATCGCGATACTTGCCGCGCCCGACCAGATCAAAATGGGCAAGCAGGTACTGGAAGCCGCGCTCAAAGATTCCGGACTCGCAACTGACGCGAAAACCGAGCCGAGCCTATGACTATCTTCCGTGATACCGGATCACGCCAATCCACTGCATTAAACGCACTGACGCTGTTGCCAGTAGCGCTCGGCGCGAACGTCTCGCACCCGCGAGACAGCGGATCCCCGCCCGCGCTGACTGAGTGACTCACGCCGGTCGACTTCGGCCCCGGTACCGGCGTTTAACCGCCCGACACGCCCCTAAGACGCCCCGACCGGCCCTCATCGCTCTCGCAATACCGGGCCCACTCCTCCATCATCGCTCGGCGTCTTTCGAGCATATCTCCGCGCCGATAGGCACCCTCAACCTTGCTTTCCACTGCATGAGCGAGCGCCATCTCGGCCAGCGAATCCGGATATTCGGTGGATTCGGCGACCCAATCGCGAAACGTCGATCGGAATCCATGCACGGTTATGCCGCCATGCCCCATTCGCTCGAGCATATTGAGCATCGCCATATTCGACAGTGGCCTGCCCTTCCGTTGCCCGGGAAACAGGTAGCCGTGTGCCGCCGTCTTCATCGCCTCGCGAACGATCCGTACGGCCGCCCCGGACAGAGGAACGCGCAACTCCTTTTCCATCTTCATTCGATCCGCGGGCACCGTCCAAACCCGCCGCTCTAGATCGAACTCTTCGGGCCTAGCAAGTAGTGCCTCCGACGTGCGCACGCAGGTAAGTATGAGTAAGTGCAGGACGCGAGCAGCCGGCGCTGGTCGAACCGCGAGCTCAGCCACGAAGCTAGGGATCTGCGTATACGGCAACGCTGGATGATGCTTGACTCGCCGCGCCCGGTCGCGCTTAGGCAAGATCTTGTCGAGGTGTCCACGCCAACGCGCCGGGTTTTCCCCGCTTCGCTTGCCGAGCGCTTTCGTCGCGTCGAGAATCGCTTCGATTCGTCCTCGCACTCGGCTCGCCGTTTCCGGCTTCTTCAGCCAGGTGGGCTGGAGCACGCGCACGACCATCGGTGTGTCGACGTCACGCACATCGACCTTGCCGATAATCGGAAAGGCGTACGTGGCGAGCGTGTTCTCCCACTGCTGGGCGTGCTTCTTGTTTTTCCAACTGCCCTTATGGCGCGCAATATAGTCCGCCGCCGCCTGGCTGAATACCAGCACCTCGGGCGCCGCTTGAGCTGCCCGCTCGCGATCGGCCCTGCGCGCATCTATCGGATCTACGCCTTCGGACAACAGCTTCCGGCAACGAGCAGCTTCGGCCCGCGCCTCTGC
Organism: Paraburkholderia sp.; assembly: GCA_004322045.1. GTDB lineage: Bacteria > Pseudomonadota > Gammaproteobacteria > Burkholderiales > Burkholderiaceae > Trinickia. The sequence continues at coordinate 102,997 of SCRN01000049.1, forward strand.
AAGCGAAATGGACGACAACGCTCCAAGGCCCATCTCGCGAGAGCGCTTGGCTAGTTGATATCGGAAAATCCACGAGCGAGAACCGCTCAGAGTGATCTGTAGATGAAGACCGCCGCCATCGGCGTAATAACCTGGATCGACTTCACGCGCCACCTGCAGCGCGCTCAGCCGATGGAGCTTCCCAGAAGCGCCCATTTTCTACCCCCAATCCTACCCCCAACTGATGGTGCGATTGTGCGAGTAGCGCTGAGAGGACGCAAGAGGATCTACACCCCCAACTTGCCCGCCAGATAAGGCTGAGCGAGATTTGCTGAGAATCGGCGAGACCGCCTGAGAAGCTTGACTGGCGGAGAGAGGGGGATTCGAACCCCCGATAGGCTATTAACCTATACACGCTTTCCAGGCGTGCGACTTAAACCGCTCATCCATCTCTCCGAGAGCCGCGGATTATAGCAGAGTCTGCAAGCGCTGCCCACGTGCTCTTTCCGTTCCGCAACCAAGGCCGCTCGCACCTCTGCAACGGCCCACTTCGCCCAGCCTCCCAACAGATCCGTCATAGAATCTGACCCGTCCTCGCACACCGCCCCGGGAGTTCTCCACATGACGCATTCGATCCACGGCAACAAACGCTGGCTGGCGCTCATCGTTCTATGCCTCGGCGTCCTCATGATCGTGCTCGACACCACGATCGTCAACGTTGCATTGCCGTCGATTGCCGCAGACCTCGGCTTCACCGAAACGTCGCTGGTATGGGTCGTGAACGCCTACATGCTCACCTTCGGCGGTTGCCTGCTGCTCGGCGGACGGCTCGGCGATCTCTACGGCCATCGCAAGCTGTTCCTTGGCGGTATCACGCTCTTCACGCTCGCCTCCCTCGCCTGCGGCCTAGCGAACTCCCAAGCGCTACTGGTTTGCGCCCGCGCCGTCCAGGGCGTGGGCGGCGCCGTCGTTTCCGCCGTTTCGCTATCGCTCATCATGAATCTGTTCACCGAGACCGGCGAGCGAGCCAAAGCGATGGGCGTGTACGGCTTCGTCTGCGCCGGCGGCGGCAGCATCGGCGTATTGCTCGGCGGCCTGCTGACGAACCTACTCAGTTGGCACTGGATCTTTCTCGTGAACCTGCCCATCGGCATTGCAGTCTATGGACTGTGCATGGCCCTTCTGCCGCCGGCGCCAGGCCATGCTCACGGCGAGCGGCTCGACGTGGCCGGCGCCGTGACCGTCACGGCTTCGCTAATGTTAGCCGTCTACGCCGTCGTCAACGGCAACGAAGCGGGCTGGACCTCGGCCCAAACGCTCGGCCTCTTGCTCGCGGCGCTCACGCTGCTGGCAGTGTTTCTCGCCATCGAAGCACGCGCGCAGCACCCGCTGATGCCGCTCGCCCTCTTCCGCCTGCGCAACGTCGCAACGGCCAACGTCGCTGCCGTGTTGTGGGCCGCCGCCATGTTCGCGTGGTTCTTCATCTCCGCGCTGTATCTGCAGCGCGTCCTCGGCTATCGCCCGTTGCAAGTGGGCTTGGCGTTCTTGCCGGCCAACCTGATCATGGCGTTGTTTTCGCTCGGCCTGTCGGCGCGCGTCGTAATGCGCTTCGGCCTGCGTCTTCCGCTTGCAGTAGGTCTACTCGCCGCAGCGTGCGGTCTAGCGCTGTTCGCACGCGCGCCCGTCGACGGCACCTTCGTTTTCGACGTGTTGCCCGGCATGGTCCTGCTCGGCATCGGCGCAGGCATTGCGTTCAATCCCATGCTCCTCGCCGCCATGAGCGACGTCGATCCGAGCGATTCCGGCCTCGCATCGGGCATCGTCAATACTTCGTTCATGATGGGCGGCGCGCTCGGCCTCGCGGTGCTGGCAAGTCTCGCCGCCGCCCGTAGCGGCGCGATGCAAGCATCAACAAGCGCAGTCGCGGCGCTCAACAGCGGCTATCACGTGGCATTTTGGTTCGGGGCCATCTTTGCTGCAGCGGCAGGCATCATTGGCGGCTCGTTGCTGCGCCCGGGCCGGCCAAGCGGCGCCGACATGCAACCGGCTGCGGGCAACGACAGCACAACGCCAACCGGCCATGCACCGGCTAACCGAAAAGAAGCCACAAGGGAACATTACTGACCTGACCGCTCAGCGCACACACGGTCCCGCGAGCGACCCCGCCGATCTTCGCTTCGGCCTCGCTCCACCGCAATCCAATGCAAGCGCAACAGGGCGCATTTGTCGTCGAAGGATGCGTCTTTACGGATGCCGAATGTAATCGACGAGCGCCTTCGTATAAGCATCGGGCGCACGGTCGAGCAAGCTCACCACAATCGTCGCCACGAACCCAGCCGGAACGCCGAATACGCCGGAACTGATCGGATCGATGCCGAACCATCGCGGCCCTGCGAACCCGGTCAGTTGGCGAAAGTACGGATACGTCGAGACGATGTAATACACGCATACGCCCAGCCCCGCGAGCATCCCGGCCACCGCGCCGCGCTGGGTCGTGCGCTTCCAAAACACGCCAAGCACAAGCACGGGGAAAAAGCTCGACGCCGCAAGCGAGAATGCCGCGCCCACCAAGAACAAGATGTTCCCCGTATTGAGCGACGCCACATACGAAGCTAACAGCGCCACGCCCAGCAGCAATATCTTCGAGATCGTCACGCGCCGCTGACTGGACGCCGAGGGATCGACCATGTGGTAGTAGACGTCGTGCGACAAAGCATTGGCGATCGTCAGCAACAAGCCATCGGCGGTCGACAGCGCCGCAGCCAATGCCCCCGCCGCCACCAATCCGGAGATGACATACGGCAACCCGGCAATTTCCGGCGCCGCCAGCACCACCATATCGGGTTGCATTCGGATCGCCGACCAGCGGATCACGCCCTCGCCGTTCCCATCGCCGATGCTGAGCAGCGCCGGCTCCGCGCGATGCCACTGCGTCACCCAAGCGGGCCAGTCGGACATCGGCCGGCCCACGAGATGCGCCAACACCTCGTATTTGATGAGCACCGCCAGCACCGGTACGCTCAAATAGAACAACGCAATGAAAAACAACGTCCACGCCACCGACCGCCGCGCCGACCCGACGGACGTCGTCGTGTGATAACGCGTCAGAATGTGCGGCAAACTCGCCGTGCCGAGCGACAAGCACAGCAATAGCGACAAAAAATTGCGTTCGTGGATTCGCCGCTCGCCATCGTTAGCGGCAGGAAACGGTTCGTGCATCGGCACGGGATCGGTGGCGCGCTCCAGTAGATCGTCGCGCGCCTGCGTCCAAACGATGCGCGCGGCATGCGCATCGCGGGGAAAGGCCTCGAGCGCCGCCTCGCGCTGGTGAATCTCCCTGAGGGGCCCATTGCGTCGACGCAAGGTGTCGAGTTCGCGCATGAGGTGCGCCTTCTCGTCGAGATACGAACCCGGCAATGCGGCGATTTGTGCGTCGATACGAGCGGCTCGATCGCGGTACGCCGCGCGCACGCTGCGTTCCTCCGGCGCGTCGCGCACCGCCCGGTCGAGCTTCTCCATGCGCTGCATCAACCGCCCATAAGTCAGTTGCGGCACCCATCCAAGCCCGTCTTTGTGCGCGATCATCGACACCGGTATCAAGAACGCGCTGATGAGAATGATGTACTGCGCCACCTGCGTCCATGTCACCGCACGCATGCCGCCAAGAAACGAACAGACGAGAATGCCGGCCAGCCCGCATGCAATGCCGATCGCGAAGTCCACGCCGATAAAGCGCGTCGCGATAAGCCCAACGCCTTGGATCTGCGCGACGAGATAAACGAACGAACACAGAATAGCCGCCATCGCGGCAATCCCACGTACGACATTGCTCGAATAACGCGTGCCCAAGAAGTCGGGGATCGTATAGCGCGCGAGCTTGCGCACGTAGGGCGCAAGCAAGAACGCAACGAGACAGTAGCCGCCCGTCCATCCCATCAGATAGGCAAGCCCATCGTAGCCTGTCGCGTAGATCGAGCCGGCCAAGCCGATGAAGGAAGCCGCCGAAAGCCAGTCCGCCGCGGTCGCCATGCCGTTGAATGCGGCGGGCACGCGCCGCCCCGCCACGTAGTATTCGACCAGATCGGAGGTGCGCGACAGCAAGCCGATCACGGCATACACGGCGATCGGCACGAATAGGAAGACATAGCCGACCCACACACCCGGCCCGGCCACACGTTCGACATGCCACATCGCATAGATGAACAGCAGGAAGCCGAACGTATAGAGCGCATACGCGCGAACCATCCGGTTCACGAGCTTCATCGTGCGGCGTCCTTAGCGGTGTCCTTAGCGGTGCCGCTTGCAGCATCGCTGACGGCATCGGCATCGGCGGCCTGCCGCAAGCGCAGGTCGGCACGCGTCATCGCCGCAATGTAGATGACGATCAGCAGCAGGTAAACGAGAATCGCGCCCTGAGCGCCGACGTAGAACGGCAACCGAAACCCGGCCACACGCACGCTCGACAACGACCGGGCAAAGAGCGGAACGACGAACGAAACAGCAAAGCCGATCAGCATCAGCACGCTAATCAACATCACGTTGAAGCGCCAGTAACGCCGATGTGCGGCCGCCATCGCACGCGATACCGGAGGCGGTTCGAGCGAGGTTTGAGCAATCGAATCGAAGAAGCGTGGCGCGGCCATGCGCCTATTTATCAAAAAGGCGCGGCACGGGCAATCGGGATTGTCCGTGCCGCGCCCTATCGCCGCGCCGCAAGGGGCCTAAAACGTGCGCCGCACGCGCTGCCACAGCATGCGCGGCGCCGCGTGTCAACGCACCTGCGCGAGCTGATCGAGAATCGCGGGATTCTCCAGCGTCGAGACGTCTTGCGTGATCTCTTCGCCCTTGGCCAGCGAGCGCAGCAAGCGCCGCATGATCTTGCCGGAGCGGGTCTTCGGCAGATTCTCGCCGAAACGGACGTCCTTGGGCTTCGCGATCGGCCCGATTTCCTTGCCCACCCAAGCACGCAACTCGTTAGCGAGCTTGATTGCCTCCTCGCCTTCCGGACGCGGCCGCTTGAGCACGACGAATGCGACGACAGCTTCCCCGGTCGTATCGTCGGGACGGCCCACCACGGCCGCTTCGGCGACCATCGGGTTGGACACCAGCGCCGACTCGATCTCCATCGTCCCCAGGCGGTGGCCCGAGACATTCAGGACGTCGTCGATGCGGCCCATGATCGTGAAGTAGCCCGTTTCCTTGTCACGCACCGAGCCATCGCCAGCCAGATAGAGATTGCCGCCCAGCTCGGCGGGAAAATAGCTCTTCTTGTAGCGTTCCGGATCGCCCCAGACGGTGCGCAGCATCGCCGGCCACGGCCGCTTCACGACGAGAATGCCGCCCTGCCCGTTCGGCACGTCCTGCCCCGTCTCGTCGACGATCGCAGCCATGATGCCCGGCAGCGGCAAGGTGCAGGAACCCGGCACGAGCGGCGTCGCGCCAGGCATCGGCGCAATCATGTGTCCGCCCGTTTCCGTCTGCCACCAGGTGTCGATCACAGGACAGCGCGCCGCGCCCACTTGCTCGTGATACCAGATCCATGCTTCGGGGTTGATCGGCTCGCCGACGGTCCCGAGAACGCGCAGGCTCGACAAGTCGTAGCTCTTCGGATGCACCTTGGCGTCGGCGTCGGCGATCTTGATCAGCGAACGGATGGCCGTCGGCGCCGTATAGAAGATGCTGACCTTGTGCTTCTCGATCATGTTCCAGAAGCGGCCGCCGTCGGGGTAGGTCGGCACGCCTTCGAACACGACCTGCGTCGCACCGAGCGCAAGCGGCCCATAGGTGATGTAGGTGTGGCCCGTGACCCAGCCGATATCGGCTGTGCACCAGAACACGTCCGACGGCTTCCAGTCGAACGTCCACTTGATGGTCTGCGCGGCCCACAAGAGGTAGCCGCCCGTGCTGTGCTGCACGCCCTTGGGCTTGCCCGTCGAGCCCGACGTGTAGAGCACGAACAAGGGATGCTCGGCGCCAACCCATTCGGGCTCGCAGGTGTCGGCTTCCTGCGCGACAGCCTCGTGCATCCAGATATCGCGCGAGGCGTTCCACTCGATCTTGCCGCCGGTGCGGCGATAGACGATCACGCTCTTGACGGCGTCGCATCCGCCCATCGCCAGCGCTTCGTCGGCGATCGCTTTGAGCGGCAGCGCCTTGCCGCCGCGCATCTGCTCGTCCGCCGTGACGAGCGCAACGGCGCCGACGTCCACGAGCCGCTCGTTGAGCGACTTCGACGAAAACCCGCCGAACACGACCGAATGCGGCGCGCCGATACGCGCGCAAGCCTGCATCGCAACGACGCCTTCGATCGACATCGGCATATAGATGACGACGCGATCGCCCTTCTTGACGCCCCGCCGCTTGAGCACATTGGCGAAGCGGCAGACGCGTTGCAACAAGTCTTGGTACGTGACGCGCGTGACGGCGCCGTCGTCGGTCTCGAAGACGATCGCCGTGCGATCGCCGTTGCCCGCTTCGACATGGCGGTCCAGGCAGTTGTGCGACGCGTTCAGTTCGCCGTCCTCGAACCACGTGTAAAACGGCGCATTCGTTTCGTCGAGCACCTTGCTAAACGGCTTGCGCCACGTGAGCGTCTCGCGCGCGAGCTTCGCCCAAAAGCCGTCGTAATCCCGCTCGGCCTCGGCCATCAGCGCCCGGTATGCGTCCATTCCCGAAATCGTCGCCCCAGCCACGCTTTCCGCGGACGGCGCGAACACCCGACTTTCGTGAAGAACAGATTCAATCGCAGACATCGACAACTCCCTTATGGACAAGATGAAATCTGAATCCGGCGCCTGCCGCTTTCGGCAGCGAACGCATGCCGCAAAGCCGCGCGAGAAAGCATGAATGCCGCATCGCAACGAAGGCGGGCGCAATGGTGCAGTATTCGGCACTGACCGGCGCCATCGGCGCCGCTCTCCGCCCAACACGACACGACACGAGGCGCCGCACCCCGCTCCGATAGTAGTCACCGCACAGTAAAGGCGACAACTTACCGGCTACTTACATTGCGCGCCATAGACCGTTCGGACGGATCGGTAGACCGCGGAGCGCGTTGCGGGGCCTCGCTCCGCAGCCTCCTGCGGGTTTACGCTGCCGCGCGCATACCCCTACAATGCTAGCCGAACTTTCCCTCTGGGTTACAGCTTGAATCGATACGCCTGGTTCCTCATCGCCGCGATGCTGCTCGTCGGCAGCAACGTCGGCATCGGCAAGTCGATCGTCGCCTTCGTCCCCGTGCTCGTGTTCGCGCTGCTGCGCTTCGTCATTGCGCTCGCCGTGCTCTGGCCGCTGCTGCGGCCGTCGAAGATACGACAGGTCGCGCGCGGCGAATGGCTCAATTTGTTTCTACAAGCGCTGTTCGGTACATTCGGGTTTACGCTGCTCATGCTGAGCGGCGTCGCGCGAACGAGCGCCGTCGCCGCCGGCGTCATCACGAGCACCATCCCCGCCGTCGTCGCGCTGTTCGCATGGGCATTCCTCGGCGAACGGCCCAACCTGCGCGCAGTTGTGTCGATCGTGCTCGCAATGGTCGGCATCGTCGCGGTCAATCTATCCCACACGCAAGCGTCGGAGGGCGCAGCCTCCCAGGCCGGATCGCTGATCGGCAACCTCATGGTGCTCGGCGCCGTCTGCTGCGAATCGCTCTATGTCATTTTGTCGCGGCGGCTCACGCAAACGCTCGCCGCCATCGATATCTGCGCCTACACGCATCTATTCGGGTTTTTGCTGATGTTGCCGCTCGGCATCAAAGCGTTGGCCGGCTTCGACTATCGGGCCGTGCCGTCCGGCATCTGGGCACTGACGCTCTGGTATGGGCTTTCGGCCAGCATCTTCTCCTTTTGGCTATGGATGAAGGGCATCCGCCACGTGCACGGCTCGCTCGCGGGCGTCTTCAGCGCCGTCCTGCCGATCGCAGCGGCGGCCTACGGCATCGTGTTCCTGGACGAGCGCCCGACGCTCGCCCATGGCATCGCGCTGGCCTGCGTCGTCACCGGCATCGCGATCGCGAGCGTCAACCTCAAACGCTCGCCACCCGTCGCACCTTGAGAGAAGTTCGCCGAGCGCCGCGGTGGGACGGCCGCTTGCGCAGCGCGGTACAATAACGCGTTTTTTTGCGCGCTTTCGAAGCCCTTCCGGCTCCTTGAAAAGTGCGATTGTTTCGATCTGCCGCTCCGTCCCCACAGCACCCAGCCATGACAGTCATCAAACAGGAAGACCTCATCCAGAGCGTCGCCGACGCGCTGCAGTACATCAGCTACTACCATCCGCTCGACTACATCCAGGCGCTCGGGCGTGCGTACGAGCTCGAACAAAGCCCCGCCGCGAAAGACGCGATCGCGCAGATCCTGACGAACAGCCGCATGTGCGCCGAAGGCCACCGGCCGATCTGCCAGGACACGGGCATCGTCACGGTCTTTCTGAAGATCGGCATGGACGTGCGTTGGGGCAGCGAGACCGGCGCGGCCACGATGAGCGTGACCGACATGGTCAACGAAGGCGTGCGCCGCGGCTATCTGAATCCCGACAACGTGTTGCGCGCCTCGATCGTCAATCCGCCCGAAGGCGCCCGCAAGAACACGAAGGACAATACGCCGGCCGTCATCCACTATGAGATCGTGCCCGGCGACAAGGTCGACGTGCAGGTCGCAGCCAAGGGCGGCGGCTCGGAAAACAAGTCGAAGTTCGCGATGCTGAACCCATCCGATTCGATCGTCGATTGGATCCTGAAGACCGTGCCGACGATGGGCGCGGGCTGGTGCCCGCCCGGCATGCTCGGCATCGGCATCGGCGGCACGGCCGAGAAGGCGATGCTGATGGCCAAGGAATCGCTGATGGATCCCATCGACATCCAGGACATCATCGCGCGCGGCCCGCGCGATTGGATCGAAGAGCTGCGCGTCGAGCTGCACGAGAAAGTGAACGCGCTCGGCATCGGCGCACAGGGCCTCGGCGGTTTGGCAACAGTGCTCGATGTGAAGATCATGGCCGCGCCCACGCACGCGGCGTCCAAACCGATTGCCATCATCCCGAACTGCGCGGCGACGCGCCACGCGCACTTCATGCTCGACGGCACGGGCGCGGCCCACCTCGAAGCGCCGCCGCTCGACGCTTGGCCGAAGGTGCATTGGCAGCCGAACACGGAAACGAGCAAGCGCGTCGATTTGAACACGCTCACGCCCGAGGAAGTCGCGAGTTGGAAGCCGGGGCAAACGCTGCTGCTGTCGGGCAAGATGCTGACCGGGCGCGACGCGGCGCACAAGCGCATTGCCGACATGCTGGCCAAGGGCGAGAAGCTGCCCGTCGACTTCACGAATCGCGTGATCTATTACGTCGGCCCGGTCGATCCGGTCCGCGACGAAGTAGTGGGGCCGGCCGGCCCCACCACGGCCACGCGCATGGATAAGTTCACCGAGATGATGCTCGCGCAAACGGGGCTCATCTCGATGGTCGGCAAGGCCGAGCGCGGCCCCGTCGCCATCGATGCGATCAAGAAGCACAAGGCGGCCTACCTGATGGCCGTGGGCGGCGCGGCGTATCTCGTGTCGAAAGCGATTCGCGGCGCGAAGGTGCTCGCGTTCGAAGATCTTGGGATGGAAGCCATCTACGAGTTCGACGTCGCCGATATGCCGGTGACGGTCGCAGTCGATTCGACCGGCACGTCGGTGCACCAAACGGGTCCGAAAGAGTGGCAAGCCAAAATCGGCAAGCTCTCGGTCGTCACGGCGTAATCGGTCCATCTCGAAAGAGAAGGTTGGTGCTTGACGAGGAAAGCCGGGGCAATTCCCGGCTTTTTCGATGGCGCGCTTGGCCGTTCGGCCAGCGCAGGGCATCAAGCCTTGGCTTTTATGGGTTGAGCGTTTATCGTTGGCATTCAACAGACATAGCCCACATGAAGGAACCGACATGCAAGGCGATACCAAAGTCATCGAATACCTGAACGCGCAACTGAAGAACGAACTCACGGCGATCAACCAGTACTTCTTGCATGCGCGCATGTACAAGCATTGGGGGTTCGAAAAGCTCGGCAAACACGAGTACGACGAGTCGATCGGCGAAATGAAACATGCCGACATGCTGATCGAACGCATCTTCATGCTCGACGGCCTGCCCAATCTGCAAGACTTGCACAAGCTCTTGATCGGCGAAGAAACGAAAGAAATCCTCGAGTGCGATTTGAAGCTCGAGCAAGGCTCGCAGGCAACCTGCAAGGAAGCGATCGCCTATTGCGAATCGGTTCGCGATTTCGTCTCCCGCGGCATTTTCTCGACCATCCTCGACGACACCGAAGAGCACATCGATTGGCTCGAAACGCAACTCGACCTGATCGACAAGGTCGGCATCCAGAACTACCAGCAATCGGCAATGGGCTCGTCGTCCGAGTCTTGATCAAAACGATGACGCACGTCTGAGCCGCCCGCTATGAACGTTCAGCACGAATCCCCCTCCTCCGCGCTCGCCTCGCCCGGCAACCAAGCGCCGATCGGCATTTTCGATTCGGGGCTTGGCGGGTTGTCGGTCCTACGGGCCGTACGGGCTCAACTGCCGCATGAAGCGCTGCTCTATGTCGCCGATTCGCAGCATGCGCCCTACGGCTTGCGCGATAACGAGTTCATCACCGCGCGCACGCTCGCCATCGGCAAATGGCTCGTCTCGCGAGGGGCCAAGGCGCTCGTCGTCGCCTGCAATACGGCAACGGCAGAGTCGATCGCGCTCGCGCGCGCGCAACTATCGATCCCGATCATCGGCGTCGAACCCGGCATCAAGCCCGCAGCCAGTCAATCGGCCTCGCGCATCGCGGGCGTGCTGGCGACACAAGTCACGCTGCGCAGCGAGCGCTTCCGCGCGTTGATCGAGCGTTACGCCGCCGATTGCAGGTTCATTTGCCAACCGGGGCACGGGCTTGTCGAAGCCGTAGAGCGATGCGAAACCGACACGCCCGCAGTACGGGCGCTGCTGGCAAGCTATATCGAGCCGATGCTGACAGCCGGGGCGGATACGCTCGTACTGGGTTGCACGCACTACCCCTTTCTCGATGCCGCGATACGTGAGATCGCCGGGTCGCGGCTAACCCTCATCGATACCAGTGTGGCCATCGCGAGGCAACTCGAGCGCGTGCTCGATGCGAACGGTCTGCGCGCGCCCGCCGGCGAGCTTGCGCCGCCGCCGCGCCTGTATTCGACCGGCGACGGAGCGCACTTGCACAGGCTTGCATCGACGCTGCTCGGGCTGACGACGCCGGTCGAACGTGTGACGATCGGCGCGCATCCGATTGCCCGCGGCGATCCCGCGGCGGCCTAAGCGCTACCTCTTCTTTCCAAACACGCGTCGCGGGCGACCGCGACGTTCCACTCGTGCGTTCGCTCACCACCCCCGCATGAAAATTGGGGTCTGGCACGATGAAGCAGTGTTGCTCGGTTGGTACAAAAAAATCAGACGCTCTGCTTGCCAAATGCAGGAAACGTAATGATAATGGTTTGCATTAACGTTTTGCTGTTATCGAGCCATGATCGTCTGCGTGTGCAAGTCCGTATCCGACCGCAAGATCCGCGCAGCAATCGCGGACGGGGCCGACACATTCGAACAATTGCAGTTCGAGCTTGGCGTGGCGACCTGCTGCGGCAAGTGTGAAGAGTCGGTACGCGACGTGATGGCTCAATGCGGCGTTTGCGAAAGCCAATGCGGCGTCGAGCGGCGCGCCCCCGCCCAACCCGTTCAGGTAACGTTTTACGAGCGCAAAGCTGCTTAAACACGCGGCCACGCACCTTTTCCGCTTCCTCATCGGCACGCCAGTTCGCTACCGCCAGCCGCCGCCCGTTTCGCTCTAGGAGTTCGAGATGGAATTGCTTATCGGTTTCGTGGCGACGGTGTGTATCTCCTGGCTGATCTGCCGCCCTTAGTTGGAATCGACATCGTCCGGCCAATTGCGGATACAGCGTCGCACGACGTTCGCGATAAGATGCAAGCTTCCTCCCTTGCTTTCCGGCCTTGAGCCTGTCGCGTATTCGGCATGTTGCAATCGCGCATCGTCCCCGCTTTCGTCTTTGTCGCGCTCGCCCACGCGGCGCTGCTCGCCGTGCTCGCGACACACACCAACGCACCGGTTCCAAGGCAGTTGCGGTCCACAGCCATGATGGCGCAGTTGCTCACGTCCATGCCCACGCCCAATGCGGGCCGCACGTTCGCACCGCCCGTTCCCGAGCGACCCGCTCGAACGCAGCAAATTCAATCGGACAGCCGCGCAGCGCAACACGGCGGGCCACGGCACGCTCCCGCGCCGCGCCCCACGGTGGCTCGGCCGGAGGCCGATGCAACGCCCCACCCTGTCGCGCAAGCGGCAGCCGCGCCGCCGGCTCAAACCACACGGCAGGCCGCCGCGAACGCTAGCCCCGCGAGTGCCGCGAATACCGCTCACCAGCCCGAATCGGCGTCCATGAACACCGCCGCAGCGTCCGCCGCGCGCGAGACGATCGCACTTGCTGCGCCCAAGCGCGTCGAGCGCGCGGACTGCCGCATCGTCAAACCGTCGTATCCCGAAGTGTCCAAGCGACGAGAAGAAACCGGGACGGCAACCGTGCGGTTCATCATCGATACGGCCGGCTCGATCGGCAACGTCACACTCGTCAAGAGCAGCGGCTTTTCACGGCTCGACGATGCAGCGATGCAAGCACTGCGGGAAAGTGCGTGCCGCCCTTACGCTGAAAACGGCGCCCCAATACGCGTCTCGTACGAACAAGCTTTCACGTTCGGGCTCGACGACGATTGATCGGCGGCCGTCGCCTCGCTCGCCTGGGTGCGTTGTGAGGCCGGGCCGAATTTTTCGGCTGTCGAGCATACGATCGAGCACGATCATGCGGACAGCCCGCCACCGCGTGGCTGAGGCGAAGACATAAGGGATACAGACATAAGGGGTATGAAGTAAAAGGCCCCCATCGGGCGATGAGGGCCTTTTTTGCGCGCACGCGGCGCCTTCGGGCGGCGGGCTCGTTGGCCATCGGACTGGCTCGAGCACCGCATGCGATCGCCGTACCCTGTACGGACCACGCTTTCAGCCCTATCCGGCTCGCTATAAAAGCAGCCGTCTGGTTTCGCATTGGACGCCCCAACGCGAAGGCACTTCACTATAGATCGGCTCGCTCGACGCTACAAGACGGTGTCCATTGAAACTACCGATCGTCAGCGCGGCTTAAATGGCAAAAACGATGCGCCCGCGCGCTCGATTCATCAACGGGCCGACTCGGCCACCGTCGCGGGCGCGGCCATACTCGCCAATTGCGCTGCCTTGAACTGCTCGCGAGTCGGGCATTCGGCCATTTTGTGAGTGTTCTCATCGAGCTTTTCGACGAGATAGTCGACGAATGCACGCACGGCCGGCACCATGCCCTGCCGCGATACGAACACCGCAAAAAGCTGCGGTGTCGGCAGCGTCCAGCCCGGCATGACGGGGGAAAGTTGGCCCGCGCGCAACGCCGCACCATACATCATCTCCGGCAACGCAGCGATGCCGATGCCGTCGAGCACCGCTTCTCGTATCGTCGACAAGTCAGCCGTGACGAGTCGGGGCTCGTGCTCGTGAACATGCCGGTGCCCGTCGGGCGCGATGAGGGTAAAGACGTGGCGGCCATCCGCACTGGGCGTGTCGAGCGTATCGAAACGCCCCAAATCGGCCGGCGCAACAGGCGGCGCGTGTTGGCTCAGGAGACTGGGCGCACCGACCAGCAATTGCTGCGTCCGCCACAACGGCCGTACGACGATGTTCGCGTTGTCCGGCGGATCCGAGCGCACGCGCAGCGCCACGTCGACCGAATCTTCGTAAAGGTCGATAACGCGATTGGTCACACGGATGGAGACGCGAACCTCGGGATAGCGCAGCAGGAATTCGGGAAGGATATTGGAGAGGATCGTCTGCGATACCGTCACGGGGACGCTCACGCGCACGGTGCCTCGCGGCGCCGAACGTAGCTCTTGCACGGCATTCATCGCCGCTTGTGCTTCGGCAAGCATGACTTGGCAATGCCGAAAGAAGCGCTCGCCTGCCTCCGTCAGCGAAAGCTTGCGCGTGGAGCGTTGGAGCAAGCGCACGCCGATTGACGTTTCGAGTTCGGCCACGCGCCGCGACAGGCGAGATTTGGAAATGCCCAGCACGCGCTCGGCAGCCGAAAACCCACCGTGTTCGACGACTTGCGCAAAGTACATCAAGTCATTGAGATTTTGCGAATCTAGTTGCATGTCATCGTTCCAACGGTAGGACAATCCATTGCTGCGGCTACGGCTAAAACACGCGCGCACCGGTTCATATAATAGACCTCACCTGCTGACCCAACGCACGCGCGTTTCACCGAGGATCATCGTTCATGGCCACATCCCGCACGGTCCGCCACACCATCGCGGCTGCTCGCACGGTCGAGGGAGGCGGTTTCGTCGTTCATCGGCCGTTCCCGACCCGCATGTTATCGGACTTCGATCCGTTCCTGCTGCTCGACGAAATGGGCCCCGTCGACTATGCGCCCGGCCAAGCAAAGGGTGCGCCCGATCATCCGCATCGTGGCTTCGAAACCGTCACGTACCTGCTCGAAGGCAGTTTCGCGCATCGAGATTCCGCAGGCCATCGCGGCGTGCTTCGCCCCGGCGACGTGCAGTGGATGACGGCCGGCGCCGGCGTCGTGCACAGTGAAATGCCGGACCCCGCGTTCGTTCGGACCGGCGGCCGCGTGCATGGATTGCAGTTGTGGGTGAACTTGCCGCGAAGGGACAAGATGATCGAGCCGCGCTATCAGGAAATTCCTTCAGAGCGCATCCCGACGGCGAAAAGCAGCGACGGCAAAATCAGCGTCAGAGTCATCGCGGGCGAAGCGCTCGGTGTCAAATCGGTGATTGAAACGCGCACGCCCATCCTGTACCAACATTTCACGCTCGAGCCGGGCGCATCGATCACGCAGCCGGTGCCGAGCGCTTATCGCGTCTTCGCTTACGCGCTGAACGGAGCCGGACGCTACGGCGACGAACAGCGCGAAATCGGGGCGCAACGGATGGTGGTGTTCGGCGATGACGGCGATGCCGTTACGCTGACCGCGGGCGCGGATCGACTCGACGTGCTGCTGATCGGCGGCGTGCCGTTGAACGAGCCGGTCGTGCGGCACGGGCCGTTCGTCATGAACACGGAAGACGAGATCCGCCAAGCCATCGTCGACTATCAAGCCGGACGGATGGGCCAGATCGCACATTGAAGCGGCAACGGCCAGCACTGCTCGCGGACCGCACCGCGGCGCGGATGTCCGCGAATTGCGTCACAATAGCCGCTCACGCCGCCGGAACGTGCAAAGAGATCGATCGGGCGGCGCACTTTCCAGGAGGATGTGCATGAGCGAGCGCGTTGTCACGGCCACCATCGGTGCAGTTAACTATCAAGTCGATTTCGACGACGGCGCCCATCATTTATGGCACGCCGACGAACCCACTACACTGGGCGGCGGCGACCGCGCACCCACTCCGGTATCGCTCTTGCTTTCCGGATTGGGTGCATGCACGTCCATCACGTTGAAAATGTATGCGCAGCGCAAGGGCTGGCCGCTCGAGGATGTGCAGGTGTCGTTATCGATGAAAACCGGAGACCAAGGCTCGACGATCGATCGCCAAATCGTCTTGCAGGGTGAACTCACGGATGAGCAACGAGAGCGTCTGCTGCAAATCGCAAACGCGTGTCCCGTTCATAAGATCTTGACGCGCCCGATCGAGATCGACACGGGGCTCGTCGCCACGTTGCCCGCGATGCCCGACGACGCATAAGCCGCCCGCCCATTGTATTGACAGCAGAAGGAAGCTCACTTGAATTTCGAACACCTCGTCCAGGTCAACGATCCGCTCAACCCGCTTGCGGAAACGCTGACGCGCGAGCAGCTGTGGGAGGGTCTGGTACTGCGCGCCGAGCAACCCCAGCTCTTCGTGCTGGGACTCGACAGTTGCACGATCCTGTCGCGCACCGGCGATACGCTCGAGCGCGAGTTGCACTACGGCCATGCGACAGTGCGCGATCGCGTGACGCTTACGCCGCATGAGCGCGTGCGCTACGACATTCTCGCGACGCAAGCTTATGTTGGCGGCTCGCTCACGATGACGATCGAGCAACCGGACGCGCTGCAACTGTTTCTGCGATTCGAGTACGAGACGACGCTGCCCACACCTGATACCGACGACGCCCGGCAAACCAGCGAGATCGTGAAATCGGCCTACCGGGAAGCCGATATCGACACCGTGCGCCTCATTCGGGAATATTCCCGCACGCCGAAACGGCCCGACGCGCTTCACTGAAGCAGCAGGCGGCGCGGATTACTCCGGAATACGGCCATCGCTTCCGATGGCCGCGCCCTATCAACGCGCTATCTCAATGAATTTGTTTTTTACAATCGCTAATGATTCTCATTTATAATTCGTCTTATCGAATCTACTATCAAATGCTAAGAGCATGAGCGAACCCACTCGGCAGCCTGTGTTAACGTTGAGAGCGTCCACGAGCAGCTCGGCACGTCCGCGCTCGGCAAACCGATCAACATCGACTGCAGCACTCGTCACGCCGCGAACCGTCACGCATCGTGAACAACACCGTGAAACGGCAGATCAGCCTGCGCACAGCAGGGAGAAAGCGGAACGCACGCTTTCTAGCGATCACTTATTGCAAGGCCAACCTCTCGTCTTTATCGCTCACAATGGCGAGCGGTATCAGTTGCGCCAAACGCGCCTCGGAAAGCTCATTCTGACGAAGTAAGTACCGGGTATTGTGGGGACCACCTCCTTGAGAGGTGTTAGGCAGTAGCCAGCGCAACGGCAAGCACGCGAGTCTAGACCCCTTCGTGCGCAATTTTCAGCTACGTTGCAGCCAGCCATGCCGTTTTTTTTTGGTGAGGGCGATTTCTTATCGCTTATCGCTCGTTGTAGTCGGGCTCGGTCTCGCCCACTGCTACCCACTGCTGGGGAGCGGAGCCGCTCGCGCTTTCGCTTCTTTTACTTCTTTCGTTTCCGTTCGCCCACCCTGCTACTCAGGCATCGGCCGCCCCCGGGCGACACGGCTGCAGCGCATCGATCGCGTTTGCGTGCAACGTCCCCCAAACATCCCTAGCGCGTAAAGCCCCAGAACATCAACCACCACGCGCTGTCAGCCACCGCGAGCGCGGCGACGAAGCAGATCATCGCACCCACGCGGGCGACAACGCGCGACGTATACCGCCCCGTAATGCCCCATGCAAGCCGTGCGCTCCACACATTCGCGATTGCCAGTACGCCAATTCTGACGGTGGACGCCCAATCGAGCGGGACATGCTCGGCGCGCAGCAACGACAATGTCGTAGCGGACAATCCCAGGAACACACCCGTTCCGGCAACGGGGATGAGCGCCTGCGCGAGGTGGTGCAATCGCGCACGATCGAACCGGCCGAGCACACGTGTGCCCACCGCCAGCAACGCCAGCAGCGTGGTGCCGTACACGAGCGCCGTCGCCAAGATGTAGCCGATCAGCAAGGTGCCGTCGAGCCAAGAAAATACGTCGTTCTGATCGGGGTAATGCGTAAGGAGGAACCACGGGGCGTTGGTATCGAGCATCCACGTGACATCATGGTCGATGAGCCAGGTCGCGAGCCATTGCTTGAGGTCGATGAACCACGGGCTCACCGTCCAGTGAAACGCGCCGATCGCGATGCCGAGCAGACCGTACAAAATGAGCGCCGTGTCCCAGCCTTTTGCGGCATCGCGGCCAAGTTCCACGACTTCCTGCGAAGGCGAGCGCCACGACAGCGAAATCGCATCGCGATGGCCGCTGCAACGACCGCACATATGGCAGGCCGCCGCACCCTTCATGCTTCGCAACGGGACGAGAGGCGCGCAGTTGATCGGGATGACGCGATGACCGCGCTCGCCCTCCGTGTAGGAGCGCCGCCAGGCCGCCTCGTCGACCCGATAGTGAAACGGCGCAAGACGGGCCAACAGTGAAAATACGCCATTGACGGGACACAGATAACGACACCAAATGCGCTTGTCGCGTCCATACAGGAAGCCGATCACCATCGCCGCCAGCGTGGAGCCCCCCAATACGAGCAGCACCGCCCGCGGATACTGATAGACGCTGACCATTTGGCCATAAATCGTCGTCAAGCCGAACGCGACGAATGGCCAGCCACCCCACCGCATCCACCGCGGAATCGCCCACCCCCGGCCATGACGGCTTGCGAACTCCGCCAGAGCGCCTTCCGGGCACAGCACGCCGCACCAAACGCGGCCGAGCAAGACCATCGAGAGCAACACGAACGGCCACCAGATGCCCCAAAACACGAACTGGGCCGCCAACGTCAGGTTGTTCCAGAGATGCGCGGCGTGATCGGGCAGCGGCAAGCATGCGGGCACGATGATGAGGAAGGCATAGACCGCGACGACGGTCCATTGAATCGCGCGAATCGTTGCGCCATTGCGCTGCATCCATGCGCCGACACGGGCAAGCCGCCCGCCGCGGGGGCGGGACAATGCCGGCGTACTCATGCCGTTCGCCCCGCTTGCGCGGACGGCGCGCGACCGGCGCGCCGCGCAAGCCAACCCACCACGAGCCAGTACAACGCGTAGACGATGAGGTTAGTCAGGGACGGATGCGCGCGATAGCCCGTCAGCGTTGCGACCAGCGAACCAATGGTGCTCGAATCGTCGAGGATCGCCGAACTATTCCATACCTGAGAAATGCCGAGCGGCAGGATTTCTTTGTCGATCAGCTTATCCGCGCCTGTTTGAAGCAGGCCGGCACCGAGCAGCAACAGCATGATTTCGGTGACGCGGAAAAAGCGACGCCACGAGAAGATGCGGCCGCCCAGTTGCAGGAAGTAGAAGGTCAGCAATGCAAGACCGAGCCCTAGCGCAATGGCGAGGACGTCGCTTTCGCTCACATGTCCCGACTGCCCGAACCCGAGCCCGTAGAGGAAGATGACCGTCTCGCTCCCTTCGCGCGCAATCGCCAAGGCGACGAGCACGGCGACTCCCCAACCGTTGCCATCGCGTGTGTGCTCCTGCAGGGAGCGCTCCATGTCGCGCTTGAGCGTGCGACCGTGATGCTTCATCCATAGCACCATCTGCACGATCAGCACGCACGCGACGAGCACCATGCCTATCTGGAAGTAATCGGCAGCGTCGCCTGACAAGAATTCGCTGAAGCCAACGAGCGCCGCACCGAGCGCCACGGCTGCCAGCATGCCGACGCCGACACCCGCCCATAAATACGGCAACCCGCGCCGCGCGTCGGTGTCGCCATTCTTCAGCCACGCGTACAGAATGCCCACGACAAGCAAAGCCTCGACGCTCTCGCGCCATACGACGAACAATACCTGGCCCATCCGATGCCCTCCGCGCGCACGACGTTCGACGGCCGTGCGCAAAAACCGCTACTTCACGACGATGACGCCTTGCGCCGCTTGATGGAAATCGTCGAAAAACTTGTATTCGCCCGGCGACTGGGGAGCGACCACCACGACCGATTCAGCGCCCGGCGCGAGGACTTTTTCCTTGCGCAGTTGGACACTTTCGAACTCGGCGGCGCCCTTGCCGGTGTTGCGCACTTCGATCCGGATACGCTTGCCTGCGGGCACCTCGATGCGCGCGGGCGTGAGCTTGCCGTCGGCCATTTCCAGTTTGACGGTAACCGCATCGTCCGCCCGCGCCGCCATGCAAGCGACGGCAAGCGAACAGGCCAACACGACTTTCAAACGCAAATTCATGCTTTCGCTCCCCTAACTCGAGCCATGCGGCTTAATAGCCGCCCTTCTTGCCGATACCGGCGAACGTGAAGTCGTACTGCAACGTGATCGGCTTGAACCAGGGGCCCACGCCGGTTTCTTTGTCGGTATGGCGGCCAAACGCCATGTGGCCCGTTTGCATGGGCGGCTCGACGACGATCGTCAAATGATATTTGCCGGGACCGGCCAGCTTGACGTTGTCGCCGTAATGCGGGCCGTCATCGGCCACCATCGGCATCAAATCGCCCTTGATCGACTGTGCGCCACCCGCCTTCTTCAGTTCGTAGTGAACCTGCAGATAAGGCATCCAATCGCCTTCCGCGAAACCCGTGGGATTCTTTTTGACCGCATGGATGTCGGCCTCGAGGTGAATGTCGGAATCCGACGCCTTGCGCATCATCCCTTCCGGATCCATCGTGATCGGCTGCAAGTAGACGGCGCCGATTTCCATACCGCCCTGAATCTGGGGCTTGCCGATCGGATATTCGGCCGCCGACGCGACCATTGCGGCCAAGGCCGCCACAACCGCCACGCCGCTCTTCATCCAGGTGGAACGCTGCATCGAGAACTCCTTTCTTCTTTAACTCATCGAAATATTCAACGACGCCGCGCGCTGCGCTTCGCCGTGAGCCGCCTACCCGTTCGCTGGAACACGAACACAAACGCAAATGCGAACGATTATCAATAAACGGCAAGTGTACACGAATGGCATCGTTAAGACAAAGCGACCCTCGCGCGCATGGGGTCGCCCCTGCCCAGCCCGTCGAATGGGTTAGCTCTCGCCCGTGACCGAATCGCCCACATTCGCACCGAAAGCCCGTTCGCGCAGCACGGCCAATTGGTCGCGCGCGGCCGCGGCCTTTTCGAATTCTAGGTTCTTCGCGTGCTCCATCATCTGCTTTTCCAGCCGCTTGATCTCTTTGGCCAGCTCCTTCTCCGACATATCCTCGAACTTCGCGCGCTGCTGCATTTCTTTGAGTTCGGCACGGGCGTCATCGGCGTTGTAAACACCGTCGATGATGTCTTTGATGCGCTTGACGACGCCGCGCGGGGTAATGCCCATGCGTTCGTTGTAGGCGATCTGCTTGGCCCGCCGCCGCTCGGTCTCGTCGATCGCGCGACGCATCGAATCGGTCACGCGGTCGCCATACAGAATCGCGGTGCCGTGAACGTTGCGCGCGGCCCGACCGATCGTTTGTATCAGCGAGCGTTCGGCGCGCAGGAAACCTTCCTTGTCGGCGTCGAGGATCGCGACGAGCGAGACCTCCGGAATATCGAGCCCCTCGCGCAGCAAGTTGATGCCGACCAGCACGTCGAATGCGCCCAGCCGCAAATCGCGGATGATTTCGACGCGCTCGACGGTATCGATGTCGCTATGCAAGTAGCGCACCTTCACGCCATGGTCGGCGAGAAACTCCGTCAACTGCTCCGCCATGCGCTTGGTCAAAACAGTGACGAGCACGCGCTCGTTGACGGCCACGCGCGCGTTGATCTCACTCAGGATGTCGTCGACCTGCGACGTGGCGGGACGCACCTGCACGAGTGGGTCGACTAGGCCCGTCGGACGCACCACCTGCTCGACGACCTGCCCCGTTTGCTTTTTCTCGTAGTCGGCCGGTGTGGCGGAAACGAAGACCGCCTGGCGCATCTTGCGCTCGAACTCGTGGAACTTCAGCGGCCGGTTATCCAGCGCCGAAGGCAGCCGAAAGCCGTATTGCACGAGATTTTCCTTGCGCGAGCGATCGCCGTTGTACATGGCGTTCAGCTGCCCGATCAGCACGTGCGATTCGTCGAGCAACATCAGCGCATCGGGCGGCAGGTAATCGACGAGCGTCGGCGGCGGCTCGCCGGGCGCGGCGCCCGAGAAATGGCGCGAGTAGTTCTCGATACCCTTGCAAAAGCCGAGTTCCTGCAACATTTCCAGATCGAAACGGGTGCGCTGCTCGAGACGCTGCGCCTCGACGAGCTTGCCTTCGCTATGGAAAAACTCGAGGCGCTCGCGCAACTCCGCTTTGATCGTCTCGACGGCGCGCATGACGGTTTCGCGCGGCGTCACGTAGTGCGACGACGGATACACCGTAAAGCGCGGGATCTTTTGCCGCACGCGCCCGGTCAGCGGATCGAACAACTGCAGCGACTCGACCTCGTCGTCGAACAGCTCGATGCGCAGCGCCATCTCGGCATGCTCGGCTGGAAACACGTCGATCGTATCGCCGCGCACCCGGAATGCGCCGCGCTGGAAATCGGCCTCGTTGCGGTTGTACTGCATCGCGATCAACCGCGCGATGACGTCGCGCTGACCGATCTTGTCGCCCGTGCGCAGCGTCAAGATCATCTGGTGATACTCGCTTGGGTTGCCGATACCGTAAATGGCCGACACCGTCGCGACGATCACCACGTCGCGCCGCTCCATCAGGCTCTTGGTGGCCGAAAGCCGCATTTGCTCGATGTGCTCGTTGATCGACGAGTCCTTTTCGATGAACAAGTCGCGCTGCGGCACATACGCTTCCGGCTGGTAATAGTCGTAGTACGAAACGAAGTACTCGACCGCATTGCGCGGGAAAAACTCGCGAAACTCCGAATAGAGCTGCGCGGCGAGCGTCTTGTTCGGCGCGAACACGATCGCGGGACGGCCGAGCCGGGCGATGACGTTGGCCATCGTGAACGTCTTGCCCGAGCCCGTCACGCCGAGCAGCGTCTGGTACGACAAACCGTCCTCGATCCCCTCCACGAGTTGGGCGATGGCGCTCGGCTGGTCGCCGGCCGGGGGATAGGGCTGATAAAGGTGAAACGGAGAACCCTCGAATTCGACGAACTTCGATTCGTCGAGGGCTTCGGCGGCATGCGGCTGAGCTTCGGACATGGAAAAGGCGCTTCCTTCGCCGACAAAAGAGCCATTTTAGCGGTTCGCGGGCGCGCGAGCAGTGCCGCGTCCGCTCGCACGCCCGCTCCTTGAAAAAATGCACGGTCGTTCAAGCCGGTGGGAGCCGCTTCGCCGTAGAAAACACCCAAAAGCGACGCCTGGATTGGTTACAATCTCACATTCAGCGCCCGCGAAACCGCTCTCGTCGAGTCGCCCCGTCGAGTCAACCCGCCCGGCGACACCGGCCGGACGAAAGCGGCGCAAGCATCGGCCCGCCAGTTTCTTACTACCGCCATAGACACCATGTCCCTGTTCTCCGCTGTCGAACTCGCCCCCCGCGACCCGATCCTCGGCCTCAACGAGGCCTTCAACGCCGATACGCGCCCGACCAAAGTCAACCTGGGCGTGGGCGTCTATACGAACGAAGAAGGCAAGATCCCGCTGTTGCGCGCCGTGCGCGAAGCAGAGAAGGCGCGTGTCGAGGCGGCGCTGCCGCGCGGCTACCTGCCCATCGAAGGTATCGCCGCCTACGACGCAGCCGTGCAGAAGCTGCTGCTTGGCGACGCGTCGCCGCTGATCGCCGCGGGTCGCGTCGTCACGGCGCAAGCGTTGGGCGGCACGGGCGCGCTCAAGATCGGCGCCGATTTCCTCAAGCGCCTGAACCCGGCCGCCAAAGTCGCGATCAGCGATCCGAGCTGGGAAAATCACCGCGCCTTGTTCGAAGGCGCAGGCTTCGAAGTCGTCGCTTATCCCTACTACGATGCGCAGACGCACGGCGTCAATTTCGACGCGATGATCGCCGCGCTCAACGGCTACGCCGCCGGCACGATCGTCGTATTGCATGCCTGCTGCCATAACCCGACCGGCGTCGACCTGAGCGATGCGCAGTGGAAGCAAATCGTCGAGGTGGTCAAGGCGCGCAACCTCGTGCCGTTCCTCGACATCGCCTACCAAGGGTTCGGCGACGGCATCGACGCCGATGCCGCAGCCGTACGGCTATTCGCAGCGGCCGAGTTGAACGTGTTCGTGTCGTCTTCGTTCTCGAAGTCGTTTTCGCTGTACGGCGAACGCGTCGGCGCCCTCACGATCATCACGGATAACAAGGACGAAGGCGCACGTGTGCTCTCGCAACTGAAGCGCGTGATTCGCACGAACTACTCGAACCCGCCGACGCACGGCGGCGCGATCGTCGCAACGGTGCTCGGCACGCCGGCGCTGCGCGCCACGTGGGAAGAAGAGCTCGGGCAGATGCGCGAGCGCATCCGCGCGATGCGCAACGGCCTTGTCGAGCGCCTGAAAACCGCTGGCGTAGCGCGCGATTTCAGCTTCGTCAACGCACAGCGCGGCATGTTCTCGTACTCCGGCTTGACTTCGGCCCAAGTGGATCGCCTGCGCGAAGAATTCGGCATCTATGCGGTGGGCACGGGCCGCATCTGCGTAGCCGCGCTCAACACGCGCAACCTCGATACCGTCGCGAACGCGATCGGTCATGTGCTGAAGTAAAACGTTGCAATGCCGGTCAGCCGCGAGCGCATGTCGTGCGTCGCATGGCCCCGGCTTGTGCGTGACTCCAGCTTGACGGCTGGACCCGCCGATGGCGCCCGCTCACGGGCGCCATTTCGTTTTCGTTCACCGCAAATCGCGGTGAACGTCGTGCGTGACGAACCCTGCGTCGTTCTGCGGCATATCCAGCCAGCCCGGTTGCGCAAGGCTGTCGCGAATGTCGCGCAATCCGCAACGCCAATGCTCATGCATGGCCGACGCACCGAACTGATAGTCCTTGAAATTGCCGTCGAACACCTTGTCGCGGTAAATCAGCTGAAACACGTTGTATCGATGCGACGACGACAGTTCCTGAGCGAGCCTGCACCACGGATCGTCCCGATGCTCGGGCGCCACCCGCGCAAGCACCTCGCGCAAGACGTGCCTGAAGCGCTGCGAGTGCTCCATCATGTCGGTCACGAGCCGGGTGCGGCTCGAATATTGGATATCCTTCATTCGCCCCTGCACGTCCGTCAGGTTCGTGGGAACGGGACCGCGGGCGCTCCATAGGTCCACCTGGAACGCGAGCGTATCGCGGCGCGGCGAGGCCTGAACGACTTCGGAGAGCGGCGTGTTGGACATGAGCCCGCCATCCCAGTAAAACTCGCCCTCGATTTCCGTCGCGGCGAACCCCGGCGGCAACGATCCGGAGGCAATGAAATGCTCGGCGCGCAGCTTCTGATGCTGGTTGTCGAAGTAAGCGAAGTTGCCGGTGCCGACGTTGACCGCGGCGACGGACACGCGCGTCTCGCCTGAATTGATGCGATCGAAATCGCATAGGCGCTCGAGCGTCGCTTTCAACGGCGCGGTGTCGTACCAGCTGGCCGTGCCGGGCGAGCCGGAGACGAACGGCAGCGGCGGCGGCATGCGCGGCACGAAGAACCCCTTTTGGCCGTCGACGATGGCGCTCAACGCCTGCATCGTCGTGAAAGCCGCGCGCACGGGCGCCGCCGAATCGAATAACGCGTGTTCGACCGCCGGGGGAATCGGCACGCCGTACGCTGGCTGGCACACCATGTCCCAGAAGGCCTTCAATTTCCCAACGCGATGTTCGGGCGCGTTGCCCGCGATGATCGCGGTGTTGATGGCCCCGATCGATATGCCGGCGACCCAATTGGGCACGATACCGGCTTCATGCAACCCCTCGTAGACGCCGGCTTGATAGGCGCCGAGCGCGCCGCCCCCTTGCAAGACGAGCGCCACTGTCTGGTAAGGAGGCAACGCCACGGACGGCGCAACGCTCGCCGCTCGGCCTGCCCTGGCTTGCCCGCCGGTATCGCTCGTCGACGCCGCGCTTGCGCGCACGCGTGTGGCTTTGCGCTCCCCCATGAAATCTCCTTATTGCATGCACCAGCCGTGCGAGACGATGAACGACTGCCCCGTCAGGGCGGCGCTCGGGAACGTGCACAGGAACAGCACGGTCTGCGCGACATCTTCCACGGTGGTGAAGACGCCGTCCACCGTCTGGCCGAGCATGACGCGCTTCACCACTTCTTCTTCGCTGATCCCGAGTTCTTTCGCCTGCTCGGGGATTTGCTTATCGACGAGCGGCGTGCGCACGAAGCCGGGACAGACGACGTGCGAGCGCACGTTGTGCGCCGCGCCTTCTTTTGCGAGCACGCGCGAGAGGCCCAGTAGCGCATGCTTGGCCGCGACGTAGGCAGACTTCAACGGCGAAGCTTCATGCGAATGGACGGAACCCATGTAGATGACGACACCGCCGCGATCGCCTTGATACATGTGCTTGAGCGCGGCCTTGGTGGTAAGAAAAGCCCCATCGACGTGGATCGCTTGCATCTTCTTCCAATCGGAGAAGCTGTAGCTCTCGATCGGGTTGACGATCTGAATGCCCGCGTTCGATACGAGGATGTCGACCGAACCGAACTGAGCGGCGA
Source organism: Paraburkholderia sp. (assembly GCA_004322045.1). GTDB lineage: Bacteria > Pseudomonadota > Gammaproteobacteria > Burkholderiales > Burkholderiaceae > Trinickia. The sequence goes on from SCRN01000049.1 coordinate 129,036, forward strand.
CTTCGTCGATGCCGCTATTCACGGCTTCCTCGTTCGTCACATCCATGGCCACGCCCATGGCCTTGCCGCCGGCGGCGCGAATTTCGTCAGCCACCGCCTGCGCACCGGCCAGATTCAGATCGGCGATCGCCACGGCCGCACCCTGCGCCGCCAACGTGAGCGCGATTTGTTTGCCGATCCCGCTCGCGGCGCCCGTCACCACTGCGGCCTTACCGTTCAGACTCGTATTCAACGACGACATTCGTCACCCCTTAAGCATGCATGGACAATGACATCATGGCGCACGGCGTGCGACAAGCTAGCCGAACGTCATATGACTTTCGGCCGAATGGAGCACCACGACCGACTTCGCTATTGTGCCCCATCGGCCGGCGTGAGCGCGACTTGGCGCGAATGGGATTAAGCTTCGCGGGTCGACTTTTTAGGAGGCAGACATGAATTACCGGCGACTCGGCCGTTCGGGCCTGCAAGTGAGCGAGCTTTCTTTGGGCTCGTGGGTGACTTACGGCAATCAAGTGGATCGGCGCGCCGCGCGCGAATCGCTCGCGGCGGCGCGCGACGCGGGCGTCAATTTCTTCGATAACGCGGAAGTCTACGCGGGCGGCAAAGCCGAAGAAATCATGGGCCAAGCGCTCAAGGAACTGGCCTGGCCGCGCGTGAGCTATGTCATCTCCACTAAGTTCTACTGGGGCTTGCACGAGGCGCCCAACCAATACCACACGCTCAATCGCAAGTATCTGCACAATGCGATCGACGGTTCGCTCTCTCGCCTACAACTCGATTACGTCGACCTTGTGTTTTGCCATCGCGCCGATCCTCATACCCCGCTCGAAGAGACGGTGTGGGCAATGAGCGACATGATCGCTCGCGGCAAAGCGCTCTATTGGGGCACCTCTGAATGGAGCGCCGACGAGATTCGCGCCGCTTACGAGATCGCCGAGCGCCACCATCTGCACAAGCCGGTGATGGAGCAGCCGCAGTACAACTTGTTCTGCCGCAAGCGCGTCGAACAGGAATACAAGCGGCTCTATGAAGATATCGGGCTCGGCTTGACGACGTGGAGCCCGCTCGCGTCGGGATTGTTGACCGGGAAGTATCGTTCGGGCGTGCCGGCGGGCAGCCGCGCGCAGCTCGAAGGCTACGACTGGTTGCGCACGCGCCTGGTCGACGCCGAGAAGAACGAACGCGTCGGCAAGCTCGAACAGGTGGCGTACGAACTCGGCTGCAGCGTCGGGCAATTGGCGATCGCTTGGGTGCTCACGAATCCGCGCGTCAGCACCGTGATCACCGGCGCATCGAGAGTCGAGCAGATCGCGGAAAACATGAAAGCGAGCGACGTCGCGGCGCGCATCACGCCCGAGGTCGCGAAACGAATCGAGGAAATCGTCGCCGGCGTCGAGCCGTAGCCGCACACGCAGCGCGCAAACCGACCCGGGCGCTGCCGTACAATACGCGCCCTGCCCGCGCGTTCCGAAGGCTCGAGCGCGCCGGCTTGCGCGCTCGTCCGGCACGCACCGGGCGCCGCGCAGCCGCCCTCAAGTTTTGACTCTTTCGCCCGTATGCTCAGCTACCGTCACGCGTTTCACGCCGGCAATCACGCCGATGTCCTCAAGCACGCCGTCCTCGTGCAGTTGCTGCGCTACTTGGGGCAGAAGGACAAGGCCTATTGGTACATCGACACGCATGCCGGAGCAGGCGTGTACTCGCTCGTCGAAGGTTACGCGACCAAAACCGCCGAGTTCGAAACGGGCATCGCCAAGCTCTGGCAGCGCACGGATTTGCCCGAAGTGCTGGAAGATTATCTCGCGCAGATTCGCGCGCTGAACCCCGATGGGCAGTTGCGCTACTACCCCGGGTCACCGTATCTGGCGTGGCGCTTGATGCGCGCCCAGGACCGCATGCGGCTTTTTGAACTCCATACGACCGAGATCGAGGTCCTGCGCCACAATTTCCGCGATGCCGGGCGGCGTGCAATGCTGTACGCCGGCGACGGCTTCGACGGCATCAAAGCGCTCCTCCCTCCGCCGCCGCGGCGTGCGCTGGTGCTCGTCGATCCGTCGTTCGAGGATAAGCACGACTACGCACGCACGCTCGGTTGCATCGAGGAAAGCCTGAAGCGGTTCGCCACGGGCATGTACGCGGTCTGGTATCCGCAGGTGACGCGCATCGAGTCGCAGCGGTTCACCGAGCAGTTGAAAGCATTGCAGCCGACGAACTGGCTGCATGTCACGCTGACGGTGAGCCGTCCGCCGTCAGATGGCTACGGCCTCTACGGCAGCGGCATGTTCATCTTGAACCCGCCCTATACGCTCGCCGCTCAGATGAAGAAAACCCTGCCCTACCTCGTCGACGCCCTGGGACAAGACGATACGGCCCAATTCAAGGTGGAATCGCGCGTCGCTTAGCGGCGATATACGGCGCGACGACGATCGGCGGTTGGTCGCTCGTCGAATTGAGTTCCGTGGGTGTGGGCAACTGCTGCGCCGGCACCATGGGCGCACGCGAGAATGGGGCGTTTTGCAGGACCAGGCCGCTTTGGCCGTCGTGAACGCCCGTTTGCGAATCGAGCACCAATGGTTGGCCCTCGGCCAGCGCATAGGATGCGATCCCCATTGAAGCAAGACAGACCGCCGTTCGGACGGCCGTAAGTAAGCGAGGCGAGGAAGAAAAGCCCATAGGGATCGTCCGCAAGAGTACGCCGTGGCATATGGCGAGAAACGCGCCACGAATGGTCGTACCTTAACGCGCCCACAACGTCCGCGCTAGTCGCATCGATGCTGATGCGGCGGGCCGCCACTATGCGATGCGCACGCACACAGGGCCGGGCGGCACCGCATACGACAAAGCCTCGCCGAGCCGGCGAGGCTTTCAGATAACGTGCATCTTCGCGCGCAAATCGGCGTACGAGCGCCGCTCGCGCGCCGCAGCGTACGGTCAGTTCGCGTAGCCGTTGATCTCGAGCGAGCGCAGGCGGCGCTCGAGATCGACGATGTCCGACGACGAAGCCAGATATGCTTCGCGGCGGGTGCGTTCGGCCGATTCAAACCAGTTGCTCAGCTTTTCGAGGATGTAGGCAAACATGATGTTCTCCAAGGGTCGGGTTATGTCCCCAGCGGATCGCGCATCAGGGATTTCCCGTAAAAGGGTTAACCCGAATTATAGAGATGTCGGCCGAAATTGCGAGTGAAATGCTTGAATAGCGTGCATTCCGATTTGGAATGGTGCACCTCATATACTAGGGTGCTCATAAATGCACCATGGCGGTGCCATTCACTCGAATCTCTCGCTTAGCCTTGCAGGCAATGGCTTTGCGCCTGGTCGCCCGGTACTTGATCGCTCGCTAGCCCCTCGAGAATGGGGCAGTCTGGGCGCGCATCGCCGTGACAGTGCTGCGCGAGATGAGTCAGCGTGTCGCGCATTTCCGACAATTCCGCGATACGGCGTTCGAGGTCGGCCACGTGCTGGAGCGCTATCGCTTTCACCTCCGCGCTGGCGCGCGAGCGGTCTTGCCAGAGCGCCAGCAGTTTGCGAATGTCGTCGATCGAGAACCCCAGGTGGCGCGCTTGACGAATGAAACGCAAGGTATGGACTTCCGGCTGGCCATAGACGCGATACCCTGCGTCGGTACGCCCCTTCGGGGCCAGCAAGTGGACGCTCTCGTAATAACGGATCATTTTTGCGGTCACCCCCGATTCGCGCGCCGCTTCTCCGATGTTCATGCTTCGCTCCGGTTGAATGCAGAAAGCGTATACCTTCCCATGGCGGGAAGGTATACGCTTTATCGAAACGGCCCGCGGTAAGCGCGGGCATGTAGACCAAACCACCTCGTTATCGTCCTAACCTTTTTGAAGGGAAAACCTTGCAATGATCGAATTTCAAGTGGAAGGCATGAGCTGCCAGCATTGCGTGGGCGCCGTAACCAAGGCGATTCGTGCACTAGACACGGCCGCGCTCGTCGAAGTGAACCTCGAGAACGGCCGAGTGCGTGTCCAATCGCAGGCGACGTCCGAGCAGATCGGTAGTGCGATCGTCGACGCCGGTTATGAGGTAAAGGGCAGCCGGACGATCGTCGATGCATGACGTCGCCGCGGTCCCCGATCCGCACGCGAAGGCTGCGGTGTAGCGCCGCACCGCCAACCGTTGAAGGCATGCGCGAGCGGCGCGATGCCGCCGCCGTCGCGGTTTTAACCCTTCAATGGAAGTTCCGGCTATCCGACTGCAACCCGCCCAAAAGATGCGACAGATCGACGAGCCGCTTGGCCACGAGATGCCGCACTTGTCCCTGACACTGCCATACGCCGTATACGGCAAGCAAGGAAGCGCCTAGCACTTCCTTGCGCTGCTTTTCGAGCAGGCTCGGCCAGATGATGACGTTGACGTTGCCCGTTTCATCCTCGAGCGTCATGAATATCACGCCTTTGGCCGTGCCCGGCCGCTGACGAACCGTCACGATGCCGCAGCCGCGAGCGGGCTGGCCGTTGCGATAGCCATTCAATTTCGCCGCCGGCATGAGCCGCTTCTCCAGTAGGTGCGCGCGCAACAAAGCAAGCGGATGGCGTCGCAACGTCAACCCCGACGAACGGTAATCGGCCACGATGTTTTGCCCCTCCGTCGGGGCGCCGAGAGCGGGCGTATCGTCGGCCCCTACCGCCGCGGCCAGCATATCCTTCTCGGGCACGGCGGCCACCGAATGCCATAGCGCTTCGCGGCGATTGCCGGCGAGCCTCGATAGCGCATTGGCATCGGCGAGCACATGCAAGTCGTGCCGATCGAGCTGCGCGCGCTGCGCGAGATCGTGCACGCTCTCGAACGCTCTCACTGCCCGCGCGTTTTCGATACGCTCGGCCACCTCCTGCTTCATACCGCGCAAAAGCGATAGGCCCAGGCGAACGGCCGGACGCGCCGCACCCGCGACCGGCTCGAGCACGGCGTCCCATCCGCTGATCGTCACATCGGCCGGCAGCACCCGCACGCCGCGCCTTCTCGCATCCTGCACGAGTTGCGACGGTGAATAGAACCCCATCGGCTGGCTGCCCAGCAACGCCGCAAGGAAGGCCTCGGGCTCATGGCACTTGAGCCAACTGCTCGTATAGACGAGCAGCGCGAAGCTCGCCGCATGGCTTTCCGGAAAGCCGTATTCGCCGAAGCCCTTGATCTGTTCGAAAATCGCATCGGCGAAGCTGCGCTCGTAGCCGCGCTCGAGCATCCCATTGACGATGCGGTCGTAATACTTCTGCAAATCGCCTTTACGTTTCCATGCCGCCATCGCACGCCGCAATTGATCGGCTTCGCCCGGGCTGAAGCCGGCCGCGATGATCGCCACTTGCATCACCTGCTCCTGAAAGATGGGCACCCCAAGCGTGCGGCCCAAAGCGACCTCCAAATCCTTGCTCGGGTAGGTGACGGATTCGAGCTTCTGGCGCCGGCGCAAATACGGATGCACGGCGCCGCCTTGAATCGGCCCGGGCCGCACGATCGCCACTTCGATCACGAGATCGTAGAAGGTGCGCGGCTGCAGTCGCGGCAACATGCTCATCTGCGCGCGCGATTCGATCTGAAAGACGCCCACCGTATCCGCACGCGAAATCATCTCGTAGGTTTTGGCGTCTTCGGGCGGCACGTCCTGCATGTCGAAACGCTCGCCGCGCCGCTCGGAAACGAGATCGAGCGCGCGCCGTATCACCGACAGCATGCCGAGCGCCAACACATCGACCTTTAGCAGTCCTAATGATTCGAGATCGTCTTTGTCCCATTGAATCACCGAGCGATCGGGCATCGCCGCGTTCTCGACGGGCACGAGCCGCGTCAGTTTGCCCCGGCTGATGACGAACCCGCCCGAATGCTGCGAGAGATGGCGCGGAAAATTCAGCAACTGCGCGGCCAGCCTTGCCCAGGCTTGAATCAACGGCTGATTGGAATCGAGCCCGGACTCTTCGAAACGCGCCAGCAAATCGCGGCTCGTATCGAACCAATGGTGCGACTTCGCGACCGCGTCGACGATCTGCGGATCGACGCCGAGCGCCTTGCCCGTTTCGCGCAATGCGCCGCGTGGACGATAAGTCGAGACGGCCGCCGCAATCGCCGCGCGATGCCGGCCGTATTTGCGATAGATATACTGCATCACGATCTCGCGCCGCTGATGCTCGAAATCGACGTCGATGTCGGGCGGCTCGCCTCGCTCCTTGCTGATGAACCGTTCGAACAGCATGTTGCCGCGCGCGGGATCCACTTCGGTAATGCCGAGGCAATAGCAGACGGCGGAATTGGCGGCCGACCCGCGCCCTTGGCACAAAATGCTTTGACTGCGCGCATAGCGCACGATGTCGAACACCGTCAGGAAGTACGCCTCGTAACGCAGCTCGGCAATCAAGACGAGTTCGTGTTCGATCTGTTTTTGCACGGCATGAGGAATGCCGGCGGGAAAGCGCCGCCGCGCCCCCTCGTATGTTTCTTTCCGCAAATAGGCGGTAGGCGTAAAGCCCTCGGGCACGAGCTCGTCGGGATACTCGTAGCGAAGCTCGTCGAGCGAGAACCGGCATCGCGACATGACATTGAGCGTTTCGCGCAGCGTCTCGTCGGGATAAAGATTGACGAGCCGCAAACGCGAACGCAGATGCTGTTCGGCATTGGGCGCAAGTTCGTAGCCGCATTCGTGGATGGGCCTGCCCACACGAATGGCCGTCATCGTATCTTGCAGCGGCTTGCGCGAACGCACATGCATGAGGACGTGACCGAGCGCCACGACCGGCACACCCTGACGGTGCGCAACATGTTCGATCGCGCCGCGATGAAGGTCGTCCATCGCTCGCTGATGCAGCACGAGACCCGCCCAGGCGCGCCCGGAGAACGTTTCATCGAGCCATTCGAGCTGTGCCGCAAGCGCCTCTTCCTTCGCCGGGAAATCGGGCACGAGAATAGCCAGGCAATCGGGCATCCCGCGCAGATGCGCGAATTCGCTCTCCGGGCGGGAGAGATCGTACGGCGTCAGCCGATACTCGCCTTTCGGAGCACGCGTGCGCGCCAACGTGATGAGTTCCGACAAATTGCCGTACCCCTCGCGGTTTTGCGCGAGCAAGATGAGGCCGAACGACGGTGAGCCATCGGCATGGCGCAAGCGGAAATACGAGCCGATGACGAGCGGCAGCCCCACTTTTTTCGCGGCCTCGTGCGCACGGACGACGCCCGCGAGCGAACATTCGTCGGTGATCGCAAGGCCCGTATAACCGAGCTGGGCTGCGCGCTCGACGAGTTCTTGCGCATGCGACGCGCCATAAAGGAACGTGAAGTTGGAGAAGCAAAAAAGCTCGGCGTACGCCGGCAGCCCACTGAGACCGGGAACCATCGCACATTATCCAAATAGGCCGTGGAGAAACCAGCGCGGCCCCGCTTCGGCGTCGCGGCTACTGACACGCTCGCGGTAAATCCAGTAATAGCTTTTGTCGTCAGCCTCGGCGACGAAGTAATCGCGCGTGACGAGTTCGCCGTCGAACCAACCCGCCTCGATGCGCTCGGCCGGCGAAACGACGCGCAGCGGCGATCCGTAAAACGGGCGATGCGCACGCGTGAGCAAACGCACGGGCTCGGCGAGCAGCCAGGCCGGCCGCGGCAAGCCTTCAGGCAGTGTGCTTTTCGCACAGGGCGCATCGAGCGCAAGCGGCGCCCAACGATTGGCGACCTCCGGCCGGTAATCGGCGAGCGGCGCGGGACGCAGGACGTTTTCTTCGCCAAGCCGCGCCACCAGCAGTTCAAGCAACCGCGCATGGCTTTGCGCCGACGCGCCCGGATCCGGAAAGAGCTGCTCGGCCGCAGGCGCCGCCGCTTCGACCCTCACAGCCTCGAGTCGCACCGCGATCATCGGCGCCGTCAATTCGATGCGATGCAGCCGCTCCTTCAGCAACCGCAACAGATGGGCCTCTTGCCAAGCAGGCTCGCCAAGCGCAATTTCGATGGACGTAGGCGCAACCGCCTGCCGGCCGCGCTCGTGTTCGAGCGAAAGCGTGACAGCCGTCACGGCTAGTTGCTTTGCGCAAAGCCAGCCGCACAACTGCACGATCAGACGATGCGCGGCATGCAATGCGCCATCCGCATGCTCGATGCGATCGGGTAACTCCAGCCGTGCGGAAAACGTGGGCGGCAACACGAGCCAATCGAACAACTCGGGCGCCATGCCGAACGCGCGATCGAGCGAGTCGAGCATATGCTCGCCACAGCGACGCTGTAACCCGGCGCGAGGCAAGCGGCGGATATCGGCAATCGTCGCGCAGCCCAGACCGGCGAACCATTCGGCGAACGGCCGTGCTTCCGGCACGGCGATCATCGGAAGCGGCGACAAGACCCGCTCGAGCGAGCCGAGCCGCACCACACGGCGATTGCCATAGCGCGCCAGCAACCATGCGCCCTGGCCCGTGGGCGCAAGACCGATGCGCGCCGTAAAGCCCAGCGTGTCGAGCATCGCCCGCGCCTGCCGGCACAAGGCACGCAAACCGCCGAACAGCCTCAGGCTCGCGCCGACTTCGACGATGACCACCGCCTCGTCTGCAAGCGCGACATCGGGCGAAAACCGCATCAGCGCCACACCGACTTCGCGTTGGGCCGCAGCTTCGCGCGCCGCATCGCGCTCGTACAGATGAACATCGGTAGACAGCGTGAGCACGCCGCCGCGCTTCATGCCAAGACGGATACCCGCCGCACGCGCCGCCGCATCGGCGATGACGACCTTGTCCTTCTCGAGCGCGACGCTGCCGCCCGGCGGCTCAAGCAGCCACTTCGGCCGGAATACTTCGAGCGCCAGTTTCGGCAAATGGACGGCGAGAAAGACGCGCATGGCGAGACAGCAAAACAGGCGTAGGTTGAAGAGGAATCGACAAAGGCTCCGTGCGCGAGGGCCCTCGTCGCTTCACGATATCGACCATCAGCCCTTCAGCCGAAGGCCGCAGCGCCAGCCGCAACAGCGCGGGCGAGGCGTCTTGCGCAACCGCCGAAGGCCGCACCATCACGAACAGCGTTTCGCCCGACTGCGCCGCTAGATGCAGACGCCGCAGCGACGATGGCTGCGCATACGACGCCCAGAAGATCAGCGCGCCGCAACTGCCGGCCCGCAGGATTTGTTCGGCAGACCACAGCGCATCGCCTGTTTTCGGCGCTTTGACATGCAGCAGCCGATCGAGCGGCAGCCCGATATAGCCGAGCCCCAAGCCATTGGGAACTTGCGGCGGCTGCAACAACGCGATCGGCCGTTCGCCCAGCGCGCTCAAAGCAGGCTGCAGCAGCCGCAGCTCGCCGATCCCCGCCTGCTGAACGAGCAAATCGACCAACGCGCCGAGAGGCCAACCGCCGCCGGGCAACTCGGCCGACAACGCCGGATAGCCCGTTTCCACTACGCGAGTCCGGCCGCGCGCAAGCTGCGACGCCCGCCATAATGACGGGTGGATCTCTTCGGCACGGAGGGAGGCAGCAAGCATCGGCGCACCAATTACTGTATATTTGTACAGTATCTTACACGCAATCGAGCGCAGAGGAACTGGAACTTTTTATGCCGTCTACTTTTCTCATACCTTTCAGCCGCGCCCCGAGATTTCGTAAATTCCCCTGAATCTCGTAGCATCGCAGTCTTCCTTACTACGAAATACCAAGCGGCACGGACCCGGCGCCGTCAATAAAATCGATTCAGAGACAGCGGGTGCTACCCGCAGGTGCAACCCGACGGCCCGCCGTCATCGTCCGCGCCTCTCGCAAGCCGCCCGGCCCTGCACTCACCTCCAAAAACAACGATAGATAGGAAACCCCCATGTCATCTCTGGACGTGGTCGACGAACGCGAAGACCTGCACTGCGCATCGACATCGGCGCTGTATCCGGCGCCCGATTTCAAGTCGAGCACGCATTGCGAGATTCGCTATATCGACGAAATGGACGTGACCCCGATCGCGCGCGCCGAGGAGACCGGCGATGCGACCTTCCTCGCCGCGGAACTGGGCGCGGCTCGCACGACCGACGAACGCATTCGCATGATCCGGGGCATTTTGAACATCATCGGCTTTAGCGGTCTCAGTTACGCCGCCTTGAAGCTCGACGCGAGAAAGCAGCCCGAACACGCCTATGTGCTGCGCAACTACCTGTCGACGGACCTGCTGCCGCGCGCGCTCGAAGGCGGCTATCTGCTGCGCGATCCGCATATGCGGCGCGCCTTCGAATCGAGCCGGCCGCACGTGTGGGACATGCGCTCGCTCGTGAACGCCTCGCGCAAGGACGGGATCGATCCGCCCCTGCGGCGGTTCTTCGACGGCATGCGCGAAAACGGCCTCGCGAGCGGTCTTGCCTTCAGCTTGCCGATCCCGCGCACGTCGATGCGCGCGCTCATCATGTTCGCCGGGCCGCCCGAGCATTGCGAATGGATCACCGACAGCGTCATCGCCCAGGCGATCGGCTTGGGGCTGTCGCTGCACCAGCGCTGCGCTGCCTACGTGCAAGCGATCTGTCGTCAAGAAAGCGCAAGCGGGCTGTCGCAACTGCAGCAGCGCATCTTGGGCGCAGTCGTCGTCGGCATGTCGGATAAGGCGATCGCCGCGCGGCTCAATACGACCGTCCACAACGTCGACTATCACCTGCGCCAATTGCGCGAAAAGTTCGGCGCCCGCAATCGCAGCCAACTCGCGTTTCTAGCGGGCAAAATGCAAGCGGTGTGAGAGGGGCGACGTCGACGTTGCCGCGAGCCGACGCGGCTATTACGGGTTGAGCGCCTGCGGCGCTTGCGTCCCGTCGATGCCGCCTTCGCCCTGCGTGCTACGCGGTGAATCTACCGACTCGCGCCGTCTCACGAATCGCTTCCAGCGCGAGTCGAACGAGCGACCGTATGCCCAAATCGACATCGCGCCCACGATCGTCTCGAAAGACCCGGCGATCGCATACAGCACGGGCTGATGCAGAAACCACGGTCCCAGCGCATAGCCGACGACCGGTGAAGACAACGTGCCGGCCATTAGGCCGAGCCGTGCAGGGTTGACGCCAACGGCTTCTTTGACGCCCGCGACCAGGGGGTTTTGACGCATCGACAGCCGGCCCTCCTTGCCAAGCGCGCGCAGCAACTTTCGTTGATTGAAGCGCGACAGACGAGCGTGCACCACCGTGCGCTCCTCTTGTGTGGCGCCGCTCTTTTCGAGTGACTGATCAACGATACGCAGTAGATCGCGTTTGGAGATCTTCTCCTGGTCGACCTTGTCGAGCAACGCGCGCGTCTTCTCGTCGAGAACGAGATCCGGCGGCAGTTTGTTTTCGCGCTCGAGACGCTTGTAGTTCTTTGCGAAATACTGGATCGACAGTACGGATGTGACGAACGATAGGAACACTGCGCTGGTGGAATACATCGCACCACCCGCGTGATCGCCGAGTTCTTTCACGACTTCGTCGATCGAGCCGGCCATCCCCAGCGAAAGCACCGCAGCGGGCCCCGCGATGGCCACGCGTTGAAGCAGTTCTTGATTGGACACCCCCGCTTCTTTCAGCGCTGAAATCTCTGCGCTTTCGGCCGCCGCGTCGTCGCCGGCGGCCGCGACCGCCTTCGCGACGGGACCGAGATTCAGGCCTTTTTCAAGGAGCTCGACAACAGGCGCCAAAACCGCGAGCGACGTTATGATCGCCTTGGCGCCCTCGGAGGTTCGATTGGCATCGTCGAACGTCATTCTGCGGCGCGCGTATTCACGGCCGAAGAGTTCGTTCAACGAGTGATTGACCTGATCGAGCCGAGCCTCGTTTCCGCCAGTTGACGACGCGACCGCCACCGACATCGCACCCTTGGAAAAGTCTTTGATCAAGTCGATCGACTGCCGCACGTCGAGCGCATCCTCGAGTGCGCCATCGTGCTGACGTGTCGCGAGCGCGCTGCGGAAAGGGTCGTCCTTGAACTTGGTCAACGCAACGCGCTTGCTCTTGGCGTTATCCTCGCGAACCTTGGCAAGATCGTCGTCAGTGACCGTCGGCTCGACGCCGGCTTCGACGAAGTCTCTAAACCAAGTCGAAATGAAGTTGTGCTGTGAACTGTTCGCGACGTGCCGCATCGCGTCCAGCACGGCATCCGGTGTCTTCGTGCTGCGAATGAACGTCAGCTGCGCCCCCTCTCGCTGTAGCCCATGCAGTATCGGCGCGAGCTCCGGGTGAAGTTCGACAAGTCGCGCGACTTCTTGAGGCGCCGCATCATTGAGATCGAAGCGCTGCTGCTCGAAGTGCTCCTCGACGAAGGCGGCGGCTTCCGGACCGCTTTCGATATTCAACGCGCTCAGCATCTTTTGCCGTGCAGCCAGCATAGCCTGGGCATCCTGCGGCAACTGCGCTATCACGCCGGCCGGCCACTCGACCAAGTGCTCGGCGTTAAATTCGAGCGATGGCTCCCCGTGGACGCGCAGCTTCAGCGGCTGCAACCAGTTCGGCCCGCCTTCGGCCGCGGGCGCGACAAAGACCGCGTTGCGCTGTGCGTCGCTTAGACCGTCGAACCACGTCTCCATGACGGCAGCCTGCTGGTCGTCCGCTGCCTTTCCCTCTGCACGCTGCTGAAGATGCTCCTCCACCTTGGCGATGCGCTGCCCTTCTGTTTTTAAGCCGGGAAGCGCCTTTCGAGTCGCCTCTATCGCTCTGCGCGTCCTCGATGGTTGAGCCAAACCAACGTAGCGCTCGAGCGCTGCCGGACTGACGTTCACTTCCGCAGCGTCGGCGGCGTCGAGCATTCCTACTGCGTATGTGATGACGCTGTCGTCGGGGATCGCGCCGTTGCCGCGCCGTCCGCCCTTCAACTTCTGTTTCTGCGGCGCGAGACCTTCCACTCTCGTGGGACCGGGTGACGGCGGGGCTACGGTTGGCTTATTTCGTTTTGTTGCGTCGAACTTTCCGTTGTTGTCGTCGCCCGATGGCGTTGGGTTAGCTGATGACACTCTGACCATAAGACCGGCTCCGGTAGGGGTTCATAGAGATATGGCAATGAGGCATGGGCCACCTGGTTCCGAATCACTCCTCGGCTCACATCACTCGCCGCGTCGAAAGACGGCGACCATATTGGCGCGCGAGGATCGGTACATCCAGCCGTCGCTACGAACGCATCTCGTCGTTGATAGCACCCAGCATGCCGTTCAGGTGCCCCAGCATGTCTTGCGCGAGCCGCGTCCGGTTTCGTGCCTGCTCGGACGCAGGCGTGTCTGCCTCGCCCTCTGCGACCAGCGAATTGGCCTCGCGTGCAGCTTTCACCGCCTCGTGCGTCAAGTGCGCCGCCGCCGACGCGTCCTGAAGTGCAAGCACTCGCTTATGTAGACGCGACAGTTGTCCATCCAGGACCTCGAAAGTCGTCTCGGCCCGCCTCTGCTCCAGGTACGCGACGTTCTCGGCTTCGTGAAGCCGGGCCGCTTCGGGGTTTTCGCGCGATGTCACCCGTTCTAGCGCACCCTCCATCAATCGATCGAAGGGGTCGCCCGCGCCGACCGCACCAACGTCATAGTCCTCGAGCTCAGCCACGTCCACGACGGTCGGTTCGCGCACCCACGTGGCCACACGAATGGCGAAACCGTCATCGATCGGGCCGATCTCTCCCGGGAAGCTGCCTCTCACTTCATCGATTACCGCGTCGGTATACCAATTCGCCAGCCGCTCTTTGGCCTTCTTGGATACATCGATAGCCTGAGCCAGATCTCGCGCGGCAAGACGCGCCTCCGAGCGCCCCCGCATGTACGCGCTCCTGGTTTCGCGCAGCGTCGCGTCGACGGATTCGACAATGCGGGGCAAAGCCTGCGCGCTCTGTTGCAATGAGCGACGCTCGTCCGAAATCGACTGCGGATCGGAAATGAGAGTCGGCAGTTCGCTTACGGCCGCCGGTTCGTTCGTCGTAACGCCTCGAGCAACACGCTCGACATCAGCGCCCGGCGCGAGGGCAAAACTCGACTCGTCCGATCGCGCTTCATTCACGTCATCTTTGCCGGCGCGTGATCCGCTTTTTACCGAAAGGTCCGCGCGCTTGTATTTTTTGAGGCCTTTCAAAAACGCCCAGCCGGATTGAGGAAGCGGCGACGGATCGACATCTGCCTCCTCGTTGCCGTTCGGACTGCCGTTAATTGGCTCCAAAGCGCGCCAGCCCTTTCCTGCCGGATCAATTCCTTCGGTCATGTATGCGTTCCAAGGTCAATTGTTTTGGTTTGAATGCATTCGATATGTCGGTCACATTTTGGCGCCGCAACTGAAAGGATCACCCGCTCCTTTCAAACGAAGCATCTCCGAGCCGCCTGCCAGCGCGCACCAACGATCAAACGGACGGCCGGGCCTGGGTCATCCGCATATTGTTCAGCCAGAGATCTCGATAACCGTGCACCCGGCCGTTTTGGCAGCGCTTGCTCTTCTCCTCGTCGATGGCGAGCTCGGGCATGCAATCGACGAGCGCATTCACGAGAACCTCGATTTGCATGATCGACAACATCCGGCCGATGCAAGCGTGCGGCCCCATCCCAAACGTCAATGAGCGGCCCTCTTTTCGGTTCGGGTCGATTTCATGGGGAGATTCGAATTCATGAGGGTCACGGTTCGCGGCCCCCAGCAACAAGAGGATCCTGTCGCCGCGCCTAATCTCGCGGCCGCCGAGTTCAATGTCCCGAGCGGCATATCGGATGATCGCGTGCGCGGCGGTGTCATAGCGCATCAATTCGCGTACCGCCGAGCGGATCGAAGAGCGGTCGGCACACCACCTTTGCCAAATGCTTCGGTCTTTGAGTGCAAGCGCGACCACGTTGCCGATCGACACCGTCGTGGTGACGAACCCCGTGACGAACAGAAAGAGAAGGTTGCCCACTATTTCCGAGCGGCTGATCTCCCCTTGTCGTTCGAGCCGCAGAAAGCGGCTGACCGGATGGTCTGGCGTCGCGTCCGGATCGACGCTGCCGACATACGCTTCCAGCATGTTGACGAAGTGCTGCGTGCCCTCCTCCAGATGCGCACGTTCGGCATCGTTCAGGAACAGCGAACCCATCAATTGCATGGCCAGCGCAGAGGCGCGGAGCCAGACCAGCGATTGTTCCGGCGCGATCCCGAGCATCCGGCAAATCGTGCGAATCGGCAACGCTAGGGCCGCCTCGGCAAGATTGAACCGCGGCAACTGCGCGAGCGGCGCAAGCAGGCGCGCCACTTCCTGAGTCACGAACGCTTGGAGATCGGCAACGGCTTCGGCGCAAAAAAGCGGCGCCATCAACCTGCGCAGCCGCTCGTGCGATGCGGGACCTTGCAGCAGGATCATGTCCTTCAGGCATGCCGGGTGCTTCGAAGTCACTTGCGTGCGAAACGCTTCGTCGGAATTTTGAAGGATTCTGACGATGATCTCGTGAGACGAAATCAGCCATACGCCGCTCTCGTCCCGATACACCGGTTCAGTCCTGCGTAAATGATCGTAGATCGGATAGGGATCGTTCGTGCCGCTGCCCAGAATCGACGGGATCATGCTGTCCACCGCCGAATTCGGCTCGCTGGAGGCCGCAAGCGAACCGCGAACGTTGTTCGAAGGATTCATCGAGCGTGAACTAGCGCGTCGAGGTCTAAGCTGCACAGCGCCGCCACATGCCGCGCAATCTTCTCGGGAGACCAATTCCACCAGGCGATCGACCTCAGCGTGGCGATGGTCTCTTCGTCGAACCGATAGCGGAGCACGCGCGCCGGGTTGCCGCCCACGACCGCATAAGGGGCCACGTCGGCCGTGACCACCGCGTTGGCGCCGATAATGGCGCCGTCGCCGACTTTCAGGCCGGGCAGGAATGTCGCCCCGTTGCCGATCCAAACGTCGTTGCCTACCACCGTGTCGCCCTTGTTATGTACCTTCGCTCCGGGGATGTCTTGCGGATCCTGAGCAAATAGATGAAACGGAAAATTACTGAACCAATCGAGACGATGATTGGCGCCGTTCATCAGAAACCTCACGCCTGCCGCGATCGAGCAGAAGCGGCCGATGATCAACTTGTCGCCGATTGCTTCGAAGTGATAGAGCACGTTTCGCTCGAAGGCGTCCGCACCGTTGCGGTCCGCGTAGTAAGTGAAATCGCCGACGAAGATGTTCGGGCGCGTGATCGCGTTCTTTAGAAAAGTAACCGATGGAAAGCCTGGGGCGGGATGGCTATCGTCGGGATTCGGAATGACAAAGGGCATGAATCGAATCGCGCAGTTCTCTTATCAGAGAGTGATCATGCGCGCCGATCGCGCATGTGCATGCGGTTGTCGCGAAGAGCGCGCTGCCAGGGCGAAGACATGCGGCAGTGCGATCGACACGCTTGGCAGCGCCACTTGGACCGAATGCACACGTTCGGACTCGATCGACCGAGCCGAACGTGGACACTTGGGTGGATCTGGCGACGCTTATCGAACCTGCTCAGGCGAGCGCTCGACGCCTGCGGGGATATAGCGATTCAAAGCCATCCAACTTGTGACGATGGCCACCTGTCCGTTTGCCTAGATACGGCGATGACCGTTGTTGAATCGCGATCCTTTGAACTGGCCCTCCGCGGCTTTCTCCGCATCGGCCTGACCTGGCAGATCGGCGAGGTGCGCCGACGTTTGCTGTGTCGTGGGGCTTGCGTCGGAGGATGAGGACGATTGAGCGCTGCTCGAGTCTGACGAAGAGTTGCTGTTTCCCGTAACGGCAGAAGCAATACGGCTAATGATTCCCATATAAATATCCTTAAAAGGAATGGTTGATGGACAACACAAGTCTTCGGCAAGGCGGCCGTCGAAACGGCCGGCCGATCCGAATTTCGATTCTTTGGATGAAGATTCTTTGGATGAAGATGCGAATGCTTGCGCCTATCACTCGCCGGGCCGCCGGAAGGCCGACCGCATGCGCTCGGTCATCAGGTGTTGCTGCTGCGCCATGAGATCGACCTGCTCGATGGCGAGATTCAACGGACCATCAGCGGATCTAGCCAAGCCATGCGCATCTTGATAGGCATGCGTCCTCGCCTGGTGTTCGCGCAGGTACTGCAGCGTCGATTCGGCTTGCATCGGACGATCGAGGATCGCCTGACACTCCGGATAGAGCGAGGCAAAATAGGCGAGCGTCTCGTTGGTCATCGTCATATCGGCTTCGACCTTGTACTCGCCGCCACCGCCCGGCGTGCCATCGTAGCCGTTCTTCTCGAACGTATGACCCGTCAGCACATACGTCGCCCACGCCCCTTCCGTGAACGCGATCGCAAGCGACTTGGCTTTATCGTGTTGGCCGATGCGCTCCAAGCCTTCGACCGCCTTCAGGTTGTGCATGGCCCATATCCGCTTGCGCGTGTCCCATTGCTCGTGGCTCCAGTCGGCCGCTGTCGACCCGAGGCCGCCAGGCGTAGCCAGACGCTCCAGCACGGCCGAGATCTCCTCGACGGCTTCCGGCGTCTCCGCCTCCGTGGCGATGCCCGCCCAAAGCAGGTTGGCGATTTCCGCCGTGTCGAGCGGGTGAAGCTCGTTCTCTCGCAGACGAAGATAGGCGCCCACGTTGACGCGCCCATCCGGGGACGTACTGATGAACGCACGTCGCAGCCCTTGGATCCGCTGGTCGTGCACCTGCTGAACCTGCTCGGCCGTGTCGTGATGTCCGGCGGCTCTCAGTGCGCGGACGATGACTTCCTCGGCCTTAGCAAGGTGCGCGTTTTCCTGCAGGGAGCCCATGAACGGCAATTCCGGGCGGCCATCGACAGGGTTGTCGTGCGCCACGCTCATGTCGATGCCGCTCGCCGCGCTTTGTCGGTAATGCGCGTACACGAACTCGGGATCGATACCCGCCTGCAGCGCCTTACGCGCCGCTCTCACGTCCTCGACATAGCCCTCGGGTCGTGCGCCGCCCGCATAGTCTCGGTTCCTGAGAACGATGTCGCCTTCCGGCGTCATTGCCACACCGTTGAAGACCTGTCCCGCTGTGATGTCGCCTACACCACGTTGGCGATTTCGATATTCGATCATCATCGCCGGGAGGTATGGCACCAAATGGCGGTCATCGCCGAGCGCCGTCGCATAGTCGCCGGCATTGAGCGTGAACGACATAGGCTGCACGCGGCCGCTGTACTGCGATTCATTGCCGTTGTGGACCTCTCCGTCCTGTTCGATCTCGTAAGCATCGTTGTCGAGGCAAATACGGGCACGGTCGAACCTGCGGGCGGCCAAGAGACCCTTGACCGTCGGAATGCCGTCCCACCCGTAGCGCGCGAACCAGTACCGGCGAGACGGCACGGGCTGCGGTTGATGGGGCAATGGTCTCGTCGACGCACCCATCGCCGGAGACCGCATATCGGTGACGTTTTCTTCTCGCATCCTCTCGACATGCGCGCCCAACGGCACGGCCGGATACGGTTCGTACTTCCATGGCTCACCGGGAGGAACCTGCCTGACGAAGTTCGCTTTCAGGAAGTCCGTCAAATCGAGGTCGGACCAGACCTCGAGCGAATCGAGATCCAGTTCGTCGATCTTGACATTCTCTCCGCCGAGCTGCCCGGTCTTCTTGAACCAATAGTCGGCCTTGATCTTGTTGAAGTCCCGCATGATTTCGGCAGGATCACGGTTGGGCACGCACGTCATGAACGACATGCTGTCATCGCCGTCGAAGAACTCCCTGAGTCGTTGACCGGTCGCGCTATGCGCGCCGTGGATATCGGTACGAAGCTGAACCAGCTTGGCGAGATCGCCGTAGGTATCCATGTGCGTCGGCACGAGTTTCGGCTCGACCCGCCAAGCTTTCGGATAACGGCTGAAGAGACTGCGCAACTGCTCCTGCATCGGCGACATTTTGAAGCCGGGCGCTGCAGGCGCGAACCGCGACGGCTCATTGCGCTTGAGCAACCGGCCGCGCTGTTCGCGCGGCGTGACCTGTTCCGCCGGCGTCGTGCCATTCAAACGGTTCGGACCCACCGGCGCACCGACGGGCTCGCTCGAACGCATCTTCAGGCCGCGCATCGCATGCAAGAAATAGACGTAGGCCGCCGGGCCGCCGCCTCTGTGCGCTTCTATGGTGCGATGCTCGGTAATGTCGTAATCGCCCCAGAAGCTCTCGCGGGCCATCGCGTCGCGCATGGCAGCGCCTGCCGTGCCAGGGTCGCCACCCGCCTGCACGATCGTTTTCGCGAAATCGAGGAGATCGGCCAGTTTCCGTTGCTCCTCTGGCTTTGCATACTGCAGCACCTGCACTCTGCGCCCGCCTCGCGCCAGCGGCAATTCCGGCGGCAACGCCAAATCAGGGGCAAGCGGCGGCGCCAGCACGTCGCTGCCGGCTTGATTCGTCCGCCATTTCTCGTAGGTGCCCGGGTCCATCGTGACCTGGCGATACACCCTGCCGCTGTCGTCTATGCTGAGCGTCACATTGCGGGAGAGCTTGAAGCCGCCGTCTTTCCACAACTGATGGAAGTAGGAGCCGAGCCCCGCGCTGCCACTAATCGGCCCCGCCGAAGTTTGATGCGTGCCGAGCGGCACCCAGGGCAGATTCTGGCTGGCCCCGAACACGGCGCGGCTTCGCCCGACGTCTTCTTCCAAACTGGTGATGTCCGCTCCCCCCCGCTGGCGGGCAGCCTTGTTGCCGTGCGATACGCCCATCAGCGGCGCGAGGCCGGCCCAGCCATGTGTCGGATGGCGAGGGATGGTGATGGACGCGAGGCCGGTCAAAAACGCAAATCTCGCTTTCGAGTTTTCGGCGGTGCTCCGCGGAATGACCGATATATTCGGATCGAGCCACGCTTTCTTCGTGAGGCCTTCCCACGATCCTTGCGCGAGCGCATCGACTGCCTTGCTCGCTCGTTGCTTCACCTGCTCGAACGTCTCGTCTTTGTCGCCCGTGATGCGGATGGTCACAGCTTCCCCCTTCGCATCCTCCGCATGCCCTCCAATTTCGACCATCACAGAACCGCCAACGAGTTTCGGCACCACATTCCATTGGGCGACCAGACCCATTACCTTTGTGCGTGTCGTCCGATCGACCGAACGAACCGTGATGTCGACATACGCCCCATCCGGCCCCTCGTTCGTGCTCAGCGACACAGCGCTTTCGCGCCCTCGAAGCTTGGCGATGGTCGGCAAAGGCGTGACACTTGGCACCAATGGGATGTAGCTCAACGCGTCGGCCACGAAACTCGCCCCTCCCGTTACGTTCCGACCGCGGACGCCGTTCGATGAAAACTCGATCTCGGAGCCCGGTTGCATGCCGTCGAGCAGGCTGCCGAAACCTTCAGCGCGGCTCGCCCATCCCTCGTTCAAACGCGTGAGCGCTTTGATGGGGTTACCGACAGCCGGATCTTCCTCGAGGCCTCGCGCGCGCGCCATCGCGTGCAACGAATCGATATCGAGCGGCTCCGCGATATCAGCGGCGATGTCCTGCCACACGGGAAGGTTTTCCAGCGTCTTCTTGTCGATATTGAGCAATTCGGCGGTTGCCTTAGCGATCTTGCCTTCAGCAAGACGCCCGACCTTCATCGGGGCACGGAATCCCTTGCGGTCGATCCGCTCGCTCATGACCGTGAGTTTCGCGACCAGTGCCGCGTCGGCGATCACATCGGCGCGCAGCGTGTCCGGTCGCTCGCCGCCAGTTGGCAAACGGCTTCGCGCATGCTTCGAGATGCCGCTCATGGCTTGCTGCGTCAATGCATCCATCAGGCGCTGGTCGTTGACCGGAAACGGTTCGCCTTTGAATGCCCGTGCGATCCAACTTGCAGGCTGGCCGCCGCGGCCGAGGATCCCCCTGACTGTCTTGCGTACGCTGGACAGGGTACTCGCGTCTGTCACGTCCGCGCTGCGAAAAAGAAATGCGGCTTCGAGTTGATCAGGCGTCGGATCGTCCGATTGTACGGCGAGCAGCGCTCGGGCCGCGACAGCAATGCGTTCCGATTCCGGCGAGCCGGAGTCGAGCGCCTGCCGCGCCAATTCACTCGCCTCTTCGAGGTTGGCCACCCGTCCATTGGCGGCGGGGTCAGTGAGCAAATGGCCTGCCGCCGTCAGCGCCGTCGTCATCCTCAAGCGCTGTTCGTCGGCATCGGCTAGCTTCACCCATGGCGACGGCGCCATCGTCTCCAACACTTTCCAACCCAGCGGCGTTTCAGCCAGTGCGCAGTGCGCCTCGAAGATATCGGCTTGCGTCGTGGCATCGGCTTGCTCG
This sequence comes from Paraburkholderia sp., assembly GCA_004322045.1. Lineage (GTDB taxonomy): Bacteria > Pseudomonadota > Gammaproteobacteria > Burkholderiales > Burkholderiaceae > Trinickia. The sequence continues at coordinate 150,156 of SCRN01000049.1, forward strand.
GGGTGATGCCAATTGCGAATGGCCGCGGCGGCGCGCGCGGGATCTTGATGCGTTGCGGTCGCAAGCACGAAGGCGAGCATCACGCCATTCGAATAACGCTGGCCCGTCGCCGCTTGCATGCCGAGCAGCGTGGAGGTAAGGTGCGCATGCTCGGGATCGGTGTCGTCAAGACCTGGGAAGGACGACTCGATGGTTCGCCGCGTCAAGTCCTCCTGCGTCAATATCCCGTCATCGCCGAAAGCGTCCGGCGAATATCCCTCGACGCTTTTGAAATGAGCGTCGATCGCATGCGCGAAGTCTTTCGAAAAATCAGCGACTTCCGTGCCCTTATGCCTGCGCAGACCGCGCAGCAAACCCGGCCGCTTGGGCACTTCCGGCGCGGTGAGCGGCGCGGCGATCGGGCCGCTGCCCGAGCCGCCGCTTAAACCCGTAGTGGTAATCACAGACCGTGAGGCGCCGGACGAGCTCGGACCAGAGACTTTTCGCGACGCCATACGCGTCTCCTTTTTTAATTCTTTAAATTTGATGGCGTTTTAGCGGTGATCTCGTCCACTAGCGCGCGACTCTGGTCTCGAGGAAGGCCGGAGAGTCGCGCGTGACGAGTGCGGGGATTGGCCTGCTACAGCGCTACGCAGATAAGATTTCCACGCTGTTGCGGTTGCACGTGCTACTGTCCTTGCAGACCGCTTGCGATCCATCACTAAGAACGTTGTTCGATCCAATCAGCACGATATTGCCGTTCTTGTCGACATGGTCGACGATCTCGACGTGCTCGTCGCCGCCGACGATGCAGACATCGCCTCTTTTCGCGTGGCTCTTGCCCACTTCATGCCAGCCATCCTTATTCAAGAGCTCACTCTTGAGCGTGGCGACGCTGTTGGTATGTTGCGACGCCGGGATCTCACCGGAATCCACGAGCACGGCGGAGGCAAAATTCGCGCAGTCGACGTGATTGGAGATTCCGTGATCCATCTTCACGTCCTGATTCGCGACAATCGAGTCTGCGGAGCGGCCCTGCAATTTTTCGGCAATGTCGGCCGGGTTGCCGCCAGGGGCAATGGGCGCATGGCTTCCGCCGTTATTGCCCGCGGAATAGTTCAAAGGTTGCACACCAGCGCCGCCGCTGTTGTCACTGTCACCATCACTGTCACTGCCGCCTCCGCCATTCGACGACATGGCCTGGCTCATCCATGAAATCAACGCCGACAGAATCGGTAGCAACGCACTGATCAAGCCGCTATTGAGCGAACTGCCCGCGGAACTTGTGCTCGCGCTCGAGCTCGCGCTCGTGCCCGAGGACGGGTCGATAGCCTTCCACTCCTTTTCCCATAAGGCGAAGTCGGCCTGCGAGGAGGCTGGTATGTCTTTGAAGATTTCCGGCGTCGTGGTGACTGTCGCCGGAAGGTATGAAATTGCGCTGGTTGCCATGGCTTTCCCTTAAATGAAATAAACCTGCCGGCGCCCGATAGATCGCTGCGATCGGTCGGCGTGGCACAAAAACGAACTTCCTTTCCAACGGGCGGTCATTCACGCGACATAACGACGTGGGTCGCGCACTGGGATACGTGCAGAGGCAAATCTAGCGAAACGACGGAGTGTCTTCGCGCGCCGGCAGCCGTGCGCTAAGCGCTCGCGTCGCTGTCGCCATCGCCGTCGTCTTTGTGATCACTCTTTTTCAATGCCGAAGCAAAGCCACCGGCCCCATTGCTGCCCATTGCCGCCGACATCGACGACATCGTCGCCATCAGCGCACTCATCATCGCTCCGTCCATCGAGCTCGAGCCGGAACTGCCGTTCGCCCCACCGATGCCTAGCAGCGATTCGGCTCCGTTCACGATTGGCGAGATGCCGGTCACGTCGCCCACCACCGACGCGGCGCCACTGAGAATGTCTCCGATTGACATGGATTTTCCTCGACGTAGTTAAAGGGCCCCGTTGCATGGTCTGCCATACGCCGCCGGCGTGGCTTCGAGTCACGGGGTAACCTACTATGACGCCAATCGAGATCGCGAAAGGTGCAACCCGCGCATCGGTGCGTGGAAAAACGAAATTGCTGGGTGAAAAGCGAACTGAAAGCATCTGTCGCGTTAGCATGCGACGTGTCCCCCTATGCGCCTGCGCCGAAAATGAAACATCGCGCCCCGTCCCGCTTCGTTCTTCTTGTGAATCGAGTGGCATCGATCGCGCTGCTTACGAGCGTTGTCGCCGGCTGCGCCGGCCCGTCCTCGGCGCAGCGAGTCCCCCCTTCGAGCGAGCGGGTTCTCCCGTCGAACGACGCGCTGCCGGCCTCGCTGCGGGCGACGCCGCAGGAAATCTTGCAAGATGCGCTCAGCGCGGTAGGTGAGACGACGTACGAATGCAGAAGCGACGGCAACCGGTTGTCTTGGACGCTGACGGGCTCCGACGCGACACTGGTCGATCGAGCCCGGCATAGCGTGGGCACGGTCATGCCGGGTCACGATTTCATCGCGTACGACGGCAGTCGATTCGCGGGCGCCCCAGCCGGCGAGGAGATCGTCACCGCAGGCGCATTGACGTGGGAACGCCTCGTCCCGCGCGACGAGGAGGGTGGGCGCAGCGACCACGGCCGCTTCGCGGAGATCACCTCGGTGCAGCGCGTGCTGACCTCGGGAGGCGTGCCGCCCGTTGCCGCCTGCAGCCAGCAAGGACAATCGCTGCTCGTGCCGTACACCGCAACGTACCTCTTCTATCGCGCGGCCAAAGCCGCTTCCGCCGATACGACGTCGACGGCAACGCGTTGATCCTCAGCGCGCCATAGCAGCGGCGAGCTCGACGCCCATCTGCGCGAAGCGCGCTCGTTCGCCGTTCGCGAACGCCAAACAACGCGCCCGCAACGCGGACCAATCCTGCATATCGTCGAAGAGCCGCGCCAGCGCCTTCTCGTCACCGTCGGCATCGGTGCACGCGGCAAACCATCCGTCCAATCCGGCTTCCGTCAGCAGCCGCTCCACGCGTTCGTCCAACGTCAGGCCGAACACCGGCACGCCGCGCGCCAGCGCCAGCACCGCCGCGTGATATCGGGTCGTCACCACGCAGCTTGCGTGCGCCACGGCGCCGGCGACATCCTCGAGCGTCTCGACCCCGCGCGCGACGATCGGCAGTTCGAACTCGAGCTGCGCCGCGATATCGGCGCACGCGGGACGATCTAGCTGCTCCATCGCGACCAGCACCAGCGAGAAGCCTCGGGCGCGCAATTGCGTCGCCATCCGCGCGAAACGCATGACGTACTCGCGGTACGCAAACGCGCGCTCCCTGTCCCACGTATGGAAATAAGCGCCGGCATAACGAGGCGGAGTACCGATGTCTTCGGCCGAATCCGCCGGGGCCGGCGCACCGCGCGCCGTCACCGGCCACCAGAACGGATTGGTCGGGCATAACACCGCGACCTTCTCCCCGAGTCCCGCAACGCGTGCCGTGCGCGACGGCGTATAGGTCCACGCGCAATCAGCGCCGGGGCGAGCGGCAATACCGAGCGCGGTCAGATCACGCCTGGCTGCATCGTTCCGGCAGAAGATGTCGACGCCCTCCGCGCTCTGCTGCGCGAAGCGAGTGAGTGCGTCGGTCATCTTGCCGCTGTCCACCCCGTACGCGAAAGCACGGCTCCCATGGGCGACCGCGAGCGCCGCTCCGCCGATCAGGATGCCCGCGAGTGCGTCTGAAAACTTCGACGTGTACGTCGACCCCTCGACGTTGACCACGAGGTCATATGCCGGCATCGCGTAGTCGAGCGCATCGGGTATGTAAGCGGCGTGCAGCGGCATTTTGCGGACCGACGCCAACACGGGATGATCGAGCAGGCCGCCGAGCACGAACAGTTCAAGCTCCAGGCGACGCGGCGCAAACAGATGATGCAATTGGCGAATCGTTTCGATCGTACGCAGATCCGCGCCGGTGTTGCCCGCGCCGGCATAACTGAGCAACAGCACACGCAAGGATCCGTCCGGAACCGTTCCTCGCGACGGGTGGGCGAATCCTTCACGGCGCGAGCGAGCGCGTGCGGATTCGATGCGCGCCAGCATGTCCTCGAGAAACATGGCCTCGGGGTGATCCGCGCGCTCGTAGCGTTGCAGCGCCGCAAGGGAAGCGGCCGATCGGCGGTCGGCGAGCTCGGATATCGGTGCGCTCATCGCATGTGGCCCTGTAGCGTGCTAGCGAGGACGCCCAACTGTTCGACAGCCGAACGCGCAGGCACATCGACTTCGACGATCGTGACGCCTGCACGAACTTGGGCCGCTGCGAGGGCTTGCCTCAGCGATATCCGATCCTTCGCATGCGCATAGGCGAGCCCGAAGCCACGCGCCAGCGCGTCGAAATCGATGCGATACGGATTGCGGATGGTCCGCTCGAAGCCCGGCGCAGTCGATACAGGCAGAAAATCGAAAATCGCTCCGCCACGGTTGTGCATGACGCAAACGCAGGTCGGCGTGCTCAGCCGCTGTGCGCTACTCAAGGCCGGCAAATCGTGCAAAAAAGCCTGGTCGCCAATCACGAGCAGCCCCGTGTCGCCGCGCCCGAGCGCTTCACCGAAAAAAGTCGACAAGGTGCCGTCGATACCGGATACGCCACGACTGACGTAGCACGCCTGCGCATCTTCGCGATTGTCGTAGAGGATATCGGCGTGCCGCACCGACAGTGAGTTGCCGATGTGAACGAACGCGAAGCCACGCGTGGCGAAAATCTCCTGAGCGGCCACGACCTCTCCCCAAGGCAGAGCTTGGACGAGCGCCTGTCGAATCGAACGCCCGCGCTGTGCAAGCGCGTCCCAGGCGTCGCGCCACTCGCGCGTGACGCACTCCGCTTCGACCGTATCGGCGCGGCCATCGCTCACTTGCTCGATCAGTGCATCGCCAAGCGCGGCAACATCGCTCCCAGACGGCGCAACCAGCACGTCGCGCGGATCGAGCGTCGGATGCAGATAGTCACGCTCGCAAGCGCCACGCGCAACCTTGATGGTCGGCGCCGGGTGCGCGCTCAGATACGCGAGCACCGGCGGCGAGACGGGCGCGAGCCCAAAACGGACGATCAACTCCGGCGGATATTTTGCGAGCGGCGAACCCTGGGCCAGGACATCGAAGCCATTGATGATCAGCGTATCGCCGGACCGGTGGCCGGCCAGGCCCGCGCGCACGCCACTCGACGCATCCGCGAGAATCGGAAACCCGGTCGCACGCCCTAGTTCGAGAATCGCTCCGGGTGCAACCGCGAGGTCGGGACCGGCGACGATCAATCCGCGCAGCGGCCCGCTGCCGCGATCGGAACGCGCAAGCACGCGCGCGACGATCTCCCTAGGCGTCTGGCCGCCGCTTGGCTTGCGCCGGCCCTGCGGATCCCATTGCATCGGCTGCGCGCCAGAGAACGCTGCGGCCTCGCGCGTGGGTGCGCTCACGGGAGAAGGTTCGCTCGAATCGAACACCCCCTCGAGCGGTACGTTGACATGGACCGGCCCGTCGATGCACCTCGCCACCGTGCGCGCAACGTCCTCTTTCATCCTGGCAATCGCCGCGGGCTCGTCGATCGGATCGGGCAAGTCCAGTTGGCTGCGCACGAACGCCTGGCAGGCCCCGATGTGATCGCACATCTGGCCGAACCCCGCGCCGCGCAGATGCCGTGGCCGATCGCAACTGAGCACCACGAGCGGGAGATTGCACGCCTCCCCCTCTATCAGCGCCGGCACCAGATTGCCGACGGCAGAGCCTGAGGTGGTGACGATCGCGACCGGTTCATCGGTCGCTTTCGCCATGCCTAGCGCGATGAATGCGCCACTGCGCTCGTCGACCGCATTCACCCGCTGAATCATGCGTGCGTCGGCGTCCAACAAGATACACAGCAACGATGCTCGCGCTCCGCCGGAGAGCACCACGCGCCGAACGCCGAACTCACACACCGCGTCGACGATGCATCGCAACCAGACTTCGTTCAACGACAGCGGCGCCGACTGCGCGCGGTCGTCGACGTCCCTGCGCAAAACCGCGGCGAACTCGCTCATCGACCCGCCTCCGTCTCGGCACGCACGATGACGCGCGGCGAAGCGTCGGAGACGCCGGCATCACCCGTAGCCGATTCGTTCGCGATCAGGTGCTCCATGATCCGTCGCGCGCGGATCGCACCGGCGTCGATCGACAGCAGCACGGGGCGCATGGCCCAAAACTCGTGCGCCCCGATGGCCCGCTGCTGAGCCTCGAGCATCGGCAAATCCTCGTCCCGGAACGGCGCCATCAAGCCCTCGACCGAGCTTTGCACCAGCGCCGCGCCGGCCTCGCCCATTTCGCGCGGCAGGCCGAATGCAAAAAAGTAGTGCGTGCTGGCCTCCGTTTCCGGCGTCAGCCAATGCGCCGAGATTCCAACTCGCGTCGCCTCGAGCGGCGCATCCGTTTCGCGCACGCGCACGACGATGGTCAACAGACCGGGCGGCTCCCAGCGCACATCGAGCCCGCGATCGGCCCGCTTGCCCGGCGCCACACTGAACGCTTGCGCGACGAACGGCTGAAGCATCTCTGCGCGCGTTTCGCGACACACCCACACTTTGTCGCCGTCGTCGGCGTGGCGCAGTGCGGCGCTCGCCATGCTGTCGCTGCCCAGCGTGTCCGGATGCAAGTACTGAAAGTGGCTCAAGTCAAGAAGGTTATCGGCGCTCAATTGATAATTCGCCTGCGTCAGCAGATAGCCTTCGCTCGTGAAGTAACCGTCCGGCTCGAGAAATGGGAAATCTCGTAGTGGCACGCTATCGGCAAGTTCAGGTTTCCCCGGCCAAATCCATACCGCCCCGTAGCGCTCGCGCGTGGGGTATCGACGTACCGTCGCGGCAGAGGGCAGCTTGCCATCGCCATGCGGATTGAACACGCAATTGCCCGTCGCGCCAAAGCGCAGCCCGTGATATGGACACTCGAGCGCGCCATCGACGACGCGCCCGCGCGAAAGCGGGGCAAAGCGATGAGGGCACCGGTCATCGAGTGCAACCACCGCGCCGTGTTCGTCGCGGTAAAGCACGACTGGCCGATTCAGCAATGTGCGCGAAAACGGCGAGCCGGTCGTCACCTCCTTGCTGAAGGCTGCGACATACCAAGCATCGTGAAGAAACGCCATACCAGTGAACTCCGCCTCAATCGCCGCGCACAATCGGGCCATGTGCGGCGGCATATCCGTGGCGTTCATGATAAAGACGCGCCGTAACAATACGTTCAACAATTCTCAGATTGGTATTCCTACGAAAAACAGTAGATCTCTTTACCTTATATGCGTCAAATCTCACTAAAAGGCTAACAATAAGTTGACTGAAATAAGTACCCGTTCTTGTCGAGGAGGCGGCAAAACTTTCCCGATTTCATGCAAAGTTTGGGATGCTACAAACGGTTACAAACATGATAAATGCGGCACCTCTACTATGGCGTCGTTCGCTCCGAACTCGATCGCCGGGTTGCAGTTCTCGTTGCGAGGGGTCCGGCTGGCGATCGGATTCACACGGAGGAAAAATGATGCTCGCAGTGATGACCCAAGACACCGCCTTGTTCAGCTTGATCTGCAAGTACCTCGAAGCAGAGGGCAGGCAGTGCAGCCGGTTTGACGATCACGTCGCGCTTGCACGCGCGGTGTATCGCGAGGACTACGGTGCAATCCTAGTCGACGCGGCCGCGGGCATCGATCCTATGCTTCCGGTGCTGGCTCGCCGAGCGTGCTATGCCGACCGTCGTGCGCCGCTCATCGTGGTGGGCGCATCGGACGATCGGGGCAGCATTGCGCAATTGGTCGATGCGGGCGCCGACGATGTCGTGCTCTCCCCCATCGATCCGCGTGAGCTGGCGTTGCGCGTGCAGATCGCGCTGCGGCGCTTTCAGCCTGCGCAGCCCGGCGATGCGGACGACCGCCTCGAATACGGCGCCTATCGACTGGAGCGCCGCACCTGCACTGTCTTCGTGGAAGGCGAACCCACCCGGCTCACCACGCGCGAGTTCGCGATTGCGTGGCTGCTGTTTTCGCGCCCCGGTGAATATGCAAGCCGCCGCCATATCGCGGGCGCCGTGTGGAGCAGTTCGGAAGATATCGTGGGACGCACGCTGGAGCAGCACATCTACAAGCTGCGCAAGAAGCTCGACCTGAGCGGCCAACATGGCATCCACCTGCGCACGATGTATGCCCATGGCTATCGCGTCGAAATGGCCGAGGTCAAAGAAGTCGATCCGGATAGCTCGCCATTAGCGCTCGCACCAAGCAATGTCACGCCGCTCGCAGCACGCACAGAGAAAACCGAGCGCGCGCCCCATCACGCAGCCTGCGCGGAAATCCATCCCGCCGATAGCGAAACCGCGCGCAATGCGCCGTCGTGGCCCGATCCGGCGGCGGCGGCCGTGCGCGCGGCCTGCAGCGCCGGTACGGCGAAGGCCATGTGTCTCACATGGCCCGAGGTCTCACGTTCGCCCTATCGGCGCGACAGTTAGTTAGGCCCGCCCGCGCTAGACGCCGCGGGCACGAACTCAGAACTCGATGATGCGCGGCGACAACAGGAACAGGCGCTCCATGTGGCTATGCTGGTCGTTACGCGTGCGAAACAGCGCGCCGATGAGCGGGATCTTCGACAACCCCGGTACGCCGGTCTCGCCATTGGTCGCGCTGTCGAGCCGGTAGCCGCCGATCAATAGGCTCTCGCCCTGCCCCACGAAGGCTTCGGTATTGATCGTGCTCGTCGTGATGATGGGGATGTTGTCGACGCTCTGCCCGGTCAGCGAACCATCTTCGACATGAACGTTGAGCTTGATCTGCATTTGGCCGTTCTCTTCGACGACGAGCGGCAGCACGCGAAGCGAGACGCCCGTCGACACGCTGTATAGATCGGCGGACGTATAGCCCGAAACACGCACGAAGAAGCGTGTTTGGTTGTCCATGATCGCCTCGACGTTGTTCAGCGTTGCGACCTTCGGACTGGCATCGACCCGTGCCAGATTGCTCTGCTGGAGCGCATCGATCCGCGTGAGCAGATAGCGGCCCGCATTGCCGAGCACGGCCGTGAGCGAGGCGCCCGCTGGGCTCGTGTCGATGACGGTCGTGCCGTCCCCCAAGGTCTGCGTGCCGAACGTCGGCTGGATGTTGCCGTTGTAGCCGTTTTGCTGGGTCGTGCCGGTGCCTGTCTGCAAATCGACGTGGCTATTGTGTGCGCGCCAGTCGACACCGATCTGCTTGAGCGCGTTGTCGTCGATCTCGATGATGTGCGCCTCGATTTCGATCAACTTCGGCTTCACGTCGAGCTTGTCGATCAACCCCTGATACTGCCCCTCGCGTTGCGGCACATCGCGAATCAACACGGAGTTCGTTCGAGGATCGGCTTCGATCACCGGCAACGATTGCGGCCCACCCCCACCCGAGATGTCGGCGCTGGCGCTGCTGCCGTCGGCGCCGTAAAGCGAGTTGGAAAGACCCGACAGCATCGGCATGCCGGACGAAGCGCTACCTCCCGCTCCCATGCCGCTCAGCAGGCCCGACAGCCCCGTTCCAACGCTGCCGTTGCTGGGCATCGCGTTCGGCAATGGGGGATTGACTCCCGCGGTCAGGCCGTTGCCGGCGGCGCTGCCGCTCACATCCTGCATGGGCTGCATGCGCTGCATAGTCGGCTCTTTGGCTGCCCGATAATCGAACCCGCCAAGGCCGCCCGGCCCCTGGCCATTCGCACCCTTCGGGTGATACATGCCGGACAGCACGCTCGCGACGCCCGGCACGGTCACGGACTTGCCATCTATCTCGACCTTGTGATCGGCTGCCCACGCGTGCTGCAGCTTGAACACGCGAATCACCGAACCGGTGCGCTGGTCGGCGTTTTGGTCGAGCCGTTTCGCGACTTCGGCCACGAGTTGCACATAGGGCACCGGTCCGCTCACGAGCGCCGTGCCTTGACTCGCGTCATAGACGATCGGGAAACGCGGGCTTTCGATATGCAGTTGCGCAAGCGCGCTGTTCAGATCGTCGGTGCTGGCGTGATCGAGCTTGATCACCTGACGCGTCACGCTATTGACATCGCTGATCGACAGCACGACGCCGTCATAGAACCACACCAAGCCGAAAGTCGACGAAAGCGTGTCGAGAAAGCGTTGGGGCGACATATCGAAATGCCCCGTCACCGTGCCATGCACGTCGCTCGAAATCGTCGCGGGCACCCCCTGGCCGGCGGCGAAATCGCGCAGCACGTCTTTCAGGTCTCGCCCCTCCGCCACTACGTGAACCATATTGCCATGCCATTGGATCGGCGCCGCGGCATCGGCGACCGTTCCCGCACCGACCAACGAAAGGCACGCCGCCGCCCAGGCTGCGCACATGAGCCGTTTTTGCTTCATTGTTTCCCCGATCGAAAAGTGAACCGCGACACCCATGCCGCGGCGTTGCAAATGAACCGGCGATAGCCTTTCGCCGGACTGCCGGGCTTATCGTTCTAGCGTTTCGGAAGGTGCTTCTTGAAACTGCCTGCGATAACCGCTAACGAGCGTCGAACGGTTATGCACGCCCCACTTGTTCGCCGCGTTCAGCACGTTGCGATCGCTCACGGCGGGGTCGTTCAACAGTTCGGCGCGAATGCGCTCCATGCGTTGACGCCGAATCAATTCGGTCGGCGACAAGCCAAGGAAGTTTTTGAAGGCGCTCTGCAAGGCCCGTTCGGTGACGCCGATTTCGGCGGCCACCTCGCGCACCGATAAATCGTGGCGGTCGAGGTTCTCTTGCAGATAACGATAAGCGCGCCGGTACTTCGCCGGCAGCCGTGCGCCGACATCGTCAAGCTGCGGCGCCGTGCGGGCGGCACGGTTCGCGAACGGCGCGATCGCCAATGCGTCGTCGCGCAGGCATTGCGTGGTGATCAATGCGTAGCGGCTGTAGTACTGCATCGATTCGCGTGCCCGTCCCTGCGCTTGGCGCAACTTCGAGACGCAGTACAAGTACTCGAGCTGACGCCGTCCAATGGCGCCCGCGTAATCGACGCGATGCAGCGGCTCCATCAGCATCTCGGCCAATTGCGGCGCCTCCAACGCAAGCGCCGCGAGCACGACCTCGAGCCGCGTCGTGCAAGCGTACTCGTTCAATCCGGCGCGCTGCGCCCAGTTCAAATGCGCGATCACGCCTTCCATCGCGGCTCGGCTGCCGGCCGCGAGCTCGCGCAGGTCGCGCAGATAACCGATCCGCTGGCGCAGCAGCGGGGTCGCGACACGCATGGCCTGCGCTTCGCAGATGTCGGCGCTATCGCCCGCGGCCGCACTGGTCGACGCGCGCGCATCGACCATCCCCGATCGCCAATACACATGATCGACGAGCGGCGCGCAAGCGAGCAGTTCTCGCTGCACGGCGAGATCGAAGCGCAACGTCGCGATCAGATCGCGCCAATGATTGGCGCCGCGCTCGCTCGACGCGTCGACCAATTGCGCCAACTCGTCCAACGCGTCGGATGCATCGCCGGACCGGCCAAGCTGGTGCAGCGTGCAAATGATTCCGAAGCGCGCTTCGAATTGCAGCAGCGGATCGATCTCCTTTTCGTCCATGACGCGCGTGAAGCACGAGAAAGAGGTGGTGAGCCGATGCCGAAAGAATGCTTGCCAGCCCGCGTTGCGGCACGATGCGGCTCGAATCGCATAGCGCGGCGACCGAATCGCCTTCTGCGCGCGTCGATATTGCTCTTCCAATTCGTCGCCGATCCCACTCACCATTTCCAGGTCGGCCCGAAGCTGCAGCAACCACGGCAGCTCCTCGCTCCGGTGCCCGCCCTCGAGCCATCGGCTCGCGTGGGTGCGGGCTGCACTGAAATTGCCTTCGCATAGCTTGTCGAGAAACCCGTCGGGCAGACCTCGCACTGAAAGTGCAGACGCGAGAGGGAAATAGGCGGCCGTAAACATCGCGCAACTCCTCGTGAATGTGCCACGCTCGCGCTCCGATGACATGAGCGCACACGAAAGAGAAGCGGCGCTCACGGCATTTCGATTCGCTGAGTCAGCAGCGCGACCGAGAGCGCAACCCACAAGGTGCAACCGATCGCATTCGCCTAATTTAGCGAAATGCGTTTTGTATATCCCTCAACAAATCTGATTACCCCCGCGAAATTGAGAAGGATTGAGGATTGTTCGAGAAATAGCGTAAAACGTGCCGATGCCGGAGCTTGAAACTACGAAACGGCTCCATCGCTCGGCATTTTTGGGACTGCGTCCAATGCCTGATAAAGCTGCGTCAACGCATGATCTGCCTGCCCCGCGAGTTCCTCGGCAAAGCGCTGCACTTCGGGCGCACTAGTTTGCGGGCCGTGCGCGGCGGGAGCGGCGTTCAGCGCACGCCTGACCGCGAGCGTCGCCGTTTGGGCGAGTTCCCATGCTTCGCGAAGGCCGACGATCCTGCTCTCGTAGAGGTTTATCAGATCAGGGCGGGCCTCTCTATACGCAGTGCGTGCGCGACTGTTGGCCCTGTACGCATCGGTCAGGGCATCCTCAAGACGCTCATCTTCTTTTTCGTTCTTGGCATTCTTAAAAACCGCACTGTCATGCACCACGCGGATGGTTTGATCTAGGTCAGCTGCCGGGTCACGGCTTTTGGAATCAGTGACCCATCGTTCGATACGCGTTCTGAGCGCGTCGTCCATTGGCCCGAAGATCTCTTCAGGGAATCGCTTCTTCCATTCGTTGAGCGTGACGTCAACTTCCCAGTCTCGCAACTGCTGCTTTGCCTCGAGTTTGGCTTCCTCTGCCTGCGTAAGTTGACTATGGGCGGCTCTCAACCGCGGCAACACCTTCGATGCCGCGAGGCGCGTTTTGCGTAGTTCCGTGTCGAGTTCATTGACGATCGCAGAAACTTGACGCGAAGCCGATTCCAACACGTCACGGTTGCTGAGTCGCGAGCCATCGGCTCGGCCCGGCACGCTGCCCTTCGCCTGCGCTCTAACCGTGTCTGATGCGCGTGCCTGAAGGGTTCCACTGGCAGGAGCCGATTGCGGCGTGAAAAGGATTTCGTCGCGATACAGGGCATGCTCCGGCTGCATCGTCGCAGTCGCGCCGGCCACCTCTGCAAGCGAATCCGGTACGCTCGAACCACTGCCCTCGAAGCGAGCCAGTGCGACGGGAACATTGAGCATGTCCGACAGCGTTTGCAACGCCGTATTCTTCATCTCTCGCCACGAAGCGGGCAACGAATCAGGATGAATGACAATGCCCGAGGACGACAGAGCCGCGTTCTCACGCAAATGATCGGCGAACTCGCGAACCGAGCCACGAACCGCTTCGCAGCGCGTCCTCGGTTCATATCGCGTCGAGACCGAGCCGGGTCGTGCCTCAGCCGTCGTGCCACCGCGGCCTGCGACGAACACGCGATGCCGTTCCACAGTAGGGCCGCTAGCCACTTCGAGAACGACGCCGTATTGGTCCGCTATCGCCTGTGCGAGCGCGCGTGAGTGGGCGCCGGTCGGATCGTAGGCGCAAATTGTTCTTATACGTTGCGCGCTGCCCGCCCGCTGCAATTGGCCGTTGATGCCAGCGAGCCCCTGATCGAGCGCACGGACGCTGTCGATCGATGCAATGGTGCCTAGCGGCGCGTGCTCGCCCCGCGGCAGTTCCGACTCTTCCGGAAGCGTCGCCATCAACACCATCGTCGAATCGTCCAAGCGACGAGCATCCTGCACGCGGTCAAGCGGCCCGTCTGGAACCTGCTGCGGCTTTACGGTCTCCTCATCGCCCCAGAATTGCATTTCGCGAGGCCACGAGACCGGGGCGCCGGTGTGATCGGCAAGCGCCTGCATCCACTTGCGCACATCGGGATGCGTAGACTGCCGATCGATCACGAAGCCGTTCGGCGGCAACGAGTGTCGCGTCATCCAAGCGTGCGCCAACCATGCAACCTGGTCGAACGTCGCGGCATGACCGACAGTAAGTGTCATGCGCGGCAGGTAGACGGCCGATTGACCATCCAATAGCGTGCCGGTCACGGTAACCGGCACGTAGGCGCAGTCGGCGATGCATTGAGCGACTTCCGGCGTGCATGCATCGATCTCGATGCGCGCCCCGGCTCCTTCCGCGCTTTGCTGAGCGAGGCCTTTAGCCGCCGCTTGCAGTGCGGCGAAACGCTCTTGGGGAGGCAACTTGGCGATTGCGTCGAAATCGACGTCGGCCACACGATTGGGCGCCGCCTCTCGCCGCTCAGATTCCGAGGGAGCGGCGTCCGCCTTCTCCCAACGCACGTCTATCGCGTCATAGACCGGCCCGGAAGCGCCGAGGTGCGATGCGGCGATCTCCGAGTGCGTCACGCGGAATCCGGCCCGCAGCAGGCGTTGGCCGGTGTGCGTACTTTCGATGGCCTGTCGAAAGCCGGCCTGCTGCGACACCGATTGCCCGAACTGCGCGAAACTATCGCCGCTTCCATCCCAGCGCCACTGAATCTCTCGGACCTGATTCTCACCGAACTTGCGCAAGGCGTTGTCGATGAAATCGGGCGAATTCAAGCCGGCGACGCGAATCTGACGGCCCTGGTCATCGTAGGACCGCGTGACGTCTTGTACGTGCAGCGTGCCGTTTTCGTCGAGCCGGGCACGGGCAAAATACGCGGGATCCTTCTGCGCAATCATCGCGTAGCTGTCAGGCGTCGCATGGACGAACGGTTTCAGCGGCAGTTCCCGCGCGCCCACGATCGGCAGTTCCGATCGACTCGCGCGCATGCCAAAGCTCGGCGCGCCATGGATGGCGGCAGCGATGCCTTCTCCGGCGGCATCCAACTCTGCATTCAACCGTGCGATCTGTTCCTCGGCGAAGCGATCTACTGGCCCCTTCTTGGCTTCGAGCGCCCGGTGCTTGCCGGACGGAGCGGCAGAAAGCGCCCGACGGCGGGGGCCGCCCGACGAGCGCCCGCCCTGGGTGCCATTGCTTTGCTCGTCGTCGAGCGCTCTCTCAGCATTCGTTTCTTCGTAGCCCGAAAGCCCGGATAACTTGCGTGAACGGGTAGATTTGACCGGCAGTGGACGCCCGTCCTTCGAACTACGGCCCTCCGTGTGCGAGGGCTGCTCGGCATTGCCGTTGTTCCAGCGCGGAGCATCCCGTTTGATGTTTTTGTCCATGGCTGTCTATCCACTGTCCACTTAGGGTATGCGCGTAAGCTACGACATTCCTACGTAAAACAGCCAGGGTGATGCGAAGCGCCGGAAGATACGGCGAACCCCTCATAATGGACTACGCGGCGCGACTCGCTAGTGCGCCGCCTCGCAAGTTCACGCCCACTCTTTAACCAAACGCCGATGGCCTTCGCGCGCTTCGCTTTCGGTCGCATGCCGCGCGCTCGCGAGAGGTTGTTGCGTGTCCACGTCGAACACGACCGATTCGAACAGCTCGAGGGCGCCGGGTTCGGACGCGCTCTCATGCCGAACGCCGAGCCAAATCGTCGAAATCCAGCGGCCGTTCGGCAGCGTGGTCTTCTCGACTTGCGCGTAGCTCGCATCGCCTTGCAACTCCCGCCACGTGTTCGCATCCGTCGGCGTGCCGTCTCTCAAGTAATAGGTATTCGTCATCATCTGCCTTTATGGTTCAACCTGCCGTGCGGTTCGTCTATGCAGCCGCTTCGTTCGGAACCAGCTTTTCCAGTTTGGTCAAATCCTGCTTTTCGAGCTTCGGGGCGAGATGCTGATCATAGAATTGCCGCGTCTTCCAGCCAAAGAATTCCAGATACGACGTATGGCTTGGACGCTGCAACCCGGAAGCCATGCCGACGAAGAAGACGTCGTGCGCTTTGCCATCGACGTGCAAACGCGTACACAGCGCGCTGTCATCGAACGCCGGGTCGTCACCGTGCACCGGCACTTTCATTTCCGGCGTCAATTTAGACGCAAGCTTACTCATAAAATTCGCGCTTGCCGATTTCATGCCCATCGCGAGAATCACTCGCCCGCTTTGCAGCTTATGTAAGCTGCCGTCCTTGTTGCGCACCGCCAGCTCGGATTGCCCCGTTTCCTCCCCCGCCGCGATCGTTTCGAGCCGCCCCGGTTGCACCCGAACGAGTCCTTCATCGAAGTACGGTTTGAGTCCCGCATAGGGTCCCCACAATCCGTTATCGATGTCCTCGCGACTTTTCGGGCCGATCCATACGATCTTGCGATCGCCAAGCAACTCCCGCATCGACAGGCCCGCATTCTCGGCGACCTCGCGGATGCGCAGCAACGGGGTCTTGGACGAGTCGCCCCAGCCGACGATCGTGATGTCGCCGGGGGCCGCGCGCACGATGTCCAAAACGTGCTCGTCCGGCGCATCGACCGTGGCGCGCAGCATGTCTTCACTGTGCATCACCGCTTGATCCGGCAGCGCTCTTTCTCTCATCGTCGTGAGCCGCGACGTTTGCTCGTCGATATACGCTTTCGATGTCGGATCTTTCAATGGCACGCTGGGCCGACCCAACCCAGTCGCATCGATGACTTGATCGGTCAGCACATGCACCGTCTGGCCCGATGCATTGTCCCGCATCGTAACGCGATACCGTCCCTGCTTTCCTTCGACTTCCTCGATATCGGTGACGACCGTATTGACGAGGACCGGAGAGCCCTTGCGCGATGCGGCATACAAGCCGATTGCCGCCGCATCGCCGATATCGGCGGCGGTCGGATAGAGATCGGGGTTCAGATCCTCTACTTGCACAGGACTACCGTGCAACGGATTTTGCGAGCGCATCGGATTGTCGAACGCCGCGTGATCGCTGCCTGCATAGCCACCACGCGTTTCGCTGTTCAGCAGATGCATGCGCACGGAGCCGAAGTTGCCGTCGCCGCTGCTGGATGCGTCGACGACCAAATTGTAGTCTGCGAACCCGAACTCGTGTGCGCAGTGGGCGATCGTCTGCCCTTGCGGTCCGCCCCCGATCGTCACTTGCGGAATGAAAAACTCCCGCTCGGACAGGCGTGCCCGGATGCCCTCCGAGCGGGTCTGAAGGTCCGCGCGTATCGCACCCATCAACGATGCGCGGGTGGCCTCCGGCGCTGCCAACATCAGCATTTCAAGCCGCAACAGCCTGTCCTCGGGGTTGCTCACACCTTTGGCGAGGGCCTCGGCGGAATAGTGGCGCAGCTTTGCGCCCGCCTCGCCGCGCAGATCCGGATCTTCGAGCACCCGGCTGCGCAGCGTCCCCACCGCGCCGTCCGACAACGGAGACTCCAGCGTCAGAAGCCGCTTCACGTCATCGTGAGTCGAGACATCGTATCCGAGCTTCGTGAGTTCTTCGCCGAGTATGTCGAGCAAGTGGTCGCTCTCCCCGCCGGCGGACGCGCCGGCGGCCGCACGCGCGCGCGCCGCGCCAGCCGAGAAACGCCGGCCGACGGCGCTTCCCGATACGCCTCGCAAGGCCCCTAACGCCTCGGACTCCTGCAATTGCGCGGCATCGCCGGCACCGGCGTCATTGTCGGCGCCGGCAGAGCCGCCCGCCCCCGTTCCCTGCACCGGACGCACGTTTCCCGCGGAATGCGGGCGATCATTTCCAGAGGTACGCATACAGCACCCGTCTCCCCAAACAAGACGCTTTCTATTTGCCGAAGGCCCAATTCAGGGGCGCCTCGACGCTATCGCAATGGCATACCTTGAACGATGCCATGCTCCAAGTTCGGCGATGGGTAGGAGCGCGAAGCAGTGCCTAATGCACCGAAGGAACGGTCTGGCTTGGCAAGCGTGTCGCTATTTGGCCGAACTCGACATGGATTTCAACTGCGCGCCAAGGCCGGTCAATACCAACTGATCTTTCACCTGATTGATGAAGATGCCGATGAAGAGCGCGAGCATCAGAACCGTCAAAGCGCCCTTGACCGGTTGCGCCAAGCTGATCAAGTCGAGTTTCTCCGCGGACTTCGAAATGAATCCGAAAGCAAAATCAACCAGCACCAAAATGAACAACATCGGTGCGGCAAGCTTCGCCGTGGTCTCCATCAAGGTGTCGGTCTGCCGCAATACGAAACTCTCGAGCACGCTCGCCGCCACCGGCGTGCTCGACGTGAGCGGCCACCATTGATAAGACTCGTACAGCACGCCGAGCAGAAACGTCATCCCGCCCAGCGCCCAGAACGCAACGCCGGCCACCTGCGCCAGCAAAGTGCCAGTCGGTGTCGAATGATCCTGGTTCAAGGGATTCGTCATCTGCGCATTGTTGTACCCGGTCAGATCGTCGACATAAATGCCAGCCGCCTCTGCCACCCAGAACACAGTCGAGGCCGAAAAGCCCAATACGAGCCCAATCACGATCTCTCTGACGGCGATTTCCACGAGCGCCACGTTCGATAACGTCGCCATCATCGATTCGGGCTGCCCATAGGCAATGAAGGAACTGAACAGCAACACGATCCCGTTGCGCACGACGCCCTGCAGGATGCTGTCCGATGTGGGCGGAAAGATGAAGAGCATCACGTAGAGTCGCAACGAACATAGTCCCAGCACCGTGAAGGCTTGTGTCAGGGTGATGCCAAGCTGCGAAAGCGTCGTCAGGCCGTCATTCATCCGTGGCTCATGGGTTGGGTCATACGGCGGGTCGTGCAGCCAAGCGCATGCGGGCAAGCACCGCTTCTTCGGCCTCTTCGTCCGCGATGTCGTTTGCGGCGTTCATGCACGTGCGCCCGATATCCTCGATGCGCTCTTTGCAAAGATCGATGCGTCCGCGGTTGCCCGCAATCGCACGTATCGTGGCGGCGACTTCGTCCTCGTGCGCGCGCACGACCTGTTCGGCCTCGGCCAGCTCCCGTTCGCACTCCCGCAGCCGCTCCTCGACGATCTCCGTGTACCGCATGCTGGCGTTCATGTCGGCGAGCGAAAATGCCTCGTCGCCGCACATCATGCGCGCGATGCGATCGCGGTATGCCTGCAGGAGATCGCTTTCATGACGCACCGCTTCGCGCTTGGCGTCGCGCTGCGCTTCGAGCCGCGCGTGCTCCTCGCGCTGAGACGCCAGCTTCGAACGCAACGTCTCCTCGAGCTGCGTGCGGCACTCGACAGTCCGCTTAAGCGCGGCCGTGCGTCGATTGGCAGAGGGCATTTTCAACGACTCCTGCTGCCTGCGAGCGCGAATAACCGCGCCTGGGTATCCTGCGCAGCGGCGAACTCCCCTGTTCCTTGAGAGAAGAAGGCGCGAATCGCGTCGACCTTGCTCACCGCTTCGTCGGCAACCGGATCTCCCCCCGGCTTGTACTCGCCGATCTGCAATAGCATCTCGACTTCGCGATACTTGGCAAGCAGCTCGCGCACCCGCGCGGCGGCGCGCATATGGTCGGTCGACGTCACTTGCGGCATCACGCGGGACAGGCTTCCCAAGACGTCGATCGCAGGGTACTGATTCTTCGCCGCGATCTCGCGCGATAGGATCATGTGGCCGTCGAGGATCCCTCGCACTTCTTCCGCTATGGGATCGCTGCCCGTTTCGTCTTCGGCCAAAACCGTATAGAGCGCGGTGATCGAACCGTGCGAGCCCATGCCCGCACGTTCGAGCAAACGCGGCAGCTCCGCAAAGATCGACGGTGGAAAGCCGCGCCGCGCCGGCGGCTCGCCGGCCGCAAGCCCGATTTCCCGCTGAGCGCGAGCAAAGCGAGTCAGCGAATCCATCATGAGCAGCACCCGCTTGCCCTGGTCGCGAAAGTGCTCGGCGATTGCGGTTGCGACATAGGCTGCCTTCGCGCGCTCGATGGAGGATCGGTCCGACGTTGCGCAGACGACCACCGACCGCTCCATGCCTTCGGGCCCAAGGATCAGTTCCACGAACTCGCGCACTTCTCTGCCGCGCTCGCCGATCAGCGCGATCACGGTCACATCGCACGACGTGCCGCGTGCGAACATCCCCAGCAACGTGCTCTTGCCGACGCCCGCCGGGGCGAAAATGCCCATGCGCTGACCTTCGGCCAATGTCATCATGCCGTCGACCACGCGCACGCCGGTCGGCAACGGCGCGGCGATCAACTGGCGGCTCATGGGGTCCGGCGAGTCGGCGAACACCGGTCTTTCATCGTCCGCTTCAACCGGCCCCATGCCGTCGATGGGATGCCCGAGCGCGTCGATTACCCTGCCGAGCAACGCGTCGCCCACCGGGACCGACAACGGACGCCCGAGCCCGATGACCTGGGTCGAGCGCGACACGTCGGCGAGCCGCGCAAAAGGCGACAGCAACGCGACATCTCGCGTAAAGCCGATCACCTCCGCATGTTGCAGCAGCGCGCCATTGGCCGACCGTAGCTCGCAGAGCTCGCCGAGACTGACGTCGAGCCCGCCCACTTTCATGAGCGTGCCGATCACCTCCAACACTTTGCCGCTACGGGTGACGTTGCTCGCCGAGAGCAGTTCTCGCTCGATCGCGTCGGCTAAATCCTCCACAGCGGGCAAGCGCGGCTGGCTCGGCTGCGCAGCAAATGCGGCGAAATCGATTTGTGGCGTATCCATCAGGCCGTCCGATCGGGGTCAGTCCGTCGCCGCATCGGCAGCGTCGGCAATGTTGTGCAGCTCACGCAGCGAATGCTTGAGCGCGCGCGCCACCGCCGAGCGCATCGCCCGCAATTGCGTGGTCAAGCTCGCATCGATCGAACCGAAATCCGATTCGCAAATGCAACTGCCCGCCTCGAGCCGCTTGTCCGCCACGACCGAAAGCGGGAACGGACGCCCGAGTTCGCGCCAGCGCGCCGACAGCCTCTCGAACGCAATGCATGCTTTCTCGTAGTCGACAGGGCTCACGCGGACGCGTAAATACGTTGCGCCTTCGACGATGCGGTCGATCGTCGTCAATGCGCGCTCGAACAGCGTTTCCGATTGCTGCACCCGCACGATCTGCTCGACGGCGAGCGTGACGATCTCCGCGAGACGCTCGCGCAGCTTCGTTTGAATCTGCCGCTGCTCGTCTCCGACATCGGCAAGCCGATCCATCCAATCGGCCAACGCTTGCTTCTCCCCCGCTTGATAGCCGCGTTGCGCTGCGGATTCGTATTCCCGGTGCGCCGCATCGACGATCGTCTCCGCTTGCGCGTGAGCCGCATCGACGATGGCCCGCGCTTCTTCCCGCGCCTGCGTGAGAATGGCGTCACGGTCTTCAGCGAGTTGCGCGTAGCCTTCGTCGATCTCCACCAATGCGCCGAACGCATCGCGCGGAATCACATCCGCATGCGTCCCGACCCGCGCATCCGGCAAGGCGCGATCCGATCTCAGCCAAATAACCATGCCCACTCCGGAATCAATTCTGGCAACCGTGCGAGCAGTCGCGCAGTGCCGAAGGCGTCGAACTCGCGAGCGCTTTCATGCACCCATGGCGGTGAGCGCATCTCGCGCGGCAATGCGAGGCACAGCAGAGAAAACGGCGCGGCGCCGGCAGGCGCATCGCGCATGAGCAACGCGCCCCCCTCGCATGCAAGCGCTTGCGCGTCGAGCGTCTCCAACGCGGGCGGCGCCGGCGAGCGCACCGTCGAGCGGGCGATCTCGGGCACGCTCGTCGTGTCGCGCGCGCCTTCCATGAGCCGGTCGATCGGGATGCCGATCCATTCCGAAAGCTGCTGACGGCTACGCTTGTCGATCAAGCGCCGCACGTCGGCGCGACGCAACATCAGCGCACGCATACGCAAAACGCGCAGCGCCCACTCCGGCGGCAAGGCATCGAGCACGGCCAAGTTCGGCGCGCGCAACGCGTCCAGCGACGGAGGCTGCACGCCCGCCACGCTCGTGAGCGAGCGCGACAACGCATCGACCTGAGCGCGTCCCGCGCTCGCGAGTGCGGCGCGCAACGGTTCGAGCGCCTCGGTAGCGACGCCGAGCGCCGCGGCAAGCCACGACGGATGCGCCCAGCGCGCCGCATCGCGGACATTGCGTTCGTACGCGGCAAAGGCAGCCGCCATCCGCGCGAACGGAAACATCGTGGGCGCGCCCATCAGGTCGTCGATGAAGATTTGCGGTTCTGGAACCGTGCGAACAGCGCTTTGAGCTTGGCGCGAAGCGCCTCTTTTTCAGCCTCCGCCGGGATGCCTCGCTTCGTCCACAAGAACAACCCCGCCGCGCAGACGAGGAACACCAACGCGGCCCCCGCCACCAGGCGCACCGGCCATGACGTCTGCGGCACCTTCGGCACATCCAAGGGATCGGCCGGAACAGCAGTCACGCTCACGGCTTCGTAGGTGAGCCCTTCGACACTGTGCATCACGAGCGTCTTGATCTGCGGCAGCAAGGCGTTCACATCGGAATCGGAACGGTATTTGATGAACACGGAGGCCGACGAAGGCTTCATCTGCTGCGCGAGCGGATCGTTGTTCGGCAGCACGATTTGCACACGCGCGACGACCACGCCGTCGATCTTCGATAAAGTCGCCGAGAGCTCCTGCTCGAGGCCGTAGATGAAGCGGACGCGCTCCTCGGTCGGCGTCGACACGAGGCCGTCCTTCTTGAACAGCATGCCGAGATCGTCGTACTTGTTGTGCGGCAGCCCGCGAGCACGAAGCACTTGCATCGCACGCAGAACCTGGTCCTTGTCCACTTCGAGCGTCCAGGTCTTGCCGTTGTCCGATGTGGTTTTCGACGCATCGACCCCCTGCTCCAACAACGCGACGACCATCTCGTTGGCGTCCTGTTCCGACAGGTTGCCGTACAGTTCTTTGTTGCATCCCGCCAGCGCAGCAAGCACCGCGAACATCATGCACAGCACGCCGGTGCGTGCGACGCTCGCCGCGGGGCGCCTCCTCGTGTGCGGCATGGCTTATTGATTCTTCATCAAGGTGTCGAGCGAGGATCGGGACGAATTCATGACGCCCATCTTCGCCTGCATATCGAGTTGCGTGCCGGCGATTTCGAGCACGACCTTGGTCCCGGCCGCCGTCATCTCTTGCATCGACATGCCCGCTGCATTTTGCGTCAACGAAAGGGCGTCGTTGACCGACTGCTGCAACTCCGCATCCTGCGCCGCCGCCAGCTTCGCCACGACGTTCGTATCGCCGCCCGCTTGCTGGGGCGCTTCCATGCGCGGGCTCTGCATCAACGATTTGAACTTGTCGCCTAGCTGCTGCACGGACGGGTCGGCCGCCGGCTGCGTAGTGCTCTGCAATGCAGACTTCACCTGTTCAGGGGTAATGACGACGCTCATGTCCAACCTCCGGGGTATGCAATAGGATCGAGATCAAATGCGCAGATAGTTCGGTTGCGGCATGGCCGCGCGAGCCGATCCGGCCGTGTCGCTCGACGAAGCGCCCTGCTCTGCCGCTGCCGCGGGCGGTCCGTCGTTCAACGTCGCAATCGACGCCGGCAACTCGAACCTTCCCCCGTTGCGATACGCATGAACGGCCGAGCGCAGGTCTTCGCGCGCTTCGAGCACACGAACGAGTTGGAGCGTGTCGCTGCTCGGATCCTGCTCGATCGCTTCGGTCGCGCTGAGCCGCCAGCTCGGGTCGCCCTTGACGGCCAGACAGAACGCCAGCAGCGCTTTGGCGTATGAGAATTGCGGCGCATTCGCGACGACCCACGAGAACACACGAATCGCCTCTTCCCAGCGGCCGTTCAACATGTGCAACAACCCGGTGAACGCCTCTAGCTCCGCCAGTTTCGGGCGCAGCACGCGCACGGCGTCCAGCACCATTTCGACATCGAATGGGTCGCCTTCCACAGCGGGAAATTTACTGGTAAGCGCCACCGACACGGTCTCGATCAAACCGCTGACAATGTCCTGACTGCAGTCCAGATAATCGGGCGATGTGACGCTCATGGCGCGAAGCTCCTGCAAGGTAGGGGTCTGCGGAACGCAAGCCGCGCTAGCACAGCCGCTCGCGTTCCGATTGTCGACGACAACCTAACGATACTCAGCCGCCCGGCTTTGCCGACCCCTAGACCACGAAGCGGGCGATGCTGCGGCGAAGTTCGGCGAATCGATCGCGCATCCGGCGCAACGGACCTTAGTGGTCGCAACGGTGCACTTGCCGATTCCCGCACTGCAACGCGCTTCGCTGTGCCATCGCCTGGTTCGCGTCGACTGGGGCCCGCGGCGTGCAATCCAGTTACCGTCCATCATCGATTGGCATGACGCGAGGCGGTTCGCGATGCACGCCGCAAGAGCCGACACGCAGTCTGCAGGGGTAGCCGATGAGCGAAGAAAAAACCGAAGAGCCCACAGAAAAACGGCTGCGCGATGCGCGCGAAGACGGCGAGGTAGCGAAAAGCACCGATCTGACCGACGCCGTCACGATGGCGGCCGCGCTCGCCACGCTGATGCTGGCGTCGGGCGCATTCGCGGGCGCGTTGCGCACGATCGTCGCCACGGCGCTCCAATTCGTGTCGGGCGATCACTCGCTCGAGCATTTGTTCGCCAAGCTGATCAGCCTCGGTTCGCAGGCGCTGATCGTCATCGTGCCGTGCGTCTTGGCCGCGGCCGTGGCCGCCCTCGCCGCACTGATTCCGCAGATCGGCTTTCAGATCAGCATGAAGCCGGTGGTGCCCGATCTTGCCAATGCCAGCCCGGTTTCAGGCATCAAGCAGATCTTCTCGTCGCGCACGCTGATCGAGCTGGCGAAGATGCTCGTCAAGTCGGTCGTCATCGGCTTCACCATGTGGGTGACGATCAAATGGATGTTGCCGCTCGTCGTCGGATCGCTGTATCAACCGTTGCCGCAGTTGTCGAAGATGTTCTGGGACATGCTGATCAAGCTGTGCTGTATCGCGGCAGTGGCGTTCGCGGTGATCGGCGCCATCGATCTGAAGATCCAGCAGGTGATGTTCATGCGCAAGCAGCGCATGTCGAAGGACGAAGTCAAGCGCGAGCACAAGGAGCAGGAGGGCGACCCGTTGATCAAAGGCGAGCGCAGAAGGCTCGCGCGCCAATTTGCAACGGAGGATCCGCCGCGCCTGCGCGTGGGCTTCGCCAATGCGTTGATCGTCAATCCGACGCACTACGCCGTGGCGATTCGCTATGCCCCCGACGAGCATCCGCTACCGCTCGTCACCGCGAAAGGCATGGATGAAACCGCCGCGCAATTGCGGCACTTCGCGCAGGAGGCGAGCGTCCCGATCATCGGCAATCCGCCGGTCGCGCGAGCGCTCTACAAAGTGGGGATAGACGAGCCGATTCCCGAGGAGTTGTTCGAAACCGTCGCGGCCATCTTGCGCTGGGTGGATTCGATCGGCGCACAGGAGCGGATGCGCGCGGCAAAGAACGCATCCCGGCACGGCATGAACCAAGCGGCGCCTTGAGAGAGTCCAGATGTTCAAGACATTGAAACTACCCGCATTCGGCGAAGTCGGCATCGCGCTGCTCGTCGTGGCGATCATCTCGCTGATGATCCTGCCGCTGCCGCCGGCGCTGATCGACATGCTGCTCGCGCTCAACATCACCATCAGCGTGACCTTGCTGATGATCACGATGTACGTGCCGAACGTGATCTCGCTTTCGGTGTTTCCGTCGCTGCTGCTGTTCACCACGCTCTATCGGCTGTCGCTCAACATTGCTTCGACCAAGTCGATTTTGCTGCATGCCGACGCCGGCCACATCATCGAGAGCTTCGGCGAACTCGTCGTGGGCGGCAATCTCGTGGTGGGCCTCGTCGTTTTCGTCATCATCACGACCGTGCAATTCATCGTGATCGCGAAAGGTTCGGAGCGGGTGGCAGAGGTGGGCGCGCGCTTCACGCTCGATGCGTTGCCGGGTAAGCAGATGAGTATCGACGCGGATTTGCGCTCGAATCTGCTCACGCCCGAGGAAGCGCGCCGCAAGCGCGCCAAGCTCGCGATCGAGAGCCAGTTGCACGGCGGCATGGACGGCGCGATGAAGTTCGTCAAAGGCGATGCGATCGCGGGCCTCATTATTACGGCCATCAACATCGTGGCCGGTATCGCAGTGGGCGTCGCCTATCACGACATGTCCGCGGGCGAAGCAGCCAATCGGTTTTCCATCTTGTCGGTGGGCGATGCGATGGTGTCGCAGATCCCCTCGCTGCTGCTTTCCGTGGCGGCTGGCGTGATGATCACGCGCGTGGGGGATGAAGGCGAATCCAAGCCGCTGTCGCTCGGCGACGAGATCGGCAAGCAACTCACCACCAGTGCGCGCGCGCTTTACTTTGCGAGCTTGCTGCTGCTGGGCTTTGCCGCAGTGCCGGGCTTTCCGAGCGGGTTGTTTGTGTTGCTGGCCGCCACGTTGGCGTTTTGCGGCTACCGGCTCAGCAAGCGCGAGCCCGAAGCAGCGACGCACGCCAGCGAGGCTGTCACCGCCATGCAGCGAGCCGGCTCGAAGGTGGACGTCCCGGCCATTCTGACGCGCGCGCCACAGTTCGCGTGCCCTGTCGGCGTGCGCATCTCCCCCGATCTCGTAGACCGCCTACCGCCCGCCGCCCTCGACAAATCGTTCGGCGCCGAACGCGCACGCTTGCAGGAACATCTTGGCCTGCCGTTCCCAGGCATCACGATTTGGACCAACGACGCCCTGCCGGCGTCGACCTTCGAACTGCTCATGCACGACGTGCCCTATTGCTCGATCGAAATGCCGCCCGGAAAGGTGATGCTGCCCGACGTCAATGCGTTCGGCGTCGATAGCACGCTTCACGCGGAGATCGCCGCCTTGACCGCTCGATGCGAGCAACGGGGCGGCCTCGACGGCGGCCCCGGTCCTACATGGTGGATCGACGAGAAGCAGTTGCCGGCCAAAGTGCCTGCGTGGCGCCCCGAACAGGTCATCGCTCACGCATCCGTTGCGATGCTGCGCCGGCACGCGTCGCTCTTTTTGGGCATTCAGGAAGTGCAGTGGATTCTCGATCAGCAGAATGCGGAATATCCGGGGCTCGTGACCGAAGTGCAAAAGGTCCTGCCGCCGCAGCGGATCGCCGATGTGTTGCGGCGCCTGCTCGAAGAGCAGATTCCCATCCGCAACGTGCGCAGCATCATGGAAAGCCTGATCGTCTGGGGCGCCAAGGAAAAGGACATGTTGATGTTGACTGAGTATGTGCGCGGCGACATCGCTCGCTTCCTCGCGCACCGCGCCACGGGCGGGACGCGGCAGCTGCCCGCGGTCATGCTCGATCTGGCCGTCGAACAGCACATTCGCCAGTGCATCAAGCAGACGCCGACCGGCAATTACCTTGCGTTGCCGCCGGAAGAAGCGGGCTACCTGATCGACCAGATCCAGTCGTTCGTCGGCGAAACGCCGCGTGACGGCGTGGCGCTCGTCACGTCGATGGATATTCGCCGATACGTGAGGCGGATGATCGAAGCAAGACTGGGCTGGCTGTCCGTCTATTCGTATCAAGAGCTCGGCGAGCACGTGGATCTACAGCCGCTGGGCCGCGTGACCATCTAAGCCGCCCGCCCCTCATCGTTAGGACATCCATGATCGAATCTCGCGTGCGGCGCATCATCCCCGGCGAACTGAAGGCGCAGCACAAGGCCGACGATGCCCGGGCGCGACGGTTCGACTACGCGGCGCTTGCGCGGCGCGCCCGCCCTGGCCGCGCGCTGGTCGGCCCATCCGATGACGGACAGGGGACGGCGGCAAGCCCTGTCGTCGACGAGCCTGCGCCCCTTTTCCATTGGCGCGAAGAGGCGAGCCGAGATAGTCATGCCGATGAGCCGATCGATGGCGACGATGGAGCCGCCGCCAGCCAGCGCGAGGCGCTGGTCCAGCAGGTGTCCAGCGCATCGGTGCCCGTCGTCGACGCTTTGTTTCGCACGCAGGCTCATTTCCTGGAGTTGGCGACGTCCCTCGCGAGCGAAGTGGCCGCGTTCTGCGCGGACCCGGCTATCGGCAGCGCCGGCAATTGGGACGTCCAGATGCCGCTCGATAAAGCGATCCTGCCCGACACGACTTTATATCTCTCGCTTTCGCGCTTCCGGCTTTCGCTTCGTTTCGATACATCCAGCATAGAGACAAAATCTTTACTCTTGCATCACAGCACCATGCTCGAGCGCGAAATAGACTCGCTCCTGAAAGCGTGGAACGCACCACGCGACATCGAATTGATGGTGTGGTGAGTGAGATCGCAGGATCCCCACGCAGTGCATGAGCGCTGCCCAATCGATGACCATCGCATGGATTACCCGATCGCCGAAATGCCTACGAATGTCGAGCACGTCGATAGGCACGCCACACCCTCGATCGACCCCGGCGAGACTCGACGAGCCGGAGAGCCCGATAGCGCAGCGCCCACCCGCAGATTGCCGTTGCGGGCCATTTCCCCGCTCGTTGCTCGCACGGCGAGGCTCGTTTGCAATGCCCAAGCCGCTTCGATCGCACAACGTCTGCCGGGCATCGAGGCATGGCAAGCGCGCGCGCACGACGCAGGCGCCGCATCGTTCGATCTCTTCGACGAGCCGGGCTTGCTCGAGCTCGCTCATCCGGCCGGACGCATTTTCGTCACGTTCGACTTGGCCGCTCACCCTGCCCTCGATATCGCGGCGTGGCCCGCGCGCGGGGGCGTGACTGCGCCCGCCGATGCCGAACGAGCATTGCGTGTGGCCGTGGCCGGCGTGATACTCGAGCCGCTCCTCGCGCGCCTGTCGACGCTGGGGCTGGCCGATCTGCACGTGGTGCGGCTCATGCGCAACGCCCGCGAAATCGCGACACGCGCCGATGTTGCGAGAATCGATCTGTCCTTCACGCTCGACGGGCGCGCTCATGTTGCCTTCGTCGCCATCGAGCCAGCGCTGCTGCCGCTGCTGGAAGGCTTGCACGCCTCGCAAGCCGAACGCGCCGTGCAGGCGGCGTTGCAAAGCCCCGATGCTTTCGCCCCCGGACAGACAACGCTCGCGGACTGCCTCGTCCCCGGGCGGATCGTTCTGGGTGCGCGACATCTGTCGATCGAAACGCTACGCGCGCTCGCCCCGGGCGACGTGCTGCTGCGCTCGCTCGCAAGCACCCTCTCGCCCCTTGTCACAGGCGCGGCCGAGCACGCCGCGGCCAGCGCCGTCGCAGCATGGGGCACGCCCGGCCTTGCCCGGCTACACGCGCCCGTGACGATCGACAAGCACACGCTTCTCATTGTGAAAGAGCCGACAATGACCGATAAATCCTTCCCAGCCGACCCCGGCGATTCGCTCGCCTCCAATCAACAGGAGAGTCCGATCGATATCGGCGAGTTGGACCTGCCCGTTCAGTTCGAAGTCGACACCGTCGCCTTGCCGCTGTCGCAGCTTTATGCGCTGCGTCCCGGCTACGTGCTCGAACTGTCCACTCCCGTCGCCGAGGCGCAGCTGAAGCTCGTCACGCATGGCCAGACGATCGGCTACGGCGAACTCGTCACCGTCGGCGAACACCTCGGCATCCGAATCCTGAAAATGGCGCACGGCGATGGTCCAATTCAGTAACGTCACGGGCCTACTGCTCGTCGTCCTGGCGATAAGCCTGATCCCGTTCGTGGCAATGGTCGTCACGTCGTACGCGAAGATCGTGGTCGTGCTCGGTTTGCTGCGCAATGCACTGGGCGTGCAACAGGTGCCGCCCAACATGGTGCTCAACGGGATCGCCATCCTGGTCTCGCTGTACATCATGGCGCCCATCGGCATGCAGGCCGCTCAATCGTTGGAAGGGCAACAAATCGACGGCCAACCGACGCAGGCCTTGATCCAGGTGTTCGGCGCTGCGCGAGAACCGTTCCGCCGCTTTCTCGAGAAGCACGCGCACGAGCGCGAGAAGCGTTTCTTCATCCGCTCCGCTAGCGTCGTGTGGCCGAAGGAGGCGGCTAGCGCGCTGCACGAGAACGACATGATCGTGCTGGCGCCCGCCTTCACCCTGAGCGAACTGACGGACGCATTCAAGATCGGATTCTTGCTTTATATCGCGTTCATCGTGATCGACCTCATCATCGCCAATGTTCTGTTGGCGATGGGGCTGAACCAGGTGCAGCCGACCAACGTTGCGATTCCGTTCAAGCTGCTGCTGTTCGTCGTGATGGACGGTTGGTCGACGTTGATCCATGGTCTCGTGACCACGTACCGATAGCGTGCGGCATCAAACGCGGAAGATAACAGCATGGAAATCGATACGCTCATTCGCTTCACCACGCAAGGCATGTTGCTCTGCCTGTACGTGTCGCTGCCGATCGTGATCGTCGCATCGGTCGCCGGGCTCGCGGTTTCATTCCTTCAGGCAATCACGTCGATGCAAGACCAGACGTTGTCGCATGGCGTAAAACTCGTGGTCGTAATGATCGCGATCGCGATCGCTGCGCCGATCTCCGCGGCGGCCATCTTGCATTTCGCGAATGAAGTCATGCAGACAGCGATACCGCAGTGAAAACCACCCGAGCGACGACGCCGTCGGCGGCCGCGAATCTCGGAGCCGCTCACGAGGCGCCGCGCACTGCCGATAGTCATGACGAGGCGCGACGCCAGGCGGTGCTCTATCGCGGCACACGCTTCACCAACGCGCAAAACGAGCCGCCCGATACCGCTCCGGCGTCGCCGCAGGCACGCAAGCGCCGCGCGAGACTTCCCCAGGCGCGAAGAAGCCGAGGCGAAGTGCACGAAGACGAGCCCGGCCACGTAACTTCGCATGATGAAGAACATGGCGCCATACGCGGCCGCAGCAGGGATGGCGAGGACTCGAGCGGTGATGGCGGCCATTCGCACAGCGGCCAAGGCGGCCGCGAGGACGCCCGCGCAAGGGTGCCCGACGTGCGCAGCGTCGCGACCTCGCCCGTGCGCCCCTACACGGGCGGCGCGCTGCCTCTGCGCGCCGCCGGAATGACCGACCCGGACCACGCCGAAGCGGTGCGCGCCGCCTTTTGCGACGCACTACTCGCGCTGCGAGACGATCCGGGCGCAATGCGCGTCGTCTCGGTTGCGGAGCTGCAACTGGACCGCCTCGATGCCATAGCGGCATGTCAATCGCTTCGCACCCCCGAAGCGATGGGGGCGCTACGTCAACGGCTCATCGATGCAAGCAAAGACTCGCGCGGCAAAAAGACCCCGTTCAATTTACTGCTGCCATTGTTTCTGCTCATGAGCGAACGGCCGCTCACGTCGACGAGAAAGAAGGAATCGTGCGGCCGCTTGACATTGCAACGCAACGCAACACTCGCGCGCGCTCAGCGCGCTCGATGAGCCGGAGAAACATCGAATCGGCGTACTTTCGCGCGTCCATTGCCGGCTTCGCATAAGTCCAAGCATGACCTCGCGCAACGGCTAAAGTACCGTCAACGGCTGCTGCGTATGCAAGCTCGCTGCCGCGATCCGATCAACTCAATCGCCACACGATGAAATTACTGCGCATTCTGACTGGCGTCCATGCAGGGGTGGAGCTGCACCTCAGTGCCGGCGCGCATCGGATAGGCTCGGATGACGATGCAGACATTCGCATCTCCGACTGGAGCGGCGCCGACGTGCTGCTGACGGTCGACGAGACGGGCGTCGTGAGCGCGCGGCGCCTGCTCCCCGAATTACAGGCACTCGCGCAAACCGAGGCGCAGCACACGTCGGCGAACGATGGCGCCGAAACGATGGACCCCGGCACGGTGCTCTTGATCGATTTCGTGCCGATGCGATTCGACGACACGGTGCTTTGCGTCGGCGCGAGCGATGCCGTCTGGCCCAGCGACCTCGACCTATTGTCGACCTTGCTCGTCAAACCGCAAGAGGCGCGCCACGAAGCGGAGCGCTCGCGTCAACGCAAGCTCGTCGGCGCAGCGCTAGCCTGCGCGATGCTCGGCGCGGTGGTCGTGATCGGTTCCGTCCTGATCACAACGGTCGTGAGCCGTGCAGCGCTTCCGCGCGATTCGGGCGATCTCGCGCAGCGCGTGAACCGGGCGCTCACGCAAGCGCATATGAGCGAATTGCATGCGTGGCCTCACGGCAACAACGTCATCGTCAGCGGCATGGTGCCCACCACCGAGGACGACGCAACGGTG
Source organism: Paraburkholderia sp. (assembly GCA_004322045.1). Classification (GTDB taxonomy): domain Bacteria; phylum Pseudomonadota; class Gammaproteobacteria; order Burkholderiales; family Burkholderiaceae; genus Trinickia. The sequence continues at coordinate 181,954 of SCRN01000049.1, forward strand.
CGCAGGTTGCTGACGCAATTGTCGTCGACGGCGATCAAGCGCCAGTACGACATCGCTCAAAACGACGCGCGCGATATCGAAGATGCAATCGGCGCTCAGCAGGTGCACGTGGCGTACGGCGGCCAGGGCGCGTTCAACATCACCGGCAAGGTGGTTAATCCGGCTGACGTCGAGGCTGCGCTGACTCGCATTCGACACGATCTGAGCACGAACGTGAAGGCGCTGCGCATGCAGCTCACACAATCGGACGAAGCGGCGCCGCCGCCCCCTTCCTTTTCGGAATTGATGTCATCCGATGACGTGCGCTATGCGACAACGCCCGACGGCGTCAAGCATATCTACGTCGATCCGGAAATAGCCGATGCCCCCGCATCCGACGCAAGCGTCGGGGCAGCCGCGGGAGCGGACGGCGCGTCCGGCGCGCAATCCACCGCTGCCGCTCAGCCCCGCACAGCCAGCGGCGCGGCGCTCGCCGCCGCGAGCCAACCGAACGCTGCGCGCGGTGTCGCGCAGCGGGTGGGCACCGCCGCGCCTGCTGCCGCCGTCGCATCGGCTTTCCTGCCGTTGCCGAAATAAATCACCGGAGATGATGGAAATGTACGAGCCATTCGAATCTTGCGCGACCGACTTCAGAAATTTGAAGGGCACGCTGGCGGATCCTGCCGCGAGCCAGCGCCTGACTGCAATCCGGCAGGCGCTCGAAGCGAGCGCAAAGAACATCAGCGCGGCCACGGGCGCCACGGAGATCGATCGCGACAATCTGGCCAAGCTGTATCGGGGCATGCTGGCCGCGGGCCGCATCGTTTCTCACTTGCAGGATAAGCAAGGAGCGGCTTAGCGCCGCGTGCTGGCAGTACGAGATTGGGGTATCGAGTTGTTCTTGCACGGAATCGTCCGTGTCTATGTAATCAGGCAATTTTTCAACTTCTCACCAAGGAGGGCGTATGGGTAGTCTCACTTCTCTCGGCGCAATGGCAACGGCAGATGCCGAACAAGGCATCATGACGGCGGCCAGCATGAAGTTTCAAACGGATTCGGCCAACAACAGCTTGAAGGTGAGCGCGGCCGATGCCGTTGCTAAATTGGCGACTTCCATTGGGAACAAAGTCTCCCAGGTTTCGGGCGCGGCGCACTGACGTAGCAGGCTACTAATTGCAGCCTGCGCGTGCCTCTCTCGTGCACGCTGTCGTACCGATGTCGGCCGGCATGAGCCACTGGCGCTTGCCGGCCGTTTTTTTCTAGCGGCTTGTTCGATCCGCATTTCTTGCCCCGAGTGCCTTGGCCAGCTCAGAAGGTTCAGAACGCTACGCGCAATTGGTCCGCGATCTCTGCGACACGGTAGGGCTGCCCGATGTCGACCACGTATTGCGCACACGGCAAATCGAAGTGGAAGGCTTCGACGTCCGGCTCGATTACTTCGACAACGACCTGGAAGCGATGTACGCGAACTTCCATTACGGCGCGGTAACGGCTGGGCGCACGCTAACCGTATTTCGGTTGATGCTTGAAGCGAATCTGGTGATTTACGCGCAAGACCAGGCGCAACTGGGGCTCGACACCGATACGGGCGGTATCGTGCTCGTACTGCGAGTGCCGATGACCGAAGACGTCAATGGGATCGTGCTCGCCGATCTGCTCGCGCACTATGCCGAGCATGGCCGCTATTGGCGGCAGAACATCATCGAATCGACCGACGAGATGTTCGAAGGCCTCGTCTCGGGCGAATTCATCTGGCTGAGGGCGTGAGCCGGCGCGCGCCGATCGAGATTGAACCCGAGCGGCGCCAATAACGATACGATCGGCACGCCGCTCGAGCAAGCGTGCTCAATGCACGTTCGCCATGGCCCTCGCGATAGCTTGGATGAGTCCGGACATGCTCTCGCCGATTTTCACCAATGAATTCCATAGATGGTGCAATGGCGATTGCCCGTCGTTGAACATCGGCGGGCGCATCGGCCGATTGGGCTGCATCATCGGCATCGGCGGTTGCCGAACTTGCGGCGGCATCTGCGCCGAATTCTGCATCGAAGGACCGGCAACGCCGGGCGGCAGAGAATAGCCCGTTGGAACGAACGGCGCAGCCGTCGCCGCCGCAGAAGACGATGCGGCTTCGGGCGGCGCACCGGCGGCACTTTTGCTTGCGCGAAAGGAGCCGTTCGTCCACTTTTTCGGCGGCACGCCTTGGCGTGCCAGCAGCTCCAATGGGCCGGACAATTGGCGCGCTTCCGCCGCCCCGGCATCGACCTGCGCCGGCGTGGCGGCCGGCCCCGTGGGCGCCGGTGCTACTGTCGGGCGTGCGACGGTGAGTTTGGTAGTAGGCGTGCTCATCGCAATAAACCTGTCTGTCGAGATCGCGGGACCGGCGTCGATATGCCGGACGTGTTATGACAATAGGCCGAACGATCGACGTGCGCCGATATGCATGCGAAGTCGACGTTAGCTGCCCGAACACCTTCGCTCCGACACACACCGGTTCGCAACACCGGCCCTGTCCCCGCCGAGCGCGCCACAAAATGCAGGCTTGCACGAACAACCGCGTATGGAGTGCTCGATGTCCGCGTTTCACGCGCCCGAACTGATTGAATCCAACGAACTCCTTTTGCGCCCGCCCGAGCCTCGCGACGCTCAAGCGCTCTTCGACGAGATGTTCAGCGATCCCGACACGGTGCGCCATCTCACTTATCTTCGCCACACGACACTGGACGAGACGCTCGCTTTCATCGATATGGCGCAGAAGGATTGGCAAAGCCGCGAGTTGCCGCGTTGGGTGCTCGAAGACAAGGCGAGCGGCCGGCTCACGGGGCTGATCGAGTTGCAGCCACGGCCGCCCCGCGCGGAATTCGGCGTCATCATCAGCCGTCGCGGCGGCGCCCGGCGGCGGCGCGCAGGACTCGACGCCTTGCGCAAATTTCTCAAATGGTTGATTGCGCAGCCGCAGATCTATCGTGTCTTTGCGTGCTGCGCGGTCGACGGTAACGCGTACACCTCAATGGAACGTCTCGGGTTCACGCTCGAAGCGAAGCTTACCAACTATGAGGCTCGCCCCAATCTCGGGCTGCCCGCCGGCGATAGCTATCTGTACGCCATGACTCGCCCGTTGGCGCCGCCCCACGTGGGGGACGCGCTTGCATGGATGGATCAGCATTTCAGTGTCGAGCTGGACTGAAGCTGGACACGAGCATGCCGACGCTGGCCGAACTTCAAAGGTTGGCGAGCGCTCGGGTCGGCGTATTTTCAGAGGACCACATTGATGTCCATCACCACGCCCAGATTGATTTCCGGACCGACTCCTGCGCCCGCGGGCGCTTCCACGGGAGCGGCCGTCGGGCCGTCAAATGGGACGGCGAGCGCGAGCGCCGCACGCCCACAGGAGACCGAGCGCACCCGCGGCAGCCGGCTCCACAGGCTGTCCGAACTTCTGACTTCCCGCCGATCCGGGGCGGCGAGCGACGCACCGCGAGCGACGTTCAGAGCGCGCGGCGTGGACACTTCTGCGCCCATCGGTCCGCTCGATTCGAACGCGCAGCGCGGGCGGGAGAACTACGGTCCCACTTATTCCTCGTACGCCCAGACCAACCCCGCCGGGGTTCGCTACGGCGCTGCGGGAATGAGAGGCGCCGGCGGGGCATTGACGGCAATAGGCCACGGCGCCGCCGCGCTTGCCATTGGCGTGCTGGGCGCAGCCGCGATGAGTAGTTTCGGGTTCTTCCCTGTGCTGATCGGCGTTGCCGCCTACTCGTATATACGGCGCGCGCACTACTACAACCTCGCATATGGCGGCGGCATGAACCAATATGGAGGCATGAATCCGTATGGAGGCATGAATCCGTATGGAGGCATGAATCCGTATGGAGGCATGAACCAGTACGGGGGCATGAACCAGTACGGGGGCATGAATCAGTACGGGGCCATGAATCCGTATGGAGGCATGAACCAGTACGGGGGCATGAATCCATACGGCGGCATGGACCAATACGGCGGCGTGAATCCATACGGCAGCGTGAATCCATACGGCGACATGAGTTCATACCAAGCTCCGCCGCAGCCGCACCGCGCATGGCAACAGCCCGATCAGTACTCGGCGTGGCAAGAACCCGACCCGTATCAAGACATACCGCCGCAATCCATGATGCCGCCTCAAGCGGGATCGGTTGCCCGCCCCCCGCCGGCGCAGCCTCAAAGCGCCCAGCCGGTAGCACAACCTCTGCCGCCCCAAGCAGTCGCGCAAGCTCGCCCCGCGCAGCCGGCGGCACAACCGCGCCATGCCAGATCGGCCGTGCAACCTGTGCCCGAGCAACCGCCGTCGAGGGGGCCTCGCCACGCCAAGCCGGAGCAGGTGCAGGTGCAGGTGCAGGCGCAGCCTCGCCCCAACTTGCCCCCTTCGCGGCCTCGTCATGCCAAGCCGGCTGTCACCCCTAGCTCGTCAGGCCTGCCGTCTGTTGTGCCCACCCAAGAAGAAATCGCCGCGAGTCGGGCCGGCAATGCATCATCAGGCTTCTTAGCCGGCGGCAATGGCGTCACCACCCTCTCGGAGCGCTTCGCGCAGCCAGCCGCTCAAACTGCGGGACACGTGCAACGCCCCACACCAAGCGCACCGAATCCAAGCATCGTAGACGAGGGCGATGCCTTGGCGCCCCCGGATGCCTGATGATCGGGGCTCGATCGGGTGTCCGCGCGTGGAAGACTACACGCGCGCCATGGCGCAACGATCGGCCCCTACGCCTCGACGTGGCGCCAGTCTTTCAGACAAGGTTGCGTAATCGCCTCGCAGGGGGCGAGCCCCTCTCCCGTTCGACTCGTTTCCCACGTTTCCGGCAAACACTCGATAAGACCGGCGAGCGCATGCCGTCGATACACATCGTCGGCACACGCGCTGGCCAACTCGTACAGCTTGCGCCACGCGGCCGTGGCCTCATGGCGCGGCCCCTGCGTCAGCAGCAACTCGTTCGCCAGCGCCTTCCACAACCTCATTTCCTCTCGCGTGCGCCGCGCAGCGCTTGCACTGACACGCGTCAGCACGATCCGAATCGTGCGCAGGTACTCGGTCGAGAGCGACAGCACGCGCCAGAGCGGCGCCGAGGCCTCGACGAGCGCAATCGCGATTTCGAATCGGTCGTCGAATACGGACCATCTGAGCGCGGCGCGAAGCTCGTCGAGTTCAAGCTCGATGCGGCCTCTCTCATCGCCAACCGCACAGACACCGAGTTGCAAGTCCATCGAAAGCCGCGCTATGAGTGAACGAGCATGGGCTGCAGCCGCCCGTCCCAGCTCGTTTTTCTGCACTAACGCATCGCTCGCGAACAGACGGACCGGACCCGGGAGCCGCAGCACCGCAGCACCCTTGCCCTCGATCCGCTCGACTAGGCCCGCACCGAGCAGTTCATCCAGATGCGCCTCGCACCGCGCCCGCGTTCGAGCCGCGTCTGCGTTGCTGCCATCCCCCGGCGGCGCGATCTCCACCAACATACCGACCGCCGCATCGCGAGTGAACTCGCCGCTGAAAACGCCGAGCCATCGCAGTTGCGCCTGCGTTTCGTCATCGAGCTCGTCGTGGAGCAGTTCGACTACGATCGCGATCCCGGCCTCGGGCGAAAGCACAGTGTCGGCCCTTCCCGTGCGGCGAGCCATACGCTCGTCCAGCATGTTTGCAAACGCAAGCATCGCGGCCTCGAGGGGCACGCGATCGTCCATGCGATGCACAATCGCCGATGCGGCCAGTTCGAGCGCAAGCGGTGCGCCGCCGAGCCTGCGGGTGACCCGCGCGGCCATCGAGACTGCGTCTGGCGCGCAACGATCCGGCTCGAGCGCGGCAAACACATCGCTATCGGTTCGTGCTTGCTGGCCGAGCTTGTGCCGACGCGCATCGCGCAGGACCGTGAGACGGGTGTGCAGCAGTCGACATGCATCGAACGCGAGGGCTTCTTCGATTCTGAAATCGCGATGATGCGGCGCGGTCAGCGGACCGACAGCCACTACTTGTTCCTGACTGATCCACAGTGGCTCGGTCGCGGTGACGATCACCTGCAGTGCGGGCGTAGCGGTCAGCAGCCTTGCGAGCACGTCACCGAGCGACGCTCTCAACCGTGCGCAGCAATCGACGATCAGCAGCAAGCGGCGCGCACCGATCGCGGCGGCCAATTGCTCCGGCGTGCCGCAATCGTGCGCCTGCTCGATCCGCAGCGCCCGCGCAAGTGGACGAACGAGGCTCTCCGGCGGCGACTGCGGCGAGAGCGCAACCGCTCCGATCCCGTCGGGGAAATGCGTGGCCACGCGCCGCGCGAACTCATGCGCGAGACGCGTCTTCCCCAGTCCCGATGCGCCGACCAACGTAATGGCGCGGGCCGTCGACAACAGGCCGAGCAGTTCGGACAGTTCCGCATAGCGGCCGACAAACGGCGTGCGACGCAACGGCACGCATGCCGTCGAAGGCTGGGCAATGCCGAGCGCAGCACTGAGCAAATGGGCGGGCGCCGGCTCGCTCGCGGCAGGCGCGTTGGGTTGCGCCTCGATGCTTGCGGCTGAGCCGGCGAAGCGATAACCGAATCCTGCCACCGTCGCAATCAAATCTCGATCCTCGCCCAGCGCACGGCGCAGCGCCGACACCTGCACCTGCACGGAATTGATTTCGACGTTCGGGCGTCCCCAAATCCGGTTCGCGAGCTCGGCGAACGAGACCGGCCGGCCATCGGCTTCGACGAGCGCGGACAGGAGCGCGAGTGCGCGAGCGCCGACGGCAACCGGCACGCCAGCCGCGGTGAGACGCAGCGGGTCTTGTGACAACCGATACCGGTCGAAAACAACGACAGGTCGTGTAAGTCGCAGCAACGTCACCTTCAACCTCCGAGGAGCCCATATACATTCTCGTCGCGAACCGCGTCGCCAAATGCGCAAATATTCGTAGTTTTGCGAACTTTCGGAAGGATTCGCTTGGACTCATTTACGCCCTGAAGAAGGACAGAGGCGAACGCGGCGGGAATATCCGACTGGATCGGCCCCCATGTCGAAGCGGCGCGTGCGCCGGGACGTCGCTGGGCACGATCGCGAGCTTCGCTGTGCAAACGACGCCTTCGTGCCCAAGGGGCGAGCCGCGCCGGCGGCCCTGTATCGTCTCGTGCATCGAACGAGCGTCGCCATATGACAGGAAGATGTCGTTCAGCATTTGAGATTCGGGATCACCCGTTGCATTCATGTCGCACCGAAGGATCACTATGGCCGACTTTAGAGTTTCCGGTGGAGCGCCACAGGGCGTGCCGCCCGAGCATGCAGGACAATCGCCGGGGCGCGCTGCGCAGCCGCCCGTAGGCCGCCCGACCAGCCACGCAGCGGGGCAATTCGGGCAGGCCATGCCGCCGCGACCGACACACGCCCCTACCGCAGGCATGAGGCCGCCGCAACCGGGCAAGCTTCGGCAACTCGCGCTTTTTTTCAGCAACACGAAGCAGCAGCGCCCGGCAAATCATTCCCAACAGGGAAACATGGCGCCCGGCCAATCTCCCGGGCAAGCACCGGCGAATTACGCCCAACCGTACCCCAACGGCGGCGCCAGGCAGGCGCAGCCCTATGCGCAGCCCTACCAGGCGACGACCCAACCCAGTCGTGCGCGCGGCTACGTGCGACCGGCGCTGATCGGCGGAGCAATCTCTGCGGTATTGCCGACACTGGAGTTGTTTGCTGCCCTACCGAGCGGCGGTGGCGGCCTCGGAGCGGGCACGATGCTGGGACTTGGCATCCCGATCATCTTGCGCTCGTTCGTGTTCGGCGCCGGCGTCGGTGCGGGGGTGAAAGCGATTCGGCAACACCTGCGAAAACGCGCGCAACAGCAACCCGCCGCCTGGCAAGGGCAGCAACCGGGGCAGCAGATGTACCCGATGCAGCGACCCGGCGGTATGCCGCCGCCAGGTTACGCCCCAGCACCTCAACCGCCCGGAGGGTATCAGCAAGGCTATCCCGCCTATGCGGGCCCGCCCCAGCAATGGCCCGTTAGCCCGCCGCCATCGTGGCCCCAGCAAGGCGGTAGCCCTGCTGCGCCGCAACCGCCCATGACCGGACAGCCCTTGGGGACGTTTGGTCCGCCGCATCCCAGCTATAACGCACCGGCGCAACATCCTGCGCAACATCCGGTAGCGCAGCCCCCAACCGGCGCCTTCGGGCCACCGCCGGCAGGCTACGGCGCGCCTGTGCCGCCCGCGCAAGCGCAGCAGGCGCGTCCTGTGTCATCGCCGTCCGTGCCGCCGCAACAATACGACCCCCGCGCCCAGCAATCTGCGCTCACCGCCGAACGTGTGTTTCCCAACAACACGTCGGGCGCGCAGACCGCTGAGCAAGTGCTACAAAGGTTCGCGCCGGAAGAGAGAATGAAAGTCTTCAACCAGATGCTGCAGGGGCTACGGAATTATCCTGTCGTGCGCGAACGCGCGCCGGGATTTGCGAATCTCGCGCAAGCGATCCCCTTGCTGTCGCGCGACGCTCGCACGCCGAGTGGCCGTATCGACCAACAGCTCGTCGCTTTCCGGAATCTGTACGCCGAAGAGAAGAACTTGCCTATCCATGGTGCGGATACGCTTCATGCTGCATTGCGCGAGGTATTCGGTTCGCTGACGGCCGGGGCGCAAGCCGCATTCTTGCGTGACAATAAAGACGCCGACTTTCCGCCGCCGAAGACCGCTTGAACCACAGGCCGGAGCGCTGCGGCGACCATGCCCATTTTCGTCCGACGCCGCTCGATCCTATAGCGGAGCAGGACCGTCCGGCTATTCGGAAGCAAGCGCGCTCGTCGACCGAGCGGATGCGCGCGCCTCGTTCACCGCGTTTGTTCCTTGTTGTGGGAGCATTCCCCAGCGCCGCAAAATAGCGGCGATCTGGCGCGCGTATTCGTCGCGCAGCGCGGGCGTCGCGGAATGATAGGCGCCTACCGCCGCCCAGGTGTTGCCGTATTTGTTGATTTGCCGGCGCAGTTGCCACGCCGCGATATAAATGTTCTTGCAGGGCGACATCAACGCCTCTCTATCGATGCCGTATTGCGCCAGCGTAGCCAAGTGAATGGTGTTGATCTGCATCACGCCGTAATCGATCGAGCCGTTCGCATTGACGTGCTTGGCGTCAGGACGGTTACGCGATTCCTGCCAAGCGATCGCGCGCAGTATCAGCGGGTTGACGTGTTGATACGCAGCCGCATCGTCGAAGCAGCTGCCATACGCGAGCGATGCGGCGCTCATGCCCCAGATCCCGATTAGGCAGGCCAAGCCGGTGCGAGAGAGAGAACGCCCACGCCCCCTGGAGACGGCAAAGCCTCTGCGGCGAGAGGCTTTGCGCGCTGAAGGTAAAGGTGTAGATGAGACGCTCATTGAAGTCTGAATAGGCGCATGAGGCCGTCATTGTGTGGGTGGGCCATTGTGCGTCCATCGCGGCAGCTTCGCCCCTTCATGAGCGAAGTTCGAACGAAAAAAACGAACGCGAGCATGGTCCCTCGATCCATCTCACTCCCGCCGCATTGCTCGCGGATCTCCACGCGATAGCGAAGTATTGAGTGCGCAGGCGAAGAAGCGGCGTCGAAGCGGATAAAGCACCCAGTAAGATTGGCCATCTTGACTAAGCGGCACGACCGGCGCGCACGTGAAGGCGGCGTCGCTCTCCGCACAACAGTGACCGGGCAGCCGGACGGGGGACATGTCATGCAGCGTAAACATCACGATATCGCGACTGGCGCAGCAAGCCGGTTCAACCCGCGCGCCAGCAAGGCCGACCGTCGCACGTCCATCTCGGCACACGTCGCAGCGATCGCCTTGCTCATCGTCGCGACCGGCTGTGCTGCGCCGCCCTCGCCTCCTGTCAACGCCGACTTGCCGGAAGGACTACGCGCATACCCCGGCGCCATACTGGACGATGTATTGAGCGCGCGCGGCCAGGTCGTCTACGAATGCGATCGCAGCGGCGCGGATCTGTCGTGGGCATATCGCGGCGTCGAATCGCCGCTCTTCGATTCGGCCGGAAAACGTATCGGAACGGCCGCACCGGGCGGCTATTTCATGGCCGACGACGGCAGCTACGCCGTCACTCGGGTCGACGCGAAGGCGTCGATGGGACCTCAGGACTTGTCTTGGGCGCGGCTCGTTTCGCGCTTCAATGCGGGAGCGCTGGAAGGTACGGGGCGATTCGCCCGGACGCAGTTGATCCAACGCGTCAACACCAAGGGGGGCGTGGCGCCTGACGGAGTGTGCGCGAACGAAGGCGCCATGCTCTATGCGCCCTATCGCGCCACGTATCTGATCTATCGAGCGCCGGCCAGCGCGAACGCGGCAAGATCGAATTCCCGTGCGGACACGAGCGCAGTGCAGAGCGCCTCGGTGTCAGGCAAGACGCTCCCCCTGCCCGCGCGCTGAGCGTGAACCGCGGCGGCGTAGCCGGCGGGCCATAGCCTACGAGACTGCATCGGACGATGCCCAACGCCCCTCTTCGTCGATCGCTTCCAACACGGGGAACGGCACGCTCAAGTTCGCGAATTCGTGATCCCCGGTCGTGCTCGTTCGGGTATTGAGCGAGACGCCGATGTTTAGCCCCGGGCTGCGCGTCGCGCTGTTGCGCTCTCTGATCGACAGCTTGCGCGGCACCCACGCCTTCGGATTGCCGAGGATGTTGCCGCGCCGAGCGTGAACGAATGCATCCACGTCCGGATCATGGCCGCTTTGCTGCGCGAGTGCCGTCAGCATATCGATTGACGCGGCCGGGTCGCGAAGCAATCTCAAGCCGTACTTGTACGCGTGATTGAACTGGCGATTATGGCGCACAGTCGCTATGTACTCGTGCATGCGCGCCCGGGCAAGCGACAGCGGATCGGCCAGCGCCTCGGATGTGCTTGCTGCGCCATGCGCCTGCGACTCCTGATTTGCCGCCAGCATACGCACGAGATCGGCACCCGCACTCTCGATCGTGTCCGCGTATCGCGTCCCGCTGAGCTCTTCGCGCTCGAGCGTGCTTGCTCGATAGTTCAGCTTGTCGTTTTCGATCGACAGCGTCAGTTTGGCGGTGCCGCCATTGTCGACAAGGCCGACCGTTGCAACCAAGGCGTCGAGAGAAAGCAATCCCACGCTGCTGCGCCCGTTCGCATCGAGCGAATGCGAGAATCCCGGCGCAACGCCGCCTCGCCACTGCACGAGGTTGCCCGCCCCAACATACCGCTGCTCGATGCGATGGCGGCCGCTTCGCTCGGTCATGCTGCCTTCTTGCCGCGACTTTTCCCAGCCCATCCCCATGGAGGGTCCCGCGCTGACGCCGAAGAGCTTCGCCGTTTTGCCCGATTTCGGATCGCGCGCCGACCGGGGGCCAAAGCTCAAGAGCTTTGCGTTCGCGGTCGCATCGACCGTTACGCCGCGCTTGGAGGTCCTAGCGCGCGTGTCGGTCCAACCGATCGAGACGTCGGGATGGTCGAGCCCAAGCTCTGCAAGTCGGTTGAACGAGCCGTTGGCACCGTCATCGTGCGGCTGCGCGGCTTCGTCCAAGAAATGCTCCACGACAGCCCAAAAAATCGCTCGCGTCGCCTTGTCGTCGAATCCGCTGCCGTCGGGTTTGAGCCGGTGAGGAACGCGCACCGTGACGCCCGCGGCCTCCGTCAATTCCTGAGAGTGCAGCGTGACGTTGGTGGCAAGCCCCACGCGCAGGTTCGTCAACGCCATTTCGACGTCATAGCCGACAAGCACCCCGGCGCCCGCTTGCTTTTGCGACGTCTTTGCCCTGCCGACGAACATTTCGAAACCATGCGTGCCATGGACGAACTCGACTACCGTTTCGCGCGAGCGCGACGCGCGCAACGTGAGGCGGGGCGAAATGGGAAAAACGCCAACGTGCGTCATCGCATTCAGACCGCTCGTGCTGACACGCTGACTACCGCCGTCCGCCAATCGCAAACGCGCGCTGGAGGGCAAATTCTCTATCACCTCTTTGAGCATCGTGCGCACTTCATCGAGGCACTCGGTCCCGAGCGTCGCGCCGATCGGCTTGCCGAATTCCCCGAACACCCCTTCGGCGGCCGCGCGCACGAAGGACCTCGCCGGGAGCGCCGGGCCGCTCGGGCGAGCCAGTAAGCGCAGGCTATCGAGCGTCGTCCAGAACGGCGAGTCATCGGGCACACGGGCGAGCTTGCCCCATAGTGCGAGCCGCTCCGGCGTATAGGCTCGCTTGGCGACCGATCTGAACGGCTTGGTCTTGGCCAGTTGCTGCGGCGTCATCGTGGCCCAGCGCGCCGTGGCTCGTCGCAAGTCGTCTAAGACGGCCTGAGGCGCCCCTTTCACCTTGTCCAGTTCGGCACACATCTGTTGCGCACGCCGTGCCACTGCGACGATCGCTTCTTCGTCCATACGTTCGTGCGCAAAGCCGCCGAGTTCGAGCCACGTATGCAACGCGGCCAGCTCGACCAGCGAATGCTTCGGCCGCGCATGCGTGAGCACCGCTGCGCTTTGCATCTCGGGAGAGAGCGTCAACGTCGAGAGGCTCTCACGCAACCCCTGCCGATAACGTTCCTGCTCCTGCTTCGCCGTCTTTCTGGTCGCACCTTGCGTCCCGAGCCGCAATGCGGACAAGGGCGATCCTTCCCGCCCGCGGAACAATCGGGGCAACAGCGTTTTCCATCTGCTTTCGCCAACGCGCGGAATGGTCTTGCGCACAAACTTGTTCAGACGCTCGCGAACCTTGGACAACTCGGTGCCGCGTCCGTCTTCGGTGAACGACTGCTGCCAGGCAAAGAGCGCTCCTTTTTGATCCGGCGTCAGCGCATCGCGCCCGCGTTCCAGGCGCGCCGAAGCGGCGTCGAAGGCGCGCCTAGCCAAAGCATGCGGCCCGTGTTCATCAAACCGGAGCGGACTGCCGCCGAGCTTGGCTCGCAACGAGACCGCGCCAGGCGCCCCATCGTGCAGGCCGAGCGCAGACACCTCCCGCGGCAACGGATCGAGCATGTCGGCGCTCTCGAGCAGCGTCTTGAAGGCCGTCCGGTGCGCATCGTCCTTGAATGGCGCCGATGTCGCAGTGCGCAATGCGTCGAGTATCCCGAAGCCTTCCGTCGAACGCGCGAGCAGGCGCACGGTCAGCCAGGCCTCACGGTCCGTTTCGCTCGAAGACACGCGCGTGTGAGGCGTGTCGAAATCGAGCGAGGCGATGCGATCGAGTGCGCCTTGCGCTGCTGCGGCATGCGTTATGCCCGCCTGCCGCAGCGCCAGCGCCAGGAGCGCACCGCGCATGGCGCTGGCAGCTTCGGTCCTGGGCGGCAGGTTGCTGCTCGAAGCCACTTCGAGCGCCGTGCGCCCCAACGCGCTCGCTTGCGCGCCGTAATGCGACCGGTCCTCGAACAGCCGCCGCACGTAGGCGCGCAGCGCCTCGGGACTCGTGATCGTATCGAGAGGGGTGTCGACGAACAATGCGGCCGGATACCCGTCGGATGCCATTCGTGTACTCCGGCTTCCGATCACCTGCGATACGAGCTGAGCGGTATCGATCCGTGGCGCGTTCCCAGCCGTCTGCGCGATCGGGGCGCTTGCCTCGCCGCGCTTGCCGCTTTGAACGAAACGCGTCGAACCCGAGCTATGACCGTGCTTGGTGTGCTGATAGAACGCCGTGCTCACATCGACTCTGCGCGCGCCGAGCGCATGCCTCGCATGCGATAGGGCCCGCTTCATCTTTTCAAGCGCTCCGTGAGGGATCACCGGCTGCGGCGCGCCTAGCGCGCAAGGCTGCGAACCCGCATTCGACGATCCGGGCGTTGCCTGCCCGGATACACCGACCGATTGCACGTCAGGCTGCTTTTCGCCGGCAGTTGTGCGCGGCGAGACTTTGCGCCAGTTGAAATCGGGCATGAGGGCGTGGCGTAGTGGAACCGGGTCGCACTATGCGGGCCGAATGTGACAGGCCGCTTCATCGGCCATGCCGCGGCGCGAAGCAGTGAACTGACGAACGAAATACGGCGAACGCCGTTCTCGTAGGGGCCCGCTCTTGCCGCCCCAATAACTGCGTTCCTTACCCTCCGAAACAGCGCCTAAACCGACGAGAACTTCGTTTCGTCAACAATGCCTTCGCATGAATGGCCGCATCGGCGGTTGCCTTATAGTCTTATAACGCCACTGATTTCAAATAAATCTATTTTCACCGTTTCACGCAGCCAAATCTTTTAACCAAAAAATCGATCGATGGCTTATATCGTGCCATTCGATCAAGCAATCCTCTCGCGAATATCGAACATGAATAACGAAGGATCGACGTACGATCGTCGTGGCCTATTAGCGCATCTCGAGCGCAATTTCAAAATTGATTGGAATGGCATTCATGGCATCAACCACTGGCTCCGCGTACATTGCTTCGGTATGCAAATCGGCATGCGTAGCGGTGCGGACTTGGTCGTCGTCGAATTGTTCGCCTATCTGCATGACTGCTGCCGAATCGCCGAGCGGCTCGACCCCTTGCACGGAGAAAGAGGAGCGGAATTCGCTTATCGATTGAACGGCACGTTCTACGCCTTGTCCGAGCCGCAGCTCGATCAGCTATGCACCGCTATTCGCTTTCACAGCGATGGCTGGATACACTCGGATCCGACTATTCAGTCATGTTGGGATGGCGATCGTCTGGATTTAGGTCGAGTCGGTATACCACCTCATCCTGATTTTCTCTCTTCGCACGCAAAACAATTTATCGAAGAAGCATCGCCTACATTCAGCGATATCAACTAGCTATTATCAAATCAAAGCTGACGATCGAGCGCCTCTAGTGGAGGCGCTCGATCAACCAAATTCGTGCGATTTTCTCTCAACGCATGAATACTCGGTCTCGAAGACCATTCGTATCATTACGCCTTCAATTAACAGGGAATTCGATATGACGATCACTGTTTCCGGTATCACTTCTATTTCGCCAATCGTCACCGGCGCACCCACCACGAAACCGCACGCAGATCGAACGGCCACCCCCCAGCAGGGCCAAGCAGCTCGGCCGCCGGTCCTCGCCCAAAACCTCGCAATGTTGGAGCAGTTGCGCCGACAAGGGGGCGCGGTGGACCGGCAAGACGCTGCGTGGGAACCGCCCCGCAGCGGCAGCGCGAGCGGCCTGTAACGGCCTCGAGGCAAGCGCGCCGTTCATGCTTGCCTTGGCGCCCCGGGAGCCGAATGCTCCAGGGTTCGGTGCGATCGCTCGCGGCGCCCTCCCCGACGCGCTTCGCACCGGGCCCGATGCGTGCCTGAAATTTCTCGATCCGTATGTTCGAAAAACCATCCGTCTTGTATCACGGCAGCCCTTATCTATTCGACGAGGCGATGCCCTCGTTCTCGACACCGACGACCGATACGCAATGCCGCACGGGCGTTTATGCGTCGGACGACCGCCGAATCGGCCTTGTTTTTGCCTTGAGATGCCGCGAGACGAAGCCCGGCACATTGCAGCGGCCGCGGTGGTGGCGCAAGCAGAACGAGGTTTTCGTTGCCGTGGCCCACGACACGATCGATTGGGACGCAACGTGCTTTTTGTACCACCTGCCGCCCGCCACCTTCTTCTGCGAAAACGGATGGGAATGGCGCTCTACGACGAAAGTCACCCCGTTCCACCGCGAGACCGTCAAGACCGCAGCCTTCTTGAGGCTTGTATCGCAATCGGCGCAGGAGGCTCTCTACGAGGTGAGCGAACACGCTTACGACCCGGCAGCGTGAAGCGCCATCGATCGATCATCGTCATTCTTTTTCCGCGAACTCAACCCCTATGGACCACCCTCGAATCGATATCCGTGAAAACAGCATTACCTTGCCGGACGGCCATCGGACTCGCGTGCTGACCTATAAGACGCCGCTCGGGCCGACGCCGCAAGTCGTAGTGCTCGAAGGCTTCCTGACGCATGCCGAATGCGACGAGCTGGTTCAGCTCGCACGACATAGGCTGAGCCCCGCCGAAGTCGTCAGTTCAAAAACGGGGGACGCCTTCGTGTCACCAGCGCGCGTTGCCGATATGGTGGCTTTCGACGGCGCCGAATACGAACTGACGAGGCGAATCGAAGCACGAATCGAAGCGCTGACGCAATGGCCCGTCGATCGCTTCCAGGATGTCCAAATCATCCACTACGGCATTGGCGGGCAATACAAGCCGCATCACGACTGCTACAACCCCGACATGCCCGCGTTCAAGAAGATCCTAGAGATCAACGGACAGCGGCTCGCGACGTTCCTGATGTACCTGAACGACTGCCCGAGCTCAGGGGCCACCGCGTTCCCACGTCTGGACGGCTTGTTCGTCTGCCCGCAGAAAGGTAACGCGCTGTTTTTCCGCTATCCCCCCAACGCCGATGGAACGCCCGATACCAGTTGTCTTCATGCCGCCGGCCCAATCTTCGAAGGGGAGAAATGGATCGCGACGACGTGGCTCTGCGAGCGCCAATCCCCCACCTCGACGCCCATCAAGTTTTGACATCGCCAAACATCATGGACACCACCTACCCCTGGATCAGCATCGAGCAAAACATATTGACCTGCCCCGACGGACACCGCGTCAGGCTGCACGCTTACTCGATTGCGCCGGAGTTCGCCCCGCAAGTCGTCGTATTGGGCGGCTTGTTGTCGGAGACGGAGTGCGACGAATTGGTCTCGCTATCAGGCGCGCGACTGCAACCCGCGATGGCCGATGATGTCTGCTCCTCGACGCCGTCGCACTGGCCCGCAGAGACGGTCGAACACGCTCACTTCGCTCGCGCTGAGCACGACGTGATCGCGAAGATCGAGTCACGCATCGCGGCGTTGTCGCAGTGGCCGGTCGGCGACGTCTACGGGTTGCGCGTCACGCGTTACCGCGAGGGCCGCGATCTCGCGACGTATCGTGGCGCCGTCGATCTGCCGGATACGGCGCGCGACGCCGATGTCCTAGACGATCGACGCCCGATTGCCACCGTGGTCATGTATCTCAACGATTGCCCGAGCGCAGGCGAAATTTCGTTTGCCCAAACGGGTCTATCCGTCTGCGCGCACAAAGGCAACGCATTGTTTTTCAACCATCCCGATCTGGGAGAGGGGGCCGACGGCAGCGGCATGCTCGGCGGGTTGACGCTTCCGGCCGGCGAAACTTGGATTGCCACGAAGTGGTTGGCGCGAAACCAACATGAATAGCGCGGGAGAGGAACGTGCCGCCGCCGATGAAGGCTCACGCCGCCAGCTAGCCACGCGCCAAGCGGCAGAACGCAGAACGAATGGGAAAGCGAGACCAGTAGCATGAATTCACCGCCCGCAACGTATCCTGCGATCGAGCTACGCGAAAGCGCGGTCCACTTCCCCGACGGCCGCGCTGCCCGGATACTCGCCCACCGCGTGTTCGCGCCTGCGTCCTCACAGTGGGTTCTGCTGGAAGGCTTTCTGACCGATGCCGAATGCGACGCGTTGGTCGAACTATCGAGCGGGACGCTCGAACCCGCGCGGGTAGTCAGTGCGGTCACGCGTGCGGAATCTTTCACGACTGCGCGAATTGGACATGTCGGCCTGCTTTTCGGGGCCGAGCACGATTTGATCAAGCGCATCGAAACGCGGATCGAGGCGCTGACGCGCTGGCCCCGCTCGCACTTTCAGCCCATGCAGTTGTCGTACTACGGCATGGGCGACGGATTCAAACTGCATCACGACTTCTTCGATCCGGCTATTCCGGCCTATCACGACGCTTTGAAACGACAAGGCCAACGGCTTGCCACGCTCATCGTGTATTTGAACGACTGCGCGGGCTCGGGGAACACGGTGTTTCCCTCGCTAGATGGCTTGTTCGTGGCGCCGCAAAAAGGAAATGCGCTGTTCTTCAGCTACGCGGGAACGGCTACCCACCCGGATCGACGCCTTCTGCACGGCTCCACGCCGGTATCGGCCGGTCACAAATGGATCGCAACGACGTGGCTGTGCGCTCAGCCCCAAGATCGCGATCGGCGAGGCCAATCGAACCTCGACTGATCGAGCATTCCGTTCCGTTCCAAGCAGGCCCCTTGCCGCCGGGGCCGCCGGGCAACT
>SCRN01000006.1 GCA_004322045.1 Paraburkholderia sp.
ACGACTTCAACGCCGAGCTATTCGATCGTCGTGCAGCGAACGCGGCGCTGTTGCGCATGGCCTGGAATCGCTGGGGCGGCAAGTAAGTCCCGTCAACACGGTATCGGCGCAGCGCTTACGTTGCTAGAACTAGGCGTGCTGAAGAAGCCGCCCGGCGGCGGGCGCAGCACCGGCTATGTAGTCGCGGATCGTTAGGGCGCATCGGGCGACCGCCCCGTCGACAAACGCCTCCGATTTCCCATGAAGTCATCGAGCATCCGCGCGCTGACACATACGCTCATTGGTCGAGCGTGAGCCGGCGCGTATCCGATACCTCCACCCGCGCGCCTTCACTAAGCCGCCTCCAGTTCGATATGCACGCGGCGGCCGAGTGCCGTCGCGATATTCACGAGAGCGTCCAACGAGAATCGTGAGACGCGTCCCCGTAGCAGATCGTTGATGCGTGGCTGGGTGACGCCACAATGCGCGGCTGCTTCGGCTTGCTTCCAGTCGTTTGCGTTGATGATCGCCGCGATTTGCATCATCAGATCGGAACGCGCGCGCAGATTGGCGGCCTCCTCGGGCGTGTCTGCGATAGCGTCCCAGACGCTTTTGTATTTCTTGGCCTTAGTCATATCGTCTCTCGCTCTCCGCGCTGCACCTTGTCCAACTGGTAGCCGGCGTCCTGACGGACGTCGGCTGGAAAGACCCTCAAGCGTTTGAGGGAGTCCCCGAGAAAGCAAAGCCCTCTCATTTGAAGTATATCCGTTTCGATATAAAACGCAGCGTGCGTGCCCTGCGGACGCAGGCAAATTGTTCAGTCCTTTCGTGGGGCGGTTGCTTTACTGACGCACAGCCCGGCGCCCATCAGTTGGCGCACCGGTGCGCTTGGCGCTTGCGTCAATATTCGGATTCGTCGCCTCGCGCAGTGCTAAATGCCACCGAAAACGACAATCCCCAATACCCCCAGCGTGAACTAAACTTAAACCCCTCGGCAGAAAAGCCCGCTCCCCATGCCGCACCTTTTCTTCGCCCCATCGATCCAGCGCCATCTCCCGCTACCGGAGCGCGACGTCGCAGCGCACTCGGTCGACGAGGCGTTGTCCATCGTCTTCGCCGAAGAGCCGCGCTTGCGCGGCTACATCCTCGACGACCAGGGCGGTCTGCGCCGTCATTTAGCGATCTTCGTAGACGGCAAGCCTTTGCGCGATCGTCGCCGCCTTTCCGACGCAGTCGAAGCGGACAGTCGCATCTACGTAGTGCAAGCACTATCCGGCGGCTAATACATCGACACAGCGCCAGAGCGGCAGCACTAAAGCAAAATCGGAGACAACCCGGAGACAACCGTGAACGACGACCGCTTGCTCATAGGCACCCGCAAAGGCCTCTTCATATTTGAAAAAGACGCTACGAATTCGCGTAGCTGGAAGCAGACCGCTCACCATTTCATGGGCGAGCCGGTCAGCTCCGCGCTGGCCGATCCCCGTGACGGCACGGTGTACGCCGCGCTCAACCTTGGTCATTTCGGCGTGAAATTGCATCGCCTCCGCGCCGGAGCGCAAGAATGGGAGCCGTGCGCCGCGCCGATGTATCCACCGCAGCCGGAAGCCGCCATCACCGCTACGCCAGCAGCCGACAACGAAAACGCATCCCAACCCACCGAGCCCCTATGGTCGCTGGAACAAATCTGGACGCTAGAGCCGGGCGGCAACGACCAGCCCGGCACGCTATGGGCAGGCACGATCCCCGGCGGCTTGTTTCGTTCCGATGACAGTGGTGAAAGTTGGACGCTAATGCGTTCACTATGGGACTGCCCCGAGCGCCGCGACTGGGGCGGCGGTGGCTACGATCACCCGGGGATCCATTCGGTGTTGGTCGACCCGCGCGATAGCTGCCACGTAACGGCAGCAGTTTCGACAGGCGGCCTCTGGCAAACGCACGACGGCGGCGACACATGGCGCCAAACGGCCCACGGCATGCAGGCCGACTACATGCCGCCCGAACGGCGCGAGGAGCCGAACGCGCAAGACCCGCATCGAGTCGTGCAATGCGCGGCCACGCCGGACACGTTATGGACGCAACATCACTGCGGCATCTTTCGCTCGACGGACGGCGGCAATCATTGGTCGCGCGTCGAAGCGCAGCCGTCGAGCTTCGGCTTTGCTGTCGCCGTCCATCCGCATGACGCCGATACGGCGTGGTTCGTGCCCGCGATCAAGGACGCGTTTCGCATTCCCGTCGATGGGCGCTTCGTCGTCACGCGCACGCGCGATGGCGGCCGCACCTTCGATCAGTTCTCCGAAGGCTTGCCGCCGGCGCCCGCTTACGATCTCGTCTATCGGCATGGCTTGGCCGTCGATTCGACAGGTACCGGCCTAGCCATGGGTTCGACGACGGGCGGCCTGTGGACGTCCAACGATGCCGGAGAAAGCTGGCGCGAAATCTCCGCGCATCTGCCGCCGATCTATCACGTGAGCTTCGCGTAATCGCAATCGGCGTTTCCATTGGCGCAGGCCCCGCGGCAGGCGAGTCGCTCGAGTTCGACTCGTTCGAGAAGACGATCACCTGCCGCGCGTTCTCAGTAACCCGATGCCCTTACCGTCTCTCGACGCAAGGCACCGATCACACAAGGGACGATCAGCGGCCAGCCCCGGCCATCTTCACCTCGCCCAACCCCGGCTCGATCGCGGCGCCTTCCCCGGCATCCATCTGCACGCCGCGATGTTCGCGTCCGAGGCTGATCAGGACCGATATCACCACGGCAACGGTCCCGGCAACGAGTGCCATCGCCATCCCGTAGTTGTCGCCATGCTGATGTGCGATACCGGCTTGAATCGTCGCATTGGCCGACGCCAGCAAATTCCCCAGTTGATAAACGAGACCGGGGAATGTCGCACGCACTTCCGGCGGCGACATTTCATTCAAGTGCGCGGGAATCACACCCCAAGCACCCTGCACGGAGATCTGCATCAAGAACGCGCCGATCGCCAGCGCAACGCTGCCGCTCGCAAACGCCCATAACGGCAACACAGGCAACGCGATCAACGCAGCGATGGCAATCGCCTTACGCCGCCCAATCTTCTCCGACAGCGAGCCGAACACAATCCCGCCGATAATCGCGCCGATATTGTACGTAATGGCGATCGCGCTGACCGTATGGGTCGAGAACTTGTGTTGCACGAGCAGGAATGTCGGATAAAGGTCCTGCGTGCCGTGGCTGAAGAAGTTGAACGCCGTCATCAGCAAGATCATGTACAGCGCAAGCTTCCACTCGCGCGCTAACACGGCGACGATGCTGGGCCGCGTAGTGACATTGCGGCCGCGTTCCCACGTCGGCGATTCGGGCACGTTGCGGCGGATGAACAGCACGAGCAATGCAGGCAGCACGCCGATCATGAACATGCCGCGCCAGCCGATCGAATCGTGCAGCAGCCCGAATACGACCGATGCCAGCAGGTAGCCCGACGGGTAACCCGCTTGCAGAATGCCCGACATAATGCCGCGCGATTTCGGCGGAATCGACTCCATGGTCAACGCCGATCCGACACCCCATTCGCCGCCCATCGCGACGCCGAACAAGCTACGCAGCACGAGCAACATCGCCAGGCTCGTTGCGAAGCCGGACGCAAGGTCGAGCAACGAAAACAACACGATGTTCGCCATCAACACGGGGCGGCGCCCATACCGATCCGCAAGACGCCCAAATATGAGCGCGCCGACTGGACGCAATGCGAGCGTCAGCGTAATCGCCACGGTCACGCTGGTGATTTCGGTGCCGAAGGCTTTGGCGATGTCCTTCAGGACGAACACCATCAAGAAGAAGTCGAACGCGTCGAGCGTCCAGCCTAGATAGCTCGCGAGGGCGACGCTACGTTGCTGCTTAGTCCATGTCATGAATCTGTCTCCTGTAGGGCTAGGGCTTTAGTTGTGGTCACGGTTGGCGCGGCATGGTGCCGTCGCCGTGACGCCCTATAACGCAGGAGGTGTGCCAGCCGTTAAACGCGGCTAACACATTGATTTGGAGACATTAACGATTCAACCGAGCAACCCCTTCGCGCGGAAAACCGCTCGGCATGGTCTTATCGATGTGCGGAAATCGTGACGAGCGAGGTGGTGTAAACCCGAATCGCACGCCGATGCGCAGAGAGCTGCGTCACTGCCATGCATCGGCACACGGCGCGCATATCGTTTAGCAAAAGCTCAGCGAAAATCCTCGGAGGTAATCCCGAGCCTGCGCATCTTGTCGTAAAGCGTTTTCTTCGGCAGTCCTAACCGTTCGCAGGCCAGCGCCGCTCGCCCCTGGCAGGCGCGCAGCGCTTCTTCGATCAGATGCCGCTCGAAGCGATTGACCTGTTCTTCGAGCGTGCGCGGCGCCGCCCCGATAGAGGCCTCCGCGTCGCTGACATCGGCAAGCAGGCCGAGCGAGAAACGCTCGGCGACGTTGCGCAGCTCGCGCACATTCCCCGGCCAACTGCGCGACATCAGCGCGTGCATTTGCTGCGGGCTCAATGCGTTCGGCACGGTTCGTCCATAGCGCGCCGATGCCTGCAAAACAAAATGATCGAACAGCAGCGGGATATCCTCGCGCCGTTCGCGCAGCGGCGGAACTTCGAGCACCACCACGCCGAGGCGGTAATAGAGGTCGTCACGAAAGCGCTGCTCACGCGCGAGCGCCAGCAGGTCGGCCTTCGTGCCCGCGACGATGCGACAATTCATGGGCAGCAACTCGTTCGAACCCACGCGCTCGAACGCTCGCTCTTGCAGCACGCGCAGAAACTTCGCTTGCAGCGACATCTGCATCGTCTCGATCTCGTCGAGAAACAGCGTGCCGCCGTCCGCGTATTCGAGCTTGCCCACCCGCCGCTTGAGCGCGCCCGTGAAGGAGCCCGCTTCGTGCCCGAAGACTTCGCTTTCGAAAAGCATCTCCGGAATCCCCGCGCAATTGATCGCTGCGAAGTTCGCATCGCGCCGGCGGCCCGCATCATGCAGGCAACGCGCAACGACTTCTTTGCCCGCGCCTGTCTCGCCGAGAATCAGCACATTCGTGTCGGTATTGGCAAGATCGACGATCACCCGACGCAGCCGTTCGATCGCGGGCGATTGCCCAAGGAGCTTGGCCTCGATGCGATTGCGGCTGCTTGCTTGCCGTCGCAGCGTGTCGAGTTCGAGCGTGAGGTGGCGCTTCTCGATCGCGCGTTGCGCGACGTCGGCGATGTGCTCCGATGAGAACGGCTTCTCGATGAAGTCATAAGCGCCGCGCTTCATGGCTTCGACGGCCATCGCGATGTCGCCGTGACCGGTCACGAGGATCACGGGCAAATCGGCATCGATCGACCGGATCTCTTCGAGCAGCGCGAACCCGTCGATGCCGGGCAGGCGCACGTCGGTGACGACGATGCCTGGAAAGCCCTGGCGAATATGACGCAGTGCCTGCTCGGCACGCTCGAACGGCTGTACGTCGATGCCGCGCAATTGCAACGCTTGCACACCGCCGAGGCGCACCGCAGGTTCGTCCTCTACAAACAACACCTTCAGGCCATCGGGCTCTGTGCGATCTACTGACATCATGCTTTCCTTGCTGGCGGCCGTTGCAGCGACTGCGTGGGTTGCTTCGATTGACTGGGCCGCGTCTCTTGCGTCGGCGATGTCGGTTGCGGCTTCTTCGATTCGGCGTCGACCCACGTATGCGCGATAGGCTCGTCCATGTGCCCATCCTGAGTCTGCGCATTGGCTCGGCGCAGACGCAATGTAAACGAGGCGCCCTCCGTCGTCGCAGTAGCCTCTGCTTTCAGCGTGCCGCCGAATTCACGAACGATCCCCGCCGAAATGGCGAGGCCAAGGCCCAGCCCGGCCCCTGGCGCCTTCGTCGTAAAGAACGGTTCGAACAAGCGCGAGCGGGCCGCTTCAGGGACGCCCGGTCCGGTATCGGTCACGGTGATCTGAGTGAAGGCGTCATCCGTTTCATCGGCGCAGACGGTGATCGTGAGCCGGCGCACGGCGCTGTCGGCCATCGCATCGAGTGCATTCGCGAACAAGTTGACGAGCACCTGCTCGAGCCGATTGGCATCGCCCAGCACCAAGCGCTGTTCGGGCGTGGATGTATCCAATGCGTTGCGCACGACTTCGACGTTCTCTTTGCGCAGCCTCAGTTCGACGAGGAACAGCGCATTGGCAACCGCACGCTCGACGTCGACGGGGGCAAGCTCGGCGGGCGCCTTGCGCGAGAAGCGGCGCAATTGTGCGGTAATCGTGCCCATTCGCTCGATGAGCCCCGCAATGATACGCAGGTTGTTCTCGGCTTCGTCGCGGCGACCGCGTTGAAGAAACAGCAGGGCATTGTCGGACAATGTTCGTAGCGCAGCCAACGGTTGATTGAGTTCGTGCGTGATGCCCGCCGACATCTGTCCGATCAGCGCCATCTTCCCCGCCTGCACGAGTTCTTCGAGCGTGGCCTTCAGCGTCGCTTCGGTGCGTTTGTGTTCCGCGATTTCACTGCGCAGGCTTTTGTTTGCCCGGGCAAGCGCCCCGGTGCGTCGAGCGACCTTGCGTTCGAGTTCGTCGTTCATGCGCTCGAGCGTTTCGCGCATGGCCAGGCGTTGCGCGATCACCTTCCGGCGTTGCAGCAGATAGAGCGCGACGATCGTCGCGAGCGATAAACCGAGCGCCGCAACGAGCGCCGCATAGCGTGCGCTTTTGCGTGCGGGGGCGATATCGGTCAGCGACATGATGCGCCAGTCGGTGCCCGACACCGTTCGACTGACGACGACGAATTCGTTTCGTTGCGACGCCGGCTCACTCGCTGTGAGTGGATCGCCGGGCGATATCGCGTCGATCTCGGCATCGGGCGAGAGCCGGCGCCGCGGCACGAGGCCGATCTCCGCAAGCGCACCGGGGCCGCCGTATTGACGCTTGGCGTCGATGCGCGCGCGAGCCGCGGCCGAGAGCGGATGCAGGGTGCGGTATTTCCACGCGGCAAACGAGCTGAGGAACACCACGCCGTTCCCATCGGCCACGAGCACGGTCTCGTCGCCGCGCTTCCAAAGCGCTTCGATGGGATCGAGGCTGATCTTGGTTGCGACGACGCCCAGTTGCTTGCCGTCGGCGTCGATACGTGCTGCGTAGAAATAGCCGGGAAGACGGCTCGTCGACCCGAGTCCGTAAAACCGTCCCGTCCCGTTGTTCAGCGCATTGATGAAGTAAGGCCGGTAGGAAAAATTTTGTCCGACGAAAGTGATAGGTTGGTTCCAATTGCTCGCTGCGAGCGTCGTGCCGTGCAAATCGAGCACATAAATGGCTGCAGCTTGCGAATCGGTCGTCACATCGGCCAAATAGTGATTCACGCGCGAGATAAGCGCGGCATCGTGGGGATGTCGCAGCACTAAGGCGATGTCCGGGTTCAAGCTCAGCAGCGCGGGCAGATAGTCGTAGCGTGTGAGTTCACCCTTGAGCGTGCTCTCGTCGATGTCGAGTCTGTGCGTGGCGCGCTCGATCATCGCGCTCGTTTCGGCGCGTTCCGCGTAGCGGTAGGCGGTCCATGCCCCGGCGGCCACGAGCACGGCGAACGCTAGCGCCTTCGCCACCTGCGAAGCACTGGGTAAGCGGGCAGCGATGCGCGCGGGGAAGCGCAGCCGCCTCGGTGCAGGGGCGGACTGCTCGGATGGGCTCATCTACAAGGACAAACGCAAAAAGGAGTGCGGCCGGGAGCGCGCAGTTTAGCGAAAACGGCGATGCGCTGCGATCCGGGTAAATAGGGGCGGCCCTAGGGGTGGCCCGTTCAGCGTTGTTGTCGTGGTGATAACATTTGTTGCCATCGCAACTGCCCCATCGTTATCTCATCTCATGCCCGAGACGTTCGACCAATTGGCCGCATTGATCCGCGCACGGTTCGCGGAATGGAGCCCGCAGTTTCAAGCGGGCGCCGCATTCTTGCTCGATCATCCAGACGAAGTCGCCGTGCTGTCGATGCGCAAGGTTGCCGAGCGCGCGCAGGTTCAGCCTGCGTCATTGGTGCGCTTGTCGCAACAGCTGGGTTTTCCGGGGTGGAACGAGTTGCGCGATCTGTTCGTCGCGCGTGTGCGGACGCGGCCCGAGCCGTTGACGGCGCGCGCACGATCGCTCGTTGCCGGAAACAAGAAGGATACGTTCGCGCATGATTTGCTAGTGGCGCAACAGCACAATCTGGAAGCGACGGCGGCCTTTAACGAAAACAACGTCTTGCAAGCAGCGCGCGTGTTGCGCAAAGCGCGACACGTTTATGTCGCCGGATTTCGCTCGTGTTATGCAGTGGCATTCGGTTTTGTGTACGGCTATGGATTGTTCCGGGCTTCCGTGTCGCTTTTGACGGGTGAGGCGGGAACGCTCGAAATGCAATTGCGCAGCATCACGCGCGATAGCGCCACGGTCGTGATCAGCTTTGCGCCTTACTCGGTCGAAGCGGCGCGCGTAGCTGAAGCCGCGATCGAAAAAGGCAGCCGCCTGATCGCGATTACCGACAGCGCCGTGTCGCCTATCGCTTTGAATGCCGACAGCGTATTGATTTTTTCTCATGAAAGCCCCTCGTTCTTTCCTTCGCTCGTTGCCGCTACGGCGCTGGCCGAATCGCTCGTCGCGCGGCTGCTTGCGCTAGAAGGCGGGGAGGCCGTCGAGCAGTTGGAGTTGGCCGAGCGTTCGCTGCATGCGAAGGGTGCTTACGTGCCGTAAGTGGCCGTCGGCGCGTTGAAGGGCGAAGAACCCACATAGTGGCGAAGGTTGCTCGTTGATAACGATTACAGCGGATCGGCGGGTGTAGTGGGACTCGGTCTTTTCTTTTACGGCAACGGCATTACGGGTCTTGTCGTCTCGCCGAACCGCGTTCCGTCAATGACATTTGCAGCGCACGAATCCGATCGACATCGGCATTAATTTCCGAGTTGTATGGTCGCTTGCGACGGATGTTGGGACTAATTACTTGTTGAGTTGAGGTTTATTCCTATTTGACAGGTTGAACGGTAGATTTGTCGTTTGGCATTGATTAGAATCTTGCGCACTTAAAAAGAAAGCAAATAATCGCCATGGCCGACGCGACCGTCTTGCAACCTAAGCCGACCGACATCTTCGTCTCCCCGCTCAGTAATCTGCATCGCGAAGATGTCGATTCGGCCATCAACGAG
>SCRN01000007.1 GCA_004322045.1 Paraburkholderia sp.
ATCGGTGAGAGTCTTCGGGATGACTGACGACGCGGGGCATGCGTTGTCGCATCATCTGGGGCGGGCGCTGCAGTTGACCAACATCTTGCGCGACATCGACGAAGATGCGGCGATCAACCGGTGCTATCTGCCGCGCGAATTGCTCGCTCGCGAAGGGATCGCCGCGACCAATCCGGTTGCGATCGCCGACGATCCATCGCTGCCGCGCGTGTGCGCGACGTTGGCGCAGCGTGCGCTTGCGCATTTTGCTCAGGCCGACGCGATCATGGACGCCGCGCCGCGCAATGCGGTGCGCGCGCCGCGCATCATGTCGGGCGTCTACCGGTGCTTGCTCGAGCGTACGCTCGATCGCGGTTTCGACGTGCCCCGCACGCCGGTGGCGAAGCCCCGTCTGCGGCTGTTAGGGATCGTCTTGCGCTACGCGTTCTTTTGAGCGGACGCGTCGCTCGCGGCGTCGCCCGTATCGCGATGCGGCGGCGTGCAGCGCCGGCCCGGTCAAGGCCGAACGTAAAACCTAAACTTAAGTATTCGCAGCGAAGCCGTAGGCTTCGCCTTCAACCCATTGAGATGCCGATGAACGACATTTCCGCCCCTTCCGCCGTGACGGCGGCCTCGAGCTCTTCAGGCGCTGCTCGGTCGCGCGCCGCGCTCGAGACCTCGATCGCGCGTGCGACGGATGCCATCGTCGCCGATCAGCGCCCAGACGGGCATTGGGTCTACGAACTCGAAGCCGACGCGACGATTCCGGCCGAATACATCCTGCTCGTTCACTACTTGGGTGAAGCGCCGAACGTCGAGCTCGAACGCAAGATCGTGCGTTACTTGCGCCGCATTCAGCTGGCCGACGGCGGCTGGCCCTTGTTCACCGACGGCGCGATGGATGTGAGCGCGAGCGTGAAGGCCTATTTCGCGCTGAAGATGGCCGGCGAGCGTGAAGACGCCGAGCATATGCGGCGCGCACGCGCGGCGATTCTCGGGGCGGGCGGTGCCGAGGCAGTGAACGTCTTTACGCGAATCTTGCTGGCGCTGTTCGCCATCGTGCCGTGGAGCGCCGTGCCGATGATGCCTGTGGAGATCACGCTGTTGCGGCAGTGGTTTCCGTTTCATCTCTCGAAAGTGTCTTACTGGGCGCGCACGGTCATCGTGCCGCTCCTCGTGCTCAATGCGCGGCGTCCTGTGGCCAAGAATCCGCTTGGCGTGCGCATCGACGAGCTCTTTCTCGGCGATCCGTCGGCGACGGGCCTATTGCCGCGCGCGGGGCATCAGAGCCGCGGCTGGTTCGCTTTCTTCCGCGTCGTGGATTCGATCTTGCGCGGGGTCGACGGGTGGTTTCCGAGGCGCACGCGCGAGCGCGCGGTGCAAAAAGCGGTGGCGTTCGTCGACGAGCGCTTGAATGGCGAGGACGGCTTGGGTGCGATTTTCCCCGCGATGGCCAATGCCGTGATGATGTACGACGCGCTCGGCTATGGACCGGACTATCCGAACCGAGCCATCGCGCGCGCCTCGCTCGACAAGCTGCTCGTGATCGGCGACGAAGAAGCGTACTGCCAACCTTGCTTGTCGCCGGTTTGGGACACGTCGCTCGTCGCGCATGCGCTGCTCGAAGTCGAGACGCCGCCTGCGCAAGACGCGGCGCTGCGTGGCCTGCAGTGGCTGCGCCCGCTGCAAGTGCTCGACGTACGCGGCGATTGGATTTCGCGCCGCCCGGACATACGCCCCGGTGGATGGGCGTTCCAGTACGCGAATCCGCATTATCCCGACGTCGACGACACAGCCGTCGTCGCAATGGCGATGCATCGCGCGGCCGCGCTGACACGCTCAAATGTCGACCGCGAAGCGATCGCGCGAGCGCGCGAGTGGATCGTCGGCATGCAGAGCAGCGACGGCGGATGGGGCGCCTTCGAGCCCGAGAATACGCAGTACTACCTGAACAACATTCCGTTCTCGGATCATGGCGCCTTGCTCGATCCGCCGACAGCCGACGTCTCGGGCCGATGCCTGTCGATGCTGGCGCAGTTGGGCGAACTGCCGGGCAATAGCGACCCTGCACGCCGCGCCTACGACTACTTGCTTGCCGAGCAAGAAGACGACGGCAGTTGGTACGGCCGCTGGGGCATGAATTACGTCTACGGCACGTGGACCGCGCTATGTGCGCTCAATGCCGCGGGAATCGCGCACGACGACGCGCGGATCAAGCGCGCAGCGCAATGGCTGATCGCCATTCAGAACGAAGATGGCGGTTGGGGTGAGGGTGGTGAGAGCTATAAGCTCGACTATCGCGGCTACGAACCGGCGCCGAGCACCGCTTCGCAAACGGCGTGGGCGCTGCTTGGTTTGATGGCTGCGGGCGTCATCGATCATCCGGCCGTCACGCGCGGCATCGACTACCTCGTTCGGACGCAGTGCGAGCACGGCTTGTGGGACGAGACGCGCTTCACGGCCACGGGCTTCCCGCGCGTGTTTTATCTGCGCTATCACGGTTACCGCAAATTCTTCCCGCTGTGGGCGTTGGCGCGCTACCGCAATCTCACGCGTGACGGCCGCGCGCGTGTCGCGGTTGGCATGTAATGGCGATCGACGCGGCCCTGCCGTTGATCGTGGTGACAGGGATGGCGTTCGAAGCGCGCATCGCGCGCGGGCCGGGCGTCGAAGTCGTTTATGCGGCGCGTGCGGATCGGCTCGAACGTGCGTTGGAGCTGGCATTGGCGCGCGGGGCGTGCGGCGTGATGAGCTTCGGCACCGCGGGCGGGTTGGCTCCGGATTTGGTGCCGGGAACGGTGATCGTCGCCGATGAAATCGACGGGCCGTCAGGCCGGGTGGCGACCGATCCGGCGTGGAGCGAGCGCATCGCCTCGGCGCTGCGCGCCGCGCTGCCCGGCACGCGTCTCGCACGCGGTGTGCTCGCCGCGGTGGCCGCGCCGGTGATCACGCAGCAGCAGAAGGCGGCGCTGCATGCCCGCTCGGGCGCGCTGGCCGTTGATATGGAATCGCACATCGCCGCGGCACAGGCGAAGGCGCGAGGGTTGCCGTTCGCCGTGTGTAGAGCGATCGTCGACCCGGCGGGGCGGACCTTGCCACCTGCGGCGATGGTGGGACTGCGCGAGGATGGCACGACCGCACTGGGGCCGATTTTGCGTGAGCTTGCAGGAGCGCCTACGCAACTGCCGGCAATGATCCGTTTGGCGTTCGATGCGCGGGCTGCCCGAGCTTCGCTCGTTGCGGCACGCCAGGCAATGCAACATGCCGGCGCATTGAGCGCCACGTGAATGGCCTACAAAGCGCCGGCTCTGGCAGATCACGCGTGATCGATTGAGCGGGCGTCAGCTGCCGCCAAAACCTTGCGCCGTCGATTGAAGTACGGCGCCGCAGCTCGTCTTGTGCCCATCGAATGCTACGGCTCGACCGTCGACGACGAACTCCGAATCCCCTTCGACGATGGTGCAGTTTTGATGACCGTCCATCGGACACGTGCAGGTATCCCCGACGCATGCGACGGGGATGCCGTCGACCTCGAAATCCGATGCGCCGGTAATTACCTTGCCGCCGTGGCTAGTTGGATCGCCGACGCGAATCACGTTTTTCATAAAAAGGCCCTCTCGGAAATGTTGTGATCGGGATTTGTTACTGGCCGAGTTTGTCGTTGGCGCAGCCCGTGCTGTTGCACTCGCGCTCACGTTCCTGGAGGAACGCGAGGCGTTGCTGCGTCATATTCACGGCGCAATCCAGATTGACGAAATAGCCGCTGTCCTTTTCTTCGCTGCATTGCTGGTCGCGTTGCTTGAGCCACTGCAACTGTCCATTCTTCAAAGACGTTTGTTGCTCCGGATTCAGATGGGTGCGCAAGCGCGAATACTGCTGATTCAAGTCGCGATCAGCCTGCGAGAAGACTGTGCTCGCGCAATAGACCTGATCGAATGCGTTACGGGGCTTGCCGCATCCGGCGGCATGCGCCGCCAGCGGGAGGAGTGCAGCGGCTACGACAACGGCGAATTTCTTCATGGTTTTTCCTTTTTATTGATACACGAAAACAAAAAAACAACCGTCTATTGCTTCACGGCCGACAATCCATGACGCCTTTGGAGATTGCATCGGCCAGCTTGTCGATCGTGGCCGGCTGTGCCAATCGCTGCTCTTCGTCGGGATTGACGATGACCCCGGCTTCTACCAGCACCGCCGGCATGCGAGCCGTTTTGAGCACGACCAAATCGTCGAATTTGTGAATACCGAGGCGCCGATCGATCAGGGGGCGGTTTTCCCCTTTGACTGGCGTTGCGTGGTAAAGCGACGGCGTTTCTCCGGCAGCCTGCAAGCGCTCGCCTATCGCCTTCGCGCAGGCAAGACTTCGCTGGTAGTGCGGATTCAGTTCGGAGACGAAGATCGCGTAGCCCTTGAGCTCTTTGTTGCGCCCCGAGTCGATCCAGGCCTGCTGCATCGAATCGTGGTGAATTGAGATAAAGAAGTCCGCTTTCGGTGCGGTGTTTGGGCGATCGGCCAAGGCTATGTCGAAGCCATCCGCGCCGGTGCGGGTCACACGATCGCCATCCGCTTTGAGATCGTCCGCAACGGCTTTGCTGAGGTCGAGGTTATACAGGTGTTCGACGCGGCCGCTGGCACCCGTCGCACCGGGATGAGCTGACGTATGTCCCGCATCGACGATGACCCACGCCGCTTGGCACGTCGTCACGACGCAGGACAAACCAAAAGCGAGCGCAGCGAGGCGCGAAACGAGAGTTCTCGACATTGTATGAATTGAGCGCGGATTTAAAAACGGCGGTTGTGGCCGGCGCGATCTGAGATATAAGGCTACGCTTGCCGTCTCGATCAATACCGAGTAAGCGCATCTTTACTTCTCGACGTGCCCTGCAGTAACCGCCCTGTGACGAAGCGGCATTCTAAGGGATATTCATGGCTGCAGCGTGAGGTTTACCTCTTGTGGCCGAACAACGCCGTAGCTTCTGCTCGCCGGCAAGACCTAGAGGTTTTTTCCGCAAACCGTCTCATACAGCATCTCATTGGATGATCCCTCCACAAGCGGGAAACCGCGGTTTTCCGGATCGTCGATATCCGGGTGGGCCAACGCAGCATTGAAGGCCGCCGCATTGGGCAGGAAAAGCGACCACTGCTTGCGGGTGCCGCATTTCATAAAATATCTGAAGAAGACCAAGGTCTTAGGATCGCCCTCGCTTCGCGAGCGCGTGACGATTGCTACAGCACCATCCGACCGACGGGCTGCGATGAGGTACTGCTTGTCCTTGTCATCGAAATACGGATTCTGCTTCCAGACTTTGGAATTTTCGGCTTTCAGCAGTGCGTCTGTAACGTTGACCTGCGGCTCGAATGACGGTGCGGCCATCACGAGCTTGCTCGCGAGAAGAAGGCTGATCGCAGGTACTACTGAATTGCGTAGCGAACGACGGAAGGTTTCGGTCGGTGCGTTGTGGTTTCGGATGTGGCTCGGGTTGAAAGGCTCGTTTTTTCGCATAATTTGTCCTTCTTTTGGTTGGCTCTCAGGTTGGGTTGAAACGGTTGCATCGGTGGTGCGAAAAGTTCGCAGCCCCGTTTCAGGATCCTCCTGCTGCCCCTGAAACCGCAGCGCATCCGCTAGGTGCCGCGCCACCGCTTGAAGCCGGGCTCGATCGCATTTTTAGTCTAGATCGGTGTGAGTCCCCGCCTCGCCGCACGCTAATTGAGTCGTAGTGGAATCGTGGCTAGTGATGCGCATTCTTCCATGCGCAGACGTTCGATTCCCGCGTGTTGTAAGCATGCATCCTCGTATGCGACATGCTCGCCATCGCACTGCGAAGCTAGGAACGCGTCGATTCGCTGAAAGTCGACGTCAGCAGCAATATCAACCGCAAAAAGCGATAGTCCCTCAGTCACTGAACATCGCGCTCCGATTTGCTTCAGACGTTCGACTATCGCTCTTCTGGTTCCTGCTTCCTCTGCGAACACTCGGAGGGTCGAGTGGCCTCCCCGAGCAACCACGCCAGAGGCCGTGAGTTCGCCATCGATCTCGTCTGCTGCGACCGTATCTCCCTTGCTCACACCACATATGTAGTAAGGCACGTTATCGATCACATAGGAGTTCTCGCCAATGGGCGCGCCCCACAGTGATTCAAACGCAACGGGTGGATATCCGTCGGCATCAGTCTTCAGGTGAAAGACGATCTTCGAGAAGCCTTGCATATCGATCCTATTGGTGTCCACAGGGATTCCGCCCGAGGCGGTTCAGCTGCTTGAAATTTTCCTTTCGCTTATCCGAGAAGCCACGGTTGCACTTGCGGCACAGCAACTGAGAGGCGGTGGAGATCAATCCTCGAACAGACATCCAGTGTTGTCGAACACTGAGTGAAGGGACTCGCGCAGCGCCTCTACATCGCACGTCGACTGGACGTCGCGAATCCTGATTGACGAGAATGCATACTTCTTCGCCAGAGCCTCCGCGAGCACGATGACCAAATCGCCGTGGTCAAGGTTCGCTCGTTTAAACCCGCCCTCACCAGACATGGAACGATCGTTGAGCTCGAAGTAGTAGTCATCCTCCCTGTTGTCTGCTGCCCGTGGAACCTCCTGCTGCAAGATGAGGTAGTTCTCCGGGTCCGCGGACATGCTGTCAGCAAAGGCCACGGTGAGCACACCGTCTTCCGTATAGACGGAAGTCGCGGCAGCTTTAAATGTCATCGCGTTCGATTCTTCACTCACCGCCTGTACTCCATTCGCCCTCAGGCCAAACGTAATCAACCTTGCAGCCAACTTCGGCTGCCTTCCTGTTCATTGCCCCTTTGCACGATTTGCAGGGCGGATATTGGCTTTTGATGGTCACTCTATCGCCTGACGCCATAGGTACTTGGCGCATCGCTCGATTTTCCGTGTGGGTTGCCAACGTGCTTCGAGGGAACCCGAGCGCTGCTTCTTCGGGCGTCATATTTCCGCTTTGCAAGGTGGTGCAAGTCTTCAGCTTGCCGGTGGAGTCTCGTACATCAACGGTCGCCGTGTGCTGTCCTTTCCCTGTCCCGAAGGGTTTGCCTGCAAGGCCAAGCGGGTCTACCCATTGCACCGGACTCGGGCCGTATTGATATAAATTGAAGCCGCCCGAAAGCTTGATCGGGTCGGTCGATACGAACCTGCCAGAACTCGGATCGTAGAATCTCCCGCGGTTGTAGTGAAGGCCAGATTCTTCATCGAACTGCTGCCCCTGAAACCGTGTGGGCCTTTCGCGTCACTCGTATTGCTGCAACTCCTGCCGGATCAAACTGTCGAGGTCATTCGGGCGCAAGAGGCTCCCGCGGTCGGTCGGCGTCGAAAAGACTAGGCAAATGCGCTGGTCCTTCTCCATACCGGGAAGCCATCTTGCAAGAAATTCTTCCAGAGCAATTGCCTTCGGACGGAACCCTTGCCACTCTGCCGTCGCGCAAAGTGCCGCGAACTCCTCTTCTGGCCAGAACGGCACTGCCGTCGTTGCGCCAGTGGAAGCAGTGGCCCACCCTGTGTCGAACAGACCCCACACAACTTCGAAGTCGGCAACCTTGCGGACGAAATAATCACATCGGGACGATGCGTCGAGTCGCAACACGTTCTCGATCTTCTTTGAGTGTGCCGTCATCAATAGCCTCCGATCTGATGCTGAGTCTTATGTAAGTCGGCATCCTGCAACTGAGAATGTCTGTAGCAGTATCCATCCTTTGCCTCGGTCTCCCGACCATGAGCGAGCTCCTTACCGGGCGTCCGAGAATTTCGGGAATTCCCTGGCAGGCGTACTGACGTTCGGTTGCCGGTTGCGATATGCCGCAATTCATTCCGGACCCAACCTCTGACCCAACTCGGTTGCAGCGGGTCGTCAGCCAAGGCCTTTAGCCTTTCCTGTTTGTTTGAACGCCCATGCGACCCATCGCAACAAAGCCGACACATCAACTTCGACGCGAGACCCAGCGGATCGGTCCACATGACGGGGTTTTCCGCATATTGGAACGGATTTAGCCCGCCTGCCAAGCCAATGGGATCGTTAGATATGAACCGACCAATGCTCGCGTCGTAGTAGCGGTGACGATTTAGCGTGAGCCCCGTCTCGCCGTCATGTTGCTGCCCCTGAAACCGAATCGAATTCCCCGGCGCCACGCCCACCGCCTTCGACACCCGCGCGATAACCTCCTGCGTCTCCCCCCACGCCTTATACGTCGCCTCCCACACCACATCGCCC
>SCRN01000008.1 GCA_004322045.1 Paraburkholderia sp.
GATGAACTTACGGGAGTGGTTAAAATGGCGCCATGCGTGACTGAGCTTAGGGGCCGAAAAATGGGAACGAGCTACGAGAAGGACGTGGTGGCATGGGCCAACGAACAGGCTGCATTGTTGCGCGCGGGCAAGCTCTCGGCCATCGACGCGGAACACATCGCGGAGGAAATCGAGGACGTGG
Source organism: Paraburkholderia sp. (assembly GCA_004322045.1). Lineage (GTDB taxonomy): Bacteria > Pseudomonadota > Gammaproteobacteria > Burkholderiales > Burkholderiaceae > Trinickia. The sequence continues at coordinate 182 of SCRN01000008.1, forward strand.
GTAAGAGCGAACAACGTGAATCGGTCAGTCGCATGGCCGTACTGCTGGCCCACCTGCTCAAATGGCAGTTCCAGCCCGATCGCAGAGGGGCAAGCTGGATGCAGACCATCGATGCGCAACGGGCTGACATTGCGTACGCTCTGTCGGACGCGCCTAGCCTGAAGCCTCGTCTCGAGGATGAGGCGTTCATGCGAGTGGTGTGGAAAAAGGCTCTTGCTCAAGCAGTCAACGAGACCAACCTTGATGTGTTTCCGGAGTCGTGCCCTTGGTCGGTGGAGCAGATGCTCGACGAGCGATTCCTGCCCGAGTGATATCGAAGCAATCGGTTTGATCTAAAGCTGCACGCCAGCCTTCGGGCTGGCTTTTTTACGGCCGTTGCTGGCGTGGTGCGAGCCGGTCTCCTTCTTAGCCGCCCTTTGGGCGGTTCTCTCTCCCTTCCCCGCCTTCTACCCCCCGTAGCGGGGGAGGCCGATCGGCCGAAGCAACCACCGAATCTCTCGATTTATACCCGGATGATATTGATATTAATTTCACCCGGGTATAAATTATCGGCAATTCCAACCTAGAGATTCGAACAATGTCCCTCACCTCCTTCGTTACCTATACCGCCTTCGACGGCCATCGGCGCATTGCATCGGGCGCATTGGAAGCCGTCGCCTTGGCGGTTAAGCATGCCGTCGAAAACGGCGCATCAGGTCCTGTTCTGATTTTTGATGACGGCACCGGACGCTCGCTCGACATTGACACCAGAGGTTCGAGTCAAGAAGTATTGGCTCGACTCGCCGCGCACCCGGCTAGCACCAAGGATTATGGCGGGGCGGCCCCACAGGACTCGTCGCTAGAGGCACGCGATTCAAGCGAAGTCGACAGTCCCGAGAATGCGCCGCGCGGGCGCGGGCGCCCCAAGCTAGGTGTGGTTGCTCGGGAGGTCACCCTTTTGCCGCGGCATTGGAGCTGGCTCGGCGCGCAGCCCGGCGGCGCTTCGGTGGCGCTGCGCAAGCTGGTCGACGAAGCCAGGCGCACGCATGGCGAGCAAGACCGGCGTCGCAAAGCGCAGGAGCGCGCCCACCATTTCATGTCCGCGATGGCGGGCGATATGCCTGGTTTCGAAGAGGCCTCGCGTGCGCTATTTGCGAACGATCAGCCGCGATTGCGGGGGCAGATTGAGGCGTGGCCCACAGACGTGCGCGAGCACGTGATCTCGCTCGCTGGCGTCGATGGCAACGGCCCAGACGAGCACGCGTCCACGCGCTGACCAAGGCACGACAACCGTGGCCATACTCGATTTGAATTCCGGCGCAACGGTGCGGCTACCGAGGCGGATCCCCGCGGGATTTCACGGCGCTTGGTTAGCTAACGACCGCTAAGCTCTCGAGAAAACCCTGCGGCGGTTCGCCGACTCGATCTCTGTCATGAGCAGCCCAACGACTTCGGGCGTTTGGCCGCGCTATTGCATGCTCAGGCCGCTGCCGGTTCGTTGCGCGCGTACCCTTCCATCTGATTGCGCAACGCAGCCTGAAAAGCTGGCCGCGCCTCGCATCGTTTGACGTAGGCATCGAGCGGTGAAAATTCGGCCACGAGATCCGTATGCCGGATGAACCTCAGGACGGTCGTCATCAGAATGTCGGCTGCCGTGAAGCGCTCGAGCAGATAGTCGCGACCGGCAAGGCAGTCGGTAAGCGCAGCCAATCGCGTCTTGACCTCGTCTACGGCGCCGGGACGCCGCAACGGCACCCACGCTTCGTCACGGTGCAGCACGTCCATGGTGAAGAGATTCCAGACCACCGGCTCCACGGTATTGAGCGCGGTGAACATCCAGGCGAGCGTGGCATCGCGCAGATCGGCGGGCATGAGGGTCTCGCTCTGCTGCGCAATGGCGTGGACGATCGCGCCGGATTCGATCGAGAGGCCGTCATCGCATTCGAGCACGGGCACCAGGCCAAAAGGATGCTTGCGCCGATAGGCATCGGTCTTCAATTCGTCGATGCCGATCCACCGGCTTTCATAGGCTAGCCCCGCCTCTTCGAGCGCCCAGCGCACGCGCAAGTCACGCACGAGCCCCTGGGCGAACGGCGGTACCCACTTGAAACCCCATACGGCGATGTTTTGCATTTCGTTTCTCCACGTGTCGCGTCAAATTCGCGCCGGTGGCTTCCGGCGCATCGGTTGGTGACCGTGGATAGAGTGCCACCCGGTCAGCGACAGGGGAGAGTGACAACTGTGGCGTGATTCGAATGAGGGGTGTGAGTCGCCGTGCAGGCGCAGCCGGCGATGAGCAGTAGGTGGCGAGCGGCAGACAATGAGCAGCGAACCCTACGCGCGTCGTCGCCTAGTCACCGCACTCGCCCGCGGCGTCTGAACGTCTTTCGCTGCCGCCAAGATTTCGTGGTGCACCGCGCGCAGCACCTCGATGAATGCGGCTGCCAAGCGCCCGCGCGGCCGATGCGGCGGGAACAGCAAATACGTGGGAAACATCACCGACGGCGAAAACGGTCGAATCGCGAGGTCCGGCCCGACGAAATCCTGCGCGACGATCGGATGCGATAGCGTCACACCCATGCCGCAGCGCACCATCTCGCAGCAGATCGCCGAGTACTGTGCTTCGATCGCCAACACCCTTTCCACGCCCGCGCGCACGAATACCTCGTCCATCTGCGAGCGCGTACCGTCTCCATGGCAAAGCGAGATGAACGATTCGCCGTTCAGATCGGAAGGCTTGATCGAGGCCTTCTTCGCCAGCCGGTGCGCCGCCGGCAGCACACATACCGCCGCCACCTCCGATAGCAGCTCGACTTCGCAGTTCGACGACTCCCCGATGTATACGGCCACACCCAGATCGCAGAATTGCGAAGTCGTCCAATGATTGACCGTGGCCGACGTATTGACGTGCAGCGACACGGTCACGCCCGGATGCTCGTTCTGAAAGCGACTAATGGCCCGCGGCACGAGGGCGAGGCCCGCCGACGGGACGGCTGCGATGCGCAAGCGCCCGCTGCCCAGATTGCGAATTTGCGCGGCGGCCGTTGCGAGTCCCTGCAGCCCCACGTAAGTGCGCTCGACTTCCCGAAAGAAGGCGGTGCCTTCCGTAGTGGGCACGAGCCGCGCGCCCGTGCGCTGAAACAGCGTGAGCCCCGTGTCGCCTTCCAATTGCGAAATCAGGCGGCTCACGTTCGGCTGAGACGTGAACAGCGCTTTGGCCGCCGCCGTCATCGATCCGGCCATCATGACCGCCCGGAACGCTTCGATCTGCTTCAAGTTCATCGCTCACCCCCGCTTCGCGCCTCGCACGCGCCATCGCGCCAAGGCCATATCACCCATGTATGGATCCGTATTTTATTCGTATTGGACGATATGGATCGTGGCGCGCGAAACTGCAACGCATCGGCTCGATCTCGCTCGCGCCGATGCGTTCATAACCACATTGGAGATCGTCGTCATGAAGACTGCGTTGCGTCGCCGTTCCCTGTCTTTACCGCACGCCTTGCTGGCGGCGTTCGCGCTGTCGGGCGCGTGGGCGGCCGCCGGCCCCGCTCACGCGGAAACGACGCTGTACGTGGCCAACGTCGGCGGCTCCAACGAGCAGCTGTATCGACAAAAGATCGATCCGCCCTTCGAGAAAGCGCACAACGTGCGGATCGTCTATGTCGCGGGCAACTCGACCGACACGCTCGCGAAGCTGCAGGCACAGAAGGGCCATGAGCAGATCAATGTCGCCGTGATGGACGATGGCCCCGCTTACCAAGCTATGGCGTTGGGCTTGTGCGGCAAGCTCGACGATGCGCCCGTGATGAACGAGCTCTACCCGCTCGCGCATCTGGGGCTGACGGCCGTCGGCGTTGGCATGGTCGCGACCGGCATCGGCTACAACGAGAAGGCATTCCAGAAACTGGGCTTGCCCGCGCCCGACTCATGGAGCGTGCTGACGGATCCGCGCCTGAAGGGCAAGCTCGGCGTGCCGCCGATCACCAACACGTATGGCCTGCATACGCTCGTCATGCTCGCGCGCATGGCGGGCGGCGGGGAGAAAAACATCGACCCGGGCTTCGAGACGATGACCAAGAAGGTGGCGCCGAGCGTGCTGTCTTGGGCGCCGACGCCGGGCGAAATGGACGGGCTCATGCAATCGGGCGACGTGATCCTCGCGCCGTATGGAAGCGGTCGCGCCGTCGCGCTTCAAAACACGGGCTTTCCGCTGAAGTTCATCTATCCGAAGGAAGGCGGCGTTGCGTTGCAAGTGGCCGCCTGTGTCGTGGCGCAAAACGCGCAGCCCGAGCTTTCGCAGCAGTTCGTCCAGTACTTGTTGAGTCCGCAGGTGCAGGCGATGCAGGCAGAGGATATCGGGCTCGGCCCCGTCAATAAGACGGTGAAGCTGCCACCCAAGGTGGCTGCGCGCGTGCCTTACGGCCCCGATCAAATTGCGAAGCTGACGACGGTTGATTGGGCGACCATCAACGAGCATCGCACCCAATGGACCGAACGATGGAATCGTGCGGTGGAGCATTGATCGACGCTTATGCGCGCGGTGTGCGCGTTCGCGCCCCGCGTGCCTCATAGGAAGGATGGACGCAGATGAGCTTTCTCTGCCTGCAAGGCATTTCGAAGCGCTACGGCGACTTCACGGCAATCGAGCAACTCGATCTCGAGGTGGAACGGGGGGAGTTCTTGTCGCTGCTCGGTCCGTCGGGCTGCGGCAAGACTACGACGCTGCAGATGGTGGCCGGATTCATCACGCCGACGACCGGCCGGATCCTACTCGACGGCCGCGATATCACGAACGAGCGCCCGGAAAAGCGCGGTATCGGCGTCGTGTTTCAAAGCTACGCGCTGTTTCCGCACATGACCGTGGCCGGCAACGTTGGCTTCGGCCTCGAGATGCGCAAGATGAAGCGCGAGCATCGCGCACAGCGCATTGCCGAAGCGCTCGAGCTCGTGCATTTGACCGGGCTCGATGCGCGCTATCCGAAAGAGCTCTCGGGCGGGCAGCGGCAACGCGTGGCCATTGCCCGCGCGATTGCAATGCAGCCCGAGCTGTTACTGCTGGACGAGCCGATGTCGAACCTCGATGCGAAGTTGCGCGAAGAGATGCATATCGAGCTACGCGCCATACAAAAACGGCTCGGCATCACGACGATTCTCGTCACTCACGATCAAGTCGAGGCGATGACGATGAGCGATCGCATCGCGGTCATGCACGGTGGCAAGATCGCGCAACTGAGCACGCCGTTCGAAGCCTATGAGCGGCCGGCCACGCCGTTCGCCTCGACCTTTCTGGGCCGCACGAACACGCTCGCAGGCCAAGTGCTGCGCAACAACGCACGCTGTGCCGAGGTGGCCGTGGCGGACACCACGTTGCACGTTCCACGCGAGGGGCGCGACGTGGACGGCGCCGTGAACGTATATATCCGCCCCGAGAAGGTGCGCATCGCGAATGGCGATGCGCGCTTGCACGGACGTGTGGCAACGCGTGTGTTCGTCGGCAATCAGTGGCTGCTGGTGGTCGATACCTCGCTCGGCAAGCTTCACATCACGCAGCCCAATTACGGCGCACCGCCGCCCGGAGAGGGCCAGGAAGTGGGACTCGCTTGGGCCGACGACGACCTGCGCGTGCTGAGCCCGGAGGGTCGACATGGCCACGCTTGACGATGCGCGCGGCGGGGCCGCGCCGTGGCTGCTGTCCGCGCCCGCGCTGCTGCTTTTCGCTGCGATGCTGCTCGTTCCGCTGCTGCTGACGTTGGTGCTGTCGTTTCATGTGTTTCGCGATATGGCGGGCGTGCAGCCGGGCTATACGTTGCACAACTACCTGCAAGTCGTGACCGATCCCTACTACGGCACGATCTTCCTACGCACGGGCGTGCTCGCGTTCGCCGTGACCGCGCTTTCGATCGTATTGGGCGTGCCCGAGACGATCGTACTCGCACGCATGCGCCGCCCGTGGCAGTCGATCTGCCTGCTGATCGTCCTTGGGCCGCTCTTGATCTCGGTCGTCGTGCGCACGCTCGGCTGGCAGATCCTGCTCGGCAACAACGGCGTGATCAACAGTGCGTTGCAAGCGCTCGGCATCACCGATGAACCGATTCGCTTCGTCTTCACGATGACGGGCGTGGTCGTTGCGCTAACGCACGTGCTCGTACCGTTCATGGTGATGTCGGTTTGGGCCACGCTGCAAAAGCTCGATCCGCAAATGGAGTGGGCCGGGCGCTCACTCGGCGCCTCGCCGCTGCGCGTGTTTCGGCGCGTGGTGCTGCCGCAGATTCTGCCGGGCGTGCTGTCGGGATCGATCATCGTCTTTGCGCTGTCCGCATCGGCATTCGCAACGCCGGCGTTGATTGGCGGAAGGCGCTTGAAGGTGGTGGCCACGGCCGCGTACGACGAGTTTCTCGGCACGCTCAATTGGCCGCTCGGCGCGAGCATCGCCGTCCTCTTGCTGATTGCGAACGTCGCGATCGTGATGGGCTGCAGCCGGCTTGCCGAACGTCGCTTCAAGCACGTTTTCGACTGAGGGGAAGGCGATGAAGCAAAACGGATTCTTCTCGCTGCTCTACAACGCGCTCTTCTTGACGTTCATTCTGGCGCCGCTCGTCGTCGTGATGCTGGTTGCGTTCACCGATAAAGGGTACATCTCGATGCCGTTCCATGGCGCGTCGCTGCGCTGGTTTCGGGCGATCGTAGAGGACGACGACATCATCTCCGCGTTTTGGCTGTCGGTGCGGATCGCATTCGCGGCGGCGACGATCGGTGCGGCGCTCGCCGTACCGGCCGCGCTTGCGATCGCGCGCTATCGCTTTCCCGGACGCGGGGCTGTGATGGCCTTTTTTCTCTCGCCGATGATGATTCCCGCGGTCGTGCTCGGCATCGCGTTCTTGCGTTTCCTGTCGCTGCTGGGGGTAGGCGGGTCGTTTTGGGCGCTCGTTTGCACTCACGTGGTGATCGTCTTGCCCTACGCGCTGCGGCTTACGCTGTCGTCAGTGGTCGGGCTCGACCGCGATGCCGAGCGCGCCGCGCTTTCGTGCGGGGCGAGCCGCTTCACGGCGTTTCGCCGCGTGGTGTTGCCGATGATCATGACAGGCGTTGCCGGCGGTTGGCTGCTCTCGTTCATCCAGAGTTTCGACGAACTGACGATGACCATCTTCGTCGCGACGCCGGGCACGACGACGCTCCCGGTCGCGATGTACAACGCGATCGCACAGACGATCGACCCGCTCGTCGCGGCGGTATCCGCCGTGCTGATCGTGGGGACGGTGTTGCTGATGATGATCCTCGACCGTTTGGTCGGGCTCGACCGCATCTTGATCGGAGAGGTTCGATGACATTGAAGGTAGCTTCGAGCGCCGATGTGCTCGTGATCGGCGGCGGCCTCGTCGGCTCGGCGCTCGCATACGGGCTCGCGCGCGAGGGCGTGCGCGTGACGGTGCTGGACGAGGGCGACGCCGGCCTACGCGCATCGCGCGGCAACTTCGGCCTGGTGTGGATTCAGGGCAAAGGATACGGCCTCATGCCCTATGCCCACTGGTCGCGCGGCTCGGCTTCTCGCTGGCCGCGCTTCGCGTCGGGCTTGTTCGACGACGCCGGCATCGACGTCGCGCTGCGCCAGCCGGGCGGTTTTCATTTTTGCTTCTCGGATGCCGAATTGGCCGCGCGCCACCAGCGTCTTTCGGCGTTGCGGCGGGAGATAGGCGATTACCCATTCGAACTGCTCGACCATCGCGACGTGCGTGAACGCGTGCCGGGCATCGGCTCGGCCGTCATCGGAGCGAGCTACACGCCGATGGATGGTCATGTCAATCCGCTCAAGCTGCTGCGAGCCCTGCATGCAGGTATGCAACGGCGCGGCGTCGAACTCGTGCCGGGCGAGCGTGTAATCGGCATCGTCCCCGGCGCGGGAGTAGGCGGCGGATTCGAAGTGCGCTCCGAACGCAACACGTATCGCGCCGCGCGCATTGTGCTTGCTGCCGGCCTCGGCAATCGCGCGCTTGCGCCGCTCGTGGAGCTCGATGCGCCGGTCTCGCCCAATCGCGGTCAGGTGCTCGTGAGCGAGCGCGTCGCGCCGTTCTTGCACTACCCGACTTTGAACGTGCGTCAAACCGACGAAGGCACCGTCCAGTTCGGCGACTCGATGGAGGAGGTCGGTTTCAACGATTTCACCACCACGACCGTGCTCTCCGAGATCGCGCGGCGCGGCGTGCGCACGTTCCCGATGCTGCGCAACGTGCGGCTCGTCCGGACCTGGGCGGCGCTGCGCGTCTACAGCCCCGACGGCTTTCCGATCTACGATCGATCGACGGCGCATCCCGGCGCGTTCGTCGTGACGTGCCATAGCGGCGTCACGCTTGCCGCCGCACACGCGCTGCGTCTCGCTCTGTGGATCGCGGGCGGCCCGATACCCGACGAACTGCCTGCTTTCTCCGCACGGCGCTTTGCGCGCGCCGCCGAACCGACCTTTGCTCACTGAATCCATCATGCGTTGCCAATCGACACATCCGCTATTCAAACCGTTGGTCGACACCGATGCGCTGGTCGACATCTGGTTCAACGACGAACCGCTCTCGGTGCCGGGCGAGCGCTCGGTGGCCGCCGCCTTGCTCGCGGGCGGCGTGTCCCGTTTTCGTGCGACACCGGTGTCGGGTTCGCCGCGCGCACCGTATTGCATGATGGGCGCCTGCTTCGAATGCCTCGTCGAAATCGACGGCGTGCCGAGCCGGCAAAGCTGCATGGTGCCGGTGCGAGCCGGCATGCGAATCCGTTCTCAGGAAGGCACGCGCGATTTGCCGCCGCTTGATCCTGCTGTCGATGTCGACGTCACGGAGCAACAAAATGGCCGTTGATTTTGCTTCGGAGAACGTCGACGTCGTGGTCGTAGGCGCGGGCCCCGCGGGAATGAGCGCGGCTACCCGTGCGGCGGCCGCGGGCCTATCGGTCGTATTGCTTGACGAACAGGATGCGGTGGGCGGGCAGATCTACCGTGCCATCGGTCGCGCCGATATGCGTCGCAAAGAGATCCTCGGCGTGGATTACGCAGCCGGCGCGGCAATCGCCGACGCGTTCGCACGCTCGGGCGCGCGGCATGTCGCGAATGCATCGGTGTGGCAAGTCACGCGCGAGCGCACCGTGCATTACTTGCGAGAGGGCAAGATCGGCAGCTTCGAGGCGAAGCGCGTCATTTTGGCCAGCGGCGCGCTCGAGCGTCCCTTTCCGATTCCCGGGTGGACGCTGCCTGGCGTGCTGACAGCCGGGGCCGCGCAGATTCTGCTCAAGAGCGCCGGCGAAGTGCCGGCAACTGCGCCCGTGCTGGTCGGGTGCGGGCCGCTCCTGTACCTCCTCGGTTGGCAATACGTACGCGCGGGCGTGCCGATTCGTGCACTCGTCGACACGAGTCGGCTCGAGGATCGCTGGCGCGCGAAGCGTCATCTTTTCGCCGCGTTGCGCGCGTGGCCATTTGTCAGCAAGGGCCTCCAACTGATCCGCGACTTGCGCAAGGCGGGCGTGCCGATGTACGAGGGCGCCGATGATCTGCGTGTCGATGGCAAAACCGGCAGCGACGGCGTGCAACGCGCATGCGCGCTGACGTTCTCGACATCGAGCGGCACGCATCGGATCGACGCGGATGTGATCCTGTTGCATCAAGGTGTCGTGCCGAACACGCAATTCACGCATGCGCTGCGTGCTGCGCATCGATGGGACGATGCGCAACTATGCTTCACGCCGCAGACGGATGCGTGGGGTGAGCTCGACGTGCCGGGCATCTTCGTCGCGGGAGACGGTGCGGGCATCGGTGGCGCACAGGCAGCTGCCGAACAAGGCGCGCTGGCCGCGCTCGCCGTGGCGTCGCAGCTTGGCGCGATCGACGGCGCGCTTCGCGATCGCGAAGCGGCGGCGCACCGTGCGGCGCTCGAGCGCGTCATGCGCATCCGGCCTTTCCTCGATAGCCTTTATCGGCCGCGCGACGCGAACCGTATTCCGGCTGACGGCACGATCGTCTGCCGCTGCGAAGAAGTCACGGCCGGCGACTTGCGCGGCTTCGTCGCGCTAGGGTGTGTCGGACCGAATCAAGCCAAATCATTCGGCCGTTGCGGCATGGGTCCGTGTCAAGGTCGCATGTGCGGGCTGACCGTGACGGAAGTGATCGCCGATGCACGCAAGGTGTCGCCGGCCGACGTGGGCTACTACCGTATTCGCCCGCCGATCAAGCCGCTCACGCTCGGAGAGCTTGCCGGTGAATGAGACTTCGCGAGCGAGCATGAGCGTCGTGCAGGAGGCAGATGTCCTCGTGATCGGCGGCGGGCTGCACGGCACGAGCAGCGCATTGCACTTGGCGCTCGGTGGCGCGAGCGTGATCGTGCTGGAAGCCGACTACGTGGCGCGCCATTCGTCGGGAGTCAACGCCGGCGGCGTGCGCACGCTCGGGCGCCCGGTGCCGGAGATTCCACTTGCGCTGATGTCGCGCGAGATGTGGCATGCATTACCCGAGATCATCGGCGACGATGGCGGCTTCGTGCCGTCGGGCCAACTGAAGATTGCGGAAACGGAGGACGAACTCGAGGCGTGCCGCGCGCGTGTCGGGTTGCTTCAGGCGCATGGCTTTACGCACGAAAAGCTGATTGATCGTGAGACGGTGCTCGCGTTGGAGCCGGCGCTCGCCAAGCATGTGACGGGGGGGATTTGGGTCGAGCGCGACGGTTACGCGCTGCCGTTTCGCACGACGACGGCGTTTCGGCTCGCAGCGCAAGGGCGGGGTGTCGCCTTTCATGAAGGCGCACCGGTGGCGCGCATCGAGCAACGCGCCGAGCGCTGGTACGCGCAGACGCCGCGCGGTTGGTTCGCGGCCGGCAAGCTGCTCGTTGCCGCTGGCGCATGGTCGGGCGAACTGGCCCTGCAGGCCGGGGAGCATGTGCCGGTTCATCCGGAAGGCTTGATGCTGATGGTCACCCATCGCGTCGCGCCGTTTTGCAAAGCGACGCTCGGTGCGACCGGACGGCCGCTCTCGTTCAAGCAGTTCGACAACGGCACGGTGGTGATCGGCGGCAAGCTGATCGGCATTGCCGATTTGCCCGGCAGACATGGCGAAGTCGACTTCATGCGTCTCGTGAAGAGCGCGCAGACTGTCGTCGATCTATTTCCGCATTTGCGCCATCTCGGCATCAATCGCGCTTGGGCTGGCGTGGAAGCATTCACCGACGATTCGTTGCCCGTCATTTCGGCGAGCCGTAAGGCGTCGAATCTCTACTACTCGTTCGGCTATTGCGGCAGTGGGTTTCAGTTGGGACCGGCCTGCGGGCGGCTCGTTGCCGAAATGATGCTCGACGGGGCGGCGTCGCTGCCGCTCGATGCATTCGCGATCGACCGATCGTTCGTGCCTGTGGATGAGGGCGCAACGCCGCACGCCGCCATTCCGCATTAGTTCGTGTAAGGTGCTGCGTTCGTCGTCCCACGGCGCCGTTTCATTTTTTGCAATCGACAAGGAGTCAAAAGAGATGTCCGATATCGTCCGCATCGACACCAATCAACGTATGAGTCGCGTCGTGAAGGCTGCCGGGCTCGTCTTCATCGGCGGCCAGACCTCGGCGGATCCCACGCCCGATGTGAAAGTGCAGACCGCGAAGGTGCTCGAGAAAATCGATGGTTTTCTGGAAAAGGCAGGCATCGACAAAACGCGGCTCGTTTCGGCTCAGATTTGGCTGGCCAATATCGAGCGCGATTTTTCGGGCATGAACGAAGTATGGGATGCGTGGGTGCCGCAAGGCTGTGCACCGACGCGCGCCACGGTGGAAGCGAAGCTCGCGGCCCCGCACCTGCTCGTCGAGATCGCCGCAGTGGCGCTTGCGTAAAGGTCGAGGCACCTTCGCGTAGAATCTATCGCGTCTGCACGGCGATCCATGCAGGCACGGTTCGTACTCGACGAACGACGATTCTCAGCGCCCCGGCGCGCGATGCGGTAAGCGACTAGACCCATGCCGCATGGCGCGGCAGGGGCCTCAGCGCCGCTCGACTCCAATTCGATTCTTCGTCGATGCGGCCTCGAATACCGCGGTGTACACACCGACCCGGCCTTCCATGAGATTTCGCCCGAGATTGGAGGCAAGCTGGGCAAAGTCCGGCCCCATCACCAGGCCCAGATTCGGCGCGGGAGGCGGTCCCGACTCGCGCAACTGAGCGATCCAGGCTTTGGCCGCTTCCGTGTCGTCTTGCGAGGCCAGGGTGCGCAAGCCCGCTTGTTCGATCGCCTCGTGCGTTGCATCGGCCGTCAAGAGAAAGCTCGTTGTCGGTGTACGCGCCCAGGGTAGAGGGTAGTGCGGCTCGCCGCTCTTCACGACCACGTCGAACGTTGCAAACTTCCCGGACGGCTTCAGCACACGTTCGATCTCGCGATAAAGCGCGGCGCGATCGGCGATGTTCATTGCCACGTGCTGCAGCAAAACCACATCGAATTGGCCGTCGTCGAACGGAAGCGCCAACGCGCTGGCGATGCGGAACGACACACGCTCGCTCTGGTCTGTGCGCTGCGTCAGGTAGCGTGCCGCATCGACGAACGGTTCGCTCAGGTCGATGCCCGTCACCCGGCAGCCATAAGTCGCGGCCAAGAATCGGGCCGGCCCACCGACGCCCGAGCCCACGTCGAGCACCGACATGTCGGCGGTGATACCCGCCAATTTGGCAAGCTCCGCGGTGGCGGCCAGGCCTCGCGTATGAAACTGGTCGAGGGCGCCCAGTTGTTGCGGCGTCAACTGCTGGTCCTGCGGGCCGAGAGCGGCCAGTGCAACCTTGAGCCGCTCGGTCAGGCCCGTCGCGCGATAGTGCTCGCGCACGCCATCCAGTGCATCGGTCATTGCGGGATTCCTCCATGGGTTCAGCCGTGTGGCGGGGCGCTGGAGCCGACCTGCCAGCGCCGTCTCGCTTGCAGGCATAGGTGTAACATGGCCGCTTGCGGGCGACTATCGCTCACAATGTGCACGGGCTATGAAGCGCAATTTCACAGTCAGGCAGGGCGCGCTCGATGGGGTGGAGGTGTTCCTCGGCGTCGCTCGCCACCGCAATTTTCGCCGGGCGGCGGCGGAGCTGGGCATGACGCCTTCGGCCGTCAGCCAGGCGGTGCGCGTGTTGGAGGCGCGCATCGGCGCCGCGCTTTTCATCCGCACCACACGCAGCGTGGGGCTGACCGAAGCGGGCGAGCGGTTCCTATCACAGGCGAAGCCCGCGTTCGAAGAACTGCTCGCCGCGAGCGAGCTTGCACGCGGGCTCGGTCAGCGGCCTACGGGGTTATTGCGGCTTTCGGTGCCTCGCGCGGCGGTGCCGATTCTGCTCGAACCGTTGATTGCAACGTTCTGCCAGGCTTACCCTGAGGTCGAAGTGGAGATCGCCGCCAGCAAGGAGTTGACCGATCTTGCCGCGGAAGGATTCGATGCCGGGATTCGGCTCGGACGATTCGTCGATGCGGACATGGTGGCTATTCCGCTGACGCCGCCGCTGCGTCTCATCGTCGTCGGCAGCCATGCTTATTTTGCGGACCGCTCGCGGCCCGAACGAATCGACGATCTGCGTGAGCACGCCTGCGTGCGCTGGCGGCGATCGAGCGGCGCCTTGGCGTTGTGGTCGTTCGACGACGACGGTCAAGCGGTCGAGATCGCGGTAGCCGGACCGCTCATCGCCAGCGATTTTTCCACGATGCTCGGCGCGGCCATCGAAGGTGTCGGGCTGGCGCAAGTGCCGGAGCCGATAGCCGCTGAAGCGTTGGCGGCGGGCAAGCTGGTGCACGTCCTCGAACCGTTTGCGCCGACCACGCCGGGCCTGTTTCTCTATTACCCCAGCCGACGGCAGATGATGCCGAAGCTGCGGGCCTTCATCGATCATGTGAAGCAGCGCGAATCGAGTATTCGCTGATGGGCTGACGAACATGGCGAACGCAGGTGCTGTTCGAGGCACGCGTCCGCCCCAAGCGAGCCAAGCAGGCTAAGCGGGCCTCAGCGGAAGCGGAAGGGGATCGACGACGCCCTTCAATAACGCGCGAAGACGGCTTGCAGTGCGCACACTCGGAAGCGGCTCCGTCGCGCGTCACTTGAGGCTGACCACGACCTTCCCCTTGGCGCGTCCCTGCGCTAGATACTCCAGCGCTTGCTTCGCTTGCTCGAAAGGGAAGACTTTGTCGATCACCGGGCGAATCTTTTCCGCTTCGAGCAACTGGCCGATCTTCGCGAGTTGAGCGCCATCGGGGCGCACGAACAGAAACGAATAGCTGACGCCCCGCTTGCTCGCAAGGCGCATGATCTTTCGGCTCATGAGTGCGAATATGAGCCGAAAGACGAAGCTCAGCCGGCGGGCGCGCGCGAATGCTGCGTCCAACGGCCCGACGAGCGAAACGACCTTGCCCCGCTTCTGGAGGATGCCAAGCGATTTTTCGATTGCGTCGCCTCGCAGGGTGCCGAGCACGAGGTCATAGCCGCTCAACACTTGCTCGAACGCTTGCTTCTTGTAGTCGATGACTTCGTCCGCGCCCAGGCTGCGGACCCATTCGACATTGGGCGTGCTCGTGCTCGTTCCCACGTGGGCGCCGAAGTGTTTGGCGAGTTGAATCGCAAATGTGCCGATACCCCCGGAGCCGGCGGGAATGAACACTTTTTGGCCCGGCTGGAGGCCGGCCCGTTCCTGCAGCGCTTGCCATGAAGTGAGCCCGACCATGGGGACCGAAGCCGCCTGCACGAAGTCCATATTGGTCGGCTTGGGCGCCGCCGCGCTTTCCGGAACGACGGCGAATTCGGCGATGGCACCCCTGCCGAGGTCGAACACATTGGCGAAGACCGCATCGCCCGGTTTGAAGCGTGTGACGCCGCAGCCCACTTCGATCACGACGCCCGCGAGATCACTGCCCAACGTGGCAGGGAGTTCGAACTTCAAGATTGGTTTGAACGTCCCCTTCGGGATCATCGTGTCGATGGGGTTCAATCCTGCCGCGTGAACTTCCACGAACAATTCGTGCTCTGCGAGGCGCGGCTTTGCGACTTCGGTCAAGCCGATCTCGGGTGTCTTGCCATAGCGTTTGAACGTGAGCGCTTTCATGTTGCTTTTCGACTCCGGTGTGGCGAGGTTCTCGTTGTGTGTAGCGAGAAGGTTGAGGCAAGTCCGGCTTGCGCCCGCAAGCAACGCATGGCACGACCTGATGTAAGAGGGCCGCGCGAATTCGGCTTAAATCCGATAGCGTTCGGCCGCTTGCGATTGCCGAAGATCTCCCAGCAATCCTTGGCGGGCGCCATCGAGCGCATCCCAGCGTTCGGCGACGTGCAGCGGCGGGATGGTGACGAGTTCACGGCGATCGAACCCGACCAGCGCCGCGTCGACCAGTTCGCCGACTTCCATCACCTCGGGAAGCGCGTTGACGTCGATGCCGGCGCGCTCCCAGATTTCGGTGCGCGTTGTCGCCGGCAGCACCGCCTGCACGTAGACACCCTTGGGCGAGAGCTCCATGTGCAGGCCTTGCGACAGAAAGAGCACGAAGGCCTTCGACGCGCCGTAAATCGACATGCCGAACTCGGGGGCCAAACCCACAACGGAGCCGATGTTGATGATCGCGCCGGCGCCCGACTGCGCGAAGCGCGACGCGACGGCACCCGCGAGCCGCGTCAATGCGGTGACGTTGAGCGCGATCAGGCGCTCGATGTCCTGCGCGCTTTGCTGCTCGAAGCCGCCGGACTGCGCGATGCCGGCATTGTTCACAAGAATGCCGATGCGCGCGTCGTCGCGCAGGCGCGTTTCGACAGCGGACACATCAGCCGCAAGCGTGAGATCGGCTTGCAGCACGTCTACCCCGACTCCGTGGGTTTCGCGCAGGCGCGCCGCCAACGCGTCGAGACGGCTCTTGTCGCGTGCGACGAGCACGAGGTCGTGGCCGCGGCGGGCAAACCGCTCGGCGTAAGTGGCACCGATGCCGCTGGAGGCGCCGGTGACGAGGGCGGTCGGGAGCGTGGTCATGAGAGATTTCCTTTGCAAACGTTGTTCGGTAGGGACGAAAGCGGCGACGAAACCGCGGCCGGAAAAGCAGGGGGGAGCGACGACAACGACGTAATGATGACGATCATAATCAAAATAGTCAAGACTTTGATGATGGTTGACATCAATGTATAGTGAAGTCTTTCCGCAGACATCCGCTCAGAGCGGTCGAGAAATGAAGGTCACCAAGGCACAGGCGCAGGCCAATCGGGCGCACGTCGTCGAGACGGCGTCCGCACTGTTTCGCGAGCGTGGCTACGATGGGGTCGGCGTAGCCGATCTGATGGCTGCCGCCGGCTTCACCCACGGGGGGTTTTACAAGCACTTCGGTTCCAAGGCCGACTTGATGGCGGAATCGGCTGCGTGCGGCATCGCGCAGACTGCGGCGCTGGGCGCTGGTTTGGAGCCATCGGAGTTCGTGCGGCTTTATCTCTCGCGCGAGCATCGCGATACGCGTGCGACCGGTTGCACGATGGCGGCGTTAGGAGGGGATGCCGCGCGCCAATCGGAAGCGGTCCGCGCAACGTTTGCCCAGGGCATCGAGGACTTGCTGGCCGCGCTGCATGCCCACCGTTCGTCGCTCGATGGTGAGGACGCAGCCACCGCACGCGCTAAGTCCATCGGCATCTTCGCGCAGGCGGTCGGCGCCCTCGTGATGTCCCGCGCTTGTCCCGACGATTCGCCACTGGCCGACGAGATTTTGACGGTCTGCCGCGATCAGATTCTCGCTGCGTTGGCTACGACTGCGACTGTCGGCGCTACGACGCGCAAACGGGACAGGCAAGCGAGCAAAGGGTAGGCGCGCTAAGCGCGTCGCCTTCGCATGCCCTTCTGACGACGGGGCAGGCGTCTGCGTCGACGAGTACTTGCATCGCGGCGTTTCCGATTTGGCGAGGAGCGTTCATCTTACCGGCGCAGAACTGCGCGAGCATGCCGAGGCGCGCAAAGCGGGCACGAGGTCGTAATGCCTAGCGGCCGCTTTGACGTGCCGATGGTCACACATTCGATGGGTCAACGCGCGATCTTCATCGTCGATGCTTCACTTCGACGCCCATGCTGTCGCGGTGGCTTGCGCGAAGTCGCGATACGAACGCGGAGCGCGCCCCAATAACCTGCTGAACGAATCGATTTCGCGAGCGGTCGCCACGGCGCCGTCCTGCTGGTAGCGCTGCATCATCAAGCGGATGTCGTACAAGAGCCAGTCGGGGGTGAACGGTTTGAGTTGCGCTTCGAGCGTATCGAGATCGTCGCCGACATAACGAATCGGGCGTTGCAACGCATCCGCCCAAATTGCGCGAATCGAATCCGACGTGAGCGCGTCTGGACCGACCAGGTCGAACGTCACGCGCGGCAACGGCACGGCGGATCGCTCGCGACGCAGCAGTTCGCGAGCGGCCGCATCGCCGATGTCGCGCACGTCCACCATCGAAATGCCCTTGTTTCCGATCGGCATGCCGTAAATGCCGTACCCGAGCAGCGCCTCTTGCTGGCGGACATCGTTCTGCATGAAATACGCGGGACGCAGCACCGTCACGGGAAGATCCATTTCCTCGATCATCCGTTCGACCGTATGCTTGCTCGTGAAATGCGGCACTTCGGCGTACTCGGCGCCTTTGAATACAGACAGATACACGATTCCCTTCACGCCCGCTTCGCGCGCAATATTCATCGCTTGCAACGCTTGCGTCAGCTCGTCGGCCGCATTGGGCACGAGCAGGAACAACGTGTCGATGCCTCGCATCGCCGCGCGCATGGCGGCGATATCGGCGGTCTCGCCTTTCACCGGTGTCACGTTGCCTTCAAACTTCGCCTTTTCCGGCGAGCGCGTCAGCGCATGCACGTGCGCGCCCTCGTTCTGCAAATGCGCGATGACTTGCGAACCCACGACGCCGGTAGCGCCCGTCACGAGAATTGCCATGATGTTTCTCCTTGATTCGGTGATTGAAGGGCCGTCGTTTGTCGGCCCGGCGGAATGAACGATATTCGTTCCATGGATGCCGCGAAAGATCGATAATCGAGACTATTCGTCTCGTGAATGGAACGATCATGGATCTCGCTGCGCTGGCCGACTTCAACGCCGTCGCCGAACACAGGGGCTTCGGCCCCGCCAGTCGCGCGACCGGCCGTCCCAAGGCGACGCTCTCGCGCCACGTTGCCGAACTCGAAATGGATCTTGGCGTGCGCCTGCTCGAACGTGGCGCGCGCACGCTTCGCCTGACGGAAGAAGGGCTCACGCTTCATGAACGCACGCGCGGCTTGTTGGCGGAAATCGCGGAAGCGGGCGAAGCCGTTGCCGCCCGTGCGCCGGTGCCGCGCGGGCGGTTACGCGTCAGCGCGCCGCTGGTGTTCGGTCACGTCGTGTTGAGTCGCATCGCATCGCGATACGCGCTGGCCTACCCGCAAGTGGAGTTGGAGATCGTGGCGGAAGATCGCATTGCCGATCCCGTGCAGGATGGCTTCGACCTCGTAGTGCGCATCAATCCGCCGCAGGACGCGCTGCTCGTCGGTCGCTGCATTGCGACCGATCGCCGTGTGCTCGTTGCACCGCGCTCCCTCTCGATTCCGCGCGCGCCGAAAGATCCCGCGACGCCGCTTGCATTGCCTGCCGTATTGACGAGCAACACCGTTGCCGACGTGCGTTGGCAGATCGAGATGAAGAACGGCCGACTGCGCACGATCGCGCCTACGCCGGTCTTGCATATGTCGTCGTTATTGATGGTGCGGGAAGCCGTGCTGGACGGCGCTGGCGTTGCCTTGCTGCCCGGGCTGCTGGCCGGACCCGACGTCGCGGCGGGAAGGCTCGTTCAGCTTGGTGTCGATGCGGGCCCCGCGGTGGAAATCTGGGCGCTATACAGCTCGCGCCGCTTGTTGAGCGCCAAAGTGCGCGCGTTCATCGACACGCTGCAGCAAACGATGGATCGGCCGCGCTAACGCGTCATAACGACCGTGCTAGCGATATACGTTGACACTCCACGCCCGCTGCGTTACTGTCGGCCTCGAAATATTCAAGAAGCTCGATTGCTGATCACCATTTTCCGCCTCTTTTGCGCGGTACTCGTTATCCTCTCTTCTTCCTTGAACTTTTTTGTCGCTCCGTAACGGAGCTATTATTTTTTTGTCAGGAATTCGCATGGATACCGGTACTGTTAAGTGGTTCAACGATAGCAAGGGCTTTGGCTTCATTACTCCCGATGCAGGCGGCGACGATCTTTTCGCTCACTTCTCCGAAGTGCGCGGCGAGGGCTTCAAGACGCTCGCGGAAAATCAAAAGGTGAGCTACGAGACGAAGCGCGGCCCGAAGGGCTTGCAAGCTGCAAACATCACGCCGCTCTAAATGCTCTAAGCGCTTTAAAGCAGAGCAAGCGTGAAACAAGGGCCGGTCAAACCGGCCCTTTGTGTATCTGCGTGACCGATATCGAACGCAGTTGCGTAACCCCGGTCTGATCACCCGCTAGCGGTCGCAAAGCGCATCGCTAATCCTCCCCGCGCTTCAATGCGCCACTGACCCATCGCTCTTCCGACGCCAATAGATGCGCGCGCATGGCCGTTTGCGCGGCGATCGGATCGCTGGCCTGCAATGCCTTGAGCACCGCCTCATGCTCCTGCACGGCCGCCGTCCAGGTTTGCGCGCTTTCCGCGTGGCCGCGCATGGCCGCTGCAATCGGATCGTGGCGGCTATCGAACAGCTCGCCCATGTAGCGGCTCAGCACTGAATTGCCGGCGGCTTCCGCTATCAGCATATGAAACTGCCGATCGGCCTCGACCGGCGACTTGCCCGCCGCGGCGAGCCGGCGCATTCGCTCGACGGTGCGACGCAAGCGGTCGAGCATCGCCGCATTCATCCGCGCCGTGGCCAGCACGACGACGCTGCCCTCGATGGCCGCGCGCGCCTGCATCAACTCGGACGGACTATCGCCTAGCGCGCCGACGGCTCCGGCATCGTCGGGGCCCGTTTCGCACGCATAGACGCCGGAGCCCATTCGAATCTCCACCTGCCCGCCTATTTCGAGCGCGATCAACGCTTCTCGTAACGACGGGCGCGATACGCCGAGCTTGAGCGCCAGTTCGCGCTCCGCAGGAAGGCGCTCGCCCGGCGGGAACTCACCGTTGCGGATCAGCGCCAGGATTTGCGCGGCAACCGATTGGTAAAGCCGCTTGGGTTCTGTCGATTTCATGATGGAGTGATTTCGATGCTGCGGGGTACCCCCGCAGGTTGCGTCGAAGTCTAGCACGGCGCTCGAATGCACCGCCCAGCTTGGGGTTTATCCGCTTCTAGGGGTTTTCACCGTTGGTAAGGGTGATATTAATAAAGCAAGATTGGCATGACCAAAGCAGGAATTTGTATTCATTCCAGCAAAATTGGACTGACCACGCTAGGAGTGTCGTGGGTCCTCATAGGAGAAGGAGACATGACGTCATGACCATGCCGGGCGGCCCATCGAGTCTTGCCGTCGCCGATACGCGCGCCGTAGGCGACGAGCTGTTGCGTCTCGAAGGAATCGTGAAGCGGTTTCCCGGGGTCGTTGCCCTCGACGGCATTCGTCTGGATCTTCGGGCAGGCGAAGTTCATGCGGTGTGCGGCGAGAACGGGGCGGGCAAATCGACGTTGATGAAGATCATCAGCGGCCAGTATCAGCCGGATGAGGGCGTCATTCGCTACCGCGGGGAGCAGGTGCGATTCGCCTCGACTTCGCAAGCGCAGGCGGCGGGCATCGCGATCATCCATCAGGAGCTCAATCTCGTGCCGCATTTGAGCGTGGCGGAAAACCTCTTCCTCGCGCGCGAGCCCAAACGCGGGCCGTTCGTCGACACGCGAAAGCTCAATGCGGATGCCGTGCGGTGCCTCGCGCGGATCGGCTTGGAAGTCGCGCCCACCACGCTAGTGCGCACTTTGTCGATCGCGCAACAACAACTGGTCGAAATTGCGAAGGCGCTGTCGTTCGAGGCGCGCGTGCTCATCATGGACGAGCCGACGTCGTCGCTGACCGAATCGGAAACGGTGCAGCTTTTCCGCATCATCGAGGAATTGCGCGCGGACGGTGTCGCGATTCTGTATATCTCGCATCGTCTCGACGAAATGGAGCAGATCGTCGATCGCGTCACGGTATTGCGCGACGGCCGCTACATCTCCACCGACGAATTTTCGGCGGTGAGCGTGAACGACATCGTCGCGCGCATGGTCGGTCGCTCGCTCGACGACGCCTACCCACCAAGGCATTCCGTGCCCACCGACGAGGTATTGCTGCGAGTGCGCGACGTTCGTCGGGAGGGCGTGTTCGGGCCCGTGTCGTTCGACCTGCGCAGAGGGGAAATCCTCGGCTTCGCGGGGCTCATGGGCGCGGGCCGCACAGAGGTGGCGCGCGCCATCTTCGGCGCGGACCGGTTGGACCACGGATCGATCGAACTCGATGGCCGTGTCGTGACCGTGCGCTCGCCGCGCGAAGCGATCCGCCATGGCATCGCCTATCTATCCGAAGACCGCAAGCAAGACGGCTTGGCGCTCGGCATGTCCGTCGCGGCGAACATCACGCTCGCAAACGTCGGCGCCGTTTCCTCGCGGGCGGGCTTCCTTCGTTTCGATGAAGAGGCGGCGGTCGCGCGTCGCTATGTGAATGACTTGGCGATTCGCACGCCGTCCGTCGATCAGATCGTGCGTAATTTGTCGGGCGGCAACCAACAGAAGGTCGTGATCGGCAAGTGGCTGTATCGCGGCTCGAAGATCTTGTTCTTCGACGAGCCCACGCGAGGGATCGACGTGGGCGCGAAGTTCGCGATCTACGGCTTGATGGATCGGTTAGCTGCGGACGGTGTCGGTGTCGTGCTGATCAGTTCGGAGTTGCCCGAACTGCTCGGCATGACCGATCGAATCGCGGTATTTCACGAAGGCCGCATCACGGCCGTTCTCGACACGAAACATACCAATCAGGAGGAGATCATGCACTTTGCTTCGGGGTTCACGCATGCTTGAAATAACATCGGATCGAAGCCAGGTGGCCGATCGCGCTGCGCGTCAGCGGCGCCGCGATCTCATTCAAAAGTTCGCCGCATTGGGCAGCTTGGTCGCGCTCGTGATTGCGTTTTCGGTAACGAGTTCCGCATTCTTTTCGGTCGGCAACATGATGACCGTGTCCCTGCAGGTCACGTCGATCGCTTACTTGGGCGTTGCGGCAACCTGCGTGATCATCACGGGCGGCATCGACTTATCGGTCGGCTCGGTTCTCGCGCTCGCCGGCGTGTCGGCGGCATTGCTCACGAAGGCGGGCGTGCCGGTGCCTGCCGCGATGTTGTGCGGCGTCTGCGTCGGCGCGCTGTGCGGGTTCGTCAACGGCGTCTGCGTGACGCGCATGGGGCTGCCGCCTTTTATCGCGACGCTCGGCATGATGCTGGTCGCCCGTGGGCTTGCGCTGCAAATCACCGGCGCGCGGCCGGTGTCCGAACTGAGCAATGCGTTCGGCGTGCTGGGCAACGGCGCGTTGTTCCGCATCTCCCGCATCGGCGCCGACGGCTTTCCCGACACGACGTTTCCAGGCATTCCGTACCCCGTCGTGATCATGATCGTGCTGTTCATCGCCGGGGCCATCCTGTTGTCGAAGACCTCGCTCGGCCGTCATATCTATGCCGTGGGCTCCAATGCCGAGGCGGCGCGGCTCTCTGGCGTCGACGTTCGGGGCGTGACCATGTTCACGTATGTCCTGTCCGGGGCCTTGGCCGGTGTCACCGGTTGCGTGTTGATGTCGCGTCTCGTGACCGGACAGCCGAACGAGGGCGTGATGTACGAACTCGATGCGATCGCGAGCGCGGTGATCGGCGGGACTTCGCTCATGGGAGGCGTGGGCACGATCTCGGGCACGGCCATCGGCGCCTTCGTCATCGGCGTGCTGCGCAACGGCTTGAACATGAACGGCGTATCGAGCTTCATCCAACAGATCATCATCGGCGTCGTGATTTTGGGCACGGTGTGGATCGACCAATTGCGAAGCAGGAAGCGGTAACCAAACGAAGTTCCAACCACGAGAATGAGGAGCGAGACATGCAAAAATTTTCCATGCTGGCGATAGCGGCGCTGCTGGGCGCGGCGTTCAGTTCGGGCGCGTACGCGGCGGGCGGCGAGATCGCGGTGATCGTCAAAACGGTCAATTCGAACTATTGGCAGAACGTGCAGAAGGGGGCGAAAACCGCACTCGACGAAGCCAAGGGCTACACGATGACGTTCCAAGGCCCGGCCGCGGAATCGGACATCACGGATGAAGTCAATATGGTGGAGAACGCCGTCAATCGTCACGTCGCAGGCATCGTGCTCGCACCGTCCGATCCCGACGCGCTGGTGCCGGCCATCAAGAAGGCGTGGGAGGCGCACATCCCCGTGGTGCTGATCGACTCGGCGCTATCCGATGCGGGCAAGCAGTACTACCAGTCGTTTTTGTCCACTGACAACGAGAAGGCCGGTGAGCTTTGTGCGAAGGCGCTGATCGCCCACGTCGGTCAGACGGGAACGATCGCGCTCATGTCCTATGTGCCGGGTGCCGGGTCGGAAATCGGGCGTGTCGGCGGCTTCAAGAAATACCTCGC
This sequence comes from Paraburkholderia sp., assembly GCA_004322045.1. Taxonomy (GTDB): domain Bacteria; phylum Pseudomonadota; class Gammaproteobacteria; order Burkholderiales; family Burkholderiaceae; genus Trinickia. The sequence continues at coordinate 23,723 of SCRN01000008.1, forward strand.
GGCGCATTCCAAGCTGAAGATCGTCGGTCCGTACTACTCGCAGTCTCAGATGGCGACGGCACTGAATCAGACCACCGACGTGCTCTCGGCGAACCCCGAACTGAAGGGGATCTTCGGTGCGAACGAGCCGACTGCGATCGGGGTGGGGCGCGCGCTCAAGCAGTCCGGGAAGGCCGGCAAAGTGGTGGCGATCGGCTTCGACGGCAATCAGGATCTGCAAAATTTCGTGCGTGACGGGACGATCCAAGGGATCGCCGTTCAAGGCTCTTATCAGATGGGATACAAGGGCATTCAAACCGTGGTGAACGTGATCGAACACAAGAAGGTCGCGAAAAACATCGATACGGGGGTCGTGATGGTCGACAAGCAAAACCTCGATACATCGGAAGCCAAGAACGTGCTTTATTGATGCCGTGGGTCCGCGTCGACGCATGAACGTATCGACGCGGGCCGCCACGCATGATTCGATCGAAAAGGACATTTATATGCTTAGCGTGATTTGCGAATCACCTGGGGTGTTGCGCGCACGGCAAACCGAGCCGCCCGTGCGTGCGGCCGGCGAAGTGATGCTGCGCGTGGCGCGCGTCGGAATTTGCGGCACCGACTTGCACATCTTCACTGGCAATCAGCCGTATCTGCAGTATCCGCGTGTCATGGGCCATGAGTTTTCAGCGGTGGTGGCCGAGGCGGAAGCCGGCTCCGGCTTCGCCCCTGGCGATTGCGTCTACGTCATGCCCTATTTGTCGTGCGGGCGCTGCGTGGCGTGCAGCCAAGGCAAGACCAACTGTTGTGTCGATATCAAGGTGTTGGGTGTGCATCGCGACGGCGCGCTCACCGAGTACCTCAGCGTGCCGGCGCAGTTCGTGCATAAGGCCGAAGGCGTGTCGCTCGATCAAGCGGCGATGCTCGAGTTTCTCGCCATCGGGGCGCACGCCGTGCGACGCGCGAACGTATCGGCCGAGCAACGCGTGCTAGTGGTAGGGGCCGGTCCGATCGGCATGGCCGCCATGATCTTTGCGAAGCTGCGTGGGGCCAATGTGACGTGCCTCGATACGCGCGCCGATCGCTTGGCGTTTTGTCGTTCCGAACTGAGCGTCGATGCGGCCGTGGCCGTGGGCGCTACCGATACGGAGCAACTCGCGGCGCTCACGAACGGCGAATTTTTCGATGTCGTCTTCGATGCGACGGGCAATATCGATGCGATGAACCGCGGCTTCGGGTTCGTCGCCCATGGCGGCACCTACACGCTGATCTCGATCGTGCCCGGGCAGGTGAGCTTCTCCGATCCCGAATTCCATAAGCGCGAGACGACGTTGCTTGCCAGCCGCAACGCCACCACCGCCGATTTCGAGACCGTGCTCGAAGCGATGCGCGCGGGCCGTATTCCCGATCGAGCGCTCAATACGCACCGCATGCATCTTGCCGATGTGCCGGACGGCCTGCCTCGATTGCTCGAGACGGGGCAGACGGTTGTGAAAGCGTTGGTGGAGTGCTGAGCCCATGCATGAAGCAGTGAAGCCGCGGCCGGGGCGCCCGGCATGAGCGAACCGATACTTCAATTCGGCACGAGCCGATTTCTCTTGGCGCATGTCGCGTTGTTCGTCTCGCAGGCGCTAGAGCGCGGCGATGCGATCGGCGGCATCAGCGTCGTGCAGACGACCGATAGCCCGGTGAGCCGAGCCCGTATCGACGCGCTGTCGAACCCGGGCGGGTATCCGGTGCGGATTCGGGGAAGCGAACATGGGGTGGCGGTGGATCGCCTCGTGACGGGCCACGCCATTCGCGCCGCATGGATCGCGGACCGCGACTGGGATGCCGTATGCCGCGCGACGATCGAAGATGTCCGCGTGATCGTGTCGAACACGGGCGACATGGGTTATCGACTCGATGAACGCGACACGCCCGATCTTCTTACGAGCGGCGGCGTCCCGCGCAGCTACCCGGCAAAGCTCCTCGCGTTGCTGCATGCCCGCTGGCGCGAGCGCGCAAGCGATGGCGTGTCGATCTTTCCCTGCGAGTTGGTGGAGAACAACGGCGACACGTTGCGCGACATCGTCGTTTCGCTCGCGCGGCATTGGTCGTTGCCCGAAGCGTTCGTCGACTATGTGCGGCAACGATGCGTGTGGGTCAATTCGCTGGTCGACCGAATCGTGTCCGAGCCGATCGCTCCGGTGGGCGCAGTCGCGGAGCCCTACGCGCTCTGGGCGATCGAGCGGCGTGCGGGCATGCAACTACCCTGTACGCACGAGTGCATCGCGCTGACGGACGATCTGCGCAGCTACGAGCGGCTGAAACTGTTCTTTCTCAATCTGGGCCATAGCTGGCTTGCCGAACAGTGGCGCAACGAAGCGCGACCGTCGTCCGAAACGGTGCGCGATGCGATGAGCGCTTCACGCTTGCGCGAAGGTCTTGAAGCCGTGTGGCATGAGGAGGTGCTTCCGGTGTTCGTCGCCTTGGGCCTGGGCGATCGAGCCGAGCATTATTTGGTCAGCGTGAGAGATCGCTTCGGTAATCCTTATCTCGATCATCGGATCGCGGACATCGCGCAGAATCACGTCGAGAAGCTGAAGCGCCGGATCGCGCCGTTGGTCGAACTTGCAGACGGGTTGTCGCTGCACGGTATGCAGCCGCGCTTGCAGGGCGTGCTCGCAAAGCATGGGCTTGTGCCGCAAAGGTCGGTTCGCTGAACCGGCGCGGGCGTATGACATGCAGGCACTTCGACGCGGCAGCATGTTTCGTGCCGTTCGATGATTTCGGCCGATCCGGGTGTGCGTCAGAATGGGGAGGCGGCCCGCGGCTGCCGGTATCATGACGGCCGTGCGCCGCAGCGAGGCTTGCCGGCACGGCGAGCTGCATTGGCGGCGATGCATCGATACGACCATTCATTGACGACAACCCGGAGGAACCCCCGCAATGACGGCAGCAACGCAATTTGACCAAGTTTCCGTGATCAAGCGCGCCAACGTTTACTTCGATGGCAAGTGCGTTTCCCACACCGTTTTGTTTGCCGACGGCTCGCGCAAGACGCTGGGCGTGATTTTGCCCGGTACGCTCAACTTCGGCACCGACGCGCCGGAACTGATGGAAGTGCAGGCGGGGCAATGCCGGATCCGCCTCGAAGGCAGCGATGAGTGGTCCACGTATGGTGCGGGCGAATCATTCTCCGTGCCCGGCAAAAGCCGCTTCGATATCGAAGTGACCGAAACGCTAGATTACGTTTGCAGTTATCTTTGACCCCAGCACGCGGGAGCGCCTGCCAGTTCGAGCCTTGATTTGCGTCAAGCGCAAAACGAAGCCGTAGTTCATGCTTGCGCTGCCGGCCCGTGAGGGTTTCCGGCAGAGCGCGCATCTGGTCGGATGCCTGCAAATGCGCTTCGTCGATCGTCTATCCTTCGTCAACGCCCTCGATCGATTCGATTCCAACTACGGAGGTGAATCGATGCATGTCGACAACACCCCGCGCCCGAGCGTCTTTCGCGCGCTGTTCGCTCGGTTCAAAGAGCATCCGCTCGCGCGGGTGGGCCCGGGGCTCATCACGGGCGTTGCCGACGACGACCCGAGCGGCATCGCCACTTACTCTCAAGCGGGGGCGCAGTTCGGCCTCACGATGCTCTGGACGATGCCGCTTGCGTTGCCGTTGATGGCAGCGGTCCAACTGATGTGCGCGAACCTGGGCCGGGTGACCGGCAAGGGACTTGCGGCCAATATCAAGCTTGCCTTTCCTCCGGTCGTCCTTTATTTCGTCGTATTTTTACTGCTCGTCGCCAACACGCTCAATATCGCGGCCGACGTCGCAGCGATGGGCGAATGCGCGGAACTCGTGACGGGCGTGAACCGTCACCTGATGACGGCGGTTTTCGTATTCGCCACGCTGCTGCTGCAGATCTTGGTGCCGTACCACCGTTATGTGTTTTTCTTGAAGTGGCTGACGCTTTCGCTGTTCGCCTATGCGGCCGTCCTGTTCACCGTGCACGTGCCATGGAAGCAGGTGGCATTGCATACCATTTGGCCCGCCTTCACGCCGGGTCCGGCAGCGGCCGCTGTCGTGGTCGGCGTATTCGGTACGACCATAAGCCCCTATCTGTTTTTCTGGCAGGCTGCGGAAGAAGTCGAAGACATGCAGGGCAAACGCGGCAGCCGGCCGCTCATGGCCGATTCGCGAGCTGCGCCCGCGGAATTGCGGCGCATTCGCTGGGATACCTGGAGCGGCATGTTCTATTCGGACTTGACGGCTTGGTTCATCATGCTGGCGACGGGCGTGACGCTTCACGTGGCCGGTGTCACGAACGTCGATACGGCAGCGCAGGCCGCGAGTGCGTTGCGCCCGCTGGCAGGCGATTTCGCGTCGCTGCTGTTCGCGGTGGGCATTCTCGGCGTGGGCATGATCGGCGTGCCCGTGCTGGCGGGCTCGGGCGCGTACGCGCTGTCGGAGGCGCTCAATTGGAAGGAAGGGCTCGAGCGAGAAGTCACGGATGCGCGCGGCTTCTACGGCATCATTGCGGTGAGCGTGCTCATCGGGCTCGTGCTGCAATACACGCCGATCAGTCCGATGAAAGCGCTGGTGTTGAGCGCGATCATCAACGGTGTCGTCGCGGTGCCGCTCATCGTCGTCATCATCGTGCTCGTGTCGAAGGCTTCGGTGATGGGGCGATACACGGCTGGCCGCTCGCTGCGCGCGTTGGGATGGCTAGCCGCGGCGATCATGGCCGCGGCGTCGCTCGTCATGTTCGCGCAGGTGGCATAGCACGGCTTGAACGAGCTCCGACGCGGCGGCGGCTGTGGCCTTACATGCCGAGCGTCATCGCAATCCAACCTGCGATCACGCCTGCCGCCACCACGCACGCGCACGTGAGCGCCAAAATCCTGGGCGGGAACGATCGACCGAGCATGGCCACGGAAGGCACGCTCACGGGCGGCAGCGTCACGAGCAGGGCAGCGGCAGGCGCCGTCGCCATCCCCAACGACAGCATTGCTTGAATGATCGGCACTTCGCCTGCGGTCGGAATGACGAACAGCGCGCCGGCAACGGCGAACGCCACGATCCACGCGATGCTTGCATCGATGCCGGGGCCGATGTGCGGGAACAGCCACGCACGCGCAGCGCCCATCAACAACACCAGCACGATGTACTCGGGAACGAGACGCAACGCCATGCGCGTGAAGATCTTCAGCCAGCGCGTGAGCATGCGGCCCGTATCCTCGTCGCGCACCATCTCGTCGAGCGCACCGCTCGCGGCAACGGCCTCTTCATCGGTCGCGCTACGGTCGACCCAGTAGCCGATACCGAGCACCATGGCGAGGCCGAGCACGAGCCGCAGCCCCATCCATTGCCACCCGAGCACGAAGCCGATGAACACGAGCGTGGCCGGATTGAGCAGCGTGTTGCCGAGCCAGAACGCGATCGCGGCGCCCGGCGCGGCGCGGCACGCGCGCAATCCGGCGACGACCGGCGCCGCGCAGCACGTGCACATCATGCCGGGCAAAGACATGACCGCGCCCGTTATCACGCTGCTGAAGCCGGTTCTTCCGAGCGCACGCATGATCCATTGCGCCGGAATCAACGCCTGCACGGCCGAGCCCAACAAGAGGCCGAGCACCATGGCTTGCCAAATCGCCTTGCCGTAGGCGAGCGCATAGCCGAGCGCGGCGCTCCACGACGCGGCGGGCGGGGCGGAGGCCGTGCCCATCAAGATCGAATTGCCGATCGCATGGTGGCTGGCGGCCACGAACGCCCGGTTGTAATACGGGAACCATTTGACGTAAAACAGCCCGCATACGGCGATGGCGAGCAAAAGGGCGGGGCCGAGCAGTTGGCGACGGTTTCTGGCGGCGAGCGTGATCATCGACGTGAGCATTGAGAGGGCGATACGGCGGGCAACGCGGGCGAAGGGGCCGCGTTGCCCGGGGTCCGGAATAAAGGTGGGATCATACTGCAGGTCGCTATCGCGTCTGAAAACGCCGCGGTGGCGATGGGAAGGCGAAGGCGCTCAAAACCGATAGAAAACGGCCAAGAACGTAATGATCGGGGCGGTCTTCTGCTTGGCTTTACTGACCGCGAGTAGCGTCCCATCCGCGGCTTTGATCCCCATAGCGATAATTCCTTGGGTTGGTTCGTTATGCGATCACTGGACGAACGCGCTGACGGCGAAGTACGGTGCGCTCGGGTCCGATAGGTCGAGGTATCCCATCGTGCCGCCGGAAAAAATCATCTTGCCGGTGGGCGTGGCGGCGGCCGTGACGGCTTTGCGCGTTGCCACGAGCCCGGGCAAGGCCTGGGTGTAATCGAGATCGAGCGCGGTCGCGAGCGAGGCCAGCGAGGCATTGAACGGATCGAGCATCGTCGCTTGCGTGTTCGTTAGCGCCGTCGTGCGATAAGCGAAGTTGCTGTCGACGCCGATGTATTCGCCGTTTTGCGATCCGGCAGCCGCGTGCGATTGCGGCGCGAGCATGGCGATGCCCGATTCGTCGTCGGCCAGCGGAGATTTCGGCGGCGAGCCGGGTGGCGATACGATCGACGGATCGGCTGCGCCGACGCGAACGAGGATCGGCACCAACTGGCCGCGCAGCTTGCCGACGATCAGAATGCCTTGCGCCTGCGCACCTTGTACGGCTTGCGTGGGTGCGACTTGGCCGGTGAAGCGATCGGTCTCGAACGTCCCCGAATCGGTGCGCGCGACGAAGTTCGTTCCCGATTGCCTGCATTGTCCCGCGTATAACCCGCTGTTGTCGCACTCCGTGAAGCTGCCGTCGGCCTTGATCGTGAGGGAGGCATCGACGGCGACGGGCGCGAAGTTCTGCGAAGGCACCTTGTGATAGCCGAGCATCGAATAGGCGCCCGCAATTTCGGCAAGGTTCGTCGACGTTTGGGAGAAGGCGATGAACGGGTAGTAGGGAAACGTCGTGTCGGGCACGACGCCTACGCCGGCTACGCCCGCGAATGCGATCTGCGCACCGGGAATCGTGCCGCCGAGTACTCCTTCGCCCAGGAACACGCGAGCGGGGCGGGCCGGATCGAGGCTCGCATCGTTCAAACGGAACGCGCATTGATTGAGTTTCGCCGTCGGCAGCAAGGTTTCTTGCATCAACGTACCCGATGCGACGTTGTTCGGCGCAGTGGCGCGCGTGGGCAACACGGTGCCTTTGGTGACGGGCACCGGCGAGGCGAGGTACGTGATCTTGTACGTCATCGCGGTCGTGTCGAGCTGCACTTGCACGAGTTCGCCGGAGCCCGCGCCGCCCGTGAAGACGGTGTTGTAATCGATCGCTGGCGGACATAACCGCGTCGCGACCGGGGCCGGCGGATCGCCGCCGCTGCCGCCGCATGCGGCCAATGCGAAAGCGGCCAGCGCCATCGAGAGCAAGCTACGCCAAATCATAAGGAGTCCTGAATAATGGATTCTGAATGCAAAGCCCGCGCATCGAGCGGTATGCGTGCGCGCCCGCTCCTCGCCGGGCGGGCGCGCTCGATGCCGCGGTCGTTTCGCCGCGGCTGGCCGGTTATTCGACCGTCAAGGACGGCGTGGTGGTGAGCGAGCCCGTGACCGAGCAGCCGCCCGACAGCGCTTGATCGGAAAGGCCGACGATCGTTTGATTCGGGCTGGCTGTTTGAGCAACGCTCCCGTTGATGGCGGTCGGCGCGCATGCACCGAGCGGCGTGTTGACCGCGACGTTGTCCAGCGACAAGGCCGTCTTCGACAGCACTTGCCCTGTCCACGGCAGGCCCCTCGCGGTCACGCCGGCGCATAACGCATGGCCGCTGAACGAGGCCGAGGTGATCTGGATTGCGCCGGTATTCGTGATCGATCCGACAAGGTTGGCCGTGCAGCCCACGGCGTTGCCCGACTTCGTGAGCGTGGTGGCGCCGGCCAAGCTGATCGAACCGGCTGGAGAAACGGTCACGGCGAAGGCGGATGCCGAAACCATGACCGATAACGCCAATGCCGCACCTACAGGAATGCGCTTGAAACGCTTCATGTCGAAAACCTCTCATCAGAGTGATGGCAGGATGGAATGACGGCCGGCTGGCGCCGCGCGGCCGCCTCGGGAGGCGCTTTTCGCATCTACTGCACGAACGCGCCGATTGTGAAGAAGGGATTCGGCAGGCCCGTGCCGTTCATCAGCAATGCGAACACCGAGCCCGCCTTGATCAAATATCCGGTGTCGCCGCGCTTGAAGACGGTGGCGGCGCCCGCTGCGAAGTCGTTCTGCGCGGTGACTTTGACGAGTCCAGGCTGCGTTTGCGTGAAGTCGAGCGCGAAGTTCGTCGCCGCCTTGGACGTGAATGGATCGAGGAAAGCTGCATTCGCGCCTTCGAAGAGGGTCGACGTGTAATTGACGCCGGCGTTTTTCGTCGTCGTATCGTCCAGGCACGCGCCTTCGTAAATCGGCGGCGAGGCCGACGTCGGTCCGTACGCGCTGACGAGACCGCATGCCGTCACGCTGTTGGCGCCGATGAACGCGCCGCTCAAGGAGGAGGCGTCGATTTTCCGCGCTGGAGCGAGCAGCGAAATGCCGAGCTGATCGTCGACCGAAGAATCGGGCAAGCCCGTACCTGAATGTGCGTATCCCACCCGAATGACGACGGGGATCACTTGACCCTCGAGCTCGCCCGCGATCATGACGCCGTGCGCCTGATTGCCGGCGAGGGCCGATTGCAGTTCGCCCACGCCGGTGACGGGATAGATATTGCCGAGACCTAAGTTTCGATTGGCGGCGCTCGTGAACACGTTGTCGGGCGTGCCGTCCGCGTTCGTCCTCAAGGTCCAATTGCCGCCCGTCGTCGGGCAAGACCTGTACGACTGCCCGCTGTCGGGCGCACACGAGCCGTCGGCAGCCAGGGCTTCGGATACTTGCACCCCATCGACCTGCCAGCCGAGTGCAACGCCGAGCGGGTCGGCGGCGGTTGTCTGGAAGTTGCCGCCCGAGGGCGTGAAGTGAATCCCGAGTTCGTTGTAGCGACCGGCCACCTTGGAAAAGTCGGTAACGGTTTTGCTGAACGCGATGAAGGGGTAGTAGTCGAACGTCTTGTTCGGCACCACGGCCACCTGCATGCCCGGGGCGAGCGCGATGCCGTCGAATTGCACCGTCGAGCCGGGAATGCCGCCGCCGACGATGCCGTTGCCGACGAACAGCACCGGCGGGTCGTTGGGATCGATCGCCACCTTGTACCCACCATCCGCGGTCTGCCCGTTCTTCAGCACGAACGCGCAGCGGTTTTGCTCAGCGGTGGGCAGCTTGAGCGGCGTCGTAGCGACGCCTTGCGCGTTCGTGACCGAGTAGAGATCGGGACGCTCGAAGTCGCCCATGATCGTCAGCCCCGCGCGCGTGGTGTTGACTTGCCCCGCCGAAGTCGGCACGGCCGATTCGACAAAGGTCATTTGGTACTGCTTCTGGGCCGTATCGAACTTGACCCTGATGTATTCGCCGCTGCCTGAGCCGCCGCTGTAGACCGTGCTGTAGTCGAGCGAGACGGGGCACAGGGTCTTTGGTGCGGACGGCGCCGTGGTCGTGCCCGATCCCGCGCAGGTGTTGCTCGTACAGGAAGCGGTTGCGATCGGAGCCGGATCATCCGATCCGCCGCTCCCGCAGCCGCTCGCAAGCAGCGCGAACGCCAGTGCAATCGCCAGTGCGCCGAGCGATGCCGCGATGGCCGAACGAGTGCGCGCGATATGCGCCATGGGTGTCTCCTCGAAACAATGCCCGGAATATTGATTGGCTGTTATTCGCCCCTGAATTGGCATAACCGGGGCGGCGGCCATAACATTACGAGTGTATTGCGATGAGAGTAAATAGAGACACGGATCCAAACGAATGTTTTTATTTCATTTATGATTTTCGTTGGTTCGGACGATTGTTTAAAACAAGATCGATATGAAGGACCGTCGAGATCGTATGCTGTTCGAGTAGATTTTTTGAGATAAAAGCTTCTAGCGATGCTGTGCGGAAGCGTGTTGCAGGAGGCAGTCGGACGTGTCTTTCAAGCTGTATTCGCAGCTAATATGGCGGCTCATCTCTCGGAATTTTCTTAATTATAAGTGCGATCATCGCGATTGGAATTGAACCGACAGTGGCAGCCCTGTACCATGCGCGATCACCCAAAATGTGCATTCTTGCCGATTTATGCCTGAAATCGATAAAACTCGCCGATTGATGAATCGCTTCGAACCCAGTTTGCTCGACAAGTTGTTCGGCGACGGTCGGAATCAGCCGGCGTCCGCCGCTGTACGGCAGTTGTCGCTGGACGAACTGAACCGCCTCAACCGCAAAGCAAAAAAATCTTCGCGGTTCGCCGTAGGCGATTCTTCCACAAGCCGGGCGAAGGCGATGTGGTGACGGAGGTCGACTGGGATAAGGATTCGGTCTTCTGCATCCACCGCATGCTGACTAACTTTGGCCGTATTTACCACATCTCCCTCTGAAGGCTCTTTGTCGCAGCTCTTCTACGCTCACGTTTCTCATCGTCACGCATCGGCCGACGACGGTGGCTCTGTATTCGAGTCGGCGCCGACAGCAACCGCTGGCGGGTCGGCCGTTGAGCGCGCCGGAGGCCGCCGATAGACGCTGGACGGAAATCGCTGGAGTTCCCTCGAAAACCGTTGGTCATTCCCAGACGGGCGAGCTGAACAAGCGTCCATGTGCCGCGCGGAAAACGCCTCCGCTGCGCCAAACGAGCGCTTTTCACACCGACGGTGCAGTGGGTCTCGAAACGGGTTTCGCGGCCGGCGATCCGGCGGCAGTGCGATTGGAAGCATTGCCGGTGGCCACCTCGCTGTCCTTCGTGCTGATGGCTTCGATATGCCCTTGTTTGATAATGGCGCACATCGCGATCAAGAGTGCGAGCGCGATCGACCAAAGCGTGCAGTATCCGATGACTTTCATGGTAAGCACCGCAAACGATTGCCCGCGGCTTTTATAGCACGAACGTGTGACAGTTCGCGACGGCGAAATACTGAGGTGTCCGATTTATTGGGTTATCGGCCCTGTGATGGCGCTCGTCGCGTCAACGCAGTTGCGCGGCCGCGATGAACAGCACCATGCCGCCGACTGCGCCATCCAGGATGCGCCATGCGGTCGCCTTGCGAAACAGCGGGGCCAGCAGCCGCGCGCCGTAACCGAGCGATGCGAACCACAGCGGGCTGATCGTCATCGCGCCCAGCGCGAACGCGACGCGAGATCCTTCCGGCTCTCTTGCTCCCGCCGTTCCGATCAGCAGTAAGACATCCACGTAGACATGCGGATTGAGCCACGTGAACGCCAACGCCATGAGGACGACCGGCCATCCGCGTTGCGTGCGTGCCATCGGTGAGGCCGCCTGCTCGCCGGCGACTTCCATCACCGCATGACCCGGGCGCCACGCGCGCCGCAGCGTGGACAGCCCGAACCAGGCGAGATAGGCGAGCCCGCCGTACAAGATCCACTCGACGACGCGCGGATACCGCGTCGCGAGCGCCGCTGCGCCGCCTACGCCGCCCGCGATGAGGATGAAATCGGAAACCGTGCACAGCAGGACGATCTTGCCGACGTGCGATCGCAAGATGCCTTGGCGCAGCACGAAGGCGTTTTGCGCGCCGATCGTAACGATGAGCGACGCGCAAAGCGCTGCGCCGTGGATGTACGCGGTCCAGTTCATGGCGATGCCGGGTAGACGATAAGAAGCAATGGCGCTAGTCTGCATGCCGGATGGGTCTAAGAACAGCTAATTTCCCTAAGGCCGATTAAGGAACGCTAATGCTCGACTACGCTTTGCTGGACGCGCTCGCCGCGGTGGTGCGTCTCGGTTCGTTCGATCGCGCGGCGTCGGAATTGAACGTTACCGCTTCGGCCGTTTCGCAGCGAGTCAAGCTGCTCGAAGAGCGCGTCGGCAGCGTTCTGGTCAAGCGCGGTCAGCCCTGCGTCGCCACGGCGTCGGGCGCATTGCTCTGCCGTCACACCGAGCGCGTGCGCTTGCTCGAGGCGCAGTTATCCGACGACATGCCGGGGATGGCGGGCAGCGTGCTCGGGCAGTCGTGGCCGACGCTGCGCGTCGCCGTCAACGACGATAGCGTCGGGACTTGGTTCGTCGATGCAGTCGCGCCGTTTTGCTCGCAGCGGCGGATGCTGCTCGACCTCGTCATCGACGATCAGGATCACACCGCGCAGCGCATTCGCGACGGCAGCGTGCAGGGAGCGGTCACCACGCAGGCCGAGCCGGTTCAGGGGTGCCGTTCCGTGCGTCTGGGGCGAATGCGCTATCTGGCCGTATGCTCGCCGTCGTTCTTCGCACGCTATTTCAAGGATGGCGTCAACCGGGAATCGCTGCGGCGGGCGCCGTGCGTGGTCTTCAATCCGAAAGATGCATTGCAAGCGCGGTTCATGCGGCGCGTGACCCGTGCCGACATCGATCCGCCCCAGCATTGGGTGCCGCACGTCGGCGGGTTCTTGCGCGCCTGCATCACAGGCTTGGGTTGGGGCATGTGCCCGACGAAAATGCTCGGTCCCGTGTTCGCCGGCGGCGAGTTGGTCGAACTGGCGCCGGGACGCCATCTCGACGTCGATTTGTATTGGCAGAGTTGGCGCTTGTCGATCGGTTGGCTCGATGAATTCAGTGCGGCCTTGAAACAGCGCGCCGGCGAATATCTCGACTAGGCCGCGGGGTTCGGCAGAGGGCTTGCGACGGCGTGGATCGAGCCGGCCCTAATAGCCGCCGGCAGGCGTCGCGGTAAACCCTTCCTTTTGCGTTCGGCAACCGTGTTCTGGCAACATAGAGTGCTTTTTCTTTTTGGGAAGCCGGCTGCGCGAAGATGCGCCGGGCGCTTTGGCGCCGCATAAACAAGTTTGATACGACCACTACTAGTTACCGCGAGCAACGTATTTTCTATGCCTTTGAACGTCGAAAGTGCCCGCCAAGCTGCGGATTTGGGCAGCAAGATTCGAGCGCTGCGGCAACGTCTACATAAGACGCTCGATGAAACGGCCACGGTAGCCGGTATTTCCAAGCCGTTTTTGTCGCAAGTGGAACGCGGCCTCGCCACGCCTTCGCTGACATCCCTCGCCGGAATTGCCGCCGCACTTGGCGTCACGCTGCAGTACTTCGTCGATACCCCGAGCGAGGAACGCTCGGTGAGGCGTGCGGGCCAACTGCGCTTCTTCAGCTTCGCCGATTCGACGGATCTGTTTGCGCGGCTGACGAACTCATCGGTCGGCAGCCAGCTCGAGAGCATTCTCGTGCGCTTGCCGGCGGGGCAGCGCGAAGCGGCGGAAGTAACGACGCATGCGGGCGAGGAATTCCTTTACGTGATTTCCGGAGAAATGTCGTTGACGCTCGAAGGCAAGACGTTCGTGCTCTACGCCGGGGATAGCGCGCATTACGAATCGACGGTGCCTCACAGCTGGGCCAACACCGGCAAGGGCGAGGTCACGCTCGTTTGGGTGGGCACGCCGCGGTTGTTTTAGCGTGCGGTTTGGCCGTTGAGAGTGATCGCCGCCGGCGTGTGGCTGGGTGAACGCTAAGTCTGCATGTTGCCGATGCGGTCGATCAGCGCCATCCCGGCGGCCGGATTGCACACCTTGTAGCCGCTGATGACATAGAGGTAGACGTCGCGGGGCGCGGGCTCGTCCTTGGTTGGGGCAATCGTTTGCATGTCTTCGGGCTGCTTTCCCGCGGCCCACGTGTTCGCCCGCAGGGCCCAGGCGTCCAACGCCTTTTCCGAATAGCCGAGCGCTTCCGAATCGACGGTGCCCATGATGCGCGCGTAGACGAATGGGGCCGTGACGTCGGCGATTTGCGGATAGTCGCTATCGCCCGCGATCACGATCGCGACGCCATGCTCGCGTGCGAGTGAGACGAACTCGGGGTGCCCAAAGCTCTCGTGCCTCACTTCCACGGCATGTCGAATCGCACGGCCTTCGATGCGCTCGGGTAACAGCGAGAGAAAGGCGTCGAAATCTTCCGCATCGAATTGCTTGGTCGTCGGGAACTGCCAATTGATCGGGCCGAGCTTGTCTTTCAGCGCGAGCACGCCGCTCGCAAAAAAACGCTCGATGGAGTCCCCGGCTTCGGCGAGGACGCGCCGATGCGTCGCAAAGCGCGGCGCCTTCAACGAAAAGACGAAATCGTCAGGCGTCTCGTCGTGCCACTTCTCGAAGCTCGTCGCTCTTTGTGTGCCATAGAACGTGCCGTTGATTCAGGAAGTTTCATGTAAGGCGCGTCAGATATGGGTCTGTGTGAGGCTTCACCCACGCAGCTACCCATCTAGCTACCCGCCGGGCGAGCGCTAGGCGATCGCTGTCGAAATCGATGGATTGTCGGCCAACGATGCTCTGTGCTAGTTGACCGCTGGCGCGGCTCTCGCACCATCCAGGTCGCGCGCATAGGCGATCGGAGTCCTATCGACAGCGGCGGGACAGCGTCACTTGGTAGGCGTCGTCAACCGATCGAATAGTAATGTCTCCCGTCGTCGCACAGGAAGGACCGTCGGTCATCAACGTCATGCTCTCAACAATGGGATTCGCGGGCCGATACCGATACGTTGCGCCATAGACGTCGCCGGCAGTTAAGCCATTCGCTGCATAGTTGACCGGGCGCGGATGGCAATATCCAGCTTAGTTTCGTAGTTGACATTGAACCGGGAAAAAACGAAAAACGTATATACCCACTCCGTGATCGTACGCGTCCTGATCGGATTGCTCCGTGCTTTCGCTGTTTGGGTTCAGACGATGCCAGCACGGCCGCTACGCAGCGCCGGGCTTTGTGTTCGCGGTCGAGGTGCTTACGCGGTGCATGAATGCGCCGGGTACAAGGCGAGGCAAGCTATGGAGCGAGGCGAAAGAGCGTGCCATTTTGGCGATGAGAAGCCGGGCTCAACGCGATCATGCGATTGTGCAGCCTTGCATGATCACTTGCGGCGTGCGGAAACGGAAATCCATCAGCTCACAAGATGCATTCAGTTGAAAGACCAGAAGCTGTGCGAACTCCGGAACGCGCTGGCAAATTCCGCCACCGCGCACTATCGCGTCGAAGACCGTTTGCAACGTGAGCTCGATTCCCTGCGAATCAAGCTTCCACCCGAGCTAATCGATACGCACTTCTATCAGCCCGAAGGCAGCGCATCAGGGAACGGCGTGACGGTCCGATTGCCTTACTTGACGTCGATACTGTCGGTATTGTTCGACGCGATGTACGTGTTCTGGGCGGACTGTGATCGCCGTCATCCTCCAAAGTCTTCCACGGTGGCGCACGCGATCGATGAACGCCTGCGATTGAGCATGCAGGCAAACGGTGAAGCTTCGCGTAGCGGCCAAGCGTACGCGTCCGCGATCAGGCCGGATTGGGTGAAGGACGTCGACAACCGGCATCGTCACCACACGATCGCCGTGGCGTGATGCCCGTGATGGGAGTGCAGTCGCCGCACGTCTGCTGGCCGCCTTTCTCGGTGCCAATCCCCGAATCGCATGGAGACGCAGGCAATCCGTCGAACAATCGGAGACGGGGCACGGCCACGCTCATGTCGGAAATAGCCGTCGATGGACGCGGCCCGTACCACGTGATCGCGTTCAAAAGATTGTCTGGATCGTGCCCGAGATGGGCGAACGCCAAGGCAGAGAGGTCGATCGCGCAGACCATAAAGGGCAATGCGTGCCGCTCCCCAACCGGCTCGATCTGCCGCAGTTCAAGGCCAAAACGGCGATACAGTCGTGCGATAGCGCGGGTTACCGCACCGACGATGCGCGTCGCGCCGAGTGAGGCCGCGATGGCCATTGCATGGGGAAATAGCCGCATGCCCGATATCGAACTCGGTGAATCGTCAGAAATGACGGATGCGGCGAACCGCGAGAGTTCCCAAACTGTGGGCGAGCAAGGAAGATCAATATTCAACGATCGAGGAAGCAGGTCCTGGACAAGGTATTGGCCCGTGGTTGGTATAAGCCTTGCGCAGCCGCATACTCGCCGCCTTGAGTCGAGTGCGACAATCTGAACAGTGTTTTCGCCATCGAATCGATCCCATTCGACGGCGGCGGCTCCTTGGATATCCGGCAGCGACCAACCCAGACGTCGAACGAACACCTCGTGGCGGAAGAGCCCCAGATCGTGACGTATCTCGAGTGGCAGGTCATGGAGTTTGCCGGCGACGAGGTCGTGCATTTGCTTGCTCCTCGAATGTCAATGGACGCCACGCTATCAAGGTGGGACCGAGGGGGGAACTAGTCGGCCAGGGAGGATATGCGGACGAGCGCATGCGCGGTCGAACGCTGTACTTGAAACCCGCACTAAAGTCTGGACGCCGACGGACCAGGGGCTCGGATCCAGTATGTGGGACGGCCACTCACTCAGTCCAAGGCGGACAGAGCGGCTGCCAAGGCAGACCAGTGGAGATGATCGGCGGACGGGAGTGGCGAATTTTTTGCGCAGTCACTGCTGAATCAGTCCATAGACGGACGCATCGACGGCGGCCTTCGTTCGACTATGAACGTTCAGCGTCTTCATCGCTTCAGCAATGTGATAGGCGACGGTGTGATGCGAGATTCCAAGGATGACGCTGATCTCCCATGAAGTCTTACCCTCTGCCACCCAATGCAGACATTCACGCTGGCGTGGGGTGAGATGCAGCGCCGGGCCACGATCCGGGACATGCCTGAGCCGTTCCAATTCTTGGTGGAACAGGACGCTGATCAGGTTGGCTAGCCGCACGTCGAGGATCGTGCACGCGCGCGATCGTGGGCCGGATAGGTTGACGAGCAAAACATCACCTGCCGGCTCATGAATGGGAATGCTCAGTCCATTCGACAGTCCGGCATCGCTCGCTTCGCCGAGAACGCGCCGCTCGGCACGATTCAAGACGGTAATATCGCTCCAGCGATAGGGTACGCAGTGAGTAAAGGCTACACGGTGTACCGGATCGACTGATCCGTAGTCGTGTTGCAGGTAGTGTTGCACCCAATTATTGGGATAATGTGTGCAAATTGTCTCTACGTCTACCCGAGGCCTGGGGCGTGAGCGAGTTCTTGATATGCGGCTGATGGCGTAGCACGGAAAGCCGAGCGAACGCACTGTCTCACCAAACAAGTTCGTGAGGGATGGCAGGTCGCGCGAGTCCGAAAACGGTTTAAGCAGCGGGGTCATTCGTGCTGCTAAGTCCGTATTGGATATGATGAACTGTTTTCGGTTCGCCCGATGTCGAAAGATTGGGCTCACGGTTGTCACCTCGCTTCGGCTCGTCGCTATTCAGAGTGAATTATTCGATGGGAGCGTTGGGCGTTCGGTATCAATGCTGCTTGCATTGTGGGGGAATGTGGTGTTGGACGTCAATCCGTCTCGATGTCGCTCATGATTTTTTTATAACATCCGGTGGCTATCTAAGAGCGTTCGCGCTGAGAATGCTAACCAATAGAAAAATGTCAGCGGAGAATTAAATAAATTGTAATATTTGATTGAGAAAAGCCGAATTTTAGCTTTCAACGGAAATCATCGCTCCCGCGGCGATCGACGTTGTGCCGTCCGTTCGCGAAACTGGCGCTAACTCGATCAGGCCTACTAGCGTACCAACAGGGCGGTTGCGGAGAATCCGCCGACGCCGCGAGCACACAGCAGGAAAGGCTCGCCCGGCATCAAATCGTTGCAATCTGCAAGATTAATAAATGGATCGCTTACTGTCACGTGCGCAATGCGGGCGAAGTTGCGTGCGAACAGGCACGTTGGTGGAAGATCGAGGGACGTCACGATTCGACGCCATGCCGGGAGATCGAGGTGGGGCGGGAGAATGCGCTGTATCTTGACATGGGGCACATGGGCTTGGTCGGTGACCTGCAAAATGAGCCGTCTAGCCGTGAAAAAATACTGCGCGGCAAAGCGCTGCTCTTCTCCTGCGAGCATTCCGCGCCAGCCATTGCCGCTCGCGTGGCTTGCCAGTGCGACCAAGCGATTGATCTGGGCGTCGCGTTCGACGAGCACCGCGCACGCACCATCGCTCAAGAGGCCCGCCGCTTCCATCAGTCTTTCGGCAGCGAGTGGCATCACGTCGGCTCCGACTAGCAAAACGCGGCGCACGGCCGGACGGGCAATGAACATCGCGCGGATAATCCGCAAGGCACCGATGGACGATGCGCAGTGCTGCTGGGCGAATGAGAATGCGTCGGCGTGTGCGAAGCCGAACCGTTCGCAGAGCAGACGCGGCAGGGACTGGGGCGGCGGCGCGATGCTGCCTTGCAGCGTATGGACGTAGACGAGAGAGTCGACCGTGTCAGGGGCAAGCGCGGCTGTGCTCAGCAGGGACTCGACGGCGCTAGCCGCGAGGGAAAACGCCGTTCGTTCTCCTGCATCGCGGAAATGACGTACGCCCGCTCGCTCCAGGCGTGCAATGGTGCCGCCTGATTGTCCCGTTCTCTGAGCCCAGGTTCGCACGTCAACGATCTGCTCGGGCAGATAGTATGCGACGTACGGGATGCCGATGGAAACAGTCATGCCGAGTTGTGGCTATCGACATCGCCCAATATGGATGGGAAGCCGTGTGCTGCCAGCAATGCGCATCCTGTGTAACCGCCCAAGCCGATTCCCCACATAAGAATTCGATCTTGCGAGGTGAACCTGTGCGAGCCGAGGGTGCGAGCCAGTCGTACGATGGAGTCGGCCGCGCCCAGATACGCGCAGCGCCGGGGCTCGGTTGAGCAAACGCCAAGATGCCGGCACACGAGATCGTCCAACTTTGGATCGATGGCCTGTCCGACCGTAGCTGCCAGACCGTTTGAGTGAAGGCCGTGTCGTGCCAACATCGCATCGATTGTCGACAGGAGGGCGGGCGCCCACACGCACTCGATACCCGCACGCGAGAGCGGTGGGTGAGCCGAAGCCCGGTGGAGGGGGTGAGCCGATGCGTCGATCAGTTGGAGTCCGCGTGTAGCGAGCGCGGGCCGCTCCACTAGAATTGCCCCGGCCGCGTCACCGTGCAATATCGCCTGCCCGGTCCATCGCGAAAACGGCGGGCACCATTTTTCCGCGGCCACGATCAGGATGGTGCGGGCATCGGGTTCCGCGATCAGCAGATCCGTGGCGAGCTGAAGCGCGGTGAACAAGGACGCGCCCTGCTGTTGCGACACGGAGAACGGAAAGCAGGGTGTGCCGACGATCGTTCGCAAGCGCCCGGCGACGGTGGTGGAGACGTGTTCGTTCAGACTTGTGTGACAGAAGATCACGAAGTCGATCGAAGCGGCCTCCCGATGCCGCGCTGCACAGATTGCATGCGTCACCCTGGCGGCGAGCCCCGACTGATCGGCTTCGAGCTCGACGGGCGCCCGATCGACACGTGGGTTGCTCGCTCCTTCGGCGCTTGCATCGTTTAGGTCAGTGCTCGCCGCCTCCTTCGCCGTTGCCGTCCTGGCGCCATATTCCCGGCGCCAGGACGCGATCCAGGCATCCCAGCCCGATGGCGCAGTCTCATGAGGCGTAGGCTCAATGTCCTGCCAACGGTCCAGTGCGACAGGAGGCGGTACATAGACGGCAAGCGCCGTAATCAGGGGCGCATTCTTCATGATGTGCGAGAAGGTGCGGCGAGATCGTCCCGCAAGAGGTCGTAAAGCAGCCGACCGAGCCGCTTGCCATCGACGAGATGGCAAGCGCGTTGCAGCCCAATCGTACGAAATCCGAGCCGCCCGAGCAGGCGCTGTGACGCAACGTTTGTCTCGACCGCCCATGCGGTGATGCAGTGCAGCTTGTCGCACTCGAACGATTCGCGCAGGACAGATCTCGATGCATCATAAGTCATGTCCGCGTAGGCGGGCCGCTGGCTGTCGCGCAGCACCCAGAAGGAGCCCGTGGCGAAGCGATGCGTGATGTCGCTGACAGCGACCAGACCGCTTGGGGCGCGATACCCGGTCGGGCCGAACACACGTATTCGGTGCCGTCTGCTTTGCAGCATCGCGAGCACGGCGAGCGCGGTCAGTGCTTGTCGGCCGAGGCCGAAGTCGAACCATCGATTGATGGTGGGTTGCGCGAGCCAGGCGGCGATGTCGTGGACGTCGTCCCGATTCGGTTCGCGCAGCCAATAGCCCGTAAATGGCAACGCCTCACCCGCCGAGAACGTGGTGGGGCTGTGCGGGTGGGCATGATCGCTCATGCGCACGCTCCCGCCCGAGTCCCGGACGAGGCGGACATCGGGAACCGTCCGAGCGCCGCGTCGATTTGCCTGAGCAGCCATGCGAACCAGTGGCTGGATTGGAAGCGCGCGGCCGGCGGCAGTCCTTCGACATAGCCGTGGCCGCCGCAGAGTTGGACGAGTTCGCGGTTGACGTCAACGGATTCGGCGGCAACATGGCCAATTAGTTGACGCACAAGCGCTGTAGGTGCGGGTGGTTCGGTGGTTGTCACATGGCGTAGAAAGAGGTGTGCGCCGTGGGTGGCAATCAGCATATCGGCCAGCCGTGTCGCAACGAGCTGATGATTCGCCAAGGGCTTTTTGAAGGCCAGTCTCGATGTCGCGTAATCGAGCGCGAACGTAACGCTGTGCTGCATCGCGCCGGTCAGCAGCGCGGCAAGATAGAGACCGACTTCCGTGAGCCAGGTCTGCGCAGGCGACGTCCCGTTCCGATCGAGCTGCTCGATCGTGGCGAGCGGCGGTGCTGCCGCGATCTGCTCGAGATTCGACTGCTCGAGGACGAGGTCGCCGAGCGTGATGGCGCGCCCGCATCGACAAGTGACTGGAGAGGGAGCGACATGTGCAAGGATGAGACGCTGGCGGTCGAGGTCGTCGATTTGCATCGTGAGCCCTGGCGTGTCGGCTTGGCGCAGGCGCCATTGCACAGCGGCTTCTGTGCTCGGCACAGTCAGCGCGAGCGGGATTGCACCGTCGAAGTAGTCGCCAACTGGGCGCGGGGGGAGCAAGTCGAGTGCGTCATGCGCGCGTAGCGTCATGAGCGCTGGCGCGCTAAGGGTGAGTTCCGCCGCCCGCTCAAGGGGGCCTGCAGCGAGGGCCTCGATGACCAGAGACAGCTCGTGGCGCTCGACTGCCAGGCCGCCTCGGCGTGCCGGCAGGATCATTGTCCCGAGATCGAGTGTCGCGGCCAGCTCAACGGTTTCCTCCCAAGCCGCTGGCGTAGGCGGCTTGGCCAGCAGAGGCTCCAGCCGCTCCCGGGCAAAGCGCTGGCTGGCCGCGTGAAGGCTGCGTTGATCGTCGGTCATGGCCCATGTGGTGGGCGAGGGTGGCGACACGAGAGATTCGGTTGCGAGCATCGCAATTCTCCACGTTCACGATGAAGCTTTAGACGAGCATCTCGATAGCGGCGGGATGGCCGAGAAAGTCGGCCGGACTTGCCGATCGCCCATAGGCACCCGACTGCAGAACCACGACGAAGTCCCCGATGCGGGCATCGGGCAGCGGCACGTCGTCCGCGATTCGGTCGAGTGGTGTGCATAAGCACCCGACGATGTCGCAGCGCTCTTGGGGCGCGTCGTTCAGGCGATTGCCAAGCAGCGCTGGAAAATTGCGGCGCAGAACTTGCCCGAAATTTCCGGAGGCAGCCAGATGGTGGTGCAGTCCGCCGTCGGTGATCAGGAATGTCCTGCCGCGGGAAGCCTTGCGATCGATGACGCGGCACACGTAGACGCCGGCTTCTCCGACCAAGTACCGTCCGAGTTCGAGGACGATGCGGGTGCCCGGCAGACGGTCGTGGAACTGCGGGAGCCAGCCGTGCATCGCTTGTGTGACCGCGTCGATGTCGAGCGGCGTGTCGCCCGCGAAATACGGGATACCGAAGCCGCCGCCCATATTGACGTATCGCGGGGCGGTCGGTAGATCGGTGGCGAGTCTCGTGACGAGCTCCGCGCTTTGCTGCTGGGCCTGGATGATGGTTGCGGCGTGCAGGCACTGCGATCCCCAAAAAAGATGAAAGCCGACGAGCGCCACATCGTGCGCGTCGACCTCGCGCAGCAGCGCCGGCACCTGTTCCGCATCGATGCCGAACTGCGCGGCGCCACCGCCCATTCGCATGCCGCTCTGGCCGACGTGGAAGTTCGGGTTGACGCGGATGGCGACGTTGGGGCGCAAACCGAGTTCCCAGCCGAGTGCCGCGACGAGGTGCAGTTGGGTGACCGATTCGAGGTGAATGTTGACGCCACTCGCTACTGCGCGACGCAGCTCATCGCGCTCTTTGCCCGGACCGGCGAAGCCGATCTGGCGGGCGCCAGCACCGGTATCCAGGGCGAGCGCCATCTCAGATGCGGAGGCGACATCGAAGCCGTCGACGCGCGTCGCGAGGTGGTGCACGATGGCTTGCATCGGATTGGCTTTGATTGAGTAGTGCAATTCGATGTCGCCGGGCAGTTTGTCGCGCAGCATGCGTACGCGAGCGTCGATCGCGGCTCGATCATAGGCAAAGAAGGGCGTGCGCCCGGCGCGGTCGGCTAGGCGAGCGACATCGATGCCGCCGATAGCCAGAACGCCGTTTTGCTCAAGGAATGGGAGGTTCACGATCGCCTCGCTTCGGGCTCGACTTGCGTGCCGGTGAACGCCGCGCGCAACGCAGTTCGATCGAACTTCCCGTTGGGGTTGCGCGGGATCTCTGGGCGAACGATCAGGCGCTGCGGCACCATGTACCGAGGCAGCCGTTGCGCGCACCACGTTTGCAGCGCTTCGGTATCGAACGGCTCGGCTGCCGGCACAACCAGCAGCACAATCGCTTCGCCAAGTTCGTCGTCAGGCACGCCGAGGGCGACGGCTTCTGCGACGAGTCCGCTGCCGTGAACGGTTTCCTCGATCTCCTCAGGGCTGACGCGGTACCCGGAACTCTTGATTTGAGCGTCGTTGCGTGCGACGAAGTAGAGAAATCCCTCGGAGTCACGCCGCACGAGGTCTCCCGACCAGACCGCGATATCTCGCGCCGCGCCACCGGGCTTGACTTCGGGAGACGGCCGGTAGTGCTGGGCGGTACGGTCCGCGTCGTTCCAGTAGCCCAGCGTGACACAGGCGCCGACGTGGACCAATTCGCCGGTCTCGTCGGGCTCGCATGGGGAGCCGTCCTTGCGGACGACGAGGATGCGGGCGTTTGGCACGGCTTTGCCGATCGAATCGGGGCGGCGGTCAACCTCGCTGGGATCGAGAAACGTCGAGCGGAACGCTTCGGTCAGTCCATACATCAGATAGGGCAGCGCTTGCGGAAACAGCGTGCGCAGTTGCTGCAGGACGGGCAGCGGAAGCCGGCCGCCCGTATTGGCGAAGTAGCGCAGCGTGGGGCACGCCGCGCTCGGCCAGGTCGCGCGGGCGAGCTGCATCCATAAGGGCGGCACGCCTGTGATTGCAGTAATGCGTTCACGCTAGCACGCTTCGATGACGTCCTGTGGCGTCACGTAGTTGATGAGCACAGCGGCGGCGCCCGCATACCAGGCCGAGGTGAGTTGGCTCAAGCCCGCGTCGAAGCTGAGCGGCAGAACGGCGAGGATCCGGTCGGTTGCGGTGTGACGCAGGTAATGGGAAACGCTCCACGCACCCTCGAGCAGGTTGCGATGACTGAGCATCACGCCTTTGGGCAGCCCGGTCGAGCCGGACGTGTAAAGGATGGCGGCCAGATCCGTGTCGATACCCGATGCCGATGCTGAGCGTGGCGTGTCCCCCTCATCGTTTGCAGTACTACCGACGCATGCAGGCTCAGGCCAAGTGTGGATGTGCGTTTGCATGCGCAGATGCCGGCTCACCGCGCTGGGATCATCCACGATGATCGTGTGGTGAACGCCCGCCACGCCATTTTCGTCGAGTACGCGCGCGCGAAGGGCAGTGGTGATCAGGCAGTCGGCGCTGCAGTCGCGCAGCACGTGAGCGACCTGCTGGGGCTTGAGCAGTGGATTGATGGGAACGAACACGCATTGCGCGGCCGCTGCGCCGAGCATCGATATGACGGTCTCGATGCGCTTGTCCAAAAAGATTGCGATACGGGCGCCCGTTGGGATGCCGAGCGAGCATAGCGCGTTAGCCAAAGCGTGTACCCGGCATGCCAGGATCCGATAAGTCAGGCTAGCTGGACCGCAAACAAGGGCTTGCGCGTCGGGCGTCTGCCGTGCGGCCGCGCGAACAATGTCGAGGATGTTGTTCATGGGGGTATCGAGGTCGAGGATGAGCGTTAAAGAAGTGCTTGCTGAGCGGTCAGTGACGTATCACCATCGCACCGAAGCAGCCGGCGAGACCGCACGAAAACAGCAGGGACCAGCCTCCAGGTTTCCGATCCCGGCAGGTTCGAAAGTCGATGAAGGGGTCCGCGCCGAAGACGTGGCCGATTCGCCCGAAATTCGCGGTGAACAGCCGCTCTTGTCGGACGGACAGCATCGTCATCAGCCTGGCCCAGCCCGGCAAATTCACGTGATGGGGCAGCACGTGCGTGATGTCGCGGCTCGTGATACCGGCTTGCCGAATGGCGGCGCGCATCGTGGAGAACGCGGACCAGTAGTAGCGATCGTCGGGCACCGGCTGCAGATCGTCATCGGTGCCGCGGAAAGAACGGCCGTCGGTGTACAGGTACAGGCCGGCGATGACGTCGCGCTCGCCGTCACGCTCGAGCAGCAATGCGCAGGCGCCATCGCTGTGCAGCGCAAGGTCTTGAATCGCCCGCAGCCGGTCGCATTCCGAACCGATTACATCGGCACAGACGACGATCGCGCGCCTAAGCGATGAGTGCCGCACAGCGAGCGCGAGCAGCGCGCGGATGGCTGCCATCGGCGAGACGCAGTGCTGCTGCATGATCGAAAACGCCAGTGCGCGGCTCAGCCCCGTGCAGAGCTGAATCTCTTGGGCGGTGTTCGCGGGTGGCGCAAGGACGCTGGTCTGAATCGTATGCGTATAGACGAGCGCATCCACCGTTTCCGGAGCGGTGTCGGTTTCGTGCAGCAGCGAGGAAACGGCATGGACGGCCAGGGCCACAGGCGAGGCGCCGGCAGCGTCGTGGAACTGCGCGACGCCGTTGTCGAGCAGTGCGCGGGCGCGTGCGTCCGGCAGGCCGCAACGTGCCGCCCAGCGATGTGCATCCACCGTCTTCTCGGGCAGGCAGAACGCGATGCCGGACAGCGATAGCGAGGGAGGTCGAACCGAGGCCGTCATGTGTTTTCCCCACGGAAATCAAGGAGAGCGCAGGCGGCCTGTCCCTGGAAGCCGAGGGAACTGACGAGCATGCATTGTCCGTGCGAGGGCGCGATCGATCTCAGCAGTGCGTCGAGCCGTGCGGGCGTGTCCGCCGCACAGAGGTGGCCGTGCGCGTCTTGGTCTTCATGCCAGATTCGTTCGACCGGCAGCCCACTGCGTGCGCCGAGCTCTCTTATGAGTTGCGCCTCGACGGCGGAGGGCGGCAAGATCCAGTCGATGTCCGCTGCGCACAGCTTGGCGCGTGTGCACGCGTCATCGATGGCCTGCGTGAGTGTCGTGGCGCCAATGAGCCCGCGGTCCGTTGACGCGAAAGCGCCGGGCCCCGGCGTGCGGATCGTGAGGCTGCGCACCCGCCATCCCGGAATGGGAGATCTCGCGATCAGGACGGCAGCCGCCCCGTCGCCCATGACGGTCAACGCATCGACTCGCCGCACAAACGGCGGGAGCCACCGCTCGGCGGCGACGATCAGCACGGCACGCATCTGTGTGTCGACGGCCATCATGGCGAGGGCAACGTCCAGTGCCATCAGGAACGACACGCTTTGAAGCTGTCCGATCGCAAAGGGCGCACGGCTCGATCGGAGTTCGCAGTGCAGACGGCAAGCGCAGGACAGCGCGAGGTCGTGTTCGAAGCTGGTGGTGCACACAATGATCTGGTCCGGCGTAAGCTCCGCTCGTTGGGGCAAAGCGTCGAGAAGGGTTTGCGCGACAGTTAGCGCCATGTCCGAAAGCGTCATCCGAGGTTCGTTGGCAACCGGGCGATCCGCTGCGAGGCTGACTTGTGACGCGGGACGATCACCCTCGCCGCATCGCGCGCGAGCTTCTCGCCACCGCAAGGTATCGGCATAGACTGCCTGCATGACCACCTCTCGTGCCGTGATGCCGGTAGCGGCAACCGGTTCGATAGACGCATCCGGAGCGACACGGGCATAGGGGATGTATCGCGCCGAGGCGACGATGCGAGGCTCGACGCCCGCGTGGTCACTGGGCTGAGACATGGGACGCGACGAATGAAACCAGGTTGCCGAAGCGCATGAACAGATCGGCCGACAGATCCTCGGGCGCTAGCGTGAAGCCAAAGCGTTGCTCGAGTTGGAGGAGCAGCTCCGTCATGTTCATCGAATCGACGCCGACGTCGAAGAGATTGGTGTCGTCGACGATGAGCTCTGCGCTCAGGTTGCTGCCGAGTACCGACAGCAGGCAGGCCTTTACGGTGGAAGCAACGTCGTCGCGTCGGGTCGAGGGAGGGTGGGATGCCATGAGCGTTCTCCGGTGAGAGGCTTCGAAATCTCAAGATGAGAAGGGCTGTGTGGGCCGGGGAGGCGGCGATTGAGTGATGTCCCATGGGAGCGAGGTCGCGCGCTGCGCGGCCCGCGCGATCATGAGCCGCTGCATGTCTCCGGTGCCTTCCATAATGTCGAACGCTTTCGCATCGCGGTAGCTTTGCTCGAGCGATGGATAGGCGGCGATACCGTCGAGACCGGCCAGTTCGAGGGACGCGCGCGTGACACGCGCGGCCACGCGCGAGGCATAGGCCTTGGCGATCGACGAGTCCATGGAAGTCGCGATGCCGTGATCGGTTTTCCACGCCGCGTGATGGCACAGCAACTGTGCCGCAGTGATCTGTCGATCGACGTCGAGAAGGCTCGCTTCTACGTCGGCGATGCGGTGGCGCTCGTGGGCCGGATGTGCGCCGGCGTCGAAATAGGTCGCTAGATCGTCGCGCACCCGCCGACAGGCGCCGATCATGACTGCGGAGAGCAGGGGCCGGAAATAGTCCCATGCCTGTTGGGCTCCCGAGAACGCATCGTCGAGGGGGTTTTCATCGCCGCGGCTGAGGAGCGCCTCTTCGGGCACTTCGCAGTCAGCGTACGAGAGCACGGCGAGTTGGCTCACGCGCAAGCCCGACATGCGCTCAATACGCGCGACCGAAAAACCTGGCGTACCGCGATCGACGCGAAATGCGCGGATGCCGAAGCGGCCCACCTGCCGGTTGACCGTGGCGAACGTGATCACGCAGTCGGCGCGCGCACCGTTCGTGATGAAGCACTTGGTACCGTTCAATACCCAGCCGTGTGCCGTCTTGCGAGCTGTGGTTCGCATGGCCGTAGCGTCGGATCCGCAATCGGGCTCGGTGATGGCGAAGGCGCCCCAGCGTGGTGTCTCGCTGCGGAAGTGTTCGAAGAAGTCGGCCTGCTGTCGAGCACTGGCTAGCTCGAGGACGGGGGGCATTGCCAGGCCAGGGCCGGGCAGTGCGAGCGCCAAGCCCGCATCGGCGTAGCCGAGATATTCCATGAGGATCACGCGCGACACGAGCGACTGAGCGTCCGGGCACCCGCCGTACGCGAGCGGAACCAGATTGAGGTTCAGGGCGGCGACATCGTCAGACTCCCAAGCGGCCTCGGGAATTTGCCCCGTAGCGTCGGCCGCCGGGCCGTGCGCCCGCATGCGTGCGGCGAGCCGGTTAAGCTGCAGCCCGCAGGCCGCGAGGCTGGCCTCGAGCGTCGCCAGCGTGGGACGCTGCTGTGACGGTTGCAGATTCGCAGTCATGGCCCATTTCCTCCAACACCGCGCACTTGCGCCGGATCATCGACAGGCCCGCGACCAGCGGGTACGCCGCGCAGGTGTCGTTCGGACTGGAGCGTAGGTGCTTGCCGGCACCCTGCCCACCTCCGCGCATAGGGAGGGTGAGGGGGTGTCCTGGGCCCGGAGTCCGACCGCACGCGTAGCGGATGCCCGATAATGGCGGCGAGACAAAGTGATGAACGCCACCGACGGACGTGACGAATATGGCAGGGCGAAAACGGATAACCGAAAAGAAGATGCCGCTGGCGCAGCCAGACAAGCGCGGTTCCCGCACGATCAAGCGCGGCGATCAGGTCGCCGAGCAGATCAAGCGCGGGATCAACGATGGACTGTTGCGCCCGGGCAAGCGCCTCAACAAGGAGGCGGAGTTGCAGCAGATGTTCAATGTAAGCCGAGGCTCGATGCGCGACGCGCTCAAGGCGCTGGAAGTGCAGGGGCTCGTGACGCTGAGCACGGGGCCCGACGGGGGCGCGACGATTACGCGCGTTCCCATCGCGCGGGCGTTCCAGTCCCTGCAGAACTATCTGTTTTTCGAGAACCTCACGCTCGGGGACATCTACGCGGTGCGCCGCACGCTGGAGCCCATGGTGGCGGCGGGCGCCGTCGCTCATCTGAGCGAGGCAGACTTCGAAGCGCTCGAGCGCAGCGTGTCGGTATGCGAGCCGTTTGAGGCGCGTAGCGAGGAGGCGCTCGATCAGCGCCACGAGGACATTCATTTTCACGACGTGCTGGCAGCCGCGCATCCCAATGCGTTTTTGCGCTGCTTGTGCCAGATCATCAACCAGATGCTGCACTCGCTGGTAATCGTCGCCGGAAACGTGACGCAGCGCGATTACCAGGCCTTCGGCCGGAACACGGTCGCTGCACACCGTGCGATTCTGGAAGCCGCGCGGCGCAGGGATGCGGACGCGGTCGCGCGGCTCATGGCCGTGCACATGGACGAAGCGGAAGCGCAACTGCGTAAGGTTCATGCGGCGCTGCAGCAGAAGTTGGTGTTGGATTCCGAGCTGGACCTGCGCACGGAGCGCGGCGAGCCCTAAATGGCCTGGGGGCGATTCGATTACGTGCTGCTATTACCCGGCAATCTTCCGTACACGTGTTGATCGACCCGGCAATTTACCGTACAATCCCATTGGGAGGTATTTCTCATGGCTACCACAAGATTTGAGGCCCGGATTGAGTCGGACGTGCATGCGGCGATCCGACGTGCTGCGGAAATCCAGGGTCGCACGATGACCGACTTCGTCATTTCCGCGGCTCGCGAGGCGGCTCAGCGCGCGATCGCGGAAGCGGAGGTGATCCGGCTATCGATGGCGGATTCGCGGCGGTTTGCCGACTTGATCATTTCACCGCCGGAGCCGGTAGATGCGCTCAATCGAGCGATCGCCAGCCATGATCGACTATTGCGTAACGAATGAATGGCGATCGATTCGTTGTTTGCGCGCTTGCCGCTGCCCACGACCGGTCGCAGTTCGAGTGCGGATCGACGCCACTCGATCGTTACCTTCGGGAGTTCGTCACGCAGGATATTCGCCGCCGTATAGCGGCGTGCTTCGTGATGCTGGATGGCGACTTCGTGGCCGGCTATTACACGCTGTCTGCGGCAAGTGTCGCACTTGCGGACTTGCCGCAAGAGGTGGCTCGAAAGCTACCGCGCTATCCGGCGGTTCCGGTTATCCGCATGGGGCGATTGGCCGTTGACCGGAGGTATCGCGGCCGTGGGCTGGGTGCCGCGCTGCTCGTCAATGCGTTGCGCCGAGCCGCGCAGTCGGAGATTCCGGGCGCTGCGTTGACTGTCGACGCGAAGGACGAGCAAGCCGCCGACTTCTATCGACATTTCGGCTTTAGCCAATTTGGCGACGACCCTCTATCGCTATTTCTTCCGCTCGCAAGCGTCCGATGATCGGGCTTTCGCTCGCATGGTCCTCGCGATCGAGGTTCGTTTAGGTCGATTCGCCGTCAGGCAGATGTCGCGCTGGCCGCGGACGTAGAAAGGGCGCGCGTCATGTCCGAGAATGGAGCACGCCCGAACGCGAGCTCGAGTACGTGGCTTGCCCAGAGGACCAACGCATCGGCATGGCGACCGCCCACGATCTGGACGGCAACGGGCAAATTCCTGGCGGTCATGCCGGTATAAAGGCTGGCGGCGGGGAGCCCCAGCTGATTGCACCACGCTGTGAAATGCGGAAACAGCTCGTCACTCGATGTGAGGTCCGCAATCGGCATGGCAACACTCGGGTACACGGGACAGATGACGATGTCGTGCTGCTCGAAGAAGGCATTGACCGTTGCGCCCAGCTCTCCCCTTTCAATGAGCGCACCGAGCAGGATTTCCCTTGAGATGTCGTTGCCAGCATGCGCGTACGCCTGCAGCGATGGATCCAACTCGGCCCACCCGTCCGCCATTTCACCTGTGAGCTGACGGCAGCACGCGCGCCAGAGCGTCGTATGAACTGCGTTGCAGCGCGCGACGTTCGGTGGGTCTACCAACTGGACCTGCGCGCCCAGTTCGCGGAAGGTAGCTGCGGCGTTTGTGACGGCATCGTGGACTTCGGCTTGGACGGTGACCGGCAGTCCGAGCGTCGGACTGCACGCAATGCGCAGGCCACCGGGGGCGGGCTGACATTTCAGTCCGCGTGCGTAGTCGGCGCCATCGAACGGCAATGCGTACCAGTCTCGGCTGTCCGGTCGACTGATCGCCGTCAGGATATGGGCGGCATCCTCCACACAGCGGGTTATCGGGCCGACGTGACTGAGTAGCCCGAAAGGTCCGCGCGGTGCATGCGGGACCCGCCCAAAGCTCGGTTTGAATCCGAAGGTTCCCGTGAAGGCGGCCGGAATGCGAATGGATCCCCCCCCATCGGTGCCGATTGCGATTGGGCCCATCCCGACTGCGACGGCGGCCGCGGCGCCTCCGCTGCTTCCACCAGGGGTGCACGCGAGGTTCCAAGGGTTGCGCGTGATGCCAGTGAGCGGGCTGTCCGTGACGATCTTGTGCGCGAAGTCCGGCAGAGTGGTCTTGGCAAAGCAAATTGCGCCCGCTTCGCGCAGTCTCGCGACACAGGGGCTGTCCAGCGGCGCCGCTTCGTGCGACGTCGTGCGCGAACCAAAGCGTGTAGCAAGACCGGCGATCGAGACGTTGTCCTTGATGCTGACTGGGACGCCGTCGAGCGGGCTTAGTGGTGTCCCGTGCTGCCATCGCGATTCCGACGCACGTGCCAACTCGCGCGCATGGTCGGCGATCTGGCAGAACGCGTTGACGGCTGAATCGAGCGACTGGATGCGCTCGAGGACGGCCTGCATGACATCGACCGGCGATGCGCTCCTGGTCGCATAGAGCGCAACGAGTTCACGCGCCGGCAGTTCGCAAAGATCGTCGCCCATGCCACCTCCAATTAATTATAATAAACAGAGGCTAGGCCCGACGGACGTAGTTGTCAAGTCTCAAGACTACGTTCCAATGGAGCGATAAATGTCCGGGTAAACGCTGGAAAGATTCGCGTTGACACGCAACACCGGTAGTCGTAAATTTGATGATAATAAATTGCCTTGACCAGGTTAAGAGCTCGAACGGCGATTGCCCAGGCCTGTGATGGCGCGGTATGGTGGTTTTGATCGAGGTGGAGAGGCTCTGTTGTGGCGTTTCCTCTGCCAACTGTGCAGAGTGATACGGCCAGCCGTCATCTGCTGACGGTCTAATCGGCGTATCGACGAGACTCAGGAAAACTTAGGCTTTATTCTTTCGCCAGCGCGTCCGCGCTAGCAATCAGAAGCCTCTTTTTTTCCTTGGTTAACCGGCCTGCTATGGCAAGCAGGCTCGCGAGCAGGTCATCTTCCTCGTAGAGGAAGCTGGTCGGGACGAGCAGCGCTCGTGCGAGGCGTTGGCTGGTCAGAAGTGAGGGCGCGTGTTTTCCCTTTTCGTACTGGTTGACGCGCGCGCTGGCGGAGAATTCGTCAATGCCGGCCTGAATTCCAAGTTGTTCCTGCGTCAGGCCCGAGCGCAAGCGCGCCTGCTTCAGGCGCTTGGGAAACACGGAGAGGAGCGTTGAGTCACCGGGCATGCTTGGAGTGTCCCGGATTTGCTCGGATATGTTACTAAGGAATGCTTAGTTGAGCAGTTGAGGGTTACTTTGTTTTTCCCGTCTCGCTTGGGGCCTGTGCAAGTGTCTCTGCATGTCCGAGAAGGATTTTCTTCTTTTCTCTAGGCAGCCGCGACGCGGTCGCGAGAAGGCTGGCGAGGAGGTCGTCTTCTTCGTAAAGGAAACTGGTGGGAACGTGCAGCGCTTCGGCAAGTCGTTGGCCCATCTGAAGCTTGGGCACGTGTTTGCCTTTCTCGTACTGGTTGACACGTGCGCTGGCGGAGAATTCGTCAATTCCAGCGTCGATGCCAAGCTGTTCCTGGGTTAGGCGCGAACGCAGACGCGCCTGTTTGAGGCGCTTGGAGAAGACGGAGGATGTCGCTGCGTTTCGGGACATCCTAAGAGTTTCTTGGTTTTGCTTGATTTTTGTACTAAGCAATCCTTAGTTTATGGGCAAAGGAAAGCATAGGTTTGTAGGGGCGTCTGATTGGATCATGTGAACCTGCCTCGATCGAGTGAGCTCAGGCTAGCTGCTCTGTGCGTCGCCGGTGCGGGGGCAAATTTGGATTGATGCAATGACAACGATCTTGAACATCCTCAGTTACGTGAGCATTCTGGCGCTGGTCGCGCTCGGGCTCGCAGTCATCTTCGGCATGATGGACATCGTGAACCTCGCGCATGCCGAATGGGTCACGATCGGTGCCTACACGCTAGCCGTCGCCCAGTCATTGGGTGGCCCGCAGGCCTTCTGGTGCGCGTTGTTAGCGGCGCCCGCAATTGGCGCCACGCTCGGGTGGTGTCTGGAGCGGCTCGTGATCCGGCTGCTCTACCATCGGCCGCTCGACACTTTGCTTGCAACCTATGCAGTCAGTTTGATCGTCCAGAAGGCCCTCGAACTGATTTTCGGCACCCAGCCGATGCTCGTGTATACGCCCTTCAACGGCGCGCTTCCCGTACCCGGGGGAAATTATCCCGCGTACCGACTCTTCGTGATCGGCGTGGCGTTGACGGTGACGGCCGGTTGCTGCTTGCTGTTCGCTCGCACGCGGTTCGGCACGCAACTGCGCGCGGTAATCCAGCATCCGGCGATGGCCGAGGCCGTTGGCGTCGACACGCGGCGTCTGAACCGACTGGCGTTTTGCGGCGGTGCGGCGCTCGCGTCACTCGCTGGAGCGCTCGTGGCGCCAATGGTGTCGGTGGAATCTCACCTCGGTGTCGCCTATCTCGCCAAGGCGTTCTTCGTGATCGTCTTGGGCGGCATCGGTTCGATCATCGGCAGCCTGCTCGGCAGCACCTTGGTCGGCACGGTCGAAACGCTGCTCAGCTACCGCGTCGACCCGTCGCTTGCTTCGGCGATGGTGTTGATTCTGTCCATCGTGCTGATCCGTTTCAGACCTCAGGGTCTCATTCCAGGCTTCAGTGCCGCCCATCAGCTCCTCGGAAAAGGGTAGACCGATGTTCCAACGATTTATTGCCCACGGGCGCCTGTGGCTGGCACAGCCGCCCATTCATCGCGAAGATTTCTCGCTGATCGCCACATGGGCTGCTATCGCGGTGGCGGCGTTGGTCCTACCGCATTGTCTTGGTCCTTATCTGCTCTCGACTGTGCGCGACGCGCTGGTTATGGGGCTGCTCGCGCTCAGTTACGACCTGCTGTGGGGCCGGGCGGGTGTGCTGACGCTGGGACACACCGTGTTCTTCGGTTTGGGCGCGTACGGTTTTGCCGCGGCTACCGTGCAGTTCGGACAGACACCGATTATCGGATTGATCATCGGACTGGTCTGCGCGATCGCGGTCGCGGCGGTGCTGGGCTACTTCCTGTTGTTCGCAGGCGTGCGGCTGCATTTCTTCGCGATTATCAGTATGGCGGTCCTGATCATCGTCCAGCAACTGGCTACCAGCTGGCAGTCGGTCACAGGGGGGGATACCGGCCTGCTCGGCATTCCGGGGTTGTCCGTCCACCTTGCCGGGTACACGGTCGATATAAGCGGGGCACGGGGTGCCTGGTACGCGGTGACGGTGACGCTTCTCGTACTGCTTGGCGTGACCTGGCTTATCTGCCGCAGCCGGTACGGCAACGTGTTGACCGCGATCGCGACCAACGAATGGCGAGCGAAGGCGTGCGGCTACCACACATCATGGCACTTGCTGCTGGTGTTCATCGCTTCGGCGGGACTAGCCGCGATTGCGGGTTGTCTGATGGCCGCCTCCTCGGGTGTGGTCGCGCCGGACGTGTTTTCGCCGGTACTGGCCACCGAAGTCATTCTCTGGGTCGCAGTCGGCGGCCGGGGCACGCTTGGTGGCCCGGTAGTCGCGGCCATCGCGTTGACGCTGCTCAAGCAAACCGTCTCGAGCCTGAGCACCGACGGGTGGCCGCTGATGCTGGGCACCCTCTTCCTCGGCTGCGTCCTGTTCCTGCCCAACGGCCTGCGGCTGCGCGGCGCGATTGCCGGCGTTCGTCGAATCGGGCGCATGGGCGTGGGGCGAATACCGTCACACCACGCCGAACGCGTGGAAGGAGGCCGGTAATGGACGCGCCATTGATGAAGGGCGTCGGACTGCAACGCGCGTTCGGCGGCATCCGCGCGGTGGCGGACGTCGATGTGACGATCGGCCCGCGCGACCTGCTGTGTGTGATTGGTCCGAACGGAGCTGGCAAGAGCACGTTGGTCGGTCTGCTATCGGGGGCAATCAGACCGGGGGCAGGCGACTTATATCTCGCTGGCGAACGGGTGACGGACCGGCCGATGCATCACTTCTGCCGGCGCGGCGTGGTGCGCAAATTTCAAGGGACGAACACCTTCCTCGCGATGAGCGTGCGAGACAACCTCGTCGTGGCCGGACTGGCCGTCGCGTCGTATCGCGATTCGTCGATGCGCGACCCCGATGCAGTGCTTGACGAGGTCGGCCTGTCGGCCGACGCAAACGAACTCGCGATGCACCTGCCGCATGGCGAACGGCAATGGCTCGAAATCGGGATGGCGATGATGTGTCAGCCATCGCTGTTGCTGCTGGACGAGCCGGCTGCGGGCCTGTCGGCTAATGATGCGCACCGTTTGGTCCGCCTCATCCACCGGCTGCGTGAGCAGTGCGCCGTGCTGGCGATCGAGCACGATCTGAGTTTCGTCGAAGCACTGCAATGCGAAACGTGGGTCATGCACCGAGGGCAGGTTGTGCGACAGGGCAGCTATGCCGACATTGCGCAAGACGAGGAGATCCGGCGCATTTATCTCGGTCAGGGGGTAATACATGCTGCACATTGAGCAACTGTCGGCCGGCTATGGGGATGTGGATGTCCTTCATCAAATCGGCTTCGACGTGGGGCCGAACGAAGTCGTCGGTGTCCTCGGATGCAACGGGGCCGGCAAGACGACGCTGGTCAAAGCGATCATGGGCTTGTTGCCGCGCGTGGATGGTCAAGTACGCTTTCTCGGGCACTCCATCACGGCGATGCGCACCCATCAAATTGCGCGCCGTGGTATCGGGTTGGTGCCCCAGGGGCGCTGGATTTTCCCGAAACTGACCGTGCGCGAGAACCTCGTCATGGGAACGCAGGCGGTGGGGGGCGGTGAGATCCTCGACGAGGTGTTCGAGTATTTCCCGGTGCTGAAGTCCCGACTCGCCCAGCACGGCGGCACGCTTTCGGGCGGAGAGCAGCAGGTATTGGCGATCGCTCGGGCTTTGTGCGGCCGTCCGAAGCTCCTGTTGTTGGACGAGCCCTCGGACGGTGTGCAGCCGAACCTCGTGGAGCTAATTGGCGAAGTGATTCCGACGCTCTGTCGCCGGTCGCAACTTGCCGTGCTCCTTGTCGAGCAGAACCTCGATCTAGTGCTGCGCAGCGCGCAACGTTGCATTGTCCTGAAGAATGGACGGCTCGTTCATGCAGGCGCGATCGAGTCGCGCCGCGGCGCAGCGGGTACGCACCCGTTGGCGCAATACCTGTCGCCCGCCAACGACCCTGGCGCGCATTCGACGCTTTCCCACCTGGACGCCATCCGATGAAGACTAAGATGAACCGCCGTGACTTTTCCCGAACCGCGTTATGGAGTGCCGCCGGCACGCTGGCCGCGGCCGTAGTTCCGTCGCTTGCGCGCGCCGCGGCGCCGCTCAAGATTGGACTTCTCGCACCGTTGAGCGGTCCGCTCACCCGCGTAGGCGAGACCAACCGAAACTGCGCGGCACTGGCTGTCGACGAGATCAACGCTGGCGGCGGCTTGCTCGGCCGACCGCTGCAACTGAGCGTCGAAGATACGCAGATGTCGACGGCTGTGACGCTCCAGAAGGCGCGCCAGCTATTCATGCGCGACGACGTGGCGATGATCACCGGCATGGTGCTCCCATCAGAGCGCGAAGCTGCGCTACAAGCGGCTAAAGCGGCAGGGCGCCTTGTCGTCTATCCGAATTTCGATGAGGGCCGTTGCGACCCACACCTGCTCACCACGGGATTGGCTGTCAACCAGCGCGTCGATCCGCTGATTGCCTGGCTGATGCGCGACGGCGGGCGAACGGTCTGCGCGGTGGTGTCGGACATCGGCAGCAATCGCAAGGTCCTGGTGCCCGAACTGCAGGCCGCGGTGAAACGCCATGGCGGTCAGTTCCTTGGCGTTTACTGGCTGCCGTTCGGTACCCGGGACTACGGCGCAGTGCTCCAGCAAGTGGCCGGACAGAACCCGCAGATCGTCTGGCACAGCATCGGCGACGATCCGGTGACCTTCGTCAAGCAGTACCGCTCCTTCGGTATGACGCCGCAGCTCGTGACCGATATTGCGCACGAATCGCTATCGATCGCGACCACGGGCGCGTCGACAGGGACTATCGGCGTGTCCTCGTACTTCATGAGTCTGGACAATCCCGAGAACCGGGATTTTCTCACGCGATACACGGCGAAGTATGCCGATGCGCACAACCCCCGTTTGGGCCAGTACGCGGTGGTGCTGCCCCACGGCGAAAATACCTACGCGGGCATTCGCCTATTCGTGCAAGCGGCCAAGGCGGCAGGCAGTGTCGAGGGGGCACGTGTGAAGGCCGCTTTGCCTGATGCTTCGCTGGACTTGCCGCGCGGCAAGACAGGGGTGAGCCAGGGTGGCGACCACGTGCTGTGCTTGACTCGCATCGGTCGGGCTCTCGCGGACAACCGATTTTCGCTTCTGGACTCGGTCGGACCGATCTTGCCGAGGTGCGAGGGATAGCAGCACCACTCCATAGGGGGCATCTTTTCAAATTATTAAGGAATACTAAATGAACGATGTACTCGGAATGCAAGTTCATCAGCTGATGGACTGCTACCGACGTCGCAAGCTATCTCCGGTCGAGGTCATGTGCGCGGTGTTGGATCAAGTCGCGCGGTTCAATCCGCTCGTCAATGGCGTGTGCGGTCTCGATGAGGACGGTGCGCTGGCGGCTGCTCGCGAGTCCGAACGGCGCTGGATGCGGGGTGACCCGTGCGGGTTGCTGGACGGCGTGCCGATCTCGGTCAAGGACCTGGTCGCTGTCCGGGGTTTGCCGACGCGACACGGATCGCTGACGTCCCTGGCGGCTGCGGAGCGCGAGGATGCACCCGCCGTCGCGCGGCTGCGGCGTTCCGGTGCGCTGTTGTTCGGCAAAACCACGACCTCGGAATTCGGCAACAAGATCGTTACAGACAGTCCGCTCACGGGCATCACTCGCAATCCGTGGGACAGGCGTCTGTCGCCGGGCGGCAGTAGCGGCGGATCTGCCGTGGCCGTTGCGCTCGGGATGGGGCCGCTGTCGCTGGCGACGGACGGGGGCGGATCGATCCGCGTTCCGAGCTGCTGGAGCGGGGTGGTGGGAATGAAGCCCTCGTTTGCTCGAGTACCGGTAGGCGCCGCAGGCAATTGGACGGCGCTCTCGACGCTCGGACCGATGGCCCGCACCGTGAGCGATGCAGCGCTCATGCTCACTGTGCTAGCGCGAAAGCAAGACGGCGCGCAATCCGCTATCGAGCTGCCCTCGGATTTCCGCGCGGGACCGGACGACGGTGTTGCGGGGCTGCGCGTGGCGTATTGCCCGGCACCCGCAGGAGTGCGCGTCGATCCCGTGATCGCGGACAGCGTCCGGCAGGCGGTCGGTCTAATCGAAGCGCTGGGCGCACAAGTCGAGGAAACGGAGCTGAAGCCGCTAGAGGGTTACCTGGGGAGCGGCATGCACGCAATCCAGTGGTCCGTGTTCTTCGCGCAGCACGCCCGACAAGTCCACCGATCGGCGAGGACACAGCTTGACCCGGACGTGCGTTCGCTAGCGGAGGCCGGCGCACGGATCGACGTGGCGACGTTCACCGATGCCCTCAAGGCGCGGCACGCGTTGACCGTCGCAATGACCGCGTTCTTCGACGATTACGACCTGCTGGTGACCCCCACCTTCCACTGCGGCCCGCCACGCGTGCCTGGGCTGCCAGAGGACCTGCGCACCGCACCTCCATTGACCTCTTGGTGCAACCAGACGGGACTGCCTGCGGCGAGCGTTCCTTGTGGCTTGCCGGGCGGATTGCCGACGGGGCTGCAGTTCATCGGCCCAAGCGGCGCGGACGCACTGATATTACGCGCGGCGCGTGCATACGAATCGGCACGCGGCGCGTTTCCGGCAGCGGGACAGCTAGGGCAAGACTCAATCACGGATGCGGGGGCTCGGACATGAACACGCCGATTGCGAAGATCGTCGTTCACCTTGTCGAGCGTCGCGCGGAGCTCGGCAGAGCGATCGATCCGCCGCACCGACAGGTTGTCGCTGCGGCGGTCCTGACGCTCGACGGCTGGCACGCGGACGCGCCACTCGAGTCGCTCTACGAGGTGGGCGCTGAACTGGGCACGTTGTTGACTGAGCGTGCGCGGTGGGCGCTGGACGTCGAGCCGTCCGCGATCCAAGCCTACGGCAAGGCGGCGGTCGTCGGCACGGCCATGCCGCTCGAGGTTGCCGCAGCGTTGCTGCATCCGCGCCTGGGCCGCGCGATGCGCGCGTGCCTGCCCGGCGCGACGTCGCTAATCCCTTCGGTTGCCAAGCGCGCCGCGCCGGGCGCGGGTGTCGACATCCCGCTACACGGCAGTGTGGACATGTGGAGCTTTGATCACTTTGACACAGTATCCCTGACGATAGCCGATTCGCCCGCGGCGAACGAGATCGTGTTGGCGGTCGCGCTAGCCGAGCGCGGGCGGCCGCTCGCGCGAGTGCGCCCGGACTGACTATCCCGCGCACGGCGGCGGCACAGAAAAACATTCACAAGGAGGAGAACCAATGAAGATGAAGCTGCGGGGTGGAGGAAGAAGGTGGACGGTGGCGCTCGTGATGCTCGCGTTCGGGGCGATGGCACACGCGCAGTCGTCGGTTTCGCTGTACGGGCTGGCCGACGCGTTCGTGGGCGAGGTCCATCCGGCCGGCGCGACGGGCAATGCGTGGCAGGTGGGCTCGGGCGGGATGACGACCTCGTACTGGGGCATGTCCGGTTCCGAGAGCCTAGGCGGTGGCCTGAAGGCCGTGTTCACGCTGGAGAGCTTTTATCGCATTAACAGTGGCCAGGCCGGTTCGTTTCCCGGGCAGTCGTTTTTCGGGCGCAACGCGTTTGCCGGGCTGAGCGGCCACTTCGGTGAAGTGACGCTCGGGCGCAATACAGCGCCGCTATTCGTGTCGACGCTGCTTTTCAATCCGTTCGGAAATTCCTTCGTCTTTTCACCGATCGTGGTCCACAGCTATCTGGATTCCGCGATGGGCGCGGCATCGCTGCAAAGCGACACGGCGATCGACGATTCGGTGCAGTACCAGACGCCGGAGATTGGTGGTTTGTCGGGCGCGCTTCTATATAGCAATGCGGGTGTTGCGGGGCATGCCGGCCAAGCGAACTACAGTGCGAACCTGCTGTATTTCGCCGGGCCGTTCTCGGCCACGGCCGCGGTGCAGACGCTGCACACCGCGTCGCTCTTTCTCAACGGGGCGACGGCGCAGACCGCGTGGCTCATCGGCGGGGCGTATCGATTCGGCGCGATCAAGCTGTACGCGCAATATGAACGAGTCGAGAACAACAGTCACGTGACGGACGATTCCGCGCAGGTGGGGGCGAGCGCTCGGATCGGGCCGGGCAGCCTGCTAGCGTCGTGGGCGGGCACGCGGCGGCGACCGGCGGTTGGGTCCACACTCCGGTGGTCGAGCGTTGCGCTGGGCTACGATTACCCACTATCGAAACGTACGGACCTCTATGCGGCCTGGCGGTACGACGCGATCACCAGCGTGTCGTCGGGCAACAGCATCGGTGCCGGCATACGGATGAAGTTCTGACACGCTTTTTGTCGGCAACGGCCCGCGATGACGCCTTGCCGCATGGGCCAAACCCGACGACGTCCGGCCAGGCTACGCAAGACTTGTTTTCCAACTCTCCGATCATTGGCAGGACGGGCGACGCTTATGTTCGCGAACGACGGACGGATTGTGGCGAGCCACTTCGGGAAGTAATGCGGTAACGAGTCTGCGTGCCGCATGCGCTCATTCGTCCAAGACCCGACGGGATGTCCCGTCGATAAGACGGGTTTGGCAGTGGCCTGCCTCCGTTGCTTGAATGCCCAACAGTTCCGGTTATTAGCGTGCCGGGTTCCTGGAGGGCGAGTCATGTCATGGAATGGCAACGGAGCACTGACGATCTTACGTCGGCGGCAGGTCGAACAGTGCACAGGCTTATCGCGGTCGACGATTTACAAGCGGATGCGCGACGGTACCTTTCCGCCCGCGATTCCGCTAGGCGGGCGGCTGGTGGGTTGGCGCTCGGGCGACATTGAAC
This sequence comes from Paraburkholderia sp., assembly GCA_004322045.1. Taxonomy (GTDB): domain Bacteria; phylum Pseudomonadota; class Gammaproteobacteria; order Burkholderiales; family Burkholderiaceae; genus Trinickia. The sequence goes on from SCRN01000008.1 coordinate 64,255, forward strand.
GCTTCCTCTCAGATCCTGCGCGGTACCGCGCTTCGCAGCGGGCGCAGGAGACGAAAGAGAAGGGCGGCGACGGTGAAACGCGATGACCGTCAGCCGTCGCTCGATGACCGTCTTCGCAACTGGGGGCGGTCGAATCGCGGCGCTTATGATCCCGTTGACGCTGAGCGCATCACACGCGCTTGGCGAACGCTGTCGCCAAAGCATCGGGAATTGCTCCGGATGATCTATCTCTGGCATGCCGGCCGAGAGGTCGTGTGTCGAAGGCTGAAGATCGCCCGGCACCCGCGGAACCTGCTCGATCTCGAGCTTTACGCCGCACGTTGCGCGCTTGTTCGAGCGCTTGATGCCGACAAGATCAATTTAACGGTCCGTCGTGTGTCGTTTTCTCCATGACGAGCGGCACGGAGCGTTGGTGATCCAACTCTACCGAGAGTCCGGTGTAGTTCGACGACTGGCAACCCGCCCGGGAAGTCCGCGGAAAGAAAATAAATTTAAGAACAGCCTGGAGCACCGCGGAACGACGTGGAATTTGACTAGACGGCTTAGTGGACGACATCCCTTGCATCGACTCGATACCCGGCCTACAGTGAAGCCAACAATCTGGTCCGGTCAACGTGCACAGCACGACCGAGTACGCGTTAGCGGCCCTGCAGTATCGATGTCTGCGCCAAGACGTAGTGTGCCGTGACGCTCACGCAAAAGCCCGCATTCGCAGGCTTTTGTGCGTTCTCGCATAGCTTCCTGATCCCCCTTGAACCCGCGGTCGGCCTCCCCGGCGCCGCGGGTTCTCTTTTTGAGCAGCGGACAGTCGATACCAGGACCTTGTTCGAGGAACAACGGTGATGAAATCGCTTCTGGTGACTTCCGCACATGGCGGCACTGGGAAAACCGCGCTGGTGTGCCAATTCGCCCATTACCTGCGGCTCGTAGGGGGCTATCGGGTATTGATCATCGATCTGGCCGAGCCGCCTTACAGCGCGCTGTCGCTAACACGGGGCGCGTGTTCAAGCGCGACACACCGTGAGCCAGCCCACGCTCGTCGTCGTTTGTCCCCCGACACGACTGCGCCACGTATCCGCGTACTCGCCGCGAATGTGGTTCCGGGCCTGGCAGATCGCGACGATCCAGGAGCTACGCGCTGTTATGCCAATTTGCGACACCTGCTGTTGCAGCTCGCCCCATCGTTCGACGTCTGTCTGATCGATGGTCCAGTATGGTCCGGCACGCGCTCGCTATGCGCGGCTGCGCTGGTAGACGCAGTGGCGTGCCCAATCCTGATGTCGCCGGACGCGCTCGAACAGGTCGACGGTTTGCTCAATGGATCGAACGGACTGCGCGATGTGCGCGCCCGGCTCAATCCCGCATTGCACATCCTTGGCGTCGTGCCCAACGGCGTCGAGACGACACCGCGGTGCGAAGCAAGGCTCAAACGAATCGAGGCGAGCTTGGCTGCATGGCTGGTCCCCGATCGCCGGGTCCCTGCGGGCTACCTGCGCCTGCCGCGACTAAACACCCTTGCGCAGGCGCAGGCGCAGGCGTGCGGGGCATCGGTCGCGGATCTAGCGCCAGACAATGCAGACGCGCAGGCCGGATGGCACCTGTTGAGCGGATGCTTCAACGTTCTCGCTCGCTGCCTTGACCGCGCGGACGGTGCGACGCGGCAGGCGTGCCTCCCGGAGGTGTGCGATGCGTAACGCCCATTGGCTCTCGGATGCAAGGCGAGCGGTGCGGCGGTGTCTGGCGGCAGTTGCCGTTCTCGTCGGTATGTCGTTCGTCGGACCCGGCGTGGCTCACGCCGACGTGTGGGGTTGTCAGGTATTGCTGTGTCTGTCGAATCCGGGTGGGCCGGAGCAATACAGCGAATGCGTGCCACCGATAGAGCGGCTCTGGCGCGCGCTTCGGCACGGTGATCCGTTTCCAACGTGCGATTTTGGCGCGGGTGGATCACGGGGCACTTTCGCAAGCAACACGTTCGCGAGCGCAGATTACTGCCGTGAAGACCTCCTGTATTGGGGCGGTCCCGAGCAGAGCGAGCTGCTGTGCCGTGCGTTCGGCGCGATCAACGTCGACATCGACAACCAACTCTATACCCGCGTCTGGTGGGATGTGGGAGGGCAGGGAACTACCGTTACGGAGTTCTACGGCGCTGGCAGCAATCAGGTGTTCTATGACCCGACACAGTCTGCGACGCTTTTCCTGCAACAGACGGAGCAGCAGGATGGCGGATCGGGCGGGGGGCACTGATCATGCCGCTCGATTTCCTCATGCTTGCCCAGCAGTGCGCACCGCAGATTTCGCCGACCACGATGGCAGCCGTGGTGCGTGCTGAGTCCGGGTTCAATCCGTACGCGATTGGCGTGGTTCGTGGGCGACTGACGCGGCAACCGTCCAGCGAGGCGGAAGCCAAGGCAACGGTGCACTCGCTGAGCGCAAGCGGTTGGCACTTCAGCGTCGGGCTGGCACAGGTCAACCATGACAACTGGTCGCGATACGGGCTCACGGAGCGAACCGCGTTCGATCCCTGCCGCAACCTGGCTGCGGGCGCAGCGATTCTGCAGGGATGCTTCGAGCTGGCCCGTCACGCGCATGCGGATGAACAGGCGGCGCTTCGCGCGAGTCTGTCCTGCTATGCGAGTGGCGATTTCTCGACTGGCTTTCGCAGCGGGTATGTCCAACGCGTGGTGAAGGACGCGCAGCAACCCGTCCCTACGGTACCGATCGTCGTTCCGGCCATCACACCGATCCCTGTCGTTCCAGTAGCAACCGATTTATCCACCAACACTGTTCGACCTAAGCGCGCAACCGATCCGCCACGAAAGCCGGACCGGAGCGAACTGCCGTCGCCAGCGCGGAGCGGCGAGCCGGGCCAGAGCGCGGTGGTCTTCTAGAGCGCTGACTGCATGGATGGGGGCAATTGACGTCGGGGAAGTCGATAGGAGCGTCCGATGAAACTTGGAACGCGAATCAAAGCGTGGTTGGTGTACGGGTCCCGTCGATCCGGCCCGGATCGACAATTGGCCGGAACGATCTCAGTGATGATTTCGGCATTGTTCGTCGCATCCCCAGCCTGGGCGCAGTTGTCGCAGGTCAACACGCTGCTGAGCACGATTCAGACGACGTTGCTTGGCGTCGGTGGCGTGATCTGCTCGATCTCGATCATCTGGGCGGGCTTCCGGATGATGTTCCAGCACGCACGCTTTGGCGACATCGCCAATGTCTTCATTGGCGGGCTGTTCGTCGGTTGTGCGACGGTCATTGCCGGCATGCTGATCCCGGCCGGCGGCTGATCTTCGAGCGACGAATCATGAACTCTCTCAAGGATCCCGTCTTCAAGGGCTGCACGCGCCCCGCAATGCTATGGGGCGTGCCGCTCGTCCCGGCACTGATAACCGGCGGGGGCATGCTCATCCCGGCGATCTGGGCGCTGCTCGCCAGTCCCCCGCTGGGCGTGGCCATCCTGTTTTCGATGATTCCGGTGTTCGTTGCAATGCGCGTGATCACTCGTCACGATGATCAGCGCCTCGCCCAGTACGCACTGCGCATTCGCATGCGGCTGCGCCAGGGAAATTACCGGTTCTGGGGCGCACATGCCTACGCGCCTGTGCGGCTAAAAAGGAGGGCGTGAGATGCGCGCCGCCCCACAGCTCGTCGCCCCACAGCTCGTCGCCGTCGCCAACCGGGAAGTGCCGTTGGCCGACATGATTCCGTATTCGACGCACGTGACGGATCACGTCATCAAGACCCGCGAAGGCGACTATCTGCAGATCTGGAAGATCGCAGGTATTTCGTTTGAGGCCGCCGATCCGGCGGACATCGCTGTGCGGCACGACGGGTTCAATCAGCTCGTGCGCGGACTGCCAGGCGGCCACGTAGCGCTCTGGACGCACCGGTTGCGCCGGCGCGTCTGGGATCACTTCGTCACGCCGTACCCCAACCGCTTCTGCCAGGAACTCGCCACACGTTACTACACGAGCTTCGCCGGCTACCGGATGATGGCCAACGAGCTATATCTGACGCTGGTCTACCGGCCAATCCGCACGACGCTGGGCCGCGTGTTTAGCCGCGCGGCGCGCCGCACGCTCGACGATATCCGGCTCGACCAGCATGAAGCACTCAAAGTCATGAGTGAGCTCGCTGCCCAGATCGAGACGGGCCTCGCGCCCTACGATCCGGTGGCACTCGGCGTCTTTCGTAAGCCGAGCCCATATGCGAGCCGGCCTCGCCGATATTCGTCAGCCCTTGAGCTCATTGGCTATCTCGTCAATGCAGCGTGGGAAATGCAGCCCCTTCCCGCGGGGACGATCCGGGAAGCGTTGCCCACCTCGCGCCTTTTCGTCGGCGCCGAAAAGCTCGAGATCCGCATGCCAGGCGAGACTCGCTTTGCTGCGATGCTCGATTTGAAGGACTACCCGGAAGACACCGAGCCAGGGATGCTTAACGGGTTGCTCTATGGCGACTTCGAGTACATCGAGACGCAGAGTTTTACGATCCTCGACAAGCCCAGCGCGAAAGAGGCGCTCGAGCGACAGCGGAACCAGTTGATTGCGGGCGAGGATGTAGCGGTATCTCAGGTTGAAGCAATGGATCAGGCGCTCAATGACCTGATTAACGGCGACTTCGTTCTGGGCGAGTACCACTATTCGCTGGCGGTCCTGGGCGACACGCTGCATGGCCTGTCCAGAAATGTCGCGAAGGCGCGCACCCAGCTCGCTGACGCCGGATTTCAGACCGCTCTCGTCGACCTCGTGGCCGATGCCGCGTGGTTTGCGCAGCTGCCGGGCAACTGGCGGTACCGGCCGCGCGAGGCCAAGCTCACGTCGCGCAATTTTTGTGGCCTTTCCAGCCTGCACAACTTCGCCACGGGCAAGCGCGATGGCAATCCCTGGGGCGAGGCGATCACGATCGTCAAGACGCCCAGCGGGCAGCCGCTGTATCTGAACTTCCACGTCACACCGGAGAAGCAGGACTCCGCCGACGAGAAGGCGCTCGCCAATACGCAGATTATCGGTCAGGCCGGCGCAGGCAAGACGGTCCTTGAGCTCTTCCTCATCGCGATGGCGATGAAGTACGGCATCACCGTGGTGCTGTACGACAAGGACCGGGGTACCGAGATCGCGATTCGCGCGATGGGCGGCACGTACACCGTGTTCCGCCGTGGCGAGCCGACCGGTTTGAACCCGTTTCAGATGGAGCCGACGGAATTTGCTCTCGATTTCTGGGAGCGGCTCGTACGCAAGCTTGTCGATAGCGGCACGCTACTGTCTGCGACCGAGGAACTGGACATTTCGCGGGCTGTGCGTGAAGTCGCCCGAATGGAGAGGCCGCTGCGGCGCCTGTCGATGGTGCGACAGCTTTTGCCGAACGTAGGTGAAAACAGTCTTCACGCACGCCTGGCCAAATGGTGCATGGGCGGGCGGCTGGGCTGGGTGCTCGACAACCCAACCGATCGCATCGAGCTGGCCCGCTCGGGCCTCTTCGGTTTTGACGACACTGAACTGCTGGATGACGCCGAGGTCTCGACGCCGGTGACGATGTACCTGCTGCATCGGACCGAGAGCGTGATCGACGGTCGTCGATTCATCTATGTCATGACGGAGTTCTGGAAGCGGCTCGATGACCCGGTGTTCACCGATTTCGCGAAGAACAAGCAGAAGACGATCCGCAAGCAGAATGGACTCGGTGTCTTTGACACGCAATCGCCGGCAGACGTGCTGCGAAGCGATATCGCCCGCGCGCTCATCGAGCAGAGCGCGACGTTCTTCTTTCTACCAAATCCGCGGGCCGACTACGACGACTACGTGCATGGCTTCAAACTCACCGAAGCTGAGTTCAACATCGTCCGCAGCCTCGGCGAGAACAGCCGGATGTTTCTCGTCAAGCAGGGGCATCGATCTGCGATAGGCCGGCTCGACCTGGCAGGGCTCGGCGACGTCCTCGACGTGCTCTCCGGCACAACGGATAACGTCGAGCTGCTCGATACGATCCGCGCGCGGGTCGGCGACGATCCGGACGTCTGGCTGCCAGTCTTCCGGGAGCGGTTAGCGCAGCGCCGTGCGCAGTTCGCCGGCCACCCTGCGTTTCCGCCGACTGGAGATGTGCGATGAGCGGCCTCTTTACTGCGATCGGCGGCACGCTCGAGAACGGCATGTCGACCTACGTGACGAACGTGTCGTCGGCCTTGTCTGGCGCCCTTGTGCCCGTTGTGACCACTGCCGTCACCATCTGGGTGCTCGCATACGGCCTTGCCATAGTGCGCGGCGAGGCGCACGAGCCGGTTCCGGCTTTTGCATGGCGCGGATTGAAGATGGCAACGGTCCTAGCGTTCGCGCTCGGCAGTGGGCTCTATCAGCAGGAGGTCGTCACCGCCGTCAATGGCGCCACCGCCGGGCTTGCGCAGACGATCCAGAACGCAGCCAACACGACAGGCGGCGGCAATCCCGGCTGCGGCTCGGCCAGCGGCAGCAGCGTGACGGCCGCCAGCGCCACCAGTATCTATCAGACGCTCGATTGCTATGACCAGCAAGTCGACCTCGTGTTGGATGCGTACTCCGTGAAAGCGACACACGAAGGCTTGAGCCTCGCCGGCATCGTCGCCGGCATAGGCGACATCGTTTGCGGGTTCGTGGCGGCCCTCGGCGGTTCGATCTTTCTCATCGTGCTTGCCTTCGAGGTCGTGATGGCGAGGATGCTGCTCGATTTGGTGCTGGGTATCGGACCGATCTTTATCGTGTGCGCCGCATTCGCGCCAACCGCGCGCTTTTTCGAGGCGTGGACGGCGAAGGTCGCGAACTATGCGCTGCTGCAGATCCTGGTGGCGGCCTTCCTCGGAATGGCGCTGACAGCTTTTTCGACCGAACTGGCGCCGTTTCAGGTGACAACCGCGCCGCCAGGTTCGAACGCAGGCGCACTGGTTGCGGCCGGCCAGGCGGCACTCGAAGCCTCGGCCGCGTGGGGGGCAGCGCTCGGCATGTTCGCGACCGCGATCTTCCTGGCGATGGTCGGATGGCAACTGCCGGCGGTCGCATCTGGGCTTTCGGGTGGCGCCACGCTATCCGGCTTCGGTGCTTTCGTCGCTGGCGTCGCTTCTCGCCGCCTGGCCACATTGATCGGGCGCGCGCTCACGCGCGGTGGGAATGGGCCGCGTCCTGGCGGCACGATTCGCGATCAGACGAGGTCGGGCGGGGGCGGGCCGGGAAGTTCAGGCGGGGGCACGTTGCCCGCCTACCAACGGGTCGCACGCGCGAATCTCGGGCAGCAAGGCATTTGAAGGTGAGGTGGTCATCATGACAGGACGATTCAAGATGGTGGGCGCTGCGATCGTGTGGCTGATGTTTTCTTCTTCGAGCCATGCGCAGGGCATCCCGGTCTTCGACGCGCAGAACGTGCTCCAGGCTATTGCCACTGTCGGACAGCTCGAGCAAGAGGTCCAGCAGGAGATCCAGATTTACCAGTCAACGGTGGGCACTCGTGGCTTTGGCGCGCTGCTTAACAATCCGGTGCTCGCGAACTCGCTGCCGTCAAACTGGCAGAGCGTCTACACCGCTGTACAGAACGGAGGCTATGCCGGGCTCACTGGTAGTGCTCAGGCGCTGCGGTCGGCAAGCGAAATCTATGACTGTGCCGACCAGGCGGGCATCGATCAGCAGGTGTGCCAGCGCGCGCTGAACAAGCCATTTCAGGACAAGGCGTTCGGCATGCAGGCGTACCAGACCGAACTGCAGGAGCTGGACAAAACCCAGAGTCTGATGCAGCAAATCGACGTCACGCAGGATCCGAAAGGCATCGCGGAACTGCAGGCGCGCATTCAGACCGAGACGACGGCGGTCGGCGACGAAATGACGAAACTGCAGCTCTTCAGAATGCTGGCCGACACGGAAGACAAGCTTGTCGCCGAGCAGCAGAGCGAATTGATACTGAGCCGGGCGAGTAATACTGTCCGGCTGCAGGACCAGATGGTACCGGCTTCGTTCGGAAACTGAGGAGGCGGCCATGAGCCTCAACTTTCGAATCCTTCTTTCAATTAGCTTAGTACTACTAATTGATGGATGTGTTTCCGGTCCGCCGAAGCCGGTTCTGCCGGACGGCTCACATCGGGTTCCCATCAACCGTGCGCCGCCTGTTCCGCCCGCGCCCAGTCCGTCCGCGTTGCCACGCGCGTCAGTAGGGGGAGGTGGACGATGAGTGACTTTCACGACTACGGACGCGTGCTTGATATCGAGGCGTCGCTTACGCACTTGCAGGAGCGATCGGAGAGGCGGGCTTGGCATGTCGCTTACGGCGCCGTCGGCGTCGCTGTGCTGAGCGTTGCGGCGCTTGCCGTCATGGTCCCGTTCTACCGCGTCGTTCCGCTGCCGATCGAGGTCGACCGCCTGACGGGAGAAGCGCAGGTGATCGACGTGCTCGACGCACGGCACGTCCATACGAAGGAAATCCAGGACAAGCATTGGGTCGAGGCGTACGTGCGGGAGCGCGAGCGCTACAACTGGGGCCTGCTGCAGATGGATTACGACGACGTGCTCGCAATGAGCGATGACGTGGTCGCGCGCGACTACCGCTCTATCTACAGTGGCCCCGACGCGCTGGATCGGCAGCTCGGACCGAACGTCGAGCGGCGGGTGCGGATTGTCTCGACCACGCTGCCACCGGACGAACCGGGCCACGCGGTCGTCCATATCGAGCGCAGGACGTTCAAGAACGGCGAAGCGAATGCGGAGCCTGCTCAGCGCTTCGTGATCACGCTGGCCTACACCTATCGGCCGCCGGTCTTTACTCGCGAAAGCGTAGCCGTTGCGAATCCGTTTGGGTTCAAGGTCACCGCTTACAGCCGCGATCCGGAATATACGCCGCCTGCCGCGTCGGCAGCCGCAGCCGGAGGGGCGCCATGAAAGCCGACTGGAAAGCGCTTGCCCTGATGTTGCTTTGGCTCATGACTCTGATGATGGCGAGTCCTGTAGCGCGTGCCTATACGGTGCCGGGCTGGTCCGACGATTCGCGGGTGCGGCAGGTCGTCTATCGGTCCGACGCGGTCGTGCGGATCGAGGCGCAGCGCGGCTTCGCTACGCACATCGCTCTCGATCCGCAAGAGCATATTCAGGTAGCGGCGCCCGGCGATCGCGACGGCTGGCAGATCGTCGCGAACAAGGGCGACCACGACGTCTACCTCAAGCCGCAACTCGTAGCACACGATTCGAATCTGGAAATCCGCACCGACAAGCGCAGCTACAGCTTCGACCTTGTTGTGCTGCCCATCAAGGCGAGATTCGGCAACGACGAGGAGATGTACCGCGTGACCTTTGTCTACCCGGACCAGGCGAAAGCGCAGGCACAGGCCCAAAGCGATGCGGCGTTGGTTGCCGAACGGTTGGCGCGGCCACCCGCGGTACGAAACGCCCAGTATTCGATGCAGGTCATGCCGCACTCGGACGATATTGCGCCGACCGCAGCATGGGACGACGGCCAATTCACCTACATTCGCATCCCGGCCAACCGGCGCATTCCGGCGATCTTTCGTGTGGCTGACGATGGAACGGAGAGCACAGTCGACAGGCATATGGAAGGTGACACGATTGTCGTTCACGAGGTGGCCAAGCGCTTCGTGCTCCGTCTGGGCGACGAGGTCGTGGGAATCTGGAATGACGCTTACGACATGGACGGCGTGCCGCCACGTGACGGGACGACTGTCGACGGCGTGAAGCGCGTTTTGCGGAGTCACGATGATGAATGACCCGTTGAACGATCACCGGCCTCGCAACACGATTGAACCGGACGAAGCTGTCGATCGGGGAGCGAATGAGCACGACCGCGATCCGGGTCGGGCGGACGGCGGGTTCGCGGATCGTGGCATGCCGGCACTGGGCCAGTACCGAAGCGCACGCCCACGGGCGTGGTGGCTGACGCCGCTTGTCGTCGTCCTCGTCGCGGGCGCCGGCGCGGTCTGGACGGTCCATACGTTCCTTACCCGTCACGATGCGCAGGCGAAAGCGCGTCGTGACGCGATAGCCGAAGCCGCACCTGCGGGCCGGATATTTAAGGATGTACCTGCATCGGCGGCGAGCACTGCTGCTGAATCAAAGGCGGCGCGAGCAGAAGCGGTGGCCTCTGCGCCCGTCGCGAATCGCATACCCGTCTCGGGCCGGACGCAGCCCGCGCGCAGCTACTACGACGCGCCCCTGCTGGCCACCGGTACGAGGTGCGAGGCGAACGGTCGGGAAGGTGAGCTGCCGACACAAGCAATTTCGGGTGGTGTCGCGGACGGTGCTTCGGCGCTGGGAGCGGGCCGCGCGCTAGGTGCATCGGGACGGAGCGGCACTGGAGCGCTCGCGCAGGCGTTGACGCCGACCGCCACGCCGCGGGCGAGGGCGGGCATGCTTGGCAACCGCAGCCTGATTCTGGCACAGGGCGCAAAAATCGACTGCGCCGGGGACACCGGGTTCGATTCGACAGAAGCGGGGATCTCCACCTGCACGGTGACAAAGAACGTCTATTCCGACGACGGGAAGGTGGTGCTGATCGAGCGCGGCTCGCAGATCAACAGTGAGTATCGCTCGAACCTGTCGCCCGGGCAAAAGCGTGCCTTCATTCTCGCCGCGCGGATCAAGACGCCCAATGGGGTGACTGTCCAGATCGATTCGCCGGTAGCCGACGCGCTCGGTCGCATGGGGATCGACGGCTATGTGGACAACCACTGGGGCCAGCGTATCGGTGCGGCACTGCTGCTTGGCATGACTCAGGACGCGATCGGCTATCTCGCCACACGCGGCGGCAATAGCAACAGCTCGGTCGTTTATCAGAACACCGAGCAGCAGGGCAACGACATGGCCACGCGCGTTCTCGACCGGACGATCAGCATTCCGCCGACGCTCACGCAAAACCAGGGTGCGGAGTTCACGATTGTCGTGGCGCGCGACCTCGATTTCGGAACGGTGTATGCGCTCCAGCCGGAGGGATCGCGATGAATTGCACTGACAGAACAAATCGGATTGACGATAGGGTGCTTGCACGCCTTCCCGACGACGCATCGGTGCGTGAGTTGATGCGGCCGTTTGCGCCGATGCTCGACGACGCCGACGTGACAGAGTTGGTCATCAATCGGCCGCAGCGCGTCCTCACCGAGACCCATCGTGGCTGGCACGGTTACGACTACGCCGATCTCGACTACGAGCGTCTGATGTCCTTCGCGGTGGCTGTGGCGACGCTGACGAACCAGGAGGTGTCCGCCCAGCATCCGGTCCTGTCGGCATTGTTGCCAGGGAACGCGCGTATTCAGATCGTCGTGCCACCGGTTGTTCCATCGCGCACGGTTTCGATCACGATCCGCCGGCCGTCTTCGCGCGAGAAGACGCTCGATGCGTACCGGGAAGAAGGGTTGTTCGACGATACCGTGTGGCGTCGTCCAGACGGTATCGACACCGTGTTGCCGATGTTGCTGCCGCAGGAGCGCAAGCTCGTCCACCACCTCGAAGCACGGGACTGGTGTGCATTTTTCGAGCTGGCGGTGACCTCGCGTCTGAACATCGTCATCGTGGGAAACACAGGTTCCGGCAAAACCAGCCTGATGAAGACGCTGTGCCGCTCGATTGCGTCGACTGAGCGCATCGTCACGATCCAGGACGTCCGGGAAATCTTTCTGCCTCACATCGAGAACTGCGTGCATCTGACGTACAGCAAGGGCGGACACGGTCAGGCACATGTGACGCCGGCCGACCTGATCGCAAGTGCGATGCGCATGCGCCCCGACCGCGTGCTTCTTGCTGAGCTGCGCGGCGCGGAAGCCTACGACTTCCTGAAGCTGCTGACAACGGGCCACGCTGGCTCGATCACAAGCTATCACGCACCGAATGCCACGGTGGCGGTGGAGCGCTTTGCGCTGATGGCCAAGGAACATCCGGAAGCTGCTGCATATGACGATGGGGCGCTCAAGCGCCTGTTATTCCTGACTATCGACGTGGTGGCGCACGTGGAGGCACATGCGCTCTACAACGACGCCGGCGAGCAAGTAGGAAAGCGCTGGGGCATGACGGAAATCTGGTTTGATCCCGTGCGCAAGGCGCGCACGACCTTCGCGTGAGGCCGATATGAACGCGAACGGCAAATCCTTAACAATTGTGAACGGCGCCAGCGCTACCGCTTTCCACGCACGGTCAGCCCTGGTTGCGCTCGCCGTACTGGCGATCGTCGCCGTCAGTGTGCTGGCGTCGATGTGGGCCGCGTCATTCTTCCTCTACGCCAGCCTGCGGTGGAATCCGCTGCATGCCGGTCTATGGGGCTGGCCAGATGC
>SCRN01000009.1 GCA_004322045.1 Paraburkholderia sp.
CTGGATTCTCGCTGCGGCCTTGAAACGGTCACGCTCGAAATCAATTGACCATGATCGGAAGGTTGCCTAACCTATGCCGCACCCGCCGTCCCAACCTTCAACTGTCTTCGGGACATCGCCATGGAGCGCCTTGATTCCGTATGCGCGAGCAAGGTCCGTGAACGACGGACAGCTGTAGCCTTGCCGTGTCGACTGGTTCCGCCCGTCGAAGTACATGTCCTGGAAATTCTTCACCATCCCGAGCGAGTGATTGTTCAGCACGATGATGGCCAAATCCGAGTCCCGCCGGTGCAGCGTATCCAACTCCTGGACATTGACCTGGATACTGCCATCGCCGGAAATCACAATCGTCTTGTGCTTCGAGATACTGGCAATGCCTAGTGCCGCCGGCAAGGCGAAACCCATGGCCCCCATGCCGCCACTGTAGTGGACCGCTTGGTTATCGCCGAGCCTCAAGCCTTGTGCGGCCCACATCTGATGGTTGCCGACGTCGCAGACGTAATCTACCGGCTTGCCGCACATATGGGTGTTGAGCAATGCAAATAGATGGCTCGGGCTGATGTCCCAATCTGGATACTCGTTTCTCGCGCAGCGTGCTCGCATGCCGGCGAGTGCAGCAACCCACCCGGGGCTTTTGGCCGCAAACGTTTTGTGGCCAATCTGAAAGCACCGAAAGAATGTTTCCGCCTCACTCAGAATGGCCAAATCGGACTTGATACGGTTATCCAACTGCGCCGGGTCGAGGTCAATTTGCACGATCTTCGCCCGACGCCCGAAGTCAGCCGTATCGGCACCGGTTTGACGCACATCGAGACGCGCGCCGACGACGATGAGTAAATCGCAGTTCTGCAGCGCCCAATTCGCTTCGCGATTGCCGTAGCTACCGATCATGTTGAAATAGTGGTGCGCGCACACGACGCGCTCATGCCCCATCAACGTTGACACATATGGGACGCCGAACGCCTCGAGGGATGCAACCCAGGCGGGCATCGAAGGTGCCCACCGCGCGCCGCCGCCCAGGCATACGAGAGGGCGCTCGGCGGCTCCGCAAAGCGCCGACAGCTTATCTAGCAGCGAGGTTGCCGGCACAGGCGCGTCGACCGACTCCAGCGGCTTCGTCACCCAAGCTTGGACTACGTCGTCCGGAATGTCTTTGCGCTGCACATCGTTCGGAATGTCGATCAGCACCGGGCCAGGACGCCCCGCGCGCGCGCTGGACAGCGCTTTATGCAATTGCGGCAACAGCGACGACGGGTCGGTGACTTGAGCAGCGTACTTGGTGATCGACTTCACCATTGGGACGATATCCAGTTCCTGGAAGCCTTGTTGGCGTATCGCCCTATCGCCCTTCAACTCGGTGGTGTTCACCTGTCCGGTAATGAACAGGCACGGGATCGAGTCGAACCAGCAACTGCCAATGCCGGTGATGAGGTTGGTCGCGCCAGGACCGCTCGTGCCCATTGCGACCGCAATCCTCGTCCCCATCGCATGCCGGGCAACGCCTTCGGCCGCAAAAGCGGCCGCCTGCTCATGATGCATGGACATAATCGTAAAGCGCCCGTCGTGCGCCATGCTATCGAGCAGATGCGTAATCATGCCCCCAACCAGCTCGAAGCAATGATGGATGTCGTGGGCAGCTAGAAATTTGGTTACGGCGTCCGAAGCTTTCATAATCTGGCGCGCAAGTGACAGCGACTGTAAAGCGGAATCAAGAGGTATGCGTCTGCCCTGATCTTGCTGGTCGGGCGAAGTTGCGAGCACGAGCGGCGCATGCACCCAAGGTTGGCGGACCGCGAAAAACCATCAGACAGCGCGGAGGCAAAATGGGCGGACGAGAAACGCGTCCGCCCTGCGCTATGCGTTAGCGGCAATTACTTCAAGATCTTTTTGAGTACGTCGCACACGTAATCGACTTCGTCGCGCTTTAGACAAACGCCGCTAGGCAGGTTGATCGCGCGCTGACCAACTCGGAGCGCCACCGGTTGAGGCGTTTGCTTGACCGGCCAAATCGGATACTGGCTAATCGCGGGAAAGACCGGACGTGTGTCGACGTTGGCGTCTTTCATGAGTTTTCGAACCTGCTCTCGATCGATTCGGACATTCTCATGAAGAAAGACGCTCGACATCCAGAAAATGCTCCGCGCACCCGGCACCTCTTGGTTGAGCGAGATGCCGCTCACGCCCTCGAGCCCCTCGCGGTACCAGCGCGCAATGCGGCGCTTCATTTCGATCTGCTCGTCGACGCGCTCCAACTGAGCAAGACCCAAAGCGGCCTGCACGTTCGACATCTTGAACTTGACGCCGTTGCCGTCGATCCAGAACACCTTGGAAGGATCGCGGCCCTGGTCCCAAATCTTCAGGGCCTTTTCATAGAGTGCGTCGTTGTTGGTGACCAGCATGCCGCCCTCGCCGGTGACCAAGAGTTTCGCGCCTTGGAAGCTGAACGCCGCAAAATCGCCGAACGACCCGCAACGCTGACCTTCCCATTCGGCACCGACCGCCGGGGCTGCATCCTCGACCAGCTTCAGATCATATTGGCGCGCAATCTCCATGATGCGTGTCATGCGTGCCGGATGGCCATACAGATGGACCGCAATGATCGCCTTGGTTCGCGGCGTGATGAGCGGCTCGATCGTCGCCGCGTCCAAATTCCACGTATCGAATTCGATATCGGCGAACACGGGCGTGGCGCCGACGTAGCGGACAGCGTTGGCCGTTGCTACCCACGTCATGTCCGGCACAATGACTTCGTCGCCGGGACCGATGTCGAGGGCCATCAACGCGATCTGAAGCGCGCCCGTACAACTCGTCGTTGCAAGGGCATACTTGGCGCCGACATAGGAAGCGAAGCTCTGCTCGAACTTCGTCAGATAGCGGCTCCAGTTGCTATTCCAGCCTGTCGCGGCCGCATCGAAAGCATAGGCAGCTTCCTTAGCCGAGATGGAAGGCCCGGCAGTCGAAATCAAGGTCTTGCCGATCTCCGAACTCGTCGCATGCAAGCTCATCAGCAAAAAGCTGGCGTCGGGCTGCCTGCCGTTCTCGCACGTTACGTACGAAACTAACCCTTCTTGCTCCACTTTCGTGAGCGGGATAGTTTGACCGACCGCAAAACCGAGGCTTCGATAGAAATCGATCGCCTTCGTGTTGTCCGCGAAGACGCGCAGAAAGAATCCTTCCACATTGATCGTCTTGCGCGCCCATTCGGTAAGGGTTAGCAGCGCGTTGGCCATGATGCCTTTCTCGACGCCGTCCGCCCCACGTACGATGTTGTCGAGTTCCATTTGCGCTTCGTCGTTGAAGCATGAGTTGAAACCCATGTGTCCAACGACCGCGCCTTGTTTATCGACGACGAGGAACAGCATGCGGTCCTCGACCGCCAGCAATCTGTCCCGCAACCACGCGCGCGTACTCTCGAGGGTCGCGACGAACTGGGTGGGATATACGTGCACGAAACGATTGCGCCACTCCGTCAAGCGTTGCAGCAAGAAATCGTCTCGGAGATGAACCTGCGCGACGGGGATCAGGAAACCCTGCTCCCCCTTTAGCGCAATTGCGCGAAGGTACAGTTCCTGTACGTTGGTCGCTGCCTTGAGAAACAAGAAATTCTCTTTAACGGATTTCTTATATACGTCCAAGCTTGCCATTGTCTTTAACCTCATCGTGTCTCGTATTGCGCTTCTCGATTACCGCCGCATCACCAAACGCCAACGAATAGACGAATACGTTCGATGACGTAGTCCAGCATCTCGTCGCTGAGTCCCGGATAGACGCCGATCCAGAACGTGTCGTTCATGATGATGTCGGTGTTGACCAATTCACCCGACACACGGAAGTTCCGTCCTAGCATGTAGGGCTGCCGCGTCAGGTTCCCGGCGAACAGCAAGCGCGTGCCGATCTTGTGCTGGTCCAAGTACTGGACCAGATCGACGCGATTCACGCCGGCAGCGGGCTTGATCGTGATGGGGAAGCCGAACCACGACGGATCGCTGTTCGGAGTGGCTTCGGGAAGCAACAGGAATTGTTCGCACTCGGCCAACCCTGCCTTTAGGCGTGCGAAGTTGCGTTTGCGCGCCGCGATGAAATCATCCACGCGCTCCATCTGGGCAAGCGCGCACGCAGCCTGCATATCGCTGATCTTCAGGTTGTAGCCAAGGTGCGAATACGTGTATTTGTGGTCGTATCCGGCCGGCAGGTTGCCCAGCTTCCAGCAGAAGCGCTTGCCGCAGGTGTTGTCCTTGCCCGGCGCGCAATAGCAGTCGCGCCCCCAATCGCGAAACGATTCGATGATCGGTCGCAACTCGTCGTTGTTCGTAAACACGGCGCCACCCTCACCCATCGTAATGTGGTGCGCCGGGTAAAAGCTCAGCGTGCCGATGTCGCCGAACGTGCCCACGAGCTTGCCGCCGTAGGTCGAGCCAAGGGCATCGCAGCAGTCCTCGATCAGCCACAGTCCGTGCTTCTTCGCCAATGCCGCAATCGTCGCTAGATCGTACGGATTGCCCAGCGTGTGGGCGAGCATGATTGCCTTCGTCCGGGGCGTAATAGCCGCCTCGATCTTCGCCGGATCGATGTTGTAGGTTGGCAGGTGCACATCAACGAACACCGGCACTGCACCGAATTGCAGGATCGGATTGACCGTGGTCGGAAAGCCTGCAGCCACGGAAATCACCTCGTCGCCGGGCTGAATCGCACGATCACCCAGCTTGCTCGAAGTCAGCGCCGAAAAGGCGAGCAAATTCGCAGACGAGCCGGAATTGGTGGTGAGTGCGTGCTTCACGCCGAGGAACTCACGCAAACGCTTCTCGAATGCGTCATTAAAGCGCCCCGTCGTGAGCCACCCGTCGAGCGAAGCCTCCACCATATGCTGCAGTTCGCGCACGCCGATGACCTTTCCCGAAGGCGGGACGGCACTCACGCCTGCATCGAACGGGGTCGGCTCAAAAGCCAGTTGGGCGTATTGAGCGACGAGCTCGGCGATCTGCTCGCGTAATTGTTCCTTGCGGATAGTACTCATATCCCTTCTCAAAGCATGAACTGACGGATTTGCTCGAGCGTCACCGCATGCATATCCTCTCGGGCGAGGTAGGCGCGCTCCCAAGCGATGATTGCATCGGTCGCGCGGGCAAGGTCCCATCGCGGTTGCCAACCCAGTTGCGATCTGGCTTTGGAGCAGTCGAGCTTAAGGGAGTGCGCCTCATGGGGATGCTCGGCTTCGTCGCACACCCAACTGGCGCCACCTTCCCATTGCTGGACGAACCGATCCACGATCCACGAAACCGGCTTGACATCTTCCTCCATCGGACCAAAATTCCAAGCCCCGGAGTATTCGGCGCCGTGGTCCCACAATCTTTCCGCCAGCGTCAGGTAACCGCTAAGCGGCTCTAGGACATGCTGCCAAGGGCGCGTTGCACGCGGATTGCGCACGATGATGGGACGACCCTCACCGAGGCCGCGCAGTATGTCCGGAATAAGCCGGTCCTCGGCCCAGTCGCCGCCACCGATCACATTGCCTGCTCGCGCACTGGCGAGAGCGACGCCATGTTCGTCGTAGGCGGCGGGATTGAAGTACGAGTTGCGCCAAGCCGCGGTCACGAGTTCAGCGCAACCCTTGCTGCTGCTGTACGGATCGTAGCCGCCCATGGGCTCGTTCTCTCGATAGCCCCATACCCATTCACGGTTGTCGTAACACTTGTCGCTCGTGACGTTCACGACCGCGCGCACGGACGGCGTGCGGCGCACGGCTTCGAGCAGATTCACCGTGCCCATCACATTCGTCGAATAAGTCTCGATCGGATCGGCGTAGGAGCGGCGCACCAGCGGCTGAGCCGCCATATGAATGACAATCGATGGTCCGGCCTCATCCATCGCTCGAGAGAGCGCGCTCAAATCGCGGATGTCCCCCTCGACGGACCCCATGTGCGGCGCTACGCGAGCGACCTCGAACAGGCTCGGGTTTGTTGGCGGCGCGAGCGCGTAACCTGTCACCTGTGCGCCTAGTTGTTGGAGCCACAAGCTCAACCAACTGCCTTTGAACCCGGTATGCCCTGTCAGGAAGACTTTCTTGTCTTGCCAAAAAGAGCGGTTCACGTCCAAACCTTCCATGGGGCCCGACCGGAACTCCATAAGGTCTCGAGGTGGTTCTTATCGCGTAACGTGTCCATAGGGTGCCAAAAGCCCCGGTGCAGCCATGCCGAGAGCTGGTCGGCGCGCGCGAGCTTGTCTACCGCGTCGCGTTCCCAAACGGTGCTGTCCCCGTCGATGTAATCGATCGCCTTGGGCGAGAGCACGAAAAACCCACCATTTATCCATGCCCCGTCGCCTTGCGGCTTTTCCTCGAAACTGATCACCCGGTCGCCGTCGATGTTGAGCGCGCCAAAACGCCCCGGCGGCTGGACCCCGGTGAGCGTGGCCAACTTCTTGTGGCGGCGATGGAATTCGATCGTGGCCGTAATGTCCACGTCGCTCACACCATCTCCATAGGTGAAACAAAAATCGTCGTCGCCGAGGTAGTCCCTCACGCGCTTGAGGCGTCCGCCGGTCATTGAATTCTCGCCCGTATCCACGAGCGTGACTTTCCAAGGCTCCGCGTGATTTTGGTGAACGTCCATCCGATTGTTCCGCATGTCGAACGTCACATTCGACATATGCAGGAAGTAATTGGCGAAGTATTCCTTGATGACGTAACCCATGTACCCGCAGCAAACGACAAACTCATTGATGCCGTGCGCCGAGTAGATTTTCATGATGTGCCACAAGATCGGCTTGCCGCCGATCTCGATCATAGGCTTCGGTTTGAATATCGTCTCTTCAGAGATACGGGTACCCAAGCCGCCCGCAAGAATTACCGCTTTCATCAACTCAAGTCCACGTGAATTTTTTTGAAACCCACTGCATTAACATAACGCCGTCGTGCTGTCGTAACCCGGCTCGCCGGATAGGTTCCAGCGGAGGAGCTAACCGCCCGCCGCTCCACCCTTTGAGTGGACGTTCGTCAGGCAAGGCACGTGCCGCGGCGCCAACCTCGCATTGTCCGTCAAAACAGCCGCGCCTCAAAGCCGTATCGACTCTGCTCGCGGGTGAGCGCCACTGCGGCGATACCCCACAGCTTGGCGGAGGTCCTGCCTTGGGCGATGGGATCGCTTGCCAACCAATGGAATAAAACCCCAATAAAATCACCGAAAAAGGAAAATATTTCCGCCTTCAGTCCCATCTGTGCGACTGGTGGAAGTTTTCATCCCATAATGACGACATGACTTCGCTATCTTCCGAGCCCCCCTTCGCCTTCGGCGACCTCCAAGGCTGCCACGCCCCCTTCCGCCGCCTGCTCTCGGCCCTCCCCCTTGAACCCCACACGCCCCTATGGTTCGCGGGCGACCTCATCAACCGCGGCCCCGATTCTCTCAACACGCTGCGTGAAGTCGCCGCCTTCGGCTCCCGCGCCCAATCCGTGCTCGGCAATCACGATCTGCATCTCTTAGCCGTTGCGGCCGGCATCCGCAAGATGAAGGGCAGCGATACGATCGCCGACGTCCTCGCCGCCCCCGACGCGCAGGACCTCCTCGATTGGCTCCGCCACCGCCCATTCGCGCATTTCGAGAACGGCATGCTGATGGTGCATGCCGGCGTACTGCCGCAATGGGACCTGACGCTCACGCTCGAACTCGCTGACGAATTGCAGCGCGCACTGCGCGGGCCGGACTGGGAGCAAACGCTCCAAGACCTATACGGCAACGAGCCACGCCGCTGGTCCCCGGATCTCAAGCGCAAAGACCGCCTACGCGTGGCGTTCAACGCCTTCACCCGCATCCGTTTCTGCACGTCCGACGGCGCGATGGAATTCGCAGCGAACGGCGGCCCCGGTTCTGCGCCGCCCGGCTACATGCCTTGGTTCGACGCCCCGGAACGACGCACTTCGGACGTAACGGTCGTCTTCGGCCACTGGGCGGCGCTCGGCCTGATGCTGCGCGAGAACCTCGTTGCGCTGGATTCGGGTTGCGTGTGGGGCAATCGTCTATCCGCCGTCAAGCTCGCATCCACTCCTAGCGAGCGAACCGTCGTGCAAGTCGAATGCGGGGAATGTAAAGGGATCGGACCCGGCGAATGAGCCGAATCGCGGCTCAATGCCGCGGCGTGAACGCGCCTTCAATCGCAGGATTCTCACTAGGCTCACTAGTTTCCCCGCCGCTTGTCGCGAGCGCCGTGGATAGCGCCTGATCGAGCGCGGGCGCCACGCTCGCCTGCAGTTGTGCCAGGCCCGCCGCCACCGCCTCACGCGCCGTCGCCGACAACGCACGCCGGTCGTCCATCGCCGGAATGGCCGCCCCCACATACAAATGTGCAGTAAACGGCCCCTCGCGCAGCACCGCATCGACCGACTGCCCAAGCGAGATCTCGCCGATATACGCGGGCGTCGTCGATTGCCGCCCGTCCTTATCCTCGTACATCAAGCAAATCGGCTGCACAGCACACCTCGCCGACACCGCGGCCTGAAACAAATTCGCGTGAAACGGCAACAAGCCAATCCCATCGGAGGTCGTGCCTTCCGGGAACACGCAAACCACCCCGCCGCGCTCCAAGCGCGCGGCCATTTCATGCATGGCGCGCTGCGCATCCCGGCGCTTCTCTCGATGAATGAAAATCGTATCGAGCCGATGCGCCAACCAGCCGACGACGGGCCACTGGCGCACTTCGGCCTTCGAGACGAATGGCGTAGGCCGCCACGCATTGATCACGTAGATGTCGAGCCATGAAACGTGATTGCCGACGACTAGCGCCCCGTGATCGAGCCGCTCCTCGTCGTGATGCACGACGAGCCGCATGCCCGCGAGCCGCAGCATCTTGAGCGACCACGCGCGGTTGACTTCGGCCTTACGCTCGTCGGACCAGCGCGAATAGCGCGTCGCGATGATCCACATGCCATGCAGCAAATGCAACACGAGGCGAAGTTTGGCGAGCGTCGTCTTCATCGTCACCCCTGCTGGTACGCCACGTGCCCCGTGACGATCGTCGCACGCACGCGCGCCGGCAGCTCATAGCCGAGGAACGGCGTGTTGTGCCCTTGGCTCTTGAGCGCACGCGGCTCGACACGCCAATACGCATTGCGATCGAACACGCAGATGTCCGCCGCCGCCCCCGCCTCGATGCGCCCCACCGGCAGCTTCAGCACCTTCGCCGGCTCCACGGTGATGCGGCCGAGCGCTTGCGCGAGCGGCAACCGCGCCTCGTCGGCCCACTTGATCGTCAGCGACAACAACAACTCGAGCCCCGTTGCGCCAGGGGTGGCCTCGGCGAACGGCAAAAGCTTTTCGTCGTCGTCGACGGGCGTATGCGCCGAACAGATAGCGTCGATCGTGCCGTCGGCCAACCCCGCGCGGATCGCCTCGCGGTCGCGCTGCGTCCGCAGCGGCGGATCGAGCCGGAACTGAGAATCGAAATAGCCGATGTCGACGTCGGTCAGATGGATGTGATTCGCGCTGACGTCGCACGACACGGCCAGTCCCTCGGCCTTGGCCTCGCGCACGAGCGCCACGCCTGCGGCCGACGACAAGTGCGACAAATGCACGCGCGCGCCCGTCGAGCGGATCAACTCGAAGATCGTGTGCAAGGCGATCGTCTCGGCCGCCACGGGCACGCCGGACAAGCCCATGCGCGAAGCCACCGCGCCGCTCGCCGCGACGCCGCCCTTCGCGAGATACGCGTCTTGCGGCCGCAGCCATACCGTGTAGTCGTACGTGCTCGCATACTGCAGCGCACGCAGCAGCACCTGCGTATCGACGACAGGCACGTCGGCCTGCGTGAAGCCGATGCAGCCCGCCTGCGTCAATTCGACCATCTCGGTGATTACGGCGCCCTTCAAGCCCACCGTCAGCGCGCCGAGCGGGTGCACATGCGCGCGATTGAGCTTGCTCGCGCGGAACTTGAGCATTTCGACGAGCCCAGGTTCGTCGAGGATGGGATCGGTATCGGGCGGGCACGCCAATGTGGTCACGCCACCGGCGACCGCCGCGGCCATCTCGGAGTCGAGCGTCGCCTTGTGCTCATAGCCGGGCTCGCGCAGCCGCGCGGACAAATCGACAAAGCCCGGGGCGACATAAAGCCCCGTCGCATCGATCGTTTTCTCGGCCTCGAAGCCAGCCGGGGCCGTGCCGATGGCGGCAATCTTGCCGTCGGCGACGAATACGTCCGCCCGCTTTTCCGCGCCCGCGGCCGGATCGATGACCGTGCCGCCTTGGATATGAATCTTCATGCCCTGCCTTTCGCTCTCGTTTTCTTTCCGTCGCTCTGTGCGGTTCGGGCGTGAGTACGCCGCCCGCTCACTCGTTGTTGCCGGCGACGATGCTCATCACGGCCATGCGCACCGCGATGCCGAACGTCACCTGATTGAGAATGACCGATTGCGGACCGTCCGCCACCTGCGAATCGATCTCGACGCCGCGGTTCATCGGGCCCGGATGCATGACGATCGCATCGGGCTTCGCGCGCGCGAGCCGCTCGGGCGTCAAGCCCCAGCTCTTGAAATACTCCTGCGCCGAAGGCAGCAACGCGCCGCTCATCCGTTCGTTCTGCAGCCGCAGCATGATGACGACGTCGACATCCTTCAACCCTTCGTTCAGGTCGTGATAGACGCGCACCCCAAGCTCTTCCAATCCGCCCGGCAACAGCGTGCGCGGACCGATCGCGCGCACTTCGGGCACGCCGAGCGTGGTGAGCGCATGGATGTCGGACCGGGCGACGCGCGAGTGAAGAATATCGCCGACGATCGCCACCCGCAGGTTCGTGAAATCGCGTTTGTAATGGCGAATCGTGTACATGTCGAGCAGCCCTTGCGTGGGATGCGCATGGCGCCCGTCTCCGGCGTTGATCACATGCACGTGCGGCGCGCAGTGCTCGGCGATCAGATACGGCGCGCCACTCGAGGCGTGGCGCACGACGAACATGTCGGCATGCATGGCCGAGAGGTTGTTGATCGTATCGAGCAGCGATTCGCCCTTGCTCGTCGACGACGCGTTGATGTTCAGATTGATGACGTCGGCCGATAACCGCTTAGCCGCGATTTCGAACGTCGTACGCGTGCGCGTGGAGTTTTCGAAGAAGAGGTTGAAGACCGACTTGCCGCGCAACAGCGGCACCTTCTTCACCTCGCGATCGGTCACGCTGACGAACTGCTCCGCCGTATCGAGAATATGCGTGACGATCGCGCGCGGCAGCCCTTCGACCGTGAGCAGATGCTTGAGCTCGCCGTTCTTCGTGAGCTGCGGGTTGCCCTTCAGAAAGCCATAGCGAAAACGCTCGGGCTGAGCGGGCTCGCCGCCGGCGGCGTGGCTCGGAGTGACGGTGTTCATGGTCGGTCTAATTCAAACATGGAAGGACGATGCGCGGCACGGCACGCATGCCGCTCGTGTCGCATGACGCTTGACGCAGACGCATAGCATTGCGGCTGAAAGCGATAGCGGTAAGCGCAGCATACGGTTCAGGCGACGCGCGGCTCGGTACGAAACGTGAAGCGTTTATCGGCCCCTTGCTCGAGCACGAGCGTCGTATCGGCATCGAGCTGCGCGTGAGCGCCGACGAACCGCGCTTCGATCGGCAATTCGCGGCCGCTGCGCTCGGCCAGCGCCGCAAGCTCGATGGCCGCGGGGCGCCCGTAGTCGTACAGCTCGTTGATGGCTGCACGCACGGTGCGGCCCGTATGCAGGACATCGTCTACGAGCACGATGCGCCGGTTGTTGACGTCGAACGGCAGCGTGGTGGGGCTCGCTTGGCTATGCAAGCCCTTTTTGGCGTAATCGTCGCGGTGCAGCGAGACGTTGACGACGCCAAAAAACTTCGCGCCCGCGTCGCTGGCCAAGCGTTCGGCCAACCACGCGCCGCCGCTGTAGATGCCGGCGAGCACGGGACCATCGGCCGCGGCGAACGACGCGCCGTAGGCGTCGAGGATCTGCGCGAGCAGCGTCTGGTACGACGCTTCGGCGTCAATGCAACTCATCGGAAAGTCCGTCCAAGTACTGTTGGAGAATGATGCAAGCCGCCTCGGCATCGCGCATCTGCGCCGCCGCGCCTTTCTCGCGCATATCGAGATCGGCGGCGACCGAACTGTAGCGTTCGTCCACCCAATCGACCGGCAGATTGAAACGCCCGTTCAACTGATTGCCGAACCGCTTCGCAAGCTGCGTCATTTCGTGCGGCGTGCCATCGGGATGGCACGGCAAACCGACGACGAGCGCCTCGGGTTGCCATTCGCCGATGAGCTTGCCCACCGCTTCGAAGCGAAATTCGCGGCTGCGGTTCGGCACGACGACAAGCGCGCGCGCTTGCCGCGTCAGCACGTTGCCGATCGCCACCCCGATGCGCTTTTCGCCGTAGTCGAACGCAAGCAGCGTCGCCTCACGCCCGACCGGTTTCATCATGCGTGACCCGCGTCGCCCGACAACATCGACGGCGTAACGCCCAGCAGCGCGAGCGCCGCTTCGAAGCGCCCTTCGGCCGGCACGTCGAAGACGATGCTCGGATCGGCCTCCACCGTGAGCCAACCGTTGTGCGAGATTTCCTCTTCGAGCTGACCCGCTCCCCAGCCCGCGTGGCCGAGCGTCAGCAAAAACCGCTGCGGTCCTTTGCCGCTGGCCACGGCTTCGAGCACGTCTTTCGAGGTCGTCATCTCGAGGCCGCCCGTCACCGCCATGGACGAGGTATAGGCGCTGCCCTCCACCGGCTCGTGCAGCACGAAGCCGCGCTCCGTTTGCACGGGGCCGCCGAAGTAGACGGGGACATGAAGCAAAGGCTCGATTTCGAGTTTCAAATCGATGCGGGTGAAAAGCGATTCCAGATCGATGTCCGTCGGCCGGTTGATGACCAGGCCGAGCGCACCTCGCTCGCTGTGATCGCAAAGGTAGACCACAGTCCCTGAAAAAGTAGGATCAGCCATGTTGGGCATGGCGATCAGGAACTGGTTAGTCAGGTTGATGCGATCGTTACTCTTAGGCATGGTTCGGATTTTAGCAAAGACGGTGCAGGTTGGCCGCCACGCGTGCGTTGCGGCGCACGGCGCGACAGCCCGCAAACCGAGGCTGGCGCATCGATCGCGCCGGCCCCGACAGGCAGTAAGTACGTTTATCGCACTCTATCACGCATGCATACGGCGACTCCGCGCTTTGGCCGCTCGGACAAGGGGCACGCTCGGCGCGGGCGCGTTCACATAAAGACAAAGATAGGCAGGGATAGCGCTTAACGGCTAGTCTTTTGCACAGCCGAGCGCGGGGCAAGGCACGATCTGGGTAGGGTTTAAGGAGCCGCGGAGACTTGCGCACCGCCGCTCCCGGGCGCGGCGCGTTCGATCGCCTGCGTCAGCAGCGCCAGCGGCACCGCGGAATCGGGCGGCGCAACCCCGGCTGCGACACGGAGCAGCATGGCTCGCAGCGCTTCAGCCGCCTGTTCCACCGGGCGCCGCGCGGGCGCCAACTGCGGCGAGCCTACACGCGCCGCATACGCCTCGCGACGCCATGCGAGTCCCAATGCCTCGGCCAGCAACACGACATGGCCCAGGCCCAACGCTTGCGCCGAGGCACCCAGCCGATAAGCCGCCAGCGCGGTGTGTTCTGCCGCGGCGATATCCGGCGTGGCGCCGGCAAACACGGCGTCCGTGCCGACCGCCAGCGCCGCCATCGAGGCATCGGCCGTCTGCAGGAAATCTTCATATGCAAAGACGGGCACCGAGAGCACGCCCAAGTCACGCGCGATCCCGCCGGCAGCCGCCGCTTCAGCCTGCGTGGCGCCCTGCTCCCACGCGGCTTCCGACGACTGTGTCGCCGCGACGTGCCAATCCACCGTCAAACCGTAATCGTTCAAGAGCGCGACGGCATCGGCATCCTCCGCCGCAGCCCCATACAGCGCGTAATCGCGCCATAGCAGCGCGAGCGTGGCGCGCACGAACGAGCGCGAGGCCAATTGCGAACCATGCTCTTGTTCCGCCAACAACAAATTGCAGCGCGCATAGAACCGCTTGACGTCGGGCTCGCCCGCCCGCGCGCGCCCGCTCACACGCAACGTGCGCGCGCACACGCCGGCCAAGCGCCAGACGTCGTAGGTATCGTCCCCGGCGAGCGTGGCAAGGCACGCGTCCAATTCGTCGAGCGCGGCAGGCGCGTCGTCCGACCCTTTGAGCACGGGCAGCAACGCCTGCTCGTAACGCGCGCGCAATGGCCCCAGCAGCGCCGGCGCAATCGCCCGCATGGTGGCGGGCGCAATCGGCCGCGCGGCAAGGGCAAGATCCTCGAAAACGGCGGTATAGCCGCCTTGCGTATGGTTGGCGACCTGCGCATGCAGTTCGCGATAATGCGCGAACAGCGTCGGCGAGCACGCCAACTCGCGCAGATTGCGACGCCCGAGTGCTGCGTGGAAATCGGCAAGCGCCTCATTGAATCGCGGCAGAAAATCGTCGCTGGCGAACGGAGAAGCCAGCACGAGCGCGTCGGTGTAGCGTTGCGCGGCAAGCCAGCCCGCTTGCCGCAGCACTTGCGCCGCGCGCAACAGCGGCCCGACCACGGCGATTTGCGCTTCGCTTGCGCGGCGCGCCTCGGCCAGCGCGGCTTCAGCCTCGGGCACGGCGGCGCCGCGCGGGTTGGGCAATGCTTCGAGAGTGGGCAAATCTGCGGAGGTCATAGCGTCGTGGACATGGAAAGCGGCGCGGCCGCGTTCGGCCCCAACCGCCCGGCGCCGATCAGATTCAGATCAGATCTGAACCATTTCGAAGTCTTCCTTGCGCGCGCCGCATTCGGGACAGGTCCAATTGATCGGAACGTCTTCCCAGCGCGTGCCCGGGGCGATGCCTTCTTCAGGCAAACCAGCCTCTTCGTCGTAGATCCAGCCGCAAATCAGGCACATCCAGCTTCTATATTCCATTCTTGTATCGCGTCGAAAGATCCGTGGATCAAAGAGCCATGATGGTACCGTTTTTGGGGCGCGCCTGGCTAGGAGTACGCGTGCGTGCGCTCGGCTGCCGGCGCGGCGCTCAGCCTGCGCCCGCGGCGCTGCGTGCGCGCGACATCCTTGTCAGTGCCATCGGAGCGAATAAAGCCGCATAATGGGGCGTCCGCGCAGGCGCGCCGGCCGGCCCGCCGCCCGCGAATTTCATCATATTGCTCCATTCCATGCACAGTGCCGCTCCCCCCATCGTTTTGACCTTCGGCTTGTCCGACCCCACGGGTGGCTTCGGCCTGCAGGCCGACCTGCTCACGCTCGCGAGCATGGGTTGCCACGGGGTATCGGTTCTCACCGGCTATACAGTGCGCGATTCGGCCACCTGCGATGAAGTGACGGGCCTGGACCCCGACGTCGTCGCCACGCAAGCGCGTATGCTGCTCGAAGATATGCCCGTGGCCGCCTTCAAAGTGGGCGCCGCCACGCGCGCCGAAGTGGTTAGCGCCATCGCCGAAGTCGTGTCCGACTACGACGGCATCCCGCTGATCCTCGCGCCCGATTTCACCGTTGACGACGAACACGTGCTCGCCGCCGACGAGCTGCGCGAATCGATCGCCGATCTGCTCGCCCCGCAAACGACGGTCCTGATCGCCGATCAAGCGACGTTGATCACACTCGCCCAGCCCGACGGCGAAGCCGAAGCGCCCAGCTTGGATGCGGCCATCGCCCATCTGCTCTCGCAAGGCACCGAGTACGTGCTGTCGACGCAAACGGGCGCGCATCGCCTGGTCTATACGCTGTTCAGCGAAGAAGGGCAGGTTCGGCAAGACATGTGGGACCAGCCGCAATATCGCGTCATGGGCATCACCGATACCCTCGGCGCAGCCATCGCGGCGCTGCTCGCCAACGGACAGGAGCCTGCGGAGGCGGTGCGCGAAGCACAGGAGTATCTCTATCAAGCGACACGCCAGGCGTTCCGCCCCGGCATGGGCGCCTATATGCCCGATCGCTTCTTCTGGGCTCGCGACGACGAAGGCACGCCGACGATCGGCGAGCAAACGCCTCGCCAAAAGTCCACGCGCGCATAGCGCCCCGCGCGTTTCGCACAGACGTAAAAAAACCCGCAGCGCCGATAAGCAATGCGGGTTTTTCGTCAACAGGACGCGCCTTGCGGCGCGCCCCCATGTCGTTTCGACGATTGGCCTGGATCGGCCCGCCGAAATTACATGTCCATGCCCATGCCGCCCATGCCGCCGGGCATACCGCCAGGCATCGCAGCATCCTTCTTCGGCAGTTCGGCAACAGCGGCGTCCGTCGTCAGCAGCAGGCCTGCCACCGAAGCGGCGTTTTGCAGCGCCGTGCGCGTGACCTTCGTCGGGTCGACAACGCCGGCTTCCACCAGATCGCCGTACTCTTCCGTCGCAGCGTTGAAGCCGTAGTTGCCCTTGCCGTTCGCCACCGCAGCGACGACGACACCGGCTTCCATGCCGCCGTTGATCACGATCTGACGCAGCGGCTCTTCCATCGCGCGCAGCACGATCTTGATGCCGGCGTCTTGATCAGCGTTCGCGCCCTTCACATCGGCGATGGCCGTGCGAGCACGGATCAGCGCCACGCCGCCGCCAGGAACGATGCCTTCTTCAACGGCTGCGCGCGTAGCGTGCAGCGCGTCTTCGACACGCGCCTTCTTTTCCTTCATTTCGACTTCCGTCGCGGCGCCGACCTTGATGACGGCCACGCCGCCAGCCAGCTTCGCAACGCGCTCTTGCAGCTTTTCGCGGTCGTAGTCGGACGTGGCTTCTTCGATTTGCGTGCGAATTTGCTTCACGCGCGCTTCGATGTTCTTGCTTTCGCCTGCGCCGTCGATGATCGTCGTGTTTTCCTTGCCCACTTCGATCCGCTTGGCCGAACCCAGCTCTTGCAGCGTTGCCTTCTCGAGCGTGAGGCCCGTTTCCTCGGCGATCACTTGGCCGCCCGTGAGGATGGCGATGTCTTCGAGCATTGCCTTGCGACGATCGCCGAAGCCAGGCGCCTTGACGGCGACGGTCTTCAGGATGCCACGGATGTTGTTGACGACGAGCGTGGCGAGCGCTTCGCCTTCGACGTCTTCAGCGATGATGAGCAGCGGACGGCCAGCCTTGGCCACTTGCTCGAGCACCGGCAGAAGATCGCGGATGTTCGAAACCTTCTTGTCGTGCAGCAGCACGAACGGGTTTTCGAGCACGGCGACTTGCTTGTCGGGGTTGTTGATGAAGTACGGCGACAGGTAGCCGCGGTCGAATTGCATGCCTTCGACGACTTCGAGCTCGTCGGCCAGCGACTTGCCGTCTTCGACGGTGATCACGCCTTCCTTGCCGACCTTGTCCATGGCTTCAGCGATGCGATCGCCGATCGACGAATCGCTGTTCGCCGAGATCGCGCCCACTTGCGCGATTTCCTTGCTCGTCGTGCAGGGCTTGCTGATCTTGCGCAGCTCTTCCACGGCGGCGTGCACAGCCTTGTCGATGCCGCGCTTCAAATCCATCGGGTTCATGCCCGATGCGACGTACTTCATGCCTTCGCGCACGATCGACTGGGCCAGCACCGTGGCCGTCGTCGTACCGTCGCCGGCGTTGTCGCTCGTCTTGGACGCGACTTCCTTGACCATCTGCGCGCCCATGTTCTGGAGCTTGTCTTCGAGTTCGATCTCTTTCGCGACCGACACGCCATCCTTCGTGACCGTCGGGCCGCCGAAGCTGCGCTCGAGGACGACGTTGCGGCCCTTCGGACCCAGCGTGACCTTCACTGCGTTTGCAAGGATATTCACGCCTTCAACCATCTTGGCGCGAGCGCTGTCGCCGAATACGACGTCTTTAGCTGCCATCTTCTAACTCCTTGAAATCTTTATGGAATATCGACCAGGACAGAAATTACTTCTGAACGACGGCCATGATGTCTTCTTCGCGCATCACCAGCAGCTCGTTACCGTCGACTTTGACGGTTTGGCCGGCGTACTTGCCGAACAGGACGCGATCGCCGACTTTGACGTCGAGTGCGATTTGGTCGCCCTTGTCGTTGCGCTTGCCCGGCCCGATCGCGAGCACTTCGCCTTGATCCGGCTTCTCGGCCGCGGCGTCAGGGATCACGATGCCCGAGGCGGTCTTGGTTTCCTGATCCAAACGCTTGACGATGACGCGATCGTGCAAAGGACGAAGGTTCATACATACTCCTCTCTGGTTTGAGACTGAAGAACGCTGAAGTTAAGTGAAGGCCGCGGAGCGCGACCCGGATGAAACTTGTTAGCACTCATGTGCAGCGAGTGCTAATTATATGGACCGACCTTGGCAATTTCAAGAAGGGGGAAGAAGAGAAATTGGGGGGCGTGTAGGCCCGCAGCCAAAACCGGCAATCGTAAGCAGAAAAATCTAGCAAGACGGGCGAAAGCCTCTGCCGCAACGCCTGCGGTGGCTAGCCACGAATGGGCGTTGAGATTGGGGAGGGGTAAACCCTGACAGCACTATCTTCGAAGCGCTAGGACTTCTAGACCACGGCTGCTAGCCCATCCCGCCGCCGCATGGGCCATGTCGCTCGGTACCGATTCTATAAGGCGTATTTGGCGCTTTTACCCGTTCCGTTCGATCACATTGAACCCTGACAACAACGATAGGTGGACAGCTCCGATCATTGCTCGACGGCCGGCTGCGTGCCAACATCGATGATCGATCCCCCATGGAATGCCGGCAATGCCTATCAACTGTACCTTTGTGGCACGACTGTGAAGGCATACGGCACCGTGGAGGTTCGCTAATGAAGATTGTCCGCTACGGCACTAACGGTCTCGCTACGCTTGCGATCGGATTCCTCCTCTCGCGGTATGTCAGCAATCTGCCCTACGACTTTCCGCCACTGCCGGCGTCCATTGCGTTCGCCATGCGTGCGCTTCACATCGATACGGTCAAGAATGCCGACGATATCGAAACGATTGGGCTGGTCATCATCATCGTGGCGTCGCTAATCGTTGCCGCATTGCTCGTATGGGCGCTGAATCGGCTCCTTCGTCACCGGCAAACTGCGCATCGTTCCTAACGGCATGGAATGGGATTGAGCACCTCCCCCGCAGCAAGAGCCGGCCATGCAAGCGGCAGATGGTAGGAGGAAATAGCCCCGCGACAAGCCGCGCGACTTTGCAACTTCCCGCTTGGCGCCGTGTGATGCTATCCTTGCATCGCGTTTGCAATGCAGGGAGCAATTGGGTATATGAAAACCGCTACAATGCCGCCGCTGCGCGTCGACCCCGAATTGCGACAGGCCGCGGAAGGTGTGTTACGCAAGGATGAATCGCTGTCGGCGTTCATGGAAGCCGCGCTCCGCGAAAGCATCGCGCGCCGTCGGACGCAGCGCGAATTTGTTGCTCGAGGGCTCGACGCGCGCGATCAGGCGCGCCGCGACAATGAGTATTTCGACGCAGACACCGTGCATGCCGAACTCGAGGGCATGCTGCTTGCCGCGCAAATGAAACGATGAGCTTTCGCGTTCGCTACACCCGCGGGGCTCGGGACGATCTCAAAAGACTCTACGCTTTCTTGCTCGAACGGGATGTCGAAGCGGCGCAGCGCGCGCTCGAGTCGATCCGCAAGGCTGCGGATATGCTGCGCTCCTTCCCATTTACGTGCCGCAAAGTGGACGATGCCGATCCCTTCTTGCGTGAGTTGGTTATTTCCTTCGGCGAGTCAGGGTATGTAGCGCTGTTCGAAATCGAAGGTGCGGGTGACGCCGCGCATGCTGGCGTTGAAAATCGCTACATCACGATCCTCGCCGTTCGCCATCAGCGCGAAGACGATTACCACTAAAAAGGCCGAAGCCGCGCACCCGCCTTCTACCCATCGTCACCGTCCCTCACTCCGGCCGCATCACATCGAGCCCGCCCAGCGCCACCACCACGCGCAAGACGATCAGCGCCACGCTATGGGGACAGAAATAAGCACTGCTTCGGCCAGCCGATGCGACATTGATCCGTACGGCAATCTGCCGTATTATTGCGTGCAGGAGGATGCCATCATGCCTACACCCCCTTCCACCGCTCGCCTCGAAGCCCGGATCAGCACCGATTTACATGCGATGCTCAAACGCGCCGCTGAGCTTCAAGGGCGCACGATGACCGATTTCGTTGTCTCGGCCGTTCAGGATGCGGCGCAGCGCGCCATCGAACAAGCTGAAGTGATACGCCTGTCGCTAGCCGACCAGGAGTGCTTTGCGCTGGCATTGTTGTCGCTGCCGCAGCCGGCGCCGGCGTTGGAACGTGCCTTTGCCCGACGCAATAAGCTCTTGCGTCCTGAATGAGCGTCGCGCCTTTTCGCCTCAGCCTGCTCGATACAACCCACGATCGAAACGCGTTTGACAGCGGATCGGAACCGTTGAATCGTTATCTCAAAGAGCAGGTTGGCCAGGACGTTCGACGCCGCGTGGCAGCTTGTTTTGTGGCCCTGGCCAGCGACGATCGCATTGCTGGCTACTACACTCTGGCATCGGCCAGCCTATTGCTCACCGATCTACCGGCTGGCATTGGCAAAAAGCTGCCACGCTATCCCACCGTTCCAACAGTTCGTATGGGCCGCTTGGCCATCGATCGAGCGTTCAAAGGGCAAGGGCTTGGCGGCGCCTTACTGGCCGATGCGCTCGACCGGGCCGCCCGCTCGGAAATTGCCGCCTATGCCTTGATGGTGGATGCGAAAGACGACGATGCAGCGGCCTTTTATCGACATCATGGCTTCATCGCCTTGCCCGATGCACAACGCACACTGTTCTTGCCCCTGGCGACAGTTCAACGTTGATCGAACCGAAAGCTAAGCGTGCGAAAGCGCCCGCCGCTCAGCCATCGCCACCGTCCTTCACTCCGGCCGCATCACATCGAGCCCGCCGAGCGCCACCACCCCGCTCACGACGATCAGCGCCACGCTGTGGCGACCGAAATAAAGCACTGCAGCGGCCAGCCACGTCGCAGCGAAAAAAGCGCCGATCCGCAATGCCGCCATCCGTCCGCCGTCCGGCGCAGCCGGCCCGCCCCTGTGCCCCTGGTTCCTAGCCGCCGACTGCACCGCCCACCCCGCCCGCGCCACCGACGCACCGCTGCCGTTCCTCGCCCTTCCCTCCGAATGGGTATCAGACATCCTGCCGCTCCTTTTGTCAGATAATTAGCTATGCAACTATTCGTTTCAAAAAAATTCTTCGTCATTCCAAGGCCGAGCGCACCACGCGGATCTTTTGGACTGTCTCGGCAAACGTCGAGCCGCCCATTCGATCCTTCAGCCGCGCCGTGACTGCGCCGCTCGCCTCGTTCAGCGGCCGCTTGATCGCTTGCGCCTGCGCTGTCGGGAAAATCGCCACTTCGCGGCCGTCGCCTTCCACGCGCCGCCGCTCGATATAACCGCGTTCCTCCAAGCCGTCCAACGCTCGCGTAGCCGTGGGGCGCGCAATCGACAACGCCTCCGACAACTCGCGCTGCAACATGCCAGGACGATCGAGGATGGCCCGCAACATGAACCCCTGCGGCGGCGTCACGCCGAACGGCTCGAAAGCCTCAGCCCACTCGCGCTCGAGACGCCGCGCCAGCGCCGATGTATTGAAGTAAAGGCATTGATCGAACATGAGCCGCATTCTATCGTCATATCGTTAGCTATGCAACTATCTCACCAAAAAGCGCGACGATATGCCCGAAGATGAAGCAACGAACACGAGTAGTACACCCGTCCCGCGCAGGGCCTTTTATGCACCGCCAGCGGCGATCTCACCCGTTTGGCACAATGCCTTCTCCAATTTATCGCCCGCCCGTCGCGGTTCGGTGCGCCGATCCTGCTCGTTGCTCGACCGCCTCTTCGCCGCAACTCGACAATTCGACAACTCGACACGATGATCCCTTTTTCGGTACTCGATTTGTGCCCCGTGCCGCTCGGTCAGACACCGGCAGACGCCTTCGCCCACTCGCTCGACCTCGCGCAGCACGCCGAACGCTGGGGGTACAAACGCTTTTGGCTGGCGGAGCACCACAACATGCCCGGCATCGCGAGCGCGGCGACCGCGGTCGTGATCGGCCACATCGCCGGCGGCACCAAGACGATTCGCGTCGGCTCGGGCGGCGTCATGCTGCCGAACCACGCTCCGCTCGTCATTGCCGAGCAGTTCGGCACGCTCGCCTCGCTCTATCCCGATCGCATCGATCTGGGCCTCGGCCGCGCGCCCGGCACCGATCAAACCACCATGCGTGCGCTACGGCGCGACCACTCGGGCGACAGCGGGGATCGGTTCCCCGAAGACGTCGCCGAGCTGCAGCGCTACTTCGCCGAACCGGTACCCGGGCAGCGCGTGCGGGCCGTGCCCGGCGCAGGGCTCGACGTGCCGATTTGGTTGCTCGGCTCGTCGTTGTTTTCCGCGCAACTGGCCGCGAGCCTCGGCCTGCCCTTTGCGTTTGCGTCGCACTTTGCGCCCGATCTACTGCTCAGGGCGCTCCATGTGTATCGCTCGACGTTTCGGCCTTCCGCCGTCCTAGCCAAGCCCTACGCGATGGTGGGCGTCAATCTGTTCGCGGCCGATACGGACGCCGAAGGCCAGCGGCTCTTCACGTCGCTGCAGCAGCAATTCATCCTGCGGCGGCGCGGCACGCCCGGGCAATTGCGGCCGCCGGTGGATCATCTCGATGCCGCCGACTTCGAACTGGCGGACGTGCAACATTCGCTCGCCTGCTCGGCGGTGGGCGGCCCCGACACCGTGCGCGCCGCGCTCGAATCGATCATCGCGCAAACGCAAGCCGACGAGCTCATCCTCACGGCTCAGATCTACGATCATGCGGCGCGGCTTCGGTCGTTCGAAATCGGCGCGCAACTGCGCGAAGCCATGCAGGCCTCGCAGCAGCCGTAAAGAATCGCGCCACCGCGCTTTTTGTGTCGGCTCGTGTCCGTTAGGTCACGGAGGGCCACGCACATGAAGTAGCGCAAAAGCGCGTGACGCCGTGCGGCGGCCAATCGACGCCGCACGGGAATATCCACGAAAGCTCTCCGGTAATGCATCTCGAGGACCGCGTCGAGCCGCTCGGCAGCGGCCTCCGCCCGCGCGGCACGGCGCAACCGATCATTCCCAAGGAGAGCGAGATGGACCACGACGACGAGCACAGCGAGCACGGATCGACAGACCGCCGCCGTTTCCTCAAATGCATGGCATGGGCCGGCGCCGGCACGCTTTGGACCATGCATGCCGGTGTGTTGCAAGCGCGCATGCTAAGCGTGCAAACGCAAGACGACACCGGCATGGCGAGCGATGCGCTGAAGGACGCCACCTTCAGCTTCGTGCAGGTCAGCGATTCGCATATCGGCTTTACCAAAGCCCCCAATCCCGACGTGACCGGCACGTTCAAAGCGGCCCTCGCGCGCATCGACGCGCAACCGGTGCAGCCCGACTTCATCATTCACACCGGTGACCTCACGCATCTCTCGCGCCCCGACGAGTTCGACACGGTCGATCAACTGATGCGCGGCTCGCGCACGCAGCGCGCGTTCTTCGTGCCCGGCGAACACGATGTGATCGGCGACAACGGCCGCGAATTCTTTCATCGCTTCGGCGAAGGCCAAACCGAAGGCGGCTGGTATAGCTTCGATCACCGCGGGGTGCACTTCGTCGCGCTCGTGAACGTGCTCAACCTCAAAGGCGGGGGCCTCGGCTGGCTCGGCCCCGATCAACTCGCCTGGCTCAAGCAAGACTTGACGGCGCGCTCGCCGGAGACGCCGATCGTCGTGTTCGCGCACATGCCGCTGTGGTCGCTCTACCCCGCGTGGGGTTGGGGCACCGACGACGCAGGCGAAGCGATGACGATGCTGCGCCGCTTCGGCTCGGTCACCGTGCTCAACGGCCACATCCATCAAATTCAACAGAAGGTCGAAGGACAGATCACCTTCCATACGGCGCGCTCGACCGCTTACCCGCAACCCGCGCCCGGTGTCGGCCCCGGCCCCGGTCCGCTCAAGGAAGTCGCGCCCGGCCAGCTCGCGAGCTATCTCGGCGTGCGCGAAGTGCGCCACGTGCAAGCGGACAGCACGCTCGCGCTGACGGAGGACGCCCTCTCATGAAAACCTTCGCTCCCGCTCGCCGCACCCTGCTCGCCGCGCTCGCGGTCACGCCGCTGCTGTTCGTCGCAACGACGCGTCGCGGTGTCGCCGCAACCGACGACACGGGCAACGCTGCCGCCTCCTCCAAAGACGCGCCGTCCTATCGGATCGACATTCACAACTTTGCGTTCGCACCGAACGCGCTCACGGTCCCCGTCGGTGCACGCATCGTCTGGACCAATCTCGACGACGAACCGCATACGATCGTCAGCGCCGCCGGGGCGTTCAAGCCCTCGCAGGCGCTCGACACGAACGATTCGTTCGCGACCATATTGGACAAGCCCGGAACGTACGCCTATTTTTGCGGCATCCATCCGATGATGGTCGGCAAGATCGTCGTTCGATAGCGCCGAGGCCATCGTGCTCGATCAAGCCTTAATGGCGGCTCGCCGCTCGAGGGTGCGGCTCGCCGCGGTGCGCCCGGCCGCCGCGGATGAGCCGAGCGGGAATAAACTGGACGCTTCTTCGGTATCGCAGCGGTCAACCCAGGAGGCGCCCCCGGTGGCCGAAACCGACAAGCAGGCAAGCGACCCGCCCAACCCGCGTTCCGAGGCCGAGCGCAGCCACCGCTTTCAGCAAGTGGCGCTGCCGCATTTGGACGCCGCCTACAACCTCGCCCGTTGGCTCAGCGGCAGCACGGGCGACGCCGAGGACATCGTTCAGGAAGCGTTCATGCGCGCATTTCGCTTCTTCGATTCCTTCCATGGCGAGAACGCGCGGCCCTGGCTGCTCGCGATCGTGCGCCGAACTTGGTACACCGAATGGCAGCGGCGCGCGAATTCGCGGGAAGTCGCGCCGTTGGACGACGCGCTCGATCAAACCAGCCTCTTCGAGCCGACCTGCGAGGCCTTCGCCGATCCGCAGGTGTTGCTGCTGCGAGGAGAGCATGCGCGGCTCGTGCATGAAGCGCTCGCGAGCCTGCCTGTCGAATTTCGCGAAGTCTTGATCTTGCGCGAGTTGGAGGATATGGCCTACCGCGATATCGCCGCTATCACCGATCTGCCCATCGGCACGGTCATGTCGCGCCTCGCGCGCGGCCGGCGCAAGCTCGCGACGCTGCTCGCGCCGCTCGTCGACGAAGGCCGCGCGGGCGCACAGCGTTTCGGCAAGGAGAGCTCTGATGGACTGCAATGAAGCCCGCCCGCTGCTCGACGCCGCGACGGATCGCGAGCTGTCGGCCGCCGAAGCGCTGCGCCTCGAACAGCATTTGGCAACCTGCGCCGCGTGCCGGCGCGAGGCCCAAGCGCTGCAAGCCGTCAGCCGAGCCACGCGCGCGGCGCCATACTTCCCGGCGCCGGACGCGTTGCGCGCTCGCATCGTCGCGGCGCTGCCGGCCGTCGATGCGAAGGACGAGCGGGAACGGGATGCATCCGCCGCCGTAGACTCGCAGCCCGCGCCGATCTCGCCGCGACCGCGTACGGTCGAGACACCAGCGACAGACACGGTGCCCAAGCAACCCCGCGAGCGGGCGGTCGATAGCATCGGCAAGGTCGGCAAATTTTGGCTCGGATGGCGCACGCCGCGCGGCACACCCGCGGCAGGGGGCGCCCCAGCGACGGCGCTTGGCAGGCCCGTCGCGATCGTCGGGGCCGCCTTGGCTGCACTGGCCGTGACGGCGAGCCTCGTCCTGCTCGTGCCGCGTCCCTATAGCGCGGGCTCGTCGCTCGTCGATGATCTCGTCGCCAGTCATGTTCGCGCGCAATTGTCCGGGCACGACATCGACGTGGTCTCGTCCGATCAACATACGGTCAAGCCTTGGTTCAACGGCCGGCTCGACTACGCGCCTCCCGTCGAAGACCTCGCCGCCAAGGGCTTCGCGTTGACCGGCGGGCGGCTCGATTATGTCGATCATCGCCGTGTCGCCGTGCTCGTTTATCGGTATCGGAAGCACGTCATCGATGTGTACGTCATGCCGGAGCAAGGCAATAGCACAGCGCCGGCCCCGAGCGCATCGACGAGCGACGGCTACGCGCTGGCGAGCTGGCGTGCGGACGGCATGATCTGGTGGGCGGTGAGCGATGCAGAACCGGCCGTGCTCGCGCAGTTGCATGCCGCACTGACAGAACGCTTGGAGCGACCGTCCGCCGAACGTGCACAATAAGCGGCGCCGGGCGACACGCCATCGATGTCCACTTGCCAACCCTACCCGGGAGAACTCTTACGATGCTCAGCTCCACGACCGGCCACACGGCCGAATGGTTCTTCGATTTCGTCTCACCGTTCGCCTACCTGCAGTTGGAGCAGTTCGACAAGCTGCCCGCCACGCTGACGGTCCAACCTCGGCCCATCGCGTTTGGCGCGATCCTGACGCAAGTGGGGCAACGCGGTCCGGCCGAGATTCCGGCCAAGCGCGTCTTCACCTACCGCCATGCGCTCTACCGCGCGCAAAAGCTCGGCATCGCCTACCGCATGCCGCCCGCGCACCCGTTCAATTCGCTCAAGGCTTTACGGCTCGCGATCGCCATGGGCAACTCGCTCGATGTCGTCCAACGAATCTTTCGGTTCATCTGGCGCGACGGCCGCGACGTCGCTTCGCCCGAAGGCTTCGCGGCGCTCTGCGATGCGATGGACTACCCCCAAGGCGTGGAAGCGGTAGATGCACAAAGCGCCAAGGACGCGCTCAAAGCCAACACCGATCGGGCTGTCGCGCTGGGCCTCTTCGGCGTGCCGACGTTCGTGCTCGACGGAGAGCTGTTCTGGGGCGAAGACGCCACCGAGATGTTCATCGACTGCATCGGTTCGCGCGCCTGGCTCGATTCGCCCGAAGTGCGCCGCGTGAGCGCATTGCCGGTCGGCGTTCAGCGCCGCATGCCCGGCGCGGCTGCGGCCGAGCCCGCTGCGAACCCATGACAGCGCCGCCGCGCCCCGATGCCGAAGCGGAAGGCGAAGCCGGCCGGCCCGGCATCGGTCGGGCGAGGCTTGTGCATATCGCCACCTGGTCGCTCGAATTGTCTGAGGATGAACACTGCTCGACAACAATTCCTATAATAATCAAACGGTTAGTCAGTTTTTTTGCTTAACATACAAAAAAGTATGCTATATAATTCGGGGCAAAGCATGGCTTCCATGGCCGGCACCTGGAGTCGAGCCACTCCGTAGCTGTGAAGATGCGTGAAATCGGGTCAGTCGAGCGCCCAGTGACCGCGGACCCAATCCCAATGGTTGCCGACCCACACGTAGTGTCCCTTGACCCAGTGATACTCGGGCGCGGGCCGCGCGGGCACGACTTCGACCAGCGGCGCGGGACGTGGGGGCCGCGCCGGCTCGACCACGCAGGCCGCGAGCGTTAGCGCGGCGGCCGCCAGCAATAGCGCCTGCGCGGCGCGTGACCGGATAGGTGAAAAACGAATCGACATCTTCGACATCTAACTGCCTCCCTGGGTTGTATTGTCTCGTCAAACGGTAACGAGCCCCGTCAACGGCTTGGCCTGTGTCGTCTGCGGAAATAGCGAGGCCATCGTGCGATGCGGATCGAGGCCGAACGTCTCGCTTGCCGCGCCGGCAATCATCGCGTCGAGCGATGTGGTCGGGCGCAGATCGCGCCCTTCGTAGAGATCCGCCGCGCGCAAGCCGGGCCAATCAGCCAGCACGCGGCCGCCCCGGACGGCTCCACCCAACACCATCGCCGCGGTGCCGGTGCCGTGATCGGTCCCCTCGGTGCCGTTGACCGCTGCCGTGCGCCCAAACTCGGTCGCAACCACGATCGTCGTCTTGTCCCAGGCCGGGCCGAGGCCATCGTGCAATGCGCCCAGCATCGCGTCGAGCGCTTTGAGTTGCGCCGTAAGGCGTGCACTCTGCCCGCTGTGCGTATCCCAACCACCGGTCTCGATCATGGCGATGCGGGGCCCATCCGCTCGCGCAAGGAAGCTCGCGGCGACTTTCCCAAGACCGGCGGCGTCGCCCCGAGCGCGTGCGCCGCCGGCCATCTCGCGAGCGGCCATGGCCGAGCGCCAAAGCGGCCCCAGTTGCGCATCTTGCTCGTAGAGTGCGCCCACGCGCAGCAACAAGTCGTCGGGCGGGCTCGGCAAGCTCGAGGGCGCGTAGGAAGCGACGTCGACCTTGCCGCGCAGCGCCGCCGGAACCGTGGGCGCGAAGGCAATCGCTTCGGCGCGGCTCGGTCCGACGAGCGCGACCAAGCGGTTCAACCAGCCGTCGCGCACGCTGTACGGGGCGCCGCCGCCGGTTTCGAGCACGTTTTGCCCGTCGAAGTGCGACCGGTCGCGGTACGGCGTGGCCACCGCGTGTACGAACAGGGCTTGCCGTTGCGCATAGAGTTGCGCCGTTTGCTGCAACGCAGGATGCAACGCAAAGGTGCCGTCGAGCCGCGTCGCAGTAGATGCATCGATGGCGATCGGCCCGCGCAGCGTCGCGTACGCCGGCTCGGCATAGGGCACGACGATGTGCAGCCCATCGGCCGCCCCGCGCTGGATGATGAAGACGAAGCGGCGATCCGATTGCACGCTCGCGAACGCCATCCGCGGTGCGACGAGCATCGCGCCTGCGCCTGCGGCCGTGAACCTCAAGAAAGTGCGGCGAGAGAGCATGGCTCACCTCCGTTGAAAATCGGGCGACACGAGCAGCAGCGCGAGCGCTGTTTGCGCGCTTTCCGCACGCGCGACGGCGAGCGCCGTCGCGGGACTGAGCGAGCCGGCCGTCAAGACGGGCCCGAGGGTGCGCGCATCGACACGATCGCCGACGCGCGCCGCGATGCGCTGTGCAAGTTCGACGCGGCGCACCAGCGCATCGGGCGCGGCCCAGCTCGCAGCGAAATCGTCATAGCCGGCCGGCGAGCCGGGCCGCCAAACCGGCTGTCCGAGTTGCGCGAGCAGCGCAGCGGCTTTGACGCCGTCCAATTCGCGTGCGCCAAGCCCGCGCAGCGCCGAAATCGTCCAATCCCAAGGCGTTTTGAACTTGACCGGCGCGCCCGCCCACGGCTCCGGCGAAGCGACGAGCGCGCGGTAGACGGCGGGCAAATCGCCGCCGCTCGTCTGAAACGCTCGGGCCAGGTGCGCAACGAGGGCGGGGCTCGGATCGTCGCCGGCGAAATGACGGGCGAGCTTGGTCGCGATGTGATGGGCAGTGGCAGGCGCAGCGCCGAGATCGTGCAGGACGCCCAGCGCTTGAGCCTCGCCCTCCTGGCCGTAACGCCGGCCCATTACCGTGCGCGCGCCAGGCTCATGCAGACGGGGGCGAAACACGTAGCTGCCGGGCGTGCCGCCCTCGCCTTTCGGCCCGACGATGCTCCAGCCCGTCAGTGCGCGCGCAAACTCGGTGACGTCTTCCTGCGTATAACCCGTGCGCACGCCGAGCGTATGCAGTTCCATGATTTCCCGCGCCAAGTTCTCGTTGAGGCCGCGCTTGTGCTGGGGATCGCGCAAATCGGCGCGCATCGCTGCGGCGCTGTCGGGGCCAACCGAGCGCACCTGGTCGAGAAACACCTGCATGGCCGGATGCCGCTCGACGGCGAGCAGCATGTCCTCGAAGCGCCCCAGTACGTAGGGACGAATCGCCTCGGTCTCGAACGCGCCCGCCAGTGCGGCCACCTGCGGCTTTTCGGTCGAAATCGCGAAGTGGTTGCTCCAGAAATGCACGAGCCGCTCGACGAACGGCGCGGGGCTCGTCAGCGCGCTCTGCACGCGAGCGTCCACGGCCTCGCGGTAGGCATCGCGCACCTCGGTCCTGACCATCTGCCGCGCTGCGAGCTTGGCTCCTTCGTCCGCGCCGCTTGTGGCCTGCCGGCGTGCGGCCGCGAGCGAGCTCGCCAGCGACTGTGCATCCGGCACCGGGGCCCAGGCGGCCGGCTTCGGCTCGTAGCGATCGAATTGCGCGAGCAGCCACGCTTTCGGGTTGGCGGGCGGCGACTCGTCGTTGCGCGCGCCTAGTCCGAAACGGTTCAGCGCGATAGCCGCTTCGGTCAAATGCGGTGAATCGATCATGCTGGCCTCGCTCCTTGATTTGGCGTTGCGTCGGTATGCTTTAAACGCAGCGCGTGCGCGTAACCCGTCGCGGCGAGCGCAGATTTTTATCGCTAGGACGTGCGGCGGCCCCCAACGAGACTGGCACTACCTCATAAACCGCCTATCCTAAGAGTGCGCCGCCCTCGCGCTTGGCGATCGCGGTCGTCTCCGCTCTTTTCCTCCTACGGAGGTCCGCCATGACGATGAGTGCCACCCTAGAGACATGCCTGCATGACAAGGGCTGCCAATACGACGTCCTTCACCATCCGTACAGCCACTCGAGCATCGAAACCGCCGCGGCGGCCCACGTGCCGGGCGAACGCTTGGCCAAGACGGTTCTGCTCGAAGACGAGCAAGGTTACGTGGCGGCCGTCCTGCCGTCGACGCACGCAGTGCGCCTCTCGGAAATATGGGAGATGACGGGCCGGCATTTGACGCTCGCGAGCGAAACCGACATGCGCGAGTTGTTCAAGGATTGCGCGCCCGGCGCGCTGCCGCCCGTGTGCACCGAATACGGCATGATGACCTTCCTCGACGAAAGCCTCGCCCAGCAACCCGAGATCTATTTCGAGGCAGGCGATCACGAGGAATTGGTGCATATGCGTTCCGATCAATTCTTAGCGCTGATGGACGGCGCCGAACGAGCGCGCTTCGCGCATCGGATGCAGGGCGTCTCGCTCTGACGGCGCAGCCGCGGCGCGCGGCTCAGCGCGCGCTCGCCTCGGACGCGGCGTTCGGGTTCGGGTTTGGCGCTAGCGCGCGGTTGCCGGGCGGCTGCCGCCACTGTCCGCGCAGCGCCAAGCTTTGTGCGAAGACCGT
Organism: Paraburkholderia sp.; assembly: GCA_004322045.1. Lineage (GTDB taxonomy): Bacteria > Pseudomonadota > Gammaproteobacteria > Burkholderiales > Burkholderiaceae > Trinickia. The sequence continues at coordinate 30,821 of SCRN01000009.1, forward strand.
GCGTTCGGCCGGCGTCAGCGTCGCGACGAAGTCGGCCACGGCCGCCTCGATGCGCTCGCGCACGGCGCGATCGGCGGCGCGGGTGTTCGCCAGCGCTGCGTCGAGCGCGCTGCGATCGAACGGCTCAGCGGCGGCGAGGCGCAGCACCTCGCGCCGCCCTTCGCGTGCTTGCTGCGCGAGCGGACGCGCCTCGCGCCGCGCCTGCCGCAGTGCTTCCTGGAACTGACGCTGCCGCTCAGGCGAGAGGTCTTGGGCGGCGAAGCGCAGCGCCGTTGGGGGCGCCGGCCGCGCGCCGAGGGCGACCTGCGCAACCTGCCGGGCCGCGAACCAGCGATAAGCGCCGCCCGCGATCGCGCCCAACAAAAAGAGATTTAGCGCCACCGAGCCGATGCAAAGCGCCTTCATCGCACGTGTCGTCATTCGATGCTCCCTTCCCCGGCGGTTCCATCGAATCCCGTCGATAGGTACGAAGGCTCGTGGTATCCCGCCGGATGCTCGCTCATCGTCATCAACAGCGACATCGCCATCGCGCCCGCGGCCAGTCCGGCCACGCCCGCGCCGGCCAGCGCCGCGCCCGATAGCCACCAGCGCGCCGGCCGCGCTTTGGCCGTGCGCACTCGGCTCGGCGCCGACGCCGACGCGACGATGCGGCGCTGCAGCACGCGGCTGGCCGTCTCCACGACATCGGCGTCCAGGCCGGCGTCAAGCGAAGCGGCCGCCGCTAGCCGTTGCTGCGCTTCGCGCGGATGCGCTTGCACGAACGCGCAGGCCGCCGCGCGCTCGTCGTCGGGCCAGCGGCGCGGGTCGGCGCCATAGGCGTCGACGATGCGTGCGAATCGTTCTGGGGTCATCGTCGTCATGATCGATCCTTGCAAGTCGTCACCGTTTGCGCGCCGAGGGCGACGGCTCGCCCTCGGCGGCTGGATTCAAATGCGCCAAATGCGCCCGCACGCCCCGGCGCGCGCGCACGAGCAGGCTCTCTAGGGCCTCTACCGTCAGACCCATGACGCCCGCGGCCTGCGCATTCGACAGTTCTTGGTAGTACGTCAGCACGAGCGCCTCGCGCTGACGCGGCGGCAGCGCCGCGAGGGCTTGCCGCACATGCTCGCCATGCTGGCGCGCCTCGAGCGCCGCCTCGGGCCCGCCCGGCGTCGGCGCTTCCGGCTCGTATCGTTCGTAGCGCTCGTCTTGCGCATCCGGCAGCGTCTCGTCGCGCACTGCGCGCCGCGCGCGCAGCCGGTCGTAGCACAAGTTCATGGCGACCCGATGCAGCCACGTGTCGAAACGCGCCTCGCCTTCGCGCCAATGCGGCGCTTGCTTCCAGATCCGCACGAATGCCTCCTGCGCGACGTCCTCGGCCTCCATGCGATCGCCGAGCATGCGAGCCGCCAGCGCGATGAGACGCGGCAGCTTGTGCGCCACCAGCAGCCGCACGGCCGACGCATCGCCGCGCGCGACGCGGGCGAGAAGTTCGGCATCGAGATCGCGCTCGCTCAATGCTCACCGCCCCGGCTTTGAATGCACTGCATCATGGAAATGGTCCGTTCGTCGTTCCGTGGGCTCGTAGGAGGCATCCCTCGTTAAACGGACGCCGCCGCAAAACCCGTCGCGGGGCGTCGTGAAGCGTCGCAAACCCTAGCTTATCCGCAGTCGGTATAAGCCCTAAGACGCGCTTTTTTGAAAACCTTTACGGCGCGAGCGGAACCGGCATAGAGTCGAAGCGCTACGCCTTTCTCCGTACTACCGTTGTCCATCTGCACCACCCTTCGTTTCGAGGAGTGATTTTCATGGTTCTTCGGTTACTCGCCGCATTGCCGTTCATCGGCATTTTGCTCGGCGTCCCGTTCGTCAATCGCGTCGAGCCGCTCGTCCTGGGCATGCCGCTCGTGCTTGCATGGATCGTGTTTTGGGTCGTCATGAGCGCACTCATCATGGCGCTCGTTTATCGGCTCGATCCGGCTAACCGCGCCGGCGCCGCAACCACCGAGGAGGCCGGCTCATGAATAGCGCGCTTCTCATCATCGCCGCCATTACGCTCGTCGCATTAGGGCTCGGGGTGCGCGCCCGCCGCGGCCACGACATGAATCTCGAGCAGTGGTCGGTCGGCGGACGCAGCTTCGGCACGGCGTTCGTGTTTCTGCTGATGGCAGGGGAAATCTATACGACGTTCACGTTCCTCGGGGGCAGCGGCTTCGCCTACGGCAAAGGCGCCGCAGCGTACTACATCCTCTCGTACGCGACGCTCGCCTACATCATCTCGTACTGGCTGTTGCCGCCGATCTGGCGCTATGCGAAATCGCATCGCTTGGTGTCGCAGCCGCACTTCCTCGCGAGCAAATACGCGAGCCCGTCGCTTGGCGTGCTCGTGGCGATCGTCGATGTCGTCGCGCTCGTGCCGTATCTCGTGCTGCAGTTCAAGGGCTTGGGCATCATCGTGGCGACGGCCTCCTACGGTGTCATTTCGCCTACCGCAGCCGTATGGATCGGCGCGATCGTCGTCACGCTCTACGTGACGATATCGGGTGTGCGCGGCTCGGCCTGGAACTCCGTGGTGAAGGACATGATGATCCTCGCGATCGTCATCTTCCTCGGCGTGTATTTGCCGATTCACTTCTACGGCGGCTTCGCGCCGATGTTCCACGCGATCGATACGGCCAAGCCCGGCTTCCTGACCTTCCCTGCGAAAGGCGCTAGCGTGGCGTGGTTCCAATCGACCGTGCTGCTGACCGCGCTCGGCTTCTTCATGTGGCCGCATACGTTCGGCTCGATCTTCACGGCCCGCGACGAGCGGATCTTCAGGCGCAATGCGGCCGTGCTGCCGCTGTACCAATTGATTCTGCTGTTCGTGTTCTTCGTCGGCTTCGCGGCGTCGCTGAAGGTGCCCGGCCTGAAGGGCAGCAACATCGATTTGTCGTTGTTTCACCTGTCGCTGCAAGCGTTCGACCCGTGGTTCATCGGCGTGATCGGGGCGGCCGGGGTGCTGACCGCGCTCGTGCCGGGTTCGATGATTCTGAATGCGGCGGCGACGCTGCTCGCGAACGACGTCTACCGTGGGGCGGTCAATCGCCAGGCCCCCGATACGACGGTCACGCAGATCGCGCGCTTGCTCGTGCCCGTGATCGCGCTCGTCGCCGTCTTCTTCACGCTGCGCGGCGGCGAAACGATCGTCGCCCTGCTGTTGATGGGGTACAGCTTCGTTACGCAATTGTTCCCGGCAGTGGTAACGAGCCTCGCCGCGCGCAACTGGGTGACCAAGCAAGGCGCGTTCGCCGGCATCGTAGCGGGCGTGGCCGTGGTCGCCTATACGACGCTCACGCACGCTAGCATCGGCCAATGGTTCCCATCCCTGCCCGACAAGCTCAAGGACCTCAACATCGGGCTCGTCGCCCTTGCGTTGAACATCGTCGTGCTCATGATCGTCAGTGCCGCGACGCAGCCGCGCGCCGCGGGACAATCGCAGGCCCGAACGCTCTGATCGCCGGCTAAGCCCGTGCGCCGTGCGTCAGTTCGGCGCACGGCGCTTGAAGCACCGTGCGGGCTCGCCCGCTGACGCGGCGCCTCCCTCCCCTCCCAAACCGACCCTCTGCCAAGGCCCGTAGGCATCACGCTTGCGCCCCCAGGAGCGCAGATGCCGCCTTTCCCTGAAGGCTCACCGCCCTCCCGTAGAGATCGTCGCCAAACCTCGGCGGGCATGCATTGCGGCGCTCGCTTTTTCCGAAGATGGCAGCCATTTATCGCCTCTTGTTCTAACGATATGGCCTTTTATTCTAAGTAACGGTACGGCGCGAGCTTACAATCGCAGCCTTACCTCGCCACGGCCCAGTCGCCACTTCGAACGCAGATGCCCCTGCCCCACATCAACCTCCTGTACTCCGCTTCCGGCCTCGGCGTCGGTTTTCTCGTCGGCTTGACGGGGGTGGGAGGCGGCTCGTTGATGACGCCGCTGCTCGTGCTGCTGTTCGGCGTGCATCCGGCCACGGCGGTCGGCACGGACTTGCTCTATGCCGCGGTGACGAAGGCGACGGGCACCCTCGTGCATGGGCTGAAGGGCTCGATCGATTGGCGCGTGACGGGACGCCTCGCGTGCGGCAGCATACCGGCCGCAGCCATTACGCTGTGGTTGCCGCAGCGTTACGGGATGCAGTCGAAGGCAGCGCTATCGCTCATCCAACACGTGCTTGGCATCGCGCTGTTGATCACCTCGATCGCGCTCGTATTTCGCCCGCAATTGACTGCGCTCGCCGCTCGTGTGCCGCGTCGCGCCAGCCCCGTGCGCACGGCGCTGCTCACTGCATTGACGGGTGCGGTGCTCGGCGCGCTGGTTTCGTTGACCTCGGTCGGTGCCGGGGCCATCGGTGTGACCGTGCTGCTCTTGCTCTATCCGCTCTTGCCCACCTCGCGCATCGTCGGCTCCGACATCGCGCATGCCGTCCCGCTCGCACTCGTGGCCGGGATGGGCCATTGGCTGCTCGGCTCCGTCGACGTCGCCATGTTGATTTCGTTGCTGATCGGCTCGCTGCCGGGTATCGCGCTCGGCAGCCATCTGACTTCACGCGCGCCCGAAACGCTGCTGCGCAACTTGCTCGCCGCCATTCTCGTGTTGGTCGGCGCGCGGCTCGCTTGGGCGTAGCGGCTTCGAAGCACGGTCATAACCGCGCCGCGCCCCGAAGCACTTCGCGCTACTTCTTCATACCCGGCGGGTGTTGCCGGTTCAGCACGCGCATGATGGCCGGCCGGTTCGCCATCACGCTGTCGTAAAAGCTCGATAGGTCGGCTTTCATCGCCGTACATCGGCACGCTTGCGACGTGACAATCCACGACTCAATGCGCCTATCGAACTCGCCGTGTTCGATCACAAGACATCACTCTGAGTGATCGACAACGATCATGACGTTTAGTAGCGATCATGAATCCCCCCAAACATCACTACATCCACTCGCACGCATGAATGGAGCCACCAGGCACGACGATCTTTATGTCTATCTCAAATAAAACATAAAAATGAAAACGATACCTCAGTTCCACGACTCCATAGAGGAATAATTCCATTCAAAATAGTTAATCTTCAATCTAATTACTCGCATAATTTATCACCTTGCACCTCGATAGATACCACTCACCCAATATGCGATTCACTTTACTCAATACACCCATCAGGGCAGCCACTTAACCTTAAATGACAGGCTTGTCGCCTTTTCGTCAGAACATCGGTAGTCCTTTGCAATTTAAGGCATCGCTCGATTGATCATCGAGGTCCTCATTGAAAAACATCATCCATGATCGATCGAATTTCAACGTTCCTGACGAATTTAGCCGACTGCCTTGCCCTCATGAGGCGAGCCGCACCGCGCGCGTTCTATCTGACGATAGCGACAAACATACTTGCCGGCCTCGTCCCGTCAGTCCTCGTCTACATCGGCGCACAGCTTATTGCGCATATGACAGGGGGCAACATGCTCGCAACAGTCGGCGGCATGATCGCGGCTTACGTCGCTCTCAGCGGATTCCAAGATTGCCTAACCACCACATCGAGTTTTGTGGTCGATACGCTGCGTGACGCCGTGCGCATGTCCGTCAAATCCGACGTCAACCGCGCCATTTCAACGTTTTCCGATCTCAGCATTCACGAAGAGAAGGCGCTGCGCGAAACGGCCGTCCTTTGCGAGAGCACCGGCGATTCGATTGGCGACCTGATCAGCCATCTGTACGCAGTCAGCTTGGGCTGCGTAATGGTCGTCCCCGTCACGTTGTTGACGGGTTCGATCGCTTGGTGGATACCATGCGTGATGCTGGCCGGCATGACCCCGCTCATGATCGTGCGCGCTCGGGGAGAAAGGGCAAGCTGGGACGTACAGGAGCAATATGCATCGACGTTCAACGAATTGCGCATCCTAGATCGAGTTTTGACCCAGCCTGAGTTCGCTAAGGACTTGCGCACTTATTGCATGCAACCGCGCTTGCTCGATCGCTGGCGCACCCTCTACCGCGCATACTTGCAAACCGCCACAAGCGTCCGCAAGCGTAATGCACTGAAGCTCAGCGGCGCCTCGCTTTTCGCGAGCCTATGCCTGGCCGCACCGATCTACGCGATCGCCGCCGGCTTTCAAGATGAAAAGTTCGCCGTGGCCCATCTGGCCGTGTTTCTTGGCGCGCTCGTTCAAATGCGCGACGCACTTGCGGCCATCACGTACAATTTCGGCGATCTGCTTGGCGTTTCATTCGCCGTCCGGCCCTATAGAAAACTATTGAGCGAACATGCCGCCCAGGCGAGGAAAAACCACCGCGAGCCACCAGCGCAGCTTCCCGTAGCTTGCGCCGGGCTAGACCTTAGGGCGGTCTCGTTCAGATATCGCAACGCGAGCCACTTTGCGCTTCAGTCAATTGATTTATGCGTACCGCAAGGCAGCGCGATTGCGATCGTCGGTGATAACGGCGCCGGCAAATCAAGCCTGATGAAGATACTCGTTGGCTTTTACCATCCCAATTCGGGAACGATTGAGCATGCGATATCGAGCACAACGGCGGAAGTGGCCGGCGTCTTCCAAGATTTCGCGAAGTTTCCGCTAAGCGTGCGCGACAATCTGGCTGCATACGATTTAGACGATTGCTCATTGATAGACACGCTGCGTGCTGTCGGTCTCGACGATTTGGCAAATCACATCGATATACCCCTTACGACAGAGATCGAAGGTGGATTCGATCTTTCCGGCGGCCAGTGGCAACGGCTTGCGATCGCCCGAGCGATCCTCCACGCCGACCGCTCGAGCTTGCTCGTCTTCGACGAACCCACTTCGGCACTGGATCCAGAATCGGAAGCGGAGATCATGCAGTTGATCTTGCGAGCGGCAACCGGCAAGACGACCTTTATCGTCAGTCATCGGCTCGCGCTCACGCGCTTCGTCGATCGCATCGTCGTACTTGAGCAGGGACGCATCGTGGAGCAAGGCTCACATGCGGCACTTCTCGAAGCGAACGGCAAATACGCACGAATGTTTCATGCACAAGCTCAGTTTTATCGATGACAGCGCACTGGCAACGATTGGCAACGAACGCGCATTTGGGTTCCTTCTACGGCGTGTGCCGCCCCCGCACCGTCAGCCGCACAGACACTTCATCGACGAGCCCACGCAACCACGCCACGTCGTGCGGTCGATCCGGCTGCGGATGCCAAAGGAGATAGCACTTGATCCGCGGAAACGGAATCGGCGCATCGCGCACGGCGAGCGGCAACACGCGCGCATAGTGCGTCGCGAAACGCCGCGTCGTCGTGAAGATCAGGTCCGAACGCAGCAACACCTGCGGCACGAGGCCGAAGTATGGCAGCGTCGTCACCACCCGGCGTGCGGCGCCCGCGCGCGCCAACCCGATCTCGATCGCATTGCGCCGGGCGCCGCTATAAGGCGTCGGCGCGAGATGCGCGGCCGCGAAATACGCATCGGGCGTGAGCGGTGCCTGCGCGAGCGGATGGTCGGCGCGCATCAGACAAACAACCGTATCGCTGAACAAATCGCTGCGCGCGAAGCGAGCATCGGGCTTGGGCCAATTGCCGAGCACGAGATCGAGCTCGCCGGCGTCAAGCGCCGCGGAATGATCGAGCGTGGGATTGAGCGAATCGATTTCGAGCCGTGCATGCGGCGCCGCTTCGCGAAACCGGGCAATCAACGTCGGCATGAAGAAGTCGTTCAGATAATCGGGCGCCGCGATCCTGAACGTACGGCGCGTGAGCGCCGGATCGAAGTTGCCATGCGGCGTGGCGACGAAATCCACTTCGCGCAGCGTCCGCTGCACAGGCCCGAGCAGCGACTCGCCGAATTCAGTCGGCACCATGCCGGTCTTGCCGCGCACGAGAATCGGATCGCCGAGCGCTTCGCGCAACTTGCGCAACGCCGTACTGATCGCGGGCTGCGTTTGGTTCAGGCGTAACGCGGCCTGCGTGACGCTGCGCTCGGTCAGCAGCGTGCGCAGGACGCGCAGCAGCCAGATGTCGAGCGCATCCGCGGCACGCTCGGCATTCGAAGGCGCTTCTAAACGGCCGGCATCGCGGCGCGTCGGCAGCGTCACAGCGTCGCCCCGCTCGGGAGCTCGCCGATACGCTTGACCTCGGGCGATTCGAGCCAACCGGGCGAACGCGCACAGTACAGCACCATCGGCAAGGCGTCTTCGCCCCAAAACAACTGCCGATGCAGCCGGAACGTCGGCACACCGAATACGCCCAGCGCCACCGCATCGTCGAAATTGCGTTGCAGGCGCGCCTTCGTATCGGGATGCTCGATTAGCCGCTCACCGTGCGGCAAGTTCAGCAGTTGGCACAGATCGGCGAAACCATCGGGTGTCGACGGGTCGCGCCCGTCGCGCCAAATGAAGCGAAAGATCGTGCAGACCGTGGGCAAGTCGGCCTCGATCGCGGCGGCCAAGAGCAGCACCTTCGTCGAGTCGAACGGGTGGACAGGCGGCATTCGGAACGGAATGCCGAGTTGCTCCGCGCGAAACAGCGCGTGCCGATAGACGAACAGCCGCTTTTGCGGCACTTCGTTCGCGGGGCGCTGCCCCCAATGCCGATACAGCGCATAGACGGACACGGGCACCAGCGAAAACGGCATGCTGGGCCACTTGTCGTGCTGCTCGAGCAGCAGGTACGAAAACGGCGACACGAAATCGTAGAACCAGAGCGGCGACGCCGCGTCGATCGGTTGAGTCATGAAGGTCTCCGGTGGGTCCGGTCGCGGCTCGCCGCGTCAAGCGGCGGCCGCCCCGGCCGCCCCTCTTCTGAAACATCTTACGCGCCGCCCGCCTCCGTGTGGGTGTGCTCGTCATACGCTTGGGCGAGCCGCGCACGCACGAAGCCGATATGTTCGCGCAGCACGTAGAACTGGTCGGCATACGCAAGCGGCATCTTCAGCCGGTTCACGGCGCCCTCGATCTCGCTCAGCTTGGCGCGCGAGGCGGCGCGCTCTTCCTCGGTCGCATTCTCGTCCAGCGCCGAGCGCTCGATCGCGATCAGCGCGCCATACCAGCGGTAAATGCGCGACTTCACACGCCAGGCATAGAGCGATGGGATGAGCCGCACGCCCGGAATCAGCACGACGACGATCGGCACGATCAGCACGATGAGCCGGTCGGCCAGGCTCGCGAGCCAGAACGGCAGCACCCGGTACAAGAAGCTCTTACCCGATTTGTAGTAGCGCGCGGCGTCGCTGCTGATGGGGAAATCGTGCATGACCGGCGATGGAAACTCGCCCGCGCTCTGCAAGAGATTGGCACGGCCGTGGACCTCCTTCGCCGCTTCGACGAGCAGGTCCGAAAGCGCCGGATGCAACGAGTCGCGAGCAACGAGTTCGGCCGTGGGCGCGACGGTATGCACCGACTCGGGCGGCAGGTTCTTGCCGAGGTCGAATGCGCCCATCGGCAACTCGATATCGGTCAAGTACGGGAAGCGGCGAGCGTAGGCGCGCGCCTGTTTGAACGAGAACAGCCGCACGCCCGGCGTGCGCAGGAGCCGCGCCATGACGGGAGGCTGCGCCGAATCGCCGGCCAAGAAAGCCGCGTCGATCTCGTGCGTCGTCAGCGCATGGGCTGCCGCTTCCCCCGTCAGCGGCAACAACGTCGTATCGCCCCCGGGCTCGATCCCGTTCGCCTTGAGCAGCGCGAGCGCCAACGCGCGCGTGCCGCTGCCCTCGGGGCCGATCGCGACGCGCTTGCCGGCGAACGCCGACAAGCGCAGCCGCTTGGGCCCTTCGTAGAAGATGACGAGTGGCACGTAGGCGACGCTGCCGAGCGAGACGAGGTGCTCGGCGTCATGGCTGCCGCCCGCCGGTTGCGACGCGCCGGACGGTGACGAACCGCCTTGCGGCGCCGGCGCAGCGGATGTCGAGGCCTGGGCCGCCTCGGCCGACGCCGCGCTGACACCCTGTGCGGCGTTGGCCGCATGAGCGGCGCCCGAGCTCGCAGACGAAGGCGAAGGCGCCAGCGCCGCGAGCGTCACCCCGCTTTGCACGAACCCCACATCGACGGATGCGTTGGGATCGGACAGCCGCTCGAGGTTCTGCATCGATCCGGCCGAGGGCAGTACCTTCAGCGTGACGCCATTGCGCGCGAGGATGGCTTTGTAGCGCTCGGCCGCATTCCAGAACGAACTGCCGGGCGGTCCCGCCGTAATCGTCAGCATATTGGGCGGCGCGGGCTGGATCAAACGAATCGCGAGCCAGATCGCCGCGGCCGAAATGGCGACGATCGGCCCCATCGTCACGATGAGATCGCGCCAGGAAACGGCAATGACGCGCGCGACGAAACGTGACGGGCGCGGCGGGCGCAGCATGCGCGACATGCTGGGCATGCGCGGCAGCCGCGGCTTGCGAGAGGGGCGGTGAGGATCGGACATCGTCAACGCTGGCCGAATCCCGCGCCGAGGAATAGATCCTTGTACTCGCGCGGCTGCGAGCGCCAATACTGTTTTGGCGCATGCACCTGCGCGCCGAGCCTAGCCGCCGCATGCCAAGGCCAGCGCGGATCGTAAAGCATCGCCCGCGCAAGCGACACGGCATCCGCTTCCCCTGCCTCGATGATCGCTTCGGCTTGCTCGGGATCGGTGATGAGGCCCACTGCGATCGTCGGAAGACCCACCTCGGCCTTCACGCGCTGCGCATAGGGCACTTGATAGCCCGGGCCGAGCTTGATCGCTTGCTCGGGCGAAACGCCGCCCGTGGTCACATGAATGGCCGTGCAGCCACGCGCTTTCAGCGCCGTGGCCAGCGCGACGGTACCGTCGATGTCCCATCCGCCCGGCACCCAGTCCGTCGCCGATATGCGCGCCCAGACGGGGCGCTCGGCAGGAAACGCAGCGCGCACCGCTTCGAAGACTTCGATCGGAAAGCGCATGCGGTTTTCGAGGCTGCCGCCATACTCGTCATCGCGGCGATTGGCGATCGGCGACAAAAATTGATGCAGCAGATAGCCATGAGCCGCGTGAATCTCGATACCGTCGATCCCAAGCCGCGCCGCACGCCGGGCAGCGGCCACGAAATCGTCGCGGACCTTGTCGAGCCCCGCCCGGTCGAGCATGGCGGGCGCCTCTTCGTCCTTGGCATGCGGCACGGGCGACGGTGCAACCGTCTTCCAGCCGAGCGGCTCGCTCGAGCGAATCTGCGCGCCGCCGTCCCATGGCGCGCTGCTCGATCCCTTGCGGCCCGCGTGGCCGAGTTGCACGGCGAGCACGATGGGCGAGTACTTGCGCACGGTCGCAAGCACACGCGCCAGCGCAGTTTCGTTTTCGTCGGAATAAAGCCCAAGGTCGCCGGCCGAAATGCGGCCCTCGGGCGAGACGGCCGTCGCCTCCAAGATCAAGAGGCCCGCGCCCGATAGCGCGAGATGGCCGAGGTGAATCATGTGCCAATCGGTCGCCGAACCGCCTTCAGCCGAGTACTGGCACATCGGGGCGATGACGATGCGGTTGGCTAGCGCAAGGTTGCCGATGGACATCGGCTCGAATAAACGGCTCATGGCGGGTTCCTCGATCGGTGGACGCCCGCGACAGGCACGGGCTGGGCCGGTCGCGCACGATACGGCCGTGCGCGCGGCGCATGCGCGAGCGAGCCGAGCCCGCCAGCGCACTGCATCGCCGTGCAGCATAAGGGATACCGCCGGAAATTGCTGCTTTCGAGCGCCGGTTGCCGCCGACGAGCGGCGCCATGTCGAGATAAGAACTAGGCGGATGCCGCTACCGTGCGGGCGGCCGATGCGCTCGCCACGCGCGTGCGCACCTGCATCAATTGCGCACAAACGGCGACGGCGATCGACGCCGGCGCCTTATCGGCGATGCCGGGCACGCCGATCGGGCAGATCATCCGCTGCAGCCGTTCGGGTTCGACGCCGCGTTCGGTCAAGCGCCGCTCGAACTTCACGCGCTTGGTCTTCGAGCCGATCATGCCGAAATAGGCGAAGTCGCGCCGGCGCATGATCCGCTCGGCCAGCGCGAGGTCGAGCGCATGATTGTGCGTCATGACGAGGAAACAACTGCCGGGGGGCGCAGCGTCGATGACGGCTTCGGGCGTGTCGGTGGCTTCGACCTGGACGTTCGCAGGCACTTCTTCGGGGAAGCATTCGTCGCGCGCATCGATCCATTGAACGACGCACGGCAGCGCGCCGAGCAGTGCGACGAGCGCATGGCCCACGTGCCCGGCGCCGAACAACACGATATGCAGCGGCGGCGTACGAGCGGCCGGCGGGCGCGCATTCATTTGGCGGCCCCTACCCCTGCCGCGAGGGCCGACGCGTTGTCCGCACGCGGTGCGAGATCCCCGCGCGCCGCGCGCACGGCTGCCACGGCCTTCAGGATGGCTTCGCCCGTCGCCGGAGCGTTCAATGGCGGGTTGATCTGATAGTCCGCCACGCTTGCCACCGCATCGCGGATCGCGAAGAACACGGAAAAAGGCAACAGCAGCGGCGGCTCGCCCACCGCCTTCGAGCGATGAATGCTCTCCTCCGCGTTACAGTTGTCGAAGAGCCGAACGCGCAGATCCGGCGGGCAATCGTTGACCGTGGGGATCTTGTAAGTCGAGGGGGCATGCGTCATCAGCTTGCCCTCCCCATTCCACCAGAGTTCCTCGGTCGTCAGCCAGCCCATGCCCTGGATGAAAGCGCCTTCGACTTGGCCGATGTCGATCGCCGGATTGAGCGAGGCCCCGACATCGTGCAGCACATCCGCGCGCAACACGCGCATCTCACCCGTCAACGTATCGATGACCACTTCGGACACGGCCGCCCCATACGCGAAGTAGTAGAACGGGCGGCCCTGCAGCTTCTGTTGATCCCAATAGAGCTTGGGCGTCGCATAGAAACCGTCGGACCACAACTGCACGCGCGCCAGATACGCCTGGGCGACGATCTCTTCGAACGCGATCGCGCGCTCGCCGACATGAACCGTGTCGTTCTCGAACACGACCTCGCTCGCTTCGATGCCGTCCGCGCCGAACCGCTGCGCCGCGAACGTCGCGAGGCGCTCGCGCAATTGGCGCGCGGCATCCTGTGCGGCCTTGCCGTTCAGATCCGAGCCCGTCGAGGCCGCCGTGGCCGACGTATTGGCCACTTTGCTCGTATCGGTCGCCGTCACGCGCACGCGTGCGAAGGCGATGCCCAGTTCGTGCGCGACGACCTGCGCCACCTTCGTGTTGAGCCCCTGGCCCATTTCGGTCCCGCCATGATTGACGAGCACGGAGCCATCCGTATAGATGTGCACGAGCGCGCCGGCTTGATTGAGGTGCGTCACGTTGAACGCGATACCGAACTTGACCGGCGTCAGTGCAATCCCCTTCTTGAGCACCGCATTGCGCGCATTGAACTCGCGCACTTGCTCGCGCCGGCGGCGATAGTCGCTCGACGTTTCGAGCTCGTCGATGAGCTCGTGGATCACATTGTCCTCGACCGTCTGCCCGTACGGCGTCACGTTGCGCTCGGTCTTACCGTATAGGTTGCGCCGCCGCACATCGAGCGGATCGAGTTTCAGCGAACGGGCGATGTTGTCGATGATGTATTCGATCGCAAACGCACCCTGCGGCCCGCCGAAGCCGCGGAACGCCGTGTTCGACTGCGTATTCGTTTTGCCGCAGAAGCCTTCGATGGCGACATCGGGCAACCAATAGGCGTTGTCGAAGTGGCAGACCGCGCGCGTCATGACCGGGCCCGACAAGTCGGCCGAGAACCCGCAACGCGATGTCATATCGACCGAGACGCCTTCGATCGCGCCGTCGTCGCCATATCCCACTTCGTACCGGTAGTGGAAATCGTGGCGCTTGCCCGTGATCAGCATGTCGTCGTCTCGGTCCGGGCGCAGCTTGACCGGACACATCAGCTTCCATGCAGCCAGCGCCGCGCAGCAAGCGAATAGCGCCGATTGCGATTCCTTGCCGCCGAAGCCGCCGCCCATGCGCCGGCATTCGATGACGACCTGATGCGAGGCAAGCCCAAGCACTTGCGCGACGTGGTGTTGCATCTCAGAGGGGTGCTGGGTCGAGCACCAGACATGCATTCCGTCATCGTCCTTCGGCACCGCATACGCAATCTGGCCTTCCAGATAAAACTGCTCCTGGCCGCCCAGCCGCAGTTCGCCCGCGTCACGATGCGGCGAACGGGCGATCTTCGTCGCAGGCTCGCCTCGGGCGAGCTTCATCGGCGGCAGCACGGACTGATTGGCCGCGCGCGCCGCTTGCGCCGTCAGCACCGCCGGCAAATCCTCGTATTGAACCTTGGCACGGCGGGCGGCCAGGCGCGCGCCATCGTGCGAAGTCGCCACGACGAGGAACATCGGCTGTCCGACGTATTGCACGACACCATCGGCAAGAATCGGATCGTCATGCAAGATCGGCCCGCAATCGTTGGCGCCGGGGATATCTTCTGCCGTGAAAACGGCCACGACGCCAGGCGTCGCCCGCACGGCGTCCAGATCGAGCGATACGATCTTCGCGTGGGGCTTGGCCGATAAGCCGAGCGCGGCGTGCAGCGTGCCCGCCACGAGCGGTATGTCGTCCGTGTACGTGGCGCGGCCGCTCACATGCAAGTGCGCAGATTCGTGCGGCCGCGAATCGTGCACTTGGCGCAGCGCAGCGCCTTTGCGTTGGCGTTGGCGTTCGCCTTCGTGTTTGCCTGGGGCCAACTCGGTCATAAACGGTTCGGCTTGCTGATTCATCGCTCGTCTCGATCTATCTTGTCTCGATCTATCTATCTCGTTCTCGCTTCGCTTCCGTACAGGTCGCTCGGTGCTTCGATCGACGCTTCCTGGGTTCGAAGCTGGGCGCTCGCCCGTTGCCGGGCGCCGTCGCTTCCTATGCCGGCGTCGGAAGATCTACCATCCGCACATTCAACGCTTCGGGCGGCAGCGGATCGTGCGGCCGCGTCTCGAGCCAGAAGCGATAGAGCAGGTTCTGCGCGCTTTGCAGCCGGTATTCGTCGGTGGCGCGCATATCGGTGAGCGGGCCGTAGTCGCGCGCGAGCGCTTGCATGGCGGCCTGCGCCGTCGCTTCGTGCCAGGCCGCATCGGCCAACGCGCTTTCGGCATGAGCGGCCCGCTTGGGCGTTGCCGCCATGCCGCCGAAGGCGATGCGCGGCGAGCGGATCGTATCGCCGTCCGCGATGAACGAAAACGCGGCGCAGACGGCCGAGATATCCGAATCGAAGCGCTTGGAGATCTTGTACGTGCGAAACTGCAGCGCCGCGCGCGCGCCGGTGCGCGCCGGCACTTTCAGCGCGAGGACGAATTCGTGCTCGGCCATGTCCTTCTTTTGATAACCGAGGTAGAGGTCCTCTAGCGGCAGTTCGCGCTCGGTCTCGCCACCGCGCAGCACGACGCGCGCGCCCAGTGCGATCAGGCCCGGCATCGAATCGCCGATCGGCGACCCGTTCGCGACATTGCCGCCCAAGGTACCCGCATTGCGGATCGGCAGCGATGCGAAGCGCTTCCACATCTCCGTGAGTTCCGGATAGTGGCGGGCCAGCTCCGCGTAGGCGCGCTCGACGCTAACGCCCGCGCCGATTTCGATCCAGTCGTCCGACACCGAGATCCGCTGCAACTCGGCGATGCGGCCCACGTAGACGATGTCGCCGAGCGCGCGCATCTGCTTGGTGACCCACAAGCCAATGTCGGTGCTGCCGGCGAGCACCCTCGCCGCCGGTCGTTCGGCCTTGAGCGCGGCGAGCGCATCGACCGTGCGCGGCGCGTCGAATGCGGCGCCGTCGTGCTTGTAGTGGAAGGTGTCGTCGCGCTCTAGCGCGGCCAACGCTCGCTCCACCGCGGCGACATCGATCGGCGTGCGGGGCGCCGGCAATTCGAACATCCGTTCGGCGGCATCGACGATGGGCCGGTAGCCGGTGCAGCGGCACAGGTTGCCCGTCAGCGCATCGGCGATATCGTCACGCGAGGGCGCGCGGCAAGCGGTTGTCGTTTCGGTTGTCGTTCCGGTTGCCGCCCACTTCGCCGCGCCGTCTTCCGCGCCATGGTTCCGATAAAGGGCCCACATCGACATGACGAAGCCAGGCGTGCAAAAACCGCATTGCGAGCCGTGGCAGTCCACCATTGCTTGCTGGACCGGATGCAGCGAGCCGTCGCTCTGGCGCAGATCTTCCACCGTGAACAACGCTTTGCCGTCGAGCGTCGGCAGAAATTGGATGCAGGCATTCACAGCCGAAAACCGCATGCCGCCAGCCTCGTCACGCTCCGCGACGACGACCGTGCATGCGCCGCAATCGCCTTCGGCGCAGCCCTCCTTCGTCCCGGTGCAGTGCGCGTCCTCGCGCAGGTATTGCAGGACCGTGCGTGTCACGGCGACATCGCCGACTTCGCGAATCGCATTGCGGTGATAGAAACGGATCGGTTGGGTCATGGTTTTAGGTGGAAAAATCGAAAATCGCGCGGTTTCATCGTTCGATCCAAAGCTATCACCGCCAATATAGCCAACCCATAGGCGGCCTGACATGCCGCTCATATACTTGCGCCGATATGCCGATCGCCTCAGCGACCGGGCACGGCTTTGCGGCACTGCGCGGAAACCGGTTCCATGAGACAATCCCAAGCTATTTCACATAGTCAGCCGCACTTCAACTGGCGTTTTCCCTGGTGTAGTGTTCGGTCATTGCCTGCCTGAAGCCCCATGTCTGCCGCCTCGCCCGCCCTATCCGATCGCGCCGCCACGGCTCAAATCGTTCCCGTCGTATTTTTCACCTTCGTCTGCTACCTGATCATCGGGTTGCCGCTGCCCGTGCTGCCCGGCTTCGTGCAAAGCCAGCTCGGCCTCGGCTCGGTGCTGGCCGGCGCGGCGGTCAGCGTACAGTATGCGGCGACGCTGTTCTCGCGCGCGCACGCGGGCCGCTTCTCGGACACGCTCGGCCCCAAACGCACGGTCGGGATCGGGCTCCTAGCCTGCGGTGTCAGCGGCGCGTTGCTCGCCGCAGCCGTCGCCTGCCACGCCTGGCCCGCGGTGAGCCTGTGCGTGTTGGTTGCGAGCCGCCTCGCACTCGGTTTCGGCGAGAGCTGCGTCGGCACGGGGGCCATCTTGTGGGGCATCGGCCGCGTTGGGGCCACGCACAACGCGCGCGTCATTTCCTGGAACGGCATCGCCACCTATGGCGCGCTGGCGATCGGCGCCCCCGTGGGCGCAACGCTCGCCCATTCGCTCGGGCCTTGGGCGCTTGGCGCCACGACCATCGCGCTTGCCGCCCTCGGCTATTGGCTCGCGCGCCGGCTCGATGCCGTGCCGCTCGTTCACGGCGAACGCATGGGCTATGCGAGCGTGTTCGTGCGCGTGCTGCCACACGGCGTCGGCCTGGCGCTCGGCACGGCCGGATTCGGTTCCATCGCGACCTTCATCGCGCTGTATTACGCGGCGCGCGGCTGGTCGCATGCTGCGCTGGCGCTCACGCTGTTCGGCAGCTTCTTCGTCGGCGCGCGGCTGCTGTTCGCCAATGCTATCCGCAGCTACGGCGGCTTTCGCGTCGCGCTTGTCTCGTTCATGTTCGAATGCGCGGGCCTTCTGACGCTCTGGCTCGCGCCCACGCCGGCCGCCGCGCTCGTGGGCGCGGCCGTGACAGGGTTCGGCTTCGCGCTCGTTTTTCCGTCGCTCGGCGTCGAAGCGGTCGAACTCGTGCCCCCAGCCAGCCGCGGCGCGGCGCTCGCCGCGTACTCGGTGTTCTTCGATCTATCGCTCGGCATCATGGGGCCGCTAGCGGGCTATGTCGCCGGTGAGTTCGGCTATCCCTCGGTGTTCTTGGTCGCGGCGATCGCGGCTGCCTCCGCGGCGTTGTTGTCGGTCAGCCTGTACCTGCGCCAGACGCGCAGCCGGCGGCCGCTCGCGCGGCGTGGGGCGCTCGATGCGGGGTGAGTCGCGCCGCCTGGCAAGGTCAAGGCGGGGCAACCACATGACATTTCTTTCGGAAAGCTTAGCAAAAGGCGTCCAGCAGAAACCAGCGGCAATCGGATCCGAGATTCGAGCGAAATCCGGAACGGGTCGGCCGATTGCTTACGTTATTTTTGTGCTGGAGCAACACCGATTCCATTTGGCGTTAGTCGATTCGTCCTCACCCATCCGACAATCGGCTTCTCGCGCTTATCACTAAGATAAACAACAGACGTAAATTTCCTATATTCCGTGTAGGCATTTACCGTTTGCCCTTTTATCACGAAAACACCACGCATCACGCAAGAATAATCTGGTGCCGAATAGAACTGCAGACGTCCCTTTCCGATTACCGTGCGCCCCGCGTCATCTCGAGGGACAAATATCCCATCTCTTGACGCAAGATCGCTCAGTTTTTGGCAGTCTACTGCGTTGCTCACCCCTTGGCATGCAAGCAGAGAAAGGGCGACCCCAATTCGAATGTACAGCATCGGCACTGACGCATAACGTCCTGTCATTTTATCCTCTCACTGCAAATCGTACCGAGCTAAATTGGGTGGCCTTTCTTTGCCACAGGTATTCTCCAGCGCGCCCTTAACCTGATCACCTCATCGCCAGCCACTATCTGGTTCTCATGGCCCGTCACCGACAACTACAACGGGCTTGCCTTGGGTACGTTCCAACCGCTTGGCCAAATGAATCATTACGATGTATTGTCGAATCCCAATTCCTGCGATCCATTGCGAAACGGGAAACAGAATCAGAGCACTTAGTAGAATGGGACCGTGCGCGCCAAAAGCAGGAGTCAGAACCCGCCCGATCACGAGTGACAGGGGTGCAATCAACAGCACCAGGCACATGTGCAGCTTCCCGGAGGGACTGCGGGGACTCAGGACCGCCTCCAGCTTCGCGATATTTTGCAGTCGATACTGCAAGACGCTGCCCATATCCTCAAATGCGTCGCGCACGAAGCCCGAGGTTGCTAGCGCCTTATTGACATCCCGGGCTGTAAATATCATCCAGTGCCCAGTCGTTACAATACCGAGCGCAAGCGCCCCGGCATGTACGTATGGAGGCATCGGCGCAAACAAAAAGTAGAAAAAGAAGGGAACGACGCCGCAAAAGAAATAAAACGCCGTTATCATGAACAGATTGGCGAGTCCGAGGGCGGCAAGGCGCGATTGCCCGCCATCGATCAAAACGATGATACATGGCCCTAGAACAGCCAGTATCGACATGCCCGTTGCCAGCCAAAAAGGCAGCAGCGATACATGAAATACCATGCGATAGAAACCATAAGCAATAGCCATCGAAACGACGTTAACGAATAGCGTCAATGGAACCGTCTTCCTCACCACATCCCTAAGACAATTTTTTGAACGGCTCATGATTGTAGTCACGATGGCATGAATATCAAAGGATACGAACTGTACTCTTTCGAGTGATGTTTTTCGAGAACTTTCGCTGCTTCCCGCAGGTCATCCGTTACATCGCTTGGTGATGTGGAATTCATTGTCTGTCATGTTAATCAGATATCCGACCGCCACGGCTGCGCCGAACACTAGAGCAGCAACTGCCCATACGGGCGCACTGGCAATCAACCCTGCAGCCAGCAACCCTGTGGTTAATGCACCTACCACCGCAGTCGAAGCCGCAGCGGCAATTCTGGAGGCCGCGAGATCGACGCCAAATCAGATAGGGCAAAATAGCGACATTCGGTTCCGCAGCTATGGATACCGACATGGCACTTTCCCGCAAAGCTAATTGCAGACAGGGCCACTTCCTTTCCGATATCATCCCGCCAGATATCTCCGAATTTTACATAATAGTTCGGATTTATCCATCTTCCATTGCAAATCGATACCGAGTAATCAAAAAAAATACGACCTCTTTCGACTACCAACTGCCACGGACGGAAAGCTACATAGCACGCCGAGAAAGAACACACCAACAAATTCGCTTTTCATGCAGTTCCGTCGACGTTATTCAATCAAATATTCCAAGACATCATCACGAACCGCGGGTTGTTTGCCACCTCAACTTGCGCGGCAAGAGTTTTCAAATCCGCCCTACTCCATGTAGGGTGTATGGTGGCCGATGAATTTAGTGTCGTCAAATTCCCAGCAAAGCGATTGCTCCGTCGAAATCGAAAATCCTCCGCGCCGCAATTACGCCTACTTGGGCCTATTTTCTTGGCACGCAATGAAGAAGATCTCTACGGTTGTCAGCATCACCCTATTTTTTCGTTTTATAAAGATCAAAGCCATATTCTGTAGCTGCTGAGACATCACACACCGCGCACCTACCGCTCTGAACTCGACGTCTAGCACGCATTCATTCTTAGGAAAATGCGTCGACGTGTGTCCATTGTCGACGGACGGCTCCACGCCCTTTAGTTGTCCCTTGATATATGAGAAAATTGGATGATCGAATCCTGTCATATTTTCGAAGAGAACTTTATGATCTCCCAAAACGCTCATCAGCCAATCTATTTTTTCGGCTGCAGTCCTCCCAGCGCGCTGAAGTGCAACACCATCGACAACGTTCGTTTGCAACTCGAATCTAGACGGGTCGGCATAATTATTGAATGCAATCTTATCTGGAAATGAAGCAAAAAACCTCTGCTTGATCTCTGAAACACCACTAGCCGACGAACAATCAGACACAAGAATAGCATATGCGTTGGCGTATCCGAAAATAGCAGCGGCGCTCAAGGCGAGTGATAGGATTTTATATAGCTTAGCGCGTGCCATGCCCTTTCAGATCCTTAATTTGATGAGCCTTGTTCTAGTCGATTGCCGATGCTTCCTGTAGCGAGGCCCCTTTGGCGATCTCCTGTTGCGCGAAGGGCAAGTACGTCTTAGGCACGTAATAGCAATGTATCTCCGACGGCTTGAACTCCGCAAAATCGATCGTCTGTCCAGCGACAATTACTTTTGCCGGTGGCGACAACTAGATTTGCCGGTTTCCGACGGCTGACCTGTTGAGGTTGCGGCCGTCGCTATCATGCGGCTCCTTCCGGAGCCGACATGAAAAAAGACGGAGAAATCAAATTGTTGCGGGAAGAACGGCGGAAAGGAGCGAGCCAGAAGCTGGCGGCTGCGCGAACGGGTATGAGTGAGCGCACGGTCCGTAAGTACGAGCGCGCGGGTACGTTGCCCAGTCAGATGAGGAAACCGCGCACGCATCGCACGCGGGAGAATCCGTTTAGCCTCGATTGGCCGTGGGTCGAGGAACATCTCAAGCGAGACGCGGCACTGCAGGCCAAGACCCTGTTCGCGCTGCTGTGCCAGGCGTTTCCGGGGCGATATCAGGAAGGCCAGCTGCGCACGTTGCAGCGGCACATTCAAGCGTGGCGAGTTCGTCACGGCCCGGAACAGGAAGTCATGTTTCCACAGGAGCATGTGCCCGGGCGCATGGCTCAATCCGATTTCACTTCGATGAATAGCCTGAGAGTAACGATCTCGGGTACGGCATTCCCGCACCTGGTCTATCACCTGGTGCTGACTTACTCGAATGTGGAGGCCATACGCATTTGCTTCTCGGAGAGCTTCGAGGCACTGGCAGAAGGGCTTGAAGCGTGCCTGTGGCAGATCGGCGGTGTTCCCGAATGGCACCGCACCGACAACCTGACTGCGGCCGTACGCGACCTCGATCGTGAAGGAATGCATGAGTTCACGCAGAACTATCAAGCATTGCTCGCCCATTACGGCATGCAGCCGTCGGCGAACACGGCCGGATGCGCTAACCAAAACGGTGACGTCGAGCAATCGCACTTCCGCTTCAAAGAGGCCGTGGATCAGGCGCTGCGGGTTCGCGGCACGCGAGACTTCGGAACGCGTAGCGACTACGAGCACTTCCTTTGCGAACTTGTTCGACAGCGCAATCTTACGCGCACGCAACGATTCGAGGCGGACCGAGCGGCGCTTAGGCCGCTGCCCGCGGCACCGTTGGACTTCACACGTGAGGTCTCGGTGCGCGTCTCTCGCTTCAGTTTGGTTCGGGTGCTCAACAATCACTACTCCGTGCCGTCGCGATTGATCGGTGCGACGCTGAAAGCACGCATCCGCTCGGAGCGCTTGGATCTTTACCATGGGGCGGCGCACGTTCTTACTCTGCCGCGTTTGACCGGCCGCAATCAGCGACGAATCGACTATCGGCACCTAATCTGGTCGCTGGTTAGAAAGCCCGGGGCGTTCGCGGCCTACTGCTACAGAGACGAGCTGTTTCCGACGACCGCGTTCCGCCGGGCCTACGACGCATTGCTTGCCGCAACGCCGACGAAGGCGGACCGAGAATACCTACGCCTGTTGCATTTAGCCGCGAGCACATCCGAGGCGGAAATCGATGAAGCAATCGGCCGGGTGTTGCATGACGAGCGCGTACCGACGCTCGATGTTGTGCGCGAACTCGTCGCAAGCCCGACGCCGACAGCGGTACCGAAGATCGGCAAGGCCGCCATCAACTTGCGCGACTACGACGCCCTGATTCCGTCACGGAGTAACCATGCATAACGCCCGTGATGAATTGCTGGTGTCGCTTCGTGCGCTCAACCTCGGTGCCATGGCGGCCGCTGTGGAAGACACGGCACTACGAGCGGCAAAGGAAGGGCTGACCCATGAGGCGTTCCTTCTCGAACTGGCTCGTATCGAACGCGCAGCGAAGGCGTCGCGCCGAATCGAACGGCTACTGAGGCAATCCGAACTGCTGCCCGAGAAGAACTTCCGGTCCCTAAAGCTGGAAAGATTCGATCCAGCCACCCGCATGCAAATTGAGCGGCTGCGCAGCGGCAGCTTCCTCAAGGATGCCACCAATGTGGTCGCGGTCGGCCGACCTGGTGCGGGGAAAAGCCATCTTGCCTGCGCATTGGGGCACGCGCTCGTCGAGCAAGGGTACCCGGTCCTGTTCACACCCACGGGGGCTTTGGTGCAACGGCTACTGGCAGCAAAGCGCGATCTGCGTTTGCCGCAGGAGCTGGCGAAGCTGGACCGCTTCGAGTGCCTCATTCTGGACGACATCGGCTACGTCCAGCATGACCGAGACGAAATGGAAGTGCTGTTCACGTTGCTCGCCGAGCGCTACGAGCGCAAGAGCATCGTCATCACGACGAACCTCGTGTTCTCCGAGTGGGAGCGCATCTTTAAGGACCCGATGACCACGCTCGCGGCCATTGACCGCGTCGTCCATCACAGCGTCGTTCTCGATCTGATGAGTGTTGAAAGCTATCGGGCTAAAGCTGCCGGCGCCAAGCCGACGGCATCAGCCCCGGTGGCAGCATAGGGCGGCAATTTTAGTTGTCGTTGTCGTCGGCGGCGGTTGTAGTTGACGCCAGACAGATCGTCCCTCCGAAGGACCCGCCACCGCCCTGGTTCCCACCCAATACCACAATGTTTTTTTGTTTTTTGGATTAACGCCGCACACGAACATAACGTGGTCCGATGAACAATTTCGCGCATTTTTCAATTTGGCTCAGACTTTCAATCTTCCCGACATGACGCTGCACCCCGGGCTCACCGACCTAGGCCTCGCAGTCGAATGAATGAGAACTAGGGGCGAATATCGCGACTAGCAATCGCGAGTCATCCATATTCACTTCGGCGAACCCTAACGGTCGCGCTCGTCATGCCATCGCGACAACGCGCTTATGTTTCTCCCTTTCGATTCTCACCGGAAGGGCCACCATCACAAAATATATGCGTACGAATAGGCTTGCAAGCCACAATGATACGGGCATACCCAGCGCAGCAGCGAACACCAAGACCCCATCACCACCAAGACTGGAGGACAGAATTCTATTCATCACCAGACCGAAAGGCGCGATACCATACACAATATACATAAGCGCCCTTGGAAAGGGGGATTTTTGCTGACACAACACATCAAACGTCCGCATGCCGTCTTTCAAACGATAAACTATATTATCTTCGCTTTCGACGAACATTTTATTCACGAACGACGTCGCCGCGATCGTCTGCTGCACGCTTCGGTATGCGCCCCAAACCCACCAGACCGAAAGCGCTCCACCACACACCAAGCCCATCCACCTGAAATATGCGCTTATCGATGAAAATATAAAAAAATAGAAGTATGCAAATACACCAAAGAAATAGTAGATTGCAGAAACACTAATTGACAAAATGAGCCCACAAGCCAACAACGCATTGCTTCCACGGTATCTCACATAAACAAAGAAAAGCGAGAAGCAGCAAACAGCAGCTACCGCAAGGCCGATCTGCCATGATAATCCAGATGCCCCTTGCACGTCGGCATAAGCGAGATATGAAATTCCTGAGCCAAGAAGCGGAAACATCAAGCATACAGGAATTGCTTTTTTCACCATATCCGAAATCTGATCCGTATTAAATCCCAATGCTGTGTGCACAACTCCCCCAGGCAAGCTTACCGAATTTAGGTTAATCCGCAAACATTAGCGAATACGATTCGTAGTCTTTTTTCGCAGCTTTCTGCAAATATTCTGCCGAATGCTTCAACGATTCACCAATCGCTCTAACAAAAGCAATCCCGTGGGCGGTACCATCGACCTTCTTATCAAGCAAATCAATACCGTAACCTACAAGAGC
Organism: Paraburkholderia sp.; assembly: GCA_004322045.1. GTDB lineage: Bacteria > Pseudomonadota > Gammaproteobacteria > Burkholderiales > Burkholderiaceae > Trinickia. The sequence goes on from SCRN01000009.1 coordinate 55,278, forward strand.
TGCAACAACGAGTGTGCCAATTACGATAGCCGATACCGGCACCATGATTGACCCCGCCAATAGCGCAACCGCCTCTCCGACAACAGCTGACGCGATCGCTGCACTTATGCCCGCCTTTAGAAAATCAATTCCGAGCTTCCCTAGCAAATCGGCAAAATCTTTGCTCCGCTTCCCATCGGGTCCTATCTGTTCGTAATCGTGCAGCCACTCCGCCGCGTCGAGGGTCATAGTAAATATCAATGCGATTAACCCGGCCTTCTTTGCCACACCTCTGATTCCCTCCCACGCCGCGGCCGTACCCGACTCGACGCTACCGGCCCCACCGGCAATTGTCAGCACTTTTTGGTGCTTAACGCGATAGCGGGCGGCCGTTATCAATCTACGCGATCGCGGATTCCCTGTGAATACGACATACCAGCGCTCGCCAGCATTCTTGTGGACTATCTTCATCAAACGGAATCGTTCAGACCACAGTTCTTTAATCCACGCCTTGTTGTCGTTGAGGAATGCTGCCGTACCCGCAAGCTGCCCGAGCAAGCAGTTTCGAGTTGCAATCTTGTTCGCATCAATCGCTGTCTCAACCTTGCTCCCGGCGGCAACCTGATCCAAGATTTCCTGAGGAATCGACTGTCTGTCAACCTCTACAATGTTGGCGTGTTGCGGGCTACGCCATCAGCCAGCGCAAGCGCAAATGCATCGAGCAGGTGTTTGGCTGGGGCAAGACGATTGGCTGGATTCGGCAGGTCATGTGTCGCGGGCGCGAGCGAGTCGAACAATCGTTCCTGCTGACGCGGGCGGCCTACAACCGCACGCGCATGCGAACGCTCACAGCTAAAACGGCATAGAGGCGAAAGTTGGCGAGGAAACGACATCGAATCGGCCCGAATTAAGGAAATCCAGCATCAAATCGACACCCTCAAAATCGGCGTAGCGCCTCTTGGAAAAGCTATCGTCTCGCCATGAGGGAGGATACTTCAACAGTCTGCTAATGACTGTCGCACCCGCTTGTCGTTGCCGTGATAGGCTTGATCACGTCGTCATTCCGACTAAACAGAAATACGCGTTCGCGGCATTCGGCTGAACGATCACCAGATGCGTCGATATGATACTGCGCCACTATCATCGCGCTAGTCGGACGAGTCACCAAGTCCGTTACATATGAACGGCCATCTTTCGTTCTAGTAGGCTTTTCACCGTCCGATGAAAACATATCCAGAGCTTTTGAATCACTCCCAGTGGGTAAATCAGATAATGTATAGTAACGACATTCGGTTCCACAACTGTGAAGGCCGACATGGTACTTCCCCGAAAAGTTAATTGTAGGTGGAGCCACCTCCTTCCCCATATCGTCCCGCCACGTATCTCCGGATTTTACGTAATACGACAGAATTAATGGTCTCCCGGTATAGGGCATCGCCGGATAATCTGAGAATTTTGGCTTTTGATGATTATCCTCTGCCAAGGCCGAAAAACTAAATAGCACTCCGACAAAGAATATACAAATAAATCCTCTTTTCATTGAAATATCTCCGCATCGTCCTAGCTCCGGCGAGATTCACACAATCATCTGATGCGAGCCGTCATAACTAACTCAGATCGTGACGCTGCAGTAGCGCACCGCATCTCGTCACTGTTAGTGTGACTCGAGCCTCAATCCTTGTCATTGTTGCTTAGCCACCACATTGAACAAGGCCTCACATCCATCCTCTCTGGTAATATTTTTCCCTAAGTCCAAATCCCATACGCCAGGGTAAGCGCCTACCCTGCAATCCATCGAACCATCCGCGCTAACGTACCGGCCGTTCGGTGATATGCGACCCGGAGTCGATTCGAGATAGCCGAAAGCCTCCTCCTTCACTTTTTCGTCCCCCATTTTTTCACTAAAAACCCCGGGGGCGCTTAAGATCGAACGGGTCTGCCCTAACTTTGCGACCGTTGCTGTAAATGCCATAGGTGAGACACTAACAAGATCGAGCGCTAGATAGATCTTGCGCTTCGGATTAACATCAACGACAAACCCGACTTTGCGTGGAATATGCGATGGCTCAACACTACCGCCAGAGCAAGTGCGAACATCGCTCACATTCACGAAATCCACATCCGTCAAAATAATGACATTCTTATCCCAATTAAGTCGTGGCGCAACGTGCGTCAGCCGCTTAGCCAGTGAACATCGCTTAACACCGACAGGTGCACCGTTAATCACGATCGCATTCGCCGATGCATCGAATCTAACAAAATCGACATCGTCGGCGAAGACATGAAATGCAACAAACCACAAAGATACGCAGATATATTTCCCGATATTCAATTTAGCACCTTTAGAGCATTCATCGTGGCGAGATATCTTCCGTCTTTTTCTATGTAGCCGCCATTAATAATATGGGTCACCGCCTCGGATATCTTTTTCTCGAGCTCCCTTTCTTCGTCCGTCGAAGGAACAATGCCACGACTCGTATCAATTTCTCGCTTCACGTCGTCATTTTTGATGGCAACAAAAAATCCTCCGCTATCGATGCAGTTGTAGGGGTCTCGAATGACCCTATCTGGTTCAGCGATCAAAGCTGGTCGCTTCTTCATCGTTGCAGCATTATGCTGCTTGTATGCGTGATCCAACCACCAACCGTCATCAAAGTCTTTGGTCTTTAACCATCCTCGGTACACCCAGTATGCTGCGTAATTCGCACGCCCCGTCAGCTGTTTGAATCCTCGCCCTCTAAATTCCTGCGCATCGGCATCACCGACATTACCGTTTATCCAACTATACGATCCGGTTATTCTATGACCCTTGCTGTTAAATTTTTCAGAACTATAGTAGCCATCGAATTCTTCATCCTTCTTTCTATACCAATGCCCGAGCGCCGCCTCCGACTCCACAGACGCCGGATTTATCCGATTATTAAGCATACTGGCTTCCTGCATATTTTGCAGACTACCTGACTCGATAGCCCCCTGACCGAGGAAGTGGGCCTGTCTTACAGCATCAATAAAGACGTATTTTTGCATTACTTTATTTAAGGCCACGCGATATTTTTCCCGAATACCCTCCGGCGTTCTCGAATAAATTCTTGATAACGTCGACTTATCGATCCAACGACAAGAACTCATCCAGTCGATGAACTCGATCGGGTGAAAGTGCCAGAGTGTGGCTGGAAGTAGCAAATGCGCATCAGCCCACCATTGAACCGCGAAGCGACGACGTTGCAGCAGGCCACCGAACTCATTGACTGGTACCGCGCGCGCTGGGAAATCGAGATTCTGTTCAATGTGTTGAAGAACGGATGCCGCGTCGAGGCCTTGCAGTTGGGCACGATCGAACGACTCGAACGCGCTCTGGCGTTGTTCCTGGTAGTGGCTTGGCGTATCGCTTATCTGATGCGCATGGGCCGCAGCTGCCCGGCTCTGGACGCCGAACTGTTCTTCGATGTCGACGAGATCCGCGGCGCATACTTGCTCACCGAGGCCAAGCAGCCCGCCAAGCCCAAGCTCAATGAGGTGCTTCGCCTGATCGCACAATTGGGTGGCTTCCTGGGCCGCAAAGGAGATGGCGAACCCGGCGCGAAGGCCATCTGGCTTGGACTCAGAGAAGTTCATGTTGCGGCTAAGACTTTACGAGCATTACGTGGCCGCGGTAACGCCGACACTTCTGTATAAGCCGATGCCTTTTAGGGGCGGCACCACAAGATCTCGCAACTCTTGATTGCAGGCTGCCGACAAAGCCGTATGCCCTGCTTCGGAGAAAAATAGGAGCGAAATCGGGAGTAGTATCGTTTTGGAGAGTTTCATTTTTTGGCTCACAACATCGGTGGAACGAGTTGACAATACGAATTCGGTTCCATCCCGCCTTTATCGCACCACCTATACCCACCCGTATTGTGGGCCACCTCGAAATCTGGCCACTCACAGTGGTTATGCCGTTGGACGCTTTTTTTGGTTTCCCGTCCCGCAAACCACTTTGCGCTACTCGACCACCACAACCCGCCTATGCCGCTCTCTTTCAATCTTCAGTGGCAGCACAATCATTACGAGACAGATTCGCACGAGCAAACCTGCGAACCACAGCGACACAGGCATTCCGAGAATTGCTAAAAACAGCAGCACACCTGTTTGGCCAAAATTCTCCGAAAAAAGTCTATTCAGTATCAAATAGAAAGGAGCAATTCCGTAGACCACATACAAATAGATTTTCGGAAATGGCAGACGCTCCTTATTTAACCGCTCAAACGCCCGCATTCCGGTCTGGATTCGATAGGATATTACATCACCATCATCAATAAACGCCGTTTCCACAAAAGACGTGCTTCGAATAGTGTGCCGAACACCGCGGCCTATCATAATCATCCAATATACCGTCAACGTCACTCCGCCAAAAAATCCAAGCCAACTTACTAAATGAGGCATTGGCGCGAACATGAAATAATAGAAATATGAAAATACACCAAAGAAATAGTAAACCGCAAATATACCAATTGCAGCAATAGCTCCACAGGCCCATAACGCGTTTGTTTGGCGAGCCTTGGTATAAATAATGAATGGAGCCAACAAACATGCCAATGTTACAAACAAGCCGATCCTCCATGGCCATGCAGATGCTGCGAGGTCATCCGCGTACGCAGCATACGAGAGTCCGGCAGCGAGCCCCGGCAACAGTAAGCTCATCGAGGTAACTTTTTTCGCCGCGTTAAGAACAGCATCGGGCGGAAGCTTTGCGATTGATCCCAAGGGTATCGTCCAATTTCAATATGAGTTTATCTGACCTTTCACGGCATATACATTAGCGAGTACGCTTCATAATCCTTTGGCATTGATTTTTCTAGATATTCTGCCGAGGTCTTTAATTTCTCACCGACGGCACGAAACCATCCAATTACATGACCGGTTGCACCAGTCTCTTTATCGACCCAGTCGAGTCCGTAGCCCACGCCGATCGCAACTATTATTGTACCTACGACAATACCCACAACTGGCAATGAAACACCGATCAGAATCGTCGCTCCCGCGACAATCGCGCCGACTAGCACTGATGCGATTACCGCGCTTAGACCCGCCTTTGCGAGATCGATGCCGATTTTTCCGAGCAAGTCTGCGAAATCCTTCTTAGGTTTTCCGTCTGGGCCTAATTCCTCGTAATCATGGAGCCATTCGGCCGTGTCTACCGAAACTGTAAAAATTAGCGCAATGCTCCCCGCCTTCTTGAATGCCCCCTTAAGCCCTTCCAACGCGGCAGCTGCTCCCGATTTTACCGTCCCAGCACCACCCGCGATCGTCAAAACCTTTTCATGCTTTACACCGTATCTCGCAGCCGTAATTAGGTTACGCAATCGTGGGTTTCCCGTAAACACAACGTACCATCGCTCGCCTGCTCTTTTATGGACAATCTTCATCAACCTGAATCGTTCCGACCACAGCTCAGCAATCCATTTCCTATTGTCGCTGAGAAACGCCACCGAGCCCGCTAGCTGCCCGATCAGCCAGTTACGTGTCGCGATCTTGTTTGTGTCGATCGCTGTCTCATCTGCGCCACCTGCTGCAACCTGATCCAGCACCTCCTGAGGAATCGATCGCTTGTCAACCTCCATGACGTGCGCCTCTTGTGGGGCTTCGATGGTCGTATCGGACGCCAGGTTGATAGGTAGGGGAAACCAGTGATGTGGTTGAAGTACCGCGGGATCCGTTCTCCCCGGCGCGGGCGAATAACCCGATAAGGCAGGGGAGTCCGTGGCCCTCAACGCACTCGCCACCATCGTTTGAGGTCCGGCCGCGGTCGGGAACGGGCCCGCAGGATTGAAGCCCATTGCGATGATGATGGGAGCAGGCTTGACCTTTGGGTCGGGACTGCTGCCTGTTGCCCCAAACTGGAGCATAGAATAGCGCTGCAGCAGCTTGCCGTTTTGCTTCAAAAGTAAGTAGCCTTTAAAATCTCGACTAATCCAAATGTGGAATAGCTGTCCGTCTGAGAACTGGCCTTGTTTGACGCGCTTCTTTTTAGCGACGTCGTAAATCCAATCGTCCGTTGCTTCAATGGTGTAGGTAGCACCCTTTTTCAGGTCAATATCAAAAATCACGTCGCGATGCTTACGAAGAAGGACAGTAACGTCGGTTTCCGCCCAACACTCGACTGGCTCTCCGGGCAGATCGATGCATACTTGATGCCCCATCATGGCGCGGCCGCTCATTATTGTTCTCCAATCCGTTTGACCTGGTGTGCAACAAAACGCCCGAAGTCGACGTTCTTCAATTCTCCAATTCCTTTGTCATCAAGCGTGACATGATGGGTCGCTCCATCTTCCGATACTAGCTTGATTGGTTCGCCTTCTGGTACGTTACCGTCCGCGTCGACGTAACGGACGCGCAAATTCGCCTTCTTCCCTTCTGACTTGTACCGTTCATAGAGACTCGTCGGCCCCGCAAACACCCGCTTCGCCCCCTTCACGTCGACCGTCCCCGGCGCGTGGATCTCGATGTTGCCGTCCTTGATGCGGACATAGGCGCCGCCCGATGTCAGCAGAATCTCGCGCTTGCCCGCCATCTCGATGACATCGGTGATCGAGATTACCTTCACGCCTTTATGCGCCGTCAGTTCGATCCCATCGGAATGCGCCTGCACCTCGACCTTGCCCTTCGCCGCAAACAGCTTCATCCCCGCGTTCTGCACGAACAGGCTCAGCTTCTCGCCAATCGAAGCGATCAACGATTTGCCGCTCGCGATATGCGTACTCGCACCGCTAACGATGTTCACATGCTTGTCCGCGGCGATCTGCGTCGATTGCTGTGTCGATAGCGCGATCCCCGATGGGCTCGCCATCAGCATGATCGGCTCCGCGAAGCCATTGGCGTTACCGGTGCCGCCGCCCGCCGTGCGCCCCGCCCCCGACGCATCACCCGCCACGCTCCTTTGCGTCGCATCGGTGAAAGCCTTCAGCGAGTCGTAGCCGTCTTTCAAGCTTTCCGCTTGATGCGTCGCACTCGCGTCCGATAGGGCTTCGATCACACTCTCAGCGTTTACGAGCTGACTGCTCGCTTGCCGCACATCCATCGGTTGCTGGACCGACGCCGGGTGACTCGACACATACAGCCCTTGCTCGGCGCGAATCGCACCATACGCGTTCGACTTCAAATCGAAGCCGCTGCCCAGATATCCGCCACGCGTATTGCCGGTGTGATCGACCAAGTACCCAAGATGAAGGTGCGAATCGGCACTCGTCGAATACAGGTGAACGCGGTTCTGCCCCGTCGAGTCATCCATGACGAGTTGATTAAAACCACTCCCGCCGTATTCCTTGGACCGATACCCCGAGAGCAATCCATTCGTGTGCCACACCGGTGGCGTCGGCCCACCGTGCATGCGGCCCAAAATCACAGGTCGATCGCAATCGCCGCCCATGAAACCCACGATCACTTCATCGCCTTTGCGCAGCGGGAAATGTCCCCCTCGCTTCGAGCCCGCATCGGGAAACGAAGCCCGCACCCAGACCGATGCACGCTCATCGCCCTCATTGCGGCGATTCCAGGGAAACAGCACCTTCACGCGATTGAGCGCATCGGTGTAAATCTCCTCGCTATCCGGCCCCGCGATGATCGCAGTCTGCAGTTCCATCACTGGCTTGCGGTGCTCGAGCGGGCTACGGAACGGCGTGCGCCGCCGTTGCGCTTCGATCTCGACTTGGAAGTACCCCTCGCTGCCGTCGGCATGCCGAACTTTGACACCGCCCGCATTCGCCCGCGCCGCCGCCAATACATCCGACTGCAAGCTTTCCGCGAAGTCCGCCACCTCATCCATGCCGGGCAAGTTGTTGCGGATCGTCCACGTCGTCTCGATGATCGCGAACTCGCGATCATCCGGACGCTCTTTATCGTGGACAGGATGCCCCTCCAATACGAACCAATACCCGGGCATGGCCGAACGCAGGCTGCCAATGCCATGAAACCGCTTCATCTGCGATTCCCATGCTTCGACGCGCACGGCATTTCGATGCTCGCCGCTATCGCGCACGCCCCACGAATACGCCCCGGTGTAGTCGTACACCTCGCCCTGTGCCGGAATATCGTCGCGCGGGCTGATCGCGCTGCGGACCTCCTTAGGCAAATCCGGCCGCTTGTAATCGAACGTGCGCGTCGTCAGCTTCGCGCTCTGAATCTGTTGCTGCTCTTTCCATTGCGTGAAGCCTTCCACCTCTTCACGTAAGCCCGTGCGGACGAAGCGCACCGTCTTCTGCTCGAGCTGCGGCACGAAATACACATCGTCCATCAGCACGAGCGTGTGCGACTTGCCATCCTCCGCCTGCTCGAAGCGGCCGAACACCCCCACTTCCTCCAAGCTGCGATGCACGAAGTTCCAATCGTCGTCCCATTGCACCCGGTTCGAATACCGAGGCATTGCCTGCCGCAAATCGAACCGATAAGCGCCCTGCGCTTGCGGATGCTCGTCGAACACGTCGGCCACGATCTGCTCGCCCGTCTGCTCCTGCCAATCGCGCATATCGCGACGCAACGGCAAAAAGCACATCCACGAGGAAAATCGCAATTGGTAAAACGTGAGATATCCGTCGCTGCCTAATCGGGAAAACGTTTTCACATAGCCGTGATGCGGCAGATACGAGCCATCCGCTTGCTGCAACCACAGCGTCACCGGCTGCGCAATCAACGCCTTCAACTCAATTCGATCGCCGTGCGACGAAGCGACATCGACAACGAACTCGTAATCGCGCCCAAGCCGCGATGTGCCCTTTGCCTGCAGCGGCACGAGCCAATCGTCCCCCAGAGGCGTCTCGAGCTTAATTAAACGATTGTGTTGCGCATTCCCATAGAAAAGCGCGTCGAAAAGCGCACCGAACGCCATGCCGCACCCCTTATTTGTCCGCAGGCTGCAAGATTTCTAGAAGAACGAAATTCTAATTGAGACCGAAGAAGAAATCGACAAAGATGCCGGTGATTTGGGGATAGTCTCAAACTATACCTTTCTGTATATAGGAAATATTTTCCAGTTCCAGCGGCGACGACAACGACATGTCTCCATTTTTTCCGATTTGCACGCGAGGCCTGGCGTTAGCGCCTATCGTCAGTCTCGTCACTCTTCTTTTTACCGGGAAACCCACAGCCGATTCAAGCGTGGGGGACCCATCGTAGCGAAGCCCCAGGGCCACATGACGGCAGCCGCCCGAGGGACAAACGGGGCCTTACGCTCGCCCTGTTTCAGCATGCTGTTTTTAAATAACAACCCACAGAGTTGATAGGGGTATCGCGCAAAAAATAACCTACCGATTTCTTTTATTCTTATTCCATTTTGTTTCTTGCAGTTTTGCAGGATCGACTCCTACGATAACCGCCTTACCCCATTCACGAGATGAGGAAGCGGCCCATGTCGTCCTGGAAACCCGATCCGACGTTCTACCCTTCCGCGCGCCTTGCCGCACAAGCGCCCAAGGAAACCTTGGCCTATGTCGCGAGCTTCGATCCGACACGCCGCGTCCCCGACGAGCTCGGCGTCGTCGATCTCGACCCCGGTTCGCCCGATTACGGCAAGCTCGTGGAGCGTGTCGCCATGCCCAATACCGGCGACGAATTACACCATTTCGGTTGGAACGCCTGTAGTTCCCATCTTTGTCCAAACGCGCCCCACCCGCATTCGGAGCGGCGTTATTTGATCGTCCCCGGTTTGCGCAGTTCTCGCCTTCACGTACTCGATACCAAACCCGATCCGCGCCGTCCCCGCATCGTTCGCGTGCTCGAGCCGGATGAAGTCCTGCGCAAGTCCGGCTATTCGCGCCCTCATACGATCCACTGCGGCCCGCAGGGCATCTTCGTCGTGTCGCTCGCGAATGCCGAAGGCGACGCGCCGGGCGGCATTTTCGTGATGGATCACGACACGTTCGACATTCGCGGGCAATGGGAAATCGACCGCGGCCCGCAACAGTTGGCCTACGACGCTTGGTGGCATCTGGGCTACGACACACTGGTATCGAGCGAATGGGGCTTGCCCGCCACCTTCGAAAACGGGCTCGTGCCCGAAGTGCTGCTCGGCGGCAAGTACGGACACCGGCTGCACTTTTGGGATTTGAATACGCGCAAGCACAAACAGACGATCGATTTCGGCGAGGAGAACCAACTCGTGTTCGAGTTGCGTCCGGCGCACAATCCCACCCGGGCGCATGGCTTCGTCAACTCGGTCATCAGCCTGAAAGACCTTTCCGCGTCGATCTGGACCTGGTATCGCGAAGGCGATCGCTGGGCCGCACGCAAAGTCATCGAGATTCCGGCCGAGCCAGCCGATCCCGCCCGCTTGCCGCCGATGCTCAAGCGCTTCGGCGCCGTCCCGCCGCTCGTGACCGACATTGCGTTGTCGCTCGACGATAGATATTTGTACGTCGCGTGCTGGGGAACGGGCGAGATGCGCCGCTACGACGTCAGCGATCCCCATCATCCGGAGCTCGTGGGTTCGGTGCGTATCGGCGGCATCGTCGAGCGCGCCAGCCATCCAAGCGCCGGCAACCAGCCGTTGAACGGCGGCCCGCAGATGGTCGAAGTGAGCCGCGACGGCCATCGCGTCTATTTCACGAATTCGCTCTACGGCGCGATCGACGAGCAGTTCTACCCCGATGGCATCGATGGCTGGATGGTCAAGCTCGATGCGCCCGACGGCGGCGGCTTGTCGTTCGACCGGGAGTTCTATTTGGAGTGGCCGAAGACGCATCGGCCGCATCAGATTCGGCTCGAGGGCGGCGATGCGTCGTCGGATTCCTATTGCTACCCGTGACTGCGCTAGTCAGTTCTACGACGAACGTCGACACGCACACCGCAGCGCTTTGGCTCGCCGTGCTGGGCAGCGGCGTGTTCCACGGCTTCAATCCTGCGATGGGTTGGCTCTTTGCGACGGCGCTCGGATTGCAGCGCGGCACGCGCACCGCGCTGGCCGCGGCGCTGCCGCCCCTTGCACTGGGTCATGCCGCGTCGATCTTCCTCGTGACTTCCTCGGCGCTCGTGCTTGGGCTCGCCGTGCATGCGGCCTCGCTGCGGCTCGTGACGGGCATGTTCTTGCTCGGATGGGCCGGCTATCACTTGCTGTACGGCCATCGGCACCACCTGCGCGTCGGCATGACGGCCGGCTTTCTCGGCCTCGCGCTGTGGTCGGCTGCGACGGCCACCGTCCATGGCGCGGGGCTCATGCTCGTTCCCGCGTTGATGCCGATCTGCGGTGCGGCCGGTCAAGCGAGCTTATCGGGGGCGCTCGGCCCCGCGGCGCTCGTCACGCTCGTTCATACGCTCGTCGCCTCGGCGACGAGCGCAGCGATCGCGTTCGCCGCGTATGAGTACTTGGGCCTGGCCATGCTGCGACGCGGCTGGATCAACTTCGATTGGATCTGGTCGGCCGCGCTTTTCGTCACCGGCGCGGCGGTGCTAGTCATCGCTTGAAGCGCCGTAACGCCCTAACGCCCTAACGCCCTAAGGCCCTAGCGCCCTGAGGCCCTAGCGCCCGCGCGCGTTCTCCGACAACGACTTCTCGAGCGCGGCGACGCCCGCCGGCAGATCGACGCGCGCGCCGAGTTCGAGCATCGTGCGGCCGAGTGCATGAACCGTGCGAAACAGATTGTGCTCGCGGCACTGCTCGCCCATTTGGCCGATACGGACGATCGGCAAGCCGAACGAGCCCGAGATTTCGACTTGATGGTGACGCGAGATGTGGCCGCAGACATCGGCGGGACTCAGCCCCGCAGGCGTCGAAATGCCGACGACCGAGTTGAGCCGGCACGGCTCGGGAGCGAATAGCGGGAGGCCCATCGCCGACACCCCGGCTTGCAGGGCGAGCGAGCATTTGAGGTGGCGCGCGAAACGCTTTTCGAGCGTCTCGGCGCAGACGAGGCGCAGCGCCTCGTGTAGCGCCAGCACACCCGACACGGGCGCGGTGTAGTGATAACCGGCGTTGTGCCAGAAGTTCTCCGCCAACGACGCATCGAGGCACCAATGCGCGTTCGCTTGATCGCGCGCCTTGAGCCTTTGCCAAGCGGCATCCGAGAATGCGACCAGCGAGACGCCTGGGATCGACGACAGGCCTTTTTGCCCGCCCGTGATGACGGCGTCGATGCCCCAAGCGTCCATTTCGAGCGGCATCGTGCTCAGCGTGCAGACCGCATCGACGATGACGAGCGCGCCTGCCGCCTTCGCCAGCGCCGCAATCTGCCGCAGCTCATGGTTCCACACTGTATTGGAGGTCTCGCCTTGCACGATGGTGACGACCTCGGGCCGCTCGCGCGCCAGCGCGGCTTCGATGTCGGCCAACGCAGCGACTTCGCCGTCCGGTACGTCGAGCATCGCGACCTGCGCGCCGCAGCGCTTGGCCATCTCCGCCATGCGCGCGCTGAAGAAGCCGTTCTTGATCGACAGGACACGCGTGCCGGACCACGCCAGGTTCGAGATCGCCATTTCCATGGCCGCCGAGCCGGGGCCGGCCACGCCGAGGACCCACTTCGAACGCGTCTGGAAGACATAGCGCGCCATGTCCTTCACTTGCCCGATGACCTTCGACATCGTCGCGCCGAGGTGATTGATGACGATCGCGTTCGCCTTGGCGACGGCGGCCGGAATCGGCACGGGGCCGGCGCCCATCATCAACAACGGTTCTTCGGGAAGGATCGCGTCGAGCGAGACGACGTCGGGGCAAGGGATGGATGGCGCTGTGCTGGACATGGGGCTTGGGCGGCGATGAGTTCGAGAAAGAATGCGGCGCCCGCCGCGAACGCAGAGCAGCGCTGCGGTTCGAAGAAATGGTGCGGTGCGGCGACGGGAAACCCGATCATTGCCCCATTTACAGGCGGGTGCAAGCGTTTTCGACCGAAGGCGGCGTCGGGCGCACGTGGCGCGCGCGCTCCGCTACTCGGTCGACGCACCCGGCGCGCGGGACGGCAATTCGTCGGCGATCGCATCGGCTATGCCGTCGTAACCGCACAGCGCCGCAAGCAATGCCGCCTCGCGCTCATGCACTTCGACGGGAAACGCCACCGCGCCGGCATCCGCCAAATAGCGCGCTCGGTGCTGTCCGTTGCGGAAGCCGACGACGCCCTCATGCTGCATCCGCAGCCAACCCAGCAGCCCGCGCACGCGCCGCTTTTGCACCGTGACGTATGGCATGGCGGGAATGCGCTCATTGGCGGGATCGAGAAACTCGCGAATGCCTTTCACCTTGCCGCTGTGCCAGTTGCCCACCGGCGGCAGAACGTAGTCGGTGTCGTCGCGATTTGCGCATTCGAGCAGCTTGCGTGCATCGACGACCACGACGCGATGGCGGCTTTGGTCGTCCTCGAAGACGCGTTTAAGACGCACGTGATCGTAGTAGGGATGGTGGTCGAGCGGCACGTGCCACACCGGGCCGGGCTCGACCGAGGGCGCGAGAGCAACCGCATGAGCAGATGCGGACGTAAGCATGACGAACGTATGATTGTTGGACAGCGTGGCGCCTCTGCGCCCGCCCCTCGGCAGTCGTTTCGCCGAGGAAGTCGCGCAGACTATCGTCCAATCATGACAAATTCGTGACGAATATGACAGTTTCGTCTGAATAACTAGCTAACTAGCCGTCCGCTTCACCCGCGCGCCGGGAGGATCTTGCCCGCGCACAGGCCGAAGCCGACGCGATAGCCGTCGCCTTGGCACCAACCGGCCAGCGTCAGCTCGTCGCCGTCCACGATGAACGTGCGCTTCTCGCCCCCTTCCAGCGCGAGCGGACGCGCCCCGTTCCACGTGAGCTCGAGCAACGAGCCGAACGAATCGGGCGTCGGCCCGCTGATCGTGCCCGAGCCCATCAGATCGCCCACGCGCGTGTTGCATCCGGACACGGTGTGGTGCGCGAGTTGCTGCGCCATCGTCCAATACATCGTCTTGAAGTTCGTGCGCGCGATGGTCGTCGCCGTATCGGCGCCTTCCGGCCGCAGCCGAACTTCGAGCCCGATGTCGAACGCGTGCTTGCCCGCGTGCCGCAAGTAAGGCAACGGTTCGGGGCTCTGCTGCGGCTGCTCCGCGCGAAACGGCTCGAGCGCATCGAGCGTCACGATCCAAGGCGAGATCGTCGTCGCGAACGTCTTGGCATTGAACGGGCCGAGCGGCACGTATTCCCACTGCTGGATATCGCGTGCGCTCCAATCGTTGAGCAACACCATGCCGAAGATATGCGCCTCGGCCTCGCCGCATGCAATCGGCTCGCCCAGGGCATTGCCGCGTCCGATGATGAAACCCGTCTCCAGTTCGATGTCGAGCTTGCGGCAAGCGCCATAGACCGGGCGCTCCTGATCGGGCAGCTTCAGTTGCCCCATCGGCCGGCGTACCGGCGTGCCGCTGACGACGACCGACGATGCGCGGCCGTTGTAGCCGATCGGCATTTCGGTCCAGTTCGGCAGCAGCGCGTTCTTCGGATCGCGAAACATCGCGCCGACGTTCGTCGCATGCTCTTTGGACGAGTAGAAATCGGTGTAGCCGGGTATCTCAACCGGCAAATGCATCGTCGCATCAGCCATCGGCACGAGCACGCGCTCACGCAGCGCCACATCGTCGCGCAACGTCGAACACCGTGCATCGAGCAACTGCGACAACTGCACGCGAACGCTGCGCCAGGCATCACGGCCAAGGGCAATGAACGCATTCAGCGCCGGCCGAGCAAACACATCCGCCGGTCCCGAATCGAGCGGCGCTAGTCGCAACAGCCCCGCGGCCTGCAACGCGGCGAGATCGACGATGGCATCGCCGATCGCCACACCGGCGCGCGGCGCACCGTTGCGCGCATCGCTGAAAATGCCAAACGGCAAGTTTTGAATCGAAAAATCGCAGGCCGGGTCGTTGGCCGCTTCGAGCCAGCTACGTTTGCCCGCATCGAGCGTCGCGGCGAGGTCATTCGAAAGATCACGCGTCATGCTTATCGCCGCTCCGGGTTGAAATGTTTCGCAAGGCCCTGCCAGCATTCGAAGTAATCGGCCTGCAACTGCGCGCTGTCGAGCGCATAGTGCGTCGGCTTGAGCAGGGTGCGCGTTTCGAACATGAACGCCAGCGTGTCGGCCACCTTCTGCGGCTTGGACGTATCGATGGCGGAAGCCTTCTCGAACGTCTCGGCGTCGGGGCCATGCCCCGACATGCAGTTGTGCAGGCTCGCGCCGCCCGGCAGGAAGCCTTCTGCCTTCGCATCGTAGACGCCATGCACGAGGCCCATGAACTCGCTCGCGACATTGCGGTGAAACCAGGGCGGGCGGAACGTGTCTTCGCCGGCGAGCCAGCGTGGAGGGAAGATCACGAAATCGATCGCGTCGACGCCCGGCGTGTCGCTTTGCGATTGCAGGACGAGGAAGATCGACGGATCGGGATGATCGAAGCTGATCGAGCCGATCGTATTGAAGCGGCGCAGGTCGTACTTGTACGGGGCATAGTTGCCGTGCCACGCGACGACGTCCAGCGGCGAATGGCCGATGTCGGCGCGCCACAGGCGTCCGTTGAGTTTGGCCACCAGCTCGAAGGCGCCCTCGCGGTCCTCGTAGGCCGCGTGCGGCGTCAGGAAATCGCGCGGATTGGCAAGGCCGTTCGAGCCGATGGGGCCGAGATCGGGCAGGCGCAGCAACGCGCCGAAGTTCTCGCACACATAGCCGCGCGCTTGGCCATCAACGAGCGCGACGGCAAAGCGCACGCCACGCGGCACGACGGCGATCTCGCACGGCTCGACCTCCAGCACGCCCATTTCCGTCGCTATCCGCAAACGTCCTTCCTGCGGCACGATCAACAGTTCGCCGTCCGCGTTGTAGAAGAAGCGATCCTGCATGGACCGGTTCGCCGCGTAGAGATGGATGGCGCAGCCCGCCATCGCCTCGGCCGCGCCGTTGCCGGCCATGGTGACGAGGCCCTCGACGAAATCGGTCGGGGCGGCAGGCATCGGCAGCGGGTCCCAGCGCAATTGATTCGGGGGCGTCGGCGGGGTATCGGCGAAGTTGGCAACGAGTCGCGGATGCGCCGCGGCCTCATCGCCATGCGGCGCAGACCGCACGAACGGTACGAACGGCTGATGCACGGCCGCCGGGCGGATGCGGTACAGCCACGTGCGCCGGTTATGTGCGCGCGGCGCAGTGAAGGCGCTGCCCGAGAGTTGCTCGGCGTACAGCCCGTAAGGTGCGCGCTGGGGGGAATTGCGGCCTACGGGCAGCGCCCCGGGCAGCGCCTCGGTGGCCCATTCGTTCGCGAAACCCGACTGATAGCCGGGTGCCGCGTCGCGGCGAGAGAGGTCCTGCATGATTGAGTTCTCCATTTCCAAGAGATCCAACAGATCCAACAGATCCAACAGATCCAACAGATCCAACAGATCCAAGAGATCCGATAAAGCAACGAACCGAGAAAGCGCGCCGTCCTACGCGCCGGCCGGCGCGTCTTGCCGCGCCAACGCCATCGCTTCGCGCAAGACGGCGATGTCGCCGATATGGTTGGCGAGCAAGAGAATGAGCCTGGCGTTCACGATCGCACTCGTTTCGTCCGATAAATCCCGGTGCATCTCGATCAGTGCTTCATAGAACGCGTCGGGATCGATAAGCCGGGCGTCGGTGCGCAAATGGGCGCAAACCGGGGGTGAGGTCATGGACGAAGCCTCCGTGGGCAAGATGTGATGTGCCGCGCGGCGATCGGTACACCGCGAGATTTACGAATAGTAAAACGGATTACGTATTGTTAAATCAACGTAAACCCCGATGGATGACACCGCGCAACTGTCGATATAAGTATTTGGCTGATGCCGATGTCGCGCAGCCTGCTACTATCGTTGCTGCGTGCCCTTTCTTTCCCGATGATTTCGCCGACCATTCCCGCGCTCGTCGCCCGAGCCGCCGATCACCCCTCCCTGCGCGAATACGTCTCGTTCGACGAACGCGAGGGGACCGCTTATGCGTGCTTTCGGGGCGTGCGGATCGAGAGCGCTTATCAGCCGATATTCGACGTCAGCATGAACGGGATCCAAACGTTGTGGACCTCGCCCGAGCGCGCGGACCGCTTCGGCGACGAGCTCGGGTTCCAGGCGCTGACCGAGCGCGCGGACGGCGCCGCCTTCGACCCGTTCGACACCGTGGCCGACGATCGCGAACTCGTTACGCTCGACCGGCTCGCGCGTACGCTGCACGGCATCAATTTCTTCGGGGCGCAGCGTCACGGCATGCTGTTCTTGCGCGTTCACGAGCGCTTGCTCAAGAGTGTCAAATACGACCACGGGCAGCACTTCTCATCGGTGCTGCTCGGCTTCGGGCTCAATCCCTCGCGCGTCGTGATCGAATTGCCGAGCGCGGCCGTCGCGCACCGCACGTTCCTGGGCTACCTGGTCAACAATTACCAGCGCTACGGCTTCAAGGTGGCGGGCAATCTGCCCAATGCGGGGCACATCTTGTCGGTGTCCGACATGGCGCGCCTGGACTTCATCAAGATCGACGGCGGCGCAGTGCTGCGCGACGCAATGGCCAAACCGCTGCTCAGTTATGCGAACCGGCTCGGCATTCCTCTGATTTTCGACCGCGTCTCCAACGAGATGCAGTTCGACTCGCTGCAGCAGTTCGGCGCCCGCTTCGTTCAAGGCCCGCTGTTCGAGCCCAAGAAAGCCTGCGCCGAAGGCTGAGCGTTCGAGTCTCCCATCGCCGTCAGCGCGCGTGCCCGAGCCGGCGCGCCAGCGCGCGCAGACGCGGCGCCACGCGCTCGCGAAACACATCCTCTCCCATCGACGACGCTGGCCCGCTGCAGCTGAACACGAGCCAGCGTCCGTCGCGCGGATCGCGAAACGGCACGGCCACGGCGTTGACGTCCTCATGCCAGTCGCGAAACGAAAAGCAGCACCCTTGTTGCGCGAACGCTGCGATTTCACGCCGCGCGGCGTCGGCCAGCGCCGCACCGCTCGCCCCACCGCCCGCCGCGAGCGCCAGCTCCTTGAGCAGCGCCTCGCGTTCCTCGCCACCGATGACGGCGAGATAGGCGCGTCCCATCGAACTCGTCAGCATGGACAGCCGCGAGCCCGACGCAAGCCCCAGCGTCAGCGCCGTCTCGCTGCGTATCGTCTCGAGATAAATCATGTCGAGCCCGTCACGACAGCCGAGCGACACCGCGGCGCCAACCTCGCGCGCCAGCTCGCGCATGTGCGGGCGCGCGAGTTCGAGCGTGTCGGTGCCTGCCAGGAGCCCAAACCCGAGCGAGAGCACGCCGGCGTCGAGCGCATATTTGCCCAGCGCTTCGTCGAAACGCAAATACCCGAGCACCGTCAGCGTATAGGCCAGCCGATTGACGGTCGCCTTGGGCAAGCCCGTGCGCGCGACGAAGTCGCGATTGCCCAGCAGCGTGTCTCCGGGCCGGAACGCGCGCAGCAACTCGAGCCCGCGTGCGAGCGCAACGACGAACTTGCGCTCATCGACGCCCTCTGGCAGCGCCGATGCTTCCGAGGAAGAAGCGGTTACAGAAACAGAAACGACAGTGGATGCAGCCATCGGTGGGTGATAAACTCAGCAGTGATTTGCAAAACAGTGTTTCGCACAGCGGAACTTAAGTCAAGCATTTGATCGAGCATCTAATCAAGCATCGAAAGGAGATGACGATGGCCGACGCCGCCCGCTTCCATTGGGACGATCCGCTGCTGCTGGATCAGCAACTGGTCGAAGAAGAACGGATGGTGCGCGATGCCGCGCACGCTTACGCGCAGGACAAGCTGCTGCCGCGCGTCACCGAGGCGTTCCGCCATGAGCGCACCGACGTCGAGATCTTTCGCGAAATGGGTGAGTTGGGCCTGCTCGGCCCCACGATTCCCGAGGCGTACGGCGGCCCCGGCCTGAACTACGTCAGCTACGGCTTGATCGCGCGCGAAGTGGAGCGCGTGGATTCGGGATATCGGTCGATGATGTCGGTCCAATCGTCGCTCGTCATGGTGCCGATTTTCGAGTTCGGCTCGGACGCGCAAAAGGCGAAATACCTGCCCAAGCTCGCGACAGGCGAATGGATCGGCTGCTTCGGCTTGACCGAGCCCAATCACGGCTCGGACCCGGGCAGCATGGTGACGCGCGCGCGCCAGGTCGACGGCGGCTATTCGCTGTCCGGCGCGAAGATGTGGATCACGAATTCACCGATCGCCGATGTCTTCGTGGTCTGGGCGAAGCTCGAAGAAAACGGCTCGGACACGATCCGCGGCTTCATCCTCGAAAAAGGCTGGAAGGGACTGACAGCGCCCGCCATCCACGGCAAGGTCGGCTTGCGGGCATCGATCACGGGCGAGATCGTGCTGGACGAAGTCTTCGTGCCGCAGGAGAACATGCTGCCCAACGTGAGCGGCCTGCGCGGCCCATTCACCTGTCTGAACTCGGCCCGCTACGGCATTGCGTGGGGCGCGCTCGGCGCAGCCGAAGCATGCTGGCACACGGCGCGTCAGTACGTGCTCGACCGCAAGCAGTTCGGCCGCCCGCTGGCCGCGAACCAGTTGATCCAGAAGAAATTGGCCGATATGCAGACCGAGATCACGCTCGGCTTGCAAGGCGTTCTGCGTCTGGGCCGCATGAAGGACGAGGGCACGGCCGCGACCGAAATCACCTCGATCATGAAGCGTAATTCGTGCGGCAAGGCGCTCGATATCGCCCGGCTCGCGCGCGACATGCTGGGCGGCAACGGTATTTCCGACGAGTTCGGCGTAGCGCGTCATCTCGTGAATCTGGAAGTCGTCAACACGTACGAAGGCACGCACGATATCCACGCCCTGATCCTCGGGCGCGCCCAGACCGGGATTCAAGCTTTCTTCTGACCCAACCCGTGAAACCGGAGCCGCTCGCTGCGAGCGGCTTCAGGCTCGCTGTCTTCCTACCCCGCCATCGGGGCCGCCGCCGCTTTGCAAATTCGCTAGCGCTGCGCCGCCCCTCCGACGTTTTGACCCAGGTCATCCCCTCACGCGATAGGACGCGCATGCTAATCCTGCGTGCGTCGGGAACGGTTCATGCGGGACGCGAGCCATAGCGCGGCGCGCCGCCAAGTGACCTATCTTTGATACGATGCATGCGTGGAACAAAAGGGAGCTCTAATGTCAGAAGTCAACAAGGAGAGATTGATGTCCGATATCAGAACCGTCCTCTCGGACGCCGAGGATCTGTTGAAACAGGCCGCTAACGCGACGGGCGAGCGCGCCTCCGAGCTGCGCGAAACGGCATTGAGCCGTTTGAAGCAAGCGAAGGAAAAAGCGGCAGACGTGCAAGTCGTCGTTGTAGAAAAAGGTAAGAAGGCGGCGCGCGCCACCGACGACTACGTCCACGAACATCCTTGGACCGCGATCGGTGTCGCGGCGGGCATCGGCGTGGTCGTCGGCTTGCTCATCAACCGCAAGTAAGCGCGTTCACGCGAAGGGCGGCTCGCGTCGTCCTTTATTCCCGCGAGCTTTCGCCGGACAGGGCCGGCGTCGAGCGCGTGTTCGCGCTTGGCGCCGTTGTTGCCGCTGCCGGCTGTCGCATTGCATGCTTTCTCGCCAATCCATGCCAAACGATACCCATTCGTCGCATCCCAGCCAGGGACCGCTGCGCCGCATGATCTCATCGGTGTTCGCTCTTCTGCACACTCGGCTCGAGTTGATCGGCATCGAGCTTGCCGAGGAGCGCGAACGCATCGTTGCCGTCATCTTCTTGGGGCTCATCGCCGTGACGTTCGCGATGTTGGCGCTGATCAGCCTCACCGCCCTGATCGCGGTCGCCTTCTGGGACAGCTACCGTTGGCAGGTACTGGCCGGCATTACCGCCGTTTATGGGCTCGGCGCAGTGATCTGCGCCTTGCGCGCTCGGGCGGGACTGCATGCCGCGCCGATCGTCTTCGAAGCCACGCTGCGCGAGTTCGAGAAGGATCGCGACATGTTCCGTGAGCCTTGAGCACAACCGCCGGCCTTTTGGACGCCCCATTGCCCCATGAGCCAAACCCCATCGCCTAGCTCGACGCAGCGCCGCAGCACGCCGGTGCACGATTCGAGCACCTTGCAGATGCGCGCGGTCCGCAAAGAGTTGTTGCTGCTGCGTGCCGAGGTGGAACGCTCCGAATTCGTGAAGGCGCGCTTGGAGCTAAACCGCAAGTTCGCCAATCTGAGTTGGCTCAGGATGCTCGTGCCCGGCTTCGGGCCCGGCCGCGCACGCGCCAAGGCCACGGGCCGCGGCGTGAATGCAACGCTGACCGACTTGGTGCTCAATCATCCGCTCGTCAGTTCGCTCGCGTCCGTCATCTTGGCCAAACCCCTGCGCGCCACCGTGGCAGCCGGCGCAAAGCCCCTGCTAAAGTGGGGGGCGCTCGGCGCGGCCGGCTGGGCCGGACTGCGCCTGTTGAGCCACTTGTCCGCGCGTAAACAGCAGGCGCAGGAACAGGAACAGGAAGCGGCGGATGGCCCGAGAGATGAGTCGTAGCGGGAGTCCCGCGGGCGGGCACGCGCTCTGAGCGACAAGCAACGCCTCTTAAGGAGCGCAAGCTCTCTGGCGCGGTTGCCTGCCTACGCCCCACGACCGGCCCAGCACGCCTGCGCATCGACGTCCGCACCCCGTGCATCGCGATTCGAGCGCATACCGAACCCGTCGAGCACAAAAGTCCCGCACGCGTCGCCGTGCATCGGGCCGCCATCGACCGGCTTTGCCCAGATTTCATAGCCGGTGCGACCATCCGCGCCCTGCACCCACTCGATGCGATAGACGATGCGGCCATGTTCCGGCGCCCGATCGAGGCCAGCCGGCAACGAAGGCTCGGAATCGATGTCGCCATCGGCCATCCGGACAACGACATACTGCGCGGCCCGATGCAGTGCGACTACCGCCTCGATGCGATGGCCACGAGCCGCATAGGCGACGTATGCCGGCATTCCATAGCCAACCACCACCGCCAGCATAGCGAGTGCAATGACGAGTTCCAGCATCGAAAAGCCAAGGCGCGGCGCTCGCCGGGTGAACGGTCGCATCATCGCCCGGCTCCATCG
The DNA here is from genome assembly GCA_004322045.1 of Paraburkholderia sp. Lineage (GTDB taxonomy): Bacteria > Pseudomonadota > Gammaproteobacteria > Burkholderiales > Burkholderiaceae > Trinickia. Next base: position 77,227 of record SCRN01000009.1, read on the forward strand.
GCAAGGATGCGCCTCCACGCGCGTCGCTCGCGCCCGCCTTCCCGCCTGATCACAAGTTGCAGCACCGCTCGCGCCGCCACGCTCGCACCGAAGCCGCGGGCGGTGATCCAATACCCGTGTGCGTCGGGATTTCCTTCGAAGCGCGCCTCTTCGATCAGGCATTGCGGCGGCCGCGCCGATCCCGGCCAGGAAGGAACAGGCTCATACGCGGCGAGACGATCGAACGCTTCGGCCGTCGTCCAATGCGGGGGCGGCCCGTTCGCCGCTGGCATCACGGGCGCGACCCCGGCGCGTAACGCCTCGTCGCATAGGGTCAATGCGCTCAGCGCGGCCTGGCTCGCGCGCAAGTGCGCATGGACATCCGCCGCGTGGCGAGTTTGTGCAATCGACGCTTCCAGCCAAGCCGCCGATGTGGTCAGCATCATCGCGGCGAGTATGAGCGCGCTCGGCAGCGCAACGCCACGATGCACAGCCGGCCCGCATTCACGCAATGTGCGCCCCGGCTTGCGCACACGCATGGCCGCCTTGGCGCACGCAGCGCAATCGACGCTACGGGGGCGTTCGCGCGGCTCACACGGCTCACACGGCTCACACGGCTTGCACCGCTTGCACCGCTCGTAGAAACGGCCTCGTGCAACAGTCATAGCACCGCCTCATGATTGCGCACGATGACGTGGCGCGATAGCGATAGCCTGTCCCGGCCGTCCTTGCTCTGCGCGCGCCGGCCGTCGCAATCGACGAACGACGCGCCTGCCGCGGCCCGCCGCCCTCGGACGACGACGCATAGATCGACCGCGACGACGTCAACCCATTGCGCGGGCGCAATCGAACGGGCGCCGATCGGTTCGGCCGCCCCGCGCAGCCAATAGCGCAGCGACAAGCGCTCGATGCCCTCGACGAGCGGCTGCGGCGTTCTCGCGTGACCATTGCCGAAGCAGTAGAGCTCGGGCTGCTCCCGCCCGGCCGGCAGGGAGACATAAAACCGGTTGACGATTACGGCGTATTCCCCCTGGCGTTCGACGCCTTGCCCAAGGCAATCGGTGGGTTCGCCCAACGTGCTGGCCCAGGTCGCTATCGCATTGTCGGCGTAGCGCACGACGAGCCCATCCGAGTCCGGCGGGTGGGACGGATGAAGCACGCAGCCAAAGTCGTCGGCTTGTCCGCCCGAAACGGGCCGCATGCCTTGGCAACCGAAGACCCCCGGCATCACCTCCAAACGCAGCGCCGGCTGATCCACAGGCGCAAACCCTGCCAACTGAATGTGCTGGCCGACGATCGTCAGCGCCGCCGCGCCAGCCTCTCGCATCCATGCGGCATCGGCCGACCGCATGAAGGTGTCGCGCTGCGATCGATACAGCGCCAACGCACCGGCGAGCACGACGAGCCCCAGCGCCGCTGCAATGAGCCATTCGAGCAGCGTGTGTCCCGCTTGCCGCCGCTGCGAGCGCCGAGGCGCGATCTCGGCCGCCGTCATGGGCGGCTCGCAAACGGCAGTGCGATGCAGCGCGAGGCGGCGCTGTTATCCAGAGATGAACACGAGCCTTGTCGAGGCGCTCGGCCCTGCTCGGGCAAATCCACCTCGCGCGGCCAATGCACGACGACCGCACCGAGGCCACCCGCTTCGTCGACGATCGCTACTCGCGCACCCGGGAGGACGGCACCGACGCGCTCGCGCATATGAGCCAAGCGGAACGAAAGTCCCTGCCCGGCGGCCATTGTCTCGGCAACCGATGCCGCAATCCACGCCGCCTGCTCGCGATGCGCCGCCGAGCTGGCGCCGCGCAGCGCCGCGAGTTGCGCAGCCGCCGCCCCCAAGATCGCACTTGCCACAAGCGACAGCGCGATGAGCACTTCGAGCAAGGACGCACCGGTGCTGCAACGCGCAGGCGAAAAGCGGCCTCTCATGCTCGTGCCCGCCCGCTGCAGCCGCCGCGCTCCAGCCGCGCTCTCCCGCCCGCTGCAATGCGGATGCAGCGGTTCCAGGCGCCGCTCTGTCCGACCACCGCGCGGCCCGCAGCCGCGAACTCGAATTTCCGAAAGCCGCCAATCACTTGCCCGACCGGCGGAGTGAATTCCACTGCGCCCGCAGCGGCCACGATCGAAACGCCTGCAGGATGCCGATAGACACGTAGCACTTGGGCGACACGATCGGGATCGACAACCACCATCCAGCCACAAGACCAGGCATGCGTCCCGCCAACGCAACGATGCCCCTTCGGCAAACACTGCGCTCGCCCATCGGCGGGACAGACGACGACACGCGTGCCGCGCGCAATCGCCTCGCCGCGCGCAAGCGTCAGACCGGCGAGCAAGGCCCTAGCCGCGGCGTCGATCCGGTCCCGCGCGTGCCAAGCAGAGAAGACCGGCGTCGCGATCAGGGCGCTCGATGCCACGAGCACAGTGACGACCAGCAGTTCGACCAGCGAAAAACCACCGCGCCGCGACCGACCCCGCCGCGCAATACGCCTGCATTCGAATACGCCCCGCATGTCCCCGCCCTCACGTCATCGGCAAGAGGCCAATCTATCGCGTGTAGGCATGCGCAACCATATGCCGTTCGGCCGAATGGCGCGCGCGTGCGCCGCGAGCCGACAATGGCGCGTCGTATCGATTGAGGATAGCGGGGGAACAGCAGGATGAAGCGAAGAGGGAAATCAGCGCTTGCGGGTGGGCTTTTCAGGTTTCGGCCGGCGAAACTCCTCGATCACGTCCTCGAAATCGGACACGTCTTCGAAGCGCCGGTAGACGGAAGCGAAACGCACATAGGCGATCTTGTCCAACTGCAGCAGTTCGTTCATGACGAGTTCGCCGAGCCGCTCGCTGCGCACTTCGCGCTCGCCGCTGCCGAGCAGTTGATACTCGATGCGCGCCACAGCCGCGTCGATCGCCTCGGCGGAAACTGGGCGCTTACGCAACGCGAGCTGCATGCTCGCCGCAATCTTGCGGCGGTCGAACTCACTGCGGCTGCCGTCCTTCTTGACGACCGCCGGCAGCGTGAGCTCAACCCGCTCGTACGTCGTGAAACGCTTATCGCAGGCTGGGCAGCGGCGGCGCCGCCGGATCGCGGCGCCGTCCTCCGATACGCGCGAGTCGACCACTTGCGTATCTTCGTGCCGGCAGAAGGGGCAGCGCATGGCCGATCAACGATAGACCGGGAACCGCTTCGTCAGCTCGGCCACCTGGGCGCGCACGCGTTCGATCGTTGCGGCGTCTTCCGGATTGTCGAGCACATCGGCGATCAGGTGGCCTACCTGCTCGGCCTCCTTCGTGCCGAAGCCGCGCGTGGTCATGGCGGGCGAGCCAAGACGAATCCCGCTCGTCACGAACGGCTTTTCCGGATCGTTCGGAATCGCGTTCTTGTTGACGGTGATGTGCGCTGCACCGAGCACCGCCTCGGCCGCCTTGCCGGTGATCTTCTTCGCCCGCAGATCGACGAGCATCACGTGGCTTTCCGTGCGGCCCGATACGATGCGCAGGCCGCGCTTGACGAGCGTTTCCGCCAATACGCGCGCGTTTTCCACAACTTGCTGCTGGTAGACCTTGAACTCGGGCGACAGCGCTTCCTTGAACGCGACAGCCTTGCCGGCGATCACGTGCATGAGCGGGCCGCCTTGAATGCCCGGGAAGATCGCCGAGTTGATCTGCTTCTCGTACTCGGCCTTCATGAGGATCACCCCGCCGCGCGGGCCGCGCAGGCTCTTGTGCGTGGTCGTCGTGACGAAATCGGCGTGCGGCACCGGGTTCGGATACACGCCTGCCGCGATCAAGCCGGCATAGTGGGCCATGTCGACCATCAGGTACGCACCCACCGACTTCGCGATCTTCGCCAGACGCTCGAAGTCGATGCGCAGCGCGAATGCCGATGCACCCCCGACGATCAGCTTCGGCTTGTGCTCCTGCGCGAGCTTCTCGGCGGCGTCGTAATCGATGTCTTCCGCTTCGTTCAGCCCGTAGCTGACGACGTTGAACCACTTGCCCGACATGTTCACGGGCGAGCCGTGCGTCAAGTGACCGCCTTCGGCCAGGCTCATGCCCATGATCGTGTCGCCGGGCTTGAGCATCGCGAAAAACACGCCCTGGTTCGCCTGCGAGCCCGAGTTCGGCTGCACGTTCGCCGCTTGCGCGCCGAACAGCGCCTTCACGCGGTCGATCGCAAGCTGCTCCACCACGTCGACGTACTCGCAGCCGCCGTAGTAGCGCTTGCCGGGATAGCCCTCGGCGTATTTGTTGGTGAGCTGCGAGCCCTGCGCGGCCATGACGGCCGGGCTCGTGTAGTTTTCCGACGCGATGAGCTCGATGTGCTCTTCTTGGCGGTGATTTTCCTGCTGGATGGCGTTCCAGATCTCGGGATCGACGTTGGCGATCGTGCTTTGGGCTCTGTCAAACATACGCGTTCCGTTAAGGGTGTACAGGTTGGCCGAGTCGCGCGCGGGACACGTACCGGTCGTACGCTCGCGCTGCTGGCGGTAAGCCAGCCCTGGCGTGGCGGAAGGTTCCGTTACGCGGGCAAGGCAACCGCTGGCGGCGCAAACGACGGCGCGCAATATTCGGCTGCCCAGGCGAACGGCAAAACGGCACCCTGCGCTTCACGGTGGGTTGCTCCACCTTGACCCCGAGGGTCTTATCGCCAGTCACGCAGGGATGAGCGCGATAGTGTATTGGAAGCGCCACCAATAGGCAATTGGGGAAGTTTTACGCAATTTCGAGACCGGCGCGCGCGATCCGGTAAAATGTCGGGCCATGAACCAGCCTACCAGCCGTGGCGGCTTGCAATTTACCTTCGACTGGCCGCTGCGCGTCTACTACGAAGATACCGACGCAGGCGGCATTGTCTTTTTCGCCAACTACCTGAAGTTTTTCGAGCGTGCCCGCACCGAGTGGCTTCGTGCGTGCGGCATCGATCAACGCAAGCTGGCCGAGCAGTGCGGCATCGTCTTCGTCGTCAGCGACACGTCGGTGCAATATCGCTCGCCCGCGCGCCTGGACGACATGCTGACGATCGCGAGCCGCATCGAGCGGCTCGGCAAAGCGAGCGTCGAGTTCGTCCAGGAAGCGTGGCGCGGCGATGCTGTCCTCGCCATCGGCAAGGTGCGCGTCGGCTGCGTCGATCATGTCGCGCTCAAACCCGTCGCCTTGCCGGATTGGGTATCGACGGCATTACGCAGCGCCCCGCTCGCATTTGCGGCCGGTATGTCAACGGCAAGCGCTTGATTTCCGTTGAGTCTACGTCCATGAACTTGTATCGTGCCGGTCGATACCAAGCGGGGTGCGGCGTTGAAGCGGCGGCGCTTTCGATTGCCCGACAAAAACCCTATTCGCGCCTTGCAGCGAGCCCTGCCCGTTCCGACGCATAAGCCTATCCTTTATGACCAACGCACAAGACTTATCGATCGTTTCTCTAGTCCTCAATGCGAGCTTGCTCGCGCAAGCGGTGATGGGGCTTTTGCTCTTGCTGTCGCTGATGTCGTGGACGTTCATCTTCCGCAAGTGGTTTGCCATCCGGCGCGCGCGGGGGCAAACTGAGCAATTCGAACGCGACTTCTGGTCGGGCGGCGACTTGCAGGCGCTGTACCAAAGCGCGGCGAACAATCGCCACACGATCGGCGGGCTCGAGCGGATCTTCGAGTCGGGCATGCGCGAGTTCTTGAAAGGAAAAGAAAGGCGGATCAACGATCCCGGCGCGATCCTCGACGGCGCGCGCCGTGCGATGCGCGCCGCGTTCCAACGCGAAATGGATGTGCTCGAAGCGAACCTCGCTTTTCTCGCCTCGGTCGGTTCCGTGAGCCCGTACATCGGTTTGTTCGGCACGGTTTGGGGCATCATGAACGCGTTCCGGGGTCTCGCCAACGTGCAGCAGGCGACGCTCGCCAATGTTGCGCCGGGTATCGCGGAAGCGCTGACGGCCACGGCCATCGGCCTGTTTGCGGCGATCCCGGCTGTCGTCGCCTACAACCGCTACGCGCACGACATCGATCGCCTCGCGATCCGCTTCGAAACGTTCATCGAAGAATTCTCGAACATCTTGCAGCGCCAGGCGCATTAAGGAGTACGCGATGGCCGGCTCCACCAACCGTTCCAGCATGCGCGGCGGCCGTTCCCGCCGGGCGATGGCCGACATCAACGTCGTGCCGTATATCGACGTCATGCTGGTGCTGCTCGTCATCTTCATGGTGACAGCGCCGCTCGTCGCGCCTTCGATCGTGAACCTGCCCACGGTCGGCGGCGCCGCGCCTCAGCAGCAGACACCGCCCGTCGTCGTCAACGTCCGCGCCGACGGGAAGCTGACCGTTCGCTACAAAGACGACGCCGGCGGCTCGCAAGAGGAACAGATGACGCGCGCCGATCTGGCCGCCTTCGTCACCGAACGCGAGGCCTCGCACCCTGACCAACCGGTCGTGATCGCCGCCGATAAGACCGTGCAGTACGAAGCGGTCATGAACGTGATGTCCGACTTGAAGGCGCGCGGCGTCAAGCGCGTGGGCCTGCTCGTCAAATCGCAATGAACCCCAAGCAGTCCGTCTACCCGCTGCAACCGCCTCGCGAACGCGGCACTTGGCGCGCGTTCGCGCTTGCGCTCGTGATGCACGTGTTGCTGGGCCTGTTCCTCTATCACGGCATCCATTGGCAGAACAGCACGCCTGCCGGTGCGGAAGCCGAGATCTGGACGGAAATTCCGCCCACGCCCACGCCTAGGCAGCCGCCTGCCCCCCCTGCTCCGCCCGTGCGAGTGCAGCCCGCGCCGCCCGTCGATCAAGAGCAGGCGGACATCGCGCTGCAGGAGAAGAAACGCAAGGAGCAGGAAGCTGCGCAGCGCGCGGCGCAGCTCGCAGAGCAACAGCGTCAGAAGGCGCTGCAGGAGCAGCAGGAGCAGCAACAGCAGGCCCTGCGCCAGGAAGCGCAAGCGCGCGAGCAAGCGGCGCGTCTCGCCGCACAAAAGGCCGCAGCGGATAAGCTCAAGCAGCAGCAGGCGCAAGCTCAGAAGCAGCGCGAGCAGCAACAGGCCGAACAGCAAAAGCAAGCGCAGTTGAAGCAACAGCAGCTCGAAGCCCAACAAAAGGCCGAAGCGGAAAAGAAGGCCGAAGCCGAAAAAGCCGCCGAGGAAAAGGCCGCCAAGGCGAAGGCGCTGGCGCAGCAGCAAGCCAAGCAGAAGCAGCAGCTGGAGCAAGAGCGGCGCGCGCGGCTTTCGCAATTGCAAGGCATGGCGGGCCAAAGCGAAGGCGGCAATGGTCTCGCAAAAAGCGGCACCGGCAGCGGCTCCGGCGGCACGTCGGCCTCGCCCGGCTACGCCGATAAGGTACGCAGGCGCGTCAAGCCCAATATCATTTGGGCCGGTGCGACCGAAGGGCTCGAAACGGTCGTGTCCGTGCATTGCGCGCCCGATGGCCAATTGCTGTCCGTTTCAATCAAAAAGAGCAGCGGCAATCCTCAGTGGGATACGGCGGCGGCAAACGCGGTGAACGCATCGAATCCGATGCCCCTCGACCTCAATGGGAAAGCGCCGGCGTCGTTCTTGATCACACTGCGGCCGGCCGGCTAGAGCTGACGAGGGAAACATGCGAGACGCGACGCATTGCGCATCGACAGGAACGATTCCTGCATCCCGTAGTCTCTTTGCTGTCGTGCCATTTTTTCGCTTTATGGGATTTTCAGCATGAGTTTGATGACGAAACTAGGCTTGAGGACATTGCTGGCGTCGTGCCTGATTGCGTCGGCCGGTGCCGCGCATGCGCAGTTGAACGTGCTCGTAACGGGCGTTGGCTCCACGCAGTACCCCATCGCCACGGCCAATTTCGCAGGGGAAACGAGCGCTCCGCAATCGATCAGCGAGATCGTTCGCCAGGACTTGCAGCGCAGCGGCAAATTCACCAACATCGACGCGGGCTCCACCCCCGTCTCGGAAAACGACTCGGTCGATCTGGGCGCATGGAAAGCGAAAGGCGCCAACGCGTTCGTCTCCGGCAGCGTGACGCGCGCCGCGAACGGCCAGTACGATGTTCGATTCCGCCTTTACGACACGGTGAAGGGGCAAAGCCTGGGTGGCTTGTCGTTTACGACGCCTCAAGACAGCTTGCGCCTCACGGCTCACAAGATCTCCGACTACATCTATCAAAAGCTGCTCGGCAGCCGTGGCGTATTCGCGACGCGGCTATCGTACGTGATCAAAGTCGGTAGCCGGTATCAACTGCAAATTTCCGATTCGGACGGCCAAGACGCGCATGTCGCTCTATCTAGCCCGGAGCCGATCATCTCGCCCGCCTGGTCGCCCGACGGCACGAAGGTGGCCTACGTCTCGTTCGAGAAACGCAAGCCGATCGTCTACATTCACGACTTGCCCACGGGCCGCCGTGTGATCATCTCCGATCAGAAAGGCAACAATAGCGCGCCCGCATGGTCGCCCGATGGGCACACCGTCGCCGTTGCGCTCTCGCGCACGGGCAATACGCAGATTTGGGCCGTCAACGCCAACGGCGGCGGCCTGCGCCGCCTGTCGCACAGCACGTCGATCGATACGGAGCCGTTCTACTCTCCCGACGGCCAGTGGATCTACTTCACGAGCGATCGAGGCGGCCAACCGCAGATCTACAAGATGCCGGCGGCGGGCGAAAGCGCGGGCGCCGCGCAGCGCGTGACGTTCACCGGCAGCTACAACACGAGTCCGCGCGTGAGCCCGGACGGCAAGGAACTCGCCTATATCTCGCGCGTCGGCGGAGCGTTCAAGCTTTATGTCCAGGACCTCCAAACCGGCGTCGCGACGGCCCTGACAGACACCGCACATGACGAATCGCCGAGCTTTGCGGCGAACGGTCAGTACATTCTTTACGCCACTCAAGTGAACGGCCGTGGCGTGTTGGCTGCGGTTTCGACCGATGGTCGGACCCGGCAAATTCTGTCCGTTCAGGGCGGCAGCGTGCGCGAGCCGTCTTGGGGTCCTTTTATGCAATGACACACAAGGAGAGTAAAAAATGATGTCCAAACTTCGTATTGCGTTTGCGGTGATGCTGGTCGGCGCGTTGGCGGCCTGCCATTCGGGCACGAAGCTCAACGAGAATCCGACACAGGGTGCGGTCGGCACGCAACCGAATCCGAACGCAGTCGCGCCGGTGACCGTTGACGAGCTGAACAATCCGAACAGCCCGTTGGCTAAGCGCAGTGTGTATTTCGACTTCGACAGCTACTCGGTCAAGCCGGAATATCAATCGCTGCTGCAAGCGCACGCGACCTACCTGAAGAGCCATCCGCAACGCCACGTTCTGATCCAAGGCAATACCGACGAGCGCGGCACGAGCGAGTACAACCTCGCCCTGGGCCAAAAGCGTGCGGAAGCGGTCAAGCAAGGCCTGGAGACGCTGGGCGTGCAGGATTCGCAAATCGAAGCCGTTAGCCTGGGCAAGGAAAAGCCCCTGGCGACGGGTCACGACGAAGCCTCGTGGGCGCAAAACCGCCGCGCGGACATCGTCTATCAGTAATTCGTAACGGGTGACAACGCGTATGACGCACCGTTTCTCCTGGCTGCGAGGCACCGCAGCCGTATGCGTGGCCGCCTCGGCGCTTGTCGCCGGGCCGGCGCACGCGGGCCTGTTCGACGACGACCAGGCGCGCCAAGCCATTCTCGACTTGCGCGCGAAGACCGACAACCTCACGAGCCAACTGGCGGCCGCGCAGCGCACACTGCTCGATCAGCAGGGGCGCATCGATCAGCTAAACCAGCAGATCGCGACGGTGCGCGGGCAGAACGAGGATTTGACGAACCAGGTCACCACGCTGCAGAAGCAACAGAAGGACTACTACACCGATCTGGATACGCGGCTCAAGAAGTTCGAGCCGCAGCAACAGACGGTGGACGGCGTCCAAGGCTCGGTGCAGCCTGGTGAAACGGAGGCGTTCAACGCGGCGTCGCAGCAGTTTCGCAGCGGCGATTACAAGGGCGCCGCGGCGGCATTTCGCGATTTCGTCGCCAAGTACCCGCAGAGCCCCTACCAGCCGACGGCGCAATACTGGCTCGGCAACGCGCTGTACGCCCTGCGTGACTACAAGGGATCGACAGCGGTTTGGCAGGGCATCGTGAAGAACTACCCGCAGCACCCGCGCGCCCCCGAAGCGCTGCTCGCGATCGCGAACAACCAATTGGAGCAAGGCCAGAAGGCGGCGGCTCGCAAGACGTTGCAGCAGATCGTTTCGCAGTACGCGGGGTCGGACGTGGTGCAAAGCGCGCAGCAAAAGCTCGCGCAGATTAAGTAAGCAGGCGAGCGAAGCGCGGGCGTGCATGGTGTTGACGATGCCTGACGCCCAAGCTACAATCTCGCCTCTTCGGGTCGTTAGCTCAGCTGGTAGAGCAGCGGACTTTTAATCCGTTGGTCACTGGTTCGAATCCAGTACGGCCTACCAAGAAATTCAAGGGCTTACACGCGCGAGCGTCGTAAGCCCTTTGTCTTTTGTGTAATTCCTGTGGAATCGTGCCGGGAAAAGCCCGGCTGCGACCACTGCCTTGATGAAGGGTTTGCGGATGTCTCCGGTATGGCGGGATTTCGCCGCCGCCGAGGGAAAGAGCCAAGGCGTACCCGGAGCCAGTGCCTCGACGTAGGCCTTCAAGGACGTCGTATCAATAGGAGTCTTGATCCAGCCTCGACGAATGGGCCTTCTACGCAAAACACCTGCGTGTAAAGAACATCGCCGCATGGACGGCACGTGAATGCGGTCACTAACGCGCGGAATAGGCCCGTTGCGATCCGAGCTGAGCTCGCACTCAAGAGAACGATCGCTCGTTCAGATGTCCGAGTAGCGCGGCAGCAAGTCCTGATCGACGAGCCGTATCTCGATTCGATTGGCGATCTCGACATGCTCTGGATTGTCCGCCGAAAACACGGCATCCGTAACGCTGACGATGATCGTTCCCGTCTGCTTCCGGCCGGCTTCCGGCACTGGTATTAGCGCGCCCGCCTCGGGCACCTGCTGCGCGGTTACGACCTTGGGCAGGTAAAGCATCCAGCCGACGCCAGGCTTGTCGTCAAATACCTGCTTTTCAAAGTAGCGTTTCGGCGAGGCCGCGATGACGGACGGGCTGAACGTTGCAACGACCGCGCTGATTACGTCGGCGAGATCGTTGACCGTTCCGTAGCACGCCGGTGAGCCTATTCGTAGGGAGAGCGTGTCCGGCAAAATCTTCGCATCCGACACGTGGCACGACATCGAAGCGCCTTCATGAGGGTCAGTCTTGCCGTTCCATATCGCAGCATGCGAGACCTTGGACTTTTTCCGCCTGTATTCCTCGGTGAGGACGGCAATTGCAGCGGTCGAAGGCGACCCATCGTCGTCGAAAGCTCGATAGAGCATCACTTCTTCTAGCGTATCGCCCTTCAAGTACCAGTTCACACGCTCCATGAGGGGGCTTTTGACAGCGAGGATATCCACAATCGCCGACTCGCCGGAGAGCATTGCCGAAAAATCTCGGGACAGCAGCGACTTATCCCGAAACATTGCGTTAAGTTCCATGGCTGATTACGGTTGATAGATGGACACGATCCCCATGCGGGCAAGCAACGGGGCCATTTTGCGTTATCGCTTGAATCGACTGGTCGATGGACGGGTCGTCGACATACCCACCTGCAGGGAGGAGTCGCCCCGCGATCTTCGGATAGCGCCGTGCGAAGTCCTCGGAATAGCGACGCAAATACGCTAGTTCCCGTTCGTAGTACGGTAGCAAGTCTTCCATCTATCTCTCAGGTTCTTTATTGTTTCGTAGACTGCATGCGTCCTAGCAGTGGGGCGCATTATAGGAGTCAGCAGCCTCGGCCCGATTCCCTTGGCCAATAATCAGACGCTTTTACTCAAGGAACCCTGACGCCTCTAAGCGTCGTCGATACGCGCGTCGCGGGCGGCACGCCGATTCAAACGTCGGCCGTCACCGCATGCTCTTCGGTTTCCTCCAACGCCCGCAGGAAATGCCGCACGCCCGCCGTCTGCGCGTGTGCGCGCCACAGGACGTGAATCTCGACGACGAGCGGCAACCAGTCCATTGGCTTGAAGACCACGCCAGGCGGGCTCATGCGCCGCATGCTCGACTGCATGATGGCCAGGCCGAGACCGGCGCTCACGAGCCCGAGCGTCGTCGATACGTGCGCGACTTCAAAGCGGATGTCCGGCGCGAAACCGCACGCTGCGCACGCCGCCAAAAATCGCTCGCGCGCCGCCGGGTTGATCGACTTGGGCAGCGCAATCCAAGGCATCCCGTCGAGATCGCTCGGCGCGATCGTCTTGCGCGCGGCAAGCGGGTGATCATCCGCCAGCGCCAGGACGAACGGTTCGCTCGTCAACAAGCGGCTCTGTAGGGATTCGCTGGGCTTGGGCAGGTTGTAGACCAACGCGACGTCGATCAACGAGCGCTCGATCGCATCGATCTGCTCACCCGAGCGCATCGCCGATAACTTCAGCGTGACCCGCGGGTGTGCCGAACGAAACCGGCGCAGCGCCGCAGGCAAGCGGCCGTTGTGGATGACGCCTTCGCAATAGCCGATCGAAACCGAACACGCCTCGCCCTTGCCTACCTGCCGCGCCCGCTCCTCGATACGCTCGGCCTGGCTCAACAGATCGCGCGCCTGCTCGAGAAAATCGCGCCCGGCCGGCGTCAGGCGCACGCGCTGTTTGATCCGCTCGAACAACTGAAGGCCTAGTTGATCTTCGAGTTGCCGAATCTGGCGCGAAAGCGGCGACTGCGAGATGTGCAGGCGCTCCGCCGCCCGCGCCACATGCTCGGTTTCCGCCACGGCCACGAAGTACCGAAGTTGCTGCAGCTCCATCGTTATGTCCTTTTGAGCAACATCTCTGATCAATTAAGTCTTGGACGGCATTATATCCGGCCGCTAAGCTTTCGCCTGACATCGTCGCATCCGGTCCCGGCATGGCGGCTGAACGAGGCGCTTAGGGCTCGCCGGTCGCGCTGTGGACCGCAACAAAAGGATTTCATCGACATGAACCAACCACGCTTTGCCATTCCGCATGGCGTCCTGCTCGTGACGCTCGTCTTGCTCAGCGCGAGCGGGCTGCTCGCATCCGACATCAACCTCCCCGGCATGCCGCTCGCCGCGCAAGCGTTCGGCACACCCATTTCGGCGCTACAGCGTACGTTCAGCGTCTACGTCGTCGGACTCGCGCTTGCACAAGCGGTGTACGGCCCGCTGTCCGACGCCTATGGCCGGCGCCGCCTAGTGATCGGCGGGATGGTTCTCTATACGGTCGCCTCGGTCGCCTGCTCGCTCGCACCGAACGTGACGGCGTTCGGCCTCGCCCGCATCGTCCAGGCATTCGGCGCAGGCGCCGGGATGGTCATCGGGCGAGCGATCGTCAGCGACATCTTCGACGCGAAGACGGCCGCGCGCACGTTCACGACCATCATGCCGATCGTCGGTGCTTCGCCCGCGCTCTCCCCGCTCGTCGGCGGCTATATCACGACCTACGTTTCGTGGCGTGCGCCGTTCTTGTTCACGGCCGCACTAGGCTTGCTCGCCGTCGTGCTGTTGGCCGTCTATATCCCCGAGACGGTGCCCAAGTCCAATCGCCACAACGATGTCACGCGCACATTCCGCAGCTATCCAATGTTGCTCGGCCAGCCGCGCTTTTGGTCGTATGCGCTCAATTTGTGCGTCGGCTACGCGGCCTATCTCGGCTACCTCGCGGCCTCGCCCGTCATCCTCGTCAGCATGGGCCTGTCGACAAAGGCCATCAGCTACTGTTACCTGACGCTGTCGGTCACCTATATTTTCGGGAATCTGACTTCGCGTCATTTCGCCAAAACCCACGGCATCGATCGCTTGCTCGGCGTCGGCTTCGCCATCCTCGCCGTCGGTGCGGCGTGCTTGCTCGCAGCCGGCCGCCTTGGCGGCATGACGCCCCTGCCGATGATTCTCGCGATATCGGTCGTGACGCTCGCCAATGGATTCATCGTGCCCCTGTCGTTCGCAGGCGGCGTCACGAGCTTTCCCGACAACGCCGGCGCCGCCTCGGGCCTCATGGGCGCGATGCACCTGATGGCGGGTTCGCTCGCAATCTATCTGATCGCCGAGATGCCGGGTACCGTGTCGGCGCTCGCCGGGTTCGTCACCGCCGTTGCCGCGATCGGCTGCGTGGCGTTCCCCCTGCTCCTGCGCTGGTCCAAGCTGCCGCGCACCGCCGCATCGGTCGCGCGTGCGCCCAAGCAAACCGCGTGAGCGTCGCGCTTGGCTTGCGTGGCTTCGCTTGCAGGTGCCCGGCCTCGTTGGCTGGGCATCTTCATCTAACCAATCGACAGCGGCCTTGCCCGAGATCTGAGCCGTGGTTGGACCAATCTCCCTGTAAACGGCAGGCGTTGCGTGGGCCTCTCACGTCATTTCTTGCTGCGCACGAAGTCGATATGCGTTTGCATCGCCGTGCGCGCTTCTTCCGGCCGGCGGGCGCAAATCGCCTCGCACAGCATGCGATGTTGCTGCAGCAACATCTCGGATGCACTCTCTTCTTGTTCGCGCAGCCCCGTGCCGTTGGCCGTGATGTGCTCGCGCAGCACGCCGAGGACGCCCGCATGAAGATGCAAAAACATCGCGTTGTGCGACGCCTTCGCAATCGCTTCGTGCAGTTTGGCGTCGGCCTGGGCCTCGGCCGCCTTGTCGTCGTCGCGCCGCGCCTGCTCGAGCGTGCGCATCAGCGCGGTGATGGTTCTGATTTCTTCTTTCGTCGCCCGCATCGCGGCAAAGTAAGCCGTCGCGCCTTCAAGCACGCGGCGAAATTCGAGGATGTCTTCGCGCAGGGCCGGATGGTCGCTGACGAGTTCGCCCCAGGGCGAAGCCACGCTCGTGCGTAACCGGTCCGTCACGTAAACCCCCGCCCCGCGCCGGCTTTGCAGCAGGTCTCGCGCCGCCAGACGTTGGATCGCTTCGCGGATGGTATTGCGGGAAACCGCAAAGCGTTCGGCAAGCGCGCGCTCGGCCGGCAGGCGCGTCCCCGCCGGCCAGGTCCCGTCGAGCAAAGCCGTTTCGAGCCTGCGCATCGTCGCTTCCACGCGTGAAGCACGCGCGGCTCCGATCTCTCCCATCTTCGTCCTCACATCATCGATCTGCCATAGCGGCGCCCGCCGATTGGTCCAACCAATTTGCGCCCGCTTGCGATTGCGGCAATTATGCGCCGAGACCGCCATCGCCGCGTCCGCCGCACTTCGAATGGCCCAGGAGAGAGACATGCAGCAACGGCATTACCCCACGCGCCGGCCCACCGACGTCTACCTTTTCGCCACCTGTTTGGTCGATCTGTTCGTGCCGCAAGCCGGACTCGATGCGGTGCGCCTGCTCGAGCGCGAAGGGCTCGTCGTTCATTTTCCGCGGGCGCAAAGCTGCTGCGGCCAACCCGCGTACAGCAGCGGCAATCCCGATCAAGCGCGCGCCGTCGCACGAGCGCAATTGGACATGTTCAGCGAGCCGTGGCCGATCGTCGTGCCGTCGGGGTCGTGCGCGGGCATGATGCGCCATCATTGGGCGCCCTTGTTCGTCGAGCATCCGGCCGAAGAGGCGAAGGCCCTGCAATTGGCCGAGCGCGTTTTCGAACTCACCGAATTTCTCGTTCATGTGCTCGAAGTCGACTTCGGCAACGAAGCCACGCCCACCCCGCTTGGCGACGAACGCGTGGTCTTGCACACGTCGTGCGCGGCGCGCCGGGAAATGGGCACGCGTGCGCATGGTGTGGCGCTCGTCGATAGCTTGCCGGGCGTGACGCGCGTCGAGCATGAACGCGAGTCGGAATGCTGCGGCTTCGGCGGCACGTTCTCGCTCAAGCATCCGGATATTTCGGGCGCCATGGTGCGCGACAAGGTCGCCTCCGCCTGCGCGACAGGATGCGATCGGCTCGTGTCGGCAGACTGCGGCTGCCTGCTCAACATCGGCCACGCGGCCGAACACGAAGGCGCGCCGCTCGCCGTCGAGCATTTGGCGAGTTTTCTATGGCGGCGCACCGGCGGCAACGCTCGGGCAGTACGCAGCCCCGATGCCGAGCGTCGGACCGCCCGTTCCCGCACCGAGCAAACGCCGCCGGCGACGCCGTCGGGTGAGGCCCTGCGCAAGCTGGAGCGTCAATCATGATCGGCGCACGCGAGCGTATTCTCGGACGCCTTCGCGCGGCCCAGCCGACGCAGCCGAGCGTTAGCGAAACGCAGTTGGATGGCAGCATCGACGCGCACTACGGCCAATGGGGCGCGTTGCGCGAAGCTACGAGTGCCGAGCGCATCGATGCCTTCGAAGCCGCCCTCACGGCTGCGCACGCCGAAGTATGGCGTGCGAGCTCGGCGACCTGGCACGCGCATCTCGCAGAGCGCATCGCGCAAGCGGGCGTACGGCGCTTGCTGCTGGATGCGGAGCGGCCCGAGGGCGCGGCGCTCGCCGCCGCGTTGCCCGCGACTGTCGAACCGCTTCCGTTCGCGCAGCCACTCGAACAGTGGAAAGCCGAACTCTTCGATACCGTCGAAGCGGGCTTCACGGTCGCGCGTTCGGGCATCGCCGCAACGGGGACGCTCGTCCTTTGCCCGGACCGCGGCTCGCCTCGCACGATGTCCCTCGCCCCGCCGCTGCACATCGCCCTCGTCTACGCCGACACGCTGCACCGCGACTTGCATGAAGCCGCGCAATCGGAACGCTGGCGTGAAGGTATGCCGACGAACCTCGTGCTCGTCTCCGGCCCGTCGAAAACCTCGGACATTCAACAAACGCTCGCTTACGGCGCACACGGCCCCCGCATGCTATGGGTCGTCATCGTCACCGACGACGAGGGCGCGGGCCACGCACAAGGAGACGATCGATGAGCACTCAAGCGCTTCATTTCGTGCCGCCCAGCGACTTCAAGGCACGCGCGCGCGCAGCGCTCGACGATCCGCAGTTGCGCGCCAGCTTTCGCGGCGCGATGGATTTCTTGCAAGCGAAACGCGCCGTTCAGTTTCCCGATGCCGACGAACTCGAGGCGCTGCGCGATCTGGGCGAAGCCATTCGCCAACATGCGCTCGCACGCCTGCCCGAGTTGCTGCAGACGCTCGAGACCGCGCTCGTCGCTCGCGGAGTGCGCGTGCATTGGGCCGAGACGCCGGCCGAGGCGAACGCGATCATCCTCGACATCGCACGGGCTCATCGCGCCAAACGCATCATCAAAGGCAAATCGATGGCGAGCGAGGAGATCGAACTCAACGATCACCTCGCCGAACACGGCGTGACCTGCACCGAGTCCGATCTCGGCGAATTCATCGTCCAGTTGGCCGACGAGAAGCCATCGCACATCGTCATGCCCGCGATTCACAAAACCAAGGCCGATATCGCTCACCTGTTCGAGGCGAAGATCGCCGATGCGGCCTACACCGAGGACGTCGATGCCTTGCTGCAGACGGGCCGGCGCGCGCTGCGCCATGCCTTCGTCGATGCCGACATCGGCCTGTCGGGCGTGAACTTCGCGGCAGCCGATACGGGAACGCTCTGGCTCGTCGAGAACGAAGGCAACGGGCGGCTATCGACCACCGTGCCCGACGTGCATATCGCGCTCATGGGCATCGAGAAAGTCGTGTCCAAGCTCGAACACATCGTGCCGCTCTCGAGCCTGCTCACACGCTCGGCGACGGGCCAGGCCATCACCACCTACTTCAACCTGATCTCGGGGCCGCGCCGCGAAGGCGAACGCGACGGGCCGCGTGAGATGCATGTCGTCCTGCTCGACAACGGCCGCACCCAAGCCTATGCCGACGAGCAATTGCGTGCGACGTTGCAATGCATCCGCTGCGGCGCGTGCATGAACCACTGCCCGGTCTATACGCGCATCGGCGGACACGCTTACGGCACGACCTATCCCGGCCCGATCGGC
Source organism: Paraburkholderia sp. (assembly GCA_004322045.1). GTDB lineage: Bacteria > Pseudomonadota > Gammaproteobacteria > Burkholderiales > Burkholderiaceae > Trinickia. Next base: position 95,077 of record SCRN01000009.1, read on the forward strand.
AAGATCATCTCGCCGCATTTGCTCGGGCTCGAGGCGACGGCGGATTTGCCGACCGCATCGTCGCTGTGCGGCGCCTGCGGCGAAGTCTGCCCCGTGCGCATTCCGATTCCGAAGTTGCTGATTCGGCTGCGCACCGAAGCCAATCGCGCCCCAACCGAAGCCGTGGCGCACCCGCTGCGCGGGCAAGGCGCGAACTACAGCCAACGCGAGCAAATCGTCTGGCGTTTCTGGCGCGGCGCGTTCGCGCATCCGCGCGTTTATCGATTGTTCCGCTGGGCGGCAACGCGTCTGTCGGCCTTCACGCCGCGACGGCAGATGGGATGGACGCAGCACCGTACGCCGCTCAAACCCGCGCCGCGCAGCCTCGCCGATTTGCTGCGCAGCCGCGGCCAACCCGAATAACGCGACCGACGCGAACGCGCCCGGCATCCCCGTTCAACGCTCGACGCGTGTCGTCGAACAGGGGCTTGCCTGTGCGCTCGCCGACGGCGCTCCCGCTTTTTTGTGCATCTTCGGAGGAGACCGACATGCAGGCTTGGAGTCAAACGTATATGCCGCTCGGCAGCTTAGGGTTATCCGCCCTCGCGGCCGGCATCCCCGTCTTGTTTTATTTCGTCGCGCTGGCGGGCCTAAAGCTCAAGGGGCACGTCGCGGCCGCGATCACGCTCGCGCTTTCCCTTGCGGTGGCGATCGCCGCTTATCACATGCCGGCCGCGCAAGCCTTCGCCGCCGCGGGCTACGGCTTTGCGTACGGCCTATGGCCGATCGCATGGATCATCGTGACGGCCGTGTTCCTCTATAAGATCGTCGTCAAAGCCGGGCAATTCGACATCATTCGCGCCTCGGTGCTGTCGATCACCGACGATCGCCGCTTGCAGATGCTGCTGGTCGGGTTTTCCTTCGGCGCATTTCTCGAAGGCGCCGCAGGCTTCGGCGCGCCCGTGGCCATCACGGCCGCACTGCTCGTCGGCCTCGGCTTCAATCCGCTCTACGCCGCTGGCCTGTGCCTCATGGCCAATACCGCGCCCGTCGCGTTCGGCGCGATGGGCATTCCCATCATCGTCGCCGGCCAAGTGACGGGCCTCGATCCGTTTCACATCGGCGCGATGGCTGGCCGGCAGTTGCCGCTGCTTTCGCTCTTCGTACCGTTCTGGCTCGTGTTCGTCATGGACGGCTTGCGCGGCGTCAGACAGACGTGGCCCGCGGCGCTCGTCGCCGGCGGCAGCTTCGCAATTACGCAGTACTTCACGTCCAATCACATCGGGCCGGAGCTGCCGGACATCACCTCCGCGCTCGTGAGCCTCGTTTCGCTCACGACGTTCCTCAAGATCTGGCAGCCGCGCACGGCATCGCAAGCGGCCATGGGCGTCACGGGCGGGGGCGCCGCGACGCTATCCGGTTTCGGCTCAGGCGGCAATGCCGCGCCGATCGCGGGCCGCAGCCGCCAAGCCTCGCCGTATACCACCGTGCAAACGCTGCGTGCCTGGACACCGTTCGTACTCCTAACGATCATCGTCACGATCTGGAGCTTGCCTGCGTTCAAAGCGCTGTTCGCGGCGCACGGCGCGTTGGCCGGTACGGTCTTGTCGGTGCACGTTCCCGGGCTCGATCGGCTGGTGCTCAAAACCGCGCCGATCGTCGCCACGCCGAAGGCCTACGATGCTGTCTTCAAGCTCGACCTCGTCTCGGCGGTCGGCACGGCCATTCTGCTCACGGCGCTGATCTCCGCCGCCCTGCTGCGCATCAAGCCGCGCGAAGCCGTCGCCACGCTCGTGGAAACGATCGGCGAGCTGCGCCGCCCGGTGTTGTCGATCGGCCTCGTGCTCGCGTTCGCTTTCGTCGAAAACTACTCGGGCATGTCCTCCACCCTCGCTCTGTTGCTCGCGGGCACCGGCGCGGCGTTCCCGTTCTTTTCGCCGCTGCTCGGGTGGCTCGGCGTGTTTCTGACGGGCTCGGACACTTCGTCGAACGCCCTCTTCTGCTCGCTGCAACATACGACCGCGCATCAGATCGGCGTATCGGACACGTTGCTCGTCGCGGCCAACACGACAGGCGGCGTGACCGGCAAGATGATCTCGCCGCAATCGATCGCCGTGGCGTGCGCGGCCACGGGCCTCGCGGGGCAGGAGGCGTCGCTGTTTCGCTTCACGCTGCGTCACAGCCTGTTCTTCGCGTTCATCGTCTGCGTGATGACGGTGGTGCAGGCCTATTGGCTGACGGGGATGCTCGTCCACTGACGGCCTGCGCCGCGTGGCGCGCCGGCGGTCAGCCCCAGGCGCGCTCCCCCTCGGCTGCGACGACCGTGCATTGCAAGCCCTGCGCTGCGCCGGCACGGTCGATCGCGGCTTCCAACTGTGCGAACGGGAAAGCCGCCACGTCAACGGCATCGAGGGAGAGCTGCCCCGAGGCCACGAGCGAAACCAGCGTCAGGTAATCGGCTCGCGTGTACATGAAGTTGCCGATCAACTCCCAATTGTTGAGCAGCATCTCGCCGTAGGGGATCGGCAGTTCTACCTGCATGCTGCCCATCAACACGAGCCGGCCGTTGCGGCGCAGGCTTCGCAGCGCGGCGAGAGTCGCGCCGGCATCGGTGGCATGGCCAACCATGTCGAAGGCGAGATCCACCCCGCCGCCCGCGGCTTCGCGAATCGATGCGACGTCGCGCGCGCCATCGCCCGTGAGCACGACCGGGTGCACGCGCCCCGCGCCGAGTTCGACGAGCTTGGCTAGCGCTTGGGCACGGCGGCCCAATGCGATGACGCGGCTCGCCCCTAGCGCCAGCGCAGCCAGCACCGCAGCCGAGCCGAAATAACCCGTGGCGCCGTTGACGGCGACCACTTCACCCGCGGCCAATCGCCCGCGCCGCAATCCGCCGAAGGGGACCGAGAACTTGCCGAGCGCAGCGAGGCGCGAAGACGGAATCGCATCGAGACCGTCCAAGCCAATGACCGTCGAGGCCGGGAACTCGGCCAATTCCCGCAGCGTGCCGTGGCGGAAATCGTCGAGCAGCGGTGCGCTCGCGGCACTGATCCCGGTCAGCCCGATCAGCACTTGCTCCGGCTCCGCAACGGTTTCGTCGGCGCGCCAATAGGGATTGACGGCAACGCGCTGGCCAGGGCGAAAGCCGAATACCCCCTCTCCCACCGCTTCGATGCGGCCAACTCCGTTCGTGCCCGGCGAGAACGGCCCAGGCGGAAAGGCGTACGGCAGCTTGCCTTCCACATAGGCACGCGTGTAACTGAGCAGCGGCACGGCTTCCATACGCAGCAGCACGGCGCCGCGCCGCGGTTGCGGTGTAGGCTCTTCGCGCAGGTCCAGGGGCTTGCCAGGTTCGTCGAGCATCCAGGCCTTCATCGTCGTTTCCTCCGGTGTATTCAAATTCATCAAGTAGGGAAATGAAATCGGACGATTGAACTCTAGACTTCGCCTAGGTATTCTTGAAATCAATTCTCGGCATTCGACCTATAAATGTGATTGATCTCAAAGGTGTCGACCTCAATCTGCTCGTTTCGCTCGATGCACTGCTCGAGGAATCGAATGTCACGCGCGCGGCCGCACGGTTGCATCTGACGCAGCCCGCCGTCTCGACGCAACTTGCGCGGTTGCGGCAGATGTTTGGCGATCCGCTGCTGATTCCTGCCCCGAGTGGCCGCGGCATGACGCGCAGCGCCCGCGGGACCGAGTTGATGGCGCCGCTCAAAGCCGCGCTGGCGCAAGTCGAAGCCGTCGTGCGTGGGCAACCGTCGTTCGATCCGTTCGTCGATGCGCGCCGGTTCGCGATCGCCGGAAGCGATCAGGCCGTGGCCGTGCTCGGGTTTCGTTTGATGCAGTCGTGGCCCGCCCATGCCGGGCCGAACGCGCAACTGGCGTTCGTCGCAGCGGAATCGGCCGTGAGCGTCGACCGCCTCGAGCGCGGCGAGATCGATGTCCTGATCGGCTCCGAGCGAATGGTTCCGCCGTGGGCTAAGGCGCGCAAGCTCTATGACGAGCGCTTCGTCTGCGTGCAGCGCAAAGGGCACCCGCGAGGCATCGCACCGCTCAACCTCGATACGTACTGTGCGCTAGAGCATGTGCTCGTGTCGACGAGCGGCGGCAGTTTCTTTGGGTTCATGGACGAGCACTTGCAAGCGCTGGGGCGAGCGCGCCGGGTCGCCCTTTCAGTGCAGCACTTCACCGTCGTGCCGGAACTCCTCGCACTGACCGATTACGTCTCGACGTTGCCTGCGCGCCTCGTCACGCGCTATCGCGAGACGCTCGACGTGTTCGAGCTGCCGTTCGAGGCACGCGGCTTTGCCATGTTCGCCGCCTGGCATCCGCGCAGCCATTTGGACCCGGCCAGCGTATGGCTGCGCGATCTCCTCGCGCAAGTGGCGCAAACGTAGATGAAATAGGCATTGAAACGTCTTGCGACGGAACGCCTCCTTTGCTCCATCGCGACCCGCCATAGTCGCCCTGCGCGCTAGCCTCTTTCGCGGCGAAGCAGCGCAACGGCGGCCAATTAAAATGACATTTAATTACGAGCAGTCTTTTGCAAATGTTCGTCTTTGAACGCAAACGTTTGTCGAGTAGGAGCGGATTAATAAATGACTGAGATCAGCGATCATGAACTCCTAGGCAAAACACGCCCAATCGCCTGGCGTCGCAGTCAGATCCGCATGCACTTGCGCGACCGATTTGCCATCTCACGCAACACCGCGTCGAGTGACGCACGTGTCCCCCGTCCGCTCGTATCGATCACCAAATCGGGATTACGTGGAATTTCATAGACATCGTTAACACCCGTGAAATTGGCGATCTCCCCGGCCCGCGCCCTTTTGTACAATCCTTTGGGGTCGCGCGCCTCACAGACAGCAAGCGGTGTTGACAGATACACCTCGATAAACCGATCGGCCCCGACCATGCGACGGGCCATCTCTCGATCGTCCTGATAGGGCGAAACCAAAGCAGTGATAGCAATGACGCCTTCGTCGTTCAGTTGGCGGCAGCGCGCGGCCACGCGGCGGACATTTTCGCGCCGGTCCTCTCGTGAAAAACTCAAGTCCCGGCATAGGGTCTGCCGCATCGCATCGCCATCCAACATTTCATGCCTAGCGTTTTTCGCTGCGATGGCATCGGCAAGCGCGCAAGCAAGCGTAGTCTTACCCGCAGCACTGAGGCCGGTCAGCCACACGGTGCATGGAAGGACCTTCATGGTTGCCTTGATGTTGTCATGACTCGGGGCTGCTACGCGCCGCTTTCGCGCTCAAAAACCGAAGCCAACCACTTCAACGCGCGCCAGGCAAGACTCTGCCGCGCGCCGCCGATTGTAGCGGTTCCGACGATTTCGCGTGGCCATGATTGGTCTGCAGGACAGTCACCAATCCGGACACGATAAGTGGCCGCCAGCGGCACCAGTTGATGCGTGTTCGGCTGCTGCTGCACGGGCAGCGGACCACCATAGACGCTCGCCAGCATCGGCTCATCGAGCGTGGCGACGTTGACACGATCGACTGCCGTCATGCGACAGTGCAACGTGCCCACCTCGGGCAACGATGCCACGAAGCTGACGCGATCGCCTGGCTCGACGCGACCGGCGTCTTCTTCGCCGACGAACGCTTCGCCCTTCACCCCGATCGGCCCAACGATGTCGAACACGTGCTCGCCGCGCGGCAGCCAGGTGCCCGGCGCAAGTGCGTCATCGGTTTGCACGGTGCCATCGAACGGCGCGCGCAGCGTCAATTGCGCCACTTGCGCGGTGAGCCCGGTCACGGTCTGACGCGCCGCATCCCAGCGACGCCGCAGCGCCACACCTTGTTCGAGCAATCGCTCGTCGAACGACTGCTGCTCAACCTGCCACCCTAGCAACGCCTCGTCGGCCTGCGCCGCCTGCAACCGGTGCGTGAGATCGGGCGAGGCCAGCACGGCGAGGACCTCGCCCGCACGAACGCGCTGTCCGTCGCGCGCGATCGGCGCCTGCGCCGTCACATAGCCGGCTTCGGGCGCATAAAGCCCTTGCGCGCGTAGCGGCCCGAGCACAGCCGGCCCGCTGACGCCGCCATGCCAAGGCAGCACGAAAAAGCCGAACAGCAGCGCACCGATGACCGCCGTGCGCCGCGTTTCGCGACGCCAATGCAAATCCGAGCGGCGACGCCAGCATGCGCCGATTTCGCGCGCGATCGGCCGCACGATGAACCAGCCGAACTCCACGAAAAACAACATCAAACCGAGCGCCTTGAAAAATGCGTGATAGACGACGAGCGCAATCGAGAAAAAGACGACGAGTCGATAAAGCCAGGTCGCGAAAGAAAAGGCGATGAGAAACCGGCGGCGCTTGGGCGCGCACGGCTCGGGCTGAGGATCGCGCAAGCCGAACAGTCGCTCTCTCATCCACCACCGGCCGAACGCGAATGCGCGATCGTGCAGGTTCGGCATGTCGAGCCAGTCCGACAGCAGGAAGTAGCCATCGAAGCGCATGAACGGACTCGCGTTGATCGTCAACGTGCCGATCCATGTCGTCGTCGCGAGCAAAAATGCGCCGGCGCGCAACGGACCATCGGGCAGCACGCTCCACGCGAGTGTCGCCAGCGCGGCCAATGCAAGTTCCGTGAGCATGCCGGCCGCGCCGATGCGCAACCGCTCTGCCCGCCCCGGCACCTTCCAGGCTTCCGTCGTATCGGTATAGAGCACCGGCACCATCACCAGCAACGCGATGCCCATGGTCGGCACGCGGCAGCCGTAGCGATGCGCCGTGAACGCATGCCCGAACTCGTGCAGTAGCTTCGCGCAGCCGATGGCCGCCCCGATCGCGACAAGCCCCCGCAAGTCGGCGTACCCATGGAACGTATGGATGAATTCGTCCCAGCGCCGCGACACGAGCACGAGGCCGATCAGCGCCATCGCCGCCACCGCCATCCAAAACGCCGGCCGGTAGGCGATCTCGGCGTAATGCGCGAAGCGCCGCAAGAACGGCATCGGCCGCCAAAGTGGCACGCGGATCATCAAGTAGTGCTTGAGCAGCCACATCGCGTGCGAGAGCTTGTGCGCCGCCGCCGCGCTTGTGAGCCGACCGGTATCGGCCGGGCTCGCCGCGACGAGCAAATGCTGATGCTGCAGCATCCGTGCAAGCGCCTCGAAGTCGTCCATCGTCAGCCGAAGCGTCGTCTCGGCATTGACCGATGCGACGATCGCCTCGGGGTCGTCCAGCGACCAACGCGAAAGCATCTCGAACGCCGGCCAGCCGATCTGGAAGAAGCGATTGCCCGCGGGATCATGGAGCATCCACGTCGGCGCGCCGTCGGGCGTCGATGCGCCCGAGGTCAGGCTCAGTTCTTGGCGCAGAGGAGGAAGGCGTGACATCGATGCGTCGCGTCAGTGATAGCGAAGGCCGCGCACGGCCTACCAGCCCAGCCACTGCCGCGCGCTCGCGAGCGGGCGGCGCAGCAGATAGTAGGCAAGCGGCACCCAGCGGCCGTGGATACGTGCGGTGCCCATCACGCCGAGCGGCGGCCGAACGTTGCCGACAAACGTAGCCTTCACGCGATAGGCGACCACCCCCTCGGGCGTCGGCTCTGCGCGATAGGCCACGGTATCGATGCGCGCATCGTAGGAGGCGAGCGGCGAGCTCTTCGGATAGAGCGTGATGCTCGCGCCCGGCACGACATCGACGTTGTCGGCGACGGGCACATAGGCCGTCAGTTCGACGTGAGCCGGATCGGCGAGCAGCATCACCTTTTCGCCGATCGACACTGCTTTGCCGTTCCAATCGTTCGGATCGGAGAAGACGGCCACGCCGGCGCGCGGCGCGTTCACGCTCACGCGTGCGAGCTCGCGCGCCGTGTAGTCGAGTTCGACCGCGCTTTGATCGAGCTTGCCCTTGCGCAGCGCCATGTCGAGCCGGTCCTTGTCGTCCGTGACGGCGAGCTGCGCTGTTTGCCGATATTCCTCCTGAGCCGTGGCGTAGTTCTTGTTCGCCAGCGCATAGCGCGAGGCAAGTGCGGTCGAGTCGAGCGCGAACAGCGGCGTGCCCGCTTCCACACGCTGGTTCGGCTGCGCGAACAAGCGGTCGATGACGCCGTCGAGCGGCGCGCGCACGACGAAGGGGTCCTTCGGCGTCACCTCGGCCGGCGCGAGCACGGTCAACGGCACGGGCACGACGAGCGCACAGACGGCCGCGACAAGTACGCGGCGCCGATGCTTGCCGACGCGCAGCGCTAGCTTGACGCGTTCGAGCCACGACGCCCGAGGAGAAAACGCCGCGAGCGCATGGGACCAGACGCGCGCGAGTTCGGCGAGCAGGGCTTCGTCGATCGGCGTCCATGGCTGCTCGCGCACGAACACTGCCCCGCCGAACGAGCGGCCCGTCCGATCGACGAGCGGCACCCATAGCGCATGCGCCGGCCACCAGGCGTCCCATTCGGCGGCGAGTGGATCGGGCAGTTCGTGGGCGGTAAACGCGTGAGGCCACGCGGGCGCCGCGGGCTCGGCGTTCTTCGGCGTTGCGTTCTGCGCCGATGGTTTCCTTACCGATGCGTTCGGCCCCGCCGCCTCTGCGGGCCCCTCGCCCGAGCTTGCCGGCTGCGCTGCCTGCCGTCCGTCCGTTCCGTTCGACGCGGCATGCTCACGACGTTCGATCGCCCGACACACTTCGCCGAGCCATTGGACGTACGGCGCGCCCGGGTCGCTCTGCGGCAGGCCCGACACGGCGGCGACGGCGCCGGGCACGGGCGCGGGCGCGCGCCACCACGCCGCCTGGCGATACGGCACGAGCGAGAGCGTTTCGTTGACGATGACGAAGCCGAGCGTCTCTTCGCTCGGCGCTTCGCGTGCACGTGCGGACAATTGCCAGAGCATGGCGAGCGCGTTCGCCTCGATCCGCAAGGGGGCGTTCATGCTGCGGCTACCGTTTAATGGTCGGGAGCGGCAAAGCGCGCCCAGCCGCTCATGCCCGGCAGCAGCTCGGGCGTGTGGGCCGACAGCGCGGCCGTCACGTCGACGGTCTGGGTCACGGGATCGACGCGCGCGCCGATGCGTGCGACCGTGGCCGGATAGCGCTTGCCGACTTCGTCGACGTCCACCGTCAGCGCGTGGCCGGGCTTGAGCCACGCGAGCCACTTCGAAGGCACGATCATCTTCAGTTCCAGGCGGCCCGTGTCGACGATCGTCAGAAGCGCTTTGCCGGGCTCGGCGAACTGCTGAGCCGAGGCGCTACGCTTGACGACGCGCCCGTCGAACGGTGCGGCGATGCTGCACTTTCGCACCGTCGCTTGCATATAGGCGACTTCGGCCGCGCTCGCTTTCGCTTTCGCCGCGGCTTGCTGCACCTCGATCTCGCCGATGGAATGCAGTTGCGAGAGGCGATCGTTGACGCGTTTCAGTTGCACGGCCGCATCGGCTTCGGCCTGAGCTTTGTGCAATTGCGCGGCGTACAGCGAGCAATCGAGCGAGACGAGCGTCTGCCCGGCGCGAAACGCATCGCCGTCGCGAAACGGCATCGAGGCGATCTTCGCGCTGATTTCACTCGATATGTCGACTTGATCGCGCGCGACGAGCTGAACGCGTATACGGCCTTCGTCATCGGCGTGCGCGGACGAAGAAACGCCGGGCACGGCCGGAGCCATCGACGCATTCGGCAACGCGGACACCACAGGCAACGCATGCGGCGCCGCGGCTTGAGGCCCCGCGGCCATGGCGCTGCCGGCGACACAGCTGCAAGCCACTACCATCAGGGCGGTTCTGCGCCGCCCTGCCCTGCACCATCGATTCATTGCGTTTTTGCTCCATCCGCGTGGCCGAATTGGGCCCAACGCGTTTGCTCCTGGTCGATCGACTGCTCGATCGATTTCAAATCGCCCTTGCCTGCATCCGCGGGCAGCGGGTCGAGCCCGAGCGTCGCCAACAGCTGGCCGTATGCGCTCTCGAGCTCGCCATAGCTTTGATATAGACGCAGTTCCGACATCATGGCAGAAGTCGCCGCACGAATTTCCTCGAGCTTGCCTTGCGCGTTCGCCACGGTGGCGTTGTGCGTGTGCTGAAGGATCTGGCCGTCTACGTCGTTGATCTGCTTGAACAGATCGAACTGGCGCTGCTTGGCGCTGAACTCGGCGCGCGCAACGTGCACTTGCGTGAGCACGGCCATCGACAGCGCGAGCTGCTGCGCATGCGCGACGTCGCGTTGAGCGTTCGCCATGCCCCGAATGTTCTTGGCATTGAGCAGATTCAACAGGTTCCAGCTCACGTTGATGCCCGCCGCGCGCCAGGCATGGTAGGCGAGGAAGCTGTTGCTGTCGTAGTGCGAACCCAACTGGAATTCGATGCCGGGCAGCAGCTTGGCGATCGCCTTGTGCGTCTCGTTGATGCTGATGCGCTCGTTGTAGCTCGCTTCGACGAGTTCGGGCCGGCGCTCCAGCGCCGTCTCTTCCATGCCGTCCATCGGCATGTCGAACTGCGGCACGCTAAAGCCCGAGGGCGGCGCAAGCACGATGTCGGTGCCGGGCGCGACGTTCATGAGCGATGCGAGTCGCGGCTTGGCCTCGTCGAGCAGATCGCGCACGGCTTCGAGCTGGCGCATGATGTCGAGCAGCGCGTGCTGATAGGCGAGCGTATCGAGCGGCGAGCGCAGTCCTTCCTGCTGCGACTTGCGCGAATCCTCGAGCGCTTGCTTGGCCTGCTCGAGCAGCGGGCCGATCCGGTTCTCGAGGCGTTGCGCGCCGGCCGCTTGCCAGTAGGCTTCGCGCACTTGCTGCATCATCAACTGCACGACCTTGCGCCGGCGCTGCTCGACGACGAGCACGCGATCGGCCTGCTCCTTGGCCTCGAAGTAGCTCACGCCAAAGTCGAGCACGTTCCACGAGAACGTGAGATCGGCCGTGCGGTCGTTCTGATCGGTCGAATACGACGGCTCCAACGACACCTGATGCGTCTGCAGCGAGATGGACTCCGACGCGAGCGGATGGTCCCGGTGCGTATAGCCGGCCGCGGCCGTCAAGCGCGGCAGCATGTCGAAATTCGCCACATCGAGTTGCTTCTGCGCGAGCGCCTCTTCCATCATCTTCAGGCGATGGTCGAGGTTGTAGCGAATCGCGCGCGCCATGGCTTCTTCGAGCGTGACGGGGCCGCTGAGCGGCGGTTGATCCGCGAACATCGCCGTGCGATCGGTTCGTGCGCTCTGTGCCCGCTCGGCGTCGGTGAACGGCGTCGGCTTGATCGCGCAGCCCGATAGCCACAGTGCCGCCACCGAGAGGGCGATTAGCGACGGACGCAATGCGCGCTTCGCACGCGGCTCGCGCGCTGCGTTTGCGGCAAGCGCCACGGCAGGCACGGGCATCGTTTCGGCAACTGACGGTTGTAGTCTCATTGGTCTTGAAGGTTGACGGGGTTCATACGCGACGCGCAGCGCCGCCCGGATTCGATACGTGCAACGCGGCGCGCGCCTTGGCGAACTGTTGATCCAGCGAAGGCTTGCCGACAGGGTGCGCGGCCCGCGCGACGGTCGGCTCCACGAGCGCCGCATGACCCGGCGCCTTGGGATGGGCAACGCCGTGTGACGCGCCATGCGAGCCGCCGTGCTTCTCGTGCGGGGCCAGCACCACCTCGCGGCGCGTTTCGTGGCCGGACGCATCGCGGGTACGGACGACGATGTGTACATCCTCGACGCCCGGCGGGAGCTTGCCGCGCAAGACGCCGTTCGCCGCGTCGTAGTGGATCCAGCCCGGCAGCGTGCGGCCGTTGGCGAGTTGGACGGTGACGTCGGAGCCGCCGTGCATCGCCTCGGAAGGCGGCAGCAACGTCGCCACGCTGATCGAGAACGGATCGTTCGGCGCCATCTCGAACGAAACGTCGGGCAAAGCGAGCGGCGCGTCGATGGGCAGCACGGCAATCGACGCGTTGAGCGCCGTCATATCGGCGCGCGGCACAGACGCACGATCCAGCGAATAGGCATGCGCCGGGGCGCTCGGATCGGTGAACGTCATCGTCGGCACAACGGGCACCGAGCCGATCGGCAGTGGTTGAGCGAACTCCTCGAGCACGTCGGGCGGCGCCGTGTTGTCATTGCCCGTGAACAGCGAGGAATGCGTCGGCGCGGGCGGGACGATGATCGTCGGCGGCGGCGAAGGCAGAATCGGCGGGAACGCCGGCGCGTTGGTAATCGCGATCGTGTTGGACGCCGTGGCACTCGTCTTCGCGCCATCGTTGACCGCGAACGTGACCGTGCGGCTACTGCCCGCATTGAGCGCTTGGTTCGCGTAGGTGACCGATTGCAGCGCCGCGGTCCATTGCGCGACGGTGGCCGTGCCGCCGGCAGAGGTCATCGTCAACACGCCTGTCGCGGCGTCGTAGCTGGCCGTGATGTTGCCCGTCGCCGCGCTGCTCGTGAATGCGAGCGTATCGTGGGCTGCATCGAAACCGGCGGTGATCGCCACTTGGGCCGATGTCAGCGTGGCGTTGTCCCGGTCGCTGATCGTCACTTGCGGAGCCACCGCCACCGGGGTCGAGCCGTTTCCGCGCGCCGTGAACGACACGCTGCCCAAGGTCGTAATGATCGGTGTTTGATCGGTATCGGCCACGCTCACGCTGCGCGTTTGCACGTCGCTCGTCGCGCCGTTGCCATCGGTCACCGTGAAGCTGACCGTGCGCGTCGCGTTATCGGGCGTGACGGCCGTGTCGGTATAAGTCACGGAAGCCAGCGCCGCCTGCCATTGCGCGAGCGTGGCTGCGCTACCGGCCGAGCTCAGCGTCATCACACCTGTGTTGGCGTCGTAGCTCGCGACGATGTTGCCCATCGTCGCGCCGTCGTTCTTGAACGCGAGCACGTCTTCGCCTGCATGGAAGCCGCCCGTGATCGATACCATCGCCGAAGCCGCCGACGTGCTGCTGACGTCGGTCAGCGTCAGGCCCGGCGAGACGACGACCGGTGTCGACGCCACGTTGTCGCCCGCGACGAACGACGCCGCGCCCGCATCGGTGCCGAGGTGCGGGCGATCGAGCACGGCCACGGTAGCGCTCGCCCCCGCGCTCGACTTGGCGCCGTCGTTGGTCGTGAATGAGATCGTGCGATTGCCGAAGTGCGTGCCGTTGCTTGAGAATGTCACGGCCGAAAGCGCGTTCGCCCACTGCACATCGGTGGCCGTTGCGCCTGCCGAGGTCAACGTCAGCATGCCCGTTGCGCCATCGTAGCTCGCGGCGATGTTGCCGAACGTCGCCGCGCTGCCGTTCGTGAACGCGAGCACGTCCTCGCCGGTGTGGAAGTTGCCCGTGATCGCGACGGTCGCCGACGACTGTGTCGTGTTGTCGAGATCAGTGACGCCAACGCCCGGGTTGACGATCGTCGCTGACGTGCCCACCACATAGTTCGCCGTGCCACCCGCCGTCGTCACGATCGGGGTTTGATCGGTGTCCGTCACCGTCACCGTGCGCGTGGCCGTGTTGCTGGTGACGGCGGCCGTATCAACCACCGTGAAACTGATCGTGCGCGTCGCCGCGTTCGGTGTCACCGCCGTGTCGGTGTACGTCACCGCATCGAGCGCAGCCTGCCATTGCGCAAGCGTCGCCGTATTGCCGGAGGACGAAAGCGTCAATACGCCGGTCGCCGAGTTGTACGCAGCGGCGATGTTGCCGTACGTCGCCGAACTCGTGTTCGTAAAGCCGAGCACGTCCTGGCCCGAGTGGAAGTTGCCTGTAATAGCAACGGTCGCCGAGGACAAGGTCGGCGCCGTGCCGTCCGTCATGGTCAGACCCGAATCGATCGCAACCGGCGTCGATGCCGTATTGTCGCCCGCGACGAACGCGGCCGAACCCGCATCGGTCGTGATCGTCGGTGGACCAAGCACGGCCACCGTATCGGTCGCCAGCGCGCTCGTCTTCGTGCCGTCGCTCGTCGCAAACGAAATCGTGCGGTTGCCCGGCGTTGCGCTCGAACTCGCCGAGAACGTTACGGCCGACAGGGCATTCGCCCATTGCGCATCGCTGGCCGTCGCACCGGAAGACGTCAGCGTCAGCACGCCGGTCGCCGAGTTGTACGAACCGACGATGTTGCCGAACGTGCTCGCACTCGTATTGACGAACGCCAGCGTATCGCCCGAATGGAAGCCACCGTTGATCGACACCGTCCCCGACGATTGCGTCGTGTTGTCCAGATCGCTGACGGTGATCCCGCCATCGATCGTCGCCGCCGATGTGCCGCCCACATAGTTTGTCGTGCCGCCCGTCGTTGTCACGATCGGCGTTTGATCGGTGTCGGCCACGGTCACCGTGCGCGTGGCCGTGGCGCTCGTGTTGCCCCCACCGTCCACGGCCGTGAAGCTGATCGTGCGCGTCGCGTTGTTCGGCGTGACCGCCGTATCGGTGTACGTCACCGACTGCAGCGCGTTTTGCCATTGCGCCAGCGTCGCGCCACTGGAAGATGTGAGCGTCAACACGCCCGTCGTCGCGTTGTACGATTGAAGCGCGATATCGCCCATCGTCGCGCCGTTATTCGTGAACGCCAGTACGTCTTCGCCAGAATGGAAGCCGCCCGTGATCGACACGGTCGCGGACGCCAACGTCGTCGCGCTGCCGTCCGTCACCGTCAACCCCGAGTCGATCGCAACCGGCGTCGAAGCCGTGTTGTCCCCTGCGATGAATGCGGCAGAACCCGAATCGGTCGTGACCACCGGCGGCGCCGTGATGTTGATCGTATCCGCCGCCTGCGCGCTGTTCTTGGTGCCGTCGTTCACCTGAAACCAGATCGTGCGGCTACCGTACGTCGTGCTGGTGCTCGAAAACGTGACAGCGCTGAGCGCGCTGTCCCATTGCGCGTTGGTGGCGGTGCTACCGATCGAACTCAGCAGGAGCACGCCCGATCCCGAACTATAGGACGCCTGGATGTTGCCCATCGTCGCGCCGTCGTTCGTGAAGCTCAGCACATCGCCGGTATGGAAACCCGTGGTAACCGCCACCGTGGCCGACGTCTGCGTCGCGTTGTCCAGATCGGTCACCGTCACATGGCCGTCGATCGTCACGCCCGGCGACGCGCCGACATAAGTCGTCGTGCCGCCAGTCGTCGTCACGATCGGCGTTTGATCGGTGTCGGTCACCGTGACGGTGCGCGTTGCGGTGTTGCTTGTGTTGCCGCCCCCATCCACCGTCGTGAAGCTGATCGTCCGCGTCGTGTTGTTCGGCGTAATAGCCGTATCGGTGTACGTCACCGACTGCAGCGCGCTTTGCCATTGCGCAAGCGTCGCCGTCGCGCCTGACGAGGTCAGCGTCATCACGCCCGTCGCCGCGTTATACGAGGCCGAGATGTTGCCCATCGTCGCGCCGTCGTTAGTAAACGCCAGCACGTCTTGGCCCGAGTGGAAGCCGCCCGTGATCGCCACGGTCGTGCTCCCCAACGTGGTCGCGCTGCCGTCCGTCATCGTCAAGCCCGAATCGATCGCAACCGGCGTCGAAGTCGTGTTGTCCCCCGCGACGAATGCGGCGGAACCCGAATCGGTCGTGATCACCGGAGGCGCGGTCATGTTCACCGTATCGGCCCCCGCCGTGCTCGTCTTCGTGCCGTCGCTCGTCGCAAACGAAATCGTGCGATTGCCGTAGGTCGTGCTCGTGCTCGAGAACGTGACCGACTTCAGCGCGCTTGCCCACTGCGTATCGGTGGCCGACGCTCCCGACGAAGTCAACGTCAGCACGCCCGTCGCTGCGTTGTACGACCCCGCGATATTGCCCATCGTCGAGCCGTCGTTCGTGAAACCGAGCGTATCGCCGCTATGAAAACCGCTGCTCACCGATACCGAGCCCGACGACTGCGTCGCGTTATCGAGATCGCTGACCGAGATGCCGCTGTCGATTGTCACCGCCGAGGACGCACCCGCGTAGTTCGTCGTACCGTGGGTCGTCGTCACGATCGGCGTTTGATCCGTATCGGTCACCGTCACCGTGCGCGTCGCCGTCGCGCTCGTGTTCGACAGGCTGTCCGTCGCGGTGAAACTGATCGTGCGCGTCGAGGGATCGGGCGTCACTATCGTATCGGTGTAGGTCACCGAGCGCAGCGCATTCTGCCATTGTGCAAGCGTCGCCGTATTGCCGGAGGACGAAAGCGTCAATACGCCGGTCCCCGAGTCGTACGCAGCGGCGATGTTGCCGTACGTCGCCGAACTCGTGTTCGTAAAGCCGAGCACGTCCTGGCCCGAGTGGAAGTTGCCCGTAATCGCGACGGTCGCCGATCCCAGTGTCGTCGTGGCCGCATCGCTCAACGTCAAGCCCGAATCGATCGCGACCGGCGTCGAAGCCGTGTTGTCGCCGGCCACGAATGCGGCCGAACCGGAATCGGTCGTGAGTTGCAGCGGGTTGGCGACATTGACCGTGTCGGTCGCCGCGGTGCTGGTCTTCGTCCCGTCGCTGGTGGCGAATGAAATCGTGCGATTGCCGAGCGTCGTGCTCGTGCTGGAAAACGTCACGGCCGATAGTGCGCTTGCCCACTGCGCGTCGGTGGCCGTCGACCCCAGCGAGTTCAACGTCATGACACCGGTCGCTGCGTTGAATGACGCGGTGATGTTGCCCATCGTCGAGCCGTCGTTCGTGAAACTGAGCGCATCGCCGCTATGAAAACCACCGCTGATCGTGACCGTGCCTGACGCTTGCGTCGTGTTGTCGAGATCGGTCACATGCACGCTGCCGTCGATCGTCGTGGCGGCACCGCCGTCGTAATACGTCGCCGTGCCGCCCGTCGTCGTAACAATCGGCGTTTGATCGGTTGCCGTCACGGTGACGCTTTTCGTGGAGGTATTGCTTGACGAGAAGTAAGCGTCGCTCGTCAATGTGAAACTGACCGTGCGCGTCGCGGTACTCGGCGACACTGCCGTATCGGTATAGGTCACCGCCCGGAATGCGCTCTGCCATTGCGCGATGGTCGCGGTGCCGCTTGCCGATGTCAGCGTCAACACACCGCTGCTGCTGCTGTAGGTGGCTGAAATGTCACCGTATGTCGAGGAACTGGTGTTGGTAAACGCCAGCACATCCTGCCCGCTCGAAAAGTTGCCGGTGATGCTGACCGTCCCTTGCTTTGCCGTGGTCGCATCGCCATCGGTCAAGGTGAACCCGCTGTCGACCGCGACGGGCGTGGAGGCCGTATTGTCCGCTTCGACGAAAGAAGTGCTGCCACCGCTCGCGGTCACGACTGGCGGTGAGGACAGATCGACATACGTGAAGTTGTTCAACGTCGGCGTCAGAAAAGCCGAGTCGATCTCGCGAATTCTCAGGCTCTTGATGCCCGCAAAGGCCGAGTTGCCCGACACATCGACATGAAACACAGAGCTGCCGCTTACCGAAGTGTCGAGCGTCACCGTCCCGACTACCGTTCCGACGCTGTTCAGTGCCTCGATCGCAACTTTAGAGGGCAGGTTGATATCGATGTCGAAGCTCTGGACGGCCATGTTGTTGCCATCGGCCAATGACATCGTCACCGAATTGAGCGACGTGCCTTGCACGTTGCCGAACAGCACCCCGTCGCTCGGGCCGGTGCTCAACGGTGGAGGGCCGAATTGATTGACGGTCGTGCTGTCGACGGCGAATTCGGCAGCCTGATCCATCGTGTACGTGATGCCGTCCAGCGTGAATGAGGTAACGCCCGTCGCCCCGCCCGCCGTGACATATCCGACTTGACCGTCGTACGTTTCATCGGTGACGGCCAGCAATGCGCCGTATTGCTGCTCCGCGGCGTGCGAAAAGATCACCGACGTATGCACGGCGCCGGCATCGTACTCGAGCGACCAATCCCCGCCGAGCGCCGCCGCACCGGTGGCATCGGTCGATGCCGCCACGTTCAATCCCGAGATCGAGGCAATTTGCTGCACGAGCGCTTTGCCGTCGGCGTTTTCGGCGACATTGCAGCCGTAAATCAGAAAGTCGCCGCCCGGCTTCATGGCGGCGCCGATCTGCGCGAGCTCGGCACGATAGGCCGAGATATCGCCCGCGTTAAGCCACGTGCTGCCGATCTGCACGTTGCCGTCGGCCCCATGCGAGACGAGGTGAATCGCACTGACGCCCGCATGCTGCTGCAGGTATTGATCGATTTGCGCCAAGCCGTCCTTCGACGAATCGAGGATGACAACTTGCGTCCCCTGTGGCAAGCCGGACACCAGCGTCTGATAGTCGGTCACGTTCGAATTGACGAACACGACTTGCCGGTCGGCCGACTGGGCCACCGTGTCGGTAAAGCCATGCACCGCACGCATAGCGGCCGTATCACTGGTCGAAGCAGCGGACGGCGTCACCATGTATCCATGCCGCGGCGTCGCCACGTTCGTCTCGCTCGGCGTGGCGGCCGCAGATCCGGCCGATGCCTCTCCCGTTGCGCCCGCACCATGCAGATCAGGGCCGGTCTGATGCTGGGCCGCGACGGCTGCCGCGACAATCGAGGCGGCCGAGGCGTCGTACACGATGCGCGGCTCCAGTGCGACGATGAGCGGTGCGGGCATCGCTGCGCCGTTGCTGCGCGTGTTCGAACCCGATGCGCGAAGCGCGGCGAGGAATCTGGAAAGGCCGGCGGCGAAGTTCATGCTTGGTGTCCTTGAAAGCGCGCCGCGCATGCGGCACGCCCACTCATTACCCACGCGACGGGAAGATCCCTTGCAGCGCGATGATGAAGTTGATGCCCAAATACGGATTACGCGACGCGAACGGAGCACTCCCCCCCATCGTGCCGTTTTGAACAGTGGGCGCGCTGGCCTGCAGACTCACGTTAAATGGCTTCAGGCTCGTCACGTTGTCGGTCGCCGTGCTGTACAGCGAAGCGGGACGACCACCGGCGGCGCATGGGCCAAGTACCGTATTGGTGCCCGGCATGCCGCCTTCGCCTTGCGTCGACGTCGTCGCCGGGATGGAAATCGAACCGGTCACGGCGCCGCCTCCGGTCACCGTTGCCACGTGCGTATGCTGCGGCATGTTCGCCGTCGTAAGCGTGATGGTCTCCGTCCCGCTCGATTCGCCGATGTTGATGTTCGACAACCCCAAGCCCTGGCCCATACCCACAGGCGCGCGGCCTCGAAGGTCCGGCAGTTGGAAATTCGATACGCCATTGCCGCCGTAAAACGTGCCGAGCAACGAAAACAACGCCTGGTTTTGCGAAATCGCAATCAACTGGCCCTGGCACTGCGCCCAGCCGGTCGGCGCGAAGTTAAAGCCCGCCATGCGGATTTCACCGATAAACGGATCACTCATCACACCCCTCCTGTCGATAGTTCGAAGATTCGAGAAATGAAAACAACGTCCTACTGAACGTCCCGCGAGCCGGCGCCCTTGGCCAGTTCGTCGGCACGGCAATGCACGACGAAGCTCAGCGTCGAACGTCCGTCCCCGGTGGGTTGCGTCGGGGTGGCCAGCAGGTCCCAAGCGGGGCCCGTCGGCGAGCCGATCCGATAGACATCTTGCGGAAGAAAAACGCCCGCAGGCAGTTCGAAAGTGCCTGAGTAGCAGACGAAGCTGTCGTTCATGGGAATGCCGGCGGGCGCGTGCGACAGCACGGCCTCAACGGTATGCCCGTTAGCGGCGCTGATGGTGAAGCGCTGCCCGATAGCCGCGAGCAACTCTTCGTGGGTGGGAATGGACAGCAAGCAAGCCCCCGCTCGTTGTTCGTTATCTCCGGCCGATGCCTCGACCGTGGTCTATGATCCTTGCCACCTGATCTTTGTGATCTGCCGCTCCAGCGCGCCCGCGCCTATCTCGCGCGCACTGTTCAGTTCAGTTCAGTATTGCCCGGCGTCGTCCAACGCGAGGCCTGCAACGGGCGTCACGTCGCCGCCAAACGGCGCAACCTCACGCCGCATCTGGATATACACGCCGTTCTCACCGACCGCGACGAACCCGAGCCGGCGATAGAGCCCTTGCACGCGATTGTTCATTTCGACGTAGAGCACGATCGGCATCGCGCTGTCTGCAGCTTGCGCGACGAACGCATGCAAAAGGTGCGTCCCGATACCAGCGCCGCGATAAGCCGGCAACAGCGCGATGTCGATCAAGCGCGCCTCGTTGCCATGCCAGTCGTGATACAACCGGCCAATCGCTACCTCGCCCGACATAATCACGTCGAATCGGCCATGGCGGTAATGCTGCCGGTAATACGCATCCTGCATCGCAAACTGTTCCGCCAACAGCGTCGATATACGCGCCTCATTCCACCCGAATTGCGCAAATTCGTAGGCGCGCGTGCTTTCGAAAACCGCCAGTAAAAAGGCCCGGTCGTTTGCGCTTGCCGCCCGAAGGCGCACGCTATTGCCTGCAGCCTCGACGCGAGCGCATTGCGCATCGAAAGCGGGGCTGGACCCGTTGGTCATTTGAAATCTCGTGCCCGGCGAATCGGAAGGGACCAATCGATTGATCCCTGCCGATCGGCATATGAAAACTTTGTAATTGCCCCGTGAATATTAGTCTAGACAATGAGCGCTAGCAACCAAGCCTATTGATTGGCGCCTACGTATATTCCCCAATCGACTTTCCGGTCGTTAAGCCGAAAGCCGCGGCCGGCAACGCCACGTAGGTCCGGCTTGGGAACAATGGCTAGACCGGCAAAAAACGGCGGCCTCGAGGGTCGCCAAGAGCCGGTCACCAAAAGGCCGAAATCCCTGCAACGCCGTAGGCGCCGCAGGCGCGAGCCGCAGGCAGCGCCTCTCGCGTCATGCCGCCGAGCGCGAACACGGGCATCGATACCTGCGCCGCAAGCGCTTGGAATTGCGGCCAGCCGAGCGTCGGCTCGCCGGGGTGGCTCGCAGTCGGCAGGACGGGGGAAAGCGTGACGAAATCGACGCCAATCGCTTGTGCATGCAAAAGCTGCTCGCGGGAATGGCATGCCGCCGATAGCAGCTTGCGGCGCACGCCGCTCGGGCGCGCTTGGCATAGCATGAGTTGCGCGCTTGGTAGATGCACGCCGTCGGCGTCAACGCTCGGCGCATCTTCCAGTGGAAGTGGACCATTCAGGACGAGGCGCGCGGCGTGGCGATGACATATCGCGCACGCACGCTCGGCCAACTCGCAGTAGGCCACGGCGTCGAGGCGCTTGGCGCGCAGTTGAACGAGCGCGACGCCCGACGAAACAGCATGGCTCAAACGTTCGAGAAACATGTCGAACCGCGCTGACTCGGGCGGCTCGGGCGTGATCAATAAGATATCGGGAAGGGGCGGATCGATGCGCATCCGCTCACGCTAGCAAAAGACGCTCGTCGCGCCAAGTCGGCGCAGCGAGCCGAACTACCGCTACGGCCTCTACGACCTCTGCTACCGCTATTGCGCCTGCTGTTGCGCCTGCGCAGCGGCAGCCGTGCTCGGACAGGCAGGATCTTTGCCCCAATGGCCGGAGCACGCATGCCAGCGACAACTTTGCACTTCGAAGAAATTGCCGGTGTCGCACGCTTTCACCTGATCGGCCAAGCTCGCTGTGCCGGCCGTCGACGCGGCCGCTTTGCTCACGCCCCCGGTTGCGCTGGCCGCGCTGGCCGCCTTAGCCGGCTTGGCGTCGTAAGGCTTCGTGCGCGCGACGAGCGCCGCTAGCAGATCGACATCGGGATCGTCCTTGACTGCGCTCGGCCGCGCTTTGCCATGCTTGCGCGCATGCGCAACTGCCAGCTTCTCGGCATGACGGGCTTTGGCGCTTTCTCTCGGGTTCTGCTTGGCGCTCTCACGTTGCGTGCGCGCAGCCATCGTTTTGACCGGCGCCTGTGCTTTGGCGGCGGGTGCGCTCGATGCCGCGACAGCTACCGCCGCAGAGGCCCGCGTATCTCCATTCTGGCCAGGCGCCGCCCCGTTCGCGAGCGCCCGCGATAGCCGGTCCGCATCGGCGCCGCGTGGCGACGAAGCGCCCATGCCGGCGCTACCGGCATCGTCACTGCCTCGAGCGGTATCGTCGGCGACGATCACAGCAGCCTGCTGCGCCGAAGCATCCGCTGCCTGTGCAACCTGCACCGACGAAGCAGCGCCCACGCCTGGCACGGCGCCGCTCGCAGGAACAGCCTTCGCCGCAACGGTCGCTGCGGGCGCCGCCGTAGCAACGGACGCGTCATTCTGTTGCCCGCGCAGCCACTGCCAGGCGCCGAGCGCTGCGAAGGCGACGACAGCCGCGCCCGCGGCGATCGCCGGCTTCTTCGAGCGGCGACGTGGGGGCTGCTGCGCAACGACGCGCCCTTCCAGGCTCGCCAAAATGCGGGAGTTGTTGTCTACGGGCCCTGGGGCCGTCTCGGAAAGCAAGCTCGGCCGCCCTTTGGAACTGGAACTTTCCGGCACACTCATTCAGTATCTCGTTAGCTCTTTGTTTAATTCGCCGCGATAATACGATCCGGCCTCCCTTGCAAGCAGGCCAGATTCTAAGAGCAAGCATTACAAAATACAATTTATTTCCCTCCCGGGGCCGATCTTGATTGCCGTTGCACTCGCCGCTTATTTCGCCGTCGCCGTCACCATCGCGGCGTTGTTCCTATTGCCGCCCGCGCGTGCCGCGCTAATGTCGGCCGCTGTCCAATTTCACCGGCGCATATCGAAGCGGGCCACCCGCAGCATCTCGCACGCGCGTAACGGCATCGATAAATCAGTAAGAATTTCCCATATCACTTTTAAAGACACGAAAAAAATACTGATTCAGCAGCGCTTGCTGATTTTGATTACGGCAGGTATCCTTGCGGCGCCTCCATTGATCGCAATTGCGTTGGGCGGTCGCCAATTATTTCAGTTTGATGGCGAAGCCCGCGTGCCGGACGAGAAAATCGCCGCCTTGCTCAATGGGGAGCAGCTCGTTCCACCGCCGCCGCTGCCGCCCGAGTTTTTCGCGACACAGGAAGTCGAACAGGTCCGTCCAGCATTGCGCGACGCCAGCCGCGATTGGAATTTGCTTGATGCCGATTTCAGAACACGCCTATTGCTCGTCTATAAGATCATGCGCGAGCAGTACGGCTACGAAATGGCGTTGTTGGAAGGATATCGGAGCCCGGAGAGGCGAAACCGACTCGCGCAGCTGGGGGGCGTGACCAATGCGGCAGCATTTCAGAGCTATCACCAATACGGCCTTGCCGCCGACAACGCGTTTTTGCGCGACGGCAAGATCGTCATTTCCGAGAAAGATCCCTGGGCCATGCGAGGCTATGAGCTTTATGGGAAAACGGCCGAGCAAGTCGGCTTGACATGGGGCGGACGATGGAAATTGATGGATTTCGGACACGTTGAATATCACAAGCCGGGATTCGTCCTAGGACGGCCGTCAACCGGTACGGTCGCCCGGCAATAATGAGAAGCTCGTCCGCCGAGCACCGACACGCAATGCCTTTCGCCGCCGTGCGCCGGGCCATTCGAAGACTCGAGAAAGTTAAAGCCTTATGCAACGCTTCCTTAATGCGCTGATCAGCAAACGGACGACGACTGTGGTCGGGGTGGTCGTCATCGCCGCGATTCTGTTCGGCCTCGCCTCTTGGCTCGACCTCCCGCCGCTTTGGCCCGCGCTCGCGGTGGCCGGCTTGCTCGCCCTGCTGTTCGTCGCCTGGCTCTGGCGGCGCATCGCCGCGCGCCACGCCAGCCGCAAGCTGGGCGATATGCTCGAGCAACAAGCGGAGACGGGCAAAGCGCCCCAGGCCGCCGGCGCCAAGCCGGCCGATCTCGACGTCCTGCGCACGCGGCTGACCGAGGCGGTGCGCACGATCAAGACCTCGAAGATCGGCCAGGCCTCGGGAGGCTCGGCGCTCTACGACTTGCCGTGGTACATCGTCATCGGCAATCCGGCGGCAGGCAAGAGCAGCGCGGTGCTCAATTCGGGGCTGCAGTTTCCGTTCGCGGAAAAGAACGACGCCGTCGTGCACGGCATCGGCGGCACGCGCAATTGCGACTGGTTCTTTACGACCGAGGGCATCTTGCTCGATACGGCCGGCCGCTATTCGGTCCACGAGGAAGACCGCACCGAGTGGCTGGGCTTCTTGAATCTGCTCAAGCGCTACCGCCCGAAGGCGCCGATCAACGGCATCATCGTGACGGCCAGCATCGCCGAACTCACGAGCAGCCGTCCCGACGCCACGATCAACCTCGCGCGCAGCCTGCGCCAGCGCGTCCAAGAGTTGACCGAGAAGCTCGAAGTGTTTGCCCCTGTCTACGTGATGTTCACGAAGGCCGATCTGATCACGGGCTTCGCCGAATTCTTCAGCGGCGGCGAGCGCCACGAGTACGAACGCGTCTGGGGCGCCACGCTGCCTTACGAGCCCGACGAGAAGCGCGACATCGTCGGCCTGTTCGACGAGCGCTTCGAAGAACTGTACGAAGGCTTGAAGGAAATCAGCGTCGCCCAGATGTCGATCAACCGCGGCAACATGCTGTCGCCGGGGCAGTTGAGCTTTCCGCTCGAATTTCTCGCCATCAAGCCCGCGCTGCGCGTATTCCTTGCGACGCTGTTCGAAAACAACCCGTTCCAATACAAGCCGATCCTGCGCGGCTTCTACTTCACGAGCGCCCTGCAGGAAGGCGAGACGAGCAGCGCCGCCGCGCAGCGCATCGGCACCCGCTTCGGGCTTGCGGTGGACAACCTGCCCAAGCCGCAAGCGGCTTCGTCGAAAAACGGGTTCTTCTTGCGCGATTTGTTCTCGAAGGTCATCTTCGCCGATCGCCAGACGGTGCGCCAATTCGCGAGCCCCGCGAAAACGCGTTTCCGCTACGGCACCTTCTTCGCGTTCGTCGCCGCGCTCGCGCTGGCGCTAGGGGGATGGACCTGGTCCACGCTCGGCAACGAACAGCTCGCCTCGAACGTGCAAGCCGACCTCGACAACATCGTGCGCTTGCAGCAGAGCCGCAACGATCTGCAGTCGCGGCTGCAGGCGATGGATATTCTCGAAGACCGGATCACTCAACTCGAACAGTTCCGCCACGACCGCCCCATCTCGGTATCGCTCGGCTTGTACCAAGGCGATCGGATCGAGCAGCGCCTGTTGGCCGAGTACTACCGCGGCGTCAAGCAGTTGATGCTCGACCCGGTGTCGCAAAATCTGGCCGCCTTCCTCAAGGAGGTCAACACCCATCCGGATCAGCTCGCGCCGCTCACGCGCCCGCCCGAATCGGGGGCCATTCCCGTATCAGCGCGCACGAGCACGGCTGCCCCGGCCGCGAACGGCGCTCAGGGCGGACTCTACAGCGACGCGTCGCCGACCAATGTCGAGGACGCCTACAACGCACTGAAAACCTACCTGATGCTGTCGGACAAGCGCCATGTCGAAGCGGCGCACCTTACCGATCAGCTCGCGCGCTTCTGGCGCGGCTGGCTGGAAACGAATCGCGGAAACATGTCGCGCGACGAAATGATCAAGAGCGCCGAGCGCATGATCACGTTCTATCTCGCGCGCGTCTCGGACGACGATTGGCCAATGATCGACGCGAACCTCTCGTTGATCGATCAGACGCGCGAGAACTTGCGCCACGTCGTGCGCGGCATGCCGGCGCGTCAACGCGTCTACGAGGAAATCAAGGCGCGCGCCTCCACACGCTATGCGCCGATGACCATCGCGCGCATCGTCGGCGAGAACAACACCGGCCTCGTCGGCGGCAGCTACGCGATCCCCGGCACGTTCACGCGCGAAGCGTGGTTCGACTACGTCAAGCCGGCGATTCGCGACGCCGCCACGAAGGAGCTGCAAGCGAAGGATTGGGTGCTGAATACGTCCTCACAAGACGACCTCACGCTCGAAGGCAGCCCCGAGCAGATCCAAAAGGCGCTCGTCGGCATGTACAAGACCGAGTACGCCCAGCACTGGCAGCGCTTCATGCAAGGCATTGCCGTGCGCGACTTCGGCAGCTTCGGCCAGGCCGTCGACGCGATGAACCGCCTCGGCGATCCGCAAGATTCGCCGATCCGCAAGATCCTCGAAACGGCCTACACGCAAACGGCGTGGGACAATCCCGCGCTCGCATCCACCACCTTGCAGAAAGCGCAGAACGGCGTCACGGGATGGTTCAAGCGGCTGTTCTCGTCGAAGACGCAAGCGGCGCAAAACGCCGGCATCGACGTCGATCTCGCCGGTGGCTCGCCCACGGCAGGCCCCGTCGGCATTGCCTTCAGCGGGCTCGCACGCATCGTCGCCAAGCAGGAGAACGCGTCCTTGCTGAACGGCTATATGGATACGCTTTCGAAGGTGCGCACGCGCTTTAACGTGCTCAAGAACCAAGGCGATCCCGGCCCCGGCGCGCGCGAGCTCATGCAGCAGACGCTCGACGGCAATGGCTCGGAGCTTGCCGATTCGCTCAAGTTCGTCGACGAGCAAATGCTCACGGGGCTGACCGACGATCAGCGCAAGGCGCTGCGCCCCTTGCTCGTACGGCCGCTGATGCAGGCGTTCGCGGTCGCGATCGAGCCGGCCAGCAACGAGGTCAATAAAGTCTGGAACGCGCAGGTCTACCAAACCTTCCAAACCTCGCTCGCGAACAAGTATCCGTTCTCGGGCGATGCGAAGGTCGAAGCCGGCGCGAGCGAGATCGCGCAGGTGTTCGGCCCCGACGGCGCGATTTCCAAGTTCGTCGGCACGACGCTCGGGCCGCTCGCCGTGCGGCGCGGCGATACGCTTTCGCCGCGCACTTGGGGCGGCATGGGTATCGTGCTCTCGCCCGAGTTCACGAGCGGCTTCGCCCGCTGGGTCGCTCCGCTCTCCGGTGCGGCGGCTGCAAGCGGCGGCGCGACGGCTGAACCGCAAACGGTGTTCCAGATCCTGCCGCAGCCGGGCCAAGGCACGACCGAGTACACGATTGCCATCGACGGTCAGCAATTGCGTTACCGCAATACGCCGCCGCAATGGACGAACTTCGTCTGGCCGAACCCGCAAGGCGCCCCTGGGGCCACGCTGACGGCCACGTCGTTCGACGGCCGGACAATCGAACTCGTCAACGAGCCGGGCCACTACGGGCTCGAAAAGCTGATCAATTCGGCCAAGCGCACGCGCAACCCCGACGGCACGTTCTCGCTGACGTGGACCCAGGGCAGCGTGACCGTGGCGCTCAGCATGCGGATCATCAGCACGTCGCAGCCGTCGAGCGGCAGCGGTGGCAGCGACGCCCCGCAACAGCAGAGCCTGCGCGGCACGCGCTTGCCCGAGTCGGTCGCCGACGCCGCGGCGGCGCGCACGGCCGCCGCGCAAGCAAGCGGCGCCGCTCCGGCGCTCGGCGCGTCGGGCGCAGTGGCCGCAGCGCCTTCGAACACTCTCACGCCCTCGGCCGCCAACACGGCCGTCTCGAATACAGGAGCCGCGCAATGACGCAAACCGTGCAGGCGCAACTCGCCTACTTCGGCAAGATTCCTTCGCGCGGGGACTTCGTCAAGAGCACGCACAATCCGCAACTGCTGCAGACGCTGGACCATTGGGTCGCGCAGGCCATGGAGTTGCTCGCCGAAGATCCACGCTGGAAGATCGTCTACGAGAACGCGAAGCCCATGCATTTCGCGTTCCTCGGCTCGCAAAGCCGGCTGGCGATCGCAGGCCACATGATGTCGAGCCACGACGTCTCCTCGCGGCGCTTTCCGCTGCTCGCCGCGACAGCGCTCGAAGTCGAGCGCCCCCTCGCCTTTCTCGCGCGCAGCCCGCTCGCATTCGCGCGGCTATGGACGCGCGCCTCGACGCAGATGCGCACCGTCTACGACTGCGAAGAACCCGCTACCGCGCTGCAAGCGCTGGGCGATACCCAAGTGCCGATCGACGTCGGCACCGCGAACTCGCATGACGGCACGTTTGCCGATTTCGTCGAGCATCAAACGCTAGCCGGTCTCGAGCAGATGCTGCTCGCAAGCGGCCATCCCGTGCGGCTGCGCGGCGCGATGCTCGCGCTCGGCTCGCTGCTCAAGCCCGTCATGCTGAGCCACGCGCCGAACCTCGAGCGCGGCCTCACGCTGCCCCTGCCGAACGACATGTTCTACCGCAGCCTCGTCGCCGCGTTCTGGCTCGAGCTCATCGCACCATTTCTCGCTCAGGCCGATTTCGAACTGGCGATTTTCATCGGCACGATCGCCGAACGCGAGCGGCTCATCGTCGGCTTCAACGGCGCCTCGGCGAAGACCTTGCACAGCGTCATCGATCCGCAAGCTTATTCGGCTCACAACATCGACATCGACGACCCCGAATGGGTCGACGACCACGCCCAGAACGAACATGGAATCAGCAAGCTCGTCAGCTATCTCGAACAGCCGCAACTGTCGCTGCGCATTGCGATCGATACGTTCCGCGAAGCTTATGTCGGGGCGTGACGTGCGCACGAGCGGATCGATCGACGAGCGGCATCGCGCTTTGCCGCGGCTTGAGGGCGCGCCTCTTCGAACGGGCTTGAGCCGCTTCGCGCACGGCGTGGCGGCCGCTATGATCGCGGCGAGCGGCTGCTTTGCCGCGGGCGCTGCCTCTGCCGACAACGGCAGCCCGGCCATGGTCTCGCCCGTGGACAACAACGGCATGCGCGTTCGCGTCACGACGCTGCCCGCGCAGGGGCCGCAGGGGCAAATCGGAGCCGCGGGCACGTCGGGCTCGACGAGCGGTCCCACACGTGTGCCCGCCCCCGCCGATGCCGCCCCCGGCCAAGTGGTCGCGAGCGGCAAGGTGCCCGACGAAGCCACGCACAGCGCCGTGCTGCAGCGGTTGCGCGAAACGTACGGCGCGGGCAATGTGCTCGATCAGATCGAGGTCGGCGGCGTCGCCACCCCGCCCAATTGGAGCGCAAATGTGCAGAAGCTGCTCGGTCCGCAACTGAAGCAGATCAGCAAAGGACAACTGAAAATCGACGGCACCCAAATCGAGGTGAAGGGCGAGGTGTCGAACGAATCGCAGCGCCAGCAGATCGCGAGCGACATGGCCAATGCGCTGAACCCGACTTATACGATCCGCAACGGGTTGCGCGTGAGCGCGTCGGAGCAGGGCCTACTTGACAACACGCTCGCGAATCGCACGATCGAATTCGAAACCGGTAGCGCGACCTTGACCCCGCAGGGCCGAGCGATCCTCGACCAGATGGCCACCGTGCTCGCCAGAATTTCGGGCAAGACGGTCGAGATCATCGGCCACACCGACAACTCCGGCAATCGCGCGTCGAACATCACGCTGAGCCAGGCGCGCGCCGATGCCGTCAAGGGCTACCTCGTCACGAAGGGCGTGGCGCCGCGCTCGATGACGACGATGGGCGTCGGCCCCGATCAGCCCATCGCATCGAACGACACCGACGACGGCCGGGCGCGCAACAGGCGCATCGAGTTCCGCGTCGGCCAATAGGCACCGATAGCCGGTGCGTGCAGGACCGCCGGAGCCTTCGCGTTCAACTCACGCTCGACTCACGTTCAACTCACGTTCAACTCGCGTCGTCCGGCTTGACCCCGAGCAACTCGCGAATATGCGCGAGCGAGCCGTCGTCCTTGACCACGGCGGAGAGCCATTGGTGCAGCGGCATGTCGGCCCACTCGGCGGCTTTCTCGGCAAGATAGGCAGCGGGGCTGTGCGGCTCGGTCGAGCGAAAGAAACGCGCGACCGCACGCAGTTGCGCCACGGCGTCGGCACGGGTTTGGATCGGGCCGGTCGGGCGCACGGCCGCCGGTGCATCGGCGTTGGCTAGCATCGAAGTCTCGAGAGAAGGAGCCGTCTTGAAACTGGGCTCGGCGCGCTCGGCGGAAGGCGCGGGTTGCTCCGCCACGGGCTCTAACTTGGCGCCGACGTCGCGCGCGAATCGCTCGGCAAGCGTGAAGACGAATTCGTAGGCATCCTTGACTTGCCGAAAGCTGGGCGCCCCCGTGCCGGCGCGCGTGTCCAGCTCGCGTTCGAGCGCAAGCATCGCGGCCTCGAACGCTTTCAGGTCCGTGATCAGCGTGCGGTAAAACGCGGGCGGCGTCGCCCGCTTGGCCACATCGATCTGCTCGATCGATGGCTTGCCGCGTGAGATATCGTCGGCGCGGTCCGGATCGCGACGTATCGCCTGCGCGACGTTCGTCGCCACCTCCCAATCGAGCCCCGTGAACGCGCCGCTCGACGACTGCGTGAGCGGCACTGCACGCAGCAACTGCGACGTGCGGCCAACGAGCCATGCGACATTGCCGAGCCGGTATTCGGCATCGTCGCCCTCGGGAAGCGGATGCACGCTGTCCCAATAGCGTTCGCTCAGCGTGGCAAGCAGCGCATAACCTTGCGATAGGCCGGCCAAGCCCTGCTTCATCGCCAGCGCTTCGGTCAGCCATGCGGCCAGACGCAGGTCCTTCGTCTGCGTCTTCAGCAGCAGCGAGCAACGCTCGATCACGAAGCTCCAATCGGCTTCCTTGATGTCGGTGACCCACTCGCCCTGATCGAGCGACGGGTCGTCGAAGCGGCGCGCGTGCTGGATCGCATCGAAGTCGGAAGAAAACAGCAGGTCGCCGCCGCAAGGCGATGCGCCTTCGAGCGGGGCAATAAGCGGTGCGAGGTCGATCGGCATGTCAGCAAACCTTGTATTCGAAGTCGCCCGACTCCAGCGCACGCACATCGATGCGCTCGATCCGTTCGCCTTGAGCGATATAGCCGAGCACGTGCTGCGCGAGCTCGGGCAAGAGCGTGCCGTTGAGAATGTGGTCGACGTTGCGCGCGCCCGAGTCGACCTCCGTGCACCGAGCATGAACCGCATCGACGAGCGATTCGTCCCATGCGAACGCAGCGCGATGGTTCGCGGCCACCCGTGCGCGAATTCGATCGAGCTTCAACTCGATGATTTCGGCGAGCACGTCGTCCGAGATCGGATAGTACGGCACGACTTTGACACGTCCGAGGAAGGCGGGCTTGAACGCTTTGTAGAGTTGCGGCTGCATCAGCTCGGTCAATGCTTGCGCATCGGGCAGCGCGTCAGCTTCCTGATTCAAGCAGGCTTGCATGACGGCAGCCGATCCGACGTTCGACGTGAGGATGATCAACGCATGGCGAAAATCGATCTCGCGCCCTTCGGCATCGTCGAGCGTGCCTTTGTCGAACACCTGAAAAAACATCTCGAGCACATCGGGGTGCGCCTTCTCGACTTCATCGAGCAGCACGACCGAATAGGGATTGCGCCGCACGGCCTCCGTGAGCACGCCGCCCTCTCCGTAACCGACGTAACCCGGCGGCGAGCCTTTCAAGCCCGAAACGCTGTGCGCTTCCTGGTACTCGCTCATGTTGATGGTGATGAGCTTGCGTTCTCCGCCATAGAGGATATCGGCCAGCGCGAGGGCCGTCTCGGTCTTGCCGACGCCCGACGGCCCGACGAAGAGAAATACGCCGCGCGGCTTGTTCGGGTCCTCCAAATTGGCGCTAGCCGTTCGCACGCGTTGCGCGATCGCTTCGAGCGCGTGGTCCTGACCGATCACGCGCGCGGCAAGCAGATCCTTCAGGGAAAGGACGGTGTCGATCTCGTCTTTGACCATGCGGCCCAGCGGAATGCCGGTCCACGCCGCAACGATTTCCGCGACGACATGCCCGTCGACTTGCAGCGGCACCATCGGGCTCGGTTGTTGCAACGCATGCAGTTCGGCAGTGAGACGGGCGAGTTCGTCGCGTACCGCGCCGGTGTCGACGGCCCCAGCCTGCTCGCGCATAGCGCTGCCTTCATCGCCTTGGCCGCCTTGGCCGCCTTGGCCGCCTTCAGTAGCTTCGCCGGTCTTTGCGGCGGCGAGCTGGCTACGCAGGCGTTCGATCCGCTGGGCAAGCGTACGTTCTTGCTCGTAACGCGCCTCGTCGGCCGCCAGCGCCGCGACGTCCGCTTTGCGCGCCGAGCGCAACTGTGCGAGTCGCTCATCGTGTGCCGAAGCGCCGGTGCCCGTCGCTTGCTCGCGTTCGAGCGCGGCAATCTCGACATCGGTTCGCTCGATCCGTTTGCGCGTGTCGTCGATGAGCGCCGGTGTCGAACCTTGCGCCAGCGCGACCTTCGCACAAGCTGTATCGAGCACGCCAATCGCCTTGTCGGGCAATTGCCGGCCAGTGATATACCGATGCGACAGACGCACCGCTTCGGCGATCGCTTCGTCGAGAATCCGCACGTTGAAATGCGACTCCATGCGCGCGGCAAGGCCCCGCACCATCGCACAAGCGAGCGTCTCGCTCGGTTCGTCGATCTTCACCACTTGGAAGCGGCGAGCCAGCGCGACGTCTTTCTCGAAATACTTACGGTATTCGCTCCACGTCGTCGCCGCGATCGTACGCAACTCACCGCGAGCCAGCGCAGGCTTGAGTAAGTTCGCGGCGTCGTTCTGCCCCGCTTGCCCGCCCGCACCGATGATCGTGTGCGCTTCATCGATGAAGAGAATGATCGGCACGGCGCTCTTCTTGACTTCGTCGATGACGCTCTTCAGGCGATTCTCAAACTCGCCTTTCACGCTCGCGCCGGCCTGCAGCAAGCCCATATCGAGCACATGCAGCGCCACCCCGACGAGCGGGGGCGGCACGTCGCCGGCTGCGATGCGCAGCGCGAGCCCCTCGACCACGGCGGTTTTGCCCACACCCGCTTCCCCTGTCAGGATCGGATTGTTCTGGCGGCGGCGCATGAGGATGTCGATCGTCTGTCGAATCTCGGCCTCTCGGCCAATGACCGGGTCGACGTGACCGTCGCGCGCGCGCTGCGTCAAATTGGTGGTGTAAGTGTCGAGCGCAGGCGTCTTCGACGGTGCGGCGGCGCTCGGATCGAGCGCGGCCTGTGCGGCTTCGCCCGCTACCGCGTTGGCTGCGGGTTCGTTTCCGACGCGCTCGACCTCGATCGAACCGGCCGTGGCCTCGTCGAATCGATGCTTGAGTTGCTCGAGCGGCACCCGCGCGAAAACCGGCGACATGCGCTCGGCGAACTGGGCGAGTTCGGGCGAGGCCAGCAGCGCGAGCAACAGGTGTCCCGAGCGAATCCGTGCGACGTGCGAATCGAGCGACGCAATGAGCCACGCTTGCTCGAACAGCGCGATCAGGTGCTGCGAAAACACGGGGGTGCGCGTGTTGCCCGTCTTCATGCGGGCGAGTTCGCGTTCGAGATCGGCGCGCAAGGCTTCCGTGCTCAGGCCGTTGCCGCGCAAGACCACGCATAAGTCGCTCGCGCTTTGCTCGATGAGCGCAAGCAGCAAGTGTTCGAGATCGACCTCGTAATGGCCGCGTCCGAGGCAAAGGCTCGCCGCGCGCGTCGCGGCGTTCAAGCACAAGGTATCGAGCTTGGCGATGAGAGTCTTCAGTGGGGTGCTCATGTTCGGTCGCTTCTCGCTTTGTTTGGTGTTTGGTGTCTAGTGAATGACGTTCAGCTCGTAGCGCGCGTCGTCGCGATCGCGCTCGGCTTCGCGCGTGCAAAGGAATGCGTCGTAACCGAGCCGTGCGCCCGCGCCGAGACAGCTCGCCCCGACCTCTTCTCGCGCGAGGACGAGCGACACTTCATACTCGATCGTCGTGCCCGCGAGCAGCGTCAGCATGCGTTCGAGCGCAACGGCGCGCGCTTCGCCGGGCAAGAAGCCTTCGTAATCGCGCTTGGTCAGCGGGCCGACGACGATGCGCGCCCGCATATCGCGCTGCCACACGCGCTCGCCCGCCAACGCCGTTGCGCCGAGCGTCGCGTTCA
This sequence comes from Paraburkholderia sp., assembly GCA_004322045.1. Lineage (GTDB taxonomy): Bacteria > Pseudomonadota > Gammaproteobacteria > Burkholderiales > Burkholderiaceae > Trinickia. Next base: position 128,572 of record SCRN01000009.1, read on the forward strand.
CGCGCCCGAGCACCGTCATGCGCTCTTGCGGCACGGCGTACCACCGGCCGGCGAATTGATCGACGCGCACCCTGACGCGAAAGTACTCGGCCAGCACAAGTCCGAGGAAGACGGCCGACATCGGCCGGTGGCGGGCCGGTAGCGCACAGCCGGCGAGCGCTTCGTCGATCAGTGCGCCGCTGCCGCCTTGCAGGCGCGCGCGCGTCGGCGCGTCGGGCGCCCCCGCCAGCGCGAGCAACAGCGGCACATAGCGCTCGTCGCGATTCAGTTCGTAGTGAAGCGGCAGCCGGTACTTCTTCCATGCCGCGTAAAACAGCGCGGTCGCGCGATTGGCGAAGACGTCGAAATACTCGCGTGCCGCATGATCGCGCTGCAATTGAGCGCGCCCAATCAACTGCTCGGTGTAATGCAACGGTAGCGTGCCCTGCCCGCCCAGCATGCCAAAGAACGCGGGCGTGAGCTCGACGCGCTCGACCTTGCGCTGCACGAGCGCCGCGCGCCGAGCCTCGGGTTCGGTCAAGGCCTCGCCGGCTTGATCGTACGTCACGGCCCGCTCGAGCTCGCTTGGCGGAAAAGTCACGGCGAGGCTGTTGCGGAAAGCGACGGAGGTCGCGCTGCGTTCGCCGGCCCGGCGCCCGCCCGCGTTCACGCGCTCGCGTGAAAACCAGGTGTCGAGCATCCTGACCGCTTGAAAGAATTGGAACCGGTACGGCTCGTCGAGCAGCCGCTCGACTACGCCAGCGTCGATTCCGCGCTGCGCGGCTTGCATCGCAAGATCTCCTCGCCTGTGCGGCCTGCCACGGCCACGAGTTGCACAAAGCTGTTCAGGCGTACGAACAGGCCGAAGAATGTATCGAGCACGCGCACGAAGGTGGCGAGGCTCGTGCCCACGTAATGCGCCTCGTCGAACGTCAAGCGGATTTCGACGCCCCGCACGAACGTGGCGAAGGGCCGGCCGGCCAGCCAATGCACGGCCGGCCGCTGCTCGATGCCGACGATGCCCGCGATGTGCCGGGCCGATACGGCCGTGCGGCGCGCGTCGTAGAGCACCAGCAGCTCTTTGAGCGCGGCGAGCCCGTTGGACGACAGCGAGACTCGATTGAGCGCCAGGTGCGAGACGAGCCGCCAGCGCAACGCGGCGCCGCGCGGCACACGCAGCGTCGGAGTAGGCCGGGACAGGAGCGCGATCGGACCGACACGCACATCGGGCGAGGCGAATAAATCGCCGCCTTCTAGACCGACTGCCAACTGTGCCGGCAAATCGCGGTTCGTGCAGGTCAGTGCAACGCTCAGCGTGTCCGTGCGCGCTTCGAGCGGGTCGAAATCGGCATCGACGACGGAAATTTCGGTCTCGTAGCCGGGGCTATGCTGTGCGACCCAATCGTTGCGGCGCGCAAACCAGTAACGGCCGACGCGGCCCGGTTCCTCGTGGTGGAGCGAATAAAAGGGCCGAAATTCGGTAATGGTCTGCCCTTGCTCGCGCGTTCGGACACAGCGCACGTCATCGATCGAATAGACCTCGTACGATCGCGCATGGCGCGCGTTTGCAACGACCGGGTAGGAGACGGTCTCGTGACTGACATGGATCGGCTCGCCGCGCTGTTCGAACAGGTTGACGACAGGCGTGCAGAACAGCCGGACGTGATTGGCGCTCAGCGATTCGACGAGCCGCTCGATATGCGGCTCATCACGCAATTCGCCGAGCGCGACGTGCAAGGTCAAGCGCCGGCAGCGCCCCGCGACGCGAACCATCTCGCGCATGTCGAAATCGACGAAATCGAATTTCTCGGGGAAGGCGAAGTACTCGGCGAGCACACGGTAGGCCGGGTGCGACTTGGCCGGGTAGTCGATCAGCGCATCGGCTTCGTTGAAACCGGCCGGCGCAATGGGCATATCGGTGAGCGGGCGCCAGAGGCGGCTCTCGTCGGTTTGGATATAGGCGCCGATCGCCTTCATGAACAGCGAATCGGTCAGCGCCGCGATAAACGACTGCTCGCCATGCAGGTACGCGCGCAGCGCACCCAAATTCAGCGCGCCCAGCGTCGCGTCCGCATCCTTCGCCTCGAAGGTGAACGAGAGCAATGCGGATGCGTCGCCCGGCAGCGTGACGGCGGAAGCAGGCACCTCTGTGAGCGGCGTGTGCCGCGCATGTGCCAAACGCACGGGAGAGAGCGTGACCTCGTAGGCCGTACGGAATTGGCACCGAACGCCGCGGATTTCACGGGCGGCAAGCGGCGTGCCGCGCGCGATCGTGACGGGCTGTGCCGGCAGCGCATCGCGGGGCAAGCTCAACTGCGCGATCGAGCATGAGGGAAACGGCCGCAGATAATGCGGATACAACACTTCGACGAGCGCCTCGGTGAATTCGGGAAGGTCGTCGTCGAGTTTCTTATTGACGCGAGCGGTGAGCAACCCGAACGCTTCGATCATGCGCTCGACGTGGGGATCGTCGCCGTGCTCGCCCTGAGGCGCGAGCCGGGCGGCGATTTTCGGGTACCGCTCGGCGAAATCGAGCGAATAGCGGCGCAGAAACGCCAACTCGCGCTCATAGTAAGGCAGCAACGCTTCCATCAATCTTCCCCGAGCGTGCTCGCTCTTCTCTCGCTATCTGAACTAGCTGAGTCTGGGTTCGCGCACGCGGGAGCGGGTAGCATCCGTCGCACGCCGCGACCGCGTGACCGAATATTGCAACGTAGAGGCTTGCAGCATCGCGTCGAAGCTGACCGGCTCTTCGGCAGGATGAACGACGAGCTTGGCGCGAATGACGAAATACAGGACGTTCGTCGATTGTTCGTTGATTTCCAGCGAAACACGCACGTCGCGCAAGCGCGGCTCGTGCCGCGCGATCGCCTGCGTGATGGAATCGCAGATGAACGTGCGATCGACGTGGCTCGCCAGGCTCAGGCCTGAGAAATCGTTCAAACCGTAGGTCAACACGGAGCGATGACACTCCGGCAGCGCCGCGAGGTCATGCTCCGTCAGGACGATCCGTGTATTGAGCAGCGCTTCGACATCGCGCGCCACCCGGCCCTTGAGTTCGTCGAGCGACCACTGACGCATCGCGGCAGGCGCCGGCGAGCGCGGATCGTCATCGAAGAGCTTATCGAGCAAGCTCGGTTCAAAGCGCTTCATAGGGCCGTGAAAAGGGGCGAATCATGCTGACGGAGAACGAACGCGCCGCCCGCTTCGCAATCGACGCGGGCGGCGCAATGCCTAAGACTTAGACCGCGTAGGTCTTGTCGTTCTTCGTCAAGCTCCATGCGCCTTGCGCATTACCGGCCGCGCCGCCGGCCGTCTTTTGCTGCGTGTACTTCCACTGAATAGCGGCGTACTTCAGCGAGAACTCCTCGGTGGGCAAACCCTCGCCGACCACGCTCGGGGCAACCGACGAGACGATCACGTACTTCATCTTGATCTCGAGGTACTTGACGCGATTGCCTTCGCCGTCAGCGCGCATGAAGTCGACCGTCACTTCGTCGAACGTCGTGCCGCCCGAGGCGTGCTGGTACAGCAGCGGGCTAACGAGGTCGATATCCTTGGAGAAGGTCATATCGCCATGTTCGCAACGCTCGGCCGTGGCGCCGCCGGCGGTGCCCGAGGTAGCCGAGCGCGGCTGCGTGATCGAGTGATTCCACGAGCTGACCTCGATCCAGTCCTTGTGATCTTTGTCGGCGGATTCGCCCTTGATGGCGGGATTGCCAAACTTCAAATAGATGTCTTTCATGACTTCGCGACTCCCAGGTAGCGGTTATATGCGGCTCGAGCTTTCGGCCCGAGCCGCGCTCGGAATAACTTGTGGTTATGCGCCAGCGGTTTTCGGCAGATCGGCCACGAGCCGCAGCGAAATCGACAACTCGTCCAACTGGAAATGCGGGCGCAGGAAGGCGACGGACCGGTACGAGCCCGGCTTGCCGGGAATCTCGGACACCTGAATCGACGCCTCGCGCAGCGGAAACTGCGCCTTTTGTTCTTGTGTAGCGTTGTCGTCGAGCAACACGTACTGCGCGACCCAACGGTTCAAGAACTGCTCGACGTTTTGCGCGGAAGCAAAACTGCCGATCTTGTCGCGCATCATCGCCTTCAAATAGTGAGCGATACGCGAGACCGAAAAAATGTATTGCAACTGCGCCGACAGCACGGCGTTGGCGTTGGCGCTGTCGGTGTTGTATTTCTTCGGCCTTTGCACCGACTGGGCGGCGAAGAACGCCGCATAGTCGGAATTCTTGCAGTGCACGAGCGGAATGAAGCCGAGATCGCTCAGTTCCTTCTCGCGCCGATCGGTAATGGCGATTTCGGTCGGGCACTTCAACGCGATTTCCCCGTCGTCGGTCTTGAACGTGTGCGTGGGCAAGTCTTCCACGAGCCCGCCGCCTTCCACGCCGCGAATCGCCGCGCACCAGCCGAAATCGTCGAACGCCGCCGTCAGCCGCGCAGCGAACGCCCAAGCCGCGTTGCACCACAGATACTTGCTGTGATCGGAGCCGTCGACGTTCTCGACGAAATTGAATGTATCGGCAACGAGCCCGTCGCGCGGGTGGAACGGCAGCCGGCCCAGGTAGCGCGGCAGCGTCAAGCCCACATAACGCGAATCCTCTGATTCGCGGAACGACTTCCACTTGGCGTATTCGACGGTATCGAACACCTTGGCGAGATCACGCGGCTTGCCGAGATCGGCGAACGTTTCGAGACCGAGCAGCTCGGGCGAAGTCGACGCAATGAACGGCGCATGCGCGGCCGCCGCGACGTGCGACATCTGCTCGATGAAATACATGTCCTCGGGCTGGCGCGTCAGCTCGAAATCGCCGATCAGCGCACCGAACGGCGCGCCACCGAAGGTGCCGAACTCTTCTTCGTAGATCTTCTTGAACAACGCGCTCTGATCGAATTCGGAGGCAGCCTTGAAATCGCGCACGATCTCGCGCTTGCCCGCGTTGAGCACGCGAATCTTGATGGTCGAGCCGGTATTGCTTTCCTTGCACAGGTAGTTGAGCCCGCGCCAGGTGCTTTCCATGCGCTGGAACTCGGGCGCATGCATGACTTCGCTCAATTGCGCCGATAGGAGGCGATCGAGCTCGGCAATGCGGGCGTCGATAGTCGCCGATAGGTTGTCGGAGACGACGACCGTGCCGTCCATTACTTGATGCACGAGTTCGCCGATCAGATCCTTGGCACGCGCGTGCTCGGAATCGGATTTCGCAACTTTGCTCTTTTCGACGATTTCGTCGAGCAACGACGGTGCGGCGCCTGCTTGCGCCGCCCCGACGGGGGCCGCGGCCGTTTGCTGATTCATCCTCACACCCCGCTCACGTTATTCGCCTTGCTTGTCTTCGCCGTTGCTCAGCGCGCCCGTTTCGCCCGCCAGCGTTTGCAGCTGCTGGGTATTGGCGAGCACTTCGCTGAGCAGGCTCTCGAGCTGATCGTTGCCGGCCAGCTTGTTGCGCAGATCGGCAAGCTTGGCGCGCGCCTCGAGCAAGCGCCGCAGCGGTTCGATCTGCTGGACCACGGCGTCTGGCCCGAAGTCCTCCATCGAACGGAACCGCAGATCGACGCCGAAGGAGCCGCCCGCCTCGGTCAGCTCGTTCTTGACCTGGAAAGCGGAGCGCGGCTCGAGGCCCTTCATGACATCGTCGAAATTGTCACGATCGATGCTCACGAACTTGCGATCGCGCAGCTTCGGTTGCTCGACCTCGGACTGCCCAGCCAGATCGGCGACGACGCCAACCACGAACGGCAGCTCTTTAACTTCGATCGCATCGCCGCGCTCGACCTCGTAGGTCAGTTGGACGCGCGGCGGCCGCACCTTCTGCAGGCGCTTCTGGATGCTTTCTTTCTTCGCCATCGATGGCTCCCAAGGGAATCTGAATCACACGGGCCGATCAGCGAAGCGCACTGAAAGGGTCCGCCGCACCGCTGCGCTTCGCAGCCTGAGCCGGCGCGCTCGGCGCGGCGGCCGCTGCGCCTTCCGCGACTTTTTCAGCCGGCTTTTGCGCAGCGGCGACAGGGCGACGCACCACGCGCCGCTTCCTCACCACCGGTTTTTTCTCGTCGGCTTCTTCCGGAAAGAGCGTGCTTTCGCCGAGGGTATCGCGCAGTTGGTGCGCGAGCACGGACGCATCGGCCTTCGCATCGCCGGTCAACCCGGCGTCCTGCCGCAATTGGCCGAGCGATTCGGTGGCCACGCGCAGGCCGCTCACCGCCAGCACGCTCTTGGCCGCGCGATCGGTCTGGTCACGCGACAGCGCTTCCTGCGCGGCAACGATCGCCTGCCCGTAATGCGATTGCGAGAATTGGACCTGCGCCATGCGCGACCACGGCTCTTCACGCGTGGGATCGGCCTTCGTCAACTGATCGTAGAGCGCAAGCGCGCGCGTTTGGTCGCCGCCCTTCGCTACTGCGTCGGCATCGGCCAGCGCCTTGTTAAAAGCTTCGGGAGAAGAAGCGGCCGGGTTGCCGTTTTGCGTCGCACAGCCAACCATAGCGGCACACACGAGCACCGTCGCGGAAAATAGGAAAAGTCGTTGTTTCATCGTTTCTTTCTTCTTACAGCGAAGCCGTTTATTAATTCGCCGAGGGAAACCGCAACTTTGCTTTGCGGCGAGTGCGGCGTATAGTACCGGCCAATTTTCGATAATTCAACAGGGCTGAGTTCGAATCAGATTCATCCTGTTTTGAAAACGTTTGATACGCCAGGCAAGCAATGGAAATAATTTCCGACTCAATGACAGCAAGATTAAATACCGGGAAAATTTTCCTGCCGGCTAACTAGACAAACTTGTACATTATTCTCCGCGCGGCGACCGCAATCGAACATGTCAGCCGTTACCGCGCATCGAGGAATCGAGCATTCGAGCAATGGGTCATCTTGGACGGGGTGCAGTGTGAGTCGTCGAGCTTTTGGTTATTCGTATTTAGTGCGCCTCGCCTGGCCGCTCGCACTTTCGCTGCTGCTGAGCGGGTGTGCGGCGGGCATCTCCGTGCTGGGCGCTGCGGCCTCGACCGCGCTGCAGGCCGCGGGCATCGGCAAGCCGCCTGTGCCCGACTCCCAAAAGCCGCCGCGCGACATTCCCTTGACGCTCGCGGCCGCGTCCAATCTGAATGCAGCCGAAGATCATCATCCGCTCGCGCTCGTGGTGCGGCTCTATGCGCTCAAGGATCCGACCTCGTTCCAGCAAGCGTCGTTCGACACTTTTACCGATCCGGCCAAGGAAAAAACAGCGCTCGGCACCGACTTACTGAGTGTGCGAGAGGTTACTCTAATTCCTGGGCAGCATTACCAGATGACGGAAAAAGTCACCCGCGAGGCGCAAGCATTCGGTGTCGTCGCATTGTTTCGCGACCCGGCGCTGCAGCGCTGGAAATTCGCCTTCGACCCGGCTAAATCCGAGAAATCCGGCATAATGATCGGCCTTCACAACTGTGCGATGACCGTTACGAGCGGCGCGGTCATTGCGCCCGATCCGCGATTGCCGATGCAGCAGCTCAATATGCTTTCATCCATCAGTTGCGGCTAGCGCACGGTCATTGCGCCATAAGGCGCTGGCCAATGCCGGCATCATGGCCGCTCGCTCGCGGATACACAAAACCTAGATAGTGAAATTGAGATGAGTTATTCGGCGAAATTGCTTTGGGGCGAGGGCCTATTTTTGCGGCCCCAGCATTTCCAGCAACAGGACGCTTATCACGAGGCGCGGCTCGTCGAGTCGATACGGGCCATCCAGCCGTTCAACTGGGGCGTGCGCAGCGTGCGCTTCGATATCGATTCGCTTGGCAACAACCTGCTGCGGCTGTCCGAGCTCTCGCTCGTCTTCCCCGACGGCACGCTCTACGCGGGGCCGCTCGCCGACGAACTGCCGCAACCCGTCGCGCTCGACACGTTGCCCGAAGGCGTCGGCGAATTCATCTTCTATCTCGCGCTGCATCCGCTGCGCGAAACGGGCGGCAACTATGCGGACGAATCGGCCGACGCCTTCGTCTCGCGTTACGCGCCCAAGCAGCAAAACGTCGCCGATCAGTTCACCGACGCGGCCGTCGCCAATCTGACGTTTCTCAAAACGCGCGTGAAGCTGATCAGCCACACGGAGCCGCGCGCACAATTGCTGGCGGTGCCGCTCGCGCGTTTGCGGCGCACGGCCACGTCGGGTTTCGAGATCGACGAAAACTTCGTGCCGCCGTGCCTTGCCGTCGAAGCATCGTCCGTTCTCCATCAGCGGCTGCGGCAATTGATCGACGCGCTGCAGGCGAAAGTGAGCGCGCTCTACGGCTTTCATCGCGAACCGACGAAGAACATCATCGAATTCCGGTCGGGCGACATCGCCTCGTTCTGGCTGCTGCATACGGCCAACGGCGCCGTCGCCTCGCTCGTGCACTTGCTGCAGCAGCCTACGCTGCACCCCGAGCGGCTCTTTCAAGAATTGCTGCGGCTCGCCGGACAACTGATGACGTTCTCCAAGCGTTATACGCTCGCCGAATTGCCCGCTTACCGCCACGACGATCCCGGGCCCGGTTTTGCGCAACTCGACACGATCGTGCGCGACCTGCTCGAAACCGTGATCTCGACGCGCTACTTCGCGATCGCGCTCGAAGAAGTTCGCCCGTCGTTTTATGCCGGCCGCCTCGACTCGGGCAAGATCGACGAGAAAACCACGTTCTTCTTGGCCGTGTCGGCCGACATGCCCGCGGTGGAACTCGTCGAAGCCGTGCCCGCGCGCTTCAAGGTGGGCGCACCCGACGATGTCGACAAGCTCGTGCTCTCCGCCATGCCGGGCGTGCGGCTCGTCTATACGCCTCAAGTGCCCCCGGCGGTGCCGGTGCGCCCCGGCGCATGCTACTTCGCGTTCGAATCGCGCAGCGGCCTGTATGACCGAATGCTGCAAGCGCAGTCGGCCATGATCTACGCGCCGTCGGGCATCAACGATCTCAAACTCGAACTCATCGCGGTCACGTCATGACTCAAATGCCTTCGCTGTTCGGCGCCAACGCGCCGTCCACGCCGTCCTCCGCCTCGGCTCCCACCGAGGGAGGCTTTCAGGCGCGTTCGCTGCGCGATTTGCTCTACGACGGCTTCTTCATGCTGTTCCTGCTCAAAGAGGGGCGGGAGCCCGAGGGTGCCGGCGAATTCGTCTCGCGCGTGCAAACGTTTCTCGCCGATTTCGAACGCGGCGCCAAAAAGCTCAATGTGCCCGCCGACGACGTCTACGCCTCGAAGTTCGCGTTTTGTGCGGCGATCGACGAAGCCGTGCTCGCTTCCTCGTTCAAGATCCGCGCCGAATGGGAGCGCCGCCCGCTGCAACTCGTGCTGTTCGGCGAACAACTCGCGGGCGAGAAATTCTTCGAGCTATTGGAAGAGTGTCGCGCGCAGGGCGCTGCGCGACTGCAGTCGCTCGAGGTCTTCCACATGTGCCTGTTGCTCGGCTTTCAAGGCAAGTACTTGCTCGAGGGACCTGAAAAGCTCGCCTATCTAACGGGGCGGCTCGGCGATGAAATCGCGCAAATGAAAGGCAAGCGCGCGCAGTTCGCACCGCACTGGCCGCTGCCCGATCAAATCGCGCACCGGCTCAAGCACGAGTTGCCGCTGTGGACGATCGGCGCCGTTTTCGCGCTGGTCGGGCTATTGGCGTACCTCGGACTGAACACTTACCTGCGCGACTCCACGATGCGCACGCTCGCGCCTTATTCGCAACTCGTCAAGCCCGAGGCCGAATCGGCCAATCTCACCATTTCGCTGCCGTAAAGGGCGGCCCGCGAACAACGCGGGCCCTCGATGCAAGCCGGTGGAGGTCAGTACCTGGCGTCCACGGGCTTGCCGCCCTTGGGCCAATCGTTCTCTTTTCCAGGGAAATCGGGGCGCGGCTGATGCGTCACATAAGCCGCCACATCGAGCGCGTCTTGGTCGCTCAGATTCGGGTTGCCGAGCGGCATGTTGTGTTTGATGAACGCCGCAGCCGTGCCGATGCGCGCCATGCTCGCGCCGATATTGAACGAGGCGTCGCCCCACAGCGGCGGGAAGACATAGTGGCCGCCGCTTTGCACACCCTGCCCGTCCGCGCCGTGGCACGAGGCACAGCGCGCGCCGAAAATCGCCTTGCCTTGCACGGGGTCCGGGGTCATCTTCGCGACGTTCGCAATTTTTCCCATACCGCGCCCCGGGCCGAATGCGCCGCTCGGCACCCCTTGCGAAACGAACGTCATATAGGCCAGAAAGCCGTTGATTTCCGCCGAATCGAGCGCGAGCGGCGTGCCGTTTTCGGAGCGGCGAAAACAGTTGTTGATGCGCTGAGCCAGCGACTCGACCGTTGCACTGCGCGCCGTGTACGCGGGCGTCACGCCCGTCATACCGTACCAGGGCGACGCATGCGGCGTCGTACCGGCGCCGATGTGGCAGCTCGCGCACGAAATCGCGCCGCCAGGCACGTGGCCTTGCGCGTAATGCGGCGTGTCGACGCTCAGGTGATAACCGAGCATCACGGCGTCTTTATCCGGCCCCGCCGGCAATGCGGCGAGCCGGGCTTCGAGGGTCTGAGCCGTGAGCGTGGGGGTGGCCTCGCCGTTCGTCGCGGCGCTAGCCGGCGCGCCAGCTTCGGCGGCTACCGCCAGCGCAAGCGGTGCAACCGGTGCAGTGACGATCCACGCGCCGGCGCAAGCCAATACCCACATCGAAGCGCGTGATGCGACCGATAAAGCGAAGCGGGCGCGCTCACGGCTGTCCCCTCCAATCGCACAGGATCCGCTGGGGAACCGATGATCCATGTTTGCTGTCTCCTCGTCGGTCACCCCAAGCGGGGTCTCGGTTATTTTCATTGAAGGTAATGTCTTGTTTGAACCGGGGAACCGATGTGCGTCGCTCGGGTGAACTCCGGCGAACTCGGTGAACATAGCGACGAATGACGCCGTGCGCAATCCCCTCGTCTTCTAAGCACACCGAGAGCGTCCCAGCGGCGCGCTATGGCGAATGCGGCAAGCCTGCGAGGACCGATTGCACACATTCGTCGACGCTCAGTTCGCGCAGTGCATCGAGCGGCAGCGTATCGTCGACGGCTCGCCTGAGCGCCGCGAGCGCACGCGGCTTCAAGCGCACCAGCACGAGCCTCTGATCGTGCGCGCGCAGTTCGGCTGCGAAGACCCGCAGCGCCTCGATGGCCGTGCCGTCGACGTCGGGCGTCTCCTCCAAGCTGAGCATGATCGTGCCTGGCGTGCTGGCCTGGCTGGCTGCCAGCTTGCGCACCTCGCCCAGCACGCGGTCGGCATTGGCGAAAAATAGCGGCGCCTCCGGCCGCACGATCATGATGCCCTCGATCGGCTGGGCATCGGCATGTGCCGACAGATCGACGAAATCGTGACTATCGCGCAATCGCCCAAGCACGCTCACCATCGGCTCGGAAAAATCGCGCAGCGTGACGAGCAGGCTCACGCCGATCGCGACGAGCAGGCCATGCAGCACGCCGAGCAACAACACGCCCGCGAGCGATGCGACGGTGACGAGCCTATCGCGTCGCCACACCCAGTACGGCCGAAACACGTCCGGATGCAGGGAATGGCTGACGGCGTAAATCACGATCGCGGCCAAGACCGGCTCCGGGATGCGTCCCAGTTGTGGACGCAAGAAGGCAACGATCAGCGCGACGATCGCTGCGGCGACCAGCCCCGCCCAACGCGATTGCGCTCCGGCCGCTTCGTTGGCCGATGTGGCCGAGTAGCCGGCGCCCACGGGCATGCCCTGCAGCAATGCCGAAACGATGTTCGCGCCGCCGAGCGCGACGAGATCGCGATTGGCCGAGACCGCATCACCATGTTTGAGCGCGAAACTACGGATGGACCCGTAGGACTCGGCATAGAGGATGAGCATCAGCGCGAAAGCGAGCTCTGCCGTTTGCAGCCATTGCGTGCGCGCCAAGGCGGGCAGCCCGATGCGCACATCGCGCACGTCGATCGTCCCCACCATGGCAATCGACCAACGATGCCAATCGACGAAGTACCCGGCGCCGATGCCGAGCACGATCACGACGAGCGTCGCGGGAATGCGCGCACGACGGCCGAGCGCGAACAGGATCGTCAGCGCGAGACCGCCAAGCGCGACGCTATGCACATTCCATCGAGCCCATTGCCGGGCGAGATCGAATGCGATGCGAGGCACGTCGGCAAAGTGCGGCGTCACGCCTAGGATGCTCGGCAATTGCTTCACGGCAATCGTCAAGGCGAGGCCGAACGCAAAGCCGCGAAGCACGGGCTTGGCGACGAAATCCGACATTCCGCCGAGGCGGGCAAAGCCTGCCAGCGCAAACAAGATGCCCGTCGCCGCGACGAGCGCCGCCGCATACGCGAGTTGCACGCCGCCCCCGCCGGTCTGCGCGCTGACGGTCGCGGCGAGCACGGCTGCCGACGACGACGTGGCAGAAACGATGGCAAAGCGGCTGCTGCCGAGCATGGCGTAGACGGTGAGCCCTGCCAGCAAAGCGACGAGGCCTGCCTGCGGAGGCAAATTGGCGATGCCCGCATAGGCGACGGCCTCGGGCAGCAGCAGGCCCGCGATCGATATTCCGGCGAGCGCATCCCTCACGGCGCGCAGCCCGGGGGGCTTTGGCGCGCGGCGCGTGGCGTAGTGCGCCGGGTCTTGCAGGTGGGCGGCCGCCGCGTGTCCGGTATCGATCGTCATAGCGTCGAGCGCGCTCAACCCGCCGGCCACTCGCCCGACCAGCCCGGCAGATAGCGCGCCTCGGCATCGTGCGAGAGGGCCAGCGCTTGCGCCAGCGCCTTGTCGAAGTCCTTGCGCACACGCTTTTCAGCAATCTTCGAGCGCAGATAATCGGCCCACAGAAACTCGCTGAATGGCGTCATGTCCTTGGCGTAGCCGCCCAGGCGGCGCAGTTCGCCGGCCAGACTGCGATAGGGATCGTCGACGAGTTCCGTCAGCTTCTGCGGCAAGCGCGCGTAATCGTGCCGGGTCCCGTCGGGGCCGAACGGATGCACCCATTGATAGTGCTCCATCATGCGCCAAAAGATGAGGGGATCGAGCCACGACAGGTCGCGCTGCACCATGATCTGAACCTCGCTCACGCCTTCTTCGATCAGCGCAAGCCCGAGATGATGATGATCGACGACGAAGTGTCGCCCGTCCGGCCCGAGCACAGCCGGAAACCAATGCGTCGCAATGGCTTCGCCGCGCGCCTTCTTGCCGAGCGATCGCCAATGGGCACGCTTGGCGCGCACCTCGTGATAGCCCACGGTGATCTGTGTGGGCCGAAGCGCTTCGAGCTCGGCCGAGATCAAGCGAACGTCGGTGGTCGGACCATTCACCGTGCACCCCCTTTTCGTTTTCCTCAATCGGCCGCGCAACCGGTGCGCAGGGTCGGCAACGATATTGGCGTATGTCGTACAGCTTGTCGCAAACAACGTGTCGTAAATGGCCTGTGGCGAATGTGCCGCTAATGCGTGCCGCTATTGCGCGCCACACCGCCCGCCGACTTCTTGCGCATGAGCTTCCAAAGCGCAGCGAGCGCGACGGGCACGACGGCAGCGCCCACACCGACCAGCACGATCAGGTTCAGATATTGCCGGATGAACGGAATATTGCCGAAGAAATAACCGGCAAGCACGAGCAGCAGGACCCACAGTGCGGCGCCAGTCACATTGAACAGTTGGAACCGCCCCATGCGCATCTCGGACACGCCCGCCACGAACGGAGCAAAGGTGCGCACCACAGGGATGAAGCGGGCGAGAACGATCGTCTTGCCGCCGTGCCGCTCGTAGAAGTCATGCGTCCTTTGCAACGCGGCTCGATCGAGGAAGCGCTCCAAGAATGGAACGTGCGTATTGAACACCTTCGGCCCGATCGCGCGCCCCACGAGGTAATTGAGCGTGTTGCCGCCGACAGCCGCGACGAGCAACAGCGCAATGAGCGAGGGCAGATTCATCTGGCCGGCCGCGCAGAATGCGCCACCGATGAAGAGCAACGAATCGCCCGGCAGAAAGGGCAAGACCACGAGGCCCGTCTCGCAAAACACGATCGCGAACAGCACTGCATACACCCACGCGCCGTATTGATGGACGAAATCGCCGAGAAACTTGTCGATGTGCAAAATCAGGGCGATGAAATGAAGCAGCGTGTCCAAAGGCTTTCCTTGCAAAAAAAGTAACAACGAGCAAAACGTCTCACGATTGCGCGCAGCCGAGCCTGCCCACCCGGGGCGCCATCGCGCCATCATACCGAAACCCCATGACCAATCTCGAAACGACCCGAGGCAAGCATGGGCCGACGGTCTTGGGAGCGCGCCGAATCGCTATAATCCCGCCATGTCCGAATTCCCCGAATCGCCAGCCGGCGCCGAGCGCGCTACGCCCGCCACGGCGAGCGTGCGCCGCGCCATTGCGCCGCTGCCCGACCAACTGATCAGCCAGATCGCCGCGGGCGAGGTGGTCGAACGCCCGGCCTCGGTCGTCAAGGAACTGCTCGAAAACGCGCTCGATGCGGGCGCCAAAACGCTGCGCATTCTGCTCGACGCAGGGGGCGTCAAACGCATCTCGATCGCCGACGACGGCTGCGGCATTCCCGCCGGCGAACTGCCGCTCGCGCTGATGCGCCACGCCACGAGCAAAATCCGCTCGCTGGCAGAACTCGAAGCGGTCGCCACGCTCGGCTTTCGCGGCGAAGCGCTTGCTTCGATTGCTTCGGTGGCCGAAACGTTCATTACGAGCCGCACCCATGACGCCGCCCATGCCACCCGCATCGACGCGCAAACGGGCGCATTGACGCCGGCCGCGGGCGGCGTGGGCACGACGATCGAGATACGCGAGCTTTACTTCAACACGCCAGCGCGCAGGAAGTTCCTCAAAAGCGAACAAACGGAGCTTGGCCATTGCGTCGAGATGATCCGGCGCACCGCGCTGGCGCGCCCCGATGTCGCCATCTCCGTCATGCACAACGGCCGTGCGCTCGAGCATTGGAACGCGAGCGAGCCGACCGTGCGTGTCGCCAAGATCCTCGGCGAAGCGTTCGCGAGCGCTCACCTGCCGTTCGAGGAAGTCGCCGGCGAGATCGCCCTGTACGGCTGTGCCGGACTGCCCACGGCAAGCCGCGGCCGCGCCGACCAGCAGTACTTCTTCGTCAACGGCCGCTTCGTGCGCGACAAGTTGCTCACGCACGCGGTGCGCGCCGCGTATGAGGACGTCCTGCACGGCGATCGCTATCCCTCGTACGTGTTGTTTCTCGACTTGCCGCCCGAAGCGGTGGACGTCAATGTGCATCCGTCCAAGATCGAAGTGCGCTTTCGCGATTCGCGCGCCGTCCATCAGTTCGTGTTCCACGCGCTGCAGCGCGCGCTCGCTCGCCACGCGGGCGCATCGGCGGAGACGAGCGCGCTAGGTCATGCCGCTCAGATCGAACCGCGCGCGGGCGCCGCCTTCGGCGAAGGCGCGGCGAACGCGAGCGGCGCGGAAGGCACCGCCCCTGCACACGGCAATGCGTCGATCTCGGCGGCAAATCGCGGCGGCTCCACTTGGATGCGCGATTCGCGCATGACGCAAGGCACACTGCCCGTTGCGCAACCGCTCGCGCTATACGACGCCCTATTCGGCCGCAAGGATGCCGCGCGTGCCGACGGCAGCGCCTCGGCGTCAGGCGGCGCGCCGGCGGGCAATGCGCCGTGGCTCGGGAGTACGTCGGACTTGGAAGCGCGCGAGAACGCCGCGCCCGCCTACGGGATGGCATCGCCGCATGCGCTGCCGGCCGATCTCGATCATCCGCTCGGCTTCGCCATCGGCCAGATCCACGGCGTCTACGTGCTCGCCCAGAACACGCGCGGCCTTGTCATCGTCGACATGCACGCCGCTCACGAGCGCATTCTCTACGAACAATTCAAGCGGGCGCTCGCCGAACGCACGATCGCCGTGCAGCCGCTGTTGATTCCCGTATCGATGACCGCCGACTCGGTCGAAATCGGCACCGCTCAGGAAGAACGCGAGGCGCTCGACGCACTCGGCTTCGACCTCGCGCCGCTCTCGCCGACGACGCTCGCGATCCGCGCGGTGCCGGCGCTGCTCAAGGACGCCGACCTACCCGCGCTTGCGCGCGCGGTGCTGGCCGATTTGCACGCCTACGGCGGCTCGCGCGTGCTGACAGAGCGCCAGCACGAATTGCTGGGCACGCTGGCCTGTCACCACGCGGTGCGTGCGAACCGGCGCTTGACCCTCGACGAGATGAACGCACTGCTGCGCCAAATGGAAGCGACCGAGCGCGCCGACCAATGCAATCACGGGCGGCCCACCTGGTATCAGTTGACGCTGGCCGATCTGGACCGGCTCTTCCTGCGTGGGCAATAACCGCGTGAATGCGTCGCGCCGTCCCGCCATCGCCTGTTTGCTAGGCCCGACCGCATCGGGGAAAACCGCTGCCGCGCTCGCGTTCGCGGCCAAGCATGCTTCGGAGATCGTCAGCGTCGATTCGGCGCTCGTTTACCGCGAGATGGACATCGGCACCGCCAAGCCTACGCTCGACGAGCGCGCGCGCGTGCCGCACCACCTCATCGACATCCGCGACCCGACCGAAGCGTATAGCGCGGCGGACTTTCGCGCCGATGCGCTCGCGGCGGTCGAGGCGATCCTCGCACGCGCTCGCGTGCCGCTGCTCGTCGGTGGAACCATGCTCTACTACAAAGCGCTGACGCAGGGGCTCAACGACTTGCCCCGCGCCAATGCTGAAGTTCGGGCCATGCTCGAGGCCGATGCCGCGCGCAGCGGTTGGCCTGCGCTGCATGCCCGGCTGGCGGGGGTCGACCCTGCGACGGCCGCTCGTTTGGCGCCGAACGACGCGCAGCGGATCCAACGCGCGCTCGAAGTCTTCATGCTGACGGACCAGCCGATGTCGGCCCTGCTGGCCGCGCACGAACGCGGCACCGATACGCCCTACCGCTTCGTGCCGGTCGCGTTGGAGCCGAGCGATCGCGCCGTGCTGCACGAGCGCATCGCCCAGCGGTTCGATGCCATGCTCGCGGCGGGCTTCGTCGATGAGGTTCGCCGGTTGCGCGCGCGCGGCGATTTGAATCCGAGCCTACCTTCGATGCGCTGCGTGGGCTACCGGCAGGCTTGGGAATATCTCGACGGCTCGATCGATTACGCGACGATGCGCGATAAAGGCATCTTCGCCACGCGCCAGCTCTGCAAGCGGCAATTGACGTGGCTGCGCTCGATGCCAGAGCGGATTTCGATCGATTGCTGCGCGCCGAGCGCGACCGACGACGCGGTGCGCGCTTTGGAGGTCATTGCCCAGGAAAATGCGGGCAGCGCGCCCGCATAGCCCCCTCACACCACCACGGTCTGCGCCTCGCCTTCGCGGCTCGCGCGCACGACGCCGATCTTCCAGACTTGCTCGCCTGCCGCCGTCAGCTCACGCACCGCTTCGTCGGCGTCCGCCGCCGCCACGACGACGGCCATTCCAATGCCGCAATTGAAGACGCGATGCATCTCGGCATCGGCAACGCCGCCGTGTTGCTGCAGCCACGCGAACAGCGGCGACATCGGCCAAGCCGATTGCTGCAACTCGGCCGTTAGGCCCTCGCGCAGCACGCGCGGAATGTTTTCGACCAGGCCGCCGCCCGTGATGTGCGCCATCCCTTTGACGGCGATCTTTTGCATCAACGCCAGCAACGGCTTCACGTAGATGCGCGTGGGCGCCATCAGCGCGTCGGCCAGCGAGCGCCCATGGAAGTCGGCCGCGAGATCGGGGTTCGCACGATCGATGATCTTGCGCACGAGCGAGAAGCCGTTCGAATGGATGCCGCTCGATGCGAGCCCTAGCACGACGTCGCCCGGGCCGATCGTGCTGCCGTCGATGATCTTGCTCTTCTCGACCGCGCCCACCGCAAAGCCCGCGAGGTCGTATTCGCCGTCGGGGTACATGCCCGGCATTTCGGCCGTTTCGCCTCCGATCAACGCGCACCCGGCCAGCTCGCAGCCTTGCGCAATGCCTTTGACGACGGTCGATGCCGTGCCGACGTCGAGCTTGCCGCAGGCGAAGTAATCGAGGAAGAACAGCGGCTCGGCGCCTTGAACGAGGATGTCGTTCACGCTCATCGCCACGAGATCCTGGCCAACCGTATCGTGTTTATTCAGATGAAACGCCAGCTTCAGCTTCGTCCCGACGCCGTCCGTGCCCGACACGAGCACGGGCTCGCGGTACCTCTTCGGCACTTCGAACAGCGCGCCGAAACCGCCGATACCGCCGAGCACGCCTTCGCGCAGCGTCTTTTTCGCAAACGGCTTGATGGCGTCGACGAGTGCATCGCCGGCGTCGATATCGACGCCCGCGTCACGGTAGGACAGACCCTGGGCGCCAGCCTGGGCGTCCGGAGCGGATTTCGGTTGATTCATGGGGAAGGGCGAGAAGGTCGGTAAAATGCGATTTTAACCGATGTCGATGGCCGATCCAGAGTCGGCGCTCGCGCGGCCGCTCGCTTCCGGCGCAAGGCAGAGCGCAGCCGGGCGGCCGGCTCCCTCTCCGTCGATCCGATAACATCAGGGGCACCCCTTGTCGCAGAGTTCTCCGCTTCTTACGCCCTATCAGCGCCAAGCCCTTTTTTGGGGCGCCGTCGCGCTCAGCCTGGGCATCCTGCTCTGGCTGCTCAGCCCCGTGCTCACGCCGTTTTTGCTCGGCGCGATCCTCGCCTACATCCTGCAGCCCGGCGTGGCCTGGCTCGTGCGCCATCGCGTCCCGCGCGCCCTCGCCGCGCTCCTGATGATGCTGGTGTTCGCGATCCTCGTCGCGCTGCTCGCGCTGCTCGTGTTCGCGGTCGTGCAAAAGGAAGGGCCGCAGTTGAAGGCGCAAATCCCCGTGCTGATCTCGCATCTGCACGACTGGGCCCAGCCCAAGCTAGCCTTGCTCGGGTTTGCCGACGTGTTCGATTTCTCGAGCCTGCGCGACATGCTGACGACGCAATTGGAGGGCAGCGCGCAAACCGTCGCGCTCGCGGCATGGAAGTCGCTACGTACGAGCGGCAACGTCATGATCACCGTGATCGGCGACGTCATCATGGTGCCGCTCGTGCTCTACTACCTGCTTTACGACTGGAACAAGATGGTCGCGCGGCTCGCCGCCTTCGTCCCGCGGCGCTGGCTGCCCAAGACGTTGGAACTGGCCGTCGAAATGGACCGCACGCTGTCGCAGTACCTGCGCGGCCAGTTGCTGGTGATGGCCGTCCTCGCCGTGTTCTACGCGCTCGCGTTGACGATCGCAGGCTTCGAAATCGCACTGCCGATCGGCATTTTCACGGGGCTCGCCGTCTTCATCCCGTACGTCGGCTTCGCGACTGGGCTCGCGCTCGCGCTGCTCGCGGCGCTGTTGCAGTTCGGCAGCCTCTACGGCTTCGTGGCCGTGGCGATCATCTACGGCGTCGGGCAGATCCTCGAGAGCTTGTTTCTCACGCCGCGGCTCGTCGGCGAACGCATCGGCCTGCATCCGCTCGCCGTGATCTTCGCGTTGCTCGCGTTCGGCCAACTCTTCGGTTTTTTCGGGGTGCTGCTCGCTCTGCCCGTGAGCGCGATCATCTCCACCGCGCTGCGCGAGATGCGCCGTGGCTACCTCGCGAGTGCGCTCTACAAGAACTGATTCGAAAAAAAACCAACCGATTGCGTTTTTTATCGTGACTGTGCATCGCCAATTGACGCTCGACCTAGGCACGCCGCCGCCGTCGACATTCGACAACTTCTTCGCCGGCGCCAATGCCGAACTCGTGGCGCGGCTCGCCGAGCTCGACAGCGCGCTCGCGGCGGGCCCGCTCGCCGATCGCACCTTCTACGTCTGGGGCGAGCCCGGCAGCGGCCGCAGTCATTTGCTGTCGGCGCTGGTGCATAGCGCCGCCCCCGGGCGCGCCTCGTTCCTCGGGCCGCAAAGCGCGTTGACGGCGTTCGCGTTCGATCCGAGCGTGGCCATTTACGCCGTCGACGATTGCGACAAACTCTCGGGCGCGCAGCAAATCGCCCTGTTCAATTTGTTCAACGAGGTGCGCGCCCATCCGACGAGCGCTCTCGTCGCCACAGGCAACGCCGCGCCGATCGGGCTGGCCGTGCGCGAAGATCTGCGCACGCGCCTCGGCTGGGGCCTCGTCTTTCACCTCGCGCCGCTCCCCGACGAGCGCAAGAGCGCGGTGCTCAAGCACGCGGCCAAGGAGCGCGGCATCGCGCTCGCCGACGACGTCCCGGCCTACCTGCTCACCCACTTCCGGCGCGATATGCCGAGCCTCATGGCGCTGCTCGACGCGCTCGACCGGTTCTCGCTCGAGCAAAAGCGCGCCATCACGCTGCCGCTGCTGCGCACGATGCTCGCTTTGCCGGGCGCCGACGCCGCCCCCGAAGGCTCGCCGGCCCCGCCGAGCCGCTTCAAGTAAAATGCGCTCCATGACGAACCTTGCACTCTTCGACCTCGATCACACGCTCATCCCGACCGACAGCGACCACGAATGGGGCCGCTTCATCGTGAAGCTCGGCATCGTCGATGCCGAAAGCTATCTGCGTGACATCGATCGCTTCTATGCCGACTACAAGCGTGGCCAGCTCGACATCCACGCGTATCTCGAGACGATTCTCGCGCCGCTCGCGCATCGCTCGCGCGCCGAACTCGCGGCCTGGCACGAGCAATTCATGCATGAGGTCATCCGCCCCGCCCTCGTCCCGGTCGCGCTCGAACTCGTGCGCGAACACCAAGACAAGGGCGATTTGTGCTGCATCGTCACGGCGACGAACGAATTCATCACGCGCCCGATCGCCGATGCCTTCGGCGTGGACATGCTGATCGCCTGCGAAGTCGAAACCGTCGACGGCCAGCCGCATTCGCCGTTCACGGGGCGCGGCATGGGCACCCCGAGCTATCGCGAAGGCAAGATCGTGCGCGTCGAGTCGTGGCTGGCTTCGCTCGGCAAAACCTGGGGCGACTTCGAGCACAGCTATTTCTACAGCGATTCGCACAACGACATCCCGTTGCTCGAGAAAGTCACCGATCCGATCGCGACCAACCCCGACGCCACGCTCCGCGCCCACGCGCAAGCAAAGGGCTGGCGCATCCTCGATCTTTTCCAACCGTCGTGATCAAGAAACTCATTCGCAAGCTATTTGGCCAAGACACGGACGCGGCCGCCCGTGACGACTCGCTCGCCGAGGAAGCGGTTTGGACCGATGCCGCCGCCGACCTAGCCGATCAAGCATCCGAGGCGCCGCGCCGCAAAAAGGCCCGCACCGACAAGCGCGCAGCCGCGCCCGGCCCCGACGCGCCCGTCATTCTGTCCTCGGACATCCATGGCATCGATCCCTCGCTGATCTCGCGCAACGCGGTACGCGTGACCGACACGTTGCAACAGGCGGGCTACCGCGCGTTCATCGTCGGCGGGGCCGTGCGCGATTTGCTGCTCGGCATCGCCCCGAAAGATTTCGACGTCGCCACCGACGCCACGCCCGAACAAGTGCAGCGGCTGTTCCGCCGCGCGCGGTTGATCGGCCGGCGCTTTCAGATTGTCCATGTGCAGTTCGGGCAAGAGATCATCGAGGTCTCGACCTTCCGCGCGCTTATGGATGCGCCGAAGCCGGCCCCCCCCGAGGAAGGCGAAGCGTCGGCTGCGCCGCCCAAGCGCCTGCGCCGTGAAGAACTCGATCGCCGCACCCACGCCGTCGACGCGAGCGGGCGCGTGCTGCGCGACAACGTCTGGGGCGAACAGCACGAAGACGCCACGCGGCGCGACTTCACGATCAACGCCATGTATTACGATCCGGCGACGCAAACGGTGCTCGATTATCACAACGGCATGGCCGATATCCGCGCCCGCCTGTTGCGCATGATCGGCGATCCGGCCACGCGCTACCGGGAGGACCCGGTACGGATGCTGCGCGTCGTGCGCTTCGCGGCCAAGCTCGGCTTCGAGATCGAGGAGACCACGCGGGCGCCGATCCAGCCGCTCGCCGATCTCGTCCACAACGTGCCGGCCGCTCGCCTCTTCGACGAAATGCTCAAGCTGCTGCTGTCGGGCCACGCGTTGGCCTGCTTGACGCAGCTTCGCAAGGAAGGGCTCCATCACGGCCTGCTGCCGCTGCTCGACGTCGTGCTGGAGCAGCCGCATGGCGAATCGTTCATTACGCTCGCGCTGAACAGCACCGACGCGCGCGTCAAAGCCGGCAAGCCGATCTCGCCGGGCTTCCTCTTCGCGACGCTACTCTGGCACGACGTCCAGCAGCGCGCGCAGCAATACGAGGCCGGCGGCGAATATGCGGTGCCCGCACTCCATCACGCGATGGACGACGTCCTCGACATGCAAACCGAGAAGCTTGCGATCCACAAGCGTTTCTCGGCCGACATGCGCGAAATCTGGGGCTTGCAGTCACGCCTCGAAAAACGCTCCGGACGCAGCCCGCTCAAGCTCATCGAACACCAAAGATTTAGAGCGGGTTATGATTTCCTCCTATTACGGTGCGAATCGGGCGAACTCGATCCCGCCATCGGCGCATGGTGGAGCGCCTTCATCGAAGGCAATGCGGCCGAACGCGAGGCACTGCTATCGCAAGGCGGCCGCGAGCGGGCGCCGCGCAAACGGCGGCGCCGCGGCGGACGCGCTCGCTCGGCCGGCGAAGGGGAATCGGCAGGCGCAGAGAGCGCGCCGCGCCCGCAAGAGGACTGACCCGGTGGCGGCGCGCCGGGCGATTGCGAAGAATTGCCAAGTCATGAAGTCGTAGGAAGCCATGCCATGACGGTTGCTTATCTCGGTCTAGGCGCGAACCTCGGGGATGCTCGCCAATCCCTGAAGGATGCGGTTGTCTGCCTCGCCCAGCAGCGCACCATCACCGTACTCGCGAAGTCGAGCCTTTATCGCACCGCGCCGATCGATGCGGGCGGCGACGATTACTACAACCTCGTCGTCAAACTCGAGACGTCGCTCTGCGCGCAAGCGCTGCTCGCGCTCTGTCATCGAATCGAGCATCAATTCGGCCGGGAGCGTCCGTTCCACAATGCACCGCGAACGCTCGATCTCGATATCGTCCTCTACGGCGATACGTGCATCGATTTCCCGGATCTCGTCGTTCCGCATCCGCGGGCGTTCGAGCGTGCATTCGTGCTCGTGCCGCTGATCGAGGTCGACCCAGACATTTCGATTCCCGGCCACGGGCGCGCCGATGCACTGCTGCCCGCGGTAGCGCATCAGCGCATCGAGAAAGTGAAAACCTGTTGCTGCCCGAAAATCGACGCGGTGACGAGCGGAGCGGCGGCTGAGGCCGTAACAGGCGCCGGCAAGACGGGGGGGCGATGAACGCAACGCCTGTGACGGTGACCGCGCCCGATCTGCGCGCCTTGCACCGCTACATCGCCATCGAAGGCCCGATCGGCGCCGGCAAGACGTCGCTCGCGTACCGGCTCGCCGAACGCTGGCCGGTGCGCACACTGCTCGAGCGGCCCGAGGCGAACCCGTTCCTAGCGCGCTTTTACGACGACATGCCGCGTTACGCGCTCGCGACCGAGTTGCAATTTGCGTTGCAGCGCGCCGAAGAAAGCCGTCAAACGGCGGACTTGCTCGCCCAGGGCATTGCCGTCATTACCGATTTCATCCCGCAGAAAAGCGCGGTTTTCGCGCGTCTTACGCTCTCGGACGACGAATGGCGGCTCTATCAAGCGCTGACCGCGGCGACCGATACGACCGCGGCGGGCGCCCCGGATCTCGTGATCCATTTGCAAGCGAGCGCGCCGACGCTACACGCCCGCGTGGAAAAGCGCGGCCGTGCCGAAGAAGGTCGAATTTCCGAAGCGTACCTACGCCAATTGAGCGACGCCTACGACCAGTTCTTCTATCACTACGACGAAAGCCCCGTGTTGACCATCAACACCGAGCATCTGAACTTGCTCGAATCGGACGCCGACTTCGCGCTGCTGCTCGAGCAAATCGAGACGATGCGCGGGCGCAAGACGAGCTTCGTCAAAGCCGAGTAATATCCGGCCCGACGGCGCGCCGCGCCGATGTCTTCTTCCCGAATGCGAGACTTCCGATGACTTATTTGCAGGACACCAATCGGCCGAAAATCACCGTGCCGAAACTGCAAGCAATGCGTGAAGCCGGCGAAAAGATCGCGATGCTCACCTGCTACGACGCAAGCTTCTCCGCGCTGCTCGACCGCTGCGGCGTCGACGTTCTGCTGATCGGCGATTCGCTCGGCAACGTCTTGCAAGGGCAAAGCACGACGCTGCCCGTGACGCTCGCCGATATTGCCTATCACACCGCCTGCGTTGCGCGCGCACAGCCGCGCGGCCTAATCGTCGCCGACTTGCCGTTCGGCACCTACGGTACGCCGGCAGACGCGTTCGCCAGCTCGGTCGAGCTCATGCGGGCCGGCGCGCATATGGTCAAACTCGAGGGCGGTGAGTGGCTCGCCGAAACCGTTCGCTTTCTGGTCGAGCGCTCCGTGCCCGTGTGTGCGCACCTGGGCCTCACGCCGCAATCGGTGCACGCGTTTGGCGGTTTCAAGGTGCAAGGCAGAACCGACGAAGGGGCGAAGCGCCTGCTCGCCGACGCCCAAGCGATGCAAGACGCCGGCGCGCAGTTGCTCGTGCTCGAAGCCGTGCCGCCGGTGGTCGCGGCGAGCGTCACGGGTGCTATCGCCATTCCGACGATCGGTATCGGCGCGGGCGTCGACTGCTCCGGCCAAGTGCTCGTGCTGCACGACATGCTCGGTATCTTTCCCGGCAAGCCGGCTCGCTTCGTGAAGGATTTCATGGCCGGCGCA
The DNA here is from genome assembly GCA_004322045.1 of Paraburkholderia sp. Classification (GTDB taxonomy): domain Bacteria; phylum Pseudomonadota; class Gammaproteobacteria; order Burkholderiales; family Burkholderiaceae; genus Trinickia. The sequence continues at coordinate 153,307 of SCRN01000009.1, forward strand.
CCGAGTATCGGCGCAGCCGTCGAGGCCTATGTGAAGGCGGTCAAGGACGGCACGTTCCCCGGGCCCGAGCACGTTTTCTGAGCGTGTTCGAGAGGCGTCGATACGGCGTGCTGCAGCTATGCGCGGCCGGTGATGAGTCGCGCCGGCAATGCACCCCGCAGCGCATTGCAAATCACGAGCGCTTGCGCGGATAGTAAATCCTCGCGTGTAAGCGTTCGCTCACGCGCCTGCATGGCCGGATCCTCGAGCAGCACGTGCCGCATCACACCCGGCAGCAGCCCGGCACCGAGTGGCGGCGTGTACCAATGTCCGTCGAGCTTGACGAAAATATTCGAGCGAGCGCCCTCGGTCAACGCTCCGCGCTCGTTGAAGAACAGCATATCGAAGCCGCCCTTCGCTTCTGCTAGCCGCCATGCCCGGTCGTATTCGGCACGCGCAGTGGTCTTGTGCCGCAGCAAAAACTCGCGCGAACGCGTCGCGCCGAAGCCGTGATCGCACGCGAGTAGGACCCCGACCGGCGCCGATTCATCGGATTGCCCTGCTGCCGATTGCGCAAGGCGGACTACGGCGGCGAGCGGGCCGCCCGTGATCTCGATCTCGCCGCTCTTGCTCAGTGCGAGCCGCACGCGATGCGCCGTGCCTTCGGGCAAATTTGCGCAATGCGCGGCGAGGCGTTGGCGCAGTGAATCGGCGTTGAACGGGAACCCGAGTTCGGCCGCACTGCGGCCCAGCCGCGCGAGATGGAGATCCCGATAGCGAACGCCGTTTTCACGCGTCGCATGCATCGTTTCGAAAATTTGGAAGCCCGGGTCGGCGGCCGTCAGAAAGGTTGCCTTGAGCCGACATTCCGCGTATTCGTCCGCGGCCACGCTATCGAGCACGATGCCGCCGCCGACACCCATCGTCCCGCGCCGGGCGCCGCCGGAATCGTCGTGCGACGCGCCACCGAGCGTGAGCGTGCGGATCGCAACCGATAGGCAGAAATCGCCACAGCAGGGCTCGCCCTCAGGCGATGCACCCGGCGCGTCGACCCAGCCGATCATCCCGGTATAGAGCCCGCGCGGCGTCGTCTCGATTTCGTCGATGAGTTGCATCGTCCGATGCTTGGGCGCGCCCGTAATCGACCCGCAGGGGAACAGCGCCCGCAAGATGTCTGCGAACGACGTTCGTTCGCGCAGGTTTGCTTCGATCGTCGACGTCATCGCCCAGATCGACGGATACGCTTCGACGGAAAACAGCGCCGGCACGCAGACGGAGCCTGTCTGTGCGACGCGCGAAACGTCGTTGCGCAGCAGGTCGACGATCATCAGGTTTTCGGCGCGGTTTTTCGAGTCGGCGCCGAGGAACGCCTTCGCTCGCGCATCGTCGGCAGGGGACGTTCCGCGCGCCGTGGTGCCCTTCATCGGCCGCGTACGCAAGCGCTCGCCGGCCTTTTCCACGAAAAGTTCGGGCGAGCAAGAGAGCACCCACTCGTCGCCCGGCAGTGCGATGAGCGCGCCATAGCGCACGGGCTGCCGCGCACGCAGCCGCCGATACAGCCCAACGGGCGATCCGAATGCGTCGAACGTCAGGCGATAGGTGTAATTGATTTGGTAGGACTCGCCGGCACACAGCGCATCATGCACTGCGGCGATCGCGGCGGTGAACGCTTCCGGCGTCACGCTTTCGACGATATTGGCCGCGCCAGCCACCGAGGGTGGGGGCAACGGCGCATCGTGGGGCGCCGGCGTGGATGTAGCCGTAGGGACTGGCCGGCCGGGATCGAGGGGGCGCTGCGCCTGCGCGTCGAGCTGGGCCAGCCATGCATCGACCTCATCGCGCGAGCGCTTCTCACACCGTTCGAACAACAAGAAGCGGAGCGAGGCATCGCCCTGCTGCCGGGCAACGGCCACACGCGCGGCGGTTCGCCCGCCGAATTCGAGATCACGCCCGAATTCGTAATCGCCCAACACGACCGCGTGCAGGCCCTCGCGCATATCGCCTTCGGCCGCCGCGCATATGGCATCGAGCATCGCGACGTCGGTGCAGATGTGCTCGCGGACGAACCCCGTGTAAAGGCGGCTCGTGGCGGCCGCGTCGCTCGCGTCGCAATCGTCGAGCAGCGCGAAAAGCGCGCTGCGTATTCCTGCGTTCATCTACCCTTCCATCGGCGCTGTGCGAAGGCGCATCATGCAACGGCCCGCTCGGTCGATAAACCCGTCAATCGAAGAAACTCTTTACGCGATCGAACCAGCTCTTGCTCTGCGGGCTGTGGCGCGGGCCGCCTTCGACGAGCGACTTCTCGAACTGCTTGAGCAGGTCGCGCTGTGTATCGGTCAGCTTCACGGGCGTTTCGACTTGCACATGGACGTACAAATCGCCCGGCACGCTCGCGCGCAGGCCCTTGATGCCCTTGCCGCGCAAGCGGAACGTCTTGCCCGATTGCGTGCCTTCCGGCACAGTGAAACTCGCACGCCCAGCGAGCGTCGGCACTTCGATCTCGCCGCCAAGCGCCGCCGTCGTAAACGGGATCGGCATTTGACAATGCAGATCGTCGCCGTCGCGCTCGAACACCGAATGCTGCTTGATGTGGATTTCGACGTACAGATCGCCCGGCGGCCCGCCGTTCACGCCCGGCTCGCCGTTGCCCGACGAGCGAATGCGCATGCCGTCATCGATCCCGGCAGGAATCTTGACCTCGAGCGTCTTCGTCTCTTTCACCTTGCCCGCGCCGTGGCAATTCGTGCAGGGATCGGGGATGTACATGCCGCTGCCGTGACACTTCGGGCAGGTTTGCTGAATGCTGAAAAAGCCCTGCGACATGCGCACCGCGCCGGAGCCGCCACAGGTCGGGCAAGACTCGGGCTTCGTGCCCGGCTTGGCGCCGGAGCCGTGGCAAATCTCGCACGAGACCCAGCTCGGCACACGGATTTGCGTTTCGCAACCGTGCGCAGCTTGCTCGAGCGTGATCTCCATGCTGTAGCGCAGATCGGCACCGCGATACACCTGCGGGCCGGCGCGGCCGCGCCCCGCGCCCCCGGCCGCCTGGCCGAAGATGTCGCCGAAGATGTCGCCGAACGCGTCCGCGAAGCCGCCAAAACCCTGCGCACCCGCACCGGCCATGTTCGGATCGACGCCCGCATGGCCGTATTGGTCGTACGCTGCGCGCTTTTGCGCGTCGGAGAGCATTTCATAGGCTTCCTTCGCCTCTTTGAAATGCTCTTCCGCATTCTTGTTGTCGGGGTTGCGGTCGGGGTGGTACTTCATCGCGAGCTTGCGATACGACTTCTTGATCTCGTCGTCGCTCGCGTTCTTCGGAACGCCCAGAACCTCGTAGTAATCCCGTTTCGCCATCGGTATACCGCCGGCTCGCGCTTTGGGGCGCGACCGCTCCTTTTGCATACTGAGGAGTCTTGCGACTCGTTAGGCGGGCGCCACACGGCCGCATCCACCGGCCCCAAGCCCCGCCCTCCATAAAACAAATGTGCCCGGAGAACCCGAAGGCCCGCCAGGCGTTGGTTCGGCAGGCGATTCTCTCGATCGAGAACGAATCGAGAATCAAGCGCCCGCCGCCTCACGGCGCGATACCGCAGCCGTCGGTCAGTCCTTCTTCACTTCCTTGAACTCGGCGTCGACGACGTCGTCTTCAGGCTTGCTCGAGCCTTGCCCCGCGCTCGCTCCGGCCGCGCCCGCCGATGCCCCGCCGGCCGCCGCACCTGCGGCGCCCTGCGCTTGCATGTCGGCGTACATCTTCTCGCCGAGCTTTTGCGACGCCGTGGCGACCGCTTCGATCTTCGCTTCGATCGTGGCCTTATCGGCCGAGCTGCTCTTGAGCGATTCTTCCAAGTCCTTGAGCGCCGACTCGATTTTCTCCTTCTCGCCGGCTTCGATCTTATCGCCGTACTCGGTCAGCGCCTTCTTCGTGCTGTGCACGAGCGCATCGCCTTGATTGCGGGCATCGGCCAACTCGCGCAGACGGTGATCTTCCTCGGCATTCGCCTCGGCATCCTTCACCATCTTTTCGATTTCGGCTTCGGACAGACCCGAGTTCGCCTTGATCGTGATCTTGTTTTCCTTGCCCGTCGCCTTGTCCTTCGCACCGACGTGCAAGATGCCGTTCGCGTCGATGTCGAACGTCACTTCGATCTGCGGCACGCCGCGCGGCGCAGGCGGAATGCCTTCGAGGTTGAACTCGCCGAGCAGCTTGTTGCCCGCGGCCATCTCGCGCTCGCCTTGGAACACCTTGATCGTCACGGCCGATTGGCTGTCGTCCGCTGTCGAATACACCTGTGCGTGCTTCGTCGGAATCGTGGTGTTCTTGTTGATCATCTTCGTCATCACGCCGCCCAGCGTTTCGATGCCGAGCGAAAGCGGCGTCACGTCGAGCAGCAGCACGTCCTTGCGGTCGCCCGAGAGCACTTGCCCTTGGATCGCGGCGCCGACAGCCACTGCTTCGTCCGGGTTCACGTCGCGGCGCGGTTCTTTGCCGAAGAATTCCTTGACGGTGTCTTGCACCTTCGGCATACGCGTCATGCCGCCGACGAGAATCACGTCGTCGATTTCGCCGACCTTCACGCCGGCATCCTTGATCGCGGTCCGGCACGGCTCGACCGTGCGCGCGATCAGATCCTCGACGAGCGCTTCGAGCTTGGCGCGCGTGATCTTCAAGTTCAAGTGCTTCGGACCCGAGGCATCGGCCGTGATGTACGGCAGATTGATTTCGGTCTGCTGGCTCGACGACAGTTCGATCTTCGCCTTTTCCGCGGCTTCCTTCAGACGCTGCAATGCGAGCACGTCCTTGGACAGATCGACACCCTGCTCCTTCTTGAACTCGCCGATGATGTAATCGATGATGCGCTGGTCGAAGTCTTCACCGCCGAGGAAGGTGTCGCCGTTCGTCGAAAGCACTTCGAACTGCATCTCGCCGTCGACATCGGCGATCTCGATGATCGAGATGTCGAACGTTCCGCCGCCGAGGTCATACACGGCAATCTTGCGGTCGCCCTTTTCGGCTTTGTCGAGGCCGAACGCGAGCGCCGCCGCCGTCGGCTCGTTGATGATCCGCTTGACTTCGAGGCCCGCGATGCGGCCCGCGTCCTTCGTGGCTTGACGCTGGCTGTCGTTGAAGTAGGCCGGCACCGTGATCACGGCTTCCGTGACCGGCTCGCCAAGGTAGTCCTCGGCCGTCTTCTTCATCTTGCGCAGCACTTCCGCCGAAATCTGCGGCGGCGCAAGTTTCTGGCCGTGCGCTTCGACCCAGGCGTCGCCGTTCTCAGCCTTGACGATCTTGTACGGCATCAGGCCGATGTCTTTCTGCACTTCTTTTTCTTCGAAGCGACGACCGATCAGGCGCTTGACCGCGAACAGCGTGTTCCGAGGATTCGTCACCGACTGACGCTTGGCCGGCGCGCCGACGAGCGTTTCGTTGTCGTCCATGTAGGCGATGACCGACGGGGTCGTGCGTGCGCCCTCCGAGTTCTCGATCACTTTCACCTGGTTGCCTTCCATCAGCGCCACGCACGAGTTCGTGGTGCCGAGGTCGATACCGATAATCTTGCCCATTTTTCGTAATCTCCTAAATATCCGATCGCTTCGACGAAACGGCGCTTCGTTCGCGTGGCCGCCCGCTCAATTCATACCTGCACTCAAGGTGAGTGCCGCCGCATCGATTTCAAGTCCCGAACACCCATGCGGTCACCCGAATTTTTCGATTTTCGCCCTTGTCGCACCCAGGGCTGCCACGAATACTCGGGCGCGCCTACCATGGGCCCCTCAGGCCGGCGCCTCGCGCTTACTTCGGCTGCGCGACGGTGACGAGCGCGGGCCGAAGCACGCGATCGGCGATCACGTAACCCTTTTGCAGCACGGAGACGACGGTGTTCGGCTCTTGTTCGGCGGGCACCATCGAGATCGCCTGGTGGCGATGCGGATCGAATTTCTCGCCGAGGGGATTGACGGCAACGACGCGCCCTTTTTCCATCGCGCTCGACAACTGGCGCAGCGTCAATTCGACGCCTTCGCGCAGCTTGGCCGCATCGCCGGACGTATCCGCCAGTGCGGCTTCGAGGCTATCGAGCACGGGCAGAAGGTGTTCGGCGAAGCTTTCGATCGCGAATTTGCGCGCTTTGGTCACGTCTTCCGCGGCGCGGCGGCGCACGTTTTCCGTCTCGGCCTTCGCCCGCAGAAAGTCCTCGTTGAGCGCCGCGAGCTTCGCTTGGGCATCGGCCAGCGCAGCATCGGCAGTGCCGGCGGCGTCGAGCGGCTCGCTTTGCGCAGCGGCAGTTTGCGCTGCGACGTTCTCGGCCGCCGGTTGTTGCCCCGCTCCTTCGGGAGCTTGCTGGAATTGGCTGGCCGGATTGTCTTGCGTAGGTTCCATGTCGCTGAAATCGTCCAAAAAGTGAAATCGAAGCGGTAGCCGGTCGATTCGCGGTTCGGGCCGAGCCAGCCGCCGCAGCTCAAATGCCCGACGACCGTTGCCGACATACAACCGCGAACAACCGCGCTACCGCGCGTCGCGTGCACAAATGGGGACGGCCTCGGGGCTTTTCAAGCCCCTTGCGCCCGTTTTTTGCACCATTTGAGCATGGCGGAAACGAACGGTAACACCGGTTACGGCGTCAACCGCAAATGGGCGTTGAGCACCATCCTGGTTTGCCCTAAACTGGCTTCAAGCGTTTCGCGTGCCGGCCTAGCCGGCGGCGAAATGCGCCAGCCCCGCCCGTCCGAAACGTTCGTGTCCGTATCGCCTTCCTCCGAAGGGGAGTACCGTGAAACTGACCTTTGCCGTCGCGGTGGTCGCATTGGTACTCGTTGCGGGAACCACGACTATCTGCCTGTCCGGCGCATTGACCGACTGTATGACGGAATACGGCGGCGCCCACGCAACCATCGACAGCCTGTTCAATCCCCACCCGAAAGCTTGTCGATGATGCGCCGGTCGCGCTTGGTCGGCCGCCCTTGCAGCGCCGCCGCGGGCTCGCGGTAGGTTCGGCGCCGCTCGGCCTCCGCGGCTCGCTTGGTCTTGCTCTCCGGTGTTTCCGCATAAAGCGTTTGCGCGACGGTCGCCGGGCCGCGCACGTCGCTGGTCCCCAGCACGCGCACTTCCCATACGACGCGCTCGATCTCGACCTGAATCAGATCGCCCACCCGGACGTCTTTTGCCGGCTTGACAGTAGCGCCGGCAATGCGCACACGCCCTTTCTCGACAGCATCGGCCGCCAGCGAGCGCGTTTTGAAGAAGCGCGCAGCCCATAGCCACTTGTCTATGCGCATGCGGGCGTCGGGTTCAGTCGAAATCTTATGATTCATAGAAGTATCACGCCGACATCCCGACCGGAACGCTCGCCTGTACCGGCCAGCCTTGCAGTTGCTGGAGAACGATTTCGCCCAGCGCGGCAATCCATGCCTGCGAGGCATTCAGGCATGCGATGCGGTGAAATTCTTTCCCGCCCGCGTGCAAGAATTCATCGCGGACCTCGAGGCCGATTTCTTCTATCGTCTCGAGGCAATCGGCCGTAAAACCGGGGCAAAACACGTCGGCCCGGCGCACGCCGGCCGCGCCCAATTCGCGCAAGGTCGGGGCCGTGTAGGGCTGCAGCCACTCGGCGCGGCCAAAGCGCGACTGGAACGTCACGCGGCACTCGGTAGGCGTCAGGCCAAGCGCCGTCATCAACAACGCCGCGGTGGTGCGGCACTGATCGTGATAAGGATCGCCCAAGTCGAGCGTACGTTTGGGCACGCCGTGAAAACTCAGTATGAGTTTGTCGCCGGCCGCGAAATCCGGCTGGCCATGCGCGGCCCAGTAACGCCGGACCTGTTCGGCCAACGCCGCGATATACGCCGGATGATCGGCGTAGTGACGCACCGTGCGCACTTCGAGTTGATTACGCATGCGCCCCAGAGCGGCAAACGCGGAGTCGAAAGCCGTGGCCGTGGTCGAGGACGAGTATTGCGGATACATCGGCATCAACAGCACGCGCTCGGCGCCGGCCAATTTGAGCTGTCCGAGCATCGCGCCGATGCTGGGCGTGCCGTAGCGCATGGCGTAATCGACGATCACCGGGTAGCCGTTGACATGGAGCAGTTGGCGCAATGCCTCGACCTGCTTTTCGGTGTACACGCGCAGCGGCGAGCCCTCCTGCATCCAGACGGAGGCGTACTTTTTCGCCGACGAACGGCCGCGCAGCGGCAAGATCACCCCCCGCAACAGCGGCTGCCAAACCAGCGCTGGGATTTCCACGACGCGCGGGTCGGACAAGAACTCGGCGAGATAGCGCCGCACGGCACGCGGGGTGGGCGCGTCGGGCGTGCCCAAATTGATCAATAGCACCGCGACGCGATGCGAAGTAGCAGGCTGCGACGGCAACTCGAGATCGAAACGCATGTGCGATATAAGGCGCCCGAGGGCTAGGCGACGCGCGGCAACGAAGCCGCCCGGCTTGGGTGAAGTGAAAGTGAAGGTGAGGGCCATTATAGCGGCGCCCCTATGAGCGGTCGCTTCGGCCGTTCGGCCAATGGCCGGCGCGCTCGAACGAGCGCACCATACGCAAAGATCGAGCCGGCGCCGCAACGCGCAGCGCGGCCGAGCGTGCCGGCGCCACGAAGCGGCGGCTTATTGCTGGCTAAGCGCGGTGGACAGCAGGCGCGCCGTGATGTCGACGATCGGAATCACGCGGTTATAAGCCATGCGCGTCGGCCCGATCACACCGAGCGTGCCGACGATCTTGCCGTTCACCTCGTAGGGCGCCGTCACGACGCTCATTTGCTCGATCGGCACGAGCGTCGATTCGCCGCCGATAAAGATCTGCACGCCTTGCGCGTGACTCGAGACGTCGAGTAATTGAAGGAGGCTCGTTTTTTGGTCGAATACGTCGAACAATTTGCGCAAGCGCGCCATATCGGAGGACAGATCCGCCACTTCGAGCAGGTTGCGCTCGCCCGAGATCAACACGGTCTCGCTATCGTCGCTTTCCTCCGTGCTGGCGGTAACGGCCGCATGCATGAGCGCGGTCATATCGCCGCGCAGCTGGTCGATTTCTTCGCGCAGGCGCCGGCGCACTTCGTCGAACGAGAGCCCGCCGAAATGCGCGTTGATGTAATTGGAGGCTTCAATGAGCTGCGAAGGCGAATAGTCGCGCTGCGTCGCCATCATGCGGTTTTGCACGTCCCCTTCGGGGGTCACGATGATGAGCAAGATGCGCTTGGCCGACAGGCGCATGAACTCGACCTGCTTGAACACGTGGCTGCGGCGCGGCGTCATGACGACGCCGGCGAATTGCGACAGGTTCGACAAGACGCTCGCGGCGGCCGCGACCACCTTCTGCGGCTCGCCTGGCTTGAGCGTCTTGCGCACCACCCGTTCGACCGCTTGGTCGTCCTCCACGGGCTCGACGGTGAGCATGGTGTCGACGAACAGCCGGTAACCGCGCGGCGTCGGAATGCGCCCCGCCGACGTATGCGGGCTCGCGACGAGCCCGAGCTCCTCGAGATCCGACATCACGTTGCGAATCGTGGCCGGACTCAGTTCGAGCCCCGAGTACCGCGACAACGTGCGCGAGCCGACCGGCTGACCTTCGGCAATATAGCGCTCGATCAGCGTTTTGAGGAGAGTTTGTGCGCGGGGTTCTAGCATGACGCAAAATTTTAGCCAAACGGCGTGCCCCCCGGCGAGCGTTGGGCGACGCTCGAACGTTCGCCCGCGCACCGCGCTCGATCAATGAGCCGGACGCGTGCAACGCCGCACCGGCGACGGGCGCGCCAGGCCGCCGGCGTCTTTTCGGGACAACGCCATTCTAGCGACAAATCGCCGGCGCGGGACGAGCGCCCGGTTGCGCCGGCCCATGCCCACGACGACGAAGGTTCTTTTCGACTCCCAGCTATGGTGTAATGCCGGCATGGAAATTGGCAGCCAATTCAAGACCGTCGCGCTCGTCGGGCGCAGCAACACCCCAGGCATCGGCGAGCCGCTGACGGCGCTCGCCTCCTGCATCGCCAAGCGTGGCTTCGAAGTGGTATTCGAGGCCGACACGGCGAAAGATCTCGGGGTGACCGATTATGTCGCGCTCACGGCCGCCGAGATCGGCGCTCGCGCCGACGTCGCCGTCGTGCTCGGCGGCGACGGCACGATGCTCGGCATCGGCCGCCAGCTCGCGCCGTATCGCACGCCGCTCATCGGCGTGAACCTGGGGCGTTTGGGCTTCATCACCGACATCCCGGTGTCCGAAATGAGCCAGCGCGTGCCGCAAATGCTGGCCGGCAGCTTCGAGCGCGAGGAACGCACTCTGCTCGAGGCACGCATCGTGCGCGAGGGCGAGCCGATTTATCACGCGCTTGCGTTCAACGACGTCGTCGTCAACCGCAGCGGGTTCTCCGGCATGGCGGAATTGCGCGTGTCGGTCGACGGTCGTTTCATGTACAACCAACGTTCGGACGGGCTCATCGTCGCCACGCCGACAGGCTCCACCGCCTACGCGCTATCGTCGCAAGGGCCGATTCTGCATCCGCAACTGCAAGGCCTCGTACTGGTGCCCATCGCCCCGCACGCGCTGTCGAATCGTCCGATCGTGCTGCCCGACGACTGCAACGTCGGCATTCAGATCATCGGCGGGCGCGATGTGAACGTGAACTTCGATATGCAATCGTTCACGGCGCTCAAGCTCAACGACACGATCGAGGTGCGCCGCTCGCGGCATACCGTGCCGTTCCTTCACCCCGTCGGCTACAGCTACTATGCAACGCTGCGGCAAAAGCTCCACTGGAACGAGCACCCGTCCGACGAGGAAGACAACGATGCAAAGACCGTGTAGCCGCGCCGCCTCGACGCTGCCCGGCGCTCTCTAAAAAAGCCGTTAATCCGACTCCCATGCTCCGCCATCTCTCGATACGCGACTTCGTTATCGTCGCCGCGCTCGATCTCGAGTTCGACCGCGGCTTCACTGTGTTTTCCGGCGAAACCGGCGCTGGCAAATCGATTCTCATCGACGCGCTCGCGCTCACGCTCGGCGCACGCGCGGACGCCGACGTCATTCGCACGGGCGCCGCCCGCGCCGATTTGACGGCCGAGTTCGAAACCGGCCCGGAGGTCGCGCGCTGGCTGCATGAGCACGCACTCGGCGGCGAGCCGGCCGGCGCTGACGACGAGGGCCGCGTGCTGCTGCGCCGCGTAGTGGACGCCAACGCTCGCTCGCGCGCTTTTATCAACGGCACCCCGGCAACGCTTGCGCAGCTGCGCGAGGTGGGCGAGATGCTGGTCGACATCCACGGCCAGCATGCGCACCAACTGCTGATGCGGCCCGACGCGCAGCGCGCGCTGTTCGACACGCATGCGGGCTTGACCTCGATCGCCGCAGGCGTCGCGCGGGCTCACCGCGCGTGGCGCGACGCGGTGCACGCGCTCGAACTCGCCTCCACGCGCGACCGGGAACTGCAACTCGAGCGCGAGCGCTTGGCCTGGCAACTCGCCGAGCTCGACAAGCTCGCGCCGCAACCCGAAGAGTGGGAGGAGATCAGCGCCGAACACCGGCGGCTCGCCCATTCGGCCAATTTGATCGAAGGCGTACGCAGTGCGCTCGACGCACTCGCCGAGGCCGATGGCGCCATGGTGGGCCAGCTTGGCTCGCTCATCTCGAAGCTGCGCGATCTGGCCGAGATCGATCCGGCGCTCGGCGATGCCCTGGCCGCGCTCGAGCCTGCCGAGATCCAACTGCGCGAAGGCGTCTATTCGCTCACACACTACGCCCAGCGCCTGGACCTCGATCCGGACCGTCTCGCCCAAGTCGAGCAACGCCTCGATGCGCTGCATTCGCTCGCGCGCAAATTCCGCCTGCAACCGGCGACGCTGCCGCAAGAACACGAGGCGCGCCGCGCGCAACTGGCGGTGCTCGATGCGGCAGCCGATCTCGATGCGCTCAGCGCCTGCGTCGACAAAGCGCGCCAAGCGTATATGGCCGAAGCCAAGCAGTTGTCGAAGGCGCGGGCCAAAGCTGCCAAGGCGCTCGGAGCGGCGGTCACAACCGGCATGCAGGAATTATCGATGGCCGGCGGCAGCTTCGAGGTCGCACTCGTGCCGCTCGCCGAAGGTAGCGCGCACGGGCTCGAACAGGTCGAGTTTCGCGTCGCCGGCCACGCCGGCGTTCCGTTGCGGCCGCTCGCCAAGGTCGCCTCCGGCGGTGAACTCGCCCGCATCAGCCTCGCGCTGTCGGTCATTGCCAGCGCCGCGAGTCCCACGCCCACATTGATCTTCGACGAAGTCGATACCGGCATCGGCGGTGGCGTGGCGGAAGTCGTCGGACGCCTGTTGCATCAGTTGGGACGCGATAGGCAAGTGCTCTGCGTGACGCATCTGCCTCAAGTCGCGGCGCGCGGCGATCATCACTTCCAAGTCATCAAAGCGGCTGCCGATGGAGGCGCGACGCTATCGACCGTGATCGCGCTCGATCATACGAGCCGCGTCGAGGAGGTCGCCCGTATGCTCGGCGGCCTGGAGATCACCGCCACGACGCGCCGCCACGCGAAGGAAATGCTCGCGGCTTGAGCGTTGGATGCCGCTTCACGCAAATGCGCGCTGCCAGAGTTTGAGCACGGCGTCGCGCTCGCGCTCGATGAGCGCATGCGGCACGCGCGCCGTCTCCATCCCGTCTAGCCGCAATTGGTGCTGCAGCTTGCGGTAGGTCCGATAGGCAGCGCCCACCGTATCGGCCTCCTCCGGACTCATGAGCCCGAAGCGAGCGACTTCCCGCAAAAGCGCGATGTTGCCGGTATTGCGCACCAGTTCGCGGTCCTGCGCCGCGTGCAGCAACACCCAGTACTGGACGATGAACTCGATATCGACCATGCCGCCGCGGTCGTGCTTGACGTCGAACAGTTCGCTCCGGTTGGGATGGCCCGCCGTCACGCGCTCGCGCATGGCGACGATTTCGGCCGCAAGCGGCGCAGCCTCGCGCGGCATCGTCAACACGCGTTCGCGGATTCGCTCGAATTCGAGGCCGATCTCCGGCTCGCCCGCGCAAAAGCGCGCCCGGGTCAGCGCCTGGTGCTCCCAAACCCATGCGGTGTTGGCCGCGTCGCCCTCGCGCAATTGATATCGCCGGAACGCGTCGAGATCGGTGATCAGCAAGCCCGATTCGCCGTTCGGCCGCAACCGTAGATCGACGTCGAACAGCGTGCCCGCAGCCGTCGCCGTCGTCAGCCACGTAATGAGCCGGCGCGTGAAGGTCGAATAGATATCCGACGCCGCGTCGTCAGGGTCGTCGTACAGAAAGATGAGGTCGAGATCGGAGGCATAGCCGAGCTCTTTCCCGCCCAGCTTGCCGTAGGCGATAACGGCAAAGCGAGGCGTGTCTCGATGGCGTTTGGGCAACTGCTGCCAGACTGTCTCGATCGCCACATCCAACACGGAATCGGCCAGTTCCGACAGACGATCGCTGACTTGCTCCACCGTGAGCCGCCCGGCCAAATCGATCAGCAAGATGCGGAAGACTTCGGCTTGATGCGCATGGCGCAGCAAGTCCATCTGCTGCTCGACGCCGTCCGCGGCGGCCAAGCGCGCCCGCAGCGAGGTCTTGAACTCGGGCCAATCGAACGGGCTGCCGATGGCTTCGTCGTCGAGCAACTCATCGAGCAGTTGCGGGTGCCGGATCAAATACCCGGCCGCCCAGCGCGAGCCCGAGAGCACGGCCAGCACACGATCGAGCGCCGCCGGGTATTCGTTGAGCAGCGCCAGGTATGCGCCGCGGCGGCTCACCGCTTCAAGCAGATCGAGCATGCGCGCGAGCGTGGGGCCGCGCTTCTCGGGCGGATCCATCGCAGCCGAGGCGTCGAGCGCGCGGGCCGCGATTTTGTCGAAGCGTTCGCGATTGCGCTCGGGCAGCCTCTGGTAGCGCGACGAGCGGCGCACCGCGCTCAAGCGCGCATACACCTCGGTTGCATCGCCGAAACCGGCCGCGCTCAAGCGTGCAACCGCGGTCTCGTCCTGCGTGTCGTCCTCGAGCGCGCCGTTCCACAGCTCGCCCGCCCGGGCGTCCGGGCCGCCAGAACCAGCCGCGAGCCCGTTCGCACGCGCTTTGTCGGCAAAAATCTGATCGAATTGCGCCTCGACGCGCGCTCGATGGCCGTCGAGCACGCTACGCAGCGCGGCGTAATCTGCAAAACCCAGCGAGGCGGCCAAGCGAGCGCGTTCATCTTCGTCGACGGGCAGCGCGTGCGTCTGCGCATCGTTGCGGTATTGAAGGCGGTGCTCCACTTCGCGCAAGAAACGATAGGCGTCGGACAGATCGGCGCAAACGGAAGGCGCAATCAGGCCCCGCGCCGCGGCATGCTGCAGTACGGCCAGCGTGGGGCGGATACGAAAGCCCGCGTCCTGGCCGCCGCGTATCAACTGAAACACCTGCGCGCTGAACTCGATTTCGCGGATGCCGCCTCGCCCCAGCTTGATGTCGTCGGCTTTGTCGGGCCGCATGGTGGCCCGACGCTGCGCCTCCTCTCGAATCTGCGCATGCAGCGCGCGAATCGCGCCGATGACGCCGAAGTCCAGGTAGCGTCGATAGACGAACGGCTTGACGAGCGCCTCGAGTTGGTCCGCCAGCCGCCGGGCCCCGTCGCTGTGCTGCTCGGAGACGAGCCGCCCCTTGATCCACGCGTAGCGCTCCCATTCGCGCCCTTGGACGTAGAAGTATTCCTCGAGCATTCCCAGGCTGCACACGAGCGGGCCCGAATCGCCGTTCGGACGCAGGCGCATATCCACGCGAAACACATAGCCGTCGGCCGTCGGCTCGGCCAGCGCGCCGATCAGGCGCCGTCCGAGGCGGGTGAAGAACTCCTGCGTCGAAATGGCGGCGCGACTGCCGCCCGCCGTCTCGCCGTCGTCTTCGTAGACGAAGATGAGGTCGATGTCGGAGGACACGTTCAGCTCACGCCCGCCCAGCTTACCCATGCCGACGACGCCGAGCGTGAGCCGATCGCCCGCGGCCGAGTGCGGCGCCCCATAGAGTGCTTCCAATTCGGCGGACAGCACCTCGAGCGCATGCTGGATCGCGGCTTCTGCTAAGTCGGTCATCGTGCCCGTCACTTCGGCGATATCGGCCTGTCGGCCCAGATCGCGCTCCATGACCGCGCAAAACACTTCGGTGCGCAGGCGCCGCAAGACGCAGCGCAGCGCCTCTTCTCCGCGCGCGTCGCCATGCTCGAGGCAAAGCTCGCGCAGCCGGGCGTCGATGCGCTCGCGCGTGATGGGCGCTGCGGCCCATGCGGCGATGCGCTCGGCAAGCTCGCCACGCGCGGCGATGGCCCGCGCGACGTACGAGGAATAAGCGGAACTCAACAGGTCGGCAGCAGTCATGAGAGATAAGAAGGTTTGGCTCGCGCGTTGCAGCGGCTATGGGCGCGAGGCCGAGCGCCGGCCGCTGTGATACATTTCGTCGTCCTAGACGCCAAACTACCATATTCACATCCCCGATTCGCCGCAGTATGTCCGACAGCAAGGAATCCGCCGAAGCCGCCGTTGCCGGACACGCGCGTCACGAACATCGGCGGCTGCGCCGGATCCTGCATATCGCGCTGGCCGTCGCCTTCATCGTCTACTTCGTCGTCGCAGCCCTCTTCATCGGCCTGCGCTACGTTGTGCTGCCGCGCATCGACGATTTCCGCCCGCGCATCGAGGCGATCGTTTCGCAGCGGCTCCATGCCCAGGTGCAAATCGGCAAGCTCGCTCCGTACTGGTCGGGGCTCGAGCCTGGAATCGACGTCACCGGCCTCGCCATCCGCGATAGAAGCGGCAACCGCGCGTTGTCCGTGCCGCATGCGACCGCCAACCTGTCATGGGCCTCTTTGCTACGGCTCAAGCCGGCGCTCGCGAGCCTCGTGATCGAGCGGCCCGACGTGTTGGCGGCGCGAGAGAGCGACGGCTCGCTGTGGGTGGGCGGCGTGGAAGTGCCGACCACGCACACCGGCAACGATACGTTCTCGAGCTGGCTGCTCTCGCAACGAGCGATCGTCTTGCGCGGCGGTACGCTGCGTTGGCGCGATGCGCAGCGCGGCGCGCCCGAGCTCGCGCTGCACAACGTGCGCATCGCCATGCTCAACGACGGCTTCACGCACCGGGTCGCCCTCCAGGCCCCGGGCGAAGGCGCGTTGCTCAAAGGCCCGCTCGACTTTCGCGCGCGCTTTCGCCATACGCCGCTGATGGCCGTCGGCAGGCCGCAAAATTGGACGGGCCAGGCGTATCTATCCACGGGCCCGGTCGAACTGCCGATGCTCGCCGCTTATGTGAAGCTGCCCGTGAAGACATATGCGGGGCAGGTCGACAACGCGATCTGGGCGCGATTCGGCGATGGGCACATCCTTTCGGCGCACGGCGCGCTACAAGGTTCGGACATCGCATTGCGCGTGCGGCCGGCGCAGCCCAGGCTCGACATGCCTGTCGCCCGCTTCGGTTGGGCACTGCAGATCCGGGCACAGCGCGACTACAAGCTGCGGCTCACGGATCTGCACGCCGAGCTCGGTCAGCCGCCCCTCGCCGACGGCACGCCCGTTTCGCGCACGCTCACGTTCGCTACGCTGACGGGGCGATACCGGGTGCCGACGATCGAGCATGGTCAACTGATGAGCGTGACGGGCGATCGCGTGGACCTTGGCATTCTCGCGGAGTTCAGCCGTGCGTTGCCCGTTCCGCGCCGTTTTCTGGACGAGCTCGTGCGCTTCGACCCGCGCGGCATGGTCGCCAATTACACGATCGCGGTCGAACGCGCCCGCCCCGAAAATGCGCAGGCCGCCAGCGAGGAGCGCGTCACAGGTCAAGCGCCGGTCGTGCGCTACCGCTTCAAGGGAGACCTGCAGGGCATCAGCCTCGCCGCACAGGAGCCGCCCCCCGGTCTTTCGCCGGCCGGCCATCCGCGAGCGGGCCTGCCGGGCTTCGAGAACCTTTGGGGCAGCATCGATGCGGACGAGCGGCACGGCGAGCTGACGATCGACACCGTCAACGCCACCGTTACGATTCCCGGCGAATTCGACGACCCGCGGCTCACCTTCGACCGGCTGCGAGCGCGCGGAAATTGGACGGTCAGCCCCGAGCGTGCGCCGGGTGAAGCGCATAAGGCGTTCTCGGTGACGGTGCCCGAACTGAGCCTGGAGAACGCCGATACGGCGGGCACGCTGGCCGCCACCTACACCAATCCGGGCCACGGTCGCGGCGCACTCGACCTCAAGGCGACGATTGCGCGCGCCAAAGCGCCGATGATCCCGCGCTACTTGCCTACGAGCATCGGCGAGCACTTGCGTCACTATTTGGGTCACGGGCTGCAAGACGGCGTTGCGCGCAACGCGACGATCGAAGTCCATGGCAGCCTCGACAAATTTCCTTACTCGCGCGAGCCGCAGGCAGGGATTTTCCGCATCGTCGCGCCGTTCTCCGGGGGGAAATTCGATCCCTCGCCCTACCCGCTGAAAACGCTCAAGAACGGCACGCCGGACGTTTGGCCCGCGCTCGACGGGATCGACGGCGTCTTCACGTTGAAGGAAAACGTGTTGCGCTTCGACATCGCGCGTGCGCGCTACAAGCGCGCAGCGATCACCCGCGTTGCCGGCCGCATCGACGATCTCGGCAACCACGGCTCCAATCTCGTCATCGACGGGGACGCCCACGGCCCCCTCGGCGATATGCTCGACTATGTCAACCGCAGCGCCCTCGCCGGCATGTCCGGCCATATCGGCGATAAGGTGAGCGCAAGCGGCTCCGCCACGCTGGCGCTCACGCTGACCGTGCCGCGCACGCATGAGCCGCATGTGGGCGTCGCCGGCACGGTGGGACTCGAAGGCAACACGCTGTCGGCGCCGCAGCTTCCGCCGCTCGAAGCCCTGAAGGGCCGCGTGCATTTCACGAAGCAAACGTTCGCACTCGAACGCGTCGCGGGCCGCTGGCTCGGCGGCGACATCCGCGCGAACGGGGCGTTGGGCGAAAACGGCAGCTATGCGTTCGACATCACCGGCCGCATCGCCGCCGACAGCACCCGGCAGTTGGACCTGCAAGGCCCTGCCGCAAAGCTGCTCGGGCACCTCTCGGGCGACGCGCCCTACGCGGTCGACGTGCGCGGTGCACGCGGGTCGCTGCCGACGGTTTCCGCCCATTCCGACCTCTCGGGCCTCGCGCTCGATCTGCCCGCGCCGCTCGGCAAACCGCGCGGCGCCCCGATGCCGTTTTCGTTCGAAGTCAAGCCGCTCGGCGCCGCAAACGGCGAAGCCGCTTCGCTGGGCGATGGTGGCCGAGCGCGAGCCGATCTGCGCCTCGGCCCGCTGCAGGCCGCCTATGTCGTCGAGCGCGCAGCGGCAAACGGCAAGGGCGCATCGTCGCTATCCGTCTTGCAAGGCGCCGTGGGACTTGGCGAGACGGCCGAACTCCCGCCGCGCGGCGTCACGGCGTCGTTGACGGCCGACTCGCTCGACGCCGACGCCTGGCGCGCACTGGTCAACGAGCTGCGCGCCAGCCGCATGCAGCGCTCGCAGGCAGCGGCGAATTCAGGCGTGATGGCGCAAGCGCCGGCCGGGCTGCCTCGCGGAAAAGACGATGGGGAGAGCACGGGGGCGGTTCAGTCGCCGTTCCTGCCAAGCCGCATCGCGGCACGCTTCAGAACCCTCAAGCTCATGAACCGCCAATGGTCGAATGTCTCGATCGATGCGACGCACGCGGACGAGCGCTGGCAGGCCGATGTCGCTTCGGGCGAACTCTCGGGCAATCTGTCCTGGCAGCCCGGGGACGCCGATTCCCCCGGCGGCCTACTGCGCGCGCGGCTGCAGAAGGCCATCATCCCGGCGGCCGTGGGGCACGAACTGCTCGGGCAGCTCACGCCGAGCGCGAACGAACACATGCCGGCGATCGATCTCGTCATCGACGATTTGCAGGTGCATCTGCACGACATCGGCCGTCTCGCCGTGAATGCGCGCAATGTCGACGAAGACGGCGTGCCCGTTTGGCAAGTCGACAAGCTCGAGGTCTCGAACCCGGCCGCCCACCTGCTCGCGACGGCGAACTGGCGCACCTCGCGCCGGCTCGGCAGCGAGGTCGACGCCGACGCGCCGCGCCGTACGATCGTCGACTTCAAGCTCGACGTCGAGGATGCGGGCGCGTTGCTCGACCGCTTCGGTCTGCCACGAACGGTAAAGGCTGGCGCGGGCACCCTCGCGGGGAAAGTCATCTGGCGCGGCGGGCCTACCGCCATCGATTACCCGACGCTGAACGGCCGTTTCACGATGGATCTGCACCACGGACAATTCCTCAAGGTCGATCCGGCCGTGGCCAAGCTGCTCGGCGTGCTGAGCCTGCAGAGCCTGACGCGGGTGCTCACCTTGAACTTTCGCGACGTCATCGGCGAGGGGTTGCCGTTTCAGAGCGTGACGGGCAAGGCGCAGATTACCAATGGCATCGCCAGCACGAACGACTTCCGCGTCGTGACGGCGCCGATGCGGGCCGATCTGTCGGGCTCCGTCGATCTCGCTCAGGAGACGCAGAATCTGCACGTGGTCCTCACGCCCACGCTGAACGCGGGCTCCGCCGTCATCGCCGCGACCGTCGTCAATCCGCTGCTCGGCTTGGGCGCACTCGTCGCCAATGTCGCGCTTTCACAGTCGATCTCGCGCGCGTTCGCACACGATTATTCGGTAACGGGGTCATGGTCGCATCCGCTCGTCGAGCGGCTCACGAGCGATCGGGGTAAGATGGCTGCTCCGGCCGAGGCGACGGGCCACTGACCTCCCCGCGGGGCCACGCGCTCGGATTGCCCGGCAGCATCCGATATCGAATTGATGAGCGATCGACCTGCCCCTACGACACCGTTTCGCGTTGCCGCGCTGCAGATGGTCAGCACGCCGGAGCGCGAGCGCAATCTCGCGCAAGCCGAGCGGCTCATCGCGCAGGCCGCGGCCGACGGCGCGCAGCTCGTGCTGCTGCCCGAGTACTTTTGTTTCATGGGCTACAAGGATGCGGACAAACTGGCCGTGCGCGAGACTTACGGCGACGGCCCGGTTCAACGCTTCCTCGCCGACAGCGCGCGCCGTCACGGCGTATGGATCATCGGCGGCACGCTGCCGCTTGCCGTCACCGAGCCGGCGCCCGACGCCACGCGCGTGCTCAATACGACGCTCGTATTCGATCCGAGCGGCACGGAAACAGCGCGCTACGACAAGATCCACCTGTTCAATTTCGAAAAAGGCGCGGAGTCGTTCGACGAAGCCCGCACGATCCGCCCCGGCGGGGAGGTTCGCACCTTCGACGCACCGTTCGGGCGCGTGGGGCTGTCGGTCTGCTACGATCTGCGGTTCCCGGAGCTTTATCGGCGCATGGGCGATGTTGCGCTGATCGTCGTGCCTTCAGCCTTCACCTATACGACGGGCCGCGCGCATTGGGAGATGTTGCTGCGCGCGCGGGCCGTCGAGAACCAGTGCTACGTGCTCGCCGCGGCGCAAGGCGGCTCGCATGAAAACGGCCGGCGCACGTGGGGCCACAGCATGCTGATCGACCCGTGGGGAGAGATCATCGCTGTGCTCGACGAAGGCCCCGGCGTGGTAGCGGGCGACATCGACCGCGCACGCATCGACGAGGTGAGACGCAGCCTGCCTGCGTGGCGCCACCGCGTGCTGGCTTAAAGCGCGCTTGCTTAACCTTCTTGGCATCGAACGACCGCATGAATCTCATCGAACCCGGCATCCGCAATCTCGCGACCGCGAAAGACGTCCTGCTCACCCCCTACGGCCTTGACGAAGCGCGGCTCACGCGCACGCTCGCCGACATCTTCACGCATCGCGTCGACTATGCCGACTTGTACTTCCAAGCAACGCGCAGCGAGGCATGGAGCCTCGAGGAAGGGATCGTGAAGTCGGGCAGCTTCAGCATCGACAAAGGCGTCGGCGTGCGTGCAGTCGCGGGCGACCGCACGGCCTTCGCATACTCGGACGATCTTTCGCCCGAAGCGCTCGCGCAGGCCGCGCATGCAACGCGCTCGATCGCCCAAACGGGCGGCGGCAAGCGCAAGATCCAAGTGGCTTCGTCGCTCAAGGGCGTGACGGGCCGCGACCTCTACTTGGCGGCCGATCCGCTCGCCTCGCTCGATGCGACCGAGAAGGTCAAGCTGCTCGAGCGCATCGAGCAGATGGCCCGCAGCCGCGATACGCGCATCACGCAAGTGATGGCGGGGCTTGCCGGCGAATACGACGTCGTGCTCGTCGCACGCAGCGACGGCGCGCTCGCGGCCGACATTCGCCCGCTCGTGCGCGTATCGGTGACGGTCATCGCCGAACAGAACGGCCGGCGCGAGATCGGCAGCGGGGGCGGCGGCGGCCGCTTCGATTACGGATACTTCACCGACGACATCCTGGCCCGCTACGTCGACGATGCCGTCAAGGCCGCGCTCGTCAACCTGGAAGCGCGCCCGGCCCCGGCCGGCGCCATGACGGTCGTGCTCGGGCCGGGCTGGCCCGGCGTCTTGCTGCACGAAGCGATCGGCCACGGGCTCGAAGGCGACTTCAATCGCAAGGGCTCGTCGGCATTCGCCGGGCGCATGGGCGAGCGCGTTGCGGCCAAGGGCGTGACGGTCGTCGATGACGGTACGCTGCCGAACCGCCGCGGCTCGCTGAACATCGACGACGAAGGCAACCCGACGCAATGCACGACGCTGATCGAAGACGGCGTGCTCAAGGGCTACATCCAAGACACGCTCAATGCGCGGCTCATGAAGATGCCGGTCACCGGCAACGCACGGCGCGAATCGTACGCGGCGCTGCCGATGCCGCGCATGACGAACACGTACATGCTGGCCGGCGACAAGGCCCCGCAGGAGATCATCGAATCGGTCAAGCATGGCATCTACGCGGTCAACTTCGGCGGCGGCCAGGTCGACATCACGAACGGCAAGTTCGTGTTTTCGGCGTCCGAGGCCTACATGATCGAGAACGGCAAGGTCACCTATCCCGTCAAGGGCGCAACCTTGATCGGCAGCGGCCCGGAGTCGCTCAAGTACGTAAGCATGATCGGCAACGACATGGCGCTCGATACGGGTGTCGGCGTGTGCGGCAAGGAAGGCCAAAGCGTGCCCGTGGGCGTAGGCCAGCCCACCCTGCGCATCGATAACCTGACCGTGGGCGGAACGGCCTGACCGGTGACCGGCTGGCTGCCCGGCCGCCCATGCGGATTTCTTGCGCCCCTGCGGCATTTTGCGCGGGGCGCCGGCATTTTCCGGGTCTGGCGGTTGCAGACCACGCTTAACCGGCGTATAAAGTGAGACGCACCTTTTGATCATGAGCATCACCCCTGCTATGTCCACGAAGTTTTATTTTTACTTCTTTTGGCATCTCAGTCCGCTGGCGGATCGAGAGGGGTGTTAGCGCTCAACGCAAACCCGAATTCCCGAAAAACCGCCAGCGAACCTGGCGGTTTTTTTTCGCCTTGGCCCAGTCGATCGCAGGCGAAACCGCACCGAACCGATGAGGAGAACCGCAGCATGCCCCCGCACAATACCGACGACGTCCGTATTCGAGAACTCAAAGAACTCACGCCGCCCGCGCACTTGATCCGCGAGTTTCCGTGCAGCGAGGGCGTGTCCGATCTAATCTACAGCGCGCGGCGCGCGATGCATCGCATCCTGCACGGCATGGACGATCGGCTCATCGTGATCATCGGCCCGTGCTCGATTCACGACCCGAAAGCCGCGCTCGAGTACGCGAGCCGGCTCGTGGGCGAGCGCAAGCGCTTTGCCGACGAGCTTGAAATCGTCATGCGCGTTTACTTCGAAAAACCGCGGACGACGGTGGGCTGGAAAGGCCTCATCAACGATCCCTATCTCGACAACAGCTTCAAGATCAACGATGGACTGCGCGCCGCACGCGAGCTGCTCGTCGGCATCAACGAGATCGGGCTGCCCGCCGGTACCGAGTACCTCGACATGATCAGCCCTCAGTACATCGCGGACTTGGTGTCGTGGGGCGCGATCGGCGCACGCACGACCGAATCGCAAGTTCACCGCGAGTTGGCATCGGGCCTCTCGTGCCCGGTCGGCTTCAAGAACGGCACCGACGGCAACGTCAAGATCGCCGTCGATGCGATCAAGGCAGCGTCGCAGCCGCACCACTTCCTATCGGTGACCAAGGGCGGCCACTCGGCCATCGTCTCAACCGCGGGCAACGAGGATTGCCATGTGATTCTGCGCGGCGGCAAGACGCCGAACTACGACGCGGCGAGCGTCGATGCAGCCTGCGCCGATATCGGCCGCGCCGGGCTCGCGGCGCGCTTGATGATCGATGCGAGTCACGCCAATAGCTCGAAGAAACACGAAAACCAGATTCCGGTGTGCGCCGATATCGGCCGGCAAGTTGCGGCCGGCGACGAGCGCATCGTGGGTGTGATGGTCGAGTCGCATCTCGTGGCCGGACGCCAGGACCTGCAGCCCAACTGCCCGCTCACATACGGCCAAAGCATCACCGACGCATGTATCGGCTGGGATGAGAGCGTCGCCGTGCTCGAAGGACTGGCGCAGAGCGTGAAGCAGCGGCGGATCGCACGCGGCAGCGGCAACTGACGCGCACCTGACTCGCATCGAGGCGAGCCCGCCATGACAAACGGGCCGCCAGCCCCAGGGTTGTTTCCCCAGGGTTGGCGGCCCGTCGTATTACGAGCGGTCGCTTGCGGCGCGACCGCGATTGCAGATCGGCCTTTAGGCGAGTGCGCCCGTGCCGAACACCTCGCTGTGGATGCGCGCAGGATCGACGCCGCGGGCCACGAGCGCATCGCGCTGTGCCGCCATGAAACCCATCGGGCCGCAGAGATAGTAATCGGCGTCGGGTAGGATGGCTTGCTCGGCGATCTTCGCAAAGTCGATGCGGCCTTCGAAGTCGTAATCGACGCCTTGCCGGTCGGCCGCGCCCACTTCTTCGTAGAACACCGCGCGCGACACGTTCGGGCGCGTCGCCACGACCTCGGCGAGCCACGTTTTGAACGCGTGGACATTGCCGGAGCGGCACGCATGGACGAACGCGACGCGGCGCTCGCTACCCTCGGCGACGAGCGTCGAGAGCATCGACGTCATCGGCGTGATGCCCACGCCACCGGAAACGAGCACAACTGGCGTCGACTTCGACCGATCGAGGCGGAAATCGCCCATCGGCGCCGTCACCTCCACGATCGCGCCCTCTTCCACGCCGTCGTGCAGCAGCGTGGACAAACGGCCAGCGGGCACCGCCTCATTGCCGCCTTCCCGCTTCACCGAAATGCGCAGCCACTTGCCGTGGGGCGCATCGGACAAGCTGTACTGGCGGGGCTGATCCACGCCGATCTCGCCGACGTAGCGCTTCACCGTCACGAATTGGCCCGGCTGGAAGCTCGCCGCCGGAGCGCCGTCCGTGGGCGTCAGATAGAACGAAGTGATCTCGTCGCTTTCCACGACTTTGCGTGAGACGACGAACGGGCGATAGCCGCTCCAGGCCGCACCCTCATAGAGCTTCGCCTCGGCCCCGATCATGATCTGGGCAAGCTGCGAATAGGCCGCGCGCCAGGCTTCGAGCGTCGCCTCGTCCACGGCATCGCCAAGCACCTCGACCACCGATGCAAGCAGGTTCTCACCGACGATCGGGTAGTGTTCGGGGCGGATGTTCAAGCTCGCATGCTTATGCGAAATGCGGCCCACCGCGGAGCCGAGCGCACCCAGGTTGTCGATGTTGGCAGCATAGGCGTACACGGCGTGGGCGAGGACGTCGGCTTGACTGCCGCTGGTCTGGTGCGTCTGGTTGAACAAATTCCTCAACTCGGGACGGTTGGCGAACATGCGGCGGTAGAAATGCTTGGTGATCGTAGCGCCGTGTTGGGCAAATACCGGGGCGGTCGCTTTGACACGAGAAATTTGGTCGGGCGTAAGGGCAGAGGTCATCGATTGGGGCGCTCGTCGTTAAGATGCATCAAGAATACATTTTAACAGACCGCCACTTCTATACGACACTTTGTCGCAGGGCAGCATGCCGCGCCGGCGGCAGCCGCCCGTCGTTTACTCCGAATCCGCCCATCCGCCCTGCTGCGACCGCACTATTGAACGCGGCGCTCGGGCTGCCAAAGCACGTCGGATCCGCCGTCCGCCCGGTTGAGCACGCGGGCGAGCACGAACAGCAGATCGGACAGTCGGTTCACATAGCGGCGCGGGGCGTCGGCAAGCGATTGCGCAAGGCCGAGCGTGACGATCGCTCTCTCGGCCCGGCGGCAAACGGTGCGGCAGACATGCGCGAGCGCGGCGGCGCGCGAGCCGCCGGGCAGGATGAACTCTTTGAGGGGTGGCAGGGTGGCGTTGTAGTGCGCGAGCCATCCGTCGAGCCGGGCGAGATGCGCATCGCCGATTACGACGTGGCCCGGAATGCAGATTTCCCCGCCTAGATCGAACAAATCGTGCTGGATCGCGGTCAACGCGTCGCGCACATCCTCCGGCAGCGGCTCGGTCAGGAGGACGCCGAGGTTCGAGTTCAGTTCGTCGACGTCGCCCATGGCGGCGATGCGCGCGTCGTCCTTGCGCACGCGGCTGCCATCGCCAAGGCCGGTCGTGCCGTCGTCGCCCGTGCGCGTGGCGATTTTGCTCAAGCGGTGGCCCATATCGTTGCTCCCATTTTGTTTCCGTTGACGTGCCGTTGCAGTGCATCAGCGGTCGATTCGCCTGCCCGCTCGGCACCCGCCGGATACGGGCGAGCGGGCCGCGACACCTGAACGCGGATCATTATAGGCGCGCCCCGCCGCGCTTTTTGCCCGGCTTGGGATAGGCCGTTTGGCCAATTCTGGCGCGCCGGCGATGGGCGTAGAATGAACCGGCCTTATAACTGAGCGTGCGCGCGCCATGTGCCATCGCTGCGCGCGCCGCTTCGTTGCTTGATTGGCCTCATTCGCTGCATGACATCGACGCGCGCCGTTTGGGCATGCGCGTCAGGAGACACCATTCGTGAACCATCCTGCGCCCCCCGCCGCCGTGGCCGCTCGCCGGCCGTTTCCGCCCGCCTTGCTCACCGCGCTCCAAGCCGCGTTCGGCGAGCGCGTGTCGGTTTCGGACGCAGTGCGTTCGCATCACGGGCGCGACGAGTCGCCGTTCGACCCGCAGTTGCCCGACGCCGTCGTCTTCGCGCAAAGCACCGAAGAGGTGAAAACCGCCGTCGAACTGTGCGCTCGCTACGATGTGCCGATCATCGCTTATGGCAACGGCTCCTCGCTCGAGGGGCAACTGCCTGCCGTCGAAGGCGGCGTCACGATCGACGTATCGGGCATGAATCGCATCGTCTCGGTCGCGGCCGAGGACATGACGGCCACCGTCCAAGCGGGGGTTTCCCGCAAGACATTGAACGAAGCGCTGCGCGACACGGGCCTGTTCTTTCCGATCGATCCGGGCGCCGACGCCAGTCTCGGCGGCATGGCGGCCACGCGCGCGTCGGGCACCAATGCCGTGCGCTACGGCACGATGCGCGAGAACGTCCTTGGGCTGACGGTCGTGCTCGCCGATGGCCGAATCATCAAAACCGGCACGCGGGCGCGCAAGTCGTCGGCCGGCTACGATCTCACTCGCCTCTTCGTCGGCTCGGAAGGCACGCTTGGCATCATCACCGAAGTCACCGTGCGGCTCTACCCGCAGCCCGAAGCAGTATCGGCTGCCGTCTGCGCCTTCCCGTCGATGGGCGAGGCCGTGCGCACCGTCATCGAAACCATCCAGCTCGGGGTGCCGATCGCGCGTGTCGAATTCGTCGATGCGCTGGCCATTCGCGCGATCAATCGGCACTCGAACCTCACGCTGACCGAATCGCACACGCTGTTCTTCGAATTTCACGGTACCGAGGCGAGCGTCAAGGAGCAGGCCGAGCGCGTGGAAAGCCTTGCCGCCGATCACGGCGGCAGCGGCTTTGCCTGGGCGACGCGCCCCGAAGAGCGCAGCCGCTTATGGAACGCACGCCATACGGCGTTTTTTGCCATGCTGCAATTGAAGCCGGGTTGCCGTGCCGTTACCACGGACGTTTGCGTCCCGATCTCTCGGCTCGCCGACTGTGTCGTTCAAACCGAAGAGGACCTGATCGGCTCGCCGCTGCCCTGCCCGATCGTCGGCCACGTCGGCGACGGCAATTTCCATGTCGCCATGCTGATCGATCCGGCCAAGCCTGAAGAACTCGCCGAAGCCGAGCGGCTAAACCGGCGCGTGGTGGAGCGGGCGCTGTCGATGGGTGGCACATGCACGGGAGAGCATGGCATCGGCTTGCACAAGATGGATTTCCTGCTCGAAGAGCATGGCCTGGCGGCCGTGGACGCGATGCGCGCCATCAAGCATGCGTTCGATCCGCGCAATTTGATGAATCCAGGCAAGATTTTTTCTTACACGGCCTAATCGAGCCGACAGAGAGAGCCTATGGAAGCCGTTGCCCCGCCGGCCGCTGCCATCCGCGCCGAGCGCCAGCGAGAAGTCGTGCAAGCGTTGATGGCCACGCTGCCCGCGCACTGCCTGCTATACCGCGACGAGGACACCGCACCGTACGAGTGCGACGGCTTGAGCGTGTATCGTCAGTTGCCGCTCGCCGTCGCGCTGCCCGAAACCGAAGCGCAAGTGCAGCGCATCGTGCAAATCTGCAAGCGGCTGGGCGTGCCCATCGTGCCGCGTGGTGCAGGCACGGGACTCTCGGGCGGCGCCACGCCGATCGCGCATGGCGTCGTGCTATCGCTTTCGCGCTTTACGAAGATCGTCGAAGTCGATTCCTATGCGCGCACGGCCACGGTTCAGCCCGGTGTCCGCAATCTTGCCGTATCCGAAGCGGCAGCGCCTTATGGGCTTTACTACGCTCCCGATCCTTCGTCGCAAATCGCCTGCACGATCGGCGGCAACGTCGCGGAGAACTCGGGCGGAGTGCACTGCCTGAAATACGGCTTGACGGTTCACAACGTCTTGCGCGTGCGCGCCATCACCATGGATGGCGACATCGTCGAATTCGGCTCGCTCGCGCCCGATTCGCCGGGGCTGGATCTGCTCGCAGTCATGATCGGCAGCGAAGGCATGTTCGCGGTCGTGACCGAAGTGACTGTCAAGCTGATCCCGAAGCCGCAAACCGCGCAGGTCGTGATGGCGAGCTTCGACGATGTCATCAAAGGCGGCCAAGCCGTGGCGGGCATCATTGCCGCCGGCATCATCCCGGCTGGCCTCGAGATGATGGACAAGCCCGCCACGCGGGCCGTGGAAGCATTCGTCGGCGCAGGCTACGACCTCGATGCCGCCGCCATCTTGCTGTGCGAGTCGGACGGCACGCCCGAAGAAGTGGCCGACGAGATCGTGCGCATGACGGCCGTGCTGCGCGAGCATGGGGCGACTCGCCTGCAGATATCGCGCAGCGAAGCGGAACGGCTGCGCTTTTGGTCCGGCCGCAAGAATGCATTCCCCGCCGCGGGCCGCATCTCGCCCGATTACTACTGCATGGACGGTACCGTCCCACGTCGCAGCATCGGCCCCTTGCTGGCCCGCATCGAAGCGATGGAAGGCAAATACGGCCTGCGTTGCATCAACGTGTTTCATGCGGGGGACGGGAACATGCACCCGCTGATCCTATTCAACGGCAACAGCCCGGATGAGCTTCGACGGGCCGAGGAATTCGGCGCCGAGATCCTCGAAACGTGCGTCGAGTTCGGCGGCACGATCACGGGCGAGCACGGCGTCGGCATCGAGAAGATCAATTCCATGTGCGTGCAGTTTTCTCAGGCCGAGCGCGACGCATTTTTTGCCGTCAAGCGCGCATTCGATCCGGCCGAATTGCTCAACCCCACCAAAGGCATCCCCACGCGCACCCGCTGCGCCGAATACGGGAAGATGCGCGTGAGCGGCGGCTTGTTGCCGCACCCGGAGCTGCCTCGATTCTAGGGCCGAGTGGCAGCGACCAACCGTTAGCTGGGCGCGCAGTTCGCCGTGCCCAGCAGCGACAGCGATGGCCGGCGGCCCCGGCCCATACGCGTAGTTACCCCTAGGCAAGCGCCTAGCGGCTTGTCTCGCGGCGCTCGGTCGGTACAATCTGGAACGAAGAAGACGACGGCATGACTTGCGAAAAGCCGGCACAACCGGATGAACGACACGACGAAGCGGGAAGGCATGCAAGACGAAGAAATCGTGGCCTACTGGTCCGAACGGATTCGGACGGCCACGGCGGAGGCGCGTCCGTTGCGCGTGCGCGGCGCTGGCACCAAGGATTGGTACGGTCAGCAATTGCAGGGCGAAATACTCGATACGCGTGCCTATCGGGGCATCATTGCGTACGACCCGGCCGAGCTCGTCATGACAGCGCGTTGCGGCACGCCGCTCGCCGAAGTCGAAGCGGCGCTCGCCGAGCATGACCAAATGCTGGCGTTCGAACCTCCGTACTTCGGCCGGGCGGCGACCCTCGGCGGTTGCATCGCCGCCGGCATTGCCGGGCCGCGCCGAGCGCAGGCTGGCGCGGCGCGCGATTTCCTTTTGGGCGTCACGATGATGAACGGCGCTGGCGAAGTGCTGCGCTTCGGCGGCCAGGTCGTCAAGAATGTCGCGGGCTACGACGTTTCGCGGCTCATGGCCGGCTCGCTCGGCACGCTGGGGTTGATTCTCGATCTATCGATCAAGGTGATGCCGCGCCCGGCGGTGGAAGCGACGCTCAAGTTCGACATGAACGGCACCGACGCGGTGCGCAAGCTCAACGAATGGGGTGGCCGGCCGTTGCCGATCACGGCTAGCGCATGGCGCAACGGCACGCTCGCCGTGCGTTTGTCAGGCGCCGAAAGCGGTGTCAAAGCGGCGCGCAGTGCGATAGGAGGAGAAGTGGTCGACGCCGTGGAGGCCGAGCGCTTTTGGGAAGGATTGCGGGAACAGACGGACCCGTTCTTCGCCTCGATTCCCCCGAACGCAGCGCTTTGGCGCCTCGCGCTGCCATCGATCACCGAGCCGCTGCAGTTGCCCGGCGCACAGTTGATGGAATGGGGTGGCGCGCAGCGCTGGTGGATAACCGATACCGACGCGCAAACGGTGCGTATCAGCGCGAAGCAAGCGGGCGGACACGCGACGATCTTCCGTGCGGGTCGCGCTTTCGACCGCAGCGTCGGCGTCTTCACGCCGCTGCCCGCGCCGGTCATGAAGATCCATCGAGGGTTGAAGGCGGCTTTCGACCCGGCGCGCATATTCAATCGCGCGCGCATGTATCCCGACTTCTGATGCAACGGGCCTTTTCGTCCCGAGGGCGTGCCGAGCCTTCACGAACCATGCTGTAAAGCAAGGGATAAGAACGCAGCGATGCAAACCCAACTCGCAGACTTCATCCGCAACACCGCCGACGGCGAAGAGGCCGAAGCGATTTTGCGCAAGTGCGTCCACTGCGGTTTTTGCACGGCCACCTGCCCTACTTATCAATTGCTTGGAGACGAACTCGACGGCCCGCGCGGGCGCATCTATTTGATCAAGCAGATGGTGGAAGGCGCGCCGATCACGCGCAGCACGCAACTGCATCTCGATCGTTGCCTGACCTGCCGCAGTTGCGAAACGACGTGCCCCTCGGGCGTGCAGTACGGGCGGCTCGTCGACATCGGGCGGCAGCACGTGGAAGCGACGGTGCCACGGCCGTTGCGTCAACAACTATTGCGGCGGTTGCTGGCGAGCATGCTGCCGAACAGCGCCGTATTTGCGCCCGCCCTGCGTCTGGGGCAACTCGTGCGTCCGTTCTTGCCGCGCCGGCTGCGTGACAAGATTCCGCCGCGCCAACGGCTGCTCGAATGGCCAGCGAATGGGGCGCCGCATACCGCCAAGAGCAGCGCCGATGGGGATGCGCCAGCCACCACGCGCCGCATGCTGATGCTCGCGGGTTGCGTGCAGCCTGCCATGCTGCCGAACATCAACATTGCGACGGCACGTGTGCTTCATGCGCTGGGCATCGAGGCCGTCGTCGAGCCCGAGGCCGGGTGCTGCGGGGCGATTCGCCTGCATCTAGGCTATCGCGACGAAGCGCTCGACGACGTGAGGCGCAACATCGACGCCTGGTGGCCGCATGTGGAAGCGGGCATCGATGCGATCGTCATCAATGCGTCGGGTTGCGGCGCGACGGTCAAGGAATACGGCCATCTGCTGCGCAACGATCCCGATTATGCGGAGAAGGCGCAGCGGATCACCGAGCTGTCGCGCGACATCGCCGAGGTGCTCGGCAGTTACGAAGCGGAACTTGCGGGGCTTGCGCGTCGGCGCGGCGTGCATACGGTTGCGTTTCATCCGCCGTGTACGCTGCAGCACGGTCTGCAGATTCGCGGGACCGTGGAGCACCTATTGGCGACGCTCGGTGTGGAGACGCGGCTGCCAGTGGACAGCCATCTTTGTTGCGGCTCGGCGGGGACTTATTCGGTTACGCAGCCGGGCTTGTCTTACACGCTGCGCGATAGGAAGGTGCGAAATCTCGAAGCGCTCGAACCGCAGATGATCGTGTCGGCTAACGTGGGCTGTATCGCTCATCTGCAAAGCGGGACGTCCATGCCCGTCGGGCATTGGATCGAGCTTGTCGAGCATTTGATTTATGGGTGAGCGGTGAGGGGGTGAGCGGGTTTCGGTGACGGTGCACTGTTGCGGCGAACGGCGGCATCCCTGCTCCCCCTCCCCCCCATCGCGGCCTCGCGACGCAACGCCCCTCACAGCCCCGCGCCGTATAATCCGCAACTGACTTCGAGCCTTCGTTCCCGTACCGTCTATGTCCCATATCGCCGAGAACCTCCAGCAAGTGCATGCCCGCATCGAGCGTGCGGCTCGAGCCGCCCAGCGGCCGACGGACGCCATTCGCCTGCTAGCCGTCTCGAAGACTTTCGCGGCCGACGATATCCGCACCGCCTTCGTCGCGGGTCAGCGCGCCTTCGGCGAAAACTACGTGCAAGAGGCCGTCTCCAAGATCGAAGCGCTTGCCGATCTGCGCACCGAAATCGAGTGGCACTTCATCGGCCCACTGCAATCGAACAAAACGCGGCCCGTTGCCGAGCATTTCGACTGGGTCCATTCGATCGATCGCCTCAAGATCGCTCAACGCTTGTCCGAACAACGACCCGACACGCTGCCGCCTTTAAACGTATGCCTGCAAGTGAACGTCAGCGGCGAAGCATCGAAAAGCGGTGTCGCACCGGAAGACGCTCCCGCCGTCGCACGCGAGATCGCCGGTCTGCCGAAGCTTCGCCTACGTGGCCTGATGTCGATACCCGAGCCCGCCGCCGATCCAGCAGCCCAGCGCGAGCCGCATCGCATCCTGCGTGAACTCTACGAAACGTTGCGTGCGCAAGGCGTTGCACTCGATACCCTATCGATGGGCATGTCGGGGGATCTCGAAGCGGCTGTACTCGAAGGCGCAACGATGGTCCGCATCGGCACGGCCATCTTCGGCAAACGCGACTACTCCCACTGAACGACGGCTCAAAGCCCTCTCCTGACTCCCTGCACGAAAGCGAAAGCGCCTACGCTCACGGTTGCACCCGCTGCGGGTTGCACCCGACAGAACGCCAATCCACAGGCGTCTATAATCGCCCGCTACGGCTATCCTTCCTCCTTCTCGACATCACCATGAAGATCGCATTTATCGGCGGCGGCAACATGGCCGCGGCATTGATCGGCGGCTTGATCAAGCGCGGCGTCGCACCGGCCGACCTCTACGCCATCGACGTCAACGAAGACGCCCGCACACGCACGCACGCGCAGTTTGGCGTCGCAACCGGCGCGCAAGCCGATGAAACGCTACGCGGCTACGATGCCGTCGTGCTGGCGGTGAAGCCGCAAGTGCTCAAAGCCGTTGCCGCTTCGCTCGCGCCGCATCTTTCGACGCAACTCGTAGTCAGCATCGCAGCGGGCATTCGCGGTGCCGATCTCTCTCGCTGGCTCGGCGGCTATACGCGCGTCGTACGCGCCATGCCGAACACGCCGGCATTGATCGGGCAAGGCGTGACGGGGCTAGTCGCATTAGGGGGCGTCGACGAAGCGGGACGCATGCTGGCATCCGACGTCCTCGGGGCCGTCGGCACGACGGTATGGTTCGACGACGAAGCGAAGATCGACGCCGTCACCGCGATCTCGGGCAGCGGCCCAGCCTATGTGTTCTATTTCATCGAAGCGATGCAGGAGGCGGCGCGCCGCCTCGGGTTGAGCGACGAAGAAGGTCGCGCACTGGCGCTCGGAACGTTCGCAGGCGCAGCGCAACTGGCGGTGCAATCGGATGAAAGCGCCGCCGTTTTGCGTGAGCGCGTAACGTCGAAAGGCGGAACGACGGCCGCCGCGTTAGCCGCGTTCGAGGCGCAAGGCGTGAAGGAAGCGATCGTCAAAGGCGCACTCGCGGCCGATGCGCGCGCGAAAGAAATGGGCGACGAGTTGGGCAATCAATAACGCGACGAGAACTGGCTTCGCAGAAGCCGGCGCACCGTCGGCTTCCTCGAACGCGCCTGCGTCAGAACGCCGTCACTGCATAATGCGCGGCGATCCCGGCGAACAACACGCCGCCGAGCCAGTTGTTGTGGCGAAACGCCGCGAAGCACTGCATCCGCTCGCGGCCGCGAATGAGCGTGTAGTGGTAAAGCGCGCAGCCGAGCGCAGCCACCCATCCGGCCCAATAGAACGCGTTGAAACGCAGCACGGCGCCGATCGCCGCATAGATGCCGAGCGTGGCCGCATAACAGAGCATCACGGCCACTACGTCGAAGCGGCCGAACGTGAGCGCCGACGTGCGAATGCCGATTTTGATGTCGTCGTCCCGGTCCACCATCGCGTATTCCGTGTCGTAGGCCACCGACCAAAACACATTGGCGAGCAGCATGACCCACGCGAGCATCGGCACGTGCCCCTGCACGGCCGCGAACGCCATCGGAATACCGAAGCCGAATGCAATGCCCAGATACGCCTGCGGAATCGCGAAGAACCGCTTCGTGAACGGATAGGACCCGGCCACGAACAGCGCCACGACCGACAACGCCTTCGTCAAACCATTGAGCGGCAGAATCAGCAGAAAAGAAA
Source organism: Paraburkholderia sp. (assembly GCA_004322045.1). Classification (GTDB taxonomy): domain Bacteria; phylum Pseudomonadota; class Gammaproteobacteria; order Burkholderiales; family Burkholderiaceae; genus Trinickia. Next base: position 187,284 of record SCRN01000009.1, read on the forward strand.
CGATCGATAGGCCCGCTGCAATCGCAAGCGCCTCCCACGCGCGAATCTTGCCCGACGTGATCGGCCGCGATTCGGTACGTTTGACGTAGCGGTCGAAGTCACGGTCGGCGTAATCGTTGACCGCACAGCCCGCCGAGCGCATCAGCACTGTGCCGACGACGAAGATGACGAGCAGCGAAAGCGACGGCCTACCGTTCGAGGCGATCCAGAGCGCGTTGAGCGTGGGCCATAGCAGCAATAGGCTGCCGATCGGCTTATCCATGCGGATCAAACGCAAGTAAAGGGGAAGACGGGCGAACATGGGCGCAGACATGGGCAAAGCGGCCGTAGACGAAAAACGAACGCCGTATTGTAGAGCCGCCGAGCCCAAACGACGAAGGCCTCCCAGTCGGGGAGGCCTTCGTCATGGAAAAGAACAGCGCGCGACGCGGCTCAAGCCAGCATCGAACGCAGCATCCATGCGGTTTTTTCGTGCGTCTGCAGGCGCTGCGTCAACAGGTCGGCCGTGGGCTGATCATTGGCGGCATCCGCGGCGGCAAAGACGTCACGTGCCGTGCGCGCGACCGCTTCTTGCCCTTGCACGAGCTGGCGAATCATCTCTTCGGCCGCGGGCACGCCATCGGCCTCCGGAATCGACGACAACTTCGCGAAGTCCTTGTAGCTGCCCGGCGCATGCACGCCCAGCGCGCGGATGCGCTCGGCGATCGCGTCGACGGCCAACGCAAGCTCGGTGTATTGGCCTTCGAACATCAGGTGCAGCGTATTGAACATCGGCCCCGTCACATTCCAATGGAAATTGTGAGTCTTCAAATAAAGCGTGTAGGTATCGGCAAGCAACCGCGACAAACCTTCCGCGATCTTTTTGCGGTCCTTGTCATTGATGCCGATGTCGATTTGCACTGCGGCGTTTTTCTTTGCCATGGCGATTCCTTCGAAGGATGAAGCGAAACGGCGAAACAACTCAACTCGTCGATCGCCCTTTCGCGAACGAACCGGCGAAACGACCGACGAGACTCAGTAGGGCACGAACGATTGTCAGTGTAGCCCAGGCCAGCAAAACGGCGCCAGTTACATGACAACGCTGTGACACGCAACAGCAAGGCTTTTGTTGCCTCCCCGCCATTTTCTTTCGTCATTGCAATTGGCAATGACGGCAATGCCGCGGTCGCCGCGATGCTTCGATCAGCGCCCTCTGCACGAGCGCGTCCTCTGCAATAGCCCGCGAGCATGAACGCCCCGACCCGACATGGGTCGAGGCATTCGCTTGCCGCGCCGAGCTTACTCGGCTCGCGCGGCCTGGCGGCGCTCGATTGCGGCGGCAATGCCCAACCCGTAAGCCTTGTCGGCGCGACCGAAATGCTCGAGCGCACGTGCGACGATGTCAGCTGGCACGCCGCCGATATGCCGGGCGATGTTGTCGAACAAGCGCTGGCGCTCGCCTTCGCCGAACAAACGGAACAACGCGCCAGCCTGGCTGTAGTAATCGGTGTCTTCGCGATGATCGTATCGATCGATCGCGCCGGCGGCCAGCGGCGGTTCGGCCGCACGCGCGTCCTGCGCGAAATCGCCGAAGCGGTTCGGCTCGTAGTTCGGCGTGCCGGCCAGATTGCCGTCCGTGCGCATCGCCCCATCGCGATGGGACGTATGATGAAACGGGCATTTCGGCGCGTTCACGGGAATCTGATGATGATTGACGCCGAGGCGATAGCGCTGCGCATCGCCGTACGAGAACAGCCGCCCCTGCAGCAAGCGATCAGGCGAAAAACCGATGCCGGGCACGACGTTGGCCGGCGTGAATGCTGCCTGCTCGACATCGGAGAAATAGTTGCCTGCGTTGCGATTGAGTTCGATCACGCCGACGTCGATCAGCGGATAGTCCTTGTGCGGCCACACCTTCGTGATGTCGAACGGGTTGTATGCGAGCGTCGCCGCGTCGGCCTCGGACATCACCTGAATACGGAACGCCCATTTCGGGAAGTTGCCGCTCTCGATGTTGGCGATCAAGTCGCGTTGCGCGCTCTCGCGGTCGCCTGCAATTACCTGCGCCGCTTCCGCATCGGTATAGTTTTCGATCCCGTTCAGCGACTTGAAGTGGAACTTCACCCAGAAGCGCTCGCCGCCTTCGTTGATGAACGAGAACGTGTGGGAGCCGAAACCATGTTGCTGCCGGTGGTTCTTCGGAATGCCGCGATCGCTCATGAGGATCGTGACTTGATGCAGCGACTCGGGATGGCGCGTCCAGAAATCCCACGCGGCGATGTTGCTGCGCAGATTGGTGTACGGGTCGCGCTTTTGCGAGTGAATGAAGTCCGGGAACTTCAACGGATCACGGATGAAGAACACGGGCGTGTTATTGCCGACGACGTCCCAGTTGCCCTCCTCCGTATAGAACTTGATCGAAAAGCCGCGCACGTCGCGCTCGGCATCGGCGGCGCCGCGCTCGCCGGCCACCGTCGAAAAGCGCATGAAGAGCGGCGTTTCTTTGCCGATCTCGCTGAAGACCTTCGCCTTCGTGTACTGCGTGATGTCGTGCGTGACGATCAAGCGCCCGAACGCGCCGGAGCCCTTCGCATGCACGCGGCGCTCGGGAATCACTTCGCGATCGAAATGGGCGAGTTTTTCGAGCAGCCAAACGTCTTGCAGCGCGATCGGTCCGCGCACGCCCGCGGTCAACGAGTTTTGGTTATCGGCAACGGGGGCGCCTGCGGCGGTCGTCAATTTTCGGTCGGACATCGTGTGCTCCTCGGGAAAGCGGGTAAACGGGGTTCGTGGATTGGAACGCGGCAGCGGCGCGGAATGGAGAGAAGAATAAAGAGTGCTATCGAATAACTGAATTCAATTATTTTTATCTATTCGATAGCCGCAGTCATTCGAAGCGTTCGTCCGCGACTGAGTGGGTGGCAAAGCGACGTGCCGAAGCGGCCGAAGCGCCGCCGCGCATGGGAAGGGGGAACTGGCGATGGTGAATCGACGCTCGGCGCGAGCGGTTGCCGACGCGCCGTGCGTCCGTCAATTGACGACGGCTGGCATATCGAGCTTGTTCACGCCCGGCAGTTCGCAGGCCGCAATGGCGTCGCTGATGGCATCGATGGCCGGCATGCGCGTGAAGCTCTTGCGCCACGCGAGAACGACGCGTCGATCGGGCACCGGCTCGTCGAACGGCACGTAGCTGAGCAGCCCGGCATCGGGGCCGCCGGCATGCGCCCGCACCTCGGACACCGACATGCGCGGCAGCACGGTAATGCCGACGCCGCTCGCCACCATATGGCGTATGGTTTCGAGCGAGGATCCTTCGAACGTCTTCTGAATGCCGTCGGCCGTTTGCGAGAACCGCATGAGCTCAGGACAGACGCCCAGTACGTGGTCCCGAAAGCAATGCCCCGTGCCGAGCAGCAGCATCGTCTCTTGCTTGAGGTCGCCCGCGTCGATCTTCTTGCGCGATTCCCAGGCGTGCCCCGCCGGCAGTGCGACGACGAACGGTTCGTCGTAGAGCGGGCGCACCATGAGCCCCGTTTCGGGAAACGGCAACGCCATGATCGCCACGTCGATCTCGCCCTGCTTGAGCAGCTCGATCAGCTTGAGCGTGTAGTTCTCCTGCAGCATCAGCGGCATCTGCGGAACGCGCTTGATCATTTGCTTGACGAGCGTGGGCAGCAGGTAAGGCCCGATCGTATAGATGACGCCCAGGCGCAACGGCCCGACGAGCGGGTCCTTGCCCTGCTTCGCGATTTCCTTGATGGCGAGCGTCTGCTCGAGCACCCGCTGCGCCTGCGTGACGATTTGCTCGCCGATCGGCGTCACGCTGACTTCGCTCGTCCCACGCTCGAAGATCTGCACGTTCAGTTCGTCTTCGAGCTTCTTGATAGCCACGGAGAGGGTCGGCTGGCTGACGAAGCACGCCTCGGCGGCGCGGCCGAAATGCCGTTCGCGCGCAACCGCCACGATGTATTTCAATTCAGTGAGCGTCATTGGGGGACCAATCAGGACATTGAAATCGATAGGTTTATCTTATACACCCGAGACGCCGATTCGCCAACAGGGGGACAGGTGGCTCCAGCCGCCCGCCGCAGGGTTGCGGCCCCGCCGCCGTCACGCCTTCAAAAACTGCTCGCGTCCGCCGAGCCAGCGCGCCAAGTGTTGCAGCACCACGTCGGGATGGCGCTCGATGAGCCGCGCAGCCGCTTCGCGGGCCGGTTCGATGAGCCAAGCGTCGTTTTCCAAACTGGCGAAACGCAGCATGGCCGCGCCGGACTGGCGTGCTCCGAGGAATTCGCCCGGGCCGCGAATTTCCAAGTCGCGGCGCGCGATCTCGAAGCCGTCGGTCGTCTCGCGCATCGTTTTCAAGCGCTCGCGCGCCGTCAGCGACAGCGGATTGGCATAGAGCAGCACGCAAATCGAGGCGGCGCTGCCGCGCCCCACACGTCCGCGCAACTGGTGCAGTTGGGCGAGGCCAAACCGCTCCGCATGTTCGATCACCATGAGCGACGCATTGGGCACGTCGACCCCCACTTCGATGACCGTGGTGGCCACGAGCAACTGCACCTCGTTGTGCGAGAACGCTTCCATGACGGACGCCTTTTCGGCGGGAGGCAGCCGTCCATGCACGAGGCCGACGCGCAATTCGGGCAGCGCAGCGACGAGCGTCTCGTGGGTCTCGATCGCCGTCTGCAGTTGCAGCGTCTCGCTCTCCTCAATGAGCGGACAGACCCAATACACCTGCCGCCCCTTTAAGGCGGCGTCGCGCACGCGAGCGATGACCTCCTCGCGGCGCGCGTCCGAAATCAGTTTCGTCACGATGGGCGTGCGTCCCGGGGGCAATTCGTCGATCGTCGATACGTCCAGATCGGCGTAATAGGTCATGGCGAGCGTGCGCGGGATAGGCGTGGCCGACATCATCAACTGGTGCGGCTGAAACCCTGTGGCGCCGTCGGCCGCGCGATCGGCCTTGGCACGCAGAGCCAGCCGCTGCGCGACGCCGAAGCGATGTTGCTCGTCGACGATCACGAGACCGAGCCGCACGAATTCGACCGTATCCTGGATGATCGCGTGGGTGCCGATCACGAGTTGCGCCGTACCGGAAGCCGCCGCTTCGACGGCTGCGCGTTTGTCCTTCGCTTTCAAGCTGCCCGCGAGCCAGGCGACGCTCACGCCGAGTGGCTCGAGCCAACCGCGCAATTTGCGCGCGTGCTGTTCGGCGAGAATTTCGGTGGGCGCCATCATGGCGGCCTGGTAGCCACAATCGATGGCTTGAGCGGCCGCCAGCGCCGCGACGACCGTCTTGCCGCTGCCCACGTCTCCCTGCAACAGCCGCTGCATCGGGTGAGGCGCAGCCAGATCGGCCGCGATCTCGCCCACGACGCGCGTCTGCGCGCGCGTGAGTTCGAACGGCAGCGTCGCCAACAGCCGGGCAACCAGCGTTCCGTCCGCGCCGCGCGCCCGGCCCGGCGGCATGGCAGGGGCCGAACGGGCGCGCCGCTCCTCGTGAGCGCGCTTGAGTGAAAGCTGCTGCGCAAGCAATTCGTCGAACTTGATGCGGGTCCACGCCGGATGCGTCCCGTCGATCAGCGCTGCCTCGTCCGCACTCGCGCTCGGATGATGCAGCACGCGCACGGCCTGCTCGAGCGGCGGCAGCGCGAGCGGCCCGCAGTACTGCTTGGCGATGGGCTCGGGCAAAATCTCCGGCAGCGGCGTGCGGGCGAGCGCATTGTCGATCGCCTTACGCAGATAGGCCTGCGAGACGCCCGCGGTGCTCGGGTACACGGGCGTCAACGCTTGCGGCAACGGGGTGTCTTCGTCGACGGGGCGCACCGTCGGATGAACCATTTCGAGCCCGAAGAAACCGCCTCGCACGTCGCCGCGCACGCGCAGCCGAACGCCGATCGCCATTTGCTTGACCTGCGAACCGTAAAAGTTCAGAAAACGCAGCGCCAACTCCGCACCCTCGGCGTCGTGCAGCTTCACGACGAGCTGCCGGCGCGGCCGATAAGCGATCTCATTGTCGACGACGACGCCTTCCGTTTGCGCCGTCTCCCCCGGCAGCAGTTCGCCGATGGGCGTTAGCGTCGTCTCGTCTTCGTAGCGCATCGGCAAATGCAGCACGAGATCGATGTCGCGCGTCAAGCCGAGCTTGGCGAGCTTGTCGACCGGCTTGGCAGCCTTGGCACCTTTGGCGGCCTTTGCAGCCTTGGCCGTCTTGGCAGCCGGCGGTGCCTCTTCGGCGGAATCGGTCGGGCGCGATCGGGGCAACGGCATTACGCTCCTGGCAAGTACAATGACGGTTTTCTCTGGACGAACGGCATGCGGGCCGCATCGGCGCCGCTTTGCGATCATAGCGGCTCGTGAGCCGTCTCGCCGCGCCCCGCCGCCGATCAACGCAGCATGTTCACGCTTTCCGATTTCGATTTCAATCTACCGCCCGAACTCATCGCGCAGACGGCGCTGCCCGAGCGCAGCGCAAGCCGCCTGCTCGAAGTCGATGCGACGGCTTCGCCGCCGCGCTTCGTCGACCGGCGTTTTGCCGAGCTGCCCGACTGCGTGCGCCGCGGCGATTTGCTCGTGTTCAACGATACCAAAGTGCTCAAGGCGCGCTTTCTGGGCCAGAAAGCGAGCGGCGGCAAGATCGAGGTGCTCGTCGAACGTCTGACGGGCGAGCAGACGGCCCTCGCGCAAATTCGCGCGAGCAAGAGCCCCGCGCCCGGCACGACGCTCCGGCTGGCCGACGCGTTCGAGGTAACCGTCGGCGAGCGCGTCGAGCCGTTCTACACGCTGCACTTTCCGCAGGATTGTCTGACGCTCATCGAGCGCTACGGCCGCTTGCCGCTGCCGCCTTACATCGAGCACGATCCCGACGCCACCGACGAAATGCGCTATCAAACCGTGTTCGCGCAGAACCCGGGCGCCGTGGCGGCGCCCACCGCGGGCCTGCATTTCGACGAGGCGCTGCTCGCCCGGCTCGATCGGCAGGGCATCGAGCGTGCGACACTCACGCTGCACGTGGGCGCGGGCACCTTCCAGCCCGTGCGCGTCGAGAACATCGCCGAGCACAAGATGCACAGCGAGTGGTATCAGTTGCCGCAGACGCTCGTCGATAAAATCGCTGCTACGCGGGCGCGAGGCGGCCGCGTGATCGCCGTAGGAACGACCTCCATGCGCGCGCTCGAAGCCGCGGCGCGCGACGCGGAGGCCGCCGGCCGGCCGCTCGCCGCCGCCTGCGCGGAAACGGACATCTTCATCACGCCCGGCTATCGTTTCCGCGTGGTGGACCGGCTCGTGACGAACTTTCATTTGCCGAAGTCGACGCTGCTCATGCTCGTGAGCGCGTTCGCCGGCATAGAGACGATCCGCGAGGCGTACCAGCACGCTATCGAGCAACGCTATCGTTTTTTCAGCTACGGCGACGCCATGTTGCTAACGAAGGCCGCAAGCCAAGCGTATCCCGGCTGCGATAGGAGTCCAATATGACCGAAGGTCATAACATTGATAACGCACCCTCGCCCGTACCGGGCCTCGGGGGTTTGAAGTTCGAGCTGCTTCGGACCGACGGCCGCGCGCGCCGCGGCCGCTTGACGCTGAACCACGGCGTGGTCGAAACGCCGATCTTCATGCCGGTCGGCACCTACGGCACGGTGAAGGCGGTCCAGCCGCGCGAGCTCGAAGAAATTCACGCCCAGATCATCCTCGGCAATACCTTTCATCTCTGGCTGCGCCCGGGGCTCGAGACCGTCGCGGCCCATGGCGGCCTGCACGGCTTCATGGGCTGGCGGCGCCCGATTCTCACCGATTCGGGCGGCTTCCAGGTCTTCTCGCTCGGCGATCTGCGCAAGATCACCGAGGACGGCGTGACCTTCGCCTCGCCGGTGAACGGCGACAAGCTGTTCCTATCGCCCGAAGTCTCGATGCAGATTCAAAAGGTGCTGAACTCCGACATCGTCATGCAATTCGACGAATGCACGCCGTATGCGACCGACGGCGTGCCGACGACGCACGAGGACGCCGCCGCGTCGATGCGCATGTCGCTGCGCTGGGCCAAGCGTTCGATCGACGAGTTCGATCGGCTCGGCAATCCGAACGCGCTGTTCGGCATCGTCCAGGGCGGCATGTTCGAAGACCTGCGCGACGAATCGCTCGCCGGTTTGTCGGAGGCGGGCTTTCACGGCTTGGCCGTCGGCGGCCTGTCGGTCGGCGAGCCGAAAGAGGAAATGCTGCGCGTGTTGGAACACATCGGCCCGAAGCTGCCGGCCGATAAACCGCATTACTTGATGGGCGTGGGCACGCCCGAGGATCTCGTCGCCGGGGTGGCCGCGGGCATCGACATGTTCGATTGCGTCATGCCCACGCGCAACGCACGCAACGGCTGGCTCTTCACGCGCTTCGGCGACGTGAAGATCCGCAATGCAACGCATAAGAACTCGCTGCGCCCGCTCGACGAAACCTGCGGCTGCTATACCTGCCGTCACTTCACGCGCGGTTATTTGCATCATTTGCATCGCGTCGGCGAAATTCTCGGCGCGCAACTCAATACGATCCACAACCTGCATTACTACCTCGAGCTCATGAGCGAAATGCGCGAGGCCATCGAAACGGGCGCTTTCGAGGCATTTCGTCAGCGTTTTCGAGACGAACGCGCGCGCGGCGTCGAATAGCGGCGCGGGGCGAAATCGGGCTTGTCCCGCGCTGCAACGCAGGCAGGCTGCGCTGGCGCGACACGCGCCAAGGGCTCGCGGCCGCCCGATTCGGTCTCGGTGGTAAAATACGCGGCTATTTTTCGATCGCTTCAGATCGTTCCGATCGTCACTTACGGAGAAACCAACGTGTCGCTGATTCCCAACGCATTCGCGCAAGGCGCAACCGGCGGCGGCGCCGAGTCGAGCCTGATGAGCTTTTTGCCGCTCATCCTCATGTTCGCGGTGCTGTACTTCATCATGATTCGCCCGCAGATGAAGCGTCAAAAGGAGCATCGCAATATGCTCGCCGCAATGGCCAAGGGTGACGAAGTCGTGACAAGCGGCGGCATGGTCGGCAAGGTGACGAAGGTCGGCGAAGCGTACGTCAGCGTCGAAATCGCCGAAGGCACGGAAATCACCGTGCAAAAATCGGCCGTCACGACGATTCTCCCGAAGGGCACGATCAAGTCGCTCTAATGCGGCTCACCGCCCGCCCTATCCGGCCCGATGCGGCGCGGCGCGCCTAGCGCCTAGCGCGCCGCCCACGGTCCGGCGGGCGAGCGGCGCGCACCGCCACCACGCCAACCCACCCGTTCGGCTCCCTCATGAATCGCTATCCCCTTTGGAAATATGTCTTGATGGCCGTGGCGCTCGTCATCGGCCTTCTCTACACATTGCCCAACTTCTACGGCGAAGCGCCGGCCGTGCAGGTGCTCAGCGGCAAGGCGACGGTCAAGCTCGACACGTCCACCTACGCTGAAGTCGAAGCGGCGCTCGCGGCCAACCAGATCAAGCCGGACGACATCACCGTCGACACGGCCTCGGCCAACGCCAACATCCGCGTTCGCTTGAAGGACACCGACACGCAGTTGCGCGTGAAGGACGTGCTGCAAAAAGCGCTGAACCCCGATCCCAACGATCCGCAGTACGTCGTTGCGCTGAACCTGCAAAGTGCGTCGCCCCGCTGGCTCACGGCGCTGCACGCGTTGCCGATGTACCTCGGCCTGGACTTGCGCGGCGGCGTTCACTTCCTGATGCAAATCGACATGGCGGGCGCGCTGAACAAGCGCCTCGACTCCGACGCATCGGATGCGCGCACGCTCTTGCGCGACAAGAACATCCGCGAGGGCGGCGTCAATCGCGTCGGCCAATCGGTCGCAATCGCCTTCGCCGATCAAGCAACGGCCGACGCAGCCCGCGCTGAGCTCACCCGAGCGGTCACGGAACTGCAGTGGACCACGCAAGCGGCCGCCGCGGGCGGCGTGCAAGTGGTCGGCACGTTCGCGCCCGCGCAGCAGCGCGCGGTCGAGGAAGCGGCCGTCAAGCAAAACATCACGACGCTGCACAACCGCGTCAACGAGCTGGGCGTGGCCGAGCCTGTGATCCAGCAGCAAGGCGCCGACCGCATCGTCGTCGAACTGCCGGGCGTGCAAGACACGGCAAAAGCCAAGGAAATCATCGGCCGCACGGCCACGCTCGAGGCGCGCTTGGCCGATCCGGTCAACACGCACCCCGCCCCAGGCGAGGCAGTGCCGCCGGGCGACGAGCTCTTCACCGAAGGCGCCCAAGCGCCGGTGCTGCTGCGCAAGCAAGTCATCTTCACCGGCGACAGCATCATCGACGCCTCGGCCGGCTTCGACGAACACCAGCGCCCCTCCGTCAACATCCGCCTGAACTCGTCGGCGGGCCGTGCGGTGGCGAGCGTGTCGCGCGACAACATCGGCAAGCCGATGGCGATGGTGCTGTTCGAGAAGGGCAAGGGTCAGGTGCTGACGGTCGCGACGATCCAGTCCGAGCTCGGCGATCGCTTCCAGATCACGGGCCAACCCACGCCGCAAGCGGCCACCGATCTCGCGCTGCTGTTGCGCGCGGGCTCGCTCGCCGCACCGATGGACATCATCGAAGAGCGCACGATCGGCCCGAGCCTCGGCGCCGACAACATCAAGAAAGGCTTCGATTCGGTCATCTACGGCTTTGCCGCGATCGCCGTCTTCATGGTCGCCTACTACCTGCTGTTCGGTCTCGTCTCGGTGATCGGCCTGTCGGTGAACCTGCTGTTGTTGATCGCCGTGCTGTCGATGCTGCAAGCAACGCTCACGCTGCCCGGCATCGCGGCTATCGCGCTCGCGCTCGGTATGGCGATCGACTCGAACGTGCTCATCAATGAGCGCGTACGCGAAGAACTGCGCCACGGCGCACCGCCGCAGTTGGCGATTCAGAACGGCTATGCGCATGCTTGGGCGACGATTCTCGATTCGAACGTGACGACGCTGATCGCCGGCCTCGCGCTGCTCGCCTTCGGTTCGGGCCCGGTGCGCGGCTTCGCCATCGTCCACTGCATCGGCATCTTGACGTCCATGTTCTCGGCCGTGTTCTTCTCGCGCGGTATCGTCAACGCCTGGTACGGCGGCAAGAAAAAGCTGAAGACGCTCGCGATCGGCCAAGTGTGGCGTCCGGCAGGCGCCGAAGCGATGGCTTATTCGCAACCGCAGGCAAGCCTCGGCGTAGACGCCGATGCCGATACGGACACGATGCGAGCAACGAAAGCGATCGCAGCGCAACCGAAGAGCAAAGGCGGACGCAGCGGCCCGAAGCCGGTTCTGCGCAATCGCGCGCGCGAGAACGCGGCGCCGCGCAAACCGGGCTCGTCCCGCTAATCGGTTCGCGAGGACCGGGAGACAAGAACATGGAATTTTTCCGTATCCGCAAGGATATTCCCTTCATGCAGCGCGCGTTGATCTTCAACGCGATCTCGTTTTTGACCTTCTTCGCGGCGGTGTTTTTCCTGCTGCATCGCGGGCTGCACTTGTCGGTGGAGTTCACGGGCGGCACCGTCATCGAAGTGCAGTATCCGCAAGCCGCACAGCTCGAGCCGGTCCGCGCGACGCTCGGCACGCTGGGCTATGGCGACGCGCAAGTGCAGACGTTCGGCACGTCGCGCGACGTCATGATTCGGCTGCCGTTGAAGCAAGGCTTGACCTCCTCGCAACAGAGCGAGCAGGTCATGACGGCGCTCAAGACGCAAAACGCGTCCGTGCAACTGCAGCGCGTCGAATTCGTCGGCCCGCAGGTGGGCAAGGAACTGGCTACCGACGGCTTGCTCGCGCTCGCGTGCGTCGTTGCGGGCATCGTCATCTATCTGTCGTTTCGCTTCGAATGGAAGTACGCCGTGGCCGGCGTCATCGCGAACTTGCACGACGTCGTGATCATTCTCGGCTTCTTCGCCTTCTTCCAATGGGAGTTCTCGCTGTCGGTCCTCGCTGCCGTGCTGGCCGTGCTCGGCTACTCGGTGAACGAATCGGTCGTGATCTTCGACCGGATCCGCGAAACGTTCCGCCGCGAACGCAAGATGACGGTGATGGAAGTCATCAACCACGCGATCACGAGCACGATGTCGCGCACGATCATCACGCACGGTTGCACGCAGATGATGGTGCTGTCGATGTTTTTGTTCGGCGGGCCGACACTGCACTATTTCGCGCTCGCGCTGACGATCGGTATCTGTTTCGGTATTTACTCGTCCGTGTTCGTCGCGGCCGCGCTCGCGATGTGGCTCGGCGTGAAACGCGAAGACTTGCTCAAGGAAAAGAAGCCTCGCCACGATCCGAGCGATCCGAACGCCGGCGCGGAAGTTTGAGCGCCAGGCTGGTTAGGCACTAGCTGGCCCGTAGGCCTGTTCAAAGAGCTTCGGAGGCGGCACTGCCAATACGGCGCGCAATGCGGTTCTGACCGCTGCGCGCCGTTTTTCTTTGCCGACTTTCGGCAAGCAAATTGCGGCGAGCAGAATTCGCCGAACCCGGCACACCCTCACTTGAACCCAAGCACCCTGCGCGCGGCAACGAGCGCAACTAAGCTCACCAGCGCGGCGAACATCAAGTAAAAGCTCGGCGCAACCTTCTCACCCGTCGCGCGGATCAGCCAAGCAATGATGAACGGCCCGAAGCCGCCGAAGATCGTCACCGCGATGTTATAGGCAAGGGAGAGCCCGGTAGTGCGCGTCGCAACAGGAAAGATCTCCGACAGCAAGCCGGGCAACGCCGCGAAATAACCGGTGACCATCACGCCCATGGCTATTTGCACGGCGATCAGCGTCGTGGCGCTCGGCCGCGCGACGAGCCAGGCGAACGCGGGATAGACGAGCACGAGCATGAGAGCGGCCGACGCCAGCATCAGGCCTGTGCGGCCGATCTTATCGGACCAATGGCCCACTATCGGCGAACCGATCATTTGGATGAGGCCAGTCAGCACGACGGCCGAAAACGCCACAGACGGCGGCAGACCCAACTGCTTCACGCCGTAGGTGGGCATGAACAATACCAAGTAAGTAGCCACGGTGCCGAGCACGACGATGCCGATCGCGATCAAGAGCCGCATCTTCTGCCCGGCGAAGGTGTCTCGCAGGGGCGATTGGGTCGTTTCCGCGGCGAGAAATTCGGGGGACTCGTCGACCCGGGAGCGAATGTAGTAAGCGATCGGCCCGAGCAGCAACCCGAACGCAAACGGCACGCGCCAGCCCCAAGCCAGCAACTGGTCGGGCGTGAGCGTGCCCGTCAGCACGGTGCCGAACACCGCCGCAAGTACGGTGGTGAGCCCTTGGCTCGCCACCTGCCAACTCGCGAAGAAACCGCGCCGATGCGGCACATGCTCGGCGAGAAACGCCGTCGCGCTGCCGAATTCGCCACCGGCCGAGAAGCCTTGCATCAAACGCGCGAGAACGAGGATGAGTGGCGCCGCAATGCCGATCTGCCGATAAGTCGGCAACACGACGATGATCGCCGTGCCCAGCATCATCAACAGAATCGAAAGCGTGAGGGCTGCCTTGCGGCCGGCGCGATCGGCATAAGCGCCGATCACGATCGCGCCGAGCGGGCGCATGAAGAAGGACACGCCGAAGGTGCCGAGCGTGAGCAGGAGGGAGACGGCGTCGTTGCCCGCGGGAAAGAACAACTTTGCGATGACGACCGCGAAAAAACCGTACACGACGAGATCGAACCACTCGAGCGCATTGCCGATCGAGGTCGCTACGACGGCGCGCCAGATATGGCCGCGCGAAGTCATCGATGCTGCCGCCAACGTATCACTCATGCCTGTCTCCCGTGGAGGAATCATCGGCGTAGCGCGGCTTGCAGCGAAGGCTACGCCGTTGCGCCGAATTAGGTGCGTACGCAACCAAATGCGCCCCGCTTGGCGGCTGGCGCCAAGTATGGCCCGCAAAAATGACACATGCAACGCGCCGATTCTCGATGGACGAAAAAAACCGCCCGAAGCGAAGGGCTCGCGGGCGGTTCTCGACTACGGATTTGCGTGGCGGCTGAGCGCGTCACCTGTGTGGCGACTCGCCGAGAAAGCCTCGCCCGGCACGGCGGCCGGAGCGAACGTTGGCGCTTACTGCTTGATGCCTTCGGCCTGAATCTCGAGCCTCGTGTCCATGTTGAAGCCGTACGTCTTACCGAAATCGAGACCGAATTCATCGCGCGGGAAATCGGTCGCGGCCTCGACACCGCACACTTCGCGCTTGAGCATCGGATGCTGCATGCACTTGAACGATTCGATCTTCAGGTTCAGGGGTTTGCTCACGCCGTGCAACGTCAAGGTGCCGATCACTTCGACGGGTTTGTCGCCGTCGAACTTGATTTGCGTGCCTTTGTAAGTCGCCTTCGGATATTCCTTCACATCGAAGAAATTGGCGTCTTGCAAATGCTCGTTGAGCGTCGCATTGCCCGTGTCGATCGAAGCGGCGTCGATCGACACATCCACCGTGCCCGTTTTAGCCTTGCGATCGAGCGTGACCGTGCCCGTCGTTTTCGTAAACTTGCCGCGCCAGACGGACAGGCCGCCGAAGTGATCGGCAGCGAAGCTCGGGTACGTGTGATTCGGGTCGAGCTGATACGTGTCGGCTGCGAAGGCGGGGCTAAGCGAGGCAATCGAAGCAGCGGCCAGCGCTGCGCTAATGAGCGTACGGATCTTCAATGGATTCTCCTGATGGGTAGCCGCCCGGCCGGGCGGCGAGCAAACGATGGCGATGCAAGCCCGATGCGGTGGGACCTTCGCAGCGGCTCTACGACTTCTTGGGGACGACGATATGAAACTTGATGGTGACTTCGTCGGCAACCGTGGAGGTATCTTTCCACTCGCCGGTGCCGACGTCGAATTTCAGGCGGCTGATCGGCACCGCGCCGTCGAATGTCTGCGCGCCCGCCTGCTGAGCGACCGTCATCGGGAACGTAACCGTCTGCGATTTGCCCTTGATCGTGAGCGTACCCGTCACGTTGTACTTGTTCGGCCCTGCCGAGGCGATCGACGACGACACGAACGTCGCCTTCGGGAACGCCTTGGTATCGAACCACTCTTTGCCGCGCACCTGTTCGTTGTAGCTGTCGTCGCCAAGGTCGTAGCTGCCGACGTCGACGTTCAATTGCGCGCTTGCCGCCGCCGGCTTGGCCGGATCGAAAACAACTTTGGCGTCGAACTTCTTGAACTTGCCTTCGACCGGCACGTTCATTTGCTTCGAGATGGCGGTGATCGTGCTCTTGGCCGCATCGACTTGCGCAAAGGCGAGGCCCGTCGCCGCCATCGAGGCGGCCGCGAATGCGGCGATCATGTAGCGGTAAAACGAAGCTTTCATAACGATCCTTGCTGGTTGAGTCGTTTTTCTTTCGGGTTGCTTGCGGGCGTCGCCGGCAGGCGGCGCAATCGGATTGATCGATCTCGCTAACGAACCGGCGCTATCTCTGCTTTATTTCAAAAACGGCAGCATCCTAGACAGCAAGCGGTCTCGATCGACCCACTGATGCTTGAGCGCAGCGCCGACGTGGGCCAGCACGAGCGCCGCCAAGGTGTAGTTCAGAACGAGGTGCGCCGTCTTGAACACCACCTTGAGCGTCGGATCGGGCGCGATCAGCCGCGGCAGCGGTACGATGCCGAGATAGACGACGGGCACGTTCGACGCCGAGCTGAACAAATAGCCGGT
The DNA here is from genome assembly GCA_004322045.1 of Paraburkholderia sp. GTDB lineage: Bacteria > Pseudomonadota > Gammaproteobacteria > Burkholderiales > Burkholderiaceae > Trinickia. The sequence goes on from SCRN01000009.1 coordinate 202,917, forward strand.
GATCGGAATGACGATCATCAACACGTAGAGCAACACATGAACGAGGTGCGCGGCGGCTCGCTGCCACGCGGGCGTGCCGAGCGGCAATGGCGGTGCGCGGTGCGTGGCGCGCCACAGAATGCGCAGCGTCGCGAGGGCGAACACCGTCACCCCGATCCACTTGTGCCACGACACGTAACGCAGCTTGGCCGGCGTGAAGCCGTGGATGCTCGTCATGATCCAGCCGAGCGCGAAGCCGCAGATCATCAGCGCGGCAATGAGCCAATGCAAGCCGATCGCCGTGGACGTATAACGCTCGTCGTAACCGACGGTAAACAAATCGCGGTGTGTCATTGCCGTGCTGCGAATAGGGTACGGTCGCCACGCTACCCGAAGCCGCTAATTCTTGCGGGGCGGCACTCGGCGCGCAAAACTTCCATGCGACGGACGCGCGTGGCGCGAAAGTTGCCCCTGTCCACCGTGCAATGCAATGGGCTGCCCAGTGCAGATCTCCCCGCGGACGTGCGCATTGCACCCCATTTGGTAAGATGGGCGCGGGTTTGCGGGGTGTCGGCGAGTTTCCGAGCCGCGCACCGAAGGCTCTGGTCTATGAAGTCGAGACGCAATACTTATGAACCGAAACGACCTCATTGCATGCCACGACTGCGACGCACTGTTGCGGAAATCGCTTCATTGCGTGAAGGGAAGCGCCCGATGCCCGCGCTGCGATGCGTTGCTCTATCGCCCGAGTGCGGTTCAGCTCGAGCGGATCAGCGCGCTCACGCTCGCCGCCTTATTCACGTTCCTCATCGCCCAGAGCTTTCCGATCGTCGAATTGGAACTGAACGGCGTGACCTCTCAAACGACGCTGACCGGCGCGCTCGTGGCCCTATGGAACGAAGGGATGGAGCTCGTCGCGGTGGCGGTGTTTTGTTCGACGATTCTGTTTCCGCTGATCGAATTGAGCGCGCTGCTCTATGTGTTGATGCCGATCCGCGTCGGCGTCGTGCCGCCGGGCTTCAATCTCGTGCTGCGTGCAATTCAATTCGTGAGGCCCTGGGGGATGATCGAAGTCTTGATGCTCGGCATCCTCGTGACCATCGTGAAAATGACGAGCCTTGCGCGCGTGGTCCCGGAAGCCGCGCTGTTCGCATTCGGCGCGTTGACGCTGATGCTGGCCGTCGTCGTGCTGTTCGATCCGCGGGCCCTGTGGGACATCGCCGACGGCATCGAGCAACGCAGGTCTCGCAATGACCAGACGCGACGCGACGCGACGGCGGGCGCCCCTCATCGCGGCACGCGCGCGCCATGAAATATCTGAGCGCCGCCCGTGCCGGCATGATCGGCTGCCACGCCTGCGGACAGGTGCAGACGCGCGAGGCGGCAACGCGCGGGCGGCCCGCGCAGCGCTGCGCCCGATGCGGCGCGACGCTTCATCTGCGCACCCCCGACAGCATCACGCGCACTTGGGCGCTGCTCATCGCCGCCGCGATTCTCTACATCCCCGCCAACCTGCTTCCGGTCCTGCACACGGCGTCCCTGTTCGGCAACGAGGACGACACCATCATGAGCGGCGTCGTCTACTTCTGGGTATCGGGCGATTGGCCGCTCGCCGTGATCGTCTTCGTCGCGAGCATCCTCGTGCCGATGCTCAAGCTAAGCGTGCTGGCGCTGCTCGCATGGACGACGCAGCGCGGCTCCGACTGGCGCCCGCTCGAGCGCACCAAGCTCTATCGCATCGTGGAGCGCATCGGACGATGGTCGATGCTCGACGTGTTCGTCGTGACGCTGACCGTCGCGCTCGTGCGCTTCAAGTCGCTGGCAGTCATCACCGCGGGTTGGGGGGCGCTCGCCTTCGCCTGCGTCGTCGTGCTCACGATGACGGCGGCGCTCCAATTCGATCCGCGCTTGATCTGGGATTGCGCGGACAGACGCGCCACGGACGCTTTTCCACGAGAAACCCCCCATGAATAGCCCGCAAGGACAGAGCCCTTCCTCGAACGGCGGCCCGCCGCAAGGCCCCGAGTTGCCGCCCGACTTGCCGGAACCCGTCTCCGCGCCGCGCGGTGGTTGGCTCCCGTCGCTCGTCTGGCTCGTGCCGCTCGTCGCGGCGCTCATCGGCATCGCGCTCGTCGCCAAATCGGTCATCGATCGCGGCCCGACGATCACGATCAGCTTCACCACCGCCGAGGGGCTCGAACCGGGCAAGACGAAGGTCAAGTACAAGGACGTCGACATTGGCTCGGTGAAGACGATTCGGCTCTCGCGCGATCATTCGCGCGTCCTGGTTTCGGTTCAGCTCACCAAGGAAGCCGAAGATTTCGCGGTGGAAGACACGCGGTTTTGGATCGTGCGCCCGCGCATCGGCACGACCGGCATCACGGGACTCGGCACCTTGCTGTCGGGCGCCTATATCGGCGTCGATGCGGGCCGCTCGCACGAATCGCAATCGGACTTCGTCGGTCTGGAGAAGCCGCCGGCCGTCACGGGGGACCAGAGAGGGCGCCGCTTCTCGCTGCACGGCGCCTCCCTGGGCTCCGTCGATATCGGCTCGCCCGTCTACTATCGGCGCGTGCAGGTAGGGCAAGTCGTCGGTTTCGCGCTCGATCGAGACGGCACGGGCGTGTCGATCGACGTGTTCATCGATGCGCCCTACGATCAATACGTCGGCCTCAATTCGCGCTGGTGGCACGCAAGCGGGGTCGATCTGCGGCTCGATTCGAACGGGCTCAAGCTGAACACGCAATCGCTCGCCACCGTCGTGATCGGCGGCCTCGCGTTTCAATCTCCGCCGGGCGAGCGCGTCGGCAGTGAAGCGCCCGACGACACGGTCTTCACGCTGGCGGCAAACGAGGGCGATGCGATGCGTGCGCCCGATGGTCCGCCGCTCACCGTGGTCATGAACTTCAACCAGTCGCTGCGCGGCCTGTCGGTGGGCGCCACGGTCGACTTCCGCGGCATCGAGCTGGGCGAGGTCACGGGCATCGGCGTTCAGTACGATCCGAAGGCGCGCAACTTCACGATGCCGGTCACGATGAATCTGTACCCGGACCGCCTCGGCCAGAAGTTCCGCGAATCGGTCGAGCGCGGTGGCGAAGCGGCGGGCAAAGTGCTGCTGCGCACCCTCGTCGCGCACGGATTGCGCGGCCAATTGCGCACGGGTAATTTGCTGACGAGCCAACTCTATGTAGCGCTCGATCTGTTCCCGAAAGCGAAGCCGGTCTCCATCGACGTCAATCGCGAGCCGTTGGAGCTGCCGACGGTGCCCAATGCGCTCGAAGAACTGCAGGTGCAAGTGGCCGACATCGCGAAAAAGCTCGATCAAATCCCGTTCGACCAACTGAGCAAGAATCTGAACGGCACGCTGCAAAGCGCGAACAGCCTGTTCAAGCAACTCGACACGCAGTTGGCGCCGCAGGCGCGCGAGACGCTGGCGGCGGCTCAGCGCACTTTCGGCGCGGCGCAGTCCACGCTGCAGCAGGACTCCCCGCTGCAGTCGGACATGCATCAGGCGCTGACGCAGCTCACGCAGACGCTGCAAACGCTCAATGCGCTCGCCGACTATCTCGAACGCCATCCGGAATCGCTGCTGCGCGGCAAAAATAAGGATCCGAAACAGCCATGAAGCCCGACCGATTCGCTCTCATCGCGCGCCCGGCCGCATCGGCCGCCGTCTGCGCCGTGCTGGTCGGCGCGACGCTTCTATCGGGTTGCGCCTCGCCGCCAGAGAGCCGGTTCTATACGCTCGGTGCGGGCACGGATGCCGCGCGGCCAGCCGCCAACGAAGCGACCAAGCCCGCGCTTCTGATCGAAGTGCCGACGGTGCAGATGCCCACGCAAGTCGCGCGCAATCAGCTCGTCGTGCAAGACGACGCGACGCGCGTGACCGTCCTCGAGCAGGAACGTTGGGCCTCGCCCCCGGCCGATGAACTGCGGCGTGCGCTGTCGGGCGATCTGGCGGCGCGGCTCGGGACCTTCGACGTCTTCGGCTCGCCGCACCCGGAGAACGTGCCGGTCTATCGAATCGCCGTGAACGTGCGCCGGTTCGAATCGTGGCCCGGCTCGCGGGCCGTGCTCGACACCGTTTGGAGTGTGCGCTCACTGCGCACACAAGCCGTGGTGACATGCAACACGGTCCAAACCGAAACCGTCGGGCCCGGCTACGACGCGCTCGTCGCGGGGCATCGGCGCGCGATCGGCAAGCTCGCGGATACGATTGCGTCGACGGTGCGGGCATTGGCCTCGAGCGGAAGCCAACCCGTGCTGGGCGCCGATACGTGCGCCGTCGGGGCGCCCTCGACGGCGAAGGGCGGCGGGACGCCGTAGCAAGGCGGCCTGCGCCGAGCGCCGCCGCGTACAATGACGCCTTTGCACGCTCGGTTTCCCCCATGTCCTCCCCCACTGCGTTCGATTTTTTTGCCCCCTGCCCACGCGGGCTCGAAGCCGCGCTCGCCGCCGAGCTCGCCGAGATTGCGCAGCGCTTGCCGAGCGCAGCCGGCGCGCCGCGCTTCGAAGCGGGCGCACAAGTGCCGGGCGGCGTCCATTTCCGCGGCGGTTGGGCCGAAGGCATGGCGGCGAATCTGCATTCGCGCATCGCGAGCCGCGTGCTGCTCAAGATCGCCGAGCGGCCCTATCGCAACGAGCAAGACATTTACGCGCTGGCAGCCGAGCAGCAGTGGGAACGTTGGTTTTCGGCGAACGAGACGTTGCGGGTGGACGTCACGGCCATCAAATCGCCGCTGCGCAGCCTCGAATTCGCGACGCTGCGCGTGAAAGACGCCGTCTGCGATCGCTTGCGCAGCGTCAGCGGCGCGCGGCCGAGCGTCGACACGGCGCAGCCGGACGTGCGCATTTTTGCGTTCCTGACCGCCACGGCCTGCACGCTCTACCTCGATACCTCGGGTGAGCCGCTGTTCAAGCGCGGCTGGCGCCTGGACAAAGGCGCCGCGCCACTGCGCGAAAACTTGGCGGCGGGAATCTTGCGCGTGACCGGTTGGACGCCCGGCACGCCGCTCTACGATCCGATGTGCGGCAGCGGAACGTTCATCGCCGAAGCCGCGCAGATCGCGCTCGGCGTTGCCCCCGGCGTGGAGCGCCGCTTCGGTTTCGAAAAGCTCAAACAGTACGACGTGTCGGCCTGGCAGGCGATGAAGGTGGCCGCCCTCGACGCCAAGCGCGCCGCCAGCGCGAGCCGCGCGCAACTGCCGATCTTCGGCAGCGACATCTCGGGCGACATGCTCGAGAAAGCGCGCGCGAACTTGGCTCGCGCCGGCGTGCCCGGCCTTTGGCTCAAGCAACTCGACGCGCGCGCGATCGTGCCGCCGACCGAGGAGCCCGGCATCATCGTCGCGAACCCGCCTTACGGCGAGCGCATTGCAGTGCGCGGACGCGGTCCGCGCGGCGAAGTGCGCGAGCCGCGCCACGGCGGCCGCGAACCGGGCGTCGAATCGTTCAGCCGCGCCCAGCCCGATGCCGCCGACAGCGAATTCTTCCGCGCCTTCGGCGATGCGCTCAAGCAGCGCTTCACCGGCTGGCGCGCCTTCGTCTTGACTGCCGATCGCTCCCTGCCGGGACAAATGCGGTTGCGCGAATCGACGAAGACACCGCTGTTCAACGGCGCGCTCGAATGCCGGCTGTTCCGTTTCGATCTCGTGGCGGGAAGCGTCAAGGCGCGTCCGGCGCAGCAAGACCCGAAGGACGCCGCCGGCGAGTAGCGCCGCTCGCAGGCTGACCCACTCCGCGAAATAAGGACAAGCTGCTGACAGAACGCTGTCAGCAGCGCCGGCGCAGACTCTCTCTTACGCCAACCGGCGCCTTGCCCAGCTTGCTTTCCCACCTTCGACGGAGACTGTCATGACAGCTGTTGCCACTGCCACGCGCGTGCTTGCCTGGTTCGAAATTCCCGCACTCGATTTCGCGCGCGCCGTGCGTTTCTACGAGGCCGCGCTCGACGCTCCGCTGCGGCGCGAAGTGTTCGGCGGCGTGCCGATGGCCGTATTCGCGCACGAGGATGAAGCGACGGGCGGCGCGATCGTCTGCAACCCGCGCGACATGCGCCCGTCGGTGACGGGTGACGGCGTCGCCGTCTACCTGAATGCGGAACCGACGCTGCAAGCCACGCTCGATCGAATCGAGCCGGCCGGCGGCAAGATCGACGGCTCGATCGTCGAATTGCCGAACGACATCGGGTACATCGCCTTCTTCATCGATACGGAGGGCAACCGGATCGGCCTGCATTCGCGTCATCTGCGTTGAGCATTACACTTGCGCCATGAGCCGACGCGCCGATCGCTTGTTCCAAATCGCCGAATTGCTGCGCGGGCGGCGTTTGACGACCGCGCAGCAATTAGCCGAGTGGCTGCGGGTATCGCAGCGCACCGTGTATCGGGACGTGCGCGACCTGCAGTTGTCGGGGGTGCCGATCGAGGGGGAAGCCGGCATCGGCTACCGGCTCAGCCGCTCGGCTAGCCTGCCGCCATTGACCTTTACGGCCGAGGAACTGGCGGCGCTGGCAGCGGGCGCGCGCATGATTGAAACCTGGGGCGGCGCTGCGCTCGCAAGCGGCGCGCGCAGCGCCTTGGCGAAAGTGGCATCGGCCATGCCGGCCGACAAACGTGCGACGCTCGAGCGGCTTGCCGTCTTCGCGCCATCGTTTCACATCGACCGCGAGTTTTCGGAGAAAGTCGATACGCTGCATCGCGCCGTCGATACCCGCCATATCGTCAGCTTCGCCTACCGGGACCGCCAAGGCGCTTGCACGCAGCGGCGCATCTGGCCGCTCAGTCTCGTCTATTGGGGCGGACGCTGGACCGTCGGCGCCTGGTGCGAGCTCCGCGGCGATTTCCGGAATTTCGACATTGCGCAAATGACGCACGTCGAGCAGAACGAGACGTTTCCCGACATCGAAGGACGGCGGCTCGCCGATTACCTACGCCGTGTCGAAGCCCCGTCGGAGAGCCACGCATCGCGTGCGCGCACTCCGGCGAAAACCTAGCACGCGCCTCACTCGACGGACTTCACCATATCCTCGATGACTTTCTTCGCATCGCCGAAGACCATCATGGTCTTGTCCATGTAGAACAGCTCGTTGTCGAGCCCCGCGTACCCCGCCGCCATCGACCGCTTGTTGACGATCACGGTGCGCGCCTTGTACGCCTCGATGATCGGCATGCCGGCGATCGGCGATTTCGGATCGTTCTTGGCCGCGGGATTGACGACATCGTTGGCCCCGAGCACCAGCACGACATCCGTCTGACCGAACTCGTTATTGATGTCTTCCATCTCGTAGACGAGGTCGTACGGCACTTCGGCCTCGGCGAGCAGCACGTTCATGTGTCCCGGCATCCGGCCCGCTACCGGGTGAATGGCATAACGCACGTCCACGCCCTTCTCGATGAGCTTGTCGGTCAATTCCTTGAGCGCATGCTGCGCGCGCGCCACGGCCAACCCGTAGCCGGGCACGATGACGACCGATTCCGCGTTGCCGAGCATGAACGAGGCATCCTCGGCCGAACCCGACTTCACGGGCCGCTGCTCCGCCGTGCCGCCGGCAGCCGCGGCCCCCGGCTCCGCACCGAACCCGCCGAGCAACACGTTGAAGAACGAGCGATTCATCGCATGGCACATGATGTACGACAGAATCGCACCCGAGGAGCCGACGAGCGAGCCTGCGATGATCAGCATCGCGTTGTTCAGCGAGAAGCCGATACCGGCCGCGGCCCATCCCGAATAGGAGTTCAGCATCGACACGACGACGGGCATGTCCGCGCCGCCGATCGGGATGATGATGAGCACCCCGAGCGCGAACGCGATGAGCGTCATGATGATGAACGGCAGCCACGATTGCGTCAGGAAGAAGATAATGCCGAAGCCGAGCATGCCGAGCGCGAGCATCAGATTGATCAGATGCTGGCCCGGATAGACGACTGGCGCTCCCTGAAACAAGCGGAACTTGTATTTGCCCGATAGCTTGCCGAACGCGATGACCGAACCGCTGAACGTGATGGCGCCGACGAACGTGCCGATGAACAACTCGATGCGGTTGCCGTAGGGCAGGAAGCTCGCATCGGGCGCGTCGGGCGGGACGAGCCCGAACGCGGCCGGCTCGCTGACGACGGCATACGCAATCGCTACAGCGGCCAAACCGATGAGCGAGTGCATGGCTGCAACGAGTTCGGGCATCTTCGTCATTTCGACGCGCGCCGCGACATAGGCGCCCACGGCCCCCCCGACGACGAGCGCGGCGAACAGCAAGCCGAGCCCGAGCGCGAGATTCGAACCGAGCAGCGCTGCTTGCTTGACGATGAGCGCGATCGTGGTCAGGATCGCGATCGCCATGCCGACCATGCCGAATAGATTGCCGGCGCGCGCGCTCTTCGGATTGGACAGCCCCTTGAGCGCTTGAATGAAACAGACCGACGCGAGCAGATACAGCAGCGTGACGACGTTGATGCTCATTTACGCACCCCCCTTCTTCGTCTCTTTCTTGGGCTCTTTTTTCTTGAACATCTCGAGCATGCGCCGCGTCACGAGAAAGCCGCCGAACACGTTGACGGCCGCGAGCAGCACGGCGAACGTGCCGAAGAACTTGCCCGGGCCGCCGATGGTGAGACCGGTCGCGAGCATGGCGCCGACGATCACGATGGCCGAGATCGCATTGGTCACCGCCATGAGCGGCGTATGCAGCGCTGGCGTCACATTCCAGACCACGTGATAGCCGACATAGACGGCCAGCACGAAGATGATCAGATTGATGACGGTATGGTTGATGATTTCCATCGCCTCGCTCCTTATGCCGGCTTGCGGGTCACGGCGCCGTCGCGGGCCAGCAGCGTGGCCGCGACGATGTCGTCGTTCATGTCGATGTTCAGCGCACCCTCCTTCGTGACGATCAGCTTCAGGAAGTCGAACAGATTGCGCGCATAGAGGGACGAAGCGTCGGCAGCGACCATCGCCGGCAGGTTTGTATGGCCCACGATGGTGACCCCGTGCTTGGTCACGACCTGATCGGGCTCGGTCAGCGGGCAATTGCCGCCGCGCACGCCCGGCATGCCGGCCAGCTCGGCGCCGCGGCCCGCGGCCAAATCGACGACGACCGAACCGGGGCGCATGGCCTGCACCGTTTCGCTCGATATCAGCGTCGGCGCGTCGCGCCCCGGAATCAGCGCCGTCGTGATGACGATGTCGGCCGCCTTGGCGCGCTCGTGAACGGCCGCAGACTGGCGTGCGAGCCAAGAGGGCGGCATGGGCCGCGCGTAGCCGCCCACGCCTTCGGCCGCCTCGCGCTCCTCCTGCGTCTCGAAAGGCACGTCGATGAATTTCGCGCCGAGCGATTCGATTTGCTCTTTGACGGCCGGGCGCACGTCCGATGCCTCGATCACGGCGCCCAGACGCTTGGCCGTGGCGATCGCCTGCAATCCGGCCACACCGGCGCCGAGAATCAGCACGCGAGCGGCCTTGACCGTGCCCGCGGCCGTCATCAGCATCGGCATGAAACGCGGATAGAGATCGGCGGCGATCAGCACGGCCTTGTAGCCTGCGATGTTCGCCTGCGAGGACAAGACGTCGAGGCTTTGTGCGCGGGTCGTGCGCGGCGCAGCTTCGAGCGCGAACGCCGTGACGCCCGCTTGCGCGATGCGCCCGGCGTTCGCGGCGTTGAACGGATCGAGCATGCCCACCAACACGGCGCCGCGCTTGACGAATGCAAGCTCGGTTTCGCTGGGCGACTGCACTTTGAGGACGAGATCGGCGCCCAACGCCGCGTCGGCTTCGACAAGCTCGGCGCCGGCGGCGGCATAAGCGTCGTCGGTGAAGCTGGCGGCCGCTCCCGCGCCGCGCTCGATCGTGACGCGATGCCCTGCTTGGACGTATTTCTTCACCGTCTCGGGCGTCGCGGCGACGCGCGCTTCGTGCGCGTGCGTCTCGGCTGGCACTCCGATGTGCATCGTTGAATCCTCCTCACCTGCTCGTGATTGAAGCGAAGACGGGCCGACGATGCTGCGCCGACTCCATCGTTTGAATACGACTACACGGCTGCAAGAGAACACTGGCCCGCGCCGCATAGGCGCTCTGCCCGCAGGCAGGCCCGCTTGGCGACGGCGCCACGCGCGCCTGGCACGGCCACGGCACGCTGAGCGTCACTTTAACCGAAGTCGCCCCGACTCGAAAAAAATCGGTGCCATAAAGCCGGAGGCAACCGATGCGCATCGAGCAGCCTGGAGCAGCGTTAAGCAGCCTCGAGCAGCCGCAACCACCGCGAGCCGTTGCACGCGCCATTCGGTGGTCAACGAGCGCCGCACCGGGGCAGCGCGCGAGCGCGCCCGGCAGCGCCGCCCGCCAACCGGTAAAATGGCGCCCATGAAACAGGAACGCTGGGCGCCCCACGTAACCGTGGCGGCCGTCGTCGAACGAGAAGGCCGTTTTCTGGTGGTCGAGGAGCAAACGTCCGAAGGTTTGCGCATCAATCAGCCGGCCGGGCACCTAGAGCCCGGCGAGACGCTGACGCAGGCCGTCGTGCGCGAAACGATCGAAGAAACCGCGCACCGCTTCGTGCCACAAGCGCTCGTCGGTGCTTACATGATGCATATCGATCGCTCCGACGGCCGGGCCGCCACCTACCTGCGCTTCACGTTTTGCGGCCGGCCCGAGCCGGTAGCGCCTGCGGGCGCGCTCGACGAGGGCATCGTGCGCACGCTGTGGCTCACGGCCGAAGAGTTGCGCGCGTGTCGCGAGCGGCATCGTACGCCGCTCGTCATGCGCTCGCTCGACGATTACCTCGCGGGCCGGCGTTTTCCGCTCGACTTCGTGCACACGCACTCGGTCGGGCCTTCCAACGGCAAGTAACAGCCAAGCAGTCGGTCATTCGTTCAATGGGTAAGCAAAGAGTCGTGGTGGGCATGTCGGGCGGCGTCGATTCGTCGGTGACGGCGTGGCTGCTCAAGGAAGCCGGGTACGACGTCGTCGGCCTGTTCATGAAGAACTGGGAAGACGACGACGACAGCGAGTACTGCTCCACGCGGCAGGACTGGATCGACGTCGTCTCGGTGGCCGATTTGATCGGCATCGACGTCGAAGCCGTCAATTTCGCGGCCGAGTACAAGGAGCGCGTATTCTCGGAATTCCTGCGCGAATATTCGGCCGGCCGCACGCCGAATCCCGACGTGCTGTGCAACGCCGAAATCAAGTTCAAGGCGTTCCTCGATCACGCGATGGCGCTGGGCGCGCAGACCATTGCGACGGGCCACTACGCGCGCGTGCGCGAGGTGGACGGCCGCTTCGAGCTGCTCAAGGCGAAGGACCTCACGAAAGATCAGTCCTATTTCCTGCATCGGCTGAACCAAGCCCAGTTGTCCAAGACGCTGTTTCCGCTCGGAGAGATTCCGAAGACCGAAGTGCGCGCGATCGCCGCGTCGATCGGTCTGCCCAATGCGAAGAAAAAGGATTCGACGGGCATTTGCTTCATCGGCGAGCGGCCGTTTCGGGATTTTCTCAATCGCTACCTGCCCACCCAGCCGGGACCGATGAAGACGCCGGACGGCACGGTCGTGGGCGAGCACGTCGGCCTTGCCTTCTATACGCTCGGGCAGCGCAAGGGGATCGGGATCGGCGGCAGCAAGGCCGGCAGCGGGGAGCCGTGGTTCGTTGCGAGCAAAGACATGGCCACCAACACGCTGTATGTCGTGCAGGGCCACGACCACGAATGGCTGCTCTCGCGCACGCTTGCCGCGGGCAATACCAGTTGGGTGTCCGGCAGCGCGCCCGCGCTCGGCGAGCGCTTCGGCGCGAAGACACGTTATCGCCAAGCCGATGCCGCCTGCACATTCGAAGCAATCGACCACGGCCCGAACGGCGAGCGCTTCACCCTGCAGTTCGACGAGCCGCAATGGGCGGTGACGCCGGGTCAGTCCGCCGTCCTCTACGACGGAGATGTGTGTCTGGGCGGCGGCATCATCGAGGCCGCCTAATCGCCGGGCCGCCCGGCGATGAAACTCACCATTGCGAAATCGCCTGCCTATCTGGCGCGCGAACCGGATCGTTCCCGATTAAACTTGCGCATCCTTCGCCCGCCCACCGCTCGATCCGAGCGGCGCGCCCCTTTTCCGCACGGAGCATGCCGATGTTCTCGCGACGCTATTTCGCCCTCTGGTGCGCGGTGCTGCTAGCCGCGATCGGCGCTCTTCTCGTCCTCGCCCGCGTGATCTCCGGGCTTTGGTTGCTGATCCCCGCCGTCCTGATCGCCGTCGGCATCTTCGATCTGCGGCAGGCGCGGCACAGCATCTTGCGCAACTACCCGATCGCCGGCCACCTGCGCTTTTTCTTCGAATTCATTCGCCCCGAGATTCGGCAGTACTTCGTCGAAGACGACACCGAAGAAAAGCCGTTCTCGCGCGCGCAACGCAGCATCGTCTATCAACGGGCGAAGAACGAGCCGGATAGCCGGCCCTACGGCACCGAACTCGACGTCAAAGCGGTGGCGCATGAATGGATCAGCCATTCATTGGCGCCCACCAAGCTCACTACGCACGACTTTCGCATCGTCGTCGGGCCGGATCGCGCGCAGCCGTACTCGATGTCGATCTTCAACATCTCGGCGATGAGCTTCGGCGCGCTGTCGGCCAATGCGATCCGCGCGTTGAACCTAGGCGCGAAGAACGGCGGATTCGCGCACGACACGGGCGAAGGCTCGCTCTCGAAATATCACCGCGAGCACGGCGGCGACATCATCTGGGAGATTGCATCGGGCTATTTCGGCTGCCGCAACCAAGACGGCACGTTCAGCGCCGAGAAATTCGCGAGCCAAGCGCGCGACCCGCAGGTGAAGATGATCGAGGTCAAGCTCTCGCAGGGCGCCAAGCCCGGACACGGCGGTGTGCTGCCGGCGGCGAAGGTCACCCCCGAAATCTCGGAGGCGCGCGGCGTGCCGATGGGCCAAGACTGCATCTCGCCGGCCTCGCACAGCGCATTCTCGACACCGCGCGGCCTGCTCGAATTCGTCGATCGGCTGCGCACGCTCGCGGGCGGCAAACCAACCGGCTTCAAGCTTTGCATCGGCCACCCGTGGGAGTTCTTCGCGATCGCGAAAGCCATGATCGAGACGGGCATCGTGCCTGACTTCATCGTCGTCGACGGCGCTGAAGGCGGCACGGGCGCCGCACCGCTGGAGTTCACTGACCATATCGGCGTGCCGCTGCAAGAGGGGCTGCTGCTCGTGCACAACACGCTCGTCGGTGTCGGATTGCGGGACAAGATCCGCATCGGGGCGAGCGGCAAGATGATCACGGCATTCGACATCGCGCGCACGCTTGCGATCGGCGCCGATTGGGTCAACTCGGCCCGCGGCTTCATGTTCGCGGTGGTTATTTACCCCATACTCGCCCAACTATTCAATGTTATGAAGGCCTTTTCTGCAACCTTCAATGGGGCGCGCTCACGCGTCATAGGGTGCTGGGGTTAGGAATCTAATTTATATTTTGGCAAGCCGGCTGTGCCGGCGCGTCAGCGCGTTCGAGTGTGTGCAACGTCGGAACCGCCCTCCGGGCGGCTGTCCACGCCCTTGTGGTGTGGGCAGCGAGGTTGTGCACACGGGGAATGTCAGCACGCTTGGGATGACCGACCTGTGCTGGCCAGTAGCGTTCGGGCGCGGTTCGCCGAATCGCTGGAAGCATTAATCGCTGCCAGAAATGCTTCTTTCTGTGACCTAAAAAAGCGCCAATCTAAAGCTGATACAGGCTGGGAGCTGCCTTTCCATCTGGTACTTTTTTTGAAAAGTACCAGCGCCGTGGCACCCCTGGCGCTTCGCCGCGAGCAAAAATCCCCGAAGCATCCTCGAAGCGTCTCGCCCCTCCGGCGAGCACTGAGCATTGTCAAACGGTCAGCTCAACGAAGGGCGTGGCACAAAAGCCACTATAGCTTGAGAGCAAACAAGGCTGGATTCTGGAAAGAGATTGCGGTCCGGAGCAGCTTAACGGGTGGAGAGCCCGTGTTCACAGGATTGGTCGTTACGGGCTGACTAGCACAACGGGGTCGACCTCGAGGCCAGCCGCCAACTTTTGGAGGTTGTCGACGGTGACGTTGCTCACCGAACGTTCGACCTGACTAACGTAGGTCCGATGGAAACCACACTTGTCACTCAGCTGTTCTTGTGACAATCCCCTCTCAGTACGCAGCTTCCGGACAGTGTCAGCGACGCGCCGGCGCAAGTATGGGTCGAATTCTTTGAGCTCGATTTCGGTCATGAACCGGAGATTCGCCTAACGCTGCAATCTCGTCTACTCGATATATATCTACCGTATATGCATCTACTGTGTATACATCTCATACCAGAACGTCTATCATTCGCGAACTGGTGTCCGACGGAGCGCTGGCTGGATGCCACGTTCGCGCGCTACTAGCTGTAGGGTGGGGCCAAAGATAGGCGGCCCTATGTCGAATTTCATGGCATACGAGGTTGATATGGCGGGTAGGCGCAGGTTCTCGCGCGAGGAGTTTTTTGGCCGGCTGAATGCAGTTTTGTACAAGCAGTACAGCTGCCACGAAATTGAATCTATGGACGTGGTGGAAGTGCTGTACAAGCTTTGCAAGCACGACCGGCTTGAGACAGTAGGAAATCCGCGAGAAGGGTTTGCGTACATGTGCCCGCTGACACATAGGCTTCAAGTGATAGTGCGTAGAGAGAGGCAAGTGTCGATTTCGCTCGATGCAAGCGAGGCTATACAGGCAGCACGTGTAGCTGTGCGCGACCTGGGGGCGCAGTTCGTTTCGGTAGGGGACATCGTCGTGTGCACGGTGAAGGGTCTTCGGGCGTGGGGGGCGTCCGAAGGGGAAGCCGCCTTCCGCGCGTTCGCGAAGCTGCACCTATCGACCAAGGAAGTCCTTTAGCTGAGCTGCCTGGTACACGGCTTTAACAATCCTACCGCTGCGTCGCTGGTGCATCTTTCAAGGTTCATCAGCGCTGACTGGAGCGCCATTCTGCTGCGTCATGGGCTATCAGAATCATGGCCACTGCTAGCTCATGAGAAAGCAAATAGGCCCCAAACTCAGCCGGCTTCGGCTTGCACAGGTCCAGGCAACCGTCGATGCATTCGCTGTATTAACGGTGCGGCCGGCACCACCGAGGGGCTGGCTAAAGCTCATTCGTGAAACCTTGGGTCTCACCGAGCGGCAGCAGGCCATGCGTCTTGGAATTTCGGCGCCAACCTTGCACAAATGCGAGCAGTCGGAAGCGGACGAGCGAATATCGCTCAAGCAGTTGCGGAAGTTGGCTGACGGACTCGGTTGCGAACTCGTCTATGCACTCGTCCCTCGAACGCCCCTGGCAGAAGTGGTCGAGAAGCGGGCCTACTCAATCGCTGTGCAAGAAGTCGAGGGCGTCGCGCACTCCATGACCTTGGAAGGCCAGCGCCCGACCGCCGACCATATTCGTAAGCAAGTTGCATCAAGGGCAGACGAGTTGCTCAGTGGTCGCTGGTCGGACCTATGGCGATAGCTGTGACGAGATAGAAGGTCGATGTTTGACCGCGCTGTGGGCAACGCAGGCTGTACGCGATGAATTCCCGAGGGGATAAGGAGCAACACGTGCCGTATTGGACATGTAGCTCGGTCGAAGAGTGCCCAGCGCACACGTGGCTTCGTGGAAACGCACCACGTCGAATCGGCGCGTGGTTCGCCGAGCTACATTCCGACCGAGCTTGTTAAGGGGGAAGATATGACCACGCCTTGTGAGCGCACCAACGCGGTGGTGAAGACTCGCGCGTTTTTGCAGTCGCTCGTCGCCCGAAATGATGGTGCGGCCCATAGGAACATCCACGAGGTCGCCGAACACCTTCTTCGTCACTATCCGCTGGATGTTGACCTTGATGTGTCCGCTGCCGCTCTACCAAATCTCTGGGCCTTTCGTTGCGATGGCATTCCCAGACCAGAGCGTGGTGACGTCGGTCCTTCGAATTGCGAGGAGCATGAGCTTGCCGCGACGCCTGTCCGCAAGGAACCAGGCGACGCGTTTGATTTAACTGTGGCATTGCGGGCCATCTACAAATTATCCGTCGCTGACGGTGATTTGGGCTACGAATACTGGTCCAGAGTCGAAAGGCTTCTCAGGCGAGCGTCGGAGATGCAGGCGCAAATTGAATCGCTCAGCGCAGAGTTAGAGCGCTATCGCGCGCTTCACGGCAGGAGCCCCTAAGGTGGACGCCTGCGAATGCGGGCGTGGAGCAGTTGCCGTCAGACGGACATATGGCGCTGAGCAAGCTGCTTTCAAAAATTTTCAGACACGAGCCGGAGATGGTCGGCATACGTCTCGATAGTCACGGCTGGGTGTGAATCGATGAACTTATCCGCGCATTCAACCGTACTGCGCATGCGGCAGGCGCGCCTAAACGGCTGAGAACGCTGCCGATGGTCACGAAGGAAATCCTTCTTAACGCCGTGACCACGAACGACAAGTAACGTTTTTCCCTTTCACTCGCTGGTGAACTGTGCCGTTACCCATAAACCGTCCGCTTCCCACCATCACCGTCACCGGGAGACTGCAGTGCCCATCTGGAAACCAAGCCCTGCTTCGGAATTGCCGAGAATTACGTTGGCTCGGTGGCGCATATTCGAGACGGATGACGGGAGCCGGCATTTTGTCGGCGTCGATATGTTCGACTCGTCAGGGCGCGTCAGCTCGCCGATTGTGACGTTCGACCCGGTCACCATGCAGGGCACCACCCATACTGGACGCATCTACGAGCTGTTCGGACCGAAAGGCTCGTCATTGAACGCTGAGTACGTCTGGACGCGGTGGTGCGAACGGTACAAGGTCACGTCGTACACCGATGTCACCGAACGTATGCGTGATGGAACTGATGATGACGACACCACACGAGCGGACGAAGGCCGTGACTGATACCCGGGAGCTCTTGCAGATACTCGCGTCCGGGCAAGAGATAACCATTGGCGGCCTCGTCCAGCGCGCTGGCGCTACGTCTGCTCGGGCACTACCCGTTCGATGTCGACCTCGATGTGTCTGCCGCCGCGTTACCGGAAGTCTGGGCCGCGCCGCAGCACCGGCAGACCGGTGCAACGGTAGCCCCGAGAAGCCATGGCGGTGCGCCTGGTCTTCGCGATGTTGACGATATTCGCAGTCAAGGAGAGTCTGATGACCAGTCGGCATCCGGTTCCTGACGATTTCCCGAGAGAGCCGGCGCCAGGACTTGTGCCCGGTGCGCAGCCCAAGCTTCTCGTGCGTAAGATGGACGAGCGGTATCGCATCGGTCTAACAGACGAAGAGCTGTGGGCACGTTATGAGGCGTGCGAAGACCTTGCTCGTCAGCTCGCTGAGTACGCGTCGCGAAAGATGTCTTCCTCTGGCCTGTTGCTGAACGATGCACTAGAGCGGGTTGCGAAAGGCCTGAAGGCGAAGGTCGGTGCCAGCCAGTGGGATTTCTATCCTGCCGAGATAACGTGGATGATAAAGCGCACGCGTGAGTTACTGTCGGCGGCGACCAGCGGTGGAAGCGTTCATCATGACCGTTGAAGAAGCAGCGAAATATCTCTTCGTCAACCGCTCCCATATCCGGGCGCTTCTTGCGTCGGGGGAACTGCTCGAGGTCTTGCCGGGAAACCCGTTCGGAGGGGTCGATATCGAAGTGGCTTCGGTGCAGGCGTACCGGGCGAGATTGGAGGCCGCGCGGCAGACCTGGCTTGATACGCACACCGAGGATAACGACCCGGTGGGGTCCTAGGCGCTCCAGCGACCTCCGCCCGAATGATGCCGGGTTCGGGACGTCGCCACTACCGCAGGTGCAATGCCTCGCATCACAATTGATGGAAACGAAATGGCGCAACGACTGCAGGACATCGTCGGGAAGCTGTACAGGCCGCCAAGCAACGAGACACGCCAGGTGTTTGCATTGTCGCGGTTAGATGCCGAAAAACTTCCGGAGCTTTCGTCGATTGCCGTCATCTCAATTACTGCGCCAGAGCGTCCCCCGGCGAACATTGGCAACTTTGCTCATGTGCTGCGCCTGAGGTTCGCTGATGTGGACTTTCTGAACCCAGAGCTGTCCGGCCGGGCGAGAAGCAGGCTCGCTGATGCCTGTACGGAAGCGCAAGCTCAGGAGATTCGTGCATTCATTGAGGCACTACCAGATGAGATAGCTTCGGTGGTCGTCCATTGTGAGGGTGGCTACTCGCGTTCGTGCGGCGTGGCCATCGCGCTACATCAGCTATACGGATACACCGTAGAGCCACAACACCTCACGAGCGCGAATCTTTCCATCGCTCGCACCGTAACGGGAGAGGTCCATGCAAATCGGAAATCGAAAAAGAGCCGGCGTTGACGCGCATCGCTATGACTCACTGGCATGGCCGCGCTGGTACGTGTCTGCATCGTCAGGGCCTCGCCAGCGTGAGCGGGAAGAACCCGACCACACAAGTCCGTCGTGGGACGGCACGGTCCTCACCGTCCGATGGCATTGCGCTCGGCCGATGGCGTGTACGTCCTTGCGTTTGAGTATAAGCAGCACCCGTAAAACGAGAATGAGCCACCGCATCCGGCCGACTGCGGTCGAAGCACTGGACTCACTATCGGCCGGGAAGGCTTCCGCAACTGCGGGTTATCTAGCGTGCCGTCCGTCCAGGCTGGGTGTAACGTCGCTGGAGAGTGCGAGATGCATGCAGATAATCAGATTGACCTCAGGATTGCCCTGCAAAAAATCCATGAACTGGCGATGGCCGACGGGGATTTGGGCCACGAGTACTGGTACAAGGTGGGACAGCTTCTCCGGCAAGCAGCGCAAATGCAATCGGAAAAAGATACGCTCGCCAGGGAGTTGGAACAGTGTCGCGCACAGCTCGCCAAAGCCAGATAACCGGCGCTCACTGATGAAATCCGGCGCCACCGCGAAATCCATCATGCCGAAACTTCCGGGTGACGCGGGACGAAACACAGGCGAGGGTTGACGACGGCCGCCCATATTAAGCACCCGCAGTGCGGCGAAGAGAGCTTCGAATGCGAATCCAACTTGCTTCTGACCTACATTTGGAGTTACTTGCCAAGCAGTTCCCCGGCGAGACCCTGATAAAGCACGCGAACATGGTCGACGTATTGGTACTGGCTGGCGATATCGCCCGAGCAAGCGACGCCGTAGAGCTTTTTGGAGGCTGGCCAGTGCCTGTTATCTATGTCGCCGGAAATCACGAGCTCTACCATGAGTGTTACGAAGACACGTTCATCAGATTGAAGGAGCGAACTCAAGGCACCTCGATTCGATTTCTGGAACGAGACGTCGTCGACTTCGGAGGCGTTCGGTTTCTCGGCTGCATCCTGTGGACAGACTATCTTCTCTTCGGCGCTCAATTGCAGCGTCAAGCGATGACGAGTGCGCAGCGCCATCTTAACGACCATCGAGTTATCCGCACAGCAACCGGAGACAGCTTTCGACCTGATGACGCGCTTCGCGAACACGAGAAGGCTCGCGTTTGGTTACAGGAGCAATTTCAACAGCCTTACGACGGCAAGACAGTCGTCGTGACACATCACGGGGTACACCCCTCTTCCGTACATCCGCGGTACGCCGGCGATATCACCAACGCGGCCTTCGTGAGCGACCTCACCGAATTAGTGGAGCGGGCGGATTTCTGGTTCCACGGGCACGTTCACGATTCCTTTGACTATACGGTCGGGAAGTGCCGTGTCGTTGCAAACCCCAGAGGCTACGCGCGAAATCGACACAGCGTGACAAGTCCCAAGGCTCTCGCATTTGAAAACGGGGCGTTCCAGCACGCATGCGTCATCGACGTCTACTGATTTCTGTCTTCAGGAGTGTATGGCATGAACTGAGGAGCGCCCCATCTCCCGGCCTTTCCCGTAGCGCATGCACGCAACGCCGCTCACATGCTTTGCACTTAGTCATCGCACCCAGTGCGAGCGGGCTCGGCTCGTCAATGGTTTTCCCCCCGAAAGGATTGCCTCGTGAATCCGTTCCACCACGTCCGGCGCTGAGCAACCGCGGAGCATGGTGGGCGCACAAGCGCTCACGTCGGCGCTGGAGTTATTGCGGACAGTCCGGAAGACGATGTCGTCGCCATTATTACCAAATCATTGAGAGGAAGTGCACAGTTGACGAAGGTTAGCGCGCTTCGTAACCGGCAGGGGTCTGCGTCAATGTACTTTCGCACCTCGCCGCCGTCGGTCGAAACCACGTATCGACCGAACTTTTCCGTTTAAACTGCTTCGATAACGACTTGCTCGATGTAGGAAAAACGGCGCCAGCCCTCGATGCCCGCAAAGGCGCAAGGTATGCCGTGCGCCGCAGCTGCCTCGGCGAATTTCGCTATGCATAGGGCTTTCAGCTCGGCAATTGCTTCATCGGTAAAGTCCGTGGAACTTACAAACGATATCGACGCGACGAGGCGGCCTCGCGCCTCTTGGAAACCTTCGTCATTCGTGCAGATGTCGTACGTCGGGACCTCAACGTCATTATGGCCGCGATACATCGACGACAAGCCCCGATACTCCGCTTCAATCGCGGCGCGGGCGTCGTCGTGGACGTCACGCACGATGTCGGGAATGTCCCCACCGAATTCAGCCGTCAGCTCTGCGAGCTGGAACTGCACTGCAATCCATGCTTCTTCAAGTAGCGAGTTGCTGCTCGACACGGCCATGTCCTGTTCCTTCGATTGAAGCAAATGTCAGGGAGTATATTGTCCGCAGGCACGGCCGTATCGCTTTTTGACGACACGATGTCTGTAGCCAAGTGCGTGCGGCTATCCGTCGCGTTACCCATGGCTGTCTACCCAGGCGCGGCACCAGTTCAGGCCGACGAACTGTGCCTCGTCCTCGCTATCGAAGGTGCCCAGCACGCCCGATGTTTCGATGAGCTTGTTGTTTCGGGTAACGGTGCCACTGGCGGCGTATTCGTGGCCTTGCCGGATAGCATGTCCCCAAATCGAATATCCCTTGTAGGTTTCCGCGTCCATCAGCGAGCTACCGCGGGCCGCGCACCGTGCGAATCGACCCGCAGGACATTGCCCTCGGGCGTGAGTAGAGGCGGGAGGCTCTGTGCGCGCGGCTCGGCGTTGATGCGGACAGCGCGTCCAGCATGCGCTCGCTTGCTCGGCGTGGGCACGCAGGCAACCGCACGGGATGCCTTCGCCTTCGTAGACCGCTTTGCCGACAATCGATGCGCCGCTGGCTTGTGGTGCGCTTTGTGGGGCGAGTGCAGCGCGTGCCTAGCCTCCGGCGGATTCCACACCTCGCGATAGTGTTCGCCGGCATGGGCAACGGATGCTCCTGCCAGCAATATCACACCTAGAACGCGCAACATCTCATCTCCCTACCTTCGAGGCAAACAGCGCCATTTCGCTACAACGGATGGCCTGGCCGACACATCTGCCGTCACAGCCCGCACAATAGTGTCGGTCAAGCAACGTTTTGTCGACACGCCAGACATTGTGCGCAGTTGGACTTGGCGTACCGACAGAGCGGCCATTTTCGTTCGCGAAGAACGTGGGCTCGCCCGCCCTTCCGCGTCGCACGGCATCGTCGCCGAATGCTGCTCTCAGAGCGTCGACGAACTCGGCCATCTCGGGCATCGGGTGAGTGACTGGTTTGCAAACTCGCGTGCCCATAGCTCGATGCCTCAAGAAACGCCGCGTCGACAATACCGGAACTGAGCCCATGATACTGTATATACATACAGGCCGCCATGCCTTACTTGTGTTCGCGGTTCCGTCTTGGCCGAGGAGATTCACTCGTGGCTTGGTGACCTGCGTGCATAGCGAAAAGCCGGTACAGCCCATGTCGGGAAGCTCCAGCGTGGCTACGTAGGTGTTCAGCCAGTTTCGTAAGATGACGGTCAAAAAGGCGTATATTCCTGTTGCGCATCGGGAACGCACAAAGGCGTGATTTCTACGCAATTCGCTTAGTAAACCGTCAACGCACTCCCTGCAAAGCATTAAATGTAAAAGCGCAATCACTGTCACGGTTCAACCTGGTTGACGTCGTTCACAGCAATGGCGATTCCGTTGAACT
The DNA here is from genome assembly GCA_004322045.1 of Paraburkholderia sp. Lineage (GTDB taxonomy): Bacteria > Pseudomonadota > Gammaproteobacteria > Burkholderiales > Burkholderiaceae > Trinickia. The sequence goes on from SCRN01000009.1 coordinate 224,911, forward strand.
CGGTGAGAACAACGGGGAACGGGGTGATGACGAACGGGCAGACAGACGACGTTGATGAGTTGACGAGTGGTACTGATATAAAGCGACCGAGCGTTCAGATTATTGCCGACCTGACGATAGGGTATGCGGCGATTCAGAACAACGTTCCGGTCATCCGCGAAATTCTGGTCACGAACGATGGGGAGGTGGCGCTCTCTGATATCGAACTGCTCGTCGAATGTGTGCCGGCCTTTGCCGAGGGCGCACGTTTTCGCTTCGAAGTATTGGCGCCCGGCGAGAGCCGTCGTCTCGCGCCTGTGGACTTACGGCCCGACCACCAGTACTTCAGTCAGCTCGACGAATCTGAGCGCGCCGTCATCACGGCATCGCTGCGTACTCAGGAAACTGAACTCGTAACGGCATCGCACAACATTGACGTACTCGCGTACGACCAGTGGGCCGGCGCGCGGTCGTTACCGGAACTGCTAGCGGCATTTTGCATGCCGAACTCGCGGGTAGTAGACAAACTTCTGGCGCGGGCATCCGGGCTTCTGCGCCAGACGTCGGTCGACCTATCCATGGACGGATATCAGTCCAAAAATCGCGAGAAGGTCTGGAAGCAGGTGTCGGCTATCTACTGCACGATAGTCGCGGAGGACATCCAATACTCCAACCCGCCGGCATCATTCGGGAACGACGGTCAGAAAATCCGAACTCCGGAACGTATTCTCGATGGCAAACTGGCGACGTGTCTGGACCTTGCCATGCTGTTCGCGTCTTGCTTGGAACAGGCTGGCCTGCACCCTGTCGTGTTGTTCAAAGAAGGCCACGCGTGGGTGGGAGTTTGGCTAATAGAGACCAGCTTCCCGACCGCGTTGGTAGACGACGTTCAGGCGATTCGCAAGCGGGTGAAATCTGGAGAGTTCATGGTCTTCGAGACCACGGGCGTGGCGAGCGGCCAGAAGCCATCCCTCAGGTGGGCCTGCACGCGCGGCGAAGACCACTTAAACGACGAAGACCAGTTCGCGTATGCAGTGGATATTCGTCGCGCACGGGAAGTCCGAATTCGCCCACTGCCGTCCCGTTCGTCGCAGGTCGACGAGCCTGCTGTCCCGATTGCGAAAGCCGAGACGCCCGTCATTGAGGACGTACCGCAACTGCCACCACTGGACCCGGTCGTCGTACCGTTGCGCGACGACGCGACGCCCGACACACCAGAGGGTCGCCTGGCGAAATGGAAGAGCAAGCTGCTCGACCTGACGCTCCGAAACAAGCTCCTGAATTTCAAACCCACCAAATCCACGCTACGAGTCATCTGCCCGGACCCGGGTGCGTTGGAAGACCGACTGGCCGATGGGAACGAATTCCGCGTTCGTGCGAAACCGAAATTGATGTCCGGGTCCGATGGTCGCGATGCCAATGTGTATGCCGGCCGCAATGGTACGGCTGCATTGGATGACTTGGCGACCGACGCTCTTGGCCGAAACGAAATCGTCACAGACATCGAAGAGGACGCGCTGGAAGGCAGGCTCCTAGAGATATTCCGCGCGGCCAGCACGGGCATGGAGGAAGGTGGTGCCAATACCCTGTTTCTAGCTTTCGGGATGCTCGAATGGCAAGAAAGCAAGGATGCCGAATCCAGCCATCTCGCCCCGATTTTGCTCATCCCGGTTACGTTGTCCCGCCAGTCTGTGAGGAGTGGCTTCCGCTTGGCCCGTCACGATGATGACGCGCTCGTGAACCCGACGTTGCTACAGAAATTGCAACAGGATTTCAGCCTGAAAATGCCCTCGTTCGATGTCTTGCCGACGGACGACCGTGGCATCGACGTCGACCGAATTATGCAGACCTTCCGGCTGCATGTTGGCGAACTAAAAGGGTGGGAGGTCAAGGAGCAGGTCCATCTGGGCATCTTTTCGTTCACGAAGTACCTGATGTGGAAGGACCTCCAGGACCGCCAAAAGCAGCTCCAAGAAAACAGCGTTGTCGCTCATTTGATTAACAATCCCGGCAAGGCGTTCGCCGATAGTGCGACCGGCTTCGAGCCCAGCACGCTCGATGAGAGGTTCCGACCTCAAGACCTCTTTACACCGTTGCTGTCGGACTCGTCGCAGTTGCGCGCCGTTTGCGTCGCAGCCGAAGGCAAGAATCTTGTCATTGAAGGCCCACCGGGGACGGGTAAGAGCCAGACTATCTCGAACCTAATCGCCCATCTGTTGGCCACCGGGAAGACGGTGTTGTTCGTTTCGGAGAAGATGGCGGCGCTGGAGGTGGTGCATCGCCGGCTCAGCAGTCTTGGGCTGGGGCCATTTTGTCTCGAGTTGCATTCGTCCAAAGCAAAGAAAGCGGACGTCCTGAAACAGCTGGGCATCGCGCTTGATGCCGCCGGTGCTCGCACCGTGAAGGACTGGGAGCGAGAGTCCGAAAGACTCCTGACGCTCCGCACAGACCTCAATAGCGTCGCGGGCGCGCTCCATCGCGTTCATCCGAACGACCTGACCGTGTACGAGGCCATCGGAACCAGTCTGCAGCACGCGGAAATGCGGCCCGGCGCGATGCCGTGGACCGATGCGGATGTACATAGTCGCGCCCAGCTCGAAGCACTGCGTGAAGCCTGCCGCCAGATGGGCGCTCTGGCTGGCCAGTTGACTGGTTTGCAGAACCATCCCCTGGCACTCATCCACAAGACCGAATGGATGCCGTCCTGGCAGCAAGAGTTTCTCGATGCAGTTTCGGCATTCGAGGCCCACATCAAGAAACTGGACGAGGCCACATCAAACCTGCTTAATCAGCTGGCCCTGCCCGAGCTAGGTCTCTCCCTGAATGGGCTTGGCAAATTCGATGTACTGGCCGACGTACTTTCCGCTGCGGCCTCAGTTCCGGTCGAGGTGGCCAGAGCGGCGCATGATGAGTCCGTGCGCAACCGGCTCGCGGCCCTTCGTCAGCATGGTGTGGCGCGCAATCAGGGGTGGGAGCCGCTGAGCAAACATTACGTCGACGAGGTCGCCACCCTGAATGCGTCCGAGCTCAAGCTGCAGTGGGCCGCCGCAAGCAATACTTGGTGGCCGAAACGCGTGTTTGCGCAGCGCGCGGTTACAGGACGACTGCGCTTGTACCGACAGGACCAGCGTCGCCCAGAAGGCGGGGATGTCCCGGCCGTCCTTACAGCCTTGACCGCCGTCAATGCCGAGGACAAGGTCGTCGAGTCTATGTCTCATGACGCGTCGCAACTGCTGCATGAAGCATTCGCTGCGTCGAAGACGGACTGGACCGCCGTCGAGTCGGCCGAGCGGTGGGCGACGTCGTTCGCGGACGCCGTAACGGCAATCGCGGGCAATGACATCGAATTGGCCCAGGCGCTTCGCGCAAAGCTGCAGCCATTTGTTTCCGACAACCGGGGCATGCTGAAGGCAGACACGCCTCTCGGCTCCGGTTTGTTGTCGTATCGCGATTGCTACCGAGACGTGATGGCTCAACTCCGCACGGTCATTGAGCTTGGCCATTGTCAGGCAGACTTCGGACTTGACCCAGCTGCCGCCGGCGTGGTTCCTCGACTATTGAGCCTGCTTCAAGGATGGCAATCTGCTTCGAGGCAGCTGCAGCCGTGGTGCCTATGGAGGAAATCCCGCGCCCATGCAATCAGCAGCGGGTTGCAAGGCATTGTGGACGCACTGGAGGCTGGCCAAGCGCCTTTGTCCAGCGTGGCGACGTTCTTCGAGTACAGCTACCAGAGCTGGTGGCTGCGCAAAGCGATTGACCGGGAGCCGGTGCTCTGCAATTTCTCGAGTGCCGAGCATGACCGCAAGATTGCTGAGTTCAAGGAGGCCGATGAGCGTTTTCAGAGGCTGACCCAGCAATACATTGCGGCCAAACTGGCGGGCCAGATTCCGGCGAGCGTCGAGGTTGTGCCTGGTGCCGATTCCGAATTAGGGAAACTGCGCCGCGAATTGCAGAAACAGCGCAAGCACATGCCGATTCGCCAACTGGTGCAAAGCCTACCGAGCCTGATGACCCGTTTGAAGCCATGCCTGCTGATGTCACCTTTGTCGGTCGCCCAATATCTGGACGCGTCGCACGCGCAGTTCGACGTGGTCATCTTCGATGAGGCCTCCCAGATTCCGGTGTGGGATGCTGTCGGCGCCATTGCGCGCGGCAAGCAGCTTGTCTGCGTCGGCGACCCAAAGCAACTGCCGCCGACCAGTTTCTTCTCTCGGTCAGATGACTCGGAAGACGCAGCGGATAGCGACGACGTGCAGGACCTGGAGAGCATTCTGGACGAGTGCCTCAGTATCGGCCTGCCTGAGCTGCGGCTGAATTGGCACTACCGAAGCAAGCATGAAGGGCTGATTACCTTCAGCAATGTCACGTACTACGACAACGAGCTTGTCACGTTCCCGTCGCCGGTGACAAACGACCAGAGCGTGCGTTTTGAACGCGTACAGGGTGTCTACGACCGCGGCGGCTCGCGAACCAATCGGGCGGAAGCCGATGCCATCGTCAAGGCGATTGAGCGGCACTATCTGGATTTGGCGAAGCGGCATCTGACGCTCGGCGTAGTGACATTCAATCAGGCGCAGCAAAGCCTGATTGAGCGGATGCTGGATGAACGCCGCCGCGCGTCTCAGCAGCTAGACCAGGCAATTTCACAGGCTGCGCAGGAGCCGCTGTTCATCAAGAACCTCGAGAACGTTCAAGGTGACGAGCGGGACATCATCTTCTTTTCCATCACCTATGGTCCGGATGCATCGGGCAAGGTCAGTCTCAACCTTGGGCCGTTGAACTTGGAGGGCGGCCATCGGCGTCTCAACGTGGCCGTATCGCGTGCCCGCGTCGGCGTCGTGATTTTTAGCACGCTGCTTCCGGAGCAGATTGACCTGTCGCGTGTCCGGGCTGCCGGCGTACGAGACCTGAAGAACTACATGGAGTTCGCCATTCGCGGCCCGCGTGCCTTGGTTGAGCAAAGTATGCCGACTGGACGGGAGCCCGATAGCCCGTTCGAGCGTCAGGTAATTTCCGCTCTCCGTGAGAAAGGATGGACAGTCCATCCGCAGGTCGGCGTGTCCGGGTATCGGATTGATATTGGCGTGGTCGACCCGCGTACGCCAGGTCGCTATCTGCTGGGTGTCGAATGCGATGGCGCCATGTATCACTCCGGCGCGACGGCGCGCGACCGCGACCGGCTCCGCCAGCATGTCCTTGAAGGGCTGGGCTGGGAGCTGTACCGAATTTGGTCGACCGACTGGTGGTTGAATCCAGAAGAGCCAATGCGAAAGCTTGTGGCCCGGCTGGAAGAGCTTACGGCGACGGTGCAGACCGAGGACGAACCAGTTGTTGAACCATCCGAATTGGCTGGGCATGAGGAGGAGCCGCACGCCTTGTATGCCAGCGTCGAGTCAGTCTTTGAGCGGGTTCTTCCCGCCACCCGGCTTGCCGAATACCAACTCGCCACCCTGGACAACGGCAACACGGACCTTTTCTACGAACGCGGCTCGATGCCGACTTTGGCGAGCCAACTACTCAAGGTAATCGAAGCGGAAGGACCGGTCTCCCAGCCGGTGGTATTTAAACGCGTTACCCGAGCATGGGGGCTGTCCCGCGTTGGAAATCGCATTGAGGCTCACCTGAGCGCTTTGGTGCCCAGCCAGATAGCTCGAACAACGGACCACGGTATTGCCTTCTACTGGCCCGAGCGTGCCAATCCGACAACTTGGGAAGGCATTCGAGTGCCAGGCAGCGACGCGGAAACCCGTCGCAGTATTGACGAGATTAGCTTAGAAGAGCTGGGCAATGCTGCCGTGTACATCCTGTCGCAGCAAGGTGGCACCTCCCGAGATGGACTTGCAAAGGCAGTTTGCCGGCTGCTAGGTGTGAATCGGACGACTGCCGAGGCTGAGGCGCGGATTTTACGCGCGTTGACCCATGGGCGAGTTCAGGCGGTAGTGAACACAGAGAGCGACTCGGTGCGTTTGCGGAAATGAGTTAGCGCAGATTCATGGAACCCAAAATTCATAAAGCTTTGCTGGAAAAGTTTTGCAATTTCGCTGTAGCATCGAAGGTGTGAGTAGCCCGTAACTTAACAAGCAGTAGGCATTTTCCATGGCCACGCGTCCCGATACGCTTCACACGACCGTCCTCGCCATAGAGCTGCTACGGCGTATTCCTAGAAATCGAAAGGTCACGGCAGCTGAACTGCACAAGCAGTTGCAGCACGTAGGGCATCGGGCATGGCAATCCAGCAATTTTGCCGTTCCAAGGTGCTTACGAAATCTGCCATTACATGAGTTCCAAAAATCCCGTTTGGTAAGACCTATCCAGCCTCAGCGCTACCACGGGCCTACTATCGTGGACCCCCTGAAGGCTTAAAGAGGCAACCCGAAGTGCCCCGGACGCGCGAGAATCGCCCCGACTGAAAATGCGATGCAGAGGGCTGGCCACCGGAACAGTCGCGCCACGCGCGACACCACCTCGCTGCGTCTCTGCCGCTCATCGAGCAGTCTGGCGACGCTGTGTTTCAGACCCTGGGCCTCATCCTCCAGTTCTTCTTGCTTCATTGTCAGGCACTGGAGCACAGGCAATAAGTCAATTTCCACGATGTTCGGAAACTTGGTCATCGAATGACTAACAAGTTCGCGTCCCATCAGTTCTTTTGACTCGCCACTCGCCAGTGGATGTGCTTCCTCACTCTCGAACTCGAACACGAGCCCGAATCGCTGGTAGAAACGATGACGACGCTCGAGATTGTTTCTTCCATACGACCCCACATGGCTTGCGAGCAACCGGATAGGCATCACCGAGTCATCGGGGGCGACGCGGCGTGCCCACTTCACGATTTCGTTAAAGCAGAGGCTTCCGATATTCAGGCTGCGCAGGGATTCTTGCTCGACGACTACGAAGCCATTGGTTAGCGTCACCCCGAACGAACGATGCGCTGACATCTCGCATACTTCCTCTCGAGCGTTCGAATCACCAAATCGGTCGGTGTCGACACAGTACGCGACAAGGTCCATTCGCTCACGCCCGGTTTCCCCTGATTCCTGCACGCCGACCAAAAGCATGTGATGTCGGTCCCGCTTTTCATCTCGAACGAGGAACAGCCGCCAAGCGAAATCGTGCCTGGAGTCTTCCTTCCTCATAGGCCACAGCGCTGGCCCCGATGTTGCCCGCGCCATTCGTTTTAGTTCCATTCCAAGGGTTCTGTTAAGCCATGCCCGGCAGCCAGTCCGCGTGAACTACTTTAGTTGCAGGGCCAAAGCGTTGCCAAGCACTTCATGATGGAATTTTCGTTTCCTGTAGCCGTTCGTTCAAGCTGCTGCGCTCGCCAAACGATGCATTCGGGTCCGCCGTTGCCTCTGCCTGCCGCGCGGCAGCAATAAACTGCTCGCGCAACGTCAGGTCAAAGAGATGTGTGCCAGCAAAAGCTATCAAACAAGTATCGAAGTCGCCTCGCGCTCGCACGGACCGCAGGAACCGCCTGTTTGCCGCCAGTGCGAGCGCCACAGAGGACGTTGTCAGCCCTCTGATGCCCCACCGATTTGCAATCAGCGTTAAAACCTCGAAGGCCTCAAGGTCCGCAAGGACCTCTGCATAGATTTGCGCTTGCTCCGAATTGAGACCGACTCTACCTTCCATAACCGCCAATACCGCGAGCAATCCAGTTATTACCGCTTGGCTAGGGGTCGATTGCCGCACCTCGAGCACACCGTCGGTAGAGAAGATAATGAAGCACGTTAGTGTAGCCAACTTCCAGTCGTTTTTCGGCGTGGAACTGACGTATTCCGCGTATAGAATGCCGCTTTCTGTCAAAGTGCGAAGATATGGCTTCAACCGCACCCGGTTGAGCCGGAACAACACAGTCAGCGTCGGCAGTAGCGAGCCATTCCCGCCGATGACGGGCACACCTGAAGGGGCGAGGTGCATATTGACGACGGCTTCCGCGACTGCGTCAAAAAAATTCTCACGACCATCTTCTAAAGCTTGCTCGAGAACCGCCATTTCAGCGGCTCCAGGAACCTCAGAACGGAATCGCGCCGTCAACCATTGGAGGCTCACATCATCCCCCCCCGTGCAAGCACAATAAGCCAGAATCCATGACTGCTCGCGTCCTCTCAGCTCTACGCACAACCGTGCCCAGAGCTCAGGACCAAGTGGCAGCGTGATTCGCTCGAACCCTTTGACCATCATAGCTTCGCGTACCGACTGGAGTGACAGCGCGCCTTGGAGCACAGATATCCAGGTTGTCCAGCCATCGGAAATTTGCCTATCCAAGGCGCCCGCCTGGTCCGCCGCCGACCGGTCGATACTTCTCAGCATGTCAACAATCAGAGCAGTCGTGTTGTCGCGCGAAACCGATATGTCGAGTAGCGCCTGCAATCCTGGCACCAGATTCACATTGAAGAGCTGCAAGTTCTTGCTCGCGGCCATTGTCTCCAGCGCCACGCGGCGGAAGTGAGACGCAGTACCCGGTGATATGAGGTCCTGCTCGACTATAAACGGTCGTAGGGCCCTCACTGCTTGCAGAAGGCGTGGTTGCTGTCCGTCGAGACCTGCAATGTCTTGGCGAATGTATGTATCGAGAACGTACCCGAACGCGGGGCTTTCTTTAAAGAGCCTGCGTATGGTTTCGCTATCTGCGCCGTCCATCGCCGCCTCAAGCCGAGGCCGGACTGAAATGTAGGATGCCTCCTCTTTGGTAGAGGCACGGTGGTGCAACATCGCGAACGTATCAGCCAGAGAGTCATCGTGTAGGATGCGACTAACCGCTTTCGGCGGCGAACAACTGTCGCTTGTTAAACTGCCCTTTGAAAGAGCGTAGGCCGCCAAGGTTGAAAGCGCAACTTTGTCGCCCCATTCAAGCTTGAGTACCACGAGTTCGTTTACAAAGGACACGATTCCTCGTGGCGTCAGATTGCTATGTGCGCGCAGTCCCCTGTCCTCATAGAGACGCAGGATTTCGTCGTAGTCACCAAGCAGGTCGTCTCCGAACGCAGCAACCAGCTTGTCATTAAAGTACTTTTTCCAAGAGTGCAGCATCGGCGGCGGCAAGTTGAAGCGCAACTGGAAAACCTTTTCAAGAAACGACGGCGAAGCGTCTTGCGTCTCTCCGGTAGCAGGCATACCTGGGACCGATGACTGTAGCGTCTTGTGCTCGTCCGCCACCGGCACAATAACCCACAACCGCCTAAACCAGTCCATTGGCTTGAACTGCGGGTTGTCCAGGAACGAACGCAGGAGTGCCCACACAGCTTTCGTGTCTCCAGAGTCGATGCGGTCTAGGTTATCGACGACGATGACTAGGCTACGGGTTTCGTGACAAAGCGCGGCTTGCATCAATTCACTGAACGCGTCCTGGAACTCGATAGATGTCGGCTCCGGTTCGTTTCTTTCCTCCACGGCTTCTTCGTTCGGAGTCCGTCGTATGATGAAACCCATGACTTCATCCGGCAGCGAGTGAATCAACGCGAAAGCAACAAATCCAATCAACACTGCCAAGGCAAAAAGCGGAGCAGAAGTGAACTCGGCGAGACGTTTTTCTAGTTCGAGCATCATCGGCGCTACGATGCCAAGCGCCGCGAGCGCGGATAGAGTTACCTTCGCCGAGGGGGAGAAACGCAGGGTGGTCTTTCGAGACGTTGGTTTCAGTCGTCGACTCAGCACATCCAGCCTGTTTTTCCAGAAGGGGGCGCTTGCCAGCCCCTCTGGTTGCTCGAGCCAGCCCTTGGCAACAAGCCTTCCAACAAGTGCTGAAAGAAATGCGCGGCGAAGCGGGTCCCCGACATGTACCCATGCGTCGTATTGAAATACAGCGACATCGGTCGGGCCGGATACGGCCGTGTCCACGGTCGCCGGCTGGACGTTGTCGAAGTACTCGGCGACCATCTTTATGACCGTCGACTTCCCCGCCCCCCAGGTGCCGTCGAGTCGTATCGTCTGCCCGCCGGGAGATGTCCGAATTACGGTAGCTATGGTGTTTGCAATCTTCGCATGTGCACCGCCCAACTCGTCAACGTTCGACGGCTCGTCGGTAAGCAGCGTCGGCATTGGACGCATTGTAGACTCTCTCACTTATGGCATAGTCGGCAGCAAGACGGCCATGTCGCTTCGCCGAAATTGTGGGCTTGCGACTTTCCCCTTTGCGCCTGGTTCTCCTCGCTGCTCTGTTATTGACCGTCCAGAGCGTGCGACCCGGTTGCCAATATAGCTGTGAGCACCTTCTAGCGTCCACCGTATCGTTGGCTCGCCTGCTGCCCATGCGGCTTACTGTGTCGACATCAACCAAACTGCCACGACGTCGACAACGCGTTAGTGTTGCAGAACTTCTCGAAAAGCTGCTGGCTTGACTCGCGACGAAACCGTGCCGCGCTTAACGCCGTGCGCGAAGTACGCGCTCCCCTATCGCGACCAGTGTACCGACCAGTGCCGTGCGAAGTGACACGTCGTAGTATCTGTCTGCTGTCGACACCTGTTCTAGCTCGCTCGCGGGCAAGCCTCGAATGACTCTGAACTTCCGGCGTAACCACGCCCAACGCGCTGCGCGAGCAAATAACCTCTCCGCCTTTTGCGGCGTAACAGCAACGATATCGAATTCACGGCCGTCGATGTACCCTGACAGCAGATAACCCGACGGCCGTTGTGTCACCCACGCGATGTAGCCCCACGAAAAAACCTCGATTGCCATGTTTTGCCTCCTAGCGCCGCTGCATACCACAAAGCCTAGAGCGATTCGATGCACGACGTCGACAATGGTGTCGTCGCCAACTACCGAAATTGCATCGGGTTCTTGACAGGCATCGCTCCATGAATGCGCATGCGCGCCAAGCCATCGACGATGTCCACATCTAATCGCGCCTCCAGAACATCGGACGTGTGACCAGCGTTGCCTCGCGCGACGAAAACGGTAGCCATGTCCGCCTGAGGAATCGGCCCTAGCTGTGCGACATATTCGCCCGCATCCGTCGCCTAGGAAACGCGGGAGTCAGCAAGTTGTCGTGGTCCAAGACCGAGTGCTACGGCCGCATGCAAATAGAATTGTATGAAACTTGGCACCTCGTGCAATTCTATTTGCATGTCCCAATATTTTGCGTTTGCGGCGAGCCAAGACCCGGCCACCGCACGGCGCACGTTGCGGTGAATACGCATGACGAAGGCGGCGCTCGCACTGAACCAAACGTTTTTGGGGCCACATGCTGGCATCGGCAATCACTTTGCGGGCGGCCTCGCACATGCCAGCGTCGGTGCAATTGGTGCTGGAGCCCATGCGGCGAGCCCTGAGCAAGGGTTGCCAGCCCGGGCTCACCGCCCGCGGATTGAGTGACCACAGGCCGGTTTGGTCGAATGGCTTAGCGCATTCTCAGACACCGATTTGCACTCTCAATCGGAGGTGCGAAGAATTCGTTGCCTAGTCGGGCCAATCGTCGTCGAACGCGTCGATACGAGGGTGCAAGCGGTCGCGACCTGTGCCGTCAATGCCCTGCAGATAGTCGTCGTCCGAGCCAATAGCTCGAACCCAGTATGCGCAGCCGCTCTCGGCTCGCGGCTGGACTTGCCCTTCGTTCTTCAGGCAGATGGCGGACTGCGTGTCGGTCACATTTCCGCCCCAATGCTCACATCCTCGACACGGCCGAGGCGTGCCGTACGGACCCGACATGCGTGCCTCCGCTTTCCACGAGCACTGTATATTCATACAGCTTTGCGCCATACTATCATGAGGCTGGCGAACGGAGGCGGCCATGTGCTACTCGCCTCAGATAAAAGCGGACTACGGGCGGTTTGTCAGGACCTTCGGCGCGCGCAGCGGCCTCGAGGAGTTCACCAGGCTTTATTGGGAGCGGGAGCAAGGCGCCGCGCATTTGATTCCAAAGGCCGTCGACGCAATGTTCCTCGAGCCGCGAACGGCAGACGAGCAGCGCATCAAAGACATGATTGAACGATTCAATCGGTCGCAGGCAACCAAGCTCGAGGAGGAATTGTTCAAGCAACGCACGCGTCTCGCCGACGCCGAGCGGGCGCTACAAGCAGAGGCGACGAAGGCCGCGGCTGAAAGCAAACGAAGTGCGACCAACAAGGTCGAGAGCCTGCGTCGCAGGTTGGACGACTTACGGCGAACGGAACTGCCGGAACGCGACGCTCGATTCTTCCCCGGCCATTACGCCCCAATCATCGAAAGGTTCGGGCCGGATTTTCCGCATGGCGCAGCGCGGGTTTGGGGCTCACGGCGCCCGCCTGGCGGGACTGGATTCAGCGGTTGGCCCGCGAGGGCAGTAGCCGCCACTGTCGTTGACGGCTCAGCAGCCATTGACAGCACGACGCGAGACATGCGCTTGAAAGCGGGTACCGGGCACCGAGGCAATGGCCAGCGTCGATTCGCTGTTACGGAATAGATGTTAACCGAGCGGTTGGCCGCGATTACGAATCCTGAGCTAACATCGAATTCAGTTGATTCGCGACTGTTAGGTTCGCCTTGAAGCGACGTCTATCGAAATCCGTGCCGTGCGAGCAGTCTGTCGAAAAACTCTGCAACGCGGCGCTGTGCTTCCGGACCGACCTGCGGTTTCCCGGCAAGGTCTACGTCCCGGAATTCGTATCCGCCGAAGCGATACACCTCGTAGCCCATCAACCGCAGACGCCGGTCTTCCATCGCCATCTCGGCGTAGAGTTGCGCGTTCGCGATGTAGCGCTCGGGTACGCTCTGGTCTTTGACCGCATAGTGATGACGCCCATCTATCTCGATGACGATGCGGACCCCTCGCTCAAGCATAAGAAGGAAGTCCATACGCTGCCGCGCCAAGAATTTCTCAGCTCCCCGCTCACGGCGCGTGTATGGGTCGTAGTGGAGATAGACCTGCGGGAGTAGAGCGGGCAGCCTGTCGCCAAGCCGTTTAGTGAAGCGGTCGTAGTAGCCTTGGAAAATCGCGTACTCACCGGCCGAGTTTGCGCCGATGACGGACTGGCGCAAGCGCCTGTACAACATCTTTGAGCCCTCGGTGCTGTCTACCCCTTGAGTCTCCGCGTACCAGTCGCGGAGGTCGCTCCACAACAGCATCCCGGAACTGGGAAGCGGCCGCTCGTACACGAGCACCTTGTCGGCGTGCTTCGTGATTTCGACATCATTGTTCAACGCGTCGCGGAAGACCAGCTCTGGTTTCTCACCGGTCGATGCGAAAATCAAATTCTTCATGGTCCCGGCGACGCCGGCCTGAGCGAGGACGACTCCGTAAATCGCGTATCCAGATTCGACAGTGGTCTGCTTAAGCACAAACCCGTCTCGCTTCAAAGCGTCGCTAATAGCCCCGGCCATCTCAGCTTGCTCAGCGTCGCGGCGGGTCATGGGATGGACGAGTTTCTCAAGGAGCGCGAAGAAGCGAAACTGAGTGCACGTCAACGCACCGCATTGGATGAGCATGTCCTCATTGGACCAATCTGGGTTGCGGATGTAGTGCTGTTCTATCTGGGTGCTGACACTGGAGTTGTCCAGCCACAACGAGCCGCCCTCGCGTAACGCCGCGGCGCCAAAGACTTCCTCCAGGCTTTGCAAGACCGGCGAATCGCCAAACAGCAAATCGAACCGATTCAGGACCTTGAGGACGTCGCCGCGCACAAGTTTGCTCACGCGGTGCTGACCATGCTCCGTCAGCTCGACAATGGCCTCCATGAGGTCTTCATTCGGATATTTGCGAAGTACCTTGCGTGCAAGCTCGACGAGCGCATCCTCGCCCAAATCGGCGATTCTCGTGCTGACGTAGGACCTCTTGCTGTTGTGCGCCTCTGTTTCATCGCCCGGGCCAACGGACGGCTGGATGCCCAGCTCCGTGCAGACGCGTGGAAGCTTGTACGATTTGACCTCGTGCAGAACATCTGGAATCAGCTTCCTTATCGTCTCGAAGGAAACTGCCGGGAGCTTGATGCTCGAACCGACCATGAAAGATGCCTCCTTGTTTCGCGCTTGCGGGTTGCCTCGCTCGAGGCCTTCGCAAAAGCATGCCTTGCTTCTGCAACAATAACAGCCGGTGCGACAGCGAGGATACAGGCCATGGCATTGGAAGCCGAAGTCGCGTCCCCCCGTCGAGTTGCGTGGCGGCCGCTCGCCGACCAGCGCCTACCTGAATGGAGTCATCGAATGGAAATCATCGTTGAGACGTATGTGCCTTACGGCGAGTCTTCGTCGGCCGGCTTACGCGTGAGACCGCTTCCTGGGCAAGGGGTCGACCCTGCGCTTAAAGTCGAATGCAGTCGGTCCATGCGGCAGCAGTATCCAGCTGGCTCGTTGTTCCGCCTCACGGTGAAGCTGACTGACCGAGAAGGCACACAATTTCTGTACGCTCACCATGCCGCGCCGTTCGAGCATGTGAGCCGCGAAGAAGCAAAACGCTTTATTTCGACCATGTTTGGCCGCGTAGCCGGTTAAAGCGCCTCCATAGGAACACAAGAAGCCCAGGACGTTGGGCTCTCGTGGGCGTGGGCACGCGCGCGGGCGGACTCGCACGGCTAGCCTGACGCTGCTGCCTCATTGACCCGATACATAGGTCGGGCGCAACAGTACAGAGGGGTAACGTTGAGCGAACGCGAAGCAAGCTCATCCACCGTTTGCTCCGTCGCCAGACGGCGAGCTTTAAATATCGACGCTGAGAGAAATCGCCGCCAAAGAGCTTGGTCTTCTGCAATCTTTGGCGCCTCCATCGGATGCGCTCGCTCGGGCTGAAACCCCGTGTTCACAATCTGGGCAACGCTCAACTCCATTGAAACATGAACGAGGTTGGCGTCTGCGTCCCCGCGGGCGAACAGAAGAGGCGCGAAGGTTTCGATAATTCGACGTAAGGCAAAGAGCGTCGCGCCAGCCAGCGCCATGCGATTGAGCGACTCGCCGACGAACAGCACAGCGCTTCTCCACTCGACAGAGGGGTTAGCCATATATTTCAGTAACGCACGCATCGCAAAATGTTGGAAGTCCATCGGCTGTGATAGCAGCCAAACGAAATCCATCGCATTGATTGCAACGTGCGAACGACGCTTGATAAGGCTCGTAAATACAAACTGCGCATACTCGCCGGTTGAGCACAAGCCCGCGTTGCCTGCAGCAGCGACGTATACCTGTGGCCAAACACCTTTGATGCCGCCGACGACATTCGCGAGCTCCCGAAGACGGCCGTCCAGCGTAAGGAAGACAGCATTCTTCTCCAGGGCCAGAAGGAGCACATCGTATGACTCTTCGTCGATTAATTCGCGGAATTTAAGAAGGTCGGGGGGCGGGTCCTCAACTCCGTAGACAGGAACAACCTGGCAGTATTTGTCAACGCACTCGCGCAGGCGATGGAGATACGCGCGCCGCCTCTCGTGATAGGCATCGTCGAGTTCAGTCAGAACGATACGGCCATCTTGCTCTGCCATACTCGCTCTGCTCTTGTTGCCTTCTTCCTCCGAGATAAGGTTGTCGAGAACGCCTGATGCCGAGGCGGCCAGATATACAGCGGGACTGTAGGCCAGTACCTTCTCAAGACCCGTCGCCACCAGCTCGTTCACAGTCGCAAGGTCGACTACCAAAGCATGGCCTCTATCTTTCAGATGAGCCTCAGCCTCCAGGCTCTCCCCCGGCGTTCCATTGCAGACATACAGATTTGCCTCAACGTTCTGTGGCCAATCTCCAGACACCACGGCGGCCGATGTTCCTAGGAGTTTGGCCACTATACCCACGGTGACCTGGCCGCGCCGATACGCATCAAATACTTCGCGTACGCGGTCGCTCCGTTGTTTGAGCATCTCCAAAATGCGTGAGAGGTCGTACTCGCCATCGGGCGTTTTATGCAGGTCTACGGATGTCAGACTTCCACTCTTCCCGACAGATTTGCGCATCAGTTCTTGCGCAAGTTGAGCCAACCACCGGAAAGACGACGTGATGCCGGAAATAAGGTATTTCTGGGGCACGCCCGTCCCATCGGAGACAACGACTGCGTCACCGACACGCTTTCCACTGAGCGACTCGAAGACAGGTGAAGTGGGCGGGAAAAAATTGCCCGCGTCCGACACCTTACCAAGCCCGTTTGGGTCGACGACTACAGTCTTGGCTTCACCAAACTCGTCCGTGAGCGTGACAGCGCAACCGCTGGAGACCAGCGTGGGCTCGGTCGGCATGCTCTCCGGTGGCAACATGAGGATATGACCGAGGTAGGCCGACGCCGCTTCCGCGCTATTCAATGCCTCCCTGAAAGCAAGATACAAGCGCTTGAAGCCTCGCTCCTCGACGCCGAATTCGATTTCGAGCCGAGCCAATTGGGTTCGATACCGAAGGGGACCCTCCAGCATCAGGGGAATGTCCTGTGAGAGGAATTCGCGCAAAGCGCCGACGCGCTTCTGGGCGATGAAGACCGAGGCTCTGAATCCCCAGGCGTCCACGCGCTGCGGGTGCGCCGCTAGATGCAGTTCCGCAAGTTTGGACAGTTGCTCCCAATCGCCGGCATCACGCGCCAGCTCCACCGCGTCCTCTCTAACGCTTGAGTCTTCGAGCGCGGTTTCTGGGAAAGAGTTGAGCATCTGCAGCGCGCGCTTTCGCGAACCACGCTGCACCAGTGCGCTGAAAAGTAGCCGGTGAGGCTCGCTGAAATACCCTGTCGGCAGCCGCTTTTCGAGGCACGAGACGACATCATCGAATCGATTCGCAAACAGGAAAAGCTGTGCAGCCATGACAACATCGCGTGTCGGAGTTGCGGCTGTAATGTCTTTGGACAGCGCGTCAATCGCCGCGTCCGCCCAAGGCATTTGCTCCCGCTTGGCAATGGTTAGCGCTGTGACTTTCGCGCTAGTCGACTTCAACTCTTGTGCGGTCGCCTCGGTGAGGGCGCCAGCTAGTTCCGCAGTCTTACCCTGCCGAGCAAGAAGGAGCCATCCGAAAGCTTGAACGTCTTCAGCGTAACGCTTGCCTTCCTCCTCTTCATTCAACACGCGTACAACCGCTTCGAAAACTGGCGCATCGCCACGTCGTGCAGCCATCTCAGCGACAATAAGCCGGCCCTCGCTATCGAGGTTGGCGATGTTTTCCTTGCCGAAATCGAAGGCATCGTCACCTGACCCAGCCCGGAAGCAACTCTCAAGGCAAACGCGTCCAAGCTGGCCGTCGCCTGGGAAACGCTTCACAGCTTCAAGCAAAACTTCACGCGCCAGGTCGGCACGGTCAACCATCATGTAGGCGTAACCGAGGCAACCGACGGCCTGACTCAGCGAATGAACACTCTGCCTGCTCCACAAAACCTTGTCGACCGGCTCGAAAGATGGAATCTGCTCCGCCAACGATGCTTTAATCGCGGGCGCGATGATGCCGTTACTCGCGAGCACGCCGTCTTCCGTTGCCTCGTTGACAGTAGCAAGCAATCGCAGCGCGTTGACTTCAAAACTCCTGTCTCCCTTTTTTTGAGCGGCGGCAGCCATCCGACCAGCGTAGGGGAAGTTGCCAGCAAGAACCGCAAGCCAAGCGAAAACGTGCAAGACGTCCGCGGACTCTCGCATTTCAGGCGGCACTGCCTTCCAGTCCGGCGTTGCGCCGCTTCTGTCACTCGCCTGTGCCCACGCAGTGAACACTCCTTCCGACGCAGGAAAGCGTTGACGCAGTTCGTCACCGAGAGTTAGCGCGGCCGGGAAATCCTCGAGGAGCAGCTTGCCTCGGATAGCGTTGCCGGCAATCTTCTCGTCATCTGGCGTGAGGCGATAGGCGGCCGCGAACTCTTCGGCGGCCGAGGCAAAGTCATCCTTCTGCCAGTAGCAGTGAGCGCGCTGGGTATGCCAACGGGCGCGTTGATGGATGTCGAGAACACTCAGGTCCTTTCCGAGCACGCTGAGGTTGGTGAGCGCATCATCGAACTTTCCAGCAAGCAACTGCGCCTTCACTCCGTCAAGCTGCGCGTCCATCACCTTGTCGATAGACCCTGCGCGAGCCTCCGGGATGCCCCGCGCCAACGATTCTGCGGATTGGAACATCGTCCGCACTTCGCCCGCGAACTTCTCGAAGGTGACCTGTTGGTCAGCGAAGGCTTGACGTTGTTCCCAAAAGGCTCCCCCCGGCATGTGCGGAGCGAGCATGGTCTGCAGTCGAGGAAACCGCCTGATATAGTTTTCGAGCGTGTCCCAAAAGGCGACGCTGACGCGGAATTTCCCTTCCGCGTGCCGAGCGTCCGACAAGATTGCGGCGTATTCGACCAGCGCCACATCATTGGGCGCCGTGGTCGCGATAATCAATTCTTCGATTTTTACCTTACCGCCGTCTGCGAGAGCGACCTCCTCGTCAACGATTTTTGTCGTCAAGGACCCGTACGTCTTTCGCTTGCACTGTACCCCGTAGCGCTTCTCCTTGCGCATCGCGAAGATGTCGACGCCGTTTTGTTTTTGCCCGGACCGGCCGTTCTTCGTTGCAGTAGGGTCGTCAAAAACCTCGCTGTAGACGGTGTGGCAGAAGTCCTCGAAATCTTCGGCTGTGCGAGGCGGCTGTACCCCGGTGCTGTACGGAATCATAGGCCCTTAAAAGCGTATTTGTCTGGTTAAGCTTACCGCGCTTCGTCTCAGACTGGGAGGTACCAGACGCGCGAGAAGTGGTAAAACGAAGGCGACGCGCGCTCCGCCTATTGCTGAAGCGTATCGATGCCTACGTGAAAACAATCTATCAACGCCCGAGCAAGGCGGGCGATAAGTCGACGGCACGTTCGCCGCATCGTCGAGCCAGAACGCCGTTTAGCCTTCGTATGCTGTTCTGACGACGGTTGCAGCGACTCTACACGCCGTGCCGCCCAGCGGCCAAAGATGGCCTGCCCCCGAGGGCAGGCACCGACACTGCGCTGACCAAGGAACAACGCGCAGTGTTCGAACCCTTCGGGTGCTCAAGAGACTATTGCGCGCCGAATTCATGGTTGCTTAGGTTGGGACGGGCGACTATAAATGTATCGCTCCTCGGCAATATTGCACCGCACCAATGATTAAATTGATAGTCAAGCCGAGCCTTGAATGAAACCATTAACCGGCCAATGCATGAAACGTATAGCTAGAAATCCATCTTCAAGCAACAACATACGCACTATCCTGAAACCTTCTGATTAGCAGCACTGATACCGTACAAACCCATCAAACACGGGAATTACCGGAAAACCTTTATGATTATGACCTCCAGCCCAGCAAATCAGCAATGAGCGGGCGCTTCATCACATCATCAACGACAACCAAAATTGACAATATAACGTTAAATAGCGCAAACAAACATTTCCAAAATTCGTCGAAAAAATTTTGACAAAAATATTCATTCTGGTAAATTGACCACGTCGACTTGATACCGACCCAAGCTTTTTTTGACGGGAAGCGTTTCTTGCGCTTCACCGGCAAGTATTTCTCTATTTATGAGAGGGTACTTTAGCGAGGTTCGCAATGCGGCAAGTTGCGCAGTGGGTATTGGCAAGGCAATGGGAACAGCGGGCGACTGTTTTGGTCCGCAATTCGCGTCACAGCGCCAGGGGAAAGCAAGTCGCCCGCGGCCTTCTGCGGGTTGCCAGGGTTCGCCCTCCAGCGCGCCGAACCCCGGGCCATTGCCGACGCCCTCGTAACCCCCTAGCGCGACCGGGACTGCCCGTCGTTTATACAGCCCTCCTACTCCCTTCACAATTTGGCGCGAAGCCAGCTTTGCTTAGACCGCCAATCAGCGCCACAGCTTCAGTGAGTGAATTGCTGCCGTTGCAGTGCGCCCGTCGCTTCTGGCCGCCCATTATCGGGTCTGCGTTGGGAGTCCGACTTTGAAGAGGACAATTCACTCAGTCGTGGAAATTCCCATCGTCGAAGGCCTTCTGGGTGCGAGCCTTCCGTTTCTGTTTCTCAAAGACGGGGAAATCAGCATTCTTTCATTGGCGTGGGTGCGGCATCGAACCCTCTACGAACTGGTCTCGCCGGCTGAAATCTCAGCGGGCGTACACGCCGTCGGCCTACTCTACGACTTTTACTATCTCGCTGAGCAAGGTCGAGCAGTCACAGCGAACGAGCTTGGCGGAGTTCTCGCACGTTTCATGGACGCGCGAGAGCATGGGCTTGCTATGCTTCGCTGGAATTCCGTGAGACGAAAAACTGCCATTGATGACGTCCGCCGGGTAAGCAGCTTCGGTGAATTCTGTACCGACAACTTCGGGCACGCCCCACTGAACCAGCGAGAGACGAAGTTCGTCAAGGACCTAAATTTCGCCGAGCAAAGACGGTTCTATCATGCGTTAGAACATCGAAAAGAGTGGGACAAGCTTGCGCACTTGGTCGATGCGACTGTGGTCGGCCGAGGAAAAGTGAATCGGGGAAAGTTCGACCCCAAAGAGCGCCGTCTCAAAGCAAGCTACGAACGAAAGACCTTTCCTCCAGAGAAAGTTCTGCCGCTAATTAACGCGACTACTTCGGTCCGCGACAAGTTGTACTTGATTCTACTTTTCTTCGGAGGCCTTCGTTCGTCAGAGCCACTACATCTGTTCGTGACCGACATCACTGTCACGCCCAGTGGCAGCGCTGTTGTCACACTGGGCGACCCCGAGACCGGCTCTTACGACTGGAGCAACTTGTATCGCGGCAAGCAGCACGGCAATCGTGCGACCTTCCTTGCGGAACGGTACTCCCTTGGACCGAGGAGCAAACTGGGCAAGAAGCATCCCCTGCACGTTGGCTGGAAGGGGATGGCGTACGACAACGAAGCTCGCAACGAGTCCGAAGTCAATTGGCTAGTACCAGAAATAGGAAGGTACTTCGCAAGGCTGCATTTCCAGTACATGCATGAGACGCGCAAGCACGTCCCAGATGAGCATCCTTACTACTTCGTCAACGAAAAAGATGCCGACAACTTCGGTAGTCCTCTGACACTGTCCAACACAGCCAAGATGTTTGAGCGCGCGGCGCGTCGGCTCGGCCTGGACCCCGCCGAAGACGGCGTCAATCGCCATGGTGCCCGGCACTTTTACGGCCACTTCTGCGCATCACATCTTCGCCTGCCGCTTGAGGTGACTCAAAGCATCATGCATCACGCGAACATCCTATCGACGAAAATTTATTACGCGCTCGACCAAGCAGTGGCTCGCGATGAGCTTAAAAAAGGCTTTGCACGCATTCAAAGCGAGCTTCCATCCCTTTGCGCCGACATCGAGCGCGTATCGTTCTCGAGACATTACCAATGACCGTTCGTTACTTCAAAGCCACGGGGTCCGGAAGGGACGTTGCCTTCAACGACAGCGACACTGAGTTTGTCCTCTTGAAAGAGCCGACGGTCGATGAGATACGGGACGCCATTATTGAATTCGAGAAGAAGCGGATTGAAGCATACTGGGAGGAGACGATAGTAAAGCAAGCACCTTCCGGCAACTTCATTAACGCCTTCAAATCTTCAAAACATTCACGCGGCGTAACCGTTCCACAATTCTATAAGGCTAGATACCTATCCGCGCTTCTAGTGACAATAACAAATCTTCGCGGTAGAGAACTCATTGCTGCTGCGCGCGAATTGCCTCTTGAGCTACAGCGCTCCTTTGTGCGCGCCGCGCGACCGAACACTCGGAAGGAGCTGCGAAATATGTTGGTCCTTCCGGCGCAGGTCATCGCACCAGATTTTCACGCGCTGCTCGATTCGTCAGATAGTACTCGCGAGTTTGTTGAGAGACTGGTGCAGGGTCTTTGGACCAATGACCTACCGCTCATGCATCCCTTCCGGCATTTCGAATTACTCGTGATTTTGTGGGCGCGCGGATGGTTTTTGTTTCCTCAACGGGTGGGCGATTGGGACACTCCAGTCAAATGGCCAACGCTTAAGAATCAGCTGTATGGTGGCACCCGCAGCGGTTTGATTGCGTCTACCTACGTTATGCCCAAGCACCGCCGAAGCGACATGACTCACTCGATAACATGTACCTTCTTTGCTACTACTGACGTCACTTCATTCGACGACTTGTCTCCAGAGTTAATTGATGCTTTTCAGGATATTTGGGACGCGACAATAGCGACGCGGTACGCCAACTCGGACGAAAAGAGTAGGTCGACCGCGCGTAGCGGTATGCGACGCGCGATGCGTTTGCTGCGGCAAAACTTCAATGTTTCGCACCCGGACCATGCAGTTCCACTCAAATCGTCAAAAAAAAGTCACGTGGTCGATGACGAGCGGCGCGTCGACGGCGAGTTCCGATGGCTCGTCACTTCTCGTCCCCAGCTCATCGCCTGGGCAGATATGTTTCGTGCCTTCATTAAATCCCTCAAAACACAACGCGTTAGTGCCCAGATGGATAGGCTGAACAGCCTTGGGGACTATCTTGTTTCGCTGAAGGAGCCGCCTCTCGCCCCCAAAAATGTGAACCGCCAGAAACATATCTATGACGCCACACTTAAGAACCCCGAAACGTACTTCGAGCACATTCGAAAGAAATACGGTTCGTCAAGGCGCCTGAACGACACCATCTCCACTATCCGCTCGTTTTTTGATTGGTCGCGTGATTATCTGGTTGCATCGGGCGACATCTCAGCTGCATCGCTGGCCAATCCAATTTCTATCTCAGACACGTTCGGAAGGCCTCGCCCATCGTCCAAGACTGCCCGCGACGCGCTCCCGCCTTACATCATGAATGAGATGAAGCAGGTACTCTTGGATGACGACTTCGCGTTCCCCCGTACTCACAGTCGCGCAGTGGTTCAAGTGCACGACTCGGTGACCGGCGCCAACACCCGCGTATTCGACCCGGGGCTTACAGTTTGCCTATACACCCTTTTCGATACGCCAATCCGAAGCCATCAAGCTCGCTGGCTGGACTCTGGTCTTCTCGATGAAAAGGTCTATGACCCGGCATCGAACTCGCTGCTGCCTAACGAGTCGCCTTACTCAATCAAAGGGCGGAGAGAAGCAGCGTTACGGCTCCAGCATGATGGGCTCCGTGCTGAATCGTGGCTGACACTCTGGGTGAATACAAATAAGACTGCGCAGTATGATAGCCCGCACATTGGCTACTCAATACCTTACGTATCTTCGAAGCTTGCCGAATTGCTGCATATGTACTCGGAATGGCAGAAGCGCTACATGCCTGCATTGACCAAACCCTTGGAATATCGGGTGTATCAGGACGACGTCCGAGAACGCGACAGGCCAGCCGGGGTGAAGGGGCCGCAAATTGTGCCGCTTTTCCGGGACCCGTATTCCGCTGACCTTTATCGCCCGATTGAGTACCCTCGCCTGGCTCGCTTCTACGTAAAAGTGCTTGAACAGACTCAGAAGCGCATCGAAGCGAAGTACGGGCATCGGCTCACTTTGGTAGAAAACGACAAAAAGGGAGGTCTTAAATGGGTAGTTGACCTTCACTCACTTCGGGTAAGTGGTATTACCAACCTCATCGAAGCAGGGGTTCCACTTGAAGTGGTTCAGATGTTTGTGGCTGGACACCAGACTCTCATCATGACGCTGCACTACCTCAAATATTCACCAACGAAACTACGCAAATTTCTCCTCGAAGCACATGAGAAGATGCTCAATGACCAAAATTTCGTTGGCTCTGAGCTCTTCGCGTCAAGTCTTCATGAATTTGCGCCATTTCTGCTCGGCCAAGAAGGTGCAGGGGTTGGCGCGGGCTTTGTTGCTCTGCAGGAGCGGACAGGGATTCTGACCATCACATCAGAGGGGATTTGCCCGGGCACCTCGTGCAGCACGGGTGGACCACTCATGAGCGCTGCTCAAAACTCGTATTTGCCGGTACCCGGCGGGAAGCGATGCGGACTGTGCCGCTTTTGGATGACCGGCCCCGCGCACCTTCTTGGCCAGGTTACCGCGGTCAACAACCTTGCCTTTGTGATTCGCAAAAAGGGATTAGAGGTTGCGCGGATAAACGACGAGCGCCTCGACGCGGAGGACTCGGATAACAAACGCAGAGCACGAGAACTCCGGGACCGTGGAGATATTTTGAACAGGGAACTCGAAATCGATGTAAACGAATGGGTTGCTCGCTATCGGTATGCCGAGAAGTCTGTCGCACTAATGGCGGATTATCTTGCCGCAAAAAACCGTGTGACAGGCAAGAGAGACCAAGTACCAGTGCCTGTTTTGACGGCAAGTAGTGGTCCAGAGCTTCGGGTCACCCTTGAGCAAGCGCATGAATTCGCGTTGCTGGACCAGATTACCCAAATGAGTTCTTTCTCTACCTGCTTCAGCAACCGTGAGGCCGAGCTGGAAAAAAATACAATCTTGTCAAAGCTGATGGCCGCGAATGATATGAAGCCGTTCTTGCTTGACCTAAATGACGAACATGCTCACGAGGCCGGGAATTTGCTTTCGTCCTTGATACTCCAACAGGTACGCGGCCAAGAGCTTGACGACCTCCTATCGGGCCGGAAGGCGCTTAATGACTATCCTCGGCTTGCGAAAGCCATCAAGCTACTTGAGGAAAATGCGACTCCGGAGGCGCTAATGGATTCCAAACAGATGAGTCGATTGGTCACGCTGGTCGGCAAAGCGGCCGGGCCATCCGCTACAGCTGAGGAAGAGGAGACGTTTGCATGAACCAAGCCGCTGTCGTTGATAACTTGTACGCTGAGTTGGTCTCTGCTTCTAGGAATCCACGTCAACTTGAATCGCTAGAAAAAATTAAGAAGGCATGTGACTATTTGGAAGAACAGGGACTCCGAGTCACCCTCACAGCCATCGAGCATTACTGCGTGGACCGAGAATGGCGAGGACCTAAAGCTCAATCCATACGAAATTCGAAAGTTTTACGCCACTACGTTGAGCTTCGACAGTCTGCTCAAGGTGTGACTTCTTCGCGCGGAACAAGACGCACCGAGCCACTCATCGCTGACGAAACTGTGCGCTCATATGTCCGGGTGCTTCAGGAAGAACGCGACCAAGCGGTAGCGGCTCGCGCCCGTATCGAGGCAGGCCTCCGCTCGATTCCCGGCATCCCTGTGGATGAACTCATTAGGGTGGGATTTGGAGGTGG
This sequence comes from Paraburkholderia sp., assembly GCA_004322045.1. Classification (GTDB taxonomy): domain Bacteria; phylum Pseudomonadota; class Gammaproteobacteria; order Burkholderiales; family Burkholderiaceae; genus Trinickia. Next base: position 249,834 of record SCRN01000009.1, read on the forward strand.
CGCATCGTCGATTTCCAAGCCCGCAAACTCCACTTCGTTGCCCGTTGCCGCAAAAGACGCGCTCGAAAAACTTTTCGACACAAACATCCTCGCAAATTGCGGCCTGCAACTGCACAAGGACCGTATCCGACAAGCTATAACAGGAAATGTGCTTCTCGAGAAACACCACGTCGCCGCACTCCGCGCGCTGACAGCCCCCGAAGAGAGCTAAAGCTTTCGTTTGCGCTACAAAGGTCGCACTCGGCAATAGTTACGCAACTATTACGAAGCAGCGCCACAACGGCCCTGTAGGTGCTAATAGTTGGTAGTTGAGGTTTTTAACCGTGGGCTGCATTCAGGCGCAGACCTGCCACTCCGGGCGCTGCCCAACGGGCGTGGCGACGCAAGACAGCGTGCGTCAGCGCGCGCTCGTCGTGCCCGACAAATCCGAGCGCGTCTTCAACTTCCATCGCAACACCCTGCATGCGCTGCAAGAGATCGTGCAAGCCGCCGGGCTCGAGCACCCCTCGCAGTTGCGCGCGCATCATATCGTGCGCCGCGTGTCGTCGCACGAAGTGCAGTTGATGTCGGAATTGCTCAAATACCTGCAGCCGAACGACCTCGTCAACGGCAACTACCGCTACTCGCTCTACGAAAAATGGTGGCCGCTCGCGAGCAGCGATTCGTTCGCCCCGAAGGCGCTCGCCCCCATGACGGTGGGCTGAGCGCCGCGGGCCACGGCGCCGGCTCGCGCGGGACGATGCGTCAACTCGGAATGGGATCGGGTTGCGTGTCGATGAACGATTGCCGTTGCGCCAGCTTGGCGAAGTGTTTGTCCAAATTCGGATATTGCTCACGCCAATCCAAATCGGGCATACGGAAATCGAGGTACCCGAGCGCGCAGCCGACGGCGACGTCGGCCAACGTATAGTGGTTGTTCGCGCACCACGGCTTGCCGGCGAGCCCTTGCGACATCGCCACGAGCCCCTCGTCGATTTTGCGCTGCGGGCGCGCCACCCAGCCTTCGCTGCGTTGGCTTGCCTCCCGCTGGATCCCCTCGAGCCGGATCAGTACGGCCGCGTCCAGCATGCCGTCGGCGAGCGCTTCCCAGCAGCGCACTTCGACACGCTCTCGGCCCGATTGCGGAATCAGCTTTCCGACCGGCGAAAGCGTATCGACATACTCGCAGATCACGCGCGAATCGAATACGGCTTCCCCATCTTCCATCACGAGGCACGGCACCTTGCCGATGGGATTGAACGTATGAATGGTCGACTCGGGCGACCAGACATCCTCGAGCACGAATTGATAGTCGATCTTCTTTTCGGCGAGCACGATCCGCGCCTTCCGGACGAAGGGGCTCGCCAGCGAACCGATTAATTTCATCATCTGCCTTTCTCTCATGAAAACACCGGACCGCCCTCGAAACGGCTTTCGCGTCCACCGCGTCGTGCGCGCGGCGCGCTTGCGCTGCGCAGGCCACGGGGGCCTCGCGCAACGCCAGTCGGGCAGGCCCTCTGAAGTGCGAGAAAGAGTATAACGTCGCCAACGCCCAAAGCGGCATATACCAGCGCCAACATGTCTATTCGGCCGCCGTCTCGCCGTCTCGCCGCCGCGCGCGCCTGGCCGAGCCGCCGCCAATTGAGCAGTACAATCGCGCCATGAACATGCCGACCGAATTCCCCATCGCCGTCTCCGTCTACCAAGCGCGGCGCGAGCGCCTGCTCGCGGCCATGCGCGCCGCGGGCGGCGGCGTCGCGCTCGTACCGACGGCGCCCGAAGCGCTGCGCAACCGCGATACCGACTATCCGTACCGCCACGACAGCTATTTCTATTACCTGAGCGGCTTTACCGAGCCGCAGTCGTTCGTGGTCCTCGATGCCACCGCGCAGGCAGGCGAGCCGGCCTCGATCCTGTTTTGCCGGACGAAAGACGCCGAACGCGAGACGTGGGAGGGATTCCACTACGGTCCCGAGGCGGCGCGCGAAGCATTCGGCTTCGACGCCGCGTTTCCGATCGAGGCGCTCGACACGCAGTTGCCGCGCATCTTCGGCGACGCCCCGGCGCTCTTCTACGGCTTCGGCCGCTCGGGCGAACTCGACGGCCAAGTGCGGCGCTGGCTCGACGCGGTCCGCGCGCAGAGCCGCAGCGGCATCGTCCCGCCACTGAAGCTCATCGACTTGATGCCGATGCTCGACGACATGCGCCTCGTCAAAGAAGAGCACGAACTGGCGATCATGCGCGAGGCCGCGCGCATTTCCGCTCAAGGGCACAGGCGGGCCATGCAGGCATGCCGTCCGGGCATACGCGAGTACGAGCTCGAGGCCGAGCTGCTCTACACGTTCCGCCGCCATGGCGCCCAAGCGCCGGCGTACGGGTCGATCGTCGCGGCAGGCGCCAACGCGTGCGTGCTGCACTACCCCGCCGGCAATGCCGTGTTGCGCGATGGCGACCTCGTGCTGATCGACGCCGCCTGCGAACTGGACGGCTATGCCTCCGACATCACGCGCACGTTCCCGGCGAACGGCCGCTTCTCCGGGCCGCAGCGCGAGCTGTACGACATCGTGCTGGCCGCGCAGCAGGCAGCCATCGGCGCCACACGCCCCGGCGTCAGCTTCGAAGCGCCGCACGACGCGGCCGTGCGCGTGCTCGCACAAGGGTTGCTCGATACCGGCATCGTCGATCGCAGCAAATTCTCGACGGTCGACGATGTCGTCGCCGAGCGCGCCTATTCGCGCTTTTACATGCATCGCACGGGCCATTGGATCGGCATGGACGTGCATGACTGCGGCGACTACCGCGAGCGCACTGCCCTGCCCGACGCCGAAGGCGCCCTACCCTGGCGGACGTTGCGGGCGTCGATGGCGCTGACGATCGAGCCCGGGCTGTACGTGCGCGCCGCCGCCGACGTGCCCGAAGCCTATTGGAACATCGGCATCCGCATCGAGGACGACGCGATCGTCACCGAGGACGGCTGCGTGCTGATCACGCGCGACGTGCCGGTCGAAGCCGACGCGATCGAAGCGCTCATGCGCGAGGCCGGCCAGGAACCCAGCGCGGTGTGAGCCATGAGCGACGTTCGCCCCTTGCCCAATCCGCATGAATTCGACGTGACGATCGTCGGCGCGGGGCCCGTCGGCCTCGCGCTGGCAGCCTGGCTCGCGCGGCGAAGCGCGAGTGCGGCGCTTTCTGTTGCACTCGTCGACGCGCGCGAGCCCGAGGCAGCCGCAGGCGACCCGCGCGCGATCGCCATTTCAGAAGGCAGCCGCATGCTGCTCGAGCCGTTCGGCGCCTGGCCGGCTGACGCCAACGCGATCGAGCGCATCCATGTTTCCCAGCGCGGCCGCTTCGGCCGCACGTTGATCGAGCGCACCGAGCACGGCCTGCCGGCGCTCGGCTACGTGGCGCGCTACGGCTCGATCGTCCATGCCTTGGCGCTCGCCGTGCGCCGCACGCAAACGCATTGGTTCACGCCGTGCCGCGCGTTGCCGCCGCTGGTGGACGCCGGCGATGAATTCGTGACGCTGCCGATCCAAAGCGCGCACGTGCAGCGAACGCTACGCACGCGCGTGCTGATCAACGCCGAGGGAGGGCTTTACGGCGAGGCCTCCACCGCCAAGCGCGCTACGCGCGACTACGGCCAAACCGCCATCGTCGGTATCGTCAGCGTATCGGCCCCGCAACCGCACGTGGCGTGGGAGCGCTTCACGGACGAAGGCCCCATCGCCCTGCTGCCGATGGGCGGCGTGCGGCATGCGGACTACGCGCTCGTCTGGTGCATGGAGCCGGCGCAGGCGGCGCGCCGCGGCGCGCTATCCGATGCGCAACTGCTGACCGAACTGGGCGCGGCCTTCGGCGAGCGCATGGGCCGCTTCGAATCGATCAAGGGGCGTGCGGCGTTCCCGCTCGGGCTCGTCGCGGCGCACGCGCTGGTCGAGGGGCGCATGGCTTCTATCGGCAACGCGGCGCAAACGCTGCATCCCGTAGCCGGCCAGGGGCTCAATTTGGGTCTGCGCGACGCGCACGCCCTTGCCGATGCGCTGGCCCACGCGGGCGCGACGCCTGAAGCGCTGGCCGAATTCGCGCGCCGACGCGCGCTCGACCGCCGCCTGACGATCGGGGCAACGGACACGCTCGCGCGGCTGTTTACGATCGACTTCGGCCCGCTCGCGGCCTTGCGCGGCATTGCCTTGACCGCCCTGGAGTGCCTGCCTCCCGCCAAAATGGCGCTCGCGCGGCAGATGATGTTCGGCCAACGGCGCTAGCCCGGCCATGTCGTTCGTACCGGCCCGGTGCGCTGCCGGTCCGCGGTTAACGGTAAAATGCACGTTTCCCTGGTCGCCTTCCTGCGCCCGCGCCACCGCCGCGCGGGCAGCCGCTCCTTTCCATGATGCCTACGCTCGGCTCGCACACTCTGCGCAACAACCTTTTCGTCGCCCCGATGGCGGGCGTGACGGATCGGCCGTTCCGTCAGCTTTGCAAGCGGCTCGGCGCGGGCTATGCGGTATCGGAAATGGTCGCGTCCAACGCCCAGTTGTGGAAAAGCGAGAAGACCATGCGCCGCGCGAACCATGCGGGCGAAGTCGAACCGATCGCCGTGCAAATCGCCGGGGCCGATCCCTCGATGATGGCCGAGGCGGCTCGCTACAACGTTCAAAACGGCGCGCAGATCATCGACATCAACATGGGCTGCCCAGCCAAGAAGGTGTGTAACGTCGCAGCCGGCTCGGCGCTATTGCAAAACGAGCCGCTCGTCGTGCGCATCGTCGAGGCCGTGGTGAATGCCGTGGGCATCGGCCCCGACGCCGTGCCCGTCACGCTGAAGATCCGCACGGGTTGGAACCGCGAGAACCGCAATGCGGCGCGCATCGCGCAACTGGCCGAGTCCGCTGGCGTGTCGATGCTGACGGTCCACGGTCGCACGCGCGCCGATCTCTACCACGGCGAAGCCGAGTACGACACGATCGCGGCCGTCAAAGCGGCCGTGCGCATTCCGGTCGTCGCGAACGGCGACATCGATTCGCCGCCCAAGGCGCGCGCCGTCCTGGCCGCGACGGGCGCCGACGCGATCATGATCGGCCGGGCGGCCCAAGGACGGCCGTGGCTGTTCCGGGAAATCGAGCATTTTCTGACGACGGGCGAGTTGCTGCCGCCGCCGCGCATCGCCGAAATTCGGCAAGTGATGAACGAGCATCTCGAAGATCACTACGCGTTCTACGGCGAGTTCACGGGCGTGCGCACGGCACGCAAGCACATCGGCTGGTACACTCGCGGCCTTTCCGGCGCCAATGGCTTCCGGCACCGGATGAACACGCTCGATACCACACGCGACCAGCTCGACGCCGTCAACGCATTTTTCGACGCGCAAGAGGCCCTGTCGGACCGCCTCGTCTACGTGGACGAAGCTGCCGAACGCGCCGAGCCGAACCGAAACGAACCCTTAGCAGCATGAGCAAGCACAATATCGAACAATGCGTCCGCGCCAGCCTGGGCATGTACTTCCAGGATCTCGACGGCGCCAATCCGCACGACGTCTATGACATGGTGATGTCATGCGTCGAGAAACCGATGCTCGAGGTGGTGCTCGAGCGGGCCGGCGGTAATCAGTCGCTGGCCGCCGATTACCTCGGCATCAACCGCAACACGCTGCGCAAGAAGCTGCAGCAGCATGGGCTGCTGTAACGCGCGCCACCTCGTTCCCTTTCGGCCTTCGTTCTCATCATGATCAAGCAAGCGCTCATTTCCGTCTCCGATAAGTCCGGCATCGTGCAATTCGCTCGTTCGCTGTCGGAGCTCGGCGTCAAGATTCTGTCCACGGGCGGCACGGCGAAGCTGCTCGCCGACGCCGGCCTTCCGGTCACGGAAGTGGCCGATTACACCGGCTTTCCCGAGATGCTCGACGGCCGCGTGAAAACGCTCCACCCGAAAGTTCACGGCGGCATCCTCGCGCGCCGCGATCTGCCCGAGCACATGGCCGCGCTCGAAGCGCATTCGATTCCGACGATCGATCTGCTCGTCGTGAACCTGTACCCGTTCGTCGCCACCGTATCGAAAGACGAATGCACGCTCGAAGACGCGATCGAGAACATCGATATCGGCGGCCCGACGATGCTGCGCTCCGCGGCCAAGAACCACCGCGACGTCACGGTCGTCGTCGACCCGGCCGACTACGAGACGGTGCTCTCGGAGATGCGCGCGAACGGCAACGCCGTCGGCTATGCCACGAATTTCCGTTTGGCGACGAAAGTGTTCGCGCATACGGCGCAATACGACGGCGCGATCACGAACTACCTGACGAGCTTGACCGAGACGCTGCAACATTCGTCGCGCGTGGCGTATCCGAACACGTTGAACCTCGCGTTCGAAAAGGTGCAGGACTTGCGATATGGCGAGAATCCGCACCAAAGCGCGGCGTTCTATCGCGAGTTGAAGGTGCCCGCCGGCGCGTTGGCCGGTTATCGCCAATTGCAGGGCAAAGAGCTGTCGTACAACAACATTGCCGATGCCGATGCAGCGTGGGAATGCGTGAAGACGTTTGACGCGCCCGCTTGCGTCATCATCAAGCACGCGAATCCATGCGGCGTGGCGGTTGCCGCGAGCCCGGCCGAAGCGTACGCAAAAGCGTTCCAAACGGATCCGACGTCCGCGTTCGGCGGCATCATCGCGTTCAACCGCGAAGTGGACGAAGCGGCGGCTCAGGCCGTGTCGAAGCAGTTCGTCGAAGTGCTGATCGCACCGTCGCTGAGCGACGGCGCCAAGCAAGTGCTTGCCGCCAAGCAGAACGTGCGCGTGCTCGAGATTGCGTTGGGCGACGGTCGGAACGCGTTCGACTTCAAGCGTGTCGGCGGCGGCCTGCTCGTGCAGTCGCCCGATGCGAAGAACGTGCTGCCGCGCGATTTGCGCGTGGTGACCAAGCGTCATCCGACACCGCAGGAAATGGACGATCTGATGTTCGCCTGGCGTGTCGCCAAATTCGTGAAGTCCAATGCGATCGTGTTCTGCGGCAAGGGCATGACGCTCGGCGTGGGTGCGGGCCAAATGAGCCGTGTCGATTCGGCGCGAATTGCGAGCATCAAGGCGGAGAACGCGGGGCTTTCGTTGCAGGGATCTGCCGTGGCGTCCGATGCGTTTTTCCCGTTCCGCGACGGCCTCGACGTCGTCGTCGCCGCGGGTGCGAGTTGCGTCATCCAACCGGGCGGCTCGGTGCGCGACGACGAAGTGATCGCCGCCGCCGACGAGCACAACATCGCGATGGTGGTGACGGGCGTGCGGCACTTCCGTCATTGACGAGCCGTTGGCGACGATGCCAACCGGCGCATAGCAGCGCGATGAAACCCGGCAACCGAACTGCCGGGTTTTTTTCTGCCCGAAACACGTCGTCACCTGCCTCCGTCGGTCTGATTTTTGGAGGCCGACGCACGACGCGGGATGCAAGTGCGGTAATCAACAACTCACGCAGCAATCGTTTTTTCCGAAGTCGTTGGATTGCCTACTTGGGAGCCACCCGTGTCACGTCCACCTGTTCTTGGCCCGAACGCCTATCTCATCGGCGTTCAGGGCGGTCGCCAGATGCTCGATACGCCCGCGCTGTTGATCGATCGCGTCGCACTCGAGCGCAATATCGCCAATATGGCCGCAACGGCCGAACGCCATTCGATCGGGCTGCGCCCACACGTGAAAAGCCATAAGTCGGCGCGCATTGCCCATATGCAAATCGACGCCGGCGCGATCGGCGTGAGCTGCGCCACGTTGGGCGAGGCCGAAGCGATGGTCGAGGCCGGTGTGTCCGGCGTGCTCGTCACCTCCCCCGTCGTCGGCGCGAATAAGCTGCGCCGGCTCGTTGCGCTCGCGCAGCAGGCCGGACCGCGTCAAGTGATGGTGGTGGTCGACGATCGGCGCAACGTTGCCGAGCTTGCCGTACTCGCCGCGCGGCTCCCTTTCCCGCTCGACGTACTGATCGATTACCACGCGGGGTACCACCGTACGGGCGTCGTCGACGAAAGCGCCGCCCTTGCGCTTGCGCGCGCGATCTGCGAGACGGGCTCGCTCAGGCTTCGCGGTCTGCAAGCTTATGGCGGGCATCTGCAACACATCGAACCGCGCGCCGAGCGGGAGAACGCGGCCGCCCAGTTGCGAGATGCGGTCGTCAACCTGCGTTCCGCGCTCGAGGCCGCCGGCACGCCGCTCGAAATCGTGACGGGCGTGGGCACCGGTACCCATGAGGCCGATGCAGCGGCGGGCGTTTTCACCGAGATGCAACCTGGTTCGTACGTCTTCATGGATGTCGAATATGAGCACGTCCTAAGCGAGCGTTCACGGGTGTCACCGTTTGAGACTGCGCTGTTCGTGCAGAGCACCGTCGTCAGCACACAGGCAAAATCGTGGGTCACCGTCGACGCCGGCACGAAAAGCTTTGCCACCGATAGTGTGGCCCCGGTGATCGCACGCGGTGTAGACGGCCCATCCCGGTATGCGTTCTTCGGCGACGAACACGGCAAGCTCATCGTCGATGCCGAGCATCGGCCTTCGCTTGGCGCGCACGTCGAATTCGTGACACCCCATTGCGATCCCACCGTCAATCTGTACGACCGTTATCACGTCGTGGAGGGCGACAGGCTCGTCGATATCTGGCCGATCGAGGCGCGCGGCAGACTTTGAGGGGCGCTTAGCTGACTGCCGCTTGACTGTCTTACCGAGCGATAGGTGGTCGCAATACCGCATCGCAATGGTGTACGCCGTCGATCGTTGAAGTAATCGGAGATGAGCGCTAGCGGGAGTCATCGCGAGGAGGTGCAACTCGACAGTTGGCCGATCACGCTGTGATGTAGCGCACAGACGGCGAGGCCGGCCGCCGCACATGCCCACCACAGATTGTTACCGCCGAAGGTGCCGTAAATCCATGTTCCAGCGGCGGGCCCGTACAGCGAATGGCCTAGCCAAGCGGCCGTAAAAATGCCGAGGTAGCGGCCACGATCACGATTGGCGCTGCGGTCCATGACAGCAAGCGTCCAAGCAGGCGTCAGCAGGATTTCTGCTGCCGTGACGCACGCCATCGTGATGGTTGCGTACATTGGGCCGCGACCAAGATTCAGAAGCGGAAATGCAATTGTGAGCAATAGCGCGCCCCATCGGCTCGCGGCAGAGACACCGATACGGCCGATGAGCATCATCGCGGGCGCTTGCACGAGGACAATCAAGAGTGCGTTGAAGGAGAACAAGTAGCCGATCCAGCGTGAATCGAGCTGATAGTCTTCAGACAGAAAGAGGCCAAACGCCCCGTACATTTGATCGAAAATGCCAAGCGCGAGCAACTGGCCGAGCACAAACAGCAAGAATGCGGAGTCAGACCACGGCGAGGCTGACGCGCAACGGCCAGCGTAGCTGTGAGCGGCAGCGTGCGTCGGCCGCGCTTCCGTCGCGCCTACTGGGTCGCGCACATAGAGAGCTAACAGGCAGCCGCCCGCCACGTTCGCCATACCGGCCACAGCAAATAGGACGGGGTAGCCGGTGCCCGACAGACCTGCAGCGGCGAAACCGGCAAGCGCGACTCCGAGGTTGAAGCAGATCCGGTGTAGGCCCTGTAGCCAAGTTGCATCGTGCGATCCTGCAGCCTCCATCACGAGACGCAGATTCGCTGGCCGAAACGCACCGTCCGCCGCACCGATCACGGGTGCGACGACAAATAGCCACGCAACGGCCGGTAATTGGGACATACATACTGCCAGCCCGCCGCTCACACACAGACACGCCGCAGTAAACTTACGCGAGTCCACGCGGCCCGTCAGGACACCGCCGGCGTATGCACCTGCGACACACCCGGCTCCGTATGCGGCCATCAACATGCCGACTATCTCGAAATCGAGCCTGTAGCTGCCTCTAAACAGCAAAGGCATGAACAGCTTGATAATCACACTCGCGCTGTTAAGCATGGTCGCGCAGAGTTGGGCGCGCACGATACCGGGTAGCTCAAGAAACCGCGACAGCAAATTGAAGCGCATGATGGTCAGGATGCTCGGGCGTGTAAAAGATCGCTATCGCTGGGCCTGTGCGACACGAACTCATGGCCGGCCACGCATTGGCCTGTCGCATTAGGAAGGCTGCGCAGTTCACCGTATTGCGCCGACATACATCTCGCGCCGATCCATGATTCCTTCCTTGTGTTTCGCCCAGCGCGTCGCCCCCCTCCTTTTGCTTCCCTTCCTTGATCCTTGCGCCTCTCCGCGGGTCTAAATCGAAAGTCGACGCGATCCCGAGCAAAACTATCAGAGCGATCGCCCGACCGCCGACCTCCGGTGAAATTTTCAGACCAAGTGAAGTTAAGTAAATGACGCCCGCATGATTATCACGTCGTGGAGGGCGACATGCTCGTTGATATCTGGCCGATCGAGGCGCGCGGCAGACTTTGAGCGGCGCTCAGTGGGCTGGGAGTTGGCGGCCGATATGCGATATAGACGACCGCACGGATTCTCGTCCGCGGCGCCGGGCCTTCAAACGGTCCGGAATTTTCGCAGGGCGGCTTCTGCCCGCCCAAGCTCTGGCATCCTCGGGCGTATGCCACTAGCGGAGTCAAGCGATGCCATATTCCATCGTCGAACCCGAGAATTTCACCGAAGAACATCAGTCGTTCATTGACCAGTTCGCGCAAACCATCGAAATCGCCTCCTCTCGGAGCGCCCTTATCGCCGGCGCAAAGGATGTCCGGTCATGTCACTTGACCGCAAGCGACCGTTACGGGCGCACGGTGGGTTTATCTCGCGGTAAGGACGTATCCGGCCGGATGGATCGCGACATGCCCTGCGAGGGCACGGCGGCATTCGCAGATTGCTACGTGCGCGAAGACCGGCGTTTGTTGGAGGCGGGCGATACCGGCGCACTGAAATCGGTACTTAACATCCATCGATACAAGACTGGCTCAAGCGCATTGGTATTCGATAAATTCTTGCTGAATCACCACCCGTCCAAATCTGTGCTCGGCATCGTTTACTGCGCTCACGAAACGGACCTCGATCGGTTCGTCTCGTGGTTCCCCGACTACTGGGCGCAATTTGGTTTCGGTTGCAGCATCGAACGCGCCGAGGGCGAAATCGTCGATGGCGTCGGACGATTATCCGAAATCGAGTACGAGATCGCCTTTTTACTAGCGTTGGGCCTCGACACGAAAGCCATCGTGGGCTTTTTTCGGCGCCTGCGCCCAAGCCGCGTTGCCGACGTCGGCACGAGTCTCTTCAGCATCGCCGACAAGATGGCCGCGGCGGGCGTCGCGGTTGCAAGCATTCGCGATCGTTTGATCCTGGCTCGCGTCCACCAACGCATGCCGGCGTCGTTTTTCGCTAAAGTCACCCGGTCGCACCCGTAGGAAGTCGTCGCCGTCACGCGTCGCCGCCCTCGGCCGAACGCCTATCTCATCGATGTTGAGGGCGGTCGCCAGATGCTCGGGAAGATAGGCGCGCCGCGCCGTTCGCTGTAGTATCTCAGGCACTTCGTCCGACTTTTATTCATGAGAATCCTCGGCATCGACCCCGGTTTGCGCGTGACGGGTTTTGGCGTCATCGAGCAAACGGGGCAACGGCTCACCTATGTGACGAGCGGCGTCATCCGCACGACCGACGGCGATCTGCCGTCCCGCCTCGGCACGATCTTCGAAGGCATCTCAGCACTGATCCGCCAGCACACGCCCGATCAGTCGGCCATCGAAAAGGTGTTCGTCAACGTCAACCCCCAATCGACGCTGCTGCTCGGTCAGGCGCGCGGCGCCGCGATTTGCGGCCTCGTTGCGGGCGGGGTGCCGGTGGCCGAATACACCGCGCTGCAATTGAAACAGGCCGTCGTAGGCTACGGCCGTGCAACGAAAGAGCAGATGCAGCAAATGGTGGTGCGCTTGTTGAGCCTATCGGGCATGCCGGGAACCGACGCCGCCGACGCGCTCGGCATGGCCATTTGCCACGCGCACGGCGGCAGCACGCTCGAAACGCTGGGGGGCATCGCCCCCGCCCTCGCCAAGAAAGGCTTGCGCGTGCGGCGCGGACGGCTGGTGGGCTAGGGCCAACTCATGACCCTAGCGCGAGGCCGAATATTTCGGAACGTCTGGTGCTACAGTTCGTGCTCGCTCGCCATCAGCCTAACCACGGCGCTCGTCGTTACCCTACGATGAGCGTCGCCGCATCACGCTAGAAGCGATCGCCTTTAACCACCATCACGTCACGCTAAGCGCACCCCGCCATGATCGGTCGTATCGCCGGCATCCTGCTCGAAAAGAATCCGCCCCACCTGCTCGTCGACTGCAGCGGCGTCGGCTATGAAGTCGACGTGCCGATGAGCACCTTTTACAACTTGCCGTCGACGGGCGAGAAGGTCGTCCTGCTGACGCAGCTCATCGTGCGCGAAGACGCCCACCTGCTGTACGGCTTCGGCACGGCTCAAGAACGTGCCACGTTCCGCGAGTTGCTCAAGATCAGCGGCATCGGCGCACGCATGGCGCTGGCCGTGCTCTCGGGCATGAGCGTGCAAGAACTCGCCCATGCGGTCACGTTGCAGGATGCCGCGCGTCTCACGCGCGTTCCGGGCATCGGTAAGAAAACGGCCGAACGGCTGCTACTCGAACTGAAGGGCAAGCTCGGCGCCGATATCGGCGCTGCAGCGGCGGCCGCATCGCCGTCGGACCACGCCTCGGACATCCTGAACGCCCTGCTCGCGCTCGGCTATTCGGAGAAGGAAGCGCTCGCGGCGATCAAGAACGTGCCGGCGGGCACGGGCGTCTCCGAGGGCATCAAGCTCGCGCTCAAGGCGCTGTCGAAGGCGTAGCCCCGGCCCGCCCTCGCGTGCGCCGGCCGCTCGGCGGGCGGGCCGCCAACAACGATGCCATGCGGCAAGAAAGCGCTCGCAACCGCTTTCCCATGCGCTCGGCTAAGCAGCTGGCGCGCGCGGTACAATTGCCCACATGATCGAAACCGACAAGCTCGCCGCCGAGCGCATCATTTCCGCGACACCCGCGTCGACGCACGAAGAGGCCTTCGAGCGGGCGCTGCGTCCGCGTCAACTCGACGAATACGTCGGTCAGGAAAAGGTGCGCGGGCAGCTCGAAATCTTCATCGAAGCGGCAAAACGCCGCTCGGAAGCGCTCGACCACGTCTTGCTATTCGGGCCGCCCGGCCTAGGCAAGACGACGCTTGCGCACATCATCGCGCGCGAGATGGGCGTCAACCTGCGCCAAACCTCGGGGCCGGTGCTCGAACGCGCAGGCGATTTGGCGGCGCTGCTCACGAACCTCGAAGCGAACGACGTTCTATTCATCGACGAAATTCACCGCCTCTCGCCCGTGGTCGAGGAAATCCTCTACCCGGCGCTGGAGGACTACCAGATCGACATCATGATCGGCGAAGGACCAGCCGCACGCAGCGTGAAGCTCGATCTGCAGCCGTTTACGCTCGTTGGCGCAACCACGCGCGCCGGCATGCTGACGAACCCGCTGCGCGATCGCTTCGGCATCGTGGCACGGCTCGAGTTTTACGACGCCGAGCAACTCTCGCGCATCGTGCGACGCTCGGCAGCGCTGCTGGGCGCGCACATTCATCCCGAAGGCGCGTTCGAGATCGCCAAGCGGTCCCGCGGGACGCCCCGGATCGCCAATCGTCTGCTGCGCCGCGTGCGCGACTATGCCGAAGTCAAGGCCGACGGTTCGATCACGGCGCGCGTCGCCGATGCGGCGTTGGCCATGCTGGACGTCGACCCGGTCGGCTTCGATTTGATGGACCGCAAGTTGCTCGAAGCGATCCTGCACAAGTTCGACGGCGGCCCTGTCGGCGTCGACAATCTCGCTGCCGCGATCGGCGAAGAACGCGACACGATCGAAGACGTGCTCGAGCCGTACCTGATCCAGCAAGGTTATTTGCAGCGCACGCCGCGGGGGCGCGTCGCGACGCTGGCCGCCTATCGCCATTTCGGCCTCGCCGCGCCCGATGCGTCGAGCACCGTGCGTACGCTATGGGACGACGAAGGCAACGGATAGGCGCGCGCCGCCCCTCTCAAACACGCGAAGCCCAATCGCAATGTCCGAGCGGGCACGCCATCAACGAGACGGACGCACCATGGCGCACGACCCTTTGATCATGCGCATACGCCAGCGCGTCTCGCAAAGCGTGCTCAGTGTGACTAGCGGCAGCGGCCCCACGCTCGATTATGCGAATCCGCCCGGCGATCCGGGTCTGTTCGGCCCCGATTCCGTCTGCTGGCGCGTGCATGCCGATTTCACGTCGATGATGATCGGCGGCGTGAGCGCCTTGATGCTGCAGACGCTGCATCCGCTGGCACTCGCCGGGGTCTGGGATCATTCGACGTTTCGCACCGACATGCGTGGCCGTCTGCGGCGCACAGCCACCTTCATCGCGGGCACGACTTACGGCGCGCGCGCAGACGCCCTCGCACTGATCGAGCGCGTCAAACGCATTCATCTCTCGGTAACGGGCGTCGCGCCCGACGGCCGCCCCTACCGCGCGAGCGATCCGGCGCTCTTGACCTGGGTTCATGTCGCGGAAGTGTCGAGCTTTCTGGCGGCGTTTCTGCGTTACGTGGACCCATCGCTATCCGCCGCACAGCAAGACCGCTACTACGCGGAAGTCGCCTTGATCGCCAAGATGCTCGGTGCGGCCGACGTGCCCGAAACGCGTGCGCAAGTGGTCGCCTACCTGACAGCGATGCGGCCGCAGCTCGAGGCGAGCTCGCGCACGTTCGAAGTCGTGCGGATTCTGCGGCACGCCGCGCCGCCCGATCGTCCGCTCATGCGGCCGGCCGTGAAGCTGATGCTGAGCGCAGGGGTCGATCTGCTGCCCGATTGGGCTCAGGCAATGCTCGGTTTCAACGCGTTGGCACGAATGCAAGCCGCGCTGGCGCGTCCAGGCGTGCGGGTGGTAGCGCCCGTCATTCGATGGGCGCACGTGAACGCCGTTTCCAAGCGCGCGCGACGGCGGGCTGCGGCGGCGTCGCCGTAGCCGTAGCCCTAACCCTGCCGCCTGACCAGTCCGTCGTCATCGCTCGCGGCGGACAAGTGCGCGATGTCGGCCCAACTGAGCACGCGCGCCGTGCCGTCTTCTGCGAATTCGACGGTGTTGATGCTCGTATTGAGCAGCGGATAGTTGCGCGCAGCATCGAGCGGCAAGCCGCAGGCACGTCGATACACGCAATCGAGCACCCCGCCATGCGTCACACAGGCGATACGGCTGTCCGGATGCGCGCGCACGATCGCATCCACGGCATGCAGCACCCGGTGGTAGAACGAGCGCACCGATTCGCCGCCCTCGGGTGCAAACCCCGGGTCACGCGTTTGCCAGCGCGCATAGTCGTCGGGATAGCGTTGCGCGATCTCGCCGCTGTCGTGCCCTTGGAACACGCCGTATGCGCGCTCGCGCAACCCTTCGACAAGTTGCAGCTCTAGCCCGAGGGCGGTCGCCGCGGGCTGCGCCGTTTGCTGAGCACGCCGTAAATCGCTCGAATAAATCGCATCGAGGCGAGCGGCTTCACGAGCGTCGCGCGCCAGCCGTTCGGCCAGACGCTGCGCCTGGTCGATGCCGCTTTCGGCCAGCGGGATATCGATATGGCCTTGAATGCGCTTGATGCGATTCCAGTCTGTTTCGCCATGTCGAATGAAAAGCACTTGGGTAGGCATCGGCAGCGCCAGCGGATAAACAGCGAATAAGGGCAAGTCAGGGCCGCGTTTGCAGCCAGAACGTCACAGGGCCGTCGTTGACGAGCGAGACCTGCATCATCGCACCGAATTCGCCGGTTTCGACGATCGAATGGCGAGCACGCGCTGTCGCAACGAAATAGTCGAACAATCGCTTGCCGTCTTCCGGCGCCGCGGCCGGCGTGAAGCTCGGCCGCAAGCCACTGTTCGTATCCGCGGCCAGCGTGAATTGAGACACGAGTAGCAAGCCCCCGGCCTGGCCCGCGCCATCGATGTTGGTGACCGGCAGGTTCATCTTGCCGGCCGCATCGCTGAAGACCCGGTAACCGAGGACTTTGGCAAGCAATTTGTCGGCGCTTGCTTCGGTGTCGCCGCGCTCGGCGCAGACGAGCGCCAGCAGGCCGGGGCCGATCTGCCCCGTGACGCGCTCGCCCACTCGCACGCTGGCCTCGGCGACGCGCTGTATCAGCGCAATCATCGCCCCGCTCCGAAGCGACGCACGCTCGTGCCACCCGTGCCGCGCAGCTTGCTCGAACAGCGAATCGTCATCACGGCCCGGCCCCTCATGCCGTCAACGTGACGCGCGCGAAGCGGCGCTTGCCGACCTGAACCACGTATTCGCCCGCTTCGAGCTTGAGCGCTCTGTCGGAGATCACCGCGCCGTCGATCCGAACGCCACTTTGATCGATATTGCGCAGCGCCTCGCTCGTGGACGGCACGAGCCCCGCCTGCTTGAGCAATTGGCCGATGCCGAGCGGCGCCCCGCTGAGCGTGACCGAAACGATGTCATCGGGCACGCCGCCCTTGGCGCGGTGATTGAAATCCTCGAGCGCGCGCTCGGCGTCGGCTTGCGAATGAAAACGCGCGACGATCTCCTGGGCGAGCATGACTTTGAAGTCGCGGGGATTGCGTCCTTCGTGCGCTTCGCGATGGAAGCGCGCGATTTCGTCGAGGCTGCGAAACGAGAGCAATTCGAAGTAGCGCCACATCAGCGTGTCGGAAATGCTCATGAGCTTGCCGAACATGTCGCTCGGCTTCTCGCTGATGCCGACGTAGTTGTTCTTCGACTTCGACATTTTGTCGACGCCGTCGAGGCCTTCGAGCAACGGCATCGTCAAAATGCATTGCTGTTCTTGCCCGTACTGCTTTTGCAATTCGCGGCCGACGAGAAGGTTGAACTTCTGATCGGTACCGCCCAGCTCCAAATCGGCGTTGAGCGCAACCGAGTCGTAGCCTTGCATCAGCGGGTAGAGAAATTCGTGGATCGAGATCGGTACGCCGCTTTGAAAGCGCTTCGTGAAATCGTCGCGCTCGAGCATGCGCGCCACGGTGTAGCGCGATGCAAGCTTGATCATGCCGTCGGCGCCGAGCGGCATCGACCATTCGCTGTTGTAGCGGATCTCGGTCTTTTCCCGGTCCAGCACCAGCGCGGCCTGCTCGAAGTACGTCTTGGCGTTCGATTCGATCTGCTCGCGCGTGAGCGGCGGCCGGGTTGCGTTGCGCCCCGACGGATCGCCGATCAACGACGTGAAATCGCCGATCAGGAAAATGACGTTGTGACCGAGATCTTGCAACTGCCGCATCTTGTTGAGCACGACCGTGTGCCCGATGTGGATGTCGGGCGCGGTCGGGTCGAGCCCGAGCTTGATACGCAGCGGCGTGCCCGTTGCCGCGCTGCGCGCGAGCTTCTGCGCGAACTCGTCTTCGATCAGGAGTTCATCGGCGCCGCGTTTGGCGACGGCGAGCGCGTGCCGCACCTCGTCGGTGATCGGCAGCGGCGTGGCAGGCTTGGAGGAAGACTCGGTGCTCATCTTGAAGTCGGTTGGTCCGGGTTGATCCGGCTGGCGGAAGGTGCAAAAGCCGTAATTGTCCCATATCTGGGCCGCCTGCTAGCGTTCCGGGTCGCAGGTGCAATGATGGGCGGCCGTTAGCGCGCGCGCTCGTTCTCGCGGATAATCGGTCTGGCAAACGGGCGCGGGGCGCCTTGTTCGGGCCGTGCGCATGGCCCGCGATCACGACGAGGAGCAGGAATTGGCGGCGAGCACGCGGCAAACGGGCACCGACGGCGTGTACTTCGGCCTGATGTCGGGCACGAGCATGGACGGCGTCGACGGCATCGCCGTTCAATTGCGCGACGGGGAGGCGCCGCGCGTATTGGCCGACGCGTTCGTCGGCTTTGCCGACGGCTTGCGCGATGCGCTATTCGCACTGCAGCAGCCGGGCGAGAACGAAATCGAGCGCGAAGCGCTGGCCGCTTCGGCGCTTGCGGCTCGGTACGCCGTCTGCTGCCACGAGTTGCTGCGCAGCGCCAACATCGCGCCTACGAGCGTGCGCGCGATCGGCGTTCACGGCCAAACGGTGCGCCACCGTCCCGAGAAAGGCTACACACGCCAGATCAATAACCCCGCTTTGCTGGCGGAAATGACCCATATCGATGTGGTGGCGGATTTTCGCAGCCGCGACGTCGCCGCAGGCGGCCAAGGCGCGCCGCTCGTGCCGGCCTTTCACGCTCAGGTTTTCGGCGCCCAAGACGAAACGCGCGTCGTCTGCAATCTGGGCGGCATCAGCAACATCACCGTGTTGCCACCTGCTCGCACGCAAGCGCAATCCCGCAGCGGTGAGCAAGCGGCCGCGGCCGCAGCCGACGGCCATGCCGTGCGCGGCTTCGATTGCGGTCCGGCCAACGTGCTGCTCGATGAATGGGCGCATCGGCATCTGGGGGCTCCGTACGACGAAGCGGGGCGTTTCGGGGCAAGCGGGGTCGTGAACCAAGCGCTACTGAACGCCCTGCTCGACGAGCCCTTTTTCGAGCAAGCGCCACCTAAGAGCACCGGTCGCGACCTATTCAACAGCGAATGGCTCGACGCCAAACTCGCCGGCTTCGCGTCGCTCGCTCCCGCCGACGTGCAAGCGACGCTCACGGCGCTCACCGCCGTGAGCGTCGCACGCGAGATCGAGCGGCATGCGCCGGAGTGCCGCGCCGTCTACGTCTGCGGCGGCGGCGCCCGCAATCCGGAACTGTTGAAGGCGCTCGAACGTGCACTCGATCAAAGTGGAGTTAGCGGCGTGCCCGTCATGACGACCGAAGCCTTAGGCGTGCCCCCGCATCATGTGGAGGCGCTCGCATTTGCGTGGCTCGCGATGCGGTGTGTGGAGCGCGCGGCAGGCAATTTACCGGCCGTCACCGGCGCGGCCGGCGAGCGCGTGCTCGGCGCGATCTACCCTCGGTAGGTAAGCGTGCGGCGAGGCCGCGCCAATGGAAAACGGGGCCGCGGCCCCGTTCAGCGATGCGAAGCGGATCGTGCCGCTCAGCTCCTGCATTTCATGCATTCAGTCATGCGTCAGACCGAGAACGACGAGCCGCAGCCGCACGTCGTGGACGCGTTCGGGTTCTTGATGACGAACTGCGCGCCGTTGATGTCGTCCTTATAGTCGATCTCGGCGCCGACCAAATACTGGTAGCTCATCGAATCGATCAGCAACTGCACGCCGGCCTTGTTCATGACCGTATCGTCTTCGTTGACCGCTTCGTCGAACGTGAATCCGTACTGGAAGCCCGAGCAGCCGCCGCCTTGCACGAAAACACGCAGTTTGAGATCGGGATTGCCTTCCTCGTCGATCAGTTGTTTCACCTTCTCGGCCGCCGCGTCCGTAAAGACGAAGGGGCCCGGCATTTCGGTCACGGGGGTGTCGGTGACGGCGGTCATTCGAAATCTCCAAAAAAGCTTCTAAGCGCTATTGTATGGCCGTTCACCGACTCGTGCTCTACCGCGAGACGGTAACCCTATGATTGCAATGGATTCTAGCTTACCCGCGAATCGAGCGCCGGCCCGCTGCGCCTGACGCAGAAGGGATACGCATCGGCGAAGCTCGGCATCGCGCAGCAAGCAAAAAACGAAAAAGCCGCCGTGCATGCGCAGCGGCGGCTTTTTCGGCAGCGACCCGCCGGTAGGCGGGCGCGTCGAACCGATTAACGCTTCGAGAATTGCTTCCGGCGACGTGCCTTGTGGAAGCCGACCTTCTTACGTTCGACTTCACGCGCGTCGCGCGTCACGAAGCCCGCGCTCGACAGAGCCGGCTTCAGCGTTGCGTCATAATCCATCAGCGCACGCGTGATGCCATGACGAACCGCGCCGGCTTGGCCCGTTTCACCACCGCCAGAGACGTTGACCTTGATGTCGAACGTCGTGCCGTGGTTCGTGAGCTCGAGCGGCTGACGCACAATCATCAGCGACGTTTCGCGCGAGAAGTAATCCGCAATGGGCTTGCCGTTGACGACGATGTCGCCCTTGCCAGCCTTGATGAAGACACGAGCGACAGCGCTCTTGCGGCGGCCCGTACCGTAGTTCCAATTACCGATCATATGGGCTCCCCTTAGATCTCGAGCGCCTTCGGCTGTTGCGCCGAATGCGGATGCGTGGCTTCAGCGTAGACCTTCAGCTTCTTGATCATGGCGTAGCCGAGCGGACCCTTCGGCAGCATGCCCTTGACCGCCTTCTCGAGCGCACGGCCCGGGAAGCGTTCTTGCATCTTGCCGAACGTCGTTTCGTAAATGCCGCCCGGGTAGCCCGAGTGACGGTAGTACTTCTTGTCCGTGGTCTTGTTGCCCGTGACCTTCAGCTTGCCGGCGTTGATGACGATGATGAAATCACCGGTGTCGACGTGCGGGGTGAACTCAGGCTTATGCTTGCCGCGAAGACGGCGTGCCACTTCGCTGGCG
>SCRN01000010.1 GCA_004322045.1 Paraburkholderia sp.
GTCAAGATCGCTCCGCCGCCCGGGCCGCGCAGCTCGTACCGCCCCCCTTCGAGCGCGGTCAACGTCAGCTTGCGCTCCTCGAGCGAGGGCGGCACGTCGAGCTGGCCGATATGCACCTTCTCGCCGCCCCACGCATAGGAAGTCATGCCGAACCACGCGCCGGCCGGCTGCCCCGGCTTCGCGAGTTTTTGCGCCAAGCTGCCGATGACCGGCAGCGTCTTCGGCGTAATCGTCACGTCGAAGCGATAACGGTTGATGATCGGCTCGAGCACGGAGCGGCTCTGCATGATCGCGATTTCGGCCGACGGCGACGGCGCAGGCGGCGCAACTTGCGGTCCCTGCGAGGAAATGCCGAGTGCATTCGGTTCGGGCGGATCGACCCGCACGAGCACATCGGCCTCGTACTCGGGCGTCGCAATGAACAGATACGCCACGGCGAGCGCCGTCACGGCCAGCGCCACGCCCAGCACCTCGAACATGTGGTCGCGCAGCAGCTTCAATAGGTCGCGCGCAGACAGTTGGCTGCGTTCGCCTCCTGTTTGCACGTAAAGAGAGTTGAGAGCCAAATCGTTCACTGGCGTCATCCTCGAAAATGTAGCGTTGTGTGGATCGCGTCCGCTTTCATTGCGCCTTCTGTTGTTGCGAGCCCGGCTGCTGGTTGCGCACGGCCTCTTCCAGCACCTCGAGCAAGAGCTTCAGATCGGAGACGAGGATCGCGCAGGACTTCAGTCCCAGCAACTCCGCCGTCCCGATCGAATTGCGGACATGCTCCAGCGCAGCGTCATAAACGTTCATGGATCGAGTTCAAAATCGGTTGCCACGTATGCTCCGCCGGCAAACACGCCACGGCCGCTCGCAATCGCTGCGCGCGGCCGCCGCCATCAACTGGCGCGTCCGTAGACATCCTCGAAGCGGACGATGTCGTCCTCGCCGAGATAGGCGCCCGATTGAACTTCGATCAATTCGAGCGCCACCTTCCCTGGGTTTTCGAGCCGATGCTTGACGCCGAGCGGAATATACGTCGATTGATTTTCTCCGAGCAGGAATTGCTCTTCGCCACGCGTGACGAGAGCTGTGCCGCGTACGACGATCCAATGCTCGGCGCGATGATGGTGAAGCTGCAGCGACAATTGCGCCCCGGCCTCGACCACGATGTGCTTCACCTGAAAACGCTCGCCCTTGTCGATCGAGTCGTAGCAACCCCACGGCCGCTGCACCTTGCGATGGGCGTCGACCTCCGGCCCCTGCTGATCGGCGATGCGCCCGACGATGCGCTTGACGTCCTGCACGCGCGAGCGATCGACGACGAGCACGGCATCCGCCGTTTCGACGACGACGAGATCGGACACGCCCACGCAGGTCACGAGCCGGCTCTCGGCGCGCACGTAGCACGATTGCGCGTCTTCCATGAGCACGCGGCCCGAGGCGACATTGCCGCTCGCATCCTTGCCGAGCGCATCCCACACCGAATCCCACGAGCCCAAATCGGACCATGCCGCATCGAGCGGAACCACCACGCCTTCGACGCCGCCGCCGCGCGTGAGGTTTTCCATCACGGCGTAGTCGATCGAATCGGAGGGCACATCGGCGAACAGCTGTTCGTTCGGCTTGTAGCCTGTTGCGCTATCCTCTCCAGCTTCGTAGGCGGCAGCGCAGGCCGCGAACGTCTCCGGCTGCATCTGCTGCAACGTCGAGAGCCAAACGCTTGCACGCAATACGAAGATGCCGCTGTTCCAGAAGTATTTGCCCGAGGCAAGATAGGAACGCGCCACTTCCAGCGGCGGCTTTTCGACGAAACGTGCAATCTTGCGCGCATCGCCGATCTCATCGCCCGGCTCGATGTAACCGTAGCCGGTTTCTGCGCGCGTCGGCCGAATGCCGAGCGTGACGATCGCACCACGCTCGGCATGACGCGCAGCCACGGCGACGGCGCGCTGGAACGCCGCCACGTCGCCGATCATATGATCGGCAGGCATCACGACGAGCACGGCGTCGCCGCCATCCGCGAGCGCATGCATGGCCGCGAGCGAGAGCGCAGGCGCCGTGTTGCGCCCGGCCGGTTCGATGATGAACTGCGCGCCCACCCCGAGTTGCTCCATTTGCTGCGCGCTGATGGCGCGGTGCTCGGAGCCGCAGACAATGATCGGGGAGTCGTCGATCTGCAATTGCACATCGGCGAGCCGCTGCAGCCTCTGCACCGTCATCTGCAGCAGCGAGCCCACGCCGAGCACGTCGACGAGTTGCTTGGGAAAATGCTTGCGCGAGAGCGGCCATAGCCGAGTGCCTGAACCGCCCGCGAGCACGACGGCCCGCGTGCGCAGCGCCGATTGAGGCGCCAGGGTGTGCGGCGCGCGTAATTGCGTCACCGCCCCGACCTTACGCGGTCGCTCCCTCGTTTCAACAGGAGTACTCATCTGCTTGTTCTCCTAATGGGTCCGGATGCATGAAGAGGCGGCGAGCGTCGGGCAAAAACAGCGCGTCGCCGACCGCTTCGGCTCATGTTGCTATGAAGCATAGCGAGACAACTTCATGCGTAATCCCGAAGGTCGCAAAAGGCCGATGTGTTGGCGGATTTGGGCGAAGCCCGACAAACATTACGAATGCATGAAGGCTTAAGATCGGTAAATGGAAGACCGGTGCAATTATGCGAAATGCCAATATTTCTGATTAAAGCCCGATATTTTTACCGAGGCTGCCAGCAGAAGGCCACCCGCCCTGCCCCTAGCGATGCCAAAGGGGTGCACGAAAAAAATCCGAGTTTGTAAATTTTTATAACAAAAATATAAAAAATACTTCAGCGATTAACTTTCCTCGACCCGGCCACTCGCGCCAAATACACGGCTATTTTCGCCAGGTTTTTCTCCAAAAATCGACATGGCATCATGATGATTACGATGATGCACCGCAACACTCATCGTGTTCACCATGCGGGAGGAATGCTTCGTGGATCGCGCCACTGTCTTTACTACACCGCACGTCATGCGGCGAGAAATGACCTCGCTAGCCGACGCGCGCCATATCGGGATCCTCATCTTCGACGGTCACTGTCTGTTCACGACGGGTGTGATCAGCGAAGTCTTTCAATTGGCCAACGCCTTGATGCGCTTCTCGAGCAATCAACCGCCTTACCGGGTGTCGTTGCTCTCCAAGCTCGGCGGCCCGGTGACGAGTTCGTCCTCGATCGCCGTCATGACGCAGCGCCTGGACGCCTACTCGGTCGGCGACTTTCACGCGTTATACGTCGCGAGCAACGACGTGCGTGTGACATCGGGCTTCGACGTGCAACTCGCGCGCTGGCTCTCCGGCTCCGGCTCGCCCGCTCATGCGGCCGCCGCGCGGCATGCCTCCGCGTTCGGCGTGGACATGGCGCGCTCGCGGCCGAACGTGCCGGTGTTTTGGATCGGCTCGGGCTCGATGCCGGCTTGGGCGCTGAATCAAAAAGCCGCGCAAATGGCGCTGACGCAAATCGCCTCCGACCACGGCGAAGACATGTCGCTGCGCATCGCGAGCAGCCTGCCGCCATCGGTCGGCGAGGTCGTGAAAGCGCGCAGCGAAACGCCGAGCCTGAACACCACCGTCGACAAGATCCACGAGTCCACGCGCTGGATGCGCGAGAACTTCGGCAGCGACATCTCCGTATCGGACGCCGCTGCCGTCGCGGCCATGAGCGTGCGCAATTATTTGCGGCGCTTCAAGAGCGAGTTCGGGGTCACGCCGCTCGAGTACCTGATGCAGCTCCGATTCGAAGCGATCTGCGCCATGCTCGTCGGCACGAAGCTGCCCGTCGACAAAATTGCCCGCCGCTGCGGCATGGGCAACGGCGATCGCTTGGGACGCCTATTCAGAAAGCGGTACGGCGTGTCGCCCACCGTCTATCGCAAACACGCATTGAGCCAGTGACGCGCGCGATGCCGGGCGCATCGGGCCGCCTAGGGCACGCGTCATTGCTCCGGAGGACATGTTTGACGCTTTTCTTACCTATCGCATCGTCGATCGACTCTTGGCGAGCGTGAATGGCTTCGCGGACGCAACGCCGAGAGCGTGGCATGCGATTGCGGACGAACGAACGAACAACGACTGGGAGTGAAGAAATGCGAGGACTGCAAGATCTTTGGGCGCGCGTATTCGACGTCGGCATCATCGCGCTGGGCGCCCTGATCGCATCGCAATTGCGATTCGAGGGCGTGGCCGACGCGCGGCTTTACTGGGCTTTCGTCGCCTTCTCGGCCGCTTTGTCGCTGGTCGTGTTCCCATCGTTCGGCGTCTACGAATCATGGCGCGGCCGCTCCAAGCGAGCGCTCGTGCGGCAAGTCGCATTGGCCTGGGCGCTGGTTCAGGTGGGCGCGATGGCGCTCATGTTCTCGTTGCACATGGTCACTCTCGTGTCGCGGCTGTGGTTCGGCTATTGGACCGTTATTTCCGGCGTCGTCATGATCGCGGGCCGGCTCTGGATGCATGCGGTGCTCGCCCGCATGCGCACGGCCGGTATGAACTTGCACCAAGTGGCCATCGTTGGATGCGGTGTGCATTGCGACGACCTGATCCGCAAGATCGAAACTTCGCCCACCACCGGTTTTCGCGCCGCGGCGATCTACAACATCAACTCGGGCGGCACGCCGATCGCGCACCCCGAGATCCCGGTGTACGACGATCGCGCCGCGTTCGCCGCATTCGTGCGCGAGCACGAGCTGGACGAACTGTGGCTCGCGCTGCCGTTGGCCGAGGACGCGGCGATCATGGACGTCGTCAACGAGTTTCGCAACGACCTGATCAATATCCGCTTCATGCCCGATGTGCGCATGTTGTCCCTGTTCGAAGGAAGCGTGACGAATTTGTTGGGACTGCCGACGATCAACCTGATTGCGTCGCCCGTGCCGCCGGCCGCACTCATCAAGAAGGAACTGTTCGATCGTTTGTTCGCGGCCGCGGCTTTGATCGCATTGGCGCCCGTCATGATCGCGATCGCAATCGCGGTGAAGCTCAGTTCGGAAGGGCCGGTGTTCTTCAAGCAGCGTCGCAAGGGCGTGGACGGCCGCGTCTTCGAAATCTACAAGTTCCGCTCGATGCGCGTGCATCAACCCAAGGCCGGCGTGCTCGAGCAGGCCAAGCGGGGCGACCCGCGCGTGACGCGGGTGGGCGCATTCCTGCGGCGCACCAGCATGGACGAGCTGCCGCAGTTCATCAACGTGCTGAAAGGCGAAATGTCGGTCGTGGGACCGCGCCCGCACGCCATCGAGCACGACAATCTTTATCAACCGATCGTTCAGGGCTATATCCATCGCTACCGTATCAAACCGGGCATCACGGGCTGGGCGCAAGTCAACGGTTTGCGCGGCGAGACCGAGCGAGTGGAAAAAATGGAGCAGCGGGTCGCCCACGATCTTTATTACCTACGCAACTGGTCCTTCAGGCTCGATATGCGGATCATCCTCGCGACGATCTTCAAGGGCCTACGTCATACCAATGCGTACTGAAGCAACGCCTACTGAAGCATGGAGTGCGGACGATGAAAAACTCATTACGATTGCTCGACCCGAACGCAAGTAACGGCAATGCGGCGCGCACGCGCGCCGTGAGAAGCTGCACGACGGCCCTCGCCGCGCTGTCGACGCTCTTCGCCGCGTGCTCGGTCGTTCCCGGCCAGCATATGGAGACGCCCCCTTCTCTGCCCGTCTCGTCGACGCCCGACGGCGCGGTGCAGACCGCGGAGCAGATTCCGATTCAGCCGATCGACTTGGACCTGATCAAACAGCTTCAAGGCGGTACGAGCCAAATGCAGATCGCCAATCAGCTCGACTTGTTCGCCAAGCCCGGCCCGTACAAACTCGGCCCGGGCGACGTGTTGCAGATCACCGTCTGGGATCACCCCGAGCTAGCGGCCGCGCTCGGCCAGCAAACGCAAACGTCGAAGACAAGCGATCCCGGACAGGGCTTCGTCGTCGACGGCCAAGGCAACCTCGACTTCCCCTACTTGTCGCACCCGATTCACGCGGCGGGCAAGACAGTCGAGCAAGTGCGGCGCGAAGTGAGATCGGATCTGGCCAAGCAGTTCCGCGAGCCGCAAGTGACCGTTCGCGTGGCGTCGTACCGGTCGGCGCAGGTGTACGTCGACGGCGAAGTGCGCGCCCCTGGCGGCCAATCGATCAACGACATTCCGATGACATTGACCGAAGCCGTGAACCGCGCGGGCGGCTTCACCGCGAACGCCGATCGGGCGCATCTGACGCTCACCCGCAGCGGCACGTCCTACCCGATCAATCTCACGCAGATGATCGCGCTCGGCAAGAACCCGCAAGACATCCTGCTGCAGCCGGGCGACATGCTGCGCATCAGCACGCGCGACGACAACACGGCTTACGTGATGGGCGAAGTGGCCAAGCCGATCGCCGCGACGCCGACCTCCGACGGCAAGCTCACGCTGGCCGAGGCGCTGAGCCAAGCGGGCTTCATCAATCAAGGCACGTCCAATGCAAGACAGTTGTACGTGATTCGGCAAGAGAACGGCAAGCCGCTCGTCTATCACTTGGACTCGAGCTCGCCCGTCTCGATGCTGCTCGCCAATCAGTTCAACCTGCAGCCTAAGGACGTCGTCTACGTCGACAATGGCCCGCTCGTCCGCTTCAACCGCGTGTTGAGCCTGCTGTTGCCGGCGCTCAACGCCGGCTTGACGGCTGCGATCGTGACCAAATAAGCCGAGGGAAAGCGAGCGTGGCCTACGTCTCCTTGATTGCGCTGATCTTCAGCGTCACGAACTTCGTTCCAATCAGCGCCATCGGCTTCGTGCCGATGGCGCTGTGCGGGTGGCGTTTCTTCGGACGCCGCTACCCGTCGTTCATCGCACCGCTCGTGACCTTCGCGGCGTTCGCTTTGCTTTCTACGCTTTACTACAACCCCGAATCGTTTACCGAATTCGATTTTTATCGTCACGACGGCAACTTTTTCGTTTCCTATGCGCCGATTCTGGCCGGTTGCGTCTATATGCACCGATGGGATCTGAACAAGGTTTTGCGCCGTTTCTATATCTTTGCGGTGCTCGTCAACATTCCGTATTACCTCTGGTATGTCGCGCAAAACGGGCTGTTGACGTTCTTCCGCCATCCCTCCGACACGTTCGGCAGCTACTTCATCGCGCGTAATGCGGCGGGCGGGTTCTTGGCCGTGCTGTTGTGCCTGGGCATCGCCTGCTATTCGATGAGGCGAAGCCGCGGCATGCTCGCGCTGATGGGCGCCAATGCGCTGATGTTGTTTTCGACCTATAGCCGCGGCTCGGCGTTCGGCATCCTGGTGCTGCTGCCGTATCTATACTTCGGGCGCAAACGCTGGATGCTCGCCTCGCTGATGGGCGGTCTCATCGCTGCATCGCTGTTCATTGCGTACCTGCATACGCAAGGCTCGGTCGATTACATGGGCTATCAGTTCAGCATCTCCAATCCGGACGAAAAGGTCGCCAACCTGAGCATCCGCTATGAGTGGCTGTGGCCGCGCGCGCTGTCTTACTTCCGCCAAAGCCCGATCTTCGGCATGGGGTTCGGCTCGTTCGACGATCAGATCGCGTACGTGGTGCACTACTTCGGGCTCTTCGGACAAGCGGTGGGCGTCACGGCGAACCATAGCGATTCGCACGCGCACAACTCGTTCTTGAACATCCTCGCGGAACTCGGCGTGGTCGGCCTCTTGCTGATGATTACGTTCTACTGGCGCCTGATCGGCTGGTGCCAAAAAGGCGCTTGGGCCTCGGTACGCGAAAACGGCCGAAATTTTGTCGCGTATCGCTTCACAGAACTGGGCTCCGTGTGCCTGCTGGCGATGTCCGCCACGGAGCACCGCTTGACCACGCCCTCGAATATGCTGCCGATCGCGCTCGTCATCTCCTTGCTGCTCGCCTCGCGCGTGCGGCAAACGTATCCAGCCTTCATGGGACGCACGACACAGGTTGTGCCCCTCGAGCCCGCGCGCCGGCCCGCTCGCACGCGCGATCCCCGGGTCTCCGGTGCGGTGCCCTCGCCCAATACGGGGCGCTGACGGGACCATAGCGGTTATCCGCACCGCTCTCTCTAAGCAAAAAAGCTCGAAGCCACGGCGCAATGCGCCTTTGCTTCGAGCTTTCGTTTCATTCGCCCACGGGCGAATGCAGCGGGGCCTTAGTTGTCCGGGTTGTTCTGCACGAACGTTTGGAACGAGCCGTAGGTAGGCTGGATCGGTGTCAGGTCATCGAGCACGATGCCGTAGGTGTAGTCGCCGCTCGTGAGTTCGTAGTACATCACGGACTGCAGGCCTTGCGTCTTACGGGCCGCATAGAACTCGCCCAGTTGTTGCGTCACGTAACTCGAGCGTTGCGTCTCGTTTTGCTCGGGCGCCGCATTCCACTCGGTGATCATGAACGGAACACCGTAACGGGCCTTGCAGTACGACGGCAAGTTGAAACCAGGGCCCGCTCCGTCCGTGCCGATGTTGAAGATGTCGCCGTAGGGCGAGTAGTTGTGCCACGTCGTGATGTCCCAGCGCACGGTCGGATGGCCGCCCGTACCGTCTGGCTGCTGCCCGTCCCACAACATGTCCGACGCCGCGATATCCGCCACGCAGAAGTTCACGCCGACCTTCGCACCCGACTGCACCGACTTGATGCCATCGATCATCCCGCGGATTGCCCCGCGCATGATCGGCCAATTGGCATTGTTGAAGTCGGTCTTGTTCGTGCCCGCTGTTGCCGAATTGAGGATGATCGCCGGGTCGCGCGTCAGTTCGTTGCCGCACTCGTACATCGTCACGCCGTACGGCGAGAGTGCCGTGGCGACTGCCGCGGCGCCCGAATAGGCAGCGCTATAAGCAGCCGACTCGCTCGCGTAGAGCGTACCCGTGGAATCGCGCAAACCGTAGTTGACGAGTGTGAACAGCGTCATGTTCGACGTCTGGAACTGCCTGGCCAGCGCGACGACCGGGTTCAACTGCGTCGACTTGTTGACGCAGCCCACGCGGTAGGTGGTGCAGCCGAGGGCTTGCAACGCACCGACGACTTGCGTCGGCGTGAACGGATAGTCGTAGTGACCGTTGATGCCGTAGAAGGAACCGGCCGTCGCGGCCAAGTTCACGCGCGGATCGCGGCTAGGCACCCAGGTGTTCATCCACGTCTTCACGTAAAACTGACCGCCTGTACCTTCTTGATAGATCATGCCGCCGTACCAGAGCAGCAAGCTCACGTTGTACGAGTACGGATCCTTCACACCGTTTTTATAGATGTAGCCGCCCGAGAGCGTCCACTGGTTGTTCTGCTTGTCGATGATGTAAGAGGCCGGAGGAATCGTCGTGCCGTCCGCCGACGTGCCGCCCAAGCGCGGGTCGAGGCATTGTGTCCAAGTCGAACCGGTCCACTTGTAGAACGCCTTGCTCGTGTTTTCCTGGTACACGTAGCCGCCGTACCAAAGCAGCATGATCACGTTGTACGAGTACGGATCCTTCGTGCCGTTTTTGTAAATATAACCATTCGACAGTGTCCAAACGTTTGCGCTGTTGTCCACGATAGAGGTTGCCGAGGGCACGGTCGTACCGTCCGGCGAGGCCGTCGCGGTCGACGTCGAGCTTGCGTTCACCACCGCGCCCGTTCCAGCGCTCGAGCTGCCGCCCGAGATGGAGCCGGAACCGCCGCCACCACAGGCGACGAGAGCGTAGCTGCTTGCCGCTGCGGTGACGCAGCCGAGAAATTGACGTCGTTTCATCTTTCAAACCCTCAAGTGCATCGAGACAGGCCCGAGCGGAACGTGTGGAAGGCGGGGCAGCGGCATCTCGAAGCGAAACGGGGCTTTCCCAAACAAGTGCTTTACAGCCATTAGTTAGGATTCCTAACTAACCAGACAGATTCGGGTCTCAACCTGGGGCATCGCTTCCGGGGAAGATCTGCTTGTTACGTCCGGCCAGGGCTAGCGATCGGTCCAGGCGGCGGGCGGTTGCAACTCGTTGATGCGAAGTATCGGGGAACGCGTGGGCTGGCGAAATCAGCGTAGGAGGAAGATCGCGTAGGGCGTCGGCAAAACTTGTAGGATTCATCCGACATAACGGGCACGAAAAACGCTCTACGGGTGAATTTCCCGAAGTGTGTATTTTTGTATCAAAGTGTGACAGCTAGTCGGCTATTTGTTACCGATACCACACTGGGGAAATCCCTAGTTTTCATGAAAAGTTTGTAGGAATTTCGGAAGTTATTACGACCCGCGAGCACCGATTTCCTTATCTTATTCGGATAACGACCCTAATTTCATTCGCGCATTATTTCCGATCACGTGCCGATTCCGGCGGATATGGGAAGGCGTAAAAAAGACTAGAGCGTGAGGTGTCGCTTTTCGATAAGCGGCACGGACACCGGCGCTTGCCAGGATTTACGACAAAAGCACTGCTCTATGCGCCAGATTAGGGACGGAACGCCCGGCGCGGGGGTATCGTTGAGCGTTGTGGCGCAATGCGCCTTCCGGTGGGCGAACCTATGAAGCTCCTGACGGCTTTCAAACGACACTTCTTCATAAGCCTTGGCAACGCAATGCCGACCTACGGCCCCTTCAACCGCATCCGCCCTGCCTTCTACCGCAGCGCGGGCATGGCGATCGGCGAAGACGTAACGATCATCGGGCCTTTGAATGTCGAACTGAGCTTGAACGAGGAAACGATTCGCGGCATTTCGATCGGCGATCGCGCCTACCTGAACTTCGACACGCGGCTTGCCTGCCGCAATAGCCGCATCTCGATCGGGGCCGACGTGCAAATCGGCCCACGGGTGTCGTTCGAGACGGCCACGCACGATATCGTCTTCGCGCCCGACCTCGGCCGCGGCCTCGATCATCATGAGATTCGCGTTGAAGACAGGGTTTGGATCGGTGCGGGCGCAACGATTTTGCCCGGCGTCACTATCCACGAAGCGGCCGTGGTGGCCGCGGGTGCGGTTGTCACCAAGGACGTGCCCGCCTACACGCTGGTGGGTGGCGTACCTGCACGCAAGATCAAGGATATCGCGCGTGCGTAGCGCTTCGCACGTGCAAACGCGCCGCGAAACAGGGGCCCCGACATGACGCAGCAAGCTCGCGTATGAGTTGCCGATTCGGCAGCAGGCTCCGTTGGACCGGCGCGGCGCTCGCGCTCGTTTGCACTGCGGCCGGCGCTCAATCCTATCGCGACGTGGCGCCTAGCCCGCCCCCGGCGCCTGCACGGCCGACCTCCCCGCCCCCGCCGCCCGGGCCGGCGTCGGGGTCGCAGCAAGTGGCCATTGCGAGCCTGCGCGGCATCGTCTTCGTGAGGGATGACGGCCACGTGCTCGTGCGCTCACAGGCATTGCCGGAAGGCAAGCGGGTAGCGGCCGTGGGTTTGCCCGTGCTGGACGATGCGTTCCTTGCGCAGTTCGCGGACGACATCGGCCAGCCTCTCACGTTTGCGCAGCTCGCGCAGATTCGCCGTGCCGTGATCGAACGGTTCCGCGTGGCGGGCCAGCCGCTCGTCGATGTTTACGTGCCCGAGCAGGATGTCAGCGACGGGGTCGTGCGCATCGCCGTGGCCGAATTTCATGTCGGACGCGTCATGGCGCGGGGCAATCGCTATTTTTCGGAGGCTCAGCTGCTGCGGGAGATGCCCTTGCGCAGCGGCGGCCCCGTCACCGAGTCGGATGTTTCGACCGGCTTGACGCTGTTGAACGCCAATCCGTATCGACGCGTCGATGTCGTGTATGCGCCTGGCGAGGGCACGAACGCGACCGACGTGATCCTGCAGACGCAAGATCGCTTCCCGTTTCGCGTCAACGCGGGTTATGACAATGCCGGGGTGCAGCAGTTGGGCAGAGATCGTTTTTTTGCGGGCTTCGATTACGGCAACCTATTTGGGCTCGATCAGCAACTCGCTTACCAATACACGGCGAGCAACGACTTGTTTGGGGGCAACCCGCCGATCGAAGGCCGGCCGGATCGGCCGCGCTTTCAGGCGCACTCGTTCAGCTATTCGGCGCCGCTGCCTTGGTTCGATCGCGTCGAATTCTTCGGCGTGTATGCGCAGAGCACGCCACGTTTGGATAACAGCTTCAATCAGACGGGCGTTTCGGCGCAGTTCAGCGCGCGTTACGATCGGCATTTGCCGCTGGTCGACGGGTGGCAGCAACAAGTGCAGTTCGGCTACGACTTCAAGCGCTCGAACAACGATTTGGAATTCGGCGGCGTGCAGGTCTTCAATGCCAATACCCACGTGCATCAGTTTGTGATCGCCTACGATGCGACGAAAAGCGATTCGCTGGGGCAGACGCATGCGAACGTCGCGCTCGTGGGTAGCCCCGGTCATCTGGATGGGAATAACACCGACGACGCGTTTCGCACTACTCGCAACGGTGCGACGGCGCGTTACGGGTACATGCAATTGCTGGCTCAGCGCGATTTGACGATTGGCGCGGGATTTAGTTTATCTGCGCGCGGGCGATTCCAATGGACGCCGAATACGCTATTGCCTAGCGAGGAAATGGGGCTTGGCGGCGACGATACGTTGCGTGGGTATGCGCCGTACAGCGTACAAGGCGATCGCGGTTGGGATGTTCAAACGGAATTGCGTACGCCTGCGTTTGCATTTTTCGGCGATAGCGGGCCGGCGTTTCAGCCGTTTTTGTTCGTCGATGCGGGGCATGTTTGGAACAAGATCGATCAGCCTGGGGAGATACAGGCGGGCATGCTGTCTAGCGTGGGAGTGGGTTTTCGGTTTCAGTGGTCGCGCTTTGTGAATGCGCGCGTTACATATGGGCAGCCGTTGCGGGCGGCTGGACCGGGTGGTTCGACGGCGCCGCTGGCGCAGGTGTTCGTGGTGATTGGGAGTTGAATTTTTGTGGGTGGATTGTTGACAGTTGCGCGGGAGTGGCTACAATAGCGCCTTCGCTCAAAGCGAGCCCAGGTGGCGGAATTGGTAGACGCACTAGGTTCAGGTCCTAGCGGTGGCAACATCGTGGAGGTTCGAGTCCTCTCCTGGGCACCAGTATTTAAAAAGGTCAGCTTTTAGCTGGCCTTTTTTCATTAATCCGCCCAGGAAGCAAAGTGCCTGCGCACTTTGCGGGAGGACTCGAAACATTTTTGATTCCTGACTCTCGTGATTCACGTTCAGACGTAGCCGCTTCGACGTTGTCGACGTCAAACTCAAACCTCACGGTAACGCGCAACCGGCCTGCTATTCGATATCGATGAGACGTGACTCGAGCAGGCGCGCGAGCGCCAGGCCACCTTCGCGCATGATTGAATCGTGATTCCAGCGGAATGCTCGCCGCGCAAGCGGCGCGAGTGCGACCGCGTTCATCCAGGCACTGGCAGTCCTGACGTGCCAGTCGTAGCGCACCACAGTGCGGCTGCCGTCGGCTGCGAAATGCCAGCGCCCCACGCCTTCCAGCACGCCGCGGGCCTCTCCCTCCAGCGCAACGAGCGGCGCGACGCGCGTGACGCGCACATCGATGATCACGCGATAGGGCAGCACTCCCTTCCACGTGTAACGATGCACGGCGCCCAGACCGTCAGTCCCGCCTGCTTGCAACTCGCGCACCGCTTCGACATTCTTCCACCACCTCGGCCAATGCGTTGAATCGTGGATCGCGTCCCACACCGACTGAACCGGCGCCTCGATGCACCACAAGGTGGTCAAACGGAATTCCGCCATCGTTCTCTTCCTCTTTGTATGCGATTCGGCTACCCGTCTTGACAGGCCGGCCCCCCGCGCACGCTGTTATATTCGCGCGAGCATTGCGTGGGGCGAAGCGCTGCTCCAAAATCACCCATCATGCACGGCCGAGTACTTCGAGTATAGGAGGCGGCGATGCGCATACTGATGATCGGGGCCACTGGGCTTCTGGGCACGGAAACTGCGGGGCTCTTGTCCCACGACCACGAGGTAATCGGCGCGAGCAGGAAAGGGCCTGCGCTCACGGTGGACTTTTCCGGTAGGGAGTCGTCCGCCGCGTTGAATCCGCAGTAGTACAAGCCTGTGCGATGACCGACGCGCCGCTTCCGGGCCGGGATTTCGTTTCCCATGCGCAGGCACGCTTCGATGCGCTCGCAAACTATCAGGTCACGCTGAAATCGACATCGGCGGGAGAGGAACCGGTCGAGGTACTCTATGCCTACCGCAAGCCGGGCTTCGTTCGGATGGACTTCGTCCATCCGCATTCCGGCGCGACACTCACCTACAGCCCTGAAACGGGGAAGGTCAAGCTTTGGCCATTCGGTTTCGACACGTTTCCTAGGCTCACGCTGAGCCCCGACAGTCGCATAATCCAGAGCCCGCAGGGTCATCGCGTCGACCATTCCGACATCGGCGCACTGCTCGTCAATGTCCGTGAGGTTCAACGCCGTGGCGACACGCAGGTCGTCGGCGATGAGACTGTCGGTATACGCCGAGCGTCGCATGTGGTGGTGACGTGCAGGCCCGGACCTGCAGCGACCGGCGTGTTCCGCTATGAGTTGTGGTTCGATGTGAGCCATGGGCTGCCCGTCAAGGTCGCAAGCGAGGGCGCGTTACGTGCGCCAATCGAAACGGTGCTGATGGAGGACATGCGCATTGACGTGCCAGAGTCGCAGCTCAGGCCGTTTGGCTAGTCGCGCCGGTGGGGCGGACGCTTAAACGGCGGCGAGGACGCGCCGGCTTCGCCCGGAACACGCGCCGGGCGCAACCTCCCCCGGGCCGAGCGTGCAGCCAGACACCGGACATGACCTCGTCACAAGCGCATGACCGACGGCACAAACGACAAATGACAAATGACAGCAAAGTGCCATAATTGACGTCAATGAAAGCACCGATGGAGATTTGACGATGGCTGTTCTGACTGTACGCAACGTGCCGGACGAGGTGCATCGTGCCCTAAGGCTTCGTGCTGCGCAGCACGGGCATAGCACCGAGGCCGAGGTTCGAGAGATTCTTTCAAACGCGGTAAAACCAGAAAAGCGCGTGCGCTTGGGCGATGCTTTGGCGGCCTTAGGTCGCAAGGTCGGTCTAACAAATGAGGACTTGGCGGTCTTTGACCAAGCACGGGACAAGACACCGGCTGAGCCGATGAGGTTTGAATGATCGTTCTGGATACCAACGTGGTTTCCGAAGCGATGAAACCTGAGCCGGACGCAACCGTTCGAGCATGGCTCAACGAGCAAACCGCCGAAACCCTGTACTTGTCGAGCGTGACGTTAGCCCAGATGCGGTTTGGTATCGCGGAGCTGCCGACCGGTAAGCGTAAAAGCGCCCTAACTCATTCAGTGGATGGCTTATTCGGCCTGTTCGAGGGACGTGTGCTGCCGTTTGACGTCAACGCTGCACAGCACTATGCCGACCTGGCAGCGACGGCAAGAAAGAGCGGGCGCGGCTTCCCGACACCGGACGGCTATATCGCCGCCATTGCCGCCTCGCGTGGGTTCATCGTCGCGTCCCGCGATACCTCGCCCTACGAAGCGGGCGGACTGCAGGTTATTAATCCCTGGATCCCTACGACCTGATCTGCCCGATCAGTTAAAGCGCGGTGTACAAGCCCGAAATGAGTACATCAATGAGTACGCCGACAAGAGGCATTCAACTTAAATCCACGTTAAATCAATCACCTACAAATAGAATACGAGCCCTCTCCTGGGCATCATATTAAAAGGTCAGCGTAGCTGGCCTTTTTTCATTATTCCGCCGAGGAAGCAAGGTGCCTGCGCACTTTGCATGGGGACTCGAAAGGCTGCGCTTGCAAGCGCCCTTGGTTTTTACGGTTCTCCCGCAAGTACGGTCGGGTCTCTCGCAAGACGCCAGTCACGTTACGTCATCAATACAAGCGTATCGACGAGCTTTTGCAGATCCTGGCGGCAATCGATGATGTACGCGACATAGACCGTTTCGCCATCGACCTTGTAAATCACCCGGTTCATGCCGCTGGTAGCCTGTCGGTATCCAAGGCTGCCCAACTGCTCCACCTCCTGCACCGCCGTCCCGCTGAATGGGTGCTGTCGCAGGGTATCGATCGTTCGCCTGAGCCGCTGATTCGTCTGCCCCCATACCGGCTCGCCAAATCGCGCCTTGATGTTTTCACGTAGCAGCCGGAGCGATATCTGCGCGGTACCCGTGAGCTTGACGCTGCGAATCGGCATCAGCGGCCACGCTCCTTCTCGTCTGACCCATCGAGTTCGCTGAAAACCTCGGATGCGTCTCGGCAATTCCCCGTCGCGATGTCCTTCTCCGCGAGTGCAAGCAACTTCAGCATCGCGATCATCTGCTGCGTCTGCTCGTAAGAGCGGATGTCCTGCACGACGAGCTTTGCTTCGCCGTTTTGGGTAATCACTAGCGGCTCGCCCGTGTCCTCGAGGTCCTTCACGATCTGCGCCGCCTCAGCCTTAAGGTAGCTGATCGGCTTTACTCTCTCGGTCAGTCTCATGTCGATACTCCATTTTTTCGAACCAAATATAAACCAAATTTGGTTCGACGTCCAATCGACCCAAGACACCATGGTCATCAGGAGTCGGTGTCGGCGTGCAGTTTCGCCTTGATTTGCCTGGCGGCATGGTTGTGACGATCGCGCGTTCCGCTTCGTCACCCCTCCCACCGCTTTGAGATCCGCACTCCTGCCGTTGATTGTTGTCGCCCAGACAACACGGTGAGCGCCTTTGCAGGGCTACTGCCGCCAGGCGACCACGCCTAGGATTGGTCCTGACGGTGGCCGCACATGCCGCCTCAAGCAGGCCAGAAAACACGATGCCGTCACCCAGTCGTGCGAGCCCGCGCAACGCGCTGCACTGCCTTGCGCGATCGCATGTCGCCCGTCGCG
The DNA here is from genome assembly GCA_004322045.1 of Paraburkholderia sp. Classification (GTDB taxonomy): domain Bacteria; phylum Pseudomonadota; class Gammaproteobacteria; order Burkholderiales; family Burkholderiaceae; genus Trinickia. Next base: position 16,778 of record SCRN01000010.1, read on the forward strand.
ACAGCCGGCGCCGTTGCGATGCGTGTTACGTAGCACCTCACCAACCGAGGAACACCCCGTGACAGAACAAGACATCCGCGACAACGCATTTGCGATGCCCGTGCACAATCCGGCGTATCCCCGCCCGCCCTTCCGCTTTATCGACCGCGAGTATTTCATCATCTCGTACGAGACGGATAGGCGTGCGCTCGAGGCCGTCGTTCCCGAACCCTTGACGGTCGACACCGCAATCGTCCATTACGAATTCATCCGCATGCCCGATTCGTCGGGGTTCGGCGACTACACGGAAAGCGGCCAAGTGATCTCCGTGCTCGATGAGGACGGCAATCGAGCTAACTTCACGCACGCGATGTATCTGGACGATGAGGGCCCGATCGCGGGCGGACGCGAAATTTGGGGATTTCCCAAGAAGCTTGCCTCGCCAAAACTGTGCGTCGACGGCAAGGACACCTTGCTCGGCACGCTCGATTACGGAACGCAGCGCATCGCCACCGGAACGATGGGCTACAAATACCGCGCCCTGGACACGGAGGCCGAGCGCCGCAAGCTCGCCGACACGCCCAACTATCTGCTCAAGGTCATTCCGCATGTCGACGGCTCGGCGCGCATTTGCGAACTGGTGCGCTTCTTTCTGCGCGACGTCGAAGTGACCGGCGCATGGGAGGGGCCCGCAGCACTCGAGCTGCATCCGCACGCACTCGCATCGGTTGCCGATCTGCCTGTTCGCAAGGTCATCGGCGCACGTCACGTCATCGCCAATCTCACGCTTGATATCGGCGAAGTCGCTTACGACTATCTCGCGCCCGCCGAGCCGGTTCGGCTAGCGGCCAATCAATAGGCACACGAAGGAGGACATATGGCATTGATAGATAAGGTGGCGCTCGTTACCGGAGCGGCAAGCGGCATCGGCGAAGCGTGCGCGCGCAAGCTCGCTCGAGACGGCGCAACGGTCGTGATTGCCGATCTGAATCTCGCGAACGCTCAAAAGGTTGCCGATGACATCGTTGCCACCGGCGCAAAAGCGATCGCCGTTGCAATGGACGTAACCAGCGAAGAAGCAGTCAACGCGGGCGTCGCCGAAACCGTCAAACAGTTGGGTGGCCTCGACGTGCTCGTGTCGAACGCCGGCATTCAAATCGTCAACCGAATTGAGGACTATTCGTTCTCCGACTGGAAGAAGATGTTGGCCATACACCTCGACGGGGCGTTTCTCACGACCAAGGCTGCTCTCAAGCATATGTATGCGTCCAACAAAGGTGGCGCTGTCATCTACATGGGCTCCGTCCATTCGCACGAAGCGTCCCAACTGAAGTCGGCCTATGTGACCGCCAAACACGGGCTTCTCGGCCTCGCCCGTGTCGTCGCAAAAGAAGGCGGCCCGCGCGGTGTGCGCGCGAATGTCGTGTGTCCGGGCTTCGTGAGGACCCCGTTGGTCGACAAGCAAATCCCCGAGCAGGCAAAGACACTGGGGATCTCCCCCCAGCAGGTGGTGAAGGACGTGATGCTCAGGGAAACAGTGGACGGCGCGTTCACATCGCTCGCCGACGTGGCCGACACAGTTGCATTCCTCGCCGGCTTCGACTCGAACGCGCTCACGGGCCAATCGATTGTGGTCAGCCACGGCTGGTTCATGCAGTAGGGAGACGACCATGGATTCGCGTCAGCGCAACAAACTGAGACAGCCCCACCGCATCACCCTTCCCGCATATGACGAAATCGGACTCGTGCTGCAGGGCGGCGGCGCGCTCGGCTCATATCAGGCCGGCGTATATGAGGGCATGGCCGAGGTCGGCGTGGAACCGACGCGAATATCCGGGGTATCCATCGGGGCGTTGAACACGGCGATCATCGCGGGCAACGCGCCCGCCGATCGAGCGCAGGCCCTGCGCGACTTCTGGAACACCATCAGTCAGCCTGCCGACGTCATTTCGCATGTCGGCGCAAACATTCCGGCATGGGCGGGGCTCGCAGAAATCGGACGAAAGTGGTCGAGTGCTTGGGCCGCGACGCGCACCCTGATGGAGGGTCAGCGCGGGTTCTTCTCACCGCGCATGCATGTGCCTTTCGCCGGGCTTGGCGAAAAACGCCCGGACCAAGTCAGCTATTACGACACATCCGCGCTGCGCGAGACGCTGTTGCAGCACGCAAACTTCGACCGCATCAACGACGGGAACATTCGCGTATCCGTTGGGGCCGTCAACGTGCGCACGGGTAATCTCGTTTACTTCGACAATTCCAAAATGCGTCTGGCACCGGAACATTTCATCGCATCCGGCGCGCTGCCACCGGGCTTTCCCGCCGTCGAAATCGATGGGGAGTTTTACTGGGACGGGGGGCTCGTTTCGAACACGCCACTCACCGAGATCATCCGGGAAAGCCAGCATAAGGACACCCTCGTTTTCCAAATCGATCTGTGGAGTTCGAGAGGTAAGCTGCCAGGCGACCTCCTCGATGTCAGCGAGCGCACCAAGGACATTCAATATTCCAGCCGTACGCGAGCGATCACCGCGTTCATGTCGCAGAACCAGAAGCACGCGCGAATGATCAAGGCGCTGCTCGAGCACATTCCCGAGAAGGTGCGGCTTGCGCACCCGTTGTTGCAAGAGGCGCAGAAGACGGCAAACGGCAGTGCCGTGAACGTCGTGCATCTGATCTACAAGAACAAGTCCTTCGAGGGGCATTACAAGGACTACGAATTCAGCAAAGACACGATGCGCGAGCATTGGGCGAGCGGTCTCGAGGATATTCGCCGTTCGTTTGGGCACCCCGAGTGGTTCGAGGTCCCGAGCCGCGAAATTGGCTTCGTCACGCGAGACGTGCATCGATACCGGCAAGAGGCCGATGAAAGCACCGGCCCGGGCCTGCAGGCGTTGCCGCAATCGGCACCCTCGCCCAACGAAGCACTGTCTGGCGTGAAGTAGCGGCGTGTCGAGTCCTGACGAGTCCATCGCTCTGGCACCGCATCATCACTAAAAAGCTGCGAATGATGTCACAAACGGAGGCGCTGATACGTCCTATCCTCCCATGGACTCACCGACCCGCACTCCCATGCCAGATTCACCGTCACGCTGCTCCACCGTAAGCATCGACGATCCGTTCGCAAACAGGTTTGCGACCAGTTTCGCCGGCGTCGTTTCGTTTCTTGCCGTTGCCAGCGAAGGCAGCTTTGCCCGCGCGGGCGACCGCCTCGGCATCGGCCGCTCCTCGGTTAGCCGCAACGTGCAGAAGCTCGAAGCCCAGCTCGATACGCGTCTCTTCCTGCGCACGACACGCCGTACGTCGCTCACGCGCGAAGGCGAGCTTTTCTACGAGAATTGTCAGCCTGGCATGGAGCGCATCGCCCAGGCGCTGGAAGACATGCGGGAGCTGCGCAACGGGCCGCCGCGCGGCCTTCTGCGCATAGGCTCCACGCCCGGCTTCGGCCGCAAAATCGTCGCACCGCTGCTGCGAGGCTTTCACAGACAATACCCCGAGATCGCCCTGGAGTTGCTGCTGGACGACCGCCCCGCCGACTTCACGGCCGATCGCGTCGATGTATCGTTTCGCGATGGGCGCATGGAGGACAGCGGGATCGTCGCGCGGCAACTGATACCGATGCAGATGATCGTCTGCGCGTCGCCCGCTTATGCGCGCCTTCACGGCTTGCCGCGGCATGTCGATGAGCTGGTGAACCATCGCTGCATCAACTTCCGAACCGCCTCGGGGCGTGTCAGGGCGTGGGACTTCAAGGTCGACGGTGTGGCGCAGCGGCGCCAGCCTGTCGCGCTGCACACGTTCAACGACGCGGACCTGATCCTACAGGCGGTGCGCGACGGCGTGGGCATTGCACAGTTGCCGGCCTATCTGGTTTGCGATCTGCTCGCCACCGGGCAACTCCTCCACTGCCTCGCGCAGCATGTGCCCGACGAAGGCGGCCACTACCTCTGCTATCTGAGCCGCAAGCATCTTCCCGCTCGGATCCGCGTGTTCATCGACTACATGACCGAACACACTAGAGCCCTCGATCTGCAGTGCCTGACGGCCACCTTATCCACCATCGCATGATGGCAGCCCCGAATCGCGCTGCGTCGACTGATGCTTCCGATGCAACACAGTGGGACCCTACGCGCGCCTATCGCATGAGCTAGCGCACGCCTAAGATGCTTCTTATGCGCATGGCATGCCCATCGCGCCCAAGTCTGCAACGCACCGACAAGCACTTACGCAATTCGACCCAAGCCAGGCTCGTCAGCCGAGGCCAATGCACATCCTGGCACCTTCGATCTCGAAGCTGGCTCAAAGAGACAAACACCGAAAAATAAGCGGCAATCACCTATGAGGCGCGCCATGACCAGATTGCGTCCCCCGCCACTGACCCTGCTCGACAAGTATCACGGGAAAGACACGCAAACGCTGTATTCGACTACCGTCACAGTAACAGGCGGTGACGCGGGTCACGGGCGCGCGTCGGGCATTGCCCGCTCCGATGATGGCCAACTCGGAGTCGACTTGCGAATGCCGAAGGCGCTGGGCGGCCCAGGCGGCGGCACCAATCCGGAGCAGTTATTTGCGGCGGGCTACGCGGCCTGCTTTCATGGCGCGCTGAGTCTGCTCGCGGCACGCGCGGGCGTTCCTATTCCCGGCTCAGCCGTGGACGTCACCGTCGACTTCGACCGCGATCCTGTCGATGGTCTGTTCAAGCTAACGGCGCACACTCGCGTCCATTTGCCCGGCGTCGCGCGCGCCGCCGCCGAGGAACTCGTGCGCAACACCGAACGCTTTTGCCCATACACGAAGATGGCGCGGCACGGTATCGAGAACATCGTCGCGCTCGTTCCACTGGAGGACGCCGGCAACGCGTAATGCGGTGCGCCCGAAGGATGGGCCACGCTGAAAATGGCCTGGCTCAGTGCCCGGCTACCGCCCCTGCTCCGCTGCCCTTGCCGGGCTTGGTGAGCCAGACAAGCGGAATGATGACGATGAAGACGATCGACGAGAGCCAGAAGATATCGTTTAGACCAAGCATGGCAGCCTGCGCATTCAGAGCGTGCTCGAAAAACGCCGTGGCCCGGTCCATGCCTCCACCGAGCATCGCGTGGAAATCCGCGATAGTGCTCGTATAGCGGGGATTGTCGACGCTCGACTGTTCCGCGAGTTGCGCATGATGCAGGATCGTGCGTTCGTTCCAGCCCGTGGAGATCAACGACGTGCCGACGCCGCCCGCGAAGACGCGCGCGAAGTTGGACAGGCCGGCGGCGGCCGGAATCTTGTCGGGGGATAGTCCGGATAGGATGATGGCGGTAAGCGGGGTGAAAAAGAGCGCCATCGGAATGCCTTGCAGCAACGTAGGCAGCACCAAGGTATATGCATCGACGCCCGTCGTGTAGTGCGAGCGCATCAAGAACACGCCTGCGAAGCCGAGGAAGGCCAGCGTAGCGAGGACGCGCGCATCGGACTTCGGCATGACCTTCGCCATCACGGGTGCGAGCACGACGGCGAAAATCCCCAGCGGCGCCGTCACGAGGCCGGCATCGACCGAACGATAGCCGAGATAACCCTGAATCCACTGCGGCAGAATCACGAGGTTCGAGAAGAACACGGCGTACGAGACCGAGATCGCGATTGTGCCGCCGCGAAAATTGCGTTCCGCAAAGAGGCGAAGCTCGACGATCGGATTCGTCTCCGTCAACTCCCAGATCAGGAAAAACAGAAAGCTGATGCCCGCGACGGCCGCGAGCGTGCAGATCACCGGCGAGCTGAACCAGTCTAGATCCTTGCCCTTGTCGAGCATGATCTGTAGCGAGGCGACCCACGCGATCAGCGACAGCAGGCCGACCTTGTCGATCGGTAGCTTGCGCGTCGCAGATTCACGGTCGCGGTAGATCACCCAAGTCACGGCTGCGGCAAACAGGCCGACGGGAATATTGATGAAGAAGATCCACGACCAGCTATAGCTGTCGGTGATCCAACCGCCCAGTGCAGGACCGGCGATCGGCCCGACGGTCGCCGTCATCGCCCACAGCGATAATGCCGTCGCGCTTCTTTCCTTCGGATATGAGCCGAGCAGAATGGCCTGCGAAAGCGGAATCAGCGGACCGGCAACAGCGCCCTGCAGCACGCGCGCGGCGAGCAGCACGATCAGGTTCGGCGCCACGCCGCACAGCCACGACGAAAACACGAAGAGCACGATCGCGGCCACGAACAGCTTGATCTGGCCCAAGCGCTGCGTGAGCCAGCCCGTCAACGGAATCGCAACGGCATTGGCCGCCGAGAACAGGGTGATCACCCAGGTGCCCTCGTCGACGGATACGCCGAGGTTGCCCGAGATCGTCGGAATCGCAACGTTGGCAATCGAAGAATCAAGCACGTTCATGAACGTCGCTAGCGCAACGGCGATTGTCGCGAGGACCAGCTTGCCGCCGGTCAGCGGCGGCAGTGCACGTTGTGTCGGGGGATTCATCTGGCTTCCGGAGTGAAAACTTTGACAAGGCCGGTGTGTTCATCGGGCCTGTCAGATGATTGAATGAACGAGGACGCGATCTTCAGATGCGCGTGGGAGTGCAACTTAGCCCGCGCGCCGTCTGTCATCGCTCGGGTTTAGCTTCTCGCTCGCGTCGTGCTTTGCGGAGCGCATCCGCGATACGACGTTGTCCGTGGGCGCCGCATTCAAGGGGGCGAGATTCCGGGCGATAATCTTCTCGATCTCGGCATCTGCCTGTGCACCATATTCGGCGAATACCGCCGTGCGATATGACGTATTGGCGGCGGCGGCGAGCTGCGGGCCGGCGCTGTCGTGCGTATCCACATCGACCGACATCGACAGGCCGATGCGCAGCGGATGCGCGTCGAGCTCCTTCTGATCGAGCTCGATGCGCGCCGGCAGCCGCTGCACGATCTTGATCCAGTTGCCTGTTGCGTTCTGCGCCGGCAAGCTAGCGAACGCGCTGCCCGTGCCAGCCGAGAAACCGACGACATGGCCGTGATACTTGACCTTGTCGCCATATACATCGGCCGTGAGCGTCACGGGTTGACCGATGCGCATGTTGCGCAACTGGCTCTCCTTGAAGTTCGCGTCGACCCACACGCCATCGAGCGGCACGATCGCCATCAATGGCATACCGGGCGATACGCGCTGGCCGACCTGTACTGCGCGCTTCGCGACATAGCCGGTGACGGGTGCAGGCAGCGTGTCGCGCGCGTACGCAAGATAGGCATCGCGCACCTTTGACGCAGCAGCCTGCACGTTCGGGTGCTCAGCGATCGTCGTGCGGTCGGTCAAGGCGTGGTTCGCTTGCGCTTGTTGACGCGCGGCATCGAGCGCGGCCTGCGCGGCCGTCACGGTGTCGCTAGCGTGCGCGATGTCTTCGGCCGACACCGCTCCCGTGCTGGCCACGGCTTGGCGGCGGCGCAAATCGTCCTGCGCGCGGGCCAGCTCGGACTGCTTTTGTGCAACGTTCGCCGCATAGAACGCGTTGTTCACATACAGACGGCTGACTTGCCGCACGGTCTGTCCCAGCATCGCTTCGGCGTTGCCGAGTGCGACTTTCGCATCGGCGCTGTCGAGCGTGACGACCGGGTCGCCGGCCTTCACGATCTGTGTGTCGTCGGCGTTCACGGCGACGACGGTGCCCGCCACCTGCGGCGTCAGTTGCACGAGGTTGCCGCTGACATATGCATCGTCGGTCGATTCGTGGTAGCGCGCATAGGTCGTGTAGTACACGCCATACGCCGCCGCCGACACGACGACAGCCACGCCGAGCAGCGCGAGCAGCACCTTACGTTTAAGTGTATTGGGTGGGTTCGCAATAGGCGGTTGCGCCGGTGTCGCGTCGCGTTTCGCAGCCGCCGCGCGGGCCTCCTGACGTTCTGGCGCGTTGATTTCGCTCATTTCAATTCTCCCGGCAGATTTGATGGGTCACCGCTCAGCGCGCGGCGACGGTAGACGGATTGCGGGCAGACGCAACAGCGCGCCGCGCCGCCGCGGAATCTGCGTTCGACGTGTCGACGAAACCACCGCCCAGTGCGCTGGCCAGCCCAATCTGCTGATCGCGACGGTCCGTGCGCAAGTTGGCGACGGAGCGGTCGGCGGCAAGCGCGTTGACGTCTGCGTTCAAGATCGTCAGTTGGTTCGTGAGACCGGCCTTGTACTGCACGAGCGCGAGTTCGGCGGCCTGGCGCGCTGCGGACTGCGCGGTCTGCGCATCGACAAGTTGCGCGTCCGTCGAACGCACGTCGGCGAGCTGCGTGGCCACTTCGCTTAGCGCCGTCACGAGCGCCTGGTTGTAGGTCGCGACGGCGGAGTCGAAGTCGGCATAGCGGCCTTTGAGTTGCGCGCGCAGTTCGCCTGCGTCGAAGATGGGCAAGTGGATTGCCGGACCGGCCGAGGCCACGCGGCTCGCCGCCGTCAGAAAGCGCCCAAAGCCGAAAGCGTCGAGACCGATTGCGGCGCTCAGGTTGATGTCGGGATAGAACTGCGCCTTTGCTTCCTTCACGTCGTGCGTCATCGCGTCGACACGCCAGCGCGCAGCAACGATCTCCGGCCGGCGGCTCACGAGATCGGCGGGCAGATTGTCGGGCAGGCGCACTTCGTCGCCGGCGCCGAGCACAGGGCGCGTGATCCGCAGCCCACGGTCGGGACCCGCGCCGAGCAGCGCGGCGATCTGATAGCGCGTCGTAAGGATCTGTCCGTCGAGCGAGCTCAGCGCAACACGGCTTGTCGCGAGATTGGCCTGCGCGGTCTTGCGTTCGACCTCGGTTTCCAGGCCCATCGCGATGCGGCCTGCGGTGATGCGCTCGATCTGCTCGCGCTTTTCGATTTCCTGTTGCTCGATATCGCGCAACGCATACAGATGCGCCAGCTGGTTATAGGTACGGGCAATCGACGTGGTCAACGTCAGCTTGACGACTTCCGCATCGGCCCGGCTTGCCTGAAGCTGCGAGATCGCTGCTTTCAACGCCTCCCGGTTCTTGCCCCACAGATCGAGATCGTATGAGGCGCTCAGCAGGCCCTTGTTCTCGGTCTGCCACGAGCCGGCAAAAGGCGGCGGCATGAACGTCGTATTCGAGAACTGTTGGCGCGTGAGCGAATAGCCCGCATCGACGCGAGGCATCGTGCCGGCCTTTGCTGTCTCGCTGTACGCCGATGCCGCTGCAATGCGCGCACGCGTCTGCGCTAGCGTCGGGCTGCTTTTCAACGCTTCGTCGATCAGCGCTTTGAGTTGCGCGTCGCCGAACTGGTCGGCCCAATTGGCGGCGGGCCAATGGCCTTGCTCGGCGGGAAGGCTTTGCTGCGTCGCGTACTCCTGCGGCTCGGCCGTTCTCGCGTCGCTGTGAATCCCGGCGTAGTTCGCGCACGCCGATAGCGCGAACGCGACCATCACCGACATAGCCAGTTTCAGTGCGCCTGATGCGAACCGACCGGTGTTTGACTGAATGCTCATTTTCTGGCCTATCAGATCGTTGAATTAACATGTTCTCTGTCGAGAACTGTCGTGCGCATCCTTTCCGATTGCGCGTTCGGCTCGATGCGAAGCCGCCGAAGTTAAACTGCAAGCTCCCCGACACCCCGGCTTCGCGCGATCGCGAAGTGGCTGCGTCCCGTCCTCGAAAGCACAAGTAGCGTTTTGATACCGGCCCATGGATTCATTAGGCAACGGCGTACTTGTTCACTGCGTCCGACGCCTCGCAAACACCATGTACAGAAGTGCTCGCAGTTATTGGTCAGCAGTTGATACCGATCCTCGCCGAGGCGGGACCTGGCTCGCTCCACGGCATCGGATCCCGTGTAGATGGCATCAGGCTCGGACTGAACTCTTATTCGTTTTCCCGCTGCAAATCCGCGCAGCGAAATATATTCAATGGGGCGTCGTTTTGCGGAATGGTGAAATCCACCGTAATGAATAACACGCCCATTTCCTACATAGATTCCATGGTGTGTATAGCCTTCTCGCTCACTGACGAGATGCGCGCCCACTGCAACAGTGAGTTCCGCGCCGGTCGCCACGGGCGAAATCGCAAACCAATCGATATACGGAGTTTCCATGGCGAGCCGTCAATGTCATATCCGCAGCGCTGAGCGCCGCTCGCAGGCGTCATGCATACATACGCAGAAGCGCCAATGCTCGACTAACACCCTCGACGATTCGGCCACTCAGTCGTGTCGATCGCCGATTCCATGACGCAATAGTAGGAGCCGAGCCGCCAGCTCGGTAGATACGCGGCAGACCACTCACTGTTGCCGTGTCGACACCAATGGATGCCGCCGGAAGAGGTCGCCTCGCTTGTGCGCTACGTGAATCGCGTTACGCCTGATGCTCGATTTCAGAATGTTCCGGATTGAATTCGCCTAGGCAAAGCGGATTGAGCGCCCGAATTTCCTCCGTCATGAAATCGACGAACACGCGAATGCGCGACGGCAAGTTCTGTCGACAGAGATAGCAGATGTAGTGGCCGCGGTCGTCGGGCACATACCGCCTCAACGCCATGACCAGCTCATTGCGCGCGATGTAATCGCATATCTGATAACCAGGCATCTGGGCAATGCCGCGACCTTCCATGACTGCCTGCAATACCAGGTCTGGGTCATTGAAAGTCAATCTGGCGGTGGGCAAGTACTTTCGCATATGGCCGTCGACCTTGAAATCCCACTCGAAGACGCGACCGTTGAATCTCAAGTTGATGCAGTCGTGCTGCGCCAGATCTTCCAGCGTAGAGGGCAGGCCCCGCTCCTCCGCATAGCCACGGGATGCGCACAGTATCATCTGCATCGGAATCAACTGTTTCGCGATGATGCTGGAATCCTCGATACACCCGTCGCGAAACGCGACGTCGATTTGTTCAGCGGCAAAATCGGCTGCCCTATCGTCCAGCAGCAGGTCGACCGCAATATCGGGGTAGGCCTCGGAAAACCTTAAAAGCAGCGGCGCGACCACCTTGCGTCCAAACCCTACGGTCGAGCAGACGCGCAGGAAGCCACGAGGCGGACCCTGGCGCAGGTCCAGCATATCGTTCATTGCCTCGACGATTTGGCTCACGCCCTGGTTGCAGTTCTCGAAGAACCGCTCGCCTTCTTGAGTCAGATTGGTCGACCGTGTGGTTCGCAGAAACAGGCGAGTGCTGAGTTGCGTTTCGAGCTTCTGGACATTTCGACAGACCGCCGAGCGCCCGACCCCCAATCGCTCCGCCGCTTTCGCGAAGCTTCCTTCGGTCGCGACCGCCATGAACGCGATGATTCCCGCATAGCTCGTCGCGAAGCAGGTAGACAAGGCGTCGGCGCTATTGGGCAAGCCGACGCGAAAACCTCGCTGCGATATGTCCGATTGATCCATTGATGGCCCCACTGGTGGCGCATGAACGCGTGAGCCGTCTTGGGTGCCCGTACTCGGTCCGGCACCGATAACGACTGCCTCGAAACAGCGATGAGGGGGCGGTCATGGAAACAACGCCTGGAATCCGGCCTTGTCCAGTGTAGCACTCGACCATCGAAAGATATTCACCGCCGGCCGATCTTTCCTCCCGGCGAGCGCGGCAGGTTTTCATCAGATCATTTCGATTGGCGCAAAATAGGCAACACCATGCGTCCCGGAACGGCGCTACCGTGCGCAAGCTGCTCTGATTTACGATGGACACGGGTGGTCGCATCGACCGATCCGAGCGGCTTCGACCAGCAGATTGCCGCACGCCTTATCCGATCGATCGTTCCATGCAATGATTCCGTCACTTCTCGCCGGTGCCCGCCGGTCGGACGCAAGCTTGGACGTTGCGTGACAGGTCACTAGTTAGGAACGGGCGTCACTGAACTCGAGCGTGCCTCATGGACGACAAGAAATTGCAATCTCCCCCGCTTTCTCTCCTCGATCGGTATCGCGGCCGGGATTTTCAGCCGCTGTATACGACGACAGTCACGGTTTCCGGTGGCGAGACGGGACACGGCCGCGCATCCGGCGTTGCGCGTTCGGACGACGGCAACCTTGTCGTGGAACTGCGGCTGCCTACCGAAATGGGCGGGCCCGGTGACGGGACCAATCCCGAGCAATTATTCGCAGCGGGCTTTGCCTCTTGCTTCCACGGGGCGTTGAACCTGCTCGGGAAACGCGCCGCAGTGGATATCAGCGATATGGTCGTGGCAGTGCAGGTTTCGTTTGGCCGCGATCCCATGGACGGAGGTTACGCATTGGTCATCGATCTTCGCGTCCGGATGCCGGGCGTTGATCGCTCCGTGGCGGAAGAGATGGTTCGAACTGCAGAGCGGTTGTGCCCGTATGCAAAGATGGCTAGACAAGGGACGGTCAACATCGTGACCGTTGTCGACTGACTAAGCGCCCATCGGGCGGCAGCAGCGTGCGATTGTCTGCGCAAGACGTTCATCGCTACCGCCGCCGAAGGTGAGCAAGGTGCATTGCTCACTGCAACAGATCATGCGCGGATGTCCTAGCTGCCGGAAGGCAGCGGGTTACCCGCGGCCAAAGCCTCGGTACGATTGGGCGCCGGCGGGTAGATCCACTGGGTATTGATCAGCTGTTTTCGGGCCTTGCCTTCCGCGTGCGTCAGTTTGATCTGCCGATCCCAACCTTCGGAGTAAACAGCGCCCCAATCGCCCAGGTCCAGGCAAGTCGCATAGAAGGGCTGCCTATATTCCAGCGTCGGCACGCCGATCAAATCCGCAGCGACATTGTGGCCGCCGAATTGCCCCATCACGATAGCGTGCTGACAGGACATCAATGCGTAGTGCCCGTCATCGTCGGTACGCGCGTGCGCGACATCGCCTGCGACGAATACATTAGGCGCTTCGGCCACACGAAGATCAGGTGTCACTTCGATACGCCCAAGGGGATCGAGCCGCGAGGAGACTTGCGCCGCCAGCGAGCTGGCACGCATCCCGCCCGCCCAGATCACGGTCCTAGCGTCGATCCAGGTACCCGACTCCGTGCGAACCCCATCTGCGTCGACCGATACGGCCCGAGATCCGAGCACGGCTTCAATGCCCAGCGTGTCAAAGGCTGCAGAGACATGCGGCCGGGGATTGGGACCGAGATCGGGACCGATGTCGTCCTGCGAGCCGATCACGACGACACGAATCGCGGCGTCGGCGCCGAACAACGCGCGCATTCGCTTCGGCAGTTCAGTCGCGACCTCGATGCCTGTGAAGCCGCACCCGACGACGGCAACCGTGTTGCGCTCCGGTGAATCCGGCAGCGTCGCGAGCGCTGCGAAGTGGCGATCGAGCGCTGTTGCATCGTCGACACAATCGACAGAAAAAGCATGCTCCATGAGCCCTGGGACCGGCGGCCTGCTCAATTTGCTGCCACTCGTCAATAACAAGCGGTCGTATGCAAGCGAACGCTCGAGTCCATCGGGCGCTACCACGCGCACCGTGTTGTCATGAACGGAGATCGTTTGGACGCTGCCTTCGAGAAACCTCACGCCGATGGCGTCGAGCAGCGGCAGCAGCGGCGCGACCATTCGCTGCGGCTCGCTTTCGTAAAGGCGCGGGCGAATCTGCAATTCCGGTTTCGGGGAGATCAGGGTGATTTCGACATCACTGTTTCTCACGCCCGCTGCGTCGAGCACGCGAGCCGCGCCCAATGCGCCCCATACTCCCGCGAAACCGGCGCCCACTATCAAAATCTTCTGCGACATGATCGTTGCCCTCAATTGAAAAACGACGAATTCGGCGGTGGGCGCCGAACGCATCGCGCCGGGCGCCTAACCCCGATAACCCACGGTGCCGCGGCACGCACGCAGCTACTTCTCGGGCACGAGCACGGGAGCGCCCTTGTCCTTCAGAAGCAGCACGATGAACTTTGCAGGTTGGGTTTGGCTTGCGTTGCGCCCGACCGTATGCACATCGTTCGGACCTTCATAGAAGGTCTGTCCGGGCATCAGCGTGACTTCCTTGCCGCCCTTGACCTGCATCACAATCGATCCCTCCACCACATAAATAAAGCCGTGCGCATGATGCCGGTGGACAGGATCGACGGCCCCCGGGGGATAGGTCACCTCAATCATCAGCGCTTCTTTTCCTGGATAATCGTCAAGCGGCTTTTTCATCAATGGGGTCACGACGGCTTCGGGGGCCGCCGCATGAGCCACGCCGATCGCCAAGCCCCCGGCGATGAGCATTGCGATTGCGGTGTTCTTCAGTCGAAACATGGTGTGCCTTCCAGATGGCGTGGCCCGCACGCTCGGTACGAAGATGAAAGGAGGGATGACCTAAATGGCTCAGGCCAGATTCGCCTTGTCGAGGCCGAATGCTTTGTCGGCCGAACCCGGTACGGTCCTGCACGCGATGTTCGCCCGATTCCAGGCGTTGATGGCCATCACTTCGTAGGTCAGATCCGAGAGTTCCTTCTCCGAGAACTGCGTGCGCACGTGCTCGTAGATGTCATCGGGCACGCCATGCTCGGCCAGTTTGGTCAAGGCCTCGGCCCATGCGAGCGCGGCGCGCTCACGCGGCGCGAAGAGCGGCGATTCACGCCAGATCACAAGATGATGCAGACGCAGTTCGCGCTCGCCGTGCAAGCGCGCTTCCTTGACGTGCATGTCGACGCAAAAGCCGCAGCCATTGATTTGCGACGCCCGGACCGAGACGAGATCGCGGATTGATTCTTCGATGGCGCTGTCCTTCAGCTGATTGCTGAATTCGAGAAGCTTCTTGAAAAGCTGCGGCGATTGCTGAATGTAGTTGATACGCTGGCTCATGATTTCTCCTGGCTACGACGGTGAGCACCCGCGCTTGACGGGTGCCGCTAGCGGCGATGCACCGCATGAAGCCATAGTAGGACGACGCTGCCAGGCGCGGTAGACACGCCAACGGGATCACGGTGTTGCCCTTACGGCACCAATCGAGCGCACTCGGGCGCGGGCATTGCGCATTGCGCATACCGCCAGCGGAGCGATGCCTTCAGCACGGGAAATCCCCGTCCGAAAAGAGCTTGCCGAGCTTGTCGTATTCGCGTTTGACCGCCTTCACGAGGTGATTCATCTTGATGTTGGTGCCGTCCTCGGCAGCAAGAAACGCCGCGCCGATGGCCGCGTTGCGGATATGGCCCCCTGCAATCGCCGCTTTGTCCGCCAATACTTGCAAATCGACATCGGGATCTAGCCGAACATCCGCAGGGAATATCTGCTTCCACAACTTGAGCCGGTCCTCGCTCGTCGGAAACGGAAATTCAATCATGACGCGAAAGCGCCGTAGAAATGCCTTGTCGATATTTCCCAACAAGTTCGTCGACAAGATCGCGAGCCCCGGATACGTCTCTATACGCTGCAACAAGAAACCGACTTGCAGGTTGGCAAAGCGGTCGTGCGAATCTTTCGACTCGTTGCGCTTGCTAAAGAGCCCCTCGGCCTCGTCGAACAGCAATACGACGTTCAACGCCTCGGCTCTGACGAACAGTTTCTCGATGTTTTGCTCCGTTTCGCCGATGTATTTGCTGAGGATCGTCGAAAGATCGACGCGGTACAGCGGCAACGAAAGCTCATTCGCAATGATCGAGGAAGCCATCGTTTTACCCGTGCCCGGCGGTCCATGAAGCAACACGCACAGGTTCGCGATCCCAGGATACTTGGCGCCGAACCCCCATTCGTCGATCACTTGCGGCCGGTAACGCATTTGCCCCAGCACTTCGTGCAGCAGCGTCATCGTGCGCTCGGGCGCGACGAGGTCGGACATCCGATATGGCGTGTCCACACGTTTGGCGACGCCGATCGGCTGGTCCTCGGCCGCCGCGCGGCATGCGTCCCATAGCACCGGGTCGATGTGCTCGTCCGCGCTCAACGCGCGTCGCGCCGCGACTGCATCGACGACGGACGCGATACGCGCTTCGGAAAACGCATAGGCACCTGCAATCGCGGTCAGCAGTGCGTCATCAAGGGGCAGGTCGTAATAGGCGGCGTGCTTTTTCCAAGCTAGCTTGCGCAATGCGGGGGTGGATGCGGGCACACGGATCTGAAACAATCGCACGCCTTGCTGCCGCACGTTCGCTACCGCGTCCGCGATACGACGAGCGGGGCCGTTCAAGAGGACAACGTATGCGTTCGCCTTTAGCAGCGACTGCAGCGTGCTGTCGAATAAATCGATCTGATCGCGTTCGTCGTTGCCTACCAACGCGTCGCTGTTTGTCAACAGCAGAATTTGCGTGCATAGCGCGGCGTCGCGGCCTGCCGTGCGTAGTTGCTGCTGCAGCGTGGCAAGCCGTTGATCGACGCTCTGGTATGTCCAGCGAATGAATCGAGCATCCAATTGCGCGATGCCGTAGCCGAGGTTCGCGAACGCCGCGGCGGCCAATGCACCGGCAAGCGTCGTGTCGTCCGACTCGATATGCAGGACGATCGTGCCGAACCGCGCGTTCGGGGCGCAGCAGATGTCGCCGAAGCGCTGCATTTGCGCTTTTACGGTTTCGTGGACGATCAGGTCGTTTAAACCTCGATCCGCGATGATGTCTGTCGTGATGTAATCGCCCACTCGAGGTTGAGGTGCGGCCAGGCCGAGCAAGTAAGCGGTCAGCGCTGAGGCCAGGCGGTAGCCGCCGTCGAGTGTCGATACATTGACATCGGCTAGTTCGATCAGTTGGTGATGGCATAGCGGGCTGTCGGCGAATAGGCAGCCGCCGATGTCGCCGAGTAAATGAGTGGCGGTTTTGAGCGATGTATTCCGTGGGGGCGCTGGGGTTGCACTGGTATCTTCGGCGGTGGTGTCGGCTTCTTCCAGCGAGTGAGTGAGTGCTGCGAACGCATCGGAGATCGAATGGTCGGTTTCCACCATCAGTGCAAGCGCCAGGAGCTGCACGTCGCGTGCGTCGAGGTGGAATACGAGCGCGACATGAGCGAGCGGGATGAAGATCTCGGATTTGACTGTGGCGGCCATGCGGGCGGCGATGATGCGCCAGGAGGAGGGGTCGCCGGGGAAGGATCCGTCGATCGATTCGGGGAACGCATAACGGGATTGCGCGACCAGAGAGTCGACGAAACCGCGGAGGTCGTCGAGGAAGGCGGCGTTGTCGAGGTAGCGACGGGGTGGTTCCGTCGAGCGATCTGTCATCACAAGCAAGTCCGTTGCTCGGTTTTGCATTGCACGTGGTCGAGCGCCGTACATCGCCATTCGGGACCACGTCGTCTGTGTATCCACTCTTCTTGAGAGGGTGAGACTTGTCAATGAAACGGCGCGGTTTCGCGGTGGAGCGCTGGGGGTTGCGGTGCTTCGTCTTGCTATCTAAGACATAGGAGGAGTGCTTCTGCTCTAACGTATCCGCTAGCCATTGCGAAAGGCTTCAATCGAGGTCATTCATGTCCGCTCGCTCTCTCGCTGGCGTCTTATTCGGCAGATTGGATTCGTGTCTAGCTACCGCGGAGATCGTCTCGTACGAGACGATAACGTTCGTAACGCTTGCCGTCGCTCGAATCGTAGCTTACCCACTTCATTCCGAGCTTTTCGGCTACCCGTAGCGAGGCATGGTTATCAGCATCAATATCGGCGATGATGCGCGGCAGCCGCACCGTTTCGAACGCGTGCACCACGACCGCTTTGGCGGCTTCGATTGCGATGCCTCGCCCCCACGCCGAACGAACCAGCCGCCAACCGATTTCAACGTCGGGCCCCTCACCGTGATCAGGAATCAGCAAGACCCAGCCGATGAAACGTTCCGGGTCGCTGCGCTCGCGAATGCTCCAATAGCCGAGGCCGGGCGGGTATCGACGGGTGATCCGATATTCGACGAATTGCCTGTGCGCGACAGGGTCATGCCAAGGCCCGGCGATATAACGCGTGACCTCGGGATCCCGATCCATTTCGAGGCAGGCTTCGAGATCGTCTAGTGTGCGCTCTCGGATCAAGAGGCGGGAGGTGTCGAGCGGTGGGAGCATGGAAGGCGACGGTGATGCTTAATCGTTAGCCATTATGCAGGCAAAACGCATCTGTGCAAAAGCGCCCCTGGTCCGCACCGCGACCGCGGGAGCAGAGAATGGAGAAACCACGAATGTCGTCGACGAGGGCTGCGTTGTCGGGATAGCGACGAGTCGGTTCGGTGGAAGATGATCTACGGTTAGATGCATATTTTGAAATAAAGAGGATCGGCGCGTTGTATCAAAATGTGCATGATCGCCTGATCTACGACCGTTGGTCGCTACAGAAAATCGCAATCTGACTCAAGCTCATGTACCGCAATGACGCAAAGACAACGCGAAACTCCAATGACGCACGAGAAAACCAGCATCGCAAAAGATATCTCTGATCATCCCGTGTTTACACACAACTGGATTCCTAATATGTACTGTCACACCTATTTCGTTGTCGCCCCCCGGCATCAAACGCCGCATTGACAGCCGATGACATTTCAACAGCCGCTAAGCATTGCTTTCGGCAGATACGAGTGGATAAAACCACATCAAAGCATCAAATGAGCCATCCAATCCGCCCTGCATCGTATATGAAACCGTAGCGCGAGCACCCTTTTTCATTGGCATAGACATAAAGGCAGATGCCGCGGGATAGGGGGATAGCTCAGATGCAGAGGAACAAAGCAACGCCGTTCCGTCCGTAAGATGAAAGCAACAGGAGTAAAAATCGCCCTTCCCGTCATGTGTCCGATCGCCATTATTCGTCGTAAACACTAGTATCCCGTCGCTTGGTGCCGTATAGCTGAGCACATCGGGGCCACCCGCACCGCCGGTCGGAAGCGGGTACTTCCCGGCTGGCACAGCGGCGCCTAAACCCCAGGAGGTTGTTTTACTCAACGTACCGTAAATTAACCCATCTACGGTCAAATTCCCTTTCACCTTTGCATTTGACAAGAGCGTGGCAGCGCCATCGACAGTGAGCGTCTGTTGCACCTCGAGATCCTTCGCCGCTGTCAACTTCCCATCGACCGTACCATTGCCCGTCACTGTCAGCGAATCTACGGAGGCGCCGCTCACCACGTCGAGCCCCCCGCTCGCGGTCAACATCCCGGTAACCGTTTCGGTCTTGTTGACAGTAACCGTGTCGGCTGTCAGCGCCGCATTAAACGTCGCTGGACATTCCACATCGAACGTCGCACCGCTCGTCGCGGAAAATGATCCGCTAAATGTGGTCTCGCCCGTCGCGCTGACATCAACCGCCGTCATCGCCCCCGTAAATTGCGACGTCCCGGTCACCTGGACGTTACCTATGACCTGAGCGTTGCCGGTAATCTGAGCGTTACCGGTGATACCAAGATTGCCCGCAACGTTAACATCGCTCGACGCAGTCAACACTCCGCCAATCGCTGCTGTGCCCGTGACATGCAGATTCCCATTTACATTGAGATCGCCGTCGATGTCCAACGCTCCCCCGTCGAAACTCACCGGCCCATTGACTTGCAACGCATAGCGGCTATCAATCTTGACGATATTGTCACCAACATTGATCGCCACCGTATTCGGCACGCTCCCATTGTTCTGCACCACCGTCAGCGCAGGCGGCGTAGCCAGCTGCGTGTCCCCACCGACCTTCAGCAACTGCCACGTCGTCTCCATGAACGCCGACGACATCGGCAGCAGCGGCGAACCTTCATCGATCGAGACCTTGTGCATCGTCAAATGCGTAGTGTCGCTGACGCCGTCCACTCGCCACGTCTGCGGCACGCTCGCAATAGCGAGCGCCGACAGCGCCCGCAGCGTCGCCCCCGCCGGCAGCTTGGTGAATGTCGTACCTACGCCCGTCACCTGCGCATCTTGTGAGCTGATCGTGCCCTCGCCCGTGATCCACCTGTCCGGATCCGTGCTGTACAAATACGCGCTGTCCTTCACATCCTCGGAGAATGGTGCAGTCAACTGCAACGAGGTATCGTTTTGCGGCGCGCCCGAAATCTTCGATGAAATCACCTGCTGCTGTGGCACGAATCGATCGATCACCAGCACATCGCCCACGTTCAGCTTTGTCTGGCCTTGAAACTGGGCTCCGCCACTTGCCGTCACCGTCTTCCCATCCGGTGTAATGAACCCGGTGCCCTGCGTCTCTTCCTGCTCTCCGGCACTGCCGCGGATGATTCCGTAGGCCGTCGGCCCCAACCCCAGCGGGAACGATTCGACCAGCGTCAAGCTGTCGTTGCCATCCACCGATGCAATCGTCGCTTGCTGCCTGAGCACGACCCCGAACTGCAAGATCTTGCCCACCATATCGTTCGTGAAATTGGTTTGATACCCCTGCACCGTCGCGATTCCGTTCTCGATCTTGGTCGCCGTCATCAGCCCCCGACCGATATGCGAATGCACCGGCTGCCCCACCGTCAGCAGCGCCGAGGGCTGATCGTGGTTGATGCCGACATTACCCTGTGCGTAGTACAGGCTGCCATCCGCGCCCTGCTGCCAATAACCGCTGGCTTTCACACCCGTCAAACCCGATCCATCCCCCGTAAAACTGCCCGTGAACGTGCCGTCCAGAGTCGCTTTACCGCTCACCTCCCCTTCGAATTTCCCCGCAAACTCGCCCGCGGCTTGCACCTGCCCGTCCAATCGAATCTCCGGCGCCGAGATGTCCAAATACCGCTCGCCCGTCAGATCGTCCTGCCGCGCCGAAATCGCCATACGCTGCGGCAACACTGCCGCCTGTCCTGCCTGAGCCCCTGCCGATTCGCTCTCCAGCACAAATTCCACTTCCCCCAGCGCCGCACCAACGTGGCGACGACAGTAGTTGCCGTACTGGTAGCGCACCGATTGAATATTGCCTCCCTGCGCTTCAATCGCCGCCAACAGCACTTCAGGCCCATCAGGGTCGTAGTTCTGCGTGCAGTTGAAGCACGGCGCCTCTTCGATGCGCTTGAACTCCGTCGCTGCCGCGTCTGGGGCAACAGCCAACAGTTCGCGATATCGCGCCGTCAAAAAGTTTTGCTTGCCGTCGTTTAGGGCAACAAGCGGTACCGTTTGATCGGTAAGCAAAACCATCTCTCGGCCATTGCAATCGAGCGCCATCCCGGCCTTCACCGTTACCTGCGCCGGCGTTCGTACATCCCACGTCACATCGAGGCCCGAAACCACACCGGCTCGCAACACTCCCGCACTCAAGCGTTCACGTGCGCCCTTGTGATACGCCTGCTCGGCATCGAAATCACTTCTGAGCAGCGCTTCACCGTCGAAATAATTCACTCGGGAAACCATCGCCGGAGTCATCATCACCTCAATGGAAAATCGATAGCAAGCTGATCAACATCGACAAAGCGAGCGCTCGGAAATCCGCATTCGAACATGCCGTCGCAATGACAACTCTTGTTGATCGATGCCGCCCTGTCAATACGACAACGCTATAGCATTGCCCGATCCTCAGCGGTCAAGGCCATGCCGTCCCGGTATTTAAAAAGCACCCCTGCGCCGGGCGTGCATCTTAAAAAAGTGTTGGACTGTACCTCCACTGACGGTGAAATGAACGGTATAAGCCGTCAAAGCAGGCCTTGCTGTTTCGAGTACGGTGCGTAGCTCGCGGTAATACGCCAGCACCGCCTTTTGCTCATCGCTTTCCGACACCGTGGTTGCGGCCGTCAGAGAAATTTCGATCTCGAAGCGCCACGGTAAATGCGCCACGATGTTGCTATCGTGAACCGTAAAGTCGATGCCGTTGCGCTGGACCTCCGGACGAACGTCGTTTGAAATAACGACGGCTTTGGTGGGGTCCGGATAACTTTCGCGCACATGAAACGCCGGCAACGCTTCGGTGTCAGTCTCGCGCACAATGAACGGCGGGCGCTCGCAATCGTTGACCGCTATTTCGCCCAACGTCACCCCATTCACCGGCTGAGCCAATGTAGGGAGAAGCGCTTCTAGCAGCCACTCCATCCCCATCGGCGTCCCGCGTGCGCGATCAAGAGCGAACGCTTTGGCGATGAGCGTGCGAGATGTATCGATCGACCAGTTCTTATCGACGCCCAACCCGATCGTCGAACCCAGCCATTCGAAAAACGACCGCGCCCACACTTCCACCGGGGTCAACCGGTTGGGATCGTTCACATACTTCGCCAAACCGAAATAATTCGCCAGCGCATTGAAGAGCGCCGTCTTGTTCTTCTCGATTTTGACTTCCGACAGCGGCGGCATGAACACCGATGGGTCGCTATCCGGAAACAAGAAGCTCCAACGCGGATAAAACATATTGCCGATGACGTCGGCATCGAGCAGCGCTCGTATGCCCGCACGATAGGCAACGGCGGCATCCAGGCTGCTATCGGCCTGCTCGAGATCGGCCCCATCCGCGATACCTGAGAGCAACTTCTCGAACGCCTTCAGATACAACGCGAGGAACGGCAGCTCCCCGGAAGGCTCGGCGCTCCCATAGCACGCCGGCAGATAGTTCAGATAGCTCGATGCCACCGACGTTAGCGAGCTTTCCACTTTGTCAGTCATTGCCCGGCTCCAGCACCGTGACCGACGCGGCAGAAAGGCGCGGCAGCCCCGTCTGCATCACGCCCATCGAGCCGGGGCGAAGCGGCGGCGCTTCCCACTGCGCTGCTTTCGATTGATCGGGGCGGCGCAGCAATGCAATCTGCGGGCAAACCAACTCGATCCATTCGACTTGATCGACGCCGGGAACCGCGGCAATGATCGGCATGAGCGTCGTCTCGTCGATGGGCGCCCCATAAGGCCAATCCCGCCCACCGTCGGTACGCACGGGCTGCAGCGCCGCCTTGAGCGCAGTCAACACGGCTGCGGCCACTTCATCCGCCCGCTCTCGGGCAAAGCAAAGGACCTGGCACTGCACATCGACATAAAGCAGCTGCGCGTGGTTGACCGTCAACGCTGTGCCCAATAGCGTCCGCGCGGCCAGATATTGGCGCACGCCGTCGACGAGCGTGGTTTCCGCGGCTGCCTGCGCATCGTCTGTGGGCGATGTCAGCGCAATCGAAAACGTGGCATCGCCTTCGCTTCTCGGCGCGCAGTAGGCGCAGGGGCCATCGTTCACCAAAAAGAGGTCCGTCACATCGCCACGCTGCCTCGAGCATAAACGGGCGACATGCAATGGCGTCACGCCCTTTTTAGCCTTCGCGTCGAGAAAAGCGCTGACCTGGGTCGCCAGCTGCGTCAAATCTCTCGGCGTAATCGCAAGATACGGCGCGCGACGATACGTGACGACTGCATCCTGCAGTGCGGTATAGCCAAGCCGTTCCCCGCTTTCCATTTGCATGAGCGCATCTTTCAGCGCCTCGTAGGGCGGATCCTGCGAGTTCGTGTCAGCGTATTTTGCGTAGGGGAAGTCGGTAGCGTATTGGCTTTCGCTCGGTAACGACAACGCATTCGAGAGACCGGCCACCCAACGCGCCATGTTGCGGTAGGCTTCCAGCGGCACCGCGTTAGCCGTATAGGCCGTGCCCTCGGCGATCCAAACGAGCATTTGCAGCAGCGTAATGCCCGGATCCGACGGGTTGTGGTCGGTCCAGCCGGGCGCATAGCCTGGAATCCGGCGCACCAATTGATCGAGCACCTTCTGAGCTTGCATGACATCGAGGTTGGGCAGATCGAAGCTCATCGTTGCGGCGCCTCCGCGAAGCGCAGATCGATGACGCCGGCCGAAGGCGATTCATGAGCCTCGAGCGCGACGTCGCTTGTTTGCCCGCACAGCGACAGCGCCATCACCGCAGTGACCGACCGTTGGGCCCCAAGGAACGAATACACCGACATGTATCGCATCGGGTCGCCGATCGGCCACCCTCGTCTGGTGGCGCCGCCCTGCGCCGGGTGCAAAAACCGCGTCAATTGCGCGGCAATCGTGGCCTGCAAATCAGGCCATTGCGTCTTGGGCGCGTTAGTTTGCAGCAACACCGCGACATCGATACGCCTGAAAGCAGGACGCCGCGCTGTCGTGCACGCGGCGAGCGCCGGCGTGCTGCGCTGGCGAACGTAAGCAAGGACGTCGTCGAGCATCGCCATAGGCGTGAGCGGCTCCGGCTCGCTCGAGTCAGCCAATACGACAAGTTCGAGCTGCGGCCATTTGCGAATCTCGGCAGGCGTAGGCGCAGCCTCTGATCCGGCGCCTGCCGCGAGATCGTGCCATCGCACATGTTCGATCGCACGCGCCCGGCAGACGCCGGCGCTGGCTAAGCACGCCAGCGCCTCGGCATCCGCTGCACTCACGACGCGATCGTTCGCGCGCACGCGCGCCGGCCCGCTATAGGTCAAATCGTCGACACGGTCTGCGTCGGCACCGCCGCGCGCGGCCGTGGGGTTCGTCACCTGTGCGATTCCGGGCGCTGCCGTGTATAAGGCAGTCAGCGTGCCGGCCGCCACATTGCCGCCGCCCCCCTGCGTCACGGCGTAGCAACTCGCAAAGATGTTGTTTGCACCCGGCGGCGGGATCTTGCCCGTCGCGCCGTCCCCGAATACGATCGCACCGGCGAGCGGATCGACCGCAAAAACGCGGTCATGCGGCGCGCAGCCGATAAAGCTGTCCACGCGCGTCCACGGATACGTCACCGTCTGTTGCTGCGGCTCGCTCGTCCCCAACGTCGTCGGATCGGCAGTCGCGGGTTCGACGACCGAAATCGCGACGGCATATTGCGAATCGGCGCTCACCGCAAGAAGCACTTGAGCATTACTGGGCGGGGCGGCGCTGATGTGGTTCAGCACGAATCGTTGGCCCGGTTGTCCATTGCTGGAGCCCAGCAGTTCATTTCGGTAGGTCGCTCGGTTGGAGGCGCTCACGGTATTCGGATAAATGCCACGCAATTGGAGCGCGTGGCGCCGGCGCGGACACAACACGCGAAGCCAGCAAGCGGTTCGAGAGAAAAAGACGGCGGCTTGCATGGCGGCCGGCACAGTAAAGCTGATCGTGCCGCTGCGTGCGATACCGGTGTCGCTCACATTGATCGCGAGCGGTTGCCACGTCGCGCTCGACGTATCGAACCATTGCCATTGGCCGACTGCACGGTAGCCGACGTGCTCCTCCTGAGGATCGACGTCGACATATAGGGTCAGTTGTTGACCAAGGCCATGCGCGAGTAGATCAGGCGCTTTCAAACCGAGGTAGAGGGATGCGCCCTCCTCGGCAAGCGGCTGATACGGCTCGATCTCTTTCGTGTGCAGTTGATCGAGTTCGAAGGCGTTATGCGCCCATATCGACGACGGCACGCCCCCGCTCTCGTATTCGATGACAAGCGAGCGCACGAACGGTGGATCGAAGCCGTTTTTCAAGTCCCCATAGTCGCCTGCACTGAGGACCGCGCGAATCCATAACCCCTGGCTGCCCGCGACTGAAGTCGGTGCGATCGCCGGGCAGGTGAAGGAGACGATCCCGCTTAACATCAGATTGCAGGTGCTATCGACAAACCGGTAAGGATTGCCCTTTCCCGCCAGCGGCATCCACGCCGTGCCGCCCCAGTACTGCCACGTGATCTGCGCAGTGTGCAGGTTGGTTATCGGGCGCACTTCGAGATGCATCGTGATGGGCGCATTGTGCGCGGCGAATGCCGCATCCGAGCGGATACAAAAGTTGTAGTCGAGTACCGGCACGGTATTTCCGAACGCATAGGCGCCGTTCTTCAGATCCACCAGCATGCCGTTGACGGCCGCTTGTTGCGGTAGCGCCGACAGTGCCCCAAAGTCGCACCACACCGAATCGATCCTCGGCAGGTAGCCATTCAAGGCCGGCACTACACGCACATCGGCAGCGGGCGCGCAGACGAGCCAATCGAGCTTCGTCGTGGGACAGGACGCCACGAATGGATCGGTCATATCCAACGGACGGCCGGCCTTAGCGGAAAGCACAGCATGCACCGCAGTGACCGATTGGGCCGCAGCAATCGGCATCGTGCTGAATGCGATCGTGCAGGTGCGCTGATCGGCGGAACCCGTGACCGTAACCGATAACGGATTCAACGCGCCGTCATACCAACGCTGAAAATATTCGGGATCGAGCCGCGTACCGTTCAATACGAGCGTCATTTGACTCGCCGCGCCGCGAGGCGTGAACAGCGCGGGATCGCCGAGCAGCCAACAATGCGCGAAGGCACACTGCATCTCGCTCGTAGCATCGCCGGGAAACGCCGGCGCCGCGTTGCCGCTTTGCCATAACGTTTGCAGATCCCCGTATCGATCCAACCGAGGCACGACGGTCAGCACGGCGCTTAACGTCGCCGGCAACACCTGCAAGTCGCGATCGATCTCGAAGCGCACGCTCGGCGTGGACGCGTCGAGGACTGCCGTCCCCTTCGGCAGCGTGACCGGCCCTACGTTCGGCGCGAGCGAAAAGCAGATGGGCGCCGATGCGCACGCGGCCGGCCGAACCGACATATCCAAGAAGCGATACAGCGCCAACTGGCGCTGGACCGGAATTGCGTTGACTACGCTTGCAAGATCCTGACCCAACAACGAAAAAAGCTTCAGTAGGGCCAACCCCGGATCCTGAGCGATCGCGTCGGCCGTCATCGCACCGGCATCGGGCACACCCCATTGCGGGTTGTATAACCTTGCAAGCGCCAACGCATCCTCAAAAAACGCCGCGGCTGTGCGCTGATCGAAAACCGGGACGCTCATGGGCGGCTCATTTCAGGTAGAAGGGATAAACCAGGTTGCCTGCCTTATTCGTCTCCCTCACGATGTATTCGATGGTGATCGGCAACAAGGTAGGCATCCTCGGATCGATCCCTACCGTGACGCTCGGCCGATGGATGCGCGGCTCCCACGTCTGCAGCGCGGCCGTGACGTACGTTTGCGCCAACGAGCGCGTATCGCCGTTGTTCGGCGCAAAAACGAGTTCGCCAATGCGACAACCGAAAGTGGGCATGAGTACCCTTTCGCCGGGCACCGTCCGCAGAATCACCAAGATCGACTCGCGTATCTTTTGTTCGCCGGCGCTCCACTGCACACGCGCGGAAGTCGAGAGCGCAATCGGGAAGGACCATCCTCGGCCCAGGAAATCGCCGTTGGCAAGCATCAATTGCCTCCCGGGCTGATCAAGCCGATGCAGACGTTCACCGGATTGCGAACCTCTACTTGTGGAGCGGGCGATTGCGGAACTTCCGTGCATGTGCTGCACGGATCGCCTGCCTTCGCCACTTTTTTGCCGTTGACTTTTACGTTGACGCTACATGACGTGATTTCGCCTATGTTCGAAGGCGCAGACACGAATGTGTAGGAGGGCAGCGGAACATGCACGATGAGGTTGTTCACCTTCGATTCGATCGTGGCCACCGGATTGCCATTGACTTTCACGTTGCTTTCCAGCGTGCCCGGATTGAAGTTCCCGTTGAAGGGACATTCCTGCGGTTGCGTCGCACCCGTTATCGTGTTGATGATCGTATGCGTGTCCATCACCGGCCCTATCCCGTCGCCTGCCTTCGCTATTCGCTGTCCCATGATTCGATCCGCTCGTTAGCGTGATTAACCTTACTGGGCGTTGAGGTCGATCGAACTCGCTTCGAGTTTGATGTTCTGCTGCCCCTTTATTTCCACGTTCTGCCCTTGCAAGGTCAGCGTCTTGGTGGCAGTGATCGACAGATCACCCTGGCTGACAATCGAAATTGCATCCTTGCTCGTGTCGATCTTCACGACATTTCCTTTCTCGTCCGTGATCTCGATCGATGGCTGCTCGGAATCGTCAAGCGTGATCTTCTTCTTGCCGTTCGTTTGGAGCACCCATACTTTCGGCTGCTTTTGCTGGTCTTCGACGATGGGTTTCGCCTTGCCGTCCCACGGAAACCCGATGACATAGCCGCAGGTGCGGTTCTCCGTCGCGAACGCCACCAACGCGGGTGCGCCCACTTGCGGCAAGGCGAACATGCCGTATCCCGGCCCGGCGAAAGGACTCATCAATTGAAGCCAATCCGATGTCAAGCCGTCGGCGTATACGACCCGAATACGCCCGAGACCGAGCGCATCGGCAACGCTATATACCTTCGCCAATTCGATTCTCAAGTGCGCGCTCATATTCCGCTCCGCCTCAAGCCGAGAACCGTGCGATCTCCTTGTCGATCACGCTCGTGCGTACTCTTGACGATGTAATACCAGCCGTCGACGAACGCATTGACGCCCGTGAGGGCAACGTTGACGCCTGCCGTAGTCTGCAAATTGATATCGCGCAGCGTTGCTGTCCCCTCGAGAAAAACATTTTGCCGAAGCGTGCGTGCTGCTTGAGCGGCATAGTTGAGCGCGCCTGGGTCCCTGAGATCCGGCCGTCTCACAGTCATCGGCACCGTCGACGCAAAAGATTGGCTCGCCTGGAAGCCGGCCGTCCGCCCGGTCATTGGGTTCCGGTAATCATCCTTGTCGCAGTACCCCTTCAATTCCTCGCCCATCTTGCCGGTCGTCACGTCATATCCCCACGATGTCACCGGCGAGCCCACCGTCGGCACACGCAAGTCGAGCGATATCGCTTCGATGTCTTGTCTGTAGACCAACGCCAACTCACCCGGGGATTTGCCCTGTATGCTCGGACGCACGATCAACTTCTCAATGCTTTTCTCCGTTTTAACCATGCACTCGTAGTTCCCCTCCTCACAACGTCTCATGAGGAAGTCGTAGTCGGTCTCGTTGTCCTGCAGCACGTAGGGATAGGCGTTGTCGGGCATATCGACCGCTGAAAGCGTCACCCCCTCTACCAGCGACACCACCGATTCGAAAATTTGCTTGTCGGTCTGGTTGACGAACGGCGTGGTATGGGCGCCAAACCTCAGCCAATGCAACTTGTCGAAAGCAACGACGGTGAGCAGCGACGTCCCACCCGACTCGGGGCGGGCCTCGAATGTCATGCCGCTGATGTACGTCACAGGCAGTGCCGCGCCTTGAGCAGTTCCACCCAGCGCCAGATCCGAGAACTCGAGCTTGCCGCCAAATTTGAACTGTTTGAAGTCACGCTCGGTCCAGTGCTCGTCGACGGCATAGACGACCTGGCACATTGCCGGCATGTTGATCTCTTGGACGAACACGGCCGACACTTGGGCAGCGCTCGCCGTAGGCGTGACGTGCTGCTCGTCGACGGTGACGTTGCGCAGTTCGTTCGCGTTGCGTGCGACGCCATGCGACAAGCCCGAGCCGCCCGGCCGCGCCAGTGTGGCGCCTCCCTCGGCCGCATTGTGTGCAGTCGGAATCGTGCTACCTCCCCCGAGCAAGTCAGACATAGTCCGATGCTCCTGGTGGCTCGAACGTTTCGTTGTGCGTGTCCGGGATCGCGATGGTTTGTCCGATCCATGCGCGCCCCGGGAACGCGATCGGATCGTAGATACCGTTTGCATCGGCAATTAAACGCCACCGAGTGCAATCGCCCAATGCATCGTACGCGATCGAACTCAAGCGGTCCGTGGCCACGACGGTCACCAACGCGCGGCAGTTGTCGAGCCCCTGTGCCTGGATCTCCTCGGCATCGGTCAAGACCTCCGTGAAGGTCACGCTGAGCTCCGCTCTAACGGGTATGCCCGACGGCAAAAACATCGTGAACTTCTGGCCGACTTGGGTAACGATGCCCGTGAACATGCAATCCGCCCACATGAGGCGCACCGTTGGCGGCACCTTTGCCCCCTGCTTCGCAGGCCAAGGCTCGGTGAGCGCCAGAATGTCATTGGTCAATTTTCGAACGTCGCTCTGCTTTTCATAAGTGTCAAAAAACAGATCTACCTGCAACTCGCTTGGCTGAGTTCGCGAGAACCATACCTT
This sequence comes from Paraburkholderia sp., assembly GCA_004322045.1. Classification (GTDB taxonomy): domain Bacteria; phylum Pseudomonadota; class Gammaproteobacteria; order Burkholderiales; family Burkholderiaceae; genus Trinickia. The sequence goes on from SCRN01000010.1 coordinate 46,340, forward strand.
GTTACCCTCCCCCGTTACCCTCGCGTTCTGATTGAGCGATAACGTCTCGGGGTTGTACATCACTTTGAGCAGGCTGTTGCTGACCTTCATCTGACTCGCATGGGAGTTCTCGATATGGATGGAGGCATGGTGCAAACTGCTCGGCAAAAGTTTGGCCAACAGGCTTGACTTGCTGTGTCGCGGCAGCATCAGCGTCCTCCCGATTTGCGGTATTGTTCGGCGCTATCACGCCGGTCCGCTTCCGTCAGCACGCCATTGGCCAAGCGGCCCACCGTGCTCTGGGAAAAAAGCGTGTCTTGCAGGAGCGGAATCAGTATTCGACGCACCGCCTCGGCGACAGGCATGTTCTGCGATTGCGTGGCGGATGGCTCGCTTGAACTGGCGGGAGCCGCTCGACGCGATTCGCGCACGACGAAGGCTTGCCGCGGTGCGGCCTTTGGTTGATCCCGCAAGCCGGCCGATCTCCCACGCTGGCGCAATACCAGCGACAACGGCTCCACGATGTGCGGACGTCTACTCGAGCCCGTGAAGGTGGTGCGGCGTCGCGAGGGCCGCTGCCGCGGCAAGACGAAGCGCTGTCGCCTTGCGGATGCCGCGCGGCGAACGAAGCGGTGTGCGAACGGGGCGGCGACGTGGTGATCGGCCCGTCGTGGTGGTTGGGCGACGCCCGTCGGCCTCGCGACGCGGGTACGACCGGTGCGAGGGACACTCGCGCGCCTCTCGATGCGGGCACGAACGGAAGGCGGGACCCCCACGGACCTCGCGACGCCAGAACGAGCCGACGTTTGCGCACGCAAAACGACAGCGGTTGCGGCTGACCGATACGCCTCATCCGATCCGATGGCAACCACGCGCGGGCGCATCAAGCTCCCCCTCGCCGAGCGCGTTGAGCCGCGGGCACGCTCGCGCTTACTGTAACGAGGCATCATTCGCGATGACGAAACGACGGGACCGAGCGGGCGAAGATTGCGCGGGCGATCGGATCGATAGCCGCGTTCAGCGGTGGCGGCCGTCCGCCGCTGCCTCGCGTCAATGTACCGGTCAATCGGTGCTGCGAGGTTGCGACTCGCCGACCGCACCGAAAGACGGGTCGCCCGATCGCGAGCCCGCGAAACCGGCACGTCACGCATCACCACAAAGCGACGCGGTGTGCACCGGGGGTCGGGCGCCGCACGCCTGCTTTGCGCGATAAAACGCGCGCCCGCGCGAGACAGCTGTCGGTCACGAAAATCATGACGCCGCGCGCGAGATCGCAAGGCCCCCTTCGCAGCCTGCGCCGCCCGCGCCCGGGCGCGTTCGAACGGGCGGGAAGCCGTCGTGAAGCGCGTCGCGCGACTTGCCGTGAACGCCGGCGTCACCTTGGACACCCGAACCTGCGCATCCGCGGCGACGGTCATCTTTTTTTGCGCGGATGTCGGCTGTCGCCGCAATCCATCGACCCAGCGAGGCCCTTCAGCTTTTTTTCCCGCCCCCGGCTGACGCCGTAACGTCTTGCGCACGGGCCTACGGGCCGTGGACTGGGCCCTTTCCCGCATGGCTTGATGCACCTGCCCTCGCGCGGGAATTACCGCGAATACGAAATGCGGCGTGAGTTGCATCGGCCAGGGATAACGTGCCAGGCCATACGAGCGCAAGCGAAGCCGCGCAACCGATCGCCCCCAAAAGGCCTGCGCCGCGCGCGCGCGGAACAATGGGAGTCGTTTTAGGTTCCATCGCATGGCTAAGAGAACGACGTCACACTGAACTTCTCGATCCGATCGATCGAAAGCGTCATGCGCTGCACGGCGAGCGCGCTTTGCGACGCATCGAAATGCACGCCCTCGAGGGCGCGCGGAAAAGCGTGATAGAAATTCCACGCCGCCGTGGGTAAGCCGGCCGAGGGCAACGTACGGAAACTCGGCGTATGGAGATCCGAGAGCAAGAAAATCGTGCCGTTCATGCGCTTCACGTTCCCCTTCATGGTGAAGCGGTACCACTCCCACATCGGATCGAGCAGCGTCAGGCCTTTCGTGAATTGCAACTCGTTGCACGTCGTCCGGCCTGGCAGCTTGTGTTCACGGTCGTTGACCCCGCCTTGGCGTACCGTATGCACCTCCGTGTTCCAACCGATGCCTTCCACACTGGCAAAGCTACCCAGCACGACCCCGAGGCTCGCCATTCCCCCCGTGACCATTGCACTCAGAAGGCTCCCCGAGCTCCGATCCGGATGCAGTATTACGCGGAAGTTGTAGGCCTTGTAGGGTTCCAACGCTAGGTTTTCGAGCGTCTTGAACCCGCTTTCAAGCTTGTCAAGCGCACCGCCGACCGAAAAGCTCATACATCACCCGTGTTAGATAGGTCCACCGATCGGTCGGTGGCTGCATTTACCCAAGCGCACGTATGTCGATACCGCGCGGTTGATTCGAATCTTCCGCTGCGTTGATCTTGTCGTTGATCTTGCTGATTTCCTCACACCACCGCCGCCGTTCCGAATGCGCCATCGATAAAATGTCCGCACGCGACCAATGAAGGTGATAAGCGATGAACGCTATCTCCTCATAAAGCCGGCCTGAAACGGCAGCGATTCTACGTTTCCCGGGAACGCCTCCTGCGATGGGCCTGGCGCCGCCGGCGCTCCCAATTCGGTATCGAGCTGATTGATCTCTTCGTAGAGTCTGAGAAGCTGGTTGTAATCAGCCATAAACAGGGTTTCCATGACAGCCGGCGTGATAACTTCGAGCGTCCCCAACTGAACGATCACTCGCGATAAAACAATGATCGGTTGATAGGCGGGGTTGGCCTGGACCCGGCTGTCCCGCATTGAAACAATCTCATCGGCGGCGGTCGCGAGTCGCATGATGCCGTTTCGATGCAAGGCCCCGTCATCGCCGCGCAACCCTACCTTCAAGGTGAATGGAAATTCAATGCTGATTGGATCTTCCATGGCGGCATCCGCAAATGTCAGGTTGATGGATTAACTCTGTTACTTTTCGCGCGTCATGCGCTCGATGTGTAATTCCAGCGTCTCGATCATGACTTCCGCGCTACTCGCACTTAACGCAGTTGTCGACAAATGAGTCGGGAACGCGTTAAGGAACGTCCACTTCGCCCCGATAGAGCCGTCGGTGTCGAGCAATATGATCGTCCCGTGGCGTTTGGCATGTGCAACGGACGTCCCATAGGTTACGACCGAGGCATGCCAAAGATACAGATCGCGCGACGTCGTGATTCCCTTCTTTAGAGACACGCTGCCATACGAAGTCAGACCGGAAAATACCCGCTTGTTCGGGTACTTATCCTTCCCCTCGCGGTATTCCACCGTATCAATGGTGATATCCGGTATGGTGACCTCCGAAAATGAAGCGGTCACCTTTGGGGTAATGTCGACGATGAAGCGAAATCCGCGAAAAGGATCTGTAGCCATGAAATACCTCCGTCAAGATCCCGAACTCGGTGCGGTGATCTGGGAAAGTCGGATCACCACGAATTCTGCCGGGTAGAGGACAGCCAAACCTACATCAACATTGAGGATGCCCTGGGTGCGCTGTACGGGCGGATTGTTCGTTTCATCACAGGTTACAAAAAAAGCCTCTTGCGGAGAATTGCCAAACAGCGCGCCTTCATTCCAGAGCAAGCTCAAATAGGCGGATACCTCTCGAATGATCGTCGTCCACAAAAAATTACTATTAGGTTCGAAGACGACCCATTGAAGGCCCGCCTTCAAACTCAACTCGCACTGCGTCACGAAGCGGCGAACGGCCGTATATTGCCACTCGGTGCCCACAGCAAGCGTGCGTGCGCCGTAGATCGTGATTCCGTAGCCCGGGACGTTGCGAATGACGTTGATGCCATGAGGGTTGCATAGATCCTGGTCGCTTTCACTGAGCCATTTTGTCATTCCCGTGGCCGTTTGGATGTGGCCGTTGACCACTCCAGCAGGCGAGAAATGCACACCTGCATTGATGTCGGTTCTTGCCATGCAGCCGGTGACGGGGCCACTGGGTGGAACGGGCACGTTCGTACCGGAAACGGGGTTGACCACGACGGGCCACGGATAGTAAAACCCAGCGTTCTCGTACGAAACCAAGGGCGTACTGTCGTTCGTGCCGAGCACGAAATCGACGACGTTATGGTTGTTATCGACCACCTGACCGGTCGCGTTCGTACTGATTCCGGCATACGGCGCGTCTATCACGTAAAACAGGTTTTTGAGCTTGGCGTTCTGGCACGTCAGCAACACACCGGTGGTGATGACAACGCTTTTATAATCCGTGACATCCTTCCCCTTCGTGTCCACTGTCATATCCGCGACCGCTGCATCGGGCGTCGCCACTAGACTCGCATCCGACACGGACGAAAGAGCCGGCCATGCGTTTGAATACCCCGCGAGCGTGAAATCCGTACCGCCGGTGGACAATTGGACGGGTTGACCCCTGCGAGACCCTGATTTCTGCCCCGGGGAGGCCGGCGTGACATTCGCCACGCGGATGAATATCGACTTGGCATTGATCTGCATCGCCAACTTGCATGTGACCCCTCCCCCCAACACGCTAGCCGAGGTAAATGCGCCAAACGATTCGAGCACATAGTACTCTCCCGCCGGCTGTATCCCATTGTCAATGATGTACTGTTTAAGGAGCCTTATCGCCATGGTCGGCTTGGCGGCTTTCACATCACTCGACTTCACCAGCACGTTGACGGAAAAATAGTTTGATGCAGTATTTGCCGGGGGTGTCGGCCCGGCATCCGTAATCGAGATATAGAGGTTCTTCCCCCACGAGCCCGCGCTCGCCGCGTTGATCGAATACGTTCCAGTCGCCGTGTCGGCTATCGTTGCGTTCCCTGCCGGCGCGAGCTGGGTCGTGGAAGTCACGCCGATGACGTAGCACGTCGTCCCGCCTTCGGCGAAAAACTCGTAAACCGTCTTGGAAACTTCCGAGCCCCAGACATAGTCACCGTATCGGGATCGATAATCTGCCCAGCCGCTAACGAGTCGTGCGACGTTGAGGTCGCTTTGATCGAGCGTTTGAGTCGCTCCGATAAACACTGGAATCGACGTCGAAACGCTCGAAATCGTCGGGGTGCCCGGTAGTTCCTGGATATATACGCCCGGATGCGAATACGCGGTTCCGTCTGCCATGCTCACATCTCCTTAGGCATTCGTCGGTAGCAGGTCCGCGCCAACAATGGTCGTCCGCGACCGGGTTGGCGCGACCCGTTCGAAATGCGACGTGTGTCCATCCTTCGTGAAACGAAGACTGACGGGCGCCCCCGAAACGCTGGAAGGCAATGCTAGCGAGTAATGTCCGAAGTAGGGGCTATCGTGCTGCGCCGCGTATGAGCGCGTCTTGCGCCACTGCCACGTCCCCTGACGATCAGAAAAAAGCGCGAACACTTCGACATCCCCTAGTGGGGTACGTCCGCTTGTCACTTTCCCGCAGAGCAACGTGGCATCGGGCGAGTACGAATATGCCGGGCTGGGCCCTAGCTCAAGCACGACGATGAGCTCAGCCAACGGCTTCAAGAGCGGGACAGCGATGGCTGTCAACGTCGTTTGAACGCTAGTGAAACCAGCGCACGTCACATCCACCTGATGGGGACTCGTATCGCGCAGATCCATGAACACGTAAAACCCGCTGCCTTTATAAAGGGGCGTGCAAGGTGTACCGTCGAGCCGGAAGGTCACCGGAGCGTCATCGTCCAGCGGTTCGCCTAAAAAGCCGTCGATCAACTGCAAGATTGCTGGAAGCTCCGTTGTGACTACTATGTCGCGCTTCATGATTTCACCTGGGCGGCGGAGTCTGCGGATTGGTGATGACGGCGCCGATTTCGCTCTTCAGTACGAGATCGACTGGCACGCTGGGCGCCGGTAAGTGAACCGGGGATACCGTGTAGAGTTTCGTTAAGTGATACGCCCTATTTGGAAAGCCGGCCCACAGATCTCGCAGCATATGAATGGTCGCGGGCTGAGGGACAACCGCAAGCCTGGCGTTATCACTGTCTTTTAGCGTTTGCGTGATGAAATCGGACGGTATGCGGCCACATCTGTCCAACAGTCCAACCACGCTGCCCGCAATCATTTGCTCATACTCGTACGATTGCCCGTAGACCACGAGCATATAAAGCAGATCAACCGCCAACGGCGCAGGCGTAAGCGTGAGCGACCCCAGGTTCGCCCCCTCCTGCTCAGCGGATACCGTGGGCGGAGCATTTCGCAACTCGGGATTGATTTCGATTTGGTACAGGTAAAGCGAAAGCCGGTTTTCGTTGATGCTGTCGAAAGCCGCGGGCGAATCGAACATGATTGCTTCTTCGGTGGCTACGCGTGGAACGTACGCACAAATTAAATTTCGCAGCGCGTTGCTCACGCCCGCTATGACTTGCTCAGGATCGATCGGCGGATTTGACATGGCGCGCGTTAACATTCAAGGCAATTGCTCTTAATTAAAGATCGATATAAACATCTACATCAGATGAAACATTCTCGGTTCGCTTGTCAGCCGTTGCGGATATTGACCAGGAATTTGCACGATTACCGCGATGTCAGCGTCACAACTGGCACTGAGTCCAATTCGACCGGTCGGCGCTCGCCCAGAATCTTTTGCCAAATCAATACGCTCGATATACGCCTCGATGATCAAATCATTAATTTCGTTGGCGATGTTACCCGCACCTCCGCATGAGCAGAGAAGGATTTTTTTGGGCAAAAACGCGATACTACCGACCTGCACTGCACTTCCATTAGCCGCTGAGATAGAGAATGGCGCGGTCCCTTTCGCCCCTTGTCCCATAGCCCACTGAAACGACTCTTTTTCACTTCCGGCGAGTTCGATGGAAACGGATCGCCCCGGCGCCCAGCCCCCAATCGCAAGCCTGATGAATTGTAGATTTGACATCGCGCCCGGAAGGTAGCCCGTATTTCGGCCAGGCTCCCATTCGATGACTGGGCCGCTGCCGAACCTCACATATACTCGCGCACCGGCATTGAGCGTGCACGTTCCCTCGATCGATTCGAGCCCCGGAGGTGCAAGCAGTACGGTCGTTAACGTGATCGGCGTTGCCGATACCCCGTATCCAGTTACTATCGAAACGCGCGTTTTCGTCACTTCCACAGTTTGAATGCTGACGGCGCGAGCTTCGCTCGAGATCGTTTCGTTGCACGAGAACCCGAGATCTGCGTCACCCCCTAGTCCACTCAGCGTCCATTCCGCGCCCGAGGTTTCGATCTTAATCTCGGCGCGGAAGCTATCGGCGACGCCTGTCAATTCGAACGTTACGGGTATCAAGTTCATACGATTTTCACCAGAGATCAATATAAAGCGATACCAAACGAGCTCACGCCGGACAAACTAGCTCTATCAATGACGGATTCGACAGTCACCAATCCGCCTTGCGGCAGCTGAATACTCCCCTTCAGAAACGATCTCTTCGTTCTCACATACAAACAGACATCAATGCGTTCGCAGTCTTGGTTGACACAAATGTCTAGTTCACGTTGCCGGATCGAAAAATCGTTTAGATTCTCAGACGGATTGATCGTCAAAAAATTTACCGACACGCCTACCAGCAGGTCACAGTGCTCCCCAACGGTCCAACCTTCCTCATCTTCCATTTCATATAGCTTGATGCCTGCCTGATATCCAGCCTTCATCCCCGAGAGCAGAAAGCGAATCGGATAATCAATCGCCTCTCGTACGCATGGCGAGTCGGTGTTCGAGTTCCGCGGGACAGCAACGACGAGGTTGCCGGCCAAGTCGGTAACGGTTGATGCCGACGAGTCGGGAACGCCTGCGCCTGCAAGGTCAGTGGCGCGAATCGCACTGTCCCCGTCGGCAGCGGCGATCAATTTCGGATTGCCGACAACGCCCAACATTTCATTAATCATCGACACGGTCACCCTCTCTTTTGGGCATCGTCAGTCTTAAATCGCTTTAGACCGGCCAGGGAATTACCTGCGTTGTCGACTGCGGCAACGGGTACATGCTTTCCAAGTCACCGCCCAACGCGAACTCAACCATCGCCTTTGAGGAACTACCCTGGGTTGACGTGAAGCATAATCCGATCGACTGCATTCTTTGGCCGGCCCACAGAGTCAGGAAAGAATCAACCACCGGGGCAATGAACTTCTCTCTCTCCTCGGTCGGCTCAGCACTTCCCGGCGCGACAAAGATCATGGCGTTGTAAGATATTGTTAAACTCGCAAGCGCGAGTGTTCGGCCAGTGAGCGTGCTGGTTATCTGGAATTTTCCGTCACCTGGTAGATCAGAAAGAGCCCAAATCACCCAGCCCTTCGGGTCTTTGTCGACAACAGTCACGGTTAAGCGCTCGCCCGGGAGATGGCGCGAAAAGCGCACCCGGCATTGCTGCGTCGACTGCAACCCGCCCGTCGAAAATGACATGGTACCTCCGCTCACTGGCCGTACAACCACGTGTGTGCCACCCGTTCGCAATCCGCGGGGGAGTATCTAGAATTTCTTCCAGCTTACCGTTACGGGGTGCTGGTTATTGTCCGAGTATTCCGTCCCGTTGATGTAAAGAGTGACACCGGAATCGATGGTTGCGTTCATGTTGACCGTCTCGCTGGCCGCCGCTGCGGCCGTCCCCCAGATATAGCAATTTAGATAGAATGCAGTGGCATTCCCATTTTGCGCCTGAGGAATATAGGACATCGCCATCTGCTTTTCTCCGCCCGCTTGATTAATAAACGAGAGCTGAGCTATAGGAATCGAAGACGAAGGCGCATGATTTGCGTTAAAGTTTTGAGTGGTGGAAATATAGAACGGCGATGCCGAATTATCGTAATTTCCACCTGGACCCATCGTCCAAATAATCGAGTCAGAACCCCCACTGATCGTTGCCGACAAGTTGGCCAAACCACCAGTATTTGCGTTCGAGAAGTCAATCTCAAAAGCTACCACCGCACTATGATTGTAAGCAGGAGCCGCCATATCAATCTCCAATAATCAAACGAGGTTGTTTTCACCAAGCGTTAGCACCCTGCAATTACTGACATCCCTGAACACGGTAGCTCACCCGCCGGTGATTCAATTGTGTACGTATCTCGTCGAACTTAAAGTGCAAACCCTTGTAGTCATGGCAACTCACCTCGGATCACAACAAGCGATTAAGCGCGCCCGACATCGCTCACGACGAAAGACGTTTAACATCATCATGCTTCAATAGACTGGCAGCTGCCACGCGTGAAGCTCAAATATTGAAAACATTGGGAGCGGCGTATCAACCCATGGCTTACGCCAGTTAGTGGCTTGCACTCACGGATCAAGGCCCTTTTTACGACACCGCACCGGTTTCCTACACGAGAGGAGATAAGCATCAATATTTGATAGCACGCCTGCTGTCCTATGCCCATCGACATTCACGACATTCGTTGTCACGCCGCCCGCCTGCCGCGTCATATATGATTGCTGTCACCCGACGTTGGGATGTACACAAGGAGCGTGAGGTGATTGATACATCGCTATTGTTTTCCGGCTCGCAGGCACTTCATCTACGCAAGCGAATTATGGAAATATCGAACTGTGGCTCCGAGGATGCCGCGATCGCAGGCCTGGCAACCGTGGTAGATCTTATGGGATTTGATCGATACCACTATGTGGGAAATTTTCCCACACGATCCGACGATAACACGAAGCGAATCTTCTCAACGTTACCCGCAAGAGAGCAGCAAGTTTGCACAGCGATCGATCGATGCCCGCCCATGCAGGCCGCACGATTAAGCATCATCCCGATTATTTGCAAAAAGACGCACCAGATCCCACTTACCGGAGACATCGACTTCGATCAAATCACGGAGAACATGATCGGAGATGGCGTTATTTTCCCCATTCATACTCAATGCGGGCACTTCAGCATGCTCGGCTGTTTCGTCCAAGCCGAGCGAAGCGATGGTCTGCAGATCATCGCCTCATCACTTGGTGATGGCAGCCTGGCGGCAATGTATTTCCACGACACCATGACGCGAATCATCGGCAAGTCGGAAATTTCACTCGAAGTGCAGCTAACATATCGGGAAAAAGAATGTCTCCGATGGATTGCCCGTCACAAGTCGAACTGGGATATATCGAGAATCCTGGGTGTATCGGAACATACTATCGTCTACTACGTGCGCAGATTGATGCAGAAGCTCGATGCGAGAAATCGCCATGACGCAGTAGCACGCGCGCGAGCTTATGCTTTGATTTGAATGACGACCAAATGACGGAGCCTTAGACTTGCTCCGCCCCCTGCCTTTCGCGACTTTATATTCACGCGCGAGGTCTGACGTCGCCTCCAAGCACGCATGAATACAAATCTCTTCAGAAGAGCCGTGCTGCCAATAGGGGTACGGCCTAACGTGTAAACGATCTCGATCGACCGATTTATCATCCACTCCAATCGACTGATCGATCACCTCTCAAACTTTGAGGCAGAGAGGCATTTAGAAAAGATATAAGCTATCGGTTTTCGCGATGACGTGTAAAGCTTCGTATGGAGTGCCGACGTTCAACGTAATGCCTGAGAAAGAGGAGAATGCAAATTGAAGATCAAAGGATTCGTATTTTCTAAAGCCAAATTCGCAGCCGTCGTTTCGATTGCAGCCTACCTCATCGCTCCGATCGCATCGCTCGCGGCCGACAACGCGTCGCCACCTACCCAGCACCGGGCCGGTTCGCATCAAGCGAAAACATCGGAACCAGATTATGTCAAATTCAATGTCGAATTTGATAATAAATCTACTGTCCCGCTGTTATTTCAACTTCAAGCGCAAAGATGCATGACAGGCAATTTTCCGCATGTCGTTACAGTGAAGCCTGGTGACCCTCCCTACTCATTCACCATGAAAACGCTCAACGTCAATCGCTGCCTAAACGTCAACAAATATTTGATGTGGGACGTCACCCCACAGGTTGGTGCGTCAACGGCACCCTACCGGTTAAAATTCATCCACGGTCAAAATGGAAATTGGGGAACGACAATCAATGTTGATGGCGACATCCCCCCCTCCGGCGCGGTCCGGTCAGCAACGTGCAATGGCAAAGACTGCTTGAATCAGTGGTTTTATGAAAGCACAGAGACTTTCCTTGTAATTGGCTTCCAGTAAGCCATTTCCTCAAGCGCGAGCCAATCGATCAAGATGCGACTCGCGCTCTTTCGCGCGAGCGCACTTAGGCCCGGCGGCGTCACGGTCCCGCGCGACGTCCCTCAAAGTAAACGCGAAAGCTATTTCAGCCGGAAACGGCAATCCACACCCCAATTCTTTCAATTACCCGACAGCCCATCCAATGTATGCGCGCTCTCGCGCTTTTCATCTAGGTATTACCCCTCATCCCCCCATTCCCAACCCTGCACCCACTTAAAAAGCGCGTACACTTCAGACACTCAGGGGTGATGCTTGCCGCTACACAAGATCGCAAAAACGCCAAGCATCCGAGAGGACTCACCAGTTCGCAAAATCCGGAGCCAAAAGGAGAACCAACGAAATGACATGGACCAAGGAACAGCGCAATGTAACGATTGCCGCCTATCTAGGCTGGACGCTCGATGCATTCGACTTCTTTCTCATGGTGTTCGTGCTCAAGGACATCGCAGCCGAATTCCATACAAAAATCCCAGAGGTCGCTTTCGCGATTACGTTGACGCTCGCCATGCGTCCCATCGGCGCGCTCATCTTCGGTCGTCTCGCCGATAAGTTCGGCCGCCGTCCGACTCTGATGGTCAACGTTGCCTGCTATTCGCTGCTCGAACTGGTGTCGGGCTTCTCGCCCAATCTGGCCACGCTGCTCGTTCTACGCGCGCTATTCGGCATCGCCATGGGCGGCGAATGGGGCGTCGGCTCGGCACTGACGATGGAAACCATCCCGGCTCGCTCGCGCGGCGTCGTCTCCGGCCTCTTGCAAGCCGGCTACCCGAGCGGCTACCTGATCGCTTCGATCGTCTTCGGCGTGCTCTATCAATACGTGGGCTGGCGCGGCATGTTCTTCGTCGGCGTCGTCCCCGCGCTGCTTGTGCTCTACATCCGCGGCAACGTGCAAGAATCGCCGGCGTGGAAGGCGCTCGATACAAAACGCGTTCGCCCGAGCATGCTGGCCACATTCAAGAAGAATTGGACGCTCGCGCTGTATTCGATCATCCTCATGACGGCCTTCAACTTCTTCTCGCACGGCACACAGGATCTGTATCCGACCTTCCTGCGCGAGCAACACCACTTCGATCCGCATACCGTTTCGATCATCGCCATCGTGCTGAACATCGGCGCGATCGTCGGCGGCTTGTTCTTCGGTTCGCTCTCGGAGAAAATCGGCCGGCGCCGCGCCATCTGCATCGCCGCGTTGATCGCCTTGCCCGTCTTGCCCGTGTGGGCCTTCTCGAGCAGCGCCGTCATGCTCGCGGTCGGCGCGTTCTTGATGCAGATTTCCGTGCAAGGCGCATGGGGCGTCATCCCCGTGCATTTGAACGAGATTTCGCCCGATGAAGTGCGCGCCACATTCCCCGGCTTGGTCTATCAACTCGGCAACTTGATCGCATCGATCAACGCGACCATGCAGGCGTCCGTGGCCGTGAGCCGCGGCGATAACTATGCGTTCGCGCTCGCGACCGTCGCGGGTATCGCGTCCGTGGTCATCGCCGTGTTCATCCTATTTGGCCCCGAAAAACGCGGCATCGATATGACGCGCTCGGCGCAGGAAGTCGCAGCGTCTCCCACCGTCTGACACCGCACCTTCGAATAAGCGGGAAAGCGCTCACGCGCCTTCCCGCCTGTTCTCCCGCCTTTTCTCCTGCCTCGTCTTCCACACGCACTGCTCCACTGCTGCACTGCAACGCAATCCCGGCTCCCCCAGCCACTAGAGGACTCCACCCACAAAGAACGCTTGCCGCCATTTCAAAGCGTTTTTATCGTGCTAAAAATAACGAAATTCAATCGGAGACTTGAATCGCTTGTTCGTGGCCAGTCACCGGCGTAGCTATGCATGGGAGCAGGGTCGAGCGCCAAAGCGCTTGCTCTGATCGACAGGGAGGCATACATGGCAGTTCGAACACCCAGCCGGAGCACCGGCGATACCAAGGCGCGCATTCTCGACGCCGCCGAAGACATCTTCATCGAATGCGGCTACGAAGCCATGTCGCTGCGGCAAATCACGTCGCGCGCCGACGTGAACCTCGCCGCAGTCAATTATCACTTCGGCAGTAAGGAAGCGCTCATTCATGCCATGCTCGCGCGCCGTCTGGACACGCTCAACGTCGAGCGATTGAAACTGCTCGATCGTTTCGAGGCTCAGCTCGCCAATCGCTTGACCTGCGAGCATGTGCTCGGCGCGATGTTCATTCCCGCATTGCGCCTCTCGCGCGATCCGCGCGCCGGCGGCCCTGCCTTTCTGCGATTGCTCGGTCGCGCCTATACCGATCCGTCTGCCTTCATACACGATTTCTTGAACGGCCATTACGCCGATGTCGCCGAGCGTTTCTTCGATGCGTTTCAGCATGCCTTGCCGCATCTGCCGCGCGAAGAACTCGGGTGGCGGCTGCATTTCGCGATCGGCGCGCTGTCGGGCGTCTTGGCCGGCGCCGACACCGACAACCTCATCGCCGAATTCTCGAAAGGGCAAGCGATCAGCGATCTGCATCTGATCGCGCGGCTCGCATCGCTGATGGTGGCCGCGCTCAAAGCGCCGTTGCCGGATGGCACCCAACTTGCTGCGTTCGCCGCCGTGTTGGGCGATGCCGGCGACAGTTGCGACGCGGCTGTCGGAATCAGTGAATGTGGCCCGCTCGATGCGCCTGCGCCCGCGCCGCACGGCGAGACGCATGGCGACGGAACGAGCGAGGAACACGCGGCCGCATCGGTAGCAGGCGCGCACGCATTGCAAGCATCCGGCGCGCACGCCGGACAGCAGCAAGAAGGCGTGCGTCCCGCACTCTAACTGCGCACGGCGCGCATGTGCGCCGCACGGAGAAAGGCTCATGGCATCGCTCGTCGTGGCGCTCGTCGTCGCGGGTGCAATCTTGATCTTCAACGAAGCGGCGGCACTGTGGTGGCTGATTACGCTAGGCGTATGGGTCGCGATCGTGGCCGCGATGAAAGCCGCCGGTCTCGCCACCTGCATCGCGCTCGCCATCGTGCTCGTGCTGCCCGCCTTGATCATGACGCTCAAGCCGCTGCGGCGCGCGCTCATCAGCGCGCGCGTACTGTCGATGTTTCGTCGCGCGCTGCCGGAGATGTCGGCCACCGAGCGCGATGCGATCGAAGCGGGCACCGTCTGGTGGGACGCCGAACTGTTCACGGGCCGCCCCGACTGGGACACCCTGCTCGCGCACGGCCCGCCCGTGCTGACCGACGAGGAGCGCGCGTTCGTCGATAAGGAGTGCGCGGCCCTGGCCGATAGCGCAAACGATTGGGAAACCACCGCGCGTTGGCAAGACCTATCACCGCAATCCTGGCAATACATCAAGCAGAAAGGCTTCCTCGGCTTGATCATCGACAAGGCCCACGGCGGCAAGGGCTTCAGCGCCTATGCGCATTCGCAGGTGATCGCCAAGCTCGCCTCGCGCTGCTCGGCGGCAACCGTCTCGGTCATGGTGCCCAACTCGCTCGGGCCGGCCGAGTTGCTGTCGCATTACGGCACCGAGGAGCAAAAAGCCTATTACCTCCCCCGCCTCGCTCGCGGCGAAGAAATTCCTTGCTTCGCGCTCACGAGTCCCTATGCCGGATCCGACGCCGCTGCCATTCCCGATCTCGGGATCGTCTGCAAAGGAACGTATCAAGGCCGCGAAACGCTGGGCTTTCGCGTGACGTGGGATAAGCGCTACATCACGCTAGGCCCGATCGCCACGGTGCTCGGCCTCGCGTTTCGCGTGAAAGATCCCGAGCATCTGCTCGGCGCCGACGACGAACCCGGGATCACGTGCGCCCTGATTCCGACGGCGCACCCGGGCGTATCGATCGGCCGGCGTCACTGGCCGCTCAATGCGGTCTTTCAAAACGGGCCGAACTCGGGCAAGGATGTCTTCATTCCCATCGATTGGGTAATCGGCGGCCCCGCGCAAGTGGGCAACGGCTGGCGCATGTTGATGGAATGCTTAGCGGCCGGCCGCGCGATCTCATTGCCTTCCGGAGGCGTCGGCACGGCCAAGCTCGCGGTGCGCGGCACGAGCGCGTATGCGGCGTTGCGCCGGCAGTTCAAAACGCCGATCGGCAAGTTCGAAGGCATTCACGAAGCGCTCGGCCGCATGGGCGGCAATCTCTACGTCATCGACGCGATGCGGCGCTTTTGCGCGCAAGCAGTCGATCTCGGAGAAAGGCCCGCCGTGCTTTCGGCCATCGCCAAATATCACGTGACCGAGCGCGCCCGAAAGATCGTGACCGATGCGATGGATATCGCCGGCGGCAAGGGCATTTGTCTCGGGCCATCGAACTTTCTCGGGCGCGCCTATCAGCAGATGCCGATTTCGATCACGGTCGAAGGCGCCAATATCCTCACGCGCTCGCTCATTATCTTCGGCCAGGGCTCGATTCGATGCCATCCGTATCTGCTCAAGGAAATGACGGCCGCGCGCGACGACGATGCGCAGCGCGCGCTGATCGCCTTCGACAATGCGTTCCTTCGTCATGCCGCCTTTCTTGCATCGAACGCATTGCGCAGCCTCGTGCATGGCTTGACTTGCGGCGTGTTCTTGAAGAAACCGCGGGGCGCGACGCCGGTGCTGGCCAAGTATTACCGCGCGGTCACACGGCTTTGCATCGCTTTCGCATTCATCGCCGATATGTCGATGCTGGTGCTCGGCGGCAAACTGAAGCGGCGGGAGCGATTGTCGGCGCGGCTGGGCGACATGCTTTCCGCGCTCGTGCTGATGTCCGCCACGCTCAAGCGCTTCGAAGACGAGGGCGCGCACGCCGAGGATTTGCCGTTCGTGCGCTGGGGGCTCAAAGACGCGCTACTCGCGGCCGATCAAGCGCTTGAAGGCCTCTTCGCGAATTTCCCCAACCGCCTCGCCGCCGCGATCATGCGCACGCTCGCGTTTCCTTATGGCTTGCGGCAGCGCCCGCCTTCCGACGCGCTCACCAGCACGATCGCACTGCTGCTTCAAACACCTTGCGATGCGCGCGAGCGCTTGCTGGCCGGCTCGCACGTGCCGGCGGAGCCGGATCCCCGCGATCCGATCGCATGCGGTGAGCGCTTGCTCGCACTCGGCCAAACAGTCGCGGAAATCGAAGCGAAGCTGCACGAGGCCGTTCGCGGAGGCCGCGTAAAGCCGATGCCGCAGAACTTGGCCGAGGTGCCCGGCTGGGCGCGTGCGCTCGAGGCGGGCGGGATGATCGAACCTCGCGAGCGCGAGGCGTTGATCTGCTATGCCCGCGACGGCGCCGCGTTGATCAGCGTGGACGACTTCCCGGCCGATTTCGACCGTTCTGAAGCCCAGTCAAGCGGCCTCGATCGGCCCGCACCTGCGCCCGAGCCGGAAACATCTCCGCCGATGCGCCCAGACAGGCCGGCCGATCTGTCGGTCGATGTGGACGGGCATTGACCGATTCGCTGAAACGCGGCGGTTCAAGAAGACGATGACAACAGTGAGATAACGATATGAATCAGCCTATCGCGCAGCAAGCCACCACCGATACCGCAAACGCCCCCGTCAATGCGAGCGCCTCGCAGCAACACGCGGCGCAAAGCAAGGCCGATCAGCCCAACACCGACGGCATCTGGTACGCCTCCTATCCGCCCGGTGTGCCGCATGAGATCGACGTGACGCAATATCAATCGGTCGCGCATTTCTTCGACGAATGCACCTCCCAGTTCCGCGGTCGCACGGCGTACGTCAGCGTCGGCTCGGAAATGACATACGACACGTTGGCCCGCAAAGCGAAGGCGTTCGCCGCGTATTTGCAGCGCGTGGGCATCCGGCGCGGCGATCGCGTCGCGATCATGCTGCCCAACTCCTTCCAATACCCCGTGGCATTGTTCGGCGTGCTCAAAGCCGGCGCCGTCGTCGTCAATGTCAATCCGCTCTACACGCCGCGGGAACTGGCGCATCAATTGAAAGACAGCGGCGCCAAGGCGATCGTCGTCTTCGAGAACTTCGCGAAGACGCTCGAACAGGCGCTGCCCGGAACGGCCGTGGAGCATATCGTCGTGACCGCGCTCGGTGATCTACTCGGCGACAGGCTCAATCTCAAGGGACGCTTGCTGAATTTCGCGATCAAGCGCGTGCAAAAGATGGTGCCGCCCTACCGCTTGCCCAACGCCGTGCGCTTGGGCCGCGCACTCGCACTCGGCGCGAAATCACCGTTCTCGCCGACGATCGTCGCGCACGACGAGCTGGCTTTCCTGCAATACACGGGAGGCACGACCGGCGTCGCCAAGGGCGCGATGCTTACACACCGCAACATCGTCGCCAATCTGCTTCAAGCGAAGGCGTGGGCCGAACGGCAACTCACGAGCGAGATCGAGACGGTACTGACGCCCTTGCCGCTCTATCACATCCTCTCGCTCACGGTGAGCGCGCTCATCTTCCTTGGTCTTGGCGGGCGCAACGTCTTGATCGCCAATCCGCGCGACACCAAACGCGTCATGCAGATTTTGCGCAAGCAGACGTTCACGGGCATTCTCGCAATCAATACGCTTTATAAGGCGTTTCTAGACAACGAAGAATTCTGCAAGCGCGACTTCTCCAATCTGAAGCTCGCGATGGCAGGCGGCATGGCCACGCAACGCGCCGTCGCCGAACGCTTCAAAGCGGTGACGGGCAAACCGATCGTCGAAGGCTACGGCCTCACGGAATGCTCGCCCATCGTCGCGCTCAATCCCGTCGATCTTCAACACCTACGCGATTTCGACGGATCGGTTGGCTTGCCCGCCCCGTCGACACTCGTACGGTTCCGTAAAGACGACGGCACGTGGGCGAACATTGGAGAAGCGGGCGAACTCTGCGTCAAAGGCCCGCAAGTCATGAAGGGATACTGGATGCGGCCCGACGAGACGGCGAAGGTCCTCGACGACGACGGCTGGCTAGCCACGGGCGACATCGGCCTCATGGATTCGGCAGGCTTCATCAAGCTCATCGATCGCAAGAAGGACATGATCCTCGTGTCCGGTTTCAACGTCTATCCGAGCGAAATCGAGGACGTGATCGCCATGCACCCGGGCGTCAAGGACGTTGCGGCCATCGGCATTCCCGACGACGTGCAGGGCGAGCGCGCCAAGGTGTTTATCGTTGCGCGCACACCCGGCCTCACCCGCGAAGACATCCTCGATCACTGCCGCAAGAATCTCACGGGCTACAAGGTACCGAAGTTGATCGAGTTTCGCGACGAGCTGCCGCAAACCAACGTCGGCAAGATTTTGCGCCGTGCCTTGCGAGACGAAGAGCTCGCCAAGCTGGAAAAATTGCACTCGTAAGAAAACGTTACCAATTCGCGCCCTGCTTTGGGCCGTTCACGCGCCAATACGGCGCTAGGCGGCCGCACCGCGCGCCAACGTCGTGCGACGCATCGCCCGGAAACGCCTTGCCGGCGCTTACGCCCTTCCCGATCTTCGCCAAATCGATACACGCGCTGCGCACACGGGGTAAAATCCCCGCCAATCGTGCGCGTATCGTCGCGCAGCCGCCAACCAACCCTGGAGCAGCCCCCGCTGCAGTCCTAGCAATGCCGAATCCTTCAGAATCGCATCCGCAGAACGACTTCATGAACGCCGCGCGCAAGGAGCGCAAGCGCGTCGAGATCTACCTCGTCAACGGCATTCGCCTGACGGGATGCATCGAATCGTTCGATCAATACCTCGTCATGCTGCGCACGCCCGTCGGGCTGCAAGGCATTTACAAACGCGCCATTTCCACGATTCAACTCGATACAGGCACACGCCCTGGCCCGCGCGGGCCGCGCACCGGCGGCTATGGCGAGCGCCATGGTTCGCGCGAAGGCTCCGGCCCCCGCGAGGGCCGCGAGCCGCGCGAGGGGCGCGACCACCGGGAACCGCGTGAGCCACGTGAACCACGCGAGTATTACGGCGCCCCGGCAGGCCCGGACAACCGCTCGTCGGATGCGCCGGTGGTCGTCACGCGCCGGCGCCGCCCGTTCAGCACCCTGCCGGGCAGCCCCGGTAGCGCCGGCAATAACAACGGCAACGACAACAACAGCAACGGCGATTCGGGCAGTCAAGACGAATAAGCGCCGTTGCCGGCAGCGGCCCGTGCGTGGTCGCTGCCGGGCCCGCCATGCGCCTTCGGCTCACGCACTCTTGAACGAATAATCACGTTCAACCTTGCAGATGCGCGTGACGTATTCTTCATACCAGTTCGCTCGCCCCCGCTTTTGCGCGACAAGATGCGTCGCGTCCGCCTTCCAAGCCGCAATCGATTCCAAATCGCGCCAATAGGACACGGTTATCCCCACCCCGTCACGCGCCGACTCGGCCCCGAGGTAACCCGGCTGCTTCTCGGCGGCCTCGCACAAAATGCGATCCATTTCCGCATAGCCATCGTCGACCTGCGTGCGAATCGACGTAAAGATCACGGCGTAGTACGGCGTTGCACCTGTTTTCGCGAACGACATTCGAGCCTCCTGGCTGGTGGTAGTTTGGTATACCATTATGCCAAACATTGTGGAAACGGAAATGCAAACCAAGATCGATTCCACTGCCGACGCTATCGCAGCATCGCTGCGCGCGTCGATCGCAATGGGTCAATTGAGAGACGGCGCGCGGCTCGTCGAGCGCGAGTTGGCCGATCGTTTCGCGGTCAGCCGCATTCCATTGCGCGAAGCGCTGCAGAAGCTGGAAGCCGAGGGGCTCGTCGAAATTTTCCCGAATCGCGGCGCCGTCGTGCGCGCTTTGACACAAGGCGATATCGACGAGATTTACGGGCTGCGCACGCTGCTGGAAGGCGACGCGATCTTTCGCGCGGTCAAGCGCATGACCGAGGAGACGCTCGCGCGCGCCGAGCTCGTGCACCGGCTATTGGGCAAAGCGCCGACGGCGGACAAGCAAGGCGAGCTGAATCGCGAATTTCACGAGCTGTTGTATGCACCGTGCGACAACGCACGGCAGTTGAAGGCGATCCGCGAACTGCGCGGGCAGGTCGAGCGCTACGAGCGATTGCAAAGCACGCTGCTCGCCGATACGGCCGCGTTTCAGCATGAGCACGCGGCGATCCTGAAAGCATGCCGCCTACGCGACGCGCGCGGCGCGCGGGCGATGACAGTTGCGCATCTGGCGAGCGCAAAACGCATCGTCGAGCGAGTGCTTGCGCAAGCTCAGGGTCGAGCCGATGCGGATATCGGCGCGGCTCGCGAACGGCGGCGCAAATAGCGGGAGGCGCCGCTGCGCGACCGGCTAACCGGCCTCGAGGCGGCGATCGCGGAACCCGGCACGCGGCTCAAGGCATCCGGCGATGCCCGAGCATGGCGCTGTCAATGCTTGCGGTGACGCGGCGGATGCGTGTGCGGCAAGCCTTGATTCGTCTCACGCTGCAGCAGGTGAATCTGTTGCTGCACCGCGTTCAACTGCTCCTGTGCCGCCAGCTTTTGCGACTGCAACGATGCCGCTTCCTCGCGCGCCTGCTTTTGGCGGCTCGCAGCCAGTTCCTGCTGCTTGTGCGCAACCTCGAGATCGGCCTGCAAGCGATCCGCGCGTGCTTGCGCCGCCGCGATCAGCGCTTCTGTGTATGCCTTTTGCGCCGCGAGCTTCGCGCGTTTGATTTCGACGTCGGCAAGCTGCGCGCTGCGGCGCGTGAAATCGGCGTAGACGGCCTCTGCGTAATCGGCGTTCGTCGTCTTGATCACCCGCCAGAAATTCTTCTGCTGGAACAGAGCGACGTAGTACGTCATCTCCTTCCCATGCAGAAGCAGGCTCGCGCCATAGGTGCCGTTGTACGCCGTGCGTAGCTCGGAAAGCTCCGTGCCGCGCATCAGCCGTTGTAATTCAGCAACATTTCCTTGGCCATCGCTCGCCTCGTCGGCGGCCGTCGCCGATGCCGGTTGGTCTGCCGACATCGCGGGCGAAGACAGCTGCGTCGATGCCACAGCCGAACCGGCCAAGACCGGTGAAGGCGCCGCCGCCGCGACCGGTGCAACGTTTGCGGCGCCGCCCGTGCTGGACTGCGCCGTGGCACAACCATTTATCCCCATTCCCCCGATTGCGATCAGCGCTGCAAGCGCGGTCCCCCGTAAACACGAATAGTGGCTCATGTGTCGTTTCCTGCGCGAATAGTTCTACTTTTTGGGACAGCTTTAACTCAAGCGCGCCATTATCCCTCAGTTTCCCGCGTTTCGGGCTCCTCATCGAAGATCTGGTACTTACGCATTTTTTCCCAAAGAACCTTGCGGCTGATCCCGAGATGTTGCGCCGTATCCTGCCGCCGCCAGGCGTTCGCAGCGAGCGCCGCCAGCACGCGCGTGCGCTCGGCCATATCCCACTTGCTGCGGTCGACGACGGGCTCGTTTGCGCTCTCGGCGGGCGCGGGCTGCGCATTGCGTGCATGCGCAATGAGTCGGCGCAACCGAGGCGCGTCCCACGCGCCGATCTGCCGCACCGTCACCCCGATACGCTCGGCCAAGTTGCGCAGCTCGCGCACATTGCCGGGGAAATAGGTGTCGGCGACGGCGTCGGCCAGCCAATATGGGATCTCGGGCAAGCTCGAAAGCCGCTCGCCGCCGACTACCGACGCGATGAACGCCTTGAAGATCGCGATCTTGTCGGCGGCGCCGCGTTCTTCTAGCGACGGAATGCGCAGTTCGATCACAGCCAGCCGGTAATAGAGGTCGGCGCGAAACGTCCCATCCTTGACGAGTTGCGGCAGGTCTTTATTTGTCGCTGCGACCAAGCGAAAGTCGACTTTGACCGGCGTGGCCGAACCCACCCGCGTGACGGCGCCGTCCTCGAGCACGCGCAGCAGTTTCACTTGTTGATAGAGCGGCAAGTCGCCGATCTCGTCCAGAAACAGCGTGCCGCCGTCGGCTTGCTCGAAGTAGCCCTTGTGTGTGCCCACGGCGCCCGTGAACGCGCCCTTGGCATGACCGAAGAAAAGCGACTCGAACAGGCCGTCGGGGATCGCACCGCAATTGACGGGGACGAACGGCCCGCTTCGGTAGCGGCGGTGCTTTTCGTGCAACAACTGCGCAATGCGCTCTTTGCCGACGCCAGTCTCGCCGCGAATCAGAACGCTCGTATCGCAGTCGGCGAATGTATCGACCTCGTGCAGCAACGCTTGCATGCAATCGGAATGCGCAACGAGCGCCGTCGGCTCGAGCGTCTGAGCCGTATGGGCGCGCAATTGCGTCAGCAGCTTGGTCACCATGCCGCGTAGCTCCGCGCAGGTGAAATCGAGCGGCAGCACGTGCGAGTATGCGGGCGGATAGGTGGCCGGGTCGCGCTCGCGCGGCAACGCACCGACCCAGATGACGGGCATGCCCGTATGCGCCTGCCAATCGCGCAATCGGCCGCCGCCCCCGCTACTGTCGATGACGCTCACGCTGATCACCGCCAGCGATGCGCGCGTTACGTTGCGTTCGGGGGCGTTCGTCATGTCGTCGGCGCGGATCACGTCGACGTCGAAGCTCGACATGCAGCGCACGACGCGCTCGACGATGTCGGCCTTGCCCTCCCAGACATAAATGTCCAGTTCCTCGATCGTATGGGCAGTTCTCATCGTTATTAGGTGTCCTAGGCAACGGTACGGCAATACGTCAATAAACGAGCTGCGCCGCTCCGCATGTCAGTGATAAATCATGGATCGTCGCAACGCCGAGTTGCACGCCGAGCAACTGCAAGAGCGGATCGATGGCCGGGTCGATCCCGGAGAGGAGCGAGTCCAGAGCGGGCAGCAACGCAGCAAGCAACATGCTGTCGAGCAAACCGAGCGGCAGCGATAGGCCGCCGAGCAACGTCACTTCGAGCCCGCTCGGCTGCGCCAAAGAGGCGGTCGCGCCGGAAAGCGCGTTGGCCAGCACGCTGCCGACCGCGTTGGCGTTCGCGCTTTGATAGTCGTCATCATTCGGCGTGACGCCGTCGAAGGTCAAGGTCGCCGCCGACGATTGCGGCACAACCGCGGGCAACGCGACGTTCGCCGTCACCTTCACGACGTTGGGTACATTGATCAGCGTCGCGGGCGTCGTGCAACTGAGCGGCTGCGACGCCGACAGATTAGTCGGCGGATCGCCCAAACACACACTCGCGAGCCCGGGCTGCACGCCGATCGTCGACGTGCTCCCCGCCTTCGTCGACGCGCAATGCGTGGCTTGCAGCCACGCGGTGCCAGGTGCGGCTTCGAGCGAAAGCGGCAAGTTCATGCCGACGCTGCCGATCACGGGCAGCGTCAGCGTGCCGAGCGCCACGTTCAAGTACAAGCGAACCTGCGCCGTGTGCGCTTGCGTGCGCCACTGCTGTGTCGCCGGATCGATGCCGGCCTCGCCGATCGCCAGCACGGGCGGCTCGATGATTTGCACCTTCAACGTCGCGCCGAGACCGCCGATCGCCAGCCCGGCCGCTAGCTGAATCGGCGGCTGTCCCGCCTTCGCGATTTCGGCCGCGACGAGCAGCGCATCGAGCGGGCTCACCGTCGCATCGAGCGCGCTTTGCCGGTCGGCCAGGTTCAGCGCGAATACGCCGTGTCCGCCGGCGCTCTCGCCCAGCGCAAACTGCACCGTATTGGAGATGCCGCCTTGTGCGACCGCTTGCAGCGTGGCGATGTCCGTTTGCAAGTTGGCGTCCACGATCGATGTGGACGAAAGCGCCGTGAGCATCAGCTCGGCCATTTGCGCGGCATCGACCTGCATCGACAATAGTTGATCGATCGTGCCGACGCCCGCGGCCGCCATGACATCGCGCATCCGCACGCGCGCATTCGCGAGCGATTCGTACGAGGCGACCGATAGACTCAGGTTGGCCCCGAGCAGCGCGTTCAGCAGCGAGTTCACGAGGCCGTTCTGCAACTGGGCCAGCGACGTGCCGACGGTGAACGCACCCAGGTTCGTGGCCTTGGCCGTCGCGGTGGCGCTCATCTGCCGTGCGGGTCCTAGGAAGAAATAAGGCACCTTGCGTTGCGCCGTCACCTGGACGGCGTTCAACGGTGCGTCGACGTTGCCGGCAGCGAAATAACTCGGGGCCGCGTTGGCCTTGGTATCCCAGCGTCCGCACACGACGGCCAGCGTTTGCCCCGCCGCGTCCGCATCGAAGCCGTTGGCCGCCGCGTTCGCGCGCGCCGTTGCCAAAGGTTGCGTGCAGGCGTCATCCATCGTTTGCGCCGCAGCCAATGCGGCGAGATCAGCCGTTCTCTGCAGCGAACGGCGTGCGAAAAAGACATTGCCGACGTCGAGGGCGCCGAGCGCCGCGACGACGATCGTCATGAACAGCGCGACGATAGGCGCGATCGCGCCGCGCTGGCGGAACCGATGCGAGCGCGCCCGCACGGCCTGCGCCGCACGCTCGCGCAGTTTTGCTGTCGACGTCGCCACGCGCGGCACGATCGGCGAGCCCTCAGTTCGCCGCGCCCGTGGGTTGCGCGCCCCCCACGTTCGAGTAATCCGTCCGACCGGCATTGCCCTCCCCCGACAAGGTCGACCCGAACGACGCTGGAATCTTGGTGCGGAACGAGTTCATATAGCGCTCGTAAGCCAAGCTCGCTTGCGCGCCGGGCGTGGACAGCGCCGGCGCCGCGGCGGCGTTCGTTCGCTGCAAATCGAGCCATGCCGTCGTGGCCGAGCCGACCACGCTCGCGTCGGTTCGCCGCAGCGCCCCCGTATCGCCCGTATTGCCCGTGGCGGGCGTCGGCGCAATCGGGCGCTCTTGCGCCCATGCCCTGCTCGCGACGAGCGAGCACGTTGCCGCCAGCCCTATCCCTACTGCCATCGCCGCGCGCATTGCGACGTGCATCGCCCAGTTCCGCTTCATCGTTTTTCTCCGCCGAGACCATGCAGCCTGCCGACGTCACCGCTTCTATGCATCGGCAAACGTTGGGTGCCCCTATTCATTCAATCGCGCGCCGACGCGCCCGCGGCCCGATAGCTCCGCGCAGCAGCCGCCACCTTCACTGCATCTTCGCGAATGGCCGCGCGCACTGCGGGCGAACATTGCTGATCGTCCATCCAAGCTCTCGCTTCTTTCGCTCGACCCTGCGCGAGCAGCAACAACGCTAGGTTCGATTTGATGCGTCCGCTGTGCGAGTCCAGTTCCGCAGCCTGCATCAACGGCACGCGAGCGCCGCCCACGTCGCCTTCGCGCAGCAGCGCATAGCCCAGATCGGACAGCGTCGCGGCATCGGTCGGGGCGAGCGCCGCGGCATGCGCCAACTCGCGCGTCGCCTCGTGGAAGTCGCCCGCAGCCCCCGCGAGCAATCCCAGCCCGCGATAGCCTCGCGCCGCGAGCGGCGTGGAGAGCAAGGCGCGGTACGCCGTCGCGCTCGCCGCAGGCTGTGCGGTTTCGCGCAAAGCATCGGCGCGCAGCAAGGTCGAGTCGGGACTCGCGCCGTACTCTTTCTCGTAAGCATCGATGTGCGCCAGCGAAGCGTAATAGAGCCCCTGCCGCTGCATGCGATCGATCAACGCGAGATACATCCCGGGGGTGTCCGGCGCGCGATCTTTCTCGGCGGCCGCCTGCGCCGCCGCGCGCTCGGCTTGCGCCCCGACGCCGTAGCCCGATTCCTTGAAGGCGCACGCGCCGCCGCCGAGCGCCAGCGCGACCGTGAGCAGAATGCGAAACGGTATATGAATCGAATAGGAATAAGCTTGCTTCATCGAAAACGCTTTCGTCGAATGTTCGTTCATGAATCGCTCGGCAAGGATCACCATTTCGGCGCCCAACGGTAGCTGCTCGCTGCTCGTCGGTAGCCGCTCATCGATGAACCGCCGCCAGCGATCGCATGATCGCGAGCAGGCCGGGGCCGGCGGTGACGATCAACAGCGCAGGCAGCAACGTCACGATCATGACGCCCGTCATCTTGACGGTTAGGTGTCCTATCTTTTCTCGCAAACGCGCCCGCCGCGCCTCGCGCAGGCGATCGCCGAATTGTTTGAGCGGCTCCTGCACCGCTCCGCCATGGCGATCGACTTGGATCATCAATCTGACGATCGCACGCAAATCCTCGTTGTCGAAGCTCGTGCCTAGACGCTGCAGCGATTGCTCGCGCGTGCGGCCCGCCGCGAACTGGCGCTGCGCGTGCTCGAGTTCGCCGCACAGGACCGGCAGCATCGAACGGAAATCGTTGACGATGACTTGCAAGCTTTGATCGAGCGATAGGCCAACGCCCTGAAGCAAGCGCAGCAAATCGACGAGCACCGGCATTTCATCGGCCACCGCGCTGCGGCGCATCGCGGCGCGACGCCCGAGCACGAACTTCGGCAGCATGAAGCCGGCGACGAACGCCGCCCCCACGAAAGCCACGCGGTAAGCCGCAGGGATATAAGCGCTCCACAGCCAACTCGCGAGCGGGGGAAACACGAGTGCGCAAACGAGCCGCGACAGCAGGAAGCAGCCTCGCGCGTCGGCGTCGATAAAGCCGCATTGCTCGATCAACCGCCTGTCTTCGCTCGCGACGATATGCTTGCCGAGCGGCGTGTCGAGCCATTGCGCCCCCACATGACCGAAGCGCGCTCGCCACAGCGCTATGCGCGCAGCAAGAGCCGTGGGCGGCGCGCTCGAGGCCGGGGGCGCGGCACCGCCCGGTGCGCGACGTTGCCCTGCCGCAGGCGACGCACCGCCCGGAGCCTGCGCGCGCCACTCGCCGACGCTTGCCGGCGCAACCGGTGCGGCCGCCGCGGCGGCAGAGCGGCGCTCGAGCGCATTGGCAAGCATGCGTGCGCCGCGTCTGGCCACCGCCATGCGCAATAAGACAACATAGGCCAGCAGCAAGCATCCGAACGCACCCAATGCGAGTGCCAGTGCGAAGAGCCGATCCGTTTGCATCGTCATCCCCTCAAGCGCGTCATTCGATACAGCACATAGCCGCCGAGCGCCTGTAACGCGAAAGCGAGGTAGACGAGACGACGCCCCTCGACATCGCCCCACATCGCGCTGAAATACGCCGGGTTCGTCGCCACGAGAAAGCCCCCTATCGCAAGCGGCAACGCGACGAGCACCCAAGCGGAAAGGCGAGTTTCGGCCGACATCGCAGCGAGTTCGCGCTCGGCCTGTTCGAGATCGCGCATGAATGCCGACATCCGCTCGAGCATGACGTCCGCGCGGCCGCCGTATTTAACCGATAACCTCAGCACCGCGCCGACGAATTCGAATTCACGCGTCCGATACACCGCCGCCACGTGAGTCAACGCCCGATCGATTTCGACGCCTGCTCGCAGCATCCTCGAAACGTGATCGAGGCATTCGCGCAGCGGCGCTTCGGTCGTTTGCAAAGCCGCTTGAAACGCGGATGGCACGCTATTGCCGAGCGTCACCAGGCGTACGATGCCGTCGAGGAACGTCGGCAGTTGCACGACGATGGCCAAGCGGCGCCGTTGTGTGCGCGCAGTGACCACGAGCGCTGCCGCCGCGGTCGCCGCGATCGCGGCAGCGCCGGCCGCGGTCGGTCCGGCGTGCAGGCCGGTCCAGACGATGCCGAGCGCCCCCGCTGCGCACGCGATCACGGCAGGCGCACCCGCGCTCGCGAGTCCAGCACGTACGAGAAAATGCTCGATGTAAGGAGGCAGACGGCGGCGCCGTTCAGGCGAGCCGCGCTCGGCCGCGCGAGGCATCGCGCCCGCGCCGCTCGCACGCTGCACGCCCGCAGCCGCCGCGGCCGTCAATGCTGAAGCCGAACGCGCACTTGCGGCCAGCGTTGCGGCCTGTCCCTCCTGGCCCCGGTTGCCCGCGGTTGCTGCGGCTGCCGCGCCGACTGTGCCCTGTGGGCCGCCTGGGCGATGTGAGCCGCTCATGCCGGCGGCAACGACACGCCTGTCGAGATAGCGCTGCGCGCTGACGTCGCGCTGGGTCCGCGCACCGCGCTGCCAAAGCAACAACGCCAATGCGGCGCAAAGCAGCGCGAGCGCAGCGACGCCGGCAATGCCGCTAGACACGGAAGCCCCCTTGCGAAAACCCATCGTCGAAGCCCGAGCCCAGCATGTTCTTGAAGCGAGCCAGTTTCGGCGAATGCGGGTGAATGCCGAGCGAGGTCCAGTTCTCGACTTCCTCGCCGTCGGCATCGAGAATCGGCTCATAACGATAGAGCTCTTGCGTCGCGATGATCGTGTCCGACAAGCCCGTGACTTCGGTGATCGACAAGATGCGACGCCGTCCGTTGGACAGCCGGCCGATCTGCACGATGAAGTCGATCGCGTTCGCGATCTGCCGCCGCAAGCTAGACTCCGTTCCTTGAAAGCCCGCAAAGCCCGCCAGCATTTCCAGCCGATACAGGCACTCGCGCGGCGAACTTGCGTGGACGGTGCCCATCGAGCCGTCGTGGCCGGTATTCATTGCTTGCAGCATCTCCAACACTTCCCCGCCGCGCACTTCCCCAACGATGATCCGGTCGGGCCGCATCCGCAGCGTATTGCGCAGCAGATCTCGGATCGTCACGAGCCCCGAGCCGTCGAAGCCGCCGGGCCGGCTCTCCAATCGCACGACATGGGGGTGATTCAGCGACAACTCGGCCGTGTCCTCGATCGTCACCACACGTTCGGGCTCGGGAATATGAAAGGCGAGCGCGTTCAGCAAAGACGTCTTGCCCGAGCTCGTGCCGCCCGACACGAGCACATTGCAGCGCGCCGCTACGGCCGCTTCGAGCAAGGCGCCGATTTCCGCGTTGTAGGTGCCGTTCGCGAGCAGATCGGCCGGCCGCAGCGGATCTTTGCGAAACTTTCGGATCGAGACGACGGGGCCGTCGATCGATAACGGCTCGATGACGACGTTGACGCGTCCGCCATCGGGCAAGCGCGCATCGACCATGGGGTTCGATTCGTCGAGCCTGCGCCCGATCGGCGCGAGAATACGCCGCACGATACGCAGCAAATGCGCGTTGTCCGCAAAGCGCACGGGCATCTTCGTCAAGATCCCGTGGCGCGAGACATAGACATCCCGGTAGCCGTTCACGAGGATGTCTTCGACGGCCGGGTCGCCCAGCAAATCCTCGATCGGGCCGAACCCGGCCAGCTCTTTCGTCAGCGCTTCGGCGATGAGCCTCACCTCGCTCTCATTGATCGGGATATGGCGCAAGCGCACGAAGCTGTCCATTTCCAAGTCGACGAACTGATTGATCGCAGCGCGCGACCATCGGCCGAACTCCGCGCCGAGTTCTTCGATTCGCGTGAGCAAATGCTCGTGCGCGGCGTTCTTGATGTCCTGGAACTGCTGCGTATGCGCGAACGAGGAGGCATCGTCGGCAAATTCGATTTCGTTTGCCATCGTCTATGACCGCTTCGGTGGAAGGTGAATGGATCGCATGAATTGCGCAAGCCGCGAGCGCAGCGCTGTCGCGCCGCCGGAATGGTCAAGCTCGGCCGCATGCGCGTCATGCCGCGGCGCGATTCGATCGGCGAGCGCATCGACGGCGCGCACATAGGGGTCGCGCTCGGCCGTATCGATGAGTAGCTTGCCTTGATTGGCCGCCTGCGCGAGCGGCACGCGCCGCGAGGGCAATGTCGCGACCAGCGGCAACCCGAGCCGCGTCGCAATCTGCTCGGCCGACAAGCCGAGCCGAGCGTCGAATCGCGTCACGACTACACCGATGCGCCCCGTATCGAACTGCGCGGCGGCCAGTTCTCGCAGCAAATCGACGGCCGACACCACCGAGGCGATCGCGGGCTCGCACACGAGCCAGATCTCGTCGGCCGCCTGCGCGACCTGCGCGACGAAGTCATGATTCGAGAAACCGCCGAGGTCGACGATCTGCTGGTCGAAGAATGCGCGCAACCGCGTGAGCAGCGCGACCGCCGACGCGTACGACACTGTCCGCAACGCGGACAGATCGGGCGAAAGCGACGTCAACGCAAGACCGCTTGCATGGCGGGCCAGCGCCGTATGGACGAAAGTTTCATCGAAGCGCCGAAGATTGCGCACGGCTTCCACGAAGTCGAACTCGCTGCGCGTGTCGAGATAGAGCATGCCGTCGCCCGCGGGCAGGCCAAGGTCGATCAACGCGGCATGCCGTCCGGCTCGCGCCCCTCTGCGCTGCAACAGCACACTTAAGTTTGCTGCGAGCGTCGATACGCCCACGCCGGCCCGTGCGCCCAGCAACACCGTGAGGCGGCCATGGCGCGCCGGCACCTGCACGACGTTTTCGAGCACCTCCCGGGTTACGCCGACCGCCTCCTGCACGGCGCCCGCGAGATCGACGAAGTCGCGCACCCCAGCGCGCAACGCGGCGATCGCGCTTTCGGGTTCGCCGAGCTTACCGACGGCGACCACCGGTACCTGCGGCGAGAGCGCGCGCACCGCTTGCACCGCGCGCGTCGCCGCGTCGATGCGGCCGCCGCAGAAATCGACGAAAACCAGCGACGGCCGCAACGCGATCATGCGTTGCCCGAGCGCGTCCGGCTCGGGCAACGCCCCTTCCACTACGCCTGTTGCCGCGAGCGCTTCGCTAAGCCAGCGCACGTGCGCTTCATCGCTCGACGCGAACACGAAGTAATCCGCGACCACACGCGCTCGCTCAATCACGGGCTGTGCTCGTGCATTCATGCTGGTCCCCTTGCGGCTCGATGCACGCCCGCCGTCCCCGTGCCGGCTTCATCGTGAGAATCCTGGTCCGGCGTCGCTCGAAAGCGCGCCGCCTAAGTACGAGCGCCACACCGGGCCGCCGCGCTGCTCCGATTGCTCGCCCGGCGTAGCGGGCAGCCGCGCGTTTTTCGCCAGCGGCGACACGAGGTGGGGCGTGACGATGATGACGAGCTCCTTATCGTTTTGCTGGTAGTTCAGTTGCTTGAAGAACGCGCCGATGATGGGCAGATCGCCCAGTAGCGGAACCTTGCTGACGTTCGATAGCGTTTCCCGATCGATGAGACCGCCGATGACGAAGCTCTCGCCGTCGCCGAGCTCGACCGTCGTATCGGCTCGGCGCGTCGTGATCGCCGGCACGGATACACCGTTGATCGTGACGGCGTTCTGAAAATCGAGCTGGCTGGCTTCCGGCGCGATCTTCAATGCGATGCGCTGTGCGCTGAGCACCGTCGGCGTCAGCGTGAGGCCCACACCGTAGGGCTTGTATTGGATCGATGTGGTGCCGAGCGCTTCGGGCACGGGCACCGGAATCTCTCCTCCCGCCAGGAAATTCGCGCTTTGGCCCGAGAGCGCCACGAGCGTCGGTTCGGCCAACACCCGAGCGAGGTTGTTGCTCTCCATCAAGCTGAGGTCGGCAAAGAGTCCTCTGCCTGCCGAATTGAGCACGAGGTTGAACGCCGAAGCGATCGGCACATTGCCGACTGCCTGAAAGGCGCCCGTGCCCCCTCCCGTGACGGAGTTCAGGCCGGAGGGGCTGAACGAACCGAACGCAAACCCATTGCTCTGCTTGAACAAGTTCAAGCCCGCCGCTTTCAGGACCGTGCGGCTGAATTCGACGACGCGCACATCGACTTGAACCACGCTGCGCGTCGCGATCGTCGATTCGTCGACGATGGTCCCCGCATCGGCACCCCCGTGCGCCCCCTCCCGTTTGCTTGCGGTAGCGCTGCGCTCGGCGCTGCGTGTCGCCTTCGAGCGCGCGTGCTCGCTCGCGGCGAGCGTCGCGAGATCGACGCCGCGTTGATGCGCTTCGAGCGTCGGCGTGCGGCCCGAGAGGACGACGTCGCCGTCGTAGGTGTCGACGTGCGGCGCGGCGCCGTCCGTCAGCGCGGCCGCCGCCGCGGGCTTGACCGTCAGCGCAACCGTTTGCGGCGCGGCGCGGCCTCGTTCCCACAACACGAGGCTCGTCGTTCCCGGCGACTTGCCGACGATGAGCACGCCGCCGCGCCCGTCTCCTTCGCGAATCACCAGGACGTCGGCGACATCGGGATTGCCGACCGCCACGCGCACGAGCGCTCGCCCAGCGCCGATCTGACGCTGCTCACCCACTGTCATGACGAGCGGCGACACCGCCGGGACCTGCGATGCAAGACCCGGCTCGTCCTGCGCATAGGTGGTGCCCGGTAGGGCGGCGCATACAAATGCCAGGCAGCCCCCGATATGCACGATGGCTATCTGCATCCATTTCGCTGCCGTTGCTTTCTTCGTCATGTCTTGAACGGCCCTCGCATAGGCCTCTTTTACTGATTTACTGATCGATTTTGACTGAGCCCCATCCGGCCTGTGTCGCGTTGCTGGTTACTTCGGCATGGCTTTCACCGGCAAGGTGCCTATCGACGCCATGGTCCGATTCAATTCGCCGCTGCTTGCATCTGTCCTGCGCGGATGATTTCAATACCGGCCACTGAGCGGATGGGCGGCCCGCCCGGTCTCGGAACTGTGCGCATGGGCACACCGCCTGCCGACAACTCATTGAGCGAGACCCCTGCCGCCGCCTGCACCAAGGCTTCGGACCCATCGCCGTTGCCGACGAGCGAGCTCGTATGAACGACGCCAGCCACGCGTGCTCTCGCTGCCGGTTCGAGCACATCGGCATCGCGCGGGTTGCGCAGCGCCAAGAGCACGTGCCCGGCGCTATCGGCCAATTCGAGCCGATCCACGTCCGCCGCCGGCACCGCCAGCACGGCGGTGTGCACACCCACGCCGTACTGAGCCGGGTTGCCGACGCCCGAGGCCGTGCTGCCGAACGCCAACACGCGTACGCGTGAGAGCAACAAGCGCGTCTGCGATCGGGTGATTTCCGCATTGGGCCCGAGACTCGCGCCGTCGCGCTTGAGCGTAAAAAACACGTCCACGAAATTGCCCGGCCGAACGCGATTGCCCACGGCGCTCGCTTCGTCGATATGCACGGCTACGGCCCGCTCGCCCGGCGCCACTTGCTCCGCGAACCCCGACGAAAGCTGCGCCTCGAGCACAGGCACGTTGGCGCCGATGTCCGATAGCGGTACACGCTGGGTCACAAGCGACGCATCGGAAAAAGCCCCGCTCGGCCGCATCGGCAGCATCACGACGCGCAGGCCATCGCCCGCGATCGGCGCGCCCGCCGGCAACAAACGCGTGGCAACAACCACTGGAAAAGCGGCCTCGGGCGTAGTGCGCTTGACGACCGGCGCGGGCAGTGCCGTGTGCCGGCTGAGCGACCATGCGTAGAGTCCGAGCAACAGCGCCACGGCGATCAACGCACCGGCAGCGATCTTCGTCAAATTCAGATGGGTCATGCTCGATTCCTCGCGGGCGATTCGCGGTCAGGACGTCGGCCCGCACGAGCCAATGCGGCGCGGCGCCTCACAGGAGGTTCTCCGGATTGAGTTGCACGGTCGCCACGCTCGACAACGTGCTAGGTAGCGCAAGACTCAAAAGCGGCAATGTCGGCACGATCGGATGACTCGCATAGTCATAGGTGAGCGTGACCTGCACGCAGTCCATCGCACTGTCGTAGCTGCAGCTTTGGCTTTGCGCCGCGCAGCGCGCGTAGGCGCCGAGCCACGCCGCGGCCTGGCTCGCCACGGTGCATGCGTTGCTGCTGCGGGCCGAGAGTGCATCGGCCGCGCTCGCGGCATTTTGATAGTTGAGCGCCGCGCGCGCGCCCTCTTCGGCGGCCAACGTGAGGCTTTGCTCCGCGACGAACAGCACGCTATAAGTCACGATGCCGTATAGCACCGTGAACAACAGCGGAAACACGAGAGCGAATTCGACGGCCGCACTGCCGACCGCACTGCCGGCCGCATGCAAGCGCGCTGCACGGCGGGGTACGCGCCTCATGTCGCCGCACCGCGCGCGAAGGCGCCGAGCCAATGCACCATCGCCGCGCCGCAGAGCAGCGCCGCATACGGGCTCGCCCGGCGGCCCGCCACCGCGAACGTTGGCTCACCGCTGCGCCAGGGCGACCACGCCGGGACCCACGTTGCGCGCGATCTCACTCGCGCGGCGACGATCAACGCAAAGGCATGCACGCCTGCGGCGATGCTCGCCATCACCCACAGGTCAAAGAGCGCCGAGACCCCGCACCAAGCGCCCAGCACCGCAAATACTTTGACGTCGGCCGCACCCATGACGCCGAGCAGGAAGAACGGCAACAACGCGAAGCAACCCGCGACCGCTCCATAGACGGCCTGCGTGACCGCGATAGCGAAGGGAGACGCGTGCAGGGCGGCGCACACGAGCGCCGCCGTCAGGCCCGCCATGACGAGCCGATTCGGAACCCGGCGATCGCGCAAGTCGCACCCCACCACGGTTGCTGCCCACGCGAAAAAGAGAGCGCTCGCGAACGTCATGCTCATTGAACGAATAGCCTAAAGAGACCGAGTGAATCCCTGCCGATTGCCGGAGCAATCAGCACATCGCGGCGATTTAACGCGATCGATAAATCGCCTTTACGAATTTGTTACAAATCGGCTATGAAGGTTTGATCGCGGCAGCGACCGCGGTGAACACCGAATTGATATTCGTGCCGATGTTGCCAACCACCGTAGCGATGGCGGCTGCGATGAGTCCTGCAATGAGCGCGTATTCGATGGCGGTTACGCCACGATCGTCACGTAAGAAGCGCTTGATGAGCCGGTCCATATTGCTCCTCGTATAGTCGATGAACGTCGCGCGGAATTCGCTCGCTGGCACACAACGAAAGGCCGGGAGCAAGCTTCGTTGCCCGACCGATTGTGCTTCGTCTATTGCTTCGTTGGCATGGCGTTAGCCCGCGACGCGACTTTGACCGCGCAATTCTAGTGCTGGCCTACGGAGAATGAGTCGATACGCACCTCCCTTGTGATCGGCGTTGTTCTTATTGTGGCCGACGCTAGTTGAACGAGCCATGGCGCTACACGGCGACTCTACCCTCATCGGAGCCGCTTTGTGAGCGGCACCCACTTAGGGGTTACGATAGTTTAGATTGATTCCACTAACCGAATCAATGCCAAACATTGCGCGTGTTACGGCGCAACCGGTAACGAGAAGCCTCGCTCGTTACGTTACGTTCGGTTTGATCGGCCCTGCCGCACACCCAATTCCCCCCATTTATCGCCCTTCTCCGAAAACGACTCTATAACGGCGAAACCCATATCCAGGTTGCCATTGCGCCGTTTCGAATTGGCGCAGCCGCTCATTGCGCAATGAACTGGCACGCCCATTGCAGTGCTTGCGTCCGCAACTATTTCGATAAACCCAATGCGAGGAGCAGCAATGAATCCAAACAAATGTTACGGGGTATGGCGCAACACGTGGATAGCCGCAGCGGTCGCAACGTTGCTTTCGCTCACCGCCTGCGGCGGCTCTGGAACACTGAGCCAGGGGCTCGGCTCCGGTCCGGGCAGCGGCGGCGGCGGCTCGCTCGCGGCGGGCAGCGGCGGTTCGACGGGCGGGGGGTCGTCTTCGACCGGCGGCTCGGGAACGAGCAGCAGCGGCACGGGCACCGGCACGGGCACGGGCGGCGGCACGACGACGCCGACTGCCAATGCGACGGGCCAAGTCATCGGCAGCACGGGCGGCATCGTCAGCGCCATAGGCTCGACGGTGTCCGGTACGGGAACGGCGATCGCGCAACAAACGTTGCCGGGGGTCAGCCCGCAGACGACTCAGGCCGCCGGGGGCATCTTGCAGAACGTGGGCGGCGCGGTCTCCACGCTCGGCAACGGCGTATCGCAGGGTCTCGGTGAAATCGGTGCGACGAGCAACCCGGTCGGGACGACGCTCGCGAGCGCCGGACCTGCCGTCGGCCAGCTTGGCAATGCCGTCACGAGTGCAGGAGATCTGGTCACTAGCCTGGGCGCGAGCGGATCGCTTTCGCCGCTCGCCCCGGTGACCTCCCCGCTGGGCGGCGCCCTCGCCACGGCCGGCGGCGCGATCTCCAGCGCCGGCGCCACCCTCGGGGGCGCGCTCACGAGCGGCGCGGTGCAGCAAGTCACGCAACCGCTGAGCACTGCCATCACCCCCATTACGTCGGTTCTCGGTTCGACGACACAAAGCATCGGCACGTCGAGCGGAATCGGTCCGCAACTGGCTGGCGTGCTGGGCACGATCAGCGGCGGCTTGAACCGAGCCGGCGGCGCGATTGCATCCGCCGGCGGCAATCCCGTCACGAGTGCCGTTGCCGGCGTACTTGCTTCGACCGGCGCTGCGATGACATCGGTCGGGGGCCTCGTTACGGGTGGCAGCGCGAGCACCCCGCTCGCGCCCCTCACCGGCGCCCTTTCGGGCCTCGGGGGCGCGACGGGCGGCAGTACGGCGGGCAACCCGCTAGCCCCGATCACCGGCCTCGTATCGACCATCACCGGCGCGCTCGGTTCGTCGACCACGACTTCCCCTGCCAGTGCGCTCGGTCCCGTCACCGGCCTCGTATCGACCATCACCGGGGCACTCGGTTCGTCGACCACGACTTCCCCTGCCAGCGCGCTCGCCCCCGTCACCGGCCTCGTATCGACCGTTACCGGGGCGGTCGGCACGCCGGCCGGAGGCACGTCGGCTGGCGCCAATCCGCTGGCCCCGGTTACAGGGTTGCTCTCCACGGTCACTGGCGCGTTGACGGGCGGCAGCGGCACCACGAGCGGCAGCGCGAACCCGCTGTCAGGCCTTTCTTCGATCACGAGCGGACTCTCAGGGTCGCTCGCGAAGAAATGAAGCAACACATCACGAGGAGCACAATCATGTCGAAGAAGCAGCAAACCCGTTCGATCGTCGCCGCCGCCCGCACCAATGCGACGACGCTGCGCGCACCGTTGACGGCGTTCGCCGTCGCCTACCTGCTGTCGGCCTGCGGCGGGAGCGAATTGTCCGCGCCGCCCGCGGCGAGCGCCGGCGGCTCGGTGACCCCTCAGCCCCAGCCCGGCCCCACGCCCACGCCGACGGCCGCCGCCACTTCGGGCGCCCTCACCACGCTCGGCGCGACGGCCACCGACCTGGGCAACACCATTTCCTCGACTGCGATCCCCGGCGTCAGCCCGGCGCTGTCGCAAGGCGTGGGCGGCACTGTAGCCGCAACGGGAGGCGTGCTCGACGCGGCGGCCAACGCAGTCACCAGCGGCCTCGGCCAGATCGGCTCCACCTCCGACCCGGTCGGCACGACGGTAGCGGGCACGGGCTCGATAATCGGCGCGACGGGATCTGTGGTCGCGGGCGTCGCATCGACGGTCAACGCCCTCGGCCAGGGACCGCTATCCCCGCTCGCCCCGGTGACGACGCCGGTCGCCGGTGCGCTGACCACAGCCGCGAACGGCATTAGCGCCGGGGGTCAAGTGCTCGGCAATACGCTCGCTTCGTCAGCCGTTCAGCAGGTCACGCAGCCGCTCAGCTCGGCCGTCACGCCGCTCGTGATCACGCTCGGCCAGCAAACTCAAAGTGTCGGCACGACAACGGGCATCGGCCAACCGGTTTCGGGGCTGCTCGGCCAGATCGGCGGCGCAGTCCAAAGCGCAGGCGCGCAAGTGGCCGGCGCATCGGCCAACCCGCTCGCGGCCGACGTCGGCCATTTGATCTCGGGCGTGGGCACCACCATCACAAATGCGGGTGGCCTGGTCAATCCGAACGGACCCAACGGCGCCGCACCGATCCCGGGCCTCATCACGAGCCTCGTCGGCAGTTCGACGAATGGCGTGCAGCCGGGCGCGCCCTCGGCCGGTGGCGGGAGCGGCAGCGCGGGCGCGAGCGGACCGCTGTCATCGCTGACGGGGCTGCTGTCGGGCGCCGGCGCGGCCAGCCCCCTTGCACCGCTCACCAGTGCACTCGGCTCTGCGGGCACGGCGAGCACCGGAACGAGTTCACCGACGGGCGGCCTGAACTCGTTGCTTGGGAGCTCGCCGCTGGCGGGCAAACTGCCTTGAACACCTTAGCGCCTTAGCGCATTAAACGCCGCACCCGACGCGCGAGCCTCGCCACGGCCCGCGCGGTCGGAGAAACATTGCGCTCGAGCGCGCTCAGCGCCGCATGCACGAACGCACGAACGAACGAACAAAGCAGAGTCCCAAAGGGCTCGCACAAAGAACAGGCCAACGAGGACGACAAATGATTAGGACACCAAACCAATGGTTTTGGCTCGCCGTTGCCGCGGCGAGCGCGGCAAGCTCGGCATTCGGGCAAGCACGGCCGGCAGCAAGCGGCAACCCGCTCGATGCGTTACCGCAAATCCGAACGCCTGACCGCGAACCGCAAATCAGCGTGCAGATCCAGCCGAACCCGCAGCAAGTGCAACAACTGCTCGCCACTCATCTGACGCCAAGCAAGGTGCAGATCGACGGCGTGAAGGCGATCCCGTTCGCCGATGTCGCTCGTCATTTCAGCGTGCTGGTGGGCAAAGACATCACGATCGGCGCCCTCGTCGAGGCCGCCAATGCCGTGACTCGCCTCTATCAAACGCGCGGCTACGCGCTCTCGTTCGCATTCATCCCCGCTCAGACGTTCGAAAACGGCGTCGTGCACGTCACGGTGGTCGAGGGCTACGTTGCGAACGTCGAAATCAAGGGCAACCCTGGCAGCACGGAGCATAAGATCCGCAGCATCGCTGCTCACATTCGCAACGAACGACCGCTGCGCCGCGCGACGTTCGAGCGTTACGTCAATGCATTGGGGCTGCTGCCCGGCGTCAAAATCGCCGCGTCGGTGCAGCCGCCGCAAACCACCGACGGCGCGACCACACTCGCCCTGAACGTCGAGCGCAAGCCCTTGAACGTCGCCACCGGAATCGACTTTCATCACCCGGGGATACAAGCTCTCGTGACCGTCACGGAAAACGGGCTCGCTTCGCTCGGCGAAGAACTGAGCGCCTCCACGTTGGTGCCGAAAGGCCGCGACAATCAAAGTTTCTATGCCCTACAGGGCGCCTTGCCGATCGGTGACGAGGGGCTCGTCGCAAAGCTCAACGGCTCGCACTATCGCGGCAATCCCGTCGACAACCCGGGCCTGCCTTCGTACATCAAGCGCACCGTGGTGAGCGAGAAGCTGGGGCTCGCGGCTGCCTACCCGCTCTATTTGAGCAATACGCGCAGCCTCATGGGCACCCTGTCCGCCTATGCCTCCCACGACGAAAACAGTTATCTGAATACGCTCACGGGAGCGACGCTTTCCTTGCGTTCGCAAGTGCGCGTCGTGCAAGCTCAGATCGACTATGCCGACACCCGCCAGGGGCAAACGCGCCGGGCTAGCTTAAACGTCGCCAAGGCCTTCGACGTGCTCGGCGCATCGAAGGCGGCCGACACGAACCTGCCCGGCGTGACCGAAACGAACCCTGTCTCGCTCACCTTCGTTCGCACCGCGGCGAGCTTTTCGCAGACGAACGAATGGCCGTTCAAGATCGGAACCGCTATAGCGCTCACGGGGCAATACAGCCCGGATTCATTACCGACATCGGAGCAAATCGCCTTTGGCGCACAACGCTTTGCACTCGGCTACGAGCCCGGCGAAGCGGCGGGCGATTCGGGATTCGGCGCATCGTTCGAAGTCAACCGCGCGATTGCGGTAACGTCCCGGTATTTGCAGACGCTAACGCCCTATATCTCGTTCGACATGGCGCGCGTCTATCTGCATACCGGCCCCACGGCGCCGAACAAGCTGGCATCGCTCGCACTCGGCTTTCGTATCAGCGACAACAAGCACTACAACCTCGATCTTTCTATCGCCAAGGCCGTTGGGGATGCACCGATCGAAAGCCCATCGCGCAGCCCGCGGCTCAATGCGACCTTTTCCTACCAACTTTATTGAGTGCTGCGATCCACTTCTCTCGACTTCTCTCGACTTCTCTCGAATGCGATCGAACGCGAGATCGATGCCCGGCGGTCTCGTTCCGATTAGAGGTACCACTATTAAACGAGCGGATTCTTTCGCGCGTATCCTGGGCGGATTCATAGAAGACGCAACGCGACTCGATTCGCCGCCGCGCACTGGAAAACGACAGACGGTTCACAAACAGGAGGAAACATGACGCACTTCTCGCATTACGCCAAAACGACCGCATGGAACGCCGTCAAACGCGCCTTCGTTGCGGGCGCATTGCTCGTCGGCGCCGCAGCAGCGTTCGCGCAGGGGAGCCAAACGCCGGTGGGCGTATGGCAAACCATTGACGACAACACGCATCAACCGAAGGCGCTCGTTCAAATCGCGCAAAGCGAAGATGGCACGCTGAGCGGCAAAGTCATCAAGGGACTCAATCCGGCCGATAAGCCCGGCAAGCGCTGCACCGCCTGCACGGACGAGCGAAAAGACCAGATCATTCTCGGTATGACGATCATCAAGAACATGAAGCCGGACGGCGACAAGTGGGACGGCGGCAATATCCTCGATCCCGAGAACGGCAAGGTTTACAAGTGCAACATGCACCTCGAGGATGGCGGCCAAAAGCTTGTCGTGCGCGGCTACATTGGCATTTCGCTGATCGGCCGGTCGCAAACGTGGATTCGGCAAGACTCGGCCGCGCAAGCGCAGAACTAGCCCGCTCCACCGTGTAGGCAGCATTGACTCTCTCCCAGCGCACAGCCGGCCACTAACCGGTGGCCGGTGCTAACACGTCGTGGCATTCTCAGGCCGCGCGGCGCAGTGAGGCGAGATAGGTTAGCTTCGGCAGATTCACCGTGACGAAGGGTGTCGCCGGCATGCGCGGCTGCTTGGCAACGCTTTTCACCCGCATGCGGGCTTTGATGGTGTCGCACAGATCCAACCCCGCGTCACCGTACATCCGCGTGAGGACTTGCTGGAACACGCCCGCCGCATGCCACGCCTTGAAACGCCGATGGCACGTTTGATAGGCCGGATAGCGCTTGGGCAAGGATGCCCAGGCCGCATTGCTATAGATCACCCATAGCACACCATTGAGCACCGCGCGGGTATCGGTCAACGGGCGGCCTCGACTCCGGCCGTGAGAATTGAACTCCGGAAAGAGCGGCACGACGCTCCGCCATTGCTCATCCGTCATGTCGCTGTATGGGGTCATAGGCGCCTCCTTCTCAGAACAAGGAAATGCACGATATGCCCAGGCAGGCGCGACGGCTATCGGAATACTCCGAAAATACATTCCGCGGCCGCGAGCGCGCCGCCCAATCGCTTAGGTCAGCGACGTATCGACCACGCGACGCGGCGTTTCGAGGTATTCCTTGGACTGCATCTCGACGAGGCGCGAAACGGTACGGCTGAACTCGTTCGCCATCGGTCCTTCGACATAGAGCGCTTCCGCGGGCACTGCCGCCGACATCAAGAGCTTGACCTTATGATCGTAGAACACGTCGACGAGCCAGGTGAAGCGGCGCGCCTCCGACGCCATTCGCGGCGACATCTGCGGAACGTCCGAGAGGATGACGGTATGAAAACGCGTCGCCAGTTCCAGGTAATCGTTCTGCGAGCGCGGGCCGCCGCATAGGGTGGCGAAATCGAACCAGACCACGCCATCGGCGCGGCGCAGCGCCTTGATTTCGCGCTTTTCGATATGCAGGATTGGGCTCTCGTCGGGCACGGCGGCCAATTGAGCGTACGCCTCGCGCAAGGCGCGATCGGCTTGCGCGCCGAGCGGCGTATGGTAGACGCTCACTTGCGCGAGCGTGCGCTGGCGATAATCGATGCCCGCGTCCACGTTGAGCACGTCGAGCTGCGATTTGACCAGTTCGATCGCCGGCAAGACGCGGTCGCGATGCAATCCATCGGGATACAGCGTGTCCGGATCGTAATTGGAGGTCATCACGAACTGCACGCCGTTCATGAACAGCCGGTCGAGCAGCCGGTACAGGATCATCGCATCGGCGATATCGGACACGTGGAACTCGTCGAAGCAAATCAAGCGATACCGCTTCGCCGTGCGCCGCGCGAGTTCGTCGAGCGGATCGGCCTGTCCCTTCAGCTCTTCGAGCACGCGATGCACTTCCCGCATGAATTCGTGGAAGTGAATCCGCGTCTTGCGCTGCACCGGCACGATCGCATAGAAGCTGTCCATGAGGAAGCTCTTGCCGCGCCCCACACCGCCCCACATGTAGACGCCCCGCGGCAACTGCGGATGGACGATCAGCTTGCGCAGCGCATTGGAACGACGCGCCTTGTAGGCGACCCACTCTTCGTAGCAGCGCTGCAACCGCTCGACGGCAGCCAATTGCGCCGGATCGGGCGCGTAACCCCGCGTCTCGAGCTCGTTCTCGTAGTATTCGATGACGTTCATCGTGGCAACACAAAAAACGAAGGCGGGAGGGATTTGCCCGCCCGCCTTCGTCGTG
This sequence comes from Paraburkholderia sp., assembly GCA_004322045.1. GTDB lineage: Bacteria > Pseudomonadota > Gammaproteobacteria > Burkholderiales > Burkholderiaceae > Trinickia. The sequence continues at coordinate 88,464 of SCRN01000010.1, forward strand.
GCCTGCCGCCCGGCCGCAACGCCGGACGCAAGCCGTTACTTATTCAGCGCGCGCTTGTCGACGTCGAGCGCCGCCTCGCGCATCACTTCGGACAAGGACGGATGCGGGTGGCAGATCCGGCCGATGTCTTCCGACGCGGCCTTGAACTCCATCGCTACGACGGCTTCGGCGATCAAATCGGAAGCGTTCGCGGCAATGATATGCACCCCGAGCAGTTCGTCCGTTTTCGCATCGGCAATCATCTTCACAAAACCGTCCGGCTTCGCGATACCGAGCGCACGGCCGTTGATCGAGAACGGGAATTGCCCCTTCTTGATCTCGCGGCCTTCCGCCTTCAACTGCTGCTCCGTCTTACCGACCCATGCGATCTCGGGCTCGGTGTAGATGACCCAAGGAATGCAGTTGTAGTCGATGTGCGGCTTCTGACCGTCGATGACTTCGGCCACCAGCGAACCTTCGTCTTCGGCCTTGTGCGCCAGCATCGGTCCGCGCACCACGTCGCCGATCGCATAGACGTTCGGCACGCTCGTGCGGCAGTGGTCGTCCACGTCGATGAAGCCGCGCTCGTTCGCCTTCAGGCCGATCGATTCGAGGCCGAGATTGTCGGTGTTGGGCACACGGCCGACCGATACGATCAAGCGATCGGCTTCGAGCGTTTGCGCGTTGCCGTCCTTGTCCGCATAGGCGATCGTGACGCCGTTCTTCGACGTCTTCACCTCGTTGATCTTCACGCCGAGGTGAATATCGAGGCCTTGCTTCTTGAACAGCTTCGCCGCTTCCTTGGCGAGCGCTTCGTCCGCAGCGCCGAGGAACTGAGGCAACGCTTCGAGCACCGTCACTTCGGCGCCCAGACGGCGCCATACCGAGCCGAGTTCGAGGCCGATCACGCCCGCGCCGATGACGGCGAGCTTCTTCGGTACCGAATCGAACGCAAGCGCGCCTTCGTTATCGGCAACGATCTTGTTGTCGACGGGCACGTTCGGCAGGTGACGCGCCTTCGAGCCAGTCGCGATGATGACGTTCTTGGCCGTCACGACTTCGGTCGCGCCTTCGCCGCTCACTTCGATCTGCACGCCGCCGTCGTTCTTGCCGACGAACTTGCCATGGCCCTTGAGCCACGTGATCTTGTTCTTCTTGAACAAATACTCGATGCCGCCCGTCATCTTCTCGACGATGCCGTCTTTGCGCGCCATCATCTTGGCGATGTCGATCTTCACGTCGCTCGCGCTGATGCCGTGCACTTCGAGGTGGTGCGACGCGTTTTCGAACTCGTCCGAGGAGGCGAGCAAAGCCTTCGACGGAATGCAGCCGACGTTCAAGCACGTGCCGCCCAGCTTGAGCGCGCCGGCCGGGTTCTTCCATTTTTCGATACAGGCGACGGTCTTGCCGAGCTGTGCAGCGCGAACCGCGGCGATATAGCCGCCCGGGCCCGCGCCGATCACGACGACGTCAAATTCTTGGGACATGACAATCCTTTTGCTGACGCACCGGGGCGCGATGGATAACGCGCCGCGATGCGGTTTCGTTCGGTGCGATTGAATGTGCTCGCCGGCATGCGGCGAGCACGAGCCTTACAGATCGAGCAGCAAGCGTGCCGGATCCTCGAGCGCATCTTTCATCGCCACGAGCGACAGCACGGCTTCGCGGCCGTCGATGATCCGGTGGTCGTACGAGAGCGCCAGATAGTTCATCGGGCGGATGACGATCTGACCGTTTTCGACCACGGCGCGCTCCTTGGTGGCATGCACGCCCAGAATGGCCGATTGCGGCGGGTTGATGATCGGCGTCGAGAGCATCGAGCCGAACACGCCGCCGTTCGAGATCGAGAACGTGCCGCCCGTCATTTCTTCGATCGAGAGCTTGCCGTCCTTGGCTTTTTGGCCGTACTCGGCAATCTTCTTCTCGATGTCGGCCAGCGACATTTGATCGGCGTTGCGCAGGATCGGCACGACGAGGCCGCGCGGCGAACCGACCGCGATACCGATGTCGAAATAGCCGTGGTAGACGATGTCGTTACCGTCGATCGACGCGTTCACGAGCGGGAACTTCTTCAGCGCATGCACCGCGGCCTTCACGAAGAACGACATGAAGCCGAGCTTGACGCCATGCTCCTTCTCGAACTTGTCCTTGTACTTGTTGCGCAGGTCCATCACGGGCGCCATGTTCACTTCGTTGAACGTCGTGAGGATGGCGTTCGTTTGCTGCGACTCGAGCAAACGCTCGGCGATGCGCGCACGCAGGCGCGACATCGGCACGCGCTGCTCGGGGCGATTTTGCAGCCAAGCTTCGGCCGAACCCGGCGCCTTGACGTCCGGCAGCGACGGCTTGGCCGGTTTTGCCGCGGGTGCGGCAGCCGGCGCGCGCGCAGCGGGCGCACCCGCTGCCAGCACGTCGCCCTTCGTGATGCGGCCGTCGCGGCCCGTGCCTGCTACTTGATCGGCCGCGAGGTTCTTCTCGGCCATCAATTTGCCAGCGGCCGGCGAAGGCGCGCCGCCTGGCGCTGCGGCAGCAGGTGCGGGCGCGGCCGCGACAGCGGCAGGCGCAGCGACCGCCGCCGGTGCTGCTGCTGCGGCCGGCGCCGCCGCGGCGCCGGCCTTGCCTTCGGTGTCGATCTTCGCGAGCAACTGCTGCGATTCCACGATCGCGCCATCGGCGACGAGCACTTCGGCGAGCACGCCCGAATCGGGGGCCGGGACTTCCAGCACGACCTTGTCGGTTTCGATCTCGACGAGGATCTCGTCGCGCGTCACCGCTTCGCCCGGCTTCTTCTTCCACTGCAGCATCGTGCCTTCCGAAACCGACTCCGAAAACTGCGGAACCTTGACCTCAACAATAGCCATTTGAACTTTCCTAAACTCTTGATCTGGTGTGGGAGGCGAACCGGCCTCGCGTCGTCATGCGCGTAGTGCGCTTCGAAGCGACGCGGGAAAGCGCCTCGCGCCTTCCCGGTTCGCAATCGTCTAGTTATTTAGCGATCGATGCGCTCTTGAGCCGGCCGAACGCGCCTTCGATCAGCGCCTTCTGCTGCTCGTAGTGCTTCGCGTAGTAGCCGACCGCGGGCGAGGCCGAGGCCGGGCGTCCGCTGTAAGCCAGCTTCTGCCCTTCCCTCATGCCTTCCTTCAGGTGGTGCTCGATGTAGAACCACGGCCCTTGGTTTTGCGGCTCGTCCTGCACCCACACCACTTCCGTCGCGTTGTCGTACTTCTTCAACTCCGCTTCGAACTGCTTGTGCGCGAACGGGTACAACTGCTCGATACGGACGATCGCCACATCGTTCGCCTTCGCTTCCCGGCGATGGGCGAGGATGTCGTAATAGACGCGGCCCGAGCAGGCGATCACGCGCTTGACCTTCTTCGCATCGATCGCGCTGTCCACTTCGCCCAAAACCGGCTGGAACGACCCGCTCGCCAGTTCGGAAAGATCCGACACCGCTTCTTTGTGGCGCAGCAGCGACTTCGGCGTGGCGACGATCAGCGGCTTGCGGAACAAGCGGATCATCTGGCGGCGCAGCAGGTGGAAGATCTGCGCGGGCGTCGTGGGCTGCACGACTTGCATGTTGTGATCGGCACACAACTGCAAGAAGCGCTCGATTCGCGCCGACGAGTGCTCCGGGCCCTGACCTTCATAGCCGTGCGGCAGCAGCATCGTGAGGCCGGACACACGGCCCCACTTCACTTCGCCCGACGAGATGAACTGGTCGATCACGACTTGCGCGCCGTTGACGAAATCGCCGAACTGCGCTTCCCAGGCGACGAGCGTATTCGGCTCGGCCGTGGAGTAACCGTATTCGAAGCCCAGCACGGCTTCCTCGGACAGCACCGAGTCGATGACCGTGAACTTCGCTTGGCCGTCGGCCACGTTTTGCAGCGGAATGTAGGTACCGTCGTTCCAGCGTTCGCGGTTTTGGTCGTGCAGCACGGCGTGCCGGTGTGTGAACGTCCCGCGGCCCGAATCTTGGCCCGTCAAGCGCACGGCGTAACCCGATGCGACGAGCGATGCGTAGGCCAGATGCTCGCCCATGCCCCAATCGAGCGACGACTCGCCGCGGCCCATCGCGCGGCGGTCATTAATGACGCGCTCGACGAGCGGGTGCAGTTTGAAGTTCGCCGGAATGGTCGTGACGCGTTCAGCCAAACGCTTCAGTTCAGCCAGCGGCACGGCCGTATCGGCCGAATCCGTCCATTTGCGGTTCAGGAACGGCACCCAGTCGACAGCGTACTTGCTCTTGTAGTTCGAGAGCACGGGGTCGATCGTGTGATGGCCTTCGTCCATCGCCTGGCGGAACGCCTTGACGTAGGTCTCGGCGTCTTGCGCCCCGATCACGCCTTGCTGCACGAGCTTGTCGGCGTAGAGCGCGCGCGTGCCGGGGTGCTGGGCGATCTTCTTGTACATCAGCGGCTGCGTGACCGCCGGCGTGTCCTGCTCGTTGTGGCCGAGCTTGCGGAAGCAGACGATGTCGATCACGACATCCTTCTGGAACTGCATGCGGAAATCGATCGCGATCTGCGTGGCCAGGACGACCGCTTCCGGATCGTCGCCGTTCACGTGCAGCACCGGCGCTTCGATCATCTTGACGACGTCCGAGCAATACAGCGTCGAGCGCGCGTCGCGCGGGTCGGACGTCGTAAAGCCGATCTGGTTGTTGATGACGATGTGCAACGTGCCATGCGTGCCGTAACCGCGCGTTTGGGCGAGGTTCAGCGTTTCCATCACGACGCCCTGGCCTGCGAAGGCGGCATCGCCGTGAATCTGCACGGGCAGCACTTGCGCGCCGCGTTCATCGCCGCGGCGATCCATCCGCGCCTTCGCCGAACCCTCGACGACCGGGTTGACGATTTCGAGGTGCGACGGGTTGAACGCGAGCGACAGATGCACCGGACCGCCTTCGGTGGCGACATCCGAGGAGAACCCTTTGTGATACTTGACGTCGCCGGCCGGCAGATCGTCGACGTGCTTGCCTTCGAATTCGGCGAACAGATCCGACGGCATTTTGCCGAGCGTATTGACGAGCACGTTCAGACGGCCGCGGTGGGCCATGCCGATGACGATTTCTTGCACGCCCTTCGCACCCGCATGGCGAACGACTTCGTCCATTGCCGCGATGAAGCTCTCGCCGCCTTCGAGCGAGAAACGCTTCTGGCCGACGTATTTCGTGTGCAGATAGCGCTCGAGGCCTTCGGCGGCCGTCAAGCGGTTGAGAATGTGCTTCTTTTTATCGGCCGAGAACTTCGGCGTGGCGCGGATCGACTCGAGCCGTTCTTGCCACCAGCGCTTTTGCTCGGGATCGCTGATGTACATGAATTCGGCGCCGATCGTGCCGCAATAGGTATCGCGCAGGCCCTTGACGATGTCGCGCAGCGACGCTTGCTCGAACCCCAAATAGAGGTTGCTCGCGCTGAACGTCTGGTCCATGTCGGCTTCGGTGAAGTCGTAGAAGCCGGGCTCGAGTTCGGGAATGGCGGGACGTTCGCGGCGCTTGAGCGGATCGAGATTGGCCCATTGCGAACCGAGGAATCGATAAGCGCTGATGAGGGACTGAACGTAGACTTGCTTTCGCGCGGTGGCGAGATTCCCGCCTGCTTCGGCCTCGCGCGGGATGAAGGCATTGGCCTTCGCGCGCTGGGCGAACGATTCGACGATGGGGCCATGGGCCACGTCGCTGGCCGCGCTGCCGTCCGAGGCAGGCACGTTTTGCAACGCGTCGAAATATTCGCGCCAGTTGTCGGGGACGGACGCGGGGTTATCTAGATATTGCTCGTACAATTCTTCGACGTACGGAGCGTTGCCGCCGAACAAATACGAGTTCAGCTGGAATTGCTTCATCATGTTTACGCTCACCTTTCTTCGAGCTTCTCGAGAAATAGCGGGTTACTCAACCTTCCGCGACACGGCCTGACCGTTTAGCGGATTGCGCGAATCAAGTCTTGCTTGGAAGGACCTAAAACTAGCAGCATCGCGCAGCATAGCACAGAACGGATATTTGAGATTGGCGACGACGTGGGATTCGCCCGCCCAACATGCCGAAAGCGGCTCGGCCGCTCTGCAAGGCGGTAGCGCCTGTGGCGCCGCGCCAACCCGGACACGTCGTCCCACCGCGTCGCATGCCAACCGAGCATGCGACGCGCGCCTCGCGAAGTCGTTACTGGCCAACGATGGCGGCCACGCCAAGTGCGATGAACAAGGAACCCGTTGCCCATTGGCCGCACTTCAGGGCCCGTTGGCCGTTCATCGCGCCCGCACGCAAGGGATGGGCGAGCAAAACACAGATCACGTCCGAAAGCGAAAACAGCAGGTTCGCGCAAACGCCCAGCAAAAAAAGTTGCCAGCCGAGAGCAAGCGATCGCTCCGGGTCGGTGAACTGCACCAAAAACGAAAAATAAAACAGCGCGGACTTCGGGTTGGTCGCTTCGATGAACGCGCTCGATGACACGACGTTCTTTGGCAAAACGCGCGCTCCGACCGCGTCTGCCGATGCGCGAATGCGAAGGATACCCAGCCAAACGAGATACGCTCCGCTCGCCACTTTGAGTGACTGATAGAGCACAGGTGATGCTTTTAGTACCGCAACCGCGCCCAGCGCAACGATCGCGATCTGAAACATCGCGCCCAGGTGGATGCCAAGCGCCGACAAGAAGCCAGCGCGTCTCCCGTGCTGCATCGTGAGCGAGACAGTCTGAAGCAACGCCGGCCCTGGAATAAAGCCGAACCCGACACAAGTGAAGAAAAATACTGCGGCCTGTTCGCGTGTCATTAGAGGCTATCTCCTATCACGATTCCGTAGCGCACACACGCGGCGCGGACATGGTCTCTGGCAGCAGCAAGTCGCGCCTTCGTGAGTTCTGGCATGAGCGCGCGGATATAGTCCTCTATGGCCGTTTCGCGATCAAAAATGTCGATGTCGCGGTAGCGGCTGGCGATGTCATCCCTTAGCGAACGCGCAGAAATGCGCAACCCTAGGCTGTCGGCGATAGCATCAGCCTCATCCGGCCGACTCAGATAGCGAAAATCCTTCGAGCCGGGTTCCGGTGACAACAGCTCGATGTCAGCACTGATGATGACATCGCGACCGGCGGCCAAGAACTCGATATAAGTCGCCACATTTTCTTCCAATAGTGCCTCATTCATTCCCGCATGCCCCAACACGAAGCCGGCTTTGATTGCCACACCGTATTTGCGGGCATTCGCTAGCGCTCGCCTGTTTGCTTCGTACATTTTCCGCGCGGCGGCGATGGGATCTTTGTTGCGCAGCGGCTTGTTGAGCGCCTGCAACGATTGTTGAGCACCGGCATCCACGCCGACGAATAAGATGCGAAAGCCGATGTCAAGCATTGCCTGCAAGACATGCTCTCTTTCCATGCCGTCCGCTCGGGCATAACCGACCAGCACCGGCCGCTCGTCTGACGGCAAGGCCACCCACCAGTCCGGCCGTGACTCCGCCATCGCCAGAATCAGCCGCGCAAACGTTAGGGGCAGCTCGTCGGCGGTGACGTACAGATAGTCATAGCCGGCTTTCCATGCAGCGTGAATGACTGACCACGCGCGCTCGCTCGGCAATTCGTTTTTCCACATCCCACCGTACTGGATGGAGCAGAAGGAACAGGCATCGTCACCGCTGAACTTGATACAACCTCGACCGATCTCAACTGGGATACCCTTTTGCACCATTCGCCCAGTCACCTCGAATATTCGACGTCCGAGTCTAAGCGTGAAGTTCCTTCCGTAGGTACAAGAGTGCGGCAACGTCCGGTCGATCAGAGCGTACTCGACCACGCGATTGATATCTTCGCGGATGGCCGGATCAGCTACGATCCGGCCGGACTGCCACCGTATAGAACCAGGATAGATCCCATGCGCTTGATTTTGCTGTTGATCTCGCAGGTAATCCCTGAGCCCGGTGTAGACCTCGTTGCCGACGAAACCGCAATCAATGAGTTCGCCGTGGTGCTCGAGAATTTCCCGGCTTAGCGCGGTGAAATGGTCGTTTCCCATCACGACCGAAATCCGTGCATCGAGGACTTTCACCGCTCGGGCGATCCGAATCGCCGATTCGTAATTGGCCGTGATCGCGCTCAAACAGACCGCCAGCGTTCGGCTGGCGTGTTCGCGAATCGTCGCCACGATAACGTCCAGCGGATAGAGCACCCCGTCTATATAGCTTGCTTCGAAGCTGGGGAATGAATCGACATATGACGCAAGCGAAAGGATGCCAAGGTGCGGGAAATTGGCCCAGTCAGTATGTTGGGCGCCGTTGGCAACGATAACTTCGTTGGAGCCGCTGTCGGATACCACGTCGTTGCTGTTCGGCGGGTTGATGAAGAAAACGACGGTTCTATGCTCGTGCATGCGTGACCCTAGCAGTATTCCATGTTGCTTTTCGAAATCAGTCGTCCCCCTTGACGAACCCGAGGACGTTGTTTTATCCAGCTCCGCGTTTCGAGAATGTAGCGTGACGACTGGCGATTTAAAGCCTGGCAATTTTGAGAGGCTTTGCGGCCCGCGGAGCAAGTCACTCGATTTTTCAGACCAAGTCAGCCGCCAGACCGAAATAGACGGTGGGATCAGGAAAGCGCGACATGGACCGTTACTTGCGGCCCGGAGGAATGGAGGGGAATTTCGATGACCTGGCAGCACCCTGCAGCCGCTGCTCGAGCACCTCGATGCGGCGTCCAAGTCCAATACAAAACGGCCCGGTCACTCACGTGACCGGGCCGTTCAATCGCGACCATTTCGCTCCAGCATCAAGCGCCTTCAAAGGACCTTGATGAAACAGCAACGCATCTAACTAGGCGGCTGTCGAATTCCCAACCGCATGCCTCGCGTCTGCAAGCGTGTATCCAACTCGCCTGGCTGGCGAGCCGAGCAGCCGTGGGCCAGATTAATCGACCGATGCTTCGCGGCTCGCGCGACGGCGCTCGTGCTCCTTCAAATGGCGCTTGCGCAGGCGAATGGACTGCGGCGTGACTTCGACGAGTTCGTCGTCGTCGATGAATTCGACCGCGTATTCGAGCGACATTTGGATCGGCGGCACGAGGCGAACGGCTTCGTCGGTGCCCGATGCGCGCACGTTGGTCAACTGCTTGCCCTTAATCGGATTAACCACGAGATCGTTATCGCGGCTGTGGATGCCGATGATCATCCCTTCGTACAACGCGTCGCCCGGCTTCACGAACATGCGGCCGCGATCTTGCAGCTTCCACAGCGCATAGGCCACGGCGGCGCCGTCGTCTTGCGAGATCAGCACCCCGTTGCGGCGCTCGCCGAGCGTGCCTTCCTTGACCGGCGCATATTCGTCGAACACGTGGCTCATGAGGCCCGTGCCGCGCGTGAGCGTCATGAATTCGCCCTGGAAGCCGATCAGGCCGCGCGCCGGGATCTTGTATTCGAGGCGCGTGCGGCCGCGGCCGTCGGACGCCATATCGAGCAGTTCGCCCTTGCGGCGGCCCAGCTCTTCCATGACGCCGCCTTGGTGGCCGTCTTCGACATCGACCGTCAACTGCTCGTACGGCTCGTGCTTCACGCCGTCGATTTCGTGCAGCACGACGCGCGGACGCGACACCGCGAGTTCATACCCTTCGCGGCGCATGTTTTCGATCAGGATCGTCAGGTGCAACTCGCCACGGCCCGACACTTCGAACACCGTTTCGTCGCCGGTGTCGCGCACACGCAGCGCCACGTTGTGATTCAGTTCGCGCGTCAAACGATCGCGGATCTGACGGCTCGTGACGAACTTGCCTTCCTTGCCCGCGAGCGGCGACGAATTCACGAGGAAGTTCATCGTGAGCGTGGGCTCGTCCACGGTGATCATCGGTAGCGCTTCAGGCGTATCGGGCGCGCAGATCGTCGCGCCGACGCCGATATCCTCGATGCCGTTGATGAGGACGATGTCGCCCGCCTGGGCTTCGTCCACCAGCACGCGGTCGAGCCCCTGGAAGGACAGCACCTGATTGATCTTGCGGTTCATCACCTCGCCTTCAGGCCCGAAACGCAAGGCGACCGCCTGGCCAGGCTTGATGCGCCCGCGCGCGACCCGGCCCACGCCGATCCGGCCTACGTAAGTCGAATAATCGAGCGAGGTGATCTGCAACTGCAGCGGCGCGTCGGGATCGGCCGCCCGCACAGGCACGTGCTCGAGAATCGCCTCGAACAGCGGGCGCATATCCCCTTCGCGAGCAGCCGGATCGAGCGAGGCGTAGCCGTTCAGGCCTGAAGCGTAGACGATCGGGAAGTCGAGCTGCTCCTCGGTCGCGCCCAGCTTGTCGAACAAATCGAAGGTCTGATTGATGACCCAGTCGATGCGCGCGCCGGGACGGTCGATCTTGTTGACCACGACGATGGGCTTCAAGCCCAGCGCGAGCGCCTTCTTCGTCACGAAGCGCGTTTGCGGCATCGGCCCTTCGACGGCGTCGACGAGCAATAGCACCGAGTCGACCATCGACAACACGCGCTCCACCTCGCCGCCGAAATCGGCGTGGCCCGGCGTATCGACGATGTTGATGTGCGTGCCCTCGTACTCGACGGCGCAATTTTTCGCCAAGATGGTGATGCCACGCTCTTTTTCGATGTCGTTCGAGTCCATCACGCGTTCCGCGATCTGCTGGTTTTCTCGGAACGTGCCCGACTGGCGAAGCAGCTGGTCGACGAGCGTGGTTTTGCCGTGGTCGACGTGGGCAATGATGGCGATGTTGCGAAGGGCGCGAGTCATAGAAGTAAGAGACGGTTGCGTACGCGAAACGGAAACTGGATGCCCACGCCGCGATGCGGTTGGGAGACATCAGGCGAGCGGCGGGAAGCCGACCTCGAAAACTGGCGCGCGTACTTTTGGGTAACTTGCGATTCTACCACGCGCACGTGACGCCAGCCTCGCAAACTCTCAAAGCTGTTGGAAAGCGCCCGTCCTCCCCGCCACATCCTTACCGGTCGAGTTGCAAGCGGCGTTCCGCATCGGCCGTCATAATGGGCGTTTGCTTTAAGAATTTGCTTAAAAAAGACAGACGCGAGAACCCGATGCTTGTCGGGTCGACACGGTGGTGCGTATAATCATGCCTAGTCAACTATTGCAATCGCACGGAAATCGCCATGTCGGACTCGTCCACGCCGCTCCCGCCGGAGCTATGCGGCTACCAGATCGATGAAAGCGTCGGCTATCTGCTCGCGCGGGTGAAGTCGAGCCTCTCGAACCTCGTGACGCACCGCACGCTCAGCGAACTAGGCATTACCAGCACCCAAGCGAGCATGTTGTTCATGATCGCGAGCGGCCGCTGTTCGTTGGCGGCGGAACTGGCGCGCGACTACGGGATCGATGCGAGCGCGGTCACTCGGCTGATCGATCGGCTGGAAAAGCGTAATCTGCTTTCCCGGGTGCGCAGTTCGGAGGATCGGCGCGCGGTTCACCTGGCGGTGACGCCCGAGGGACGACAACTGGCGGCGCGCATGCCCGAGATTTTCGGCGGCGTGGTCGAGAAAGCGCTCGCCGGCTTCACGCCCGAGGAAGTGGGTTTTCTGAAAAGCATGTTGCGCCGGATTCTCGCCAACACGGCCGATCCGGCCGCAGATTAGCGTGACGGCGCAGGGTTGTCAGCGTTTTGGCTGACACGGCAACGAGTTTCGATCTTCAATCGCCCAAAATAAGTTGCAAAGTCCATGATTACACTCTCTTCGAAAAGCAGTGAGACAGCGTTCCCGCCCGAATCGGCCCGGGTGCGCCGCGGGGCGATCGCAGCAGCCATCGTCGCGCTCGTGCTGGCGGGGTGCGCCAACTACGCGGGCATTCATAGCGACAAATCGATTACCCAGCCCGCCACACTCGAATCGAGCCAGAGCCTGCCGGGCGAAGGCGGCGCATGGCCGTCGCTTGACTGGGCGCGCGAGTTCGGCGATCCGCAGTTGGCCAAGCTCATCGACGAAGCCTTGGCCGGCAGTCCCTCGATCGCTCAAGCGCAAGCGCGCATCGCCAAGGCGCAGTCGTACATCGAGAGCACACGCGCCGATCTGCTGCCCAAGGTCAACGGCAGCTACTCGGTCACGCGCGAGTTGTTCTCGGGCCACGGCCTGTATCCGCCGCCGTTCGGCGGCAACTGGTTCACCGAGCACAGCGCGCTCGCGAGCGCCTCGTGGGACCTCGATCTTTGGGGCAAGAACCGCGAGCGCGTGAAAGCCTCCGTCTCGCAGGAAAAGGCGGCGCAAGCGGATATGCAGGAAGCGCGCATCACGCTCGCCTCGTCCGTCGCGCGTACCTATAACCAGTTGGCTCAGCTTTACGCGCTGCGCGATATCGCCCAGCACGAGATCCGCAACCGGCAGGATGTCGGCTCGATCACGAATGGCCGCGTCACCGCCGGGCTCGACACCAATGTCGAAAAGCAAACGGCGCTCGGCAACATCGCGACCAGCCAGGCCACGCTCGCGGATCTGGACGGCCAGATCAAGTCCGTGCGCTTTCAGTTGGCGGCCCTGCTCGGCAAGGGCCCCGATCGCGGGCTGGCCATCGACGCGCCCGTGCTCGGGCCGGGCGGCGCAGTCACATTGCCCTCGAACTTGCCGGCCGATCTCGTCTCGCGCCGCCCGGACATCGTCGCGGCGCGCTGGCAAATCGAGGCTGCGCTTGCCAACGTGAAGGAAGCGAAAGCCGAGTTCTTTCCCGACATCAACCTCGCCGCAGCGATCGGATTCGACGCGTTCGGCTGGAGCCGCTTCCTGACCGCGGCGAGCCGCACCGCCCAGGCCGGCCCGGCGATCCACCTGCCGATCTTCGACGCCGGTGCGCTGCGCGCGCAGCTGAAAGGACGCTATGCCGATTTCGAGCTCGACGTGGCGAACTACAACCAAGCGCTCGTCAACGCGATGTCCGATGTCGCGACGCAAGTCGCATCGATTCGCGCAATCGATGCGCAGATGAACGATGCGCAGCGCGCCCTCGACGCGTCGACGCAGGCCTACCGGTTGGCGGTGATTCGCTACAAGGCTGGCCTCTCGCCGCAGTTGCAAGTGCTGACGGCGGACAGCAACCGCCTCGCGGCCGAGCAAACGGTGACCAACCTGAAGATGAAGCGTCGCGATTTGCAGTTCGCGCTGATTCGCGCACTCGGCGGCGGCTTCGACGCACAAGCGGCCGGCGTGGCCGCGCCCGCGCCGAACGACGTCGCGGCGAAATCGCCTTCCGCGAGCTAAACGGCGCCGCGCCATTCGAACGACAACGCAAGATTCAACGATTGAGCTTCGAGAGATCGAGACTCGAGAAACGGAGAGCATTTCCATGAGCGACACTCAACAAACCGCCGCGAGCGCGCAGTCGCGAAGCAACAACGGCAAGCGCAAGCGCCTGATGACGCTGCTCGTGGGCGTCATTCTCATCGCGGCGATCGCCTACGGCTTTTACTACTTCCTCGTCGCGCGCTTTCACGAGGATACCGACGATGCCTACGTCAACGGCAACGTCGTGCAAATCACGCCGCAAGTGACGGGCACGGTCATCGCCGTCAATGCCGACGACACGCAGACGGTCAAAGCGGGCGACCCGCTCGTCGTGCTCGATGGCGCCGACGCGCGCGTCTCGCTGCAGCAGGCCGAGGCCAATCTCGCGCAGACGGTGCGGCAAGTGCGAGGCATGTTCGTCAACAACGATCAGTACCAAGCGCAAATCGCCCAGCGTCAAGCCGATCTGTCGCGCGCGCAAGACGACCTGCGCCGCCGCCTGACGATCGCGCAAACGGGCGCCGTCTCGCAGGAAGAAATCTCTCACGCGCGCGACACCATGAAGGCTGCGCAAGCCGCGCTCGACGCCGCCGTGCAGCAACTCGCCTCGAGCCGCGCGCTCACGTCCAATACCACGGTTGCAACCCACCCCAATGTGCTGGCCGCCGCGGCCAAGGTGCGCGATGCGTATTTGAACAATGCGCGCAACACGCTGCCCGCGCCGGTGACGGGCTACGTCGCCAAGCGCTCGGTGCAGGTCGGCCAGCGTGTTGCCCCGGGCACGCCGCTGATGGCGATCGTGCCGCTCGGGTCGGTGTGGGTGGACGCCAACTTCAAGGAAGTGCAGCTCAAGCACATGCGCATCGGTCAACCCGTCGAACTGACGGCCGACGTGTACGGCTCGTCCGTCGTCTATCACGGCAAGGTCGTGGGCTTCTCGGCCGGCACCGGTTCCGCCTTCTCGCTGCTGCCCGCGCAAAACGCGACGGGCAACTGGATCAAGGTCGTGCAGCGCTTGCCCGTGCGGATCGAATTGGATCCGAAGGAGTTGCAGGCTCACCCGCTGCGCATCGGCCTGTCGATGCAAGCGGACGTCGACGTCAAGAACGATGGCGGCACGCAGCTCAGCACCGCGCAAAACACCGTCTACCAGACGAACGTATTCGATAAGTACGGCGCAGAAGCCGATGCCGAGATCGCACGCATCATCGCCGAAAACGCCGGTTCGAGTGCGGGCTCGAACGCAGGCTCGAACGCTGGGCTCGCCCAGCAAAAGCAATCCGTGTCCAGCGCGCGTGCGCATTCGAGCCGCACCGCAACGGTCGCGAGCCGCGGCTCGCTGATGTAAGCGGCGCGACGCTCATCGACACCACACCGAAGGAACCGAGGTCACTCGCCCAATGGCTCAACCCCAAGTCCCGCACCCGCCGCTCACCGGTGCCCAACTCGTGGTCGGCACGATCGCGGTGTCGCTCGCCGTGTTCATGAACGTGCTCGATACGTCGATCGCCAACGTTTCGATTCCGACGATCTCGGGCGACCTGGGCGTGTCCTCCGATCAGGGCACGTGGGTCATCACGTCTTTCGCCGTCGCCAATGCGATCTCGGTGCCGCTCACGGGCTGGCTCACGGAGCGGCTCGGCCAAGTACGCCTGTTCCTCGCGTCGATCGTGCTGTTCGTGATTTCGTCGTGGATGTGCGGGCTTGCGCCGACGCTGCCGTTCTTGCTCGTGTCGCGCGTCATCCAGGGCGCCGTGGCCGGCCCGATGATTCCCCTGTCGCAAACGCTTTTGCTTGCGAGCTATCCGCGCGCCAAAGCGCCCCTTGCGCTGTCGATGTGGTCGATGACCACGCTGATCGCACCTGTCGCCGGGCCGATTCTCGGCGGCTGGATATCAGACAACATTTCGTGGCCGTGGATTTTCTACGTCAACATTCCCGTCGGGATCATCGCGGCGATCACCACATGGGCCATCTTCCGCACGCGCGACTCGGTGATCAAGAAAGCGCCAATCGACTCGGTAGGCCTCGGCTTGCTCGTCATTTGGGTTGGGTCATTGCAGGTGATGCTCGATAAGGGCAAGGACCTCGATTGGTTCTCGTCGACGACGATCGTCGCGCTCGCGCTCACCGCGCTGATCGGCTTCGCGTTTTTTGTCGTATGGGAATTGACGGCCGATCATCCCGTCGTCGATTTGTCGCTGTTCAAGAAGCGCAACTTCACGGGCGGCACCGTCGCGCTATCCGTGGGCTACGGGCTCTATTTCGGCAATCTCGTGCTGCTGCCGCTGTGGCTGCAAACCTATATCGGTTACACGGCCACCGATGCGGGCCTTGTCATGGCGCCGGTCGGGCTCTTCGCGATTTTGCTCTCGCCAGTAACGGGCAAGTTCTTGCCGCGCACGGATCCACGCAAGATCGCCACGGCGGCATTCGTCGTTTTCGCGCTGTGTTTTTGGATGCGCTCGCGCTACACGACCGGGGTCGACACGTGGTCGCTCGCGATGCCCACCCTCGTGCAAGGGATCGCAATGGCGGGCTTCTTCATTCCGCTCGTCTCGATCACGCTGTCGGGGCTGCCGGGCCATCGGATCGCGGCGGCCTCGGGGCTGTCGAATTTCGTGCGCATCATGTGCGGCGGTATCGGCACGTCGATTTTCACGACCGCCTGGGATCACCGTACGAGCTTTCACCACGCCCAACTGACGGAGCGTGCGAGCGCCTTCGATCCGACCTTCAGCCAATCGATGACGCAGCTCGGCTCGCTCGGCCTCGATACCTCGCAGCGCTACGGCATGTTCGATCGACTTGTGACGCAGCAGGCGGCCCAACTCGGCGTGAACGACCTGTTCTATATCTCGGCCGTCATCTTCATCGTGCTGATCGCACTCATTTGGATTACGCGGCCCGAGCGCGCGGGCGGCGGGGATTCGAGCGCCGCGGCGTCGGCTGCGCATTGAACGCGCGTGCTATGCCGGCTTCGGCGCGCTGACGATCAAACGTTCCGGCGCAAGCACGCCGTCCGCCGCGCGTGCAACGCCGAGCAGTACGCCGTCTTCCTCGCGATAGACCCTGACACGCGCGTCGCCGCCCACCTCGCCCTGAGCACCTTCGTCGGCACGGATGGGTGGCAATTCGGACAGTCGAAGCCGCTGACCATGAAGAAAGCGCCTCGCATTGTCAGCGCCCAACCGCACGGCCGGGAACGTCGACAACAATGCATCGACCGGACGCAAGCACGCGTCGCGCGCAGCCGCGTCCATTCCCTCGAGCGTCTCGAGCGTGACGGCGTGCTCGAGCGTAAGCGCGCCCACGCCCGTGCGTCGTAGCGCAACGAGGTGCGCGCCGCACCCCAAAGCCGCGCCGATATCCTCGGCAAGCGTTCGCACATACGTGCCCTTGCTGCAAGTGACGCGAAACGTGACGTCCGGCAATGCAATGCCGAGCAGATCCAGCGCGTGAATGGTGACCGCTCTGGCGGCGCGCTCGACGACTTGGCCCGCGCGCGCATACTCGTAAAGCGGCTTGCCGTCTCGCTTGAGTGCCGAATGCATGGGAGGCACCTGCAAGATCGGCCCGCGAAAACCTGCGAGCGCGGCTTCGATGTCAGCCGCGCCGACTTGCACAGGGCATGTCTCCAGCACTTCGCCTTCCGCGTCTCCCGTGCTCGTGCGAATGCCGAGGCGCATCGTCGCCTCATAGGTCTTGTCGGCTTCGAGCAAATCCTGCGAGAACTTGGTCGCTTCGCCAAAGCAAAGCGGCAGCAGACCCGATGCAAGCGGGTCGAGGGTGCCCGTATGGCCAGCCTTTTGCGCGAGGTACAGGCGCTTGGCTCGGACCAGGGCGTCGTTGCTCGAGAGGCCGAGACCTTTATCGAGCAGTAAGACGCCGTCGAGCGCGCGACGCGGCACACGAGGACGTTGGGGTTGTTTCATCGACGAATCACTTAAAGAGCAGGAAGCCAGCCGAGACCGAGTGCTCGACCGTTCGCGGTCAGTCGTCTTTCGCGCGCGTAGCGTTCGCTTCGTCGATCAGACGCGACATTTCCACGCCCTTCTCGATCGATTTGTCGTAGTGGAAATGCAGCGTCGGCACGGTATGAATGTGCAGGCGCTTGAATAGCAAATTATGCAGATGGCCGGCGGCGTGATTGAGCGCCGTCTGCGTGACCTGCGCATCGCCCGTCAGCGTCGTGAAATAGACCTTGGCATGCGCGTAGTCGGGGGTGAGCTCGACGCTTTGAATGGTGACGAGCCCAATGCGCGGATCTTTCACTTCGCGCATGATGAGTTCGGACAGATCGCGCTGAATTTGATCGGCGATCTGAACGTTTCGGTTGGGAGAACTGCGTTTCTTCGACATGATGAACCCGCCTAGCGGTGAGGCCGCGCCTGTATGCGGCCCGGGGCGCATCGCACGCGAGCGCACGTGCCATGCACGCTCGCGCCGATGCGCCGCCACAAAAACAACGGGGCGGAGAGGCTTGCCGCCTGCTCCGCCCCGAGCCGCGCGCTCGCGTTTTAGAGCGTGCGCGCGACTTCCGTGACTTCGAACACTTCGAACTGATCGCCTTCGACGATATCGTTGAAGTTCTTGACCGACATACCGCATTCGAAGCCTTGCTTCACTTCCTTCACGTCGTCCTTGAAGCGCTTGAGCGAATCAAGCTCGCCCGTAAAGATGACGACGTTGTTGCGCAGCACGCGCACCGACGACGAGCGCTTGACGACGCCGTCGGTGACCATACAGCCGGCCACCGCGCCGATCTTCGGCACCTTGAACACCTGGCGCACTTCGACCATGCCCGTGACGATCTCGCGCTTTTCGGGCGCAAGCATGCCCGACATCGCCGCCTTCACCTCATCCACGGCGTCGTAGATGATGTTGTAGTAGCGGATGTCGATGCCGTTCGTCTCGGCCAATTTGCGCGCCTGGGCATCCGCACGCGTATTGAAGCCGATGATGACGGCCTTCGAGGCCGTGGCCAAGTTGACGTCCGATTCGCTGATGCCGCCAACGGCGCCATGCACGATCTGAACGCGAACTTCGTCGGTGGAAAGCTTTTGCAGCGCCTGAACCAACGCCTCTTGCGAACCCTGCACGTCGGCCTTGACGATGAGCGGGAGCGACTGGATTTCGCCTTCGCCCATTTGCTCGAGCATGCTTTCGAGCTTGGCCGCTTGCTGCTTCGCGAGCTTGACGTCGCGGAACTTGCCCTGACGGAACAACGCGATTTCGCGTGCTTTGCGCTCGTCAGGCAGCACGATGACTTCCTCGCCCGCGCCCGGCACTTCGGACAAGCCCTGGATCTCGACCGGAATCGAGGGACCCGCTTCCTTGGTTGTCTTACCCGTTTCGTCGAGCATCGCACGCACGCGGCCATAAGCACTGCCAGCGAGCACGACGTCGCCGCGCGAGAGCGTACCCGACTGCACGAGGATCGTGGCCACCGGGCCCTTACCCTTGTCGAGCTTCGCTTCGATGACGAGACCCTTCGCCGGCGCCGCCACGGGCGCCTTCAATTCCAGCACTTCCGCTTGCAGCAGCACGTTCTCGAGCAGATCGTCGATCCCCGCGCCCGTCTTGGCCGACACCGGGACGAACGGCGAATCGCCGCCGTACTCTTCCGGCACCACGCCTTCGGTCACGAGTTCTTGCTTGACGCGCTCGAGATTCGCTTCCGGCTTATCGATCTTGTTGATCGCCACGACGATGGGCACGCCGCCCGCTTTCGCGTGGGCAATCGCTTCCTTCGTTTGCGGCATCACGCCGTCGTCTGCGGCCACCACGAGAATGACGATGTCCGTGGCTTTCGCACCGCGCGCACGCATGGCCGTGAAGGCCTCGTGGCCCGGCGTATCGAGGAACGTGATGACGCCGCGCGGCGTCTCGACGTGGTAAGCGCCGATATGCTGCGTGATCCCGCCCGCTTCGCCGGCTGCGACCTTTGCGCGGCGAATGTAGTCGAGCAGCGAGGTCTTGCCGTGGTCGACGTGACCCATGACGGTCACGACCGGAGGACGCGGCAGTTGCTCGGCATCGGTCGCCTCGCCTTCGACGAGCAACGCTTCCGGATCGTCCAGCTTGGCGGCAACCGCGCGGTGACCGAGCTCCTCGACGACGATCATCGCCGTTTCCTGATCGAGCATCTGGTTGATCGTGACCATCTGGCCGAGCTTCATCATCACCTTGATGACTTCCGACGCCTTCACCGACATCTTATGGGCGAGGTCGGCCACGGTGATCGTCTCGGGCACATGCACTTCGCGCACGATCGGCTCGGTAGGCGCTTGGAACGACGTGGCGGCATCCTGATGCTTGCCGCGCCCCTTCGGGCCGCCGCGCCAACCGCGGTCGACGCCGCCGCTCGAATCGCCGCGCGTCTTGATCCCGCGGCGCTTGGCGGCGTCATCCTGCCAACCGCCCTTGCCCGGTTGCTTCTTCTTATCCGCGCCAGGGGCCGTGGAAGGCTGGGCCGTGGCCGGCGCAGCCGTTCCAGGCGTGCTCTTGCGCGCAGCAGCGGGCCGCGGCGCTTCGCCTGCCGGGCGCACGGGCTTGTGCAGCGTGCCCTTCGCTTCGGCGGCCTTCGCCGCTTCGGCCGGCTTTGCGACGGGCGCAGGCTCGGGGGCCTTTACCTGCGCCTTGCGCGGCGTGTTCATCATTTCGCGGATGGCGCGCGCCTCGGCCTCGGCCGCTTCGCGACGCTTGCGAATCTCTTCTTGCTCGGCGCGGGCCTTTTCGGCTGCTTCGCGCGCCGCATCTTCGGCCTTCTTGGCCGCTTCGCGTTGGGCGGCGCGCTCAGCGGCCGCACGCTCATCCTCGACGGCCGTGCGTTCCGCTTCCTCGCGAGCCGCGGTTTCGGCATGCTTGGTCGCCGTTTCTTGCTCGGCCCGCAGACGCTCGGCCTCGGCCGCGCGTTCGCGCGCCTGACGCTCCGCTTCCTCGCGCTCTAGCCGCTCTTGGCGCTCGCGCAATTCTTGCGCTTGCTGCTCGAGCAACTCCGCCTCGCGGCGCGCTTCTTCCTCGCGGCGCTGCAATTCGGCGCTCTCGTCGACGGCCGGTGCGGCTTCGGCGACCGCTTCCGCGGCGCCTTCGGTTGCCTCGTCGCGCTTGACGAACACACGTTTCTTGCGAACTTCGACCTGAATGGTGCGAGCCTTGCCCGTCGCGTCGGATTGCTTGATCTCCGACGTATGCCGGCGAGTCAGCGTGATCTTGCGCTTATCGGTATCGGCCGAGCCGTGCGACTTACGCAAGTGGTCGAGCAGACGCGCCTTGTCCGATTCGGACAAAGCATCGTCCTCATTCGCTTTCTGGACACCCGCCGCCTGAAGCTGCTCGAGCAGCACTCCGGCTGGCATTTTGAGTTCCGCGGCAAATTGGGCTACGTTGTTACTCGCCATTCATTCCTCTTAATGCAAGGACTCATTCCTTGCGGTTAGCATCGGGTCACGCGATCGCAAGATCGCTGTCTAATCAGTGCGCCATGGTCATTCACTCACTGGAACCAATGTTCACGTGCTTTCATGATCAACGCCTTAGCGGCATCCTCTTCCATTCCAATCATTTCAACCAATTCGTCGACGGCCAATTCCGCTAGGTCGTCGCGCGTTTGGATTTGGTGCTCGGCCAGCTTCGCGAGCAGGTCGGCATCCATTCCATCGAGGCTCTTCAGATCGAGCGCCACGCCCTCGACCTTCTCCTCGTTCGCGATCGCCATCGTCAGCAATGCGTCGCGCGAGCGATTGCGCAACTCATGGACGGTGTCTTCGTCGAACGCCTCGATTTCCAGCATCTCGTTGAGCGGCACGTAGGCAATCTCTTCGAGGCTCGTGAACCCTTCGTCGATAAGGATGTCGGCGACTTCTTCATCGACATCGAGCCGCGCCATGAACAAGTCGCGCAAAACGCCGCGCTCCTGGTTCTGCTTCTGCGCCGACTCGTCGGGCGTCATGATATTGATTTGCCAGCCGGTCAATTCGCTGGCCAGACGCACGTTTTGGCCGCTGCGGCCGATAGCGACCGCAAGCTCGTTTTCGTCCACGACGACGTCCATCGAGTGCTTCTCTTCATCGACGACGATCGACTGGACGGAGGCCGGCGCGAGGGCGCCGATCACGAACTGGGCGGGATCCTCGGACCATAGCACGATGTCGACGTTCTCGCCACCGAGCTCGTTGCGCACCGCCTGCACACGCGAGCCGCGGATGCCGACGCACGTGCCGATCGGATCGATCCGCTTGTCGTACGCCACGACGCCGATTTTCGCGCGCACGCCTGGGTCGCGAGCCGCCGCCTTGATCTCGAGCAGGCCCTGCTCGATCTCGGGCACTTCCATTTCGAACAGCTTCATCAGGAACTCGGGCGCCGTGCGCGAAAGCTCGATCTGCGGGCCGCGCGCCGTGCGATCGACCTTGGCGATATAGGCGCGCACGCGGTCGCCCACGCGCAGATTTTCCTTCGGAATCAGTTGGTCGCGGCGCAGCAGCGCTTCGACGCGCCCCGATTCGACGATGAAGTTGCCTTTGTCGAGGCGCTTGACCGCGCCCGTCATGATCTTTTCGCCGCGCTCGAGGAAATCGTTCAGGATCTGCTCGCGCTCGGCGTCGCGCACCTTCTGCAAAATCACTTGCTTGGCCGCTTGCGCGCCAATGCGACCGAACTCGATCGACGGGATCGGCTCTTCGATGTATTCGTCGATCTCGATATCGGGTTTTTGCTCGCGCGCCTCGAACAGCAAGATTTCCTGATCCGGCTCTTGCAGACCGGCTTCGTCCGGCACGACGCGCCAGCGGCGATACGTTTCGTGCTCGCCCGATTCCCGATCGATATGCACGCGAATGTCCACGTCTTCTTCGAAGAGCTTCTTGGTGGCCGACGCAAGAGCGGCTTCGAGCGCAGCGAACACGACATCTTTATTGACGTTTTTTTCGCGCGCCAGCGCATCGACCAGCATCAGTACTTCGCGACTCATTGTTTGCGGCTCCTAAAGTCAACCTGCGGGACAAGGCGTGCTCGGTCCATGTCCGCGAGCGTGAAATCGAGCATCGCGGCACCCTCCTTCCCTTCGAATTCCAAACCCACCGTTTCCCCGTTCGGCGCATGCAGGATGCCCCGGTACGTCTTGCGCCCGTTCAACGGTTTTTTCAATGTCACGACCGCCTCGCTGCCCGCGAAGCGCAAGAAATCCGCCAACTTCTTGAGCGGGCGATCCAGTCCCGGCGACGACACTTCGAGCCGTTCGTAGTCGATGTTCTCAACCGTCAGAACGTGCTGGAGCTGACGCGTGACCTTTTCGCAATCCTCGATCGCAATACCTGCGGGCTGGTCGATATAGACGCACAACATGCCGCGCCCAGTGCGTTCGAGGTCCACGAGCTCATAGCCCATGCCAGAGACCGTGGTTTCTATCAGTTCCGTCAGTTGCACAGTGCCCTCTAAGATGTTCGCGCGGACGCGCAAGCACCCAACGGGCCGCGCGCCGCGCCATGCCGGCGCGCGAAAAGGTATAGCTTGCGGAGATGCCGAACCGTTACCGCCAAAAAAAAATGGGCTTCACGCCCATCATCTTCTTTACCGGTGGTCGCATCTGAGCCGCACAGAAAGCCGCACGCCCAGCGACTTTGTGAGTTTAGCATTTTTCGCCGCGCGTTGCAAAGGAGAGCGGCCAGCGTGCGCTGCCCCCCGGCCAGCGATAGGGCTGCAATGAGCACGACTTTCGAATAAGACGCAGGGTTCGCATCG
Source organism: Paraburkholderia sp. (assembly GCA_004322045.1). GTDB lineage: Bacteria > Pseudomonadota > Gammaproteobacteria > Burkholderiales > Burkholderiaceae > Trinickia. The sequence goes on from SCRN01000010.1 coordinate 111,399, forward strand.
GAACACGCGTCGGCGCCCGCCTCGATACGCGCATGCGCGCATGCAACGGTGCGAGGCCCTGGCTGCGCCCGGGCCTCGCGCGACATCGACATACATGAGAAATGCGTCAACGGCCTCGCGAACGGCCACGCGGGGCCGCAGGCCGCGGACCCGCACCGCCGCTGCGGTTGCCACCGCCGCCGGTGCGGTTGCCGCCGCCCGTGCGGTTGCCACTCGGACCGCCCGGCCCGCGATTGCCGTCAGCATTGCCGCCGCCGAAAGCGCGCTTGCCGCCGCCTGAGGGGGCACGGTTGCCGCCGCCCGACGGTGCGCGGTTGCCGTCCACCTCTCCGCGTGGCGGCCGGCCCTTTTGCCCGCCGCCACGGTTGGCGCCACCTCGGTTGCCGAAGCCCCCGCCCGCGCTATCGCCGAAACCGCCCAGGCCGGCTCCGCCGAAGCCGCGGCGCCCTTGGCCGCGCCCGGGCTGCTCGAAGCGCCCGTGCGCCGTCAATACCGGCTCGCGGCTGATGAAGCCCATCGACGTCTCCATCGGATCGGGCTGACGCCGCTCCTGCCCCTGACGCCGCGCGCCCTTTTCCTCGACCGGCGCTTTCAGACCCACCGCCGCCATCAGACTGCGCACCTGGCTGTCCTCGAGCTCCTCCCAGCGGCCGCGCCGCAGACCACGCGGCAGCGAGATCGGGCCGTGACGCGTGCGAATGAGCCGGCTCACCATGAGCCCGACCGCTTCGAACATGCGCCGCACTTCGCGATTGCGCCCTTCCGCCAGCGCGACGTGGTACCAATGATTCGTACCCTCGCCGCCGCCGTCCCGAATGCGCAGGAAATTGGCAGGGCCGTCCTCGAGTTCCACGCCGTGCAGCAGCTTTTGCCGCGAGGCTTCGGACAATTCGCCCACGACGCGAACCGCGTATTCGCGCTCCACGCTGTAACGCGGATGCATGAAGCGGTTCGCCAAATCGCCCGACGTCGTCAACATCAGCAACCCTTCGGTGTTGAAGTCGAGACGACCCACGGCAAGCCATTTCGCCGTTTTCATCGGCGGCAGCTTGTCGAAGACCGACGGACGGCCTTCCGGATCGGCATGACTGACGATCTCGCCGGTAGGCTTGTGATAGAGCAGCACGCGCGGCGGCTTGGTCTGCACGCGGCGCTTGACGGGTTTGCCGTTGATCCGCACCTGATCGGTCGGCATGATGCGCTGGCCGATGTGGGCCGGCTCGCCGTTCACCGAAACGCGCCCGGCCACGATGAGTTCTTCCATCTCACGACGGGAACCCATTCCCGCTTCGGCCAAGACCTTATGCAGCTTCGGCGCATCGTCGTCCGGCGCCAGCACGCGCTTTTGCGGCGCGGGGCGCCCCGGTCGCAACATAGGCGCGCGCACGCCGTCGGTCGCGTCGTTGTCGGCGTCGAAGGCCGGCGACGTCACGTACGCGAACAGGTCTTCTTGCCCACCAGTGGACTGCTCGCCGCGCTTGCTCGCCTTGTCCTTATCCTGGCCGCCCGCCGCCTCGCGGCGATTGGCGGCCGGCTTGCGACCCGTCTTCGGCGCGCCTTTGCGCGGCGCGCGCGCCGCAGAAGCCTCAGAAGGCGTGCTCTCTTGCGCTGAAGCGGCTGCGGCGGATGGGACTTCGTCATCGCCGCCCTCCGCGCCCGGCTGCGCTTGCGCGCCGGCATCGCCCTTGGTCTTGGCGGCCGCGCGCCGACGCGCAATCAGACTGCGCGGTCCGCGTCGCAAACCGCGACGCGGACGCTCTTGGTCGCCACCGTCCGCAACAGGGGCGCCCGGTTCGGACGCGCCCGCGGGCTGGGGAGACGGTGCCTCGTCGCGGCCCGCGGCTTGTACGGCATGCCCAGGTGCGGACAAATCGGTGTCGTGGGTATTTGTCAAAACAACCTCAAATGTCTATCGCGCGCGCCCATTGCGGGCACTACGTGCGTTCGGTTACGTCAGGCTCTTCGCGACGCGGGTTCGTCGTCGGTGAATGTGTCCGCATCATCGGCGGGTTCGTCGCGCTGCGCGCAGTGCTCGTGCAGCGTTTGCATCGAGTGCCGATCGGCGGCGGACATGGCGCCGTCGGCCGGCGCATGCCCTTGCAGCTCGCTATCGATATCGATCTCGTTCGATGCGATTTCATCCGAGGCAGGCGCCCCGTCGCGATGGGCATTCGCGGCATGAAGCGTGCCGCCTTCGACAGGCATGGCACCGTTTGCCAGCGTATCGGACGACGCACTCACGCCGTCATGTTCTTGTTCGCCGTCGATCGGCGCCTCGCCATCGCCCAACGCTGCGTCATCCGAGAATTCGATGGCGTGCTGCGCAAGCAGATCGGCCGCGTTCCGGGCGGAGGGATCCTCGAGCGGCGGCAACTCGTCGAGCGCCTTCAAACCGAGATCGTCGAGGAACTGCTTCGTGGTCGCATACAATGCGGGCCGCCCCGGCACATCGCGATGACCGATCACTTCGATCCAGCTACGGTCTTCGAGCTGCTTGATCACTTGCGTGTTCACGGTGACGCCGCGAATCTCTTCGATATCGCCGCGCGTGACCGGTTGGCGATAAGCAATGATCGCAAGCGTTTCCAGCACGGCACGCGAGTACTTCGGCGGCTTTTCCGGATGCAGCCGGTCGAGATAAGTGCGCATGGCCGGCTTGCTCTGAAAGCGCCAGCCGGTCGCCAGCGCGACGAGCTCGACGCCCCGCCCCGACCATTCGTTTCTCAGATCCTCAAGTAACGCACGGACTGTATCCGCCGATACGCCGTCGGCGAAAAGCTTACGCAAGTCTCCGACCTTGAGCGGTTCCTGCGCGCAAATCAAAGCAGTCTCGAGGACGATCTTCGCCTCTTGGGTATTCATGCAGCTAGGTCAGACCCTGTGGTCAACGAACCGGATCAAACAGACGATATGGAACTGAAGACGCGCTCGCCCGATTCTGATCGGTCATATTGATGGGAGCACGGACCGGGGGGTGGCGATTCGAAACAGCTATCGAGCCAAGCCCAGCCGGACAAAGCAGCGGTTTTCCGGAGAAGGCGCCGCGTGACTGAACGCCATCTTACGCAAAAAGCGAGAGGCCGTAAACAACGAAACGAAACCCGGCCGGCGACGCAATGCGCGGCGCTTCGCCAAATAATGAGCACGCGGGCAAGCAGCTCCCCGGACAAACAATTCGCACCGCTTGCTGCGGTCGCAAAGTCGTTGCCGCAACCGCATGCGCCCGCCGCTACGCAATTGCGCATTAGCGAGCTAGCCGATTCGCCGTCAATTTATCGCACCGCAATAAATGCGCAAGCGCGCACATGAGGGGCGCGCGGCTGCACAAGATTGGTGATTGCCCTGATTTCCGGCCCTGTCGTTTTGGCGTCTCATACGCCCCTAGCTGACGGCCCCGCAAGCCTGGTGCGGCGGGGCTGGCAAGCATATGCCACACAGATGGCACGCTTCATGCATTTGCTCGGCGTTGCGGGGGGCGCGGCGCGATTCGATGATCCGTTCGCGGCGCCAACCGGCTCGCTGGACACTCGAACCGGGTGTCTTAAGAGTGCGCGGCACGGGGCAGCGCACCGGAGTCAGTTTCGCAGAGGTGAGGACATATATGGTGTTCGACGATTTAAGAGATAACGAGTGGGCGCTGGTCGAAACGCTGTTCGGTGCGGAGCCTGCGCGCAGCGAGCGACGCGGACGCCCGCGCGTCGAAGCGCGCGCCGTCGTCAATGCCGTGCTGTGGGTGCTTTCGACGGGCGAAGGCTGGTCGAAGCTGCCAGGCCGGTATCCGTCGCCGCCGACATGCCGGCGCCGTTTCGACGAATGGCAAGCCGACGGCACGCTGGTCGAGATCGTCAAACGTCTGGGCGCATGCGGCCGGCAAATCTCGCTACGAGGACGTATCGGCACGAGCACGATCAAGCCGCCCGTACCGCGAACCCAAGACCGGTTGCGCGGCGCTTTCTGGACCAACCCGGAGTCGTGGCGCGCACCGGCCAAGATGGCTTGACTGCGGCTGCGGGCCGGTCACCCTAACCGGTGTCGCAACAGCGCGGGCATCCGGGCGATGCTCGCGCGAATAAGAGCGAACAAAGCGTATCTCGCGGCACGCGACGTGCTCGCTAAACGGCCAGCCGCCGTTTGCGCGGCATTGCACCGCCAGCATCGAGCCGGCCGCTGGGGCGATTCATTCTTGAATCGAACACGCTAGCGCATTGCGCTTCGCCAATCGAAACATCCATTTACTAATATTTACAGCGCCCTTTCGTTCGTGCGCCTATCGTGAGGCAATGCGCACATGCCGCCGGCAGGCCGTGCCGGGAGCTCATCGAATGAAGGCTGCGAATTTCTCAACGCGTTGGGTCGTATGCAGCGTCGTGTTCGTCTGCGCCGCGCTCGCTCGCGCTCAACCTCCACATGCGCCGCCCCGCACGCCGGAAATGTCCGCAGGCTGGCGCGCGCCGCCGCCGAGCGCCCCCTCGGACGCATCGGCGCCGCGGGGCAATCTACGCGGCGACATCGAACACAACGCGCGCTGGAACGACAGCGCCACCCATCCGCACTCTCCCCCTCCCCGCTGATCCGCGCGTATCGCACGATTCAATCCATTTGAAGCAAATAAAGGGAACCACTACCCGCCCAGCTAGTCGGAGTAAATGCCATGAGCACTGCGTGGCAGCAGAAATATCCGGTACCCGTATCCTCGCGATACGGGTTTTTTTTGAACTGCCTTGGCAAGGGAGCGGCGGCCGCTACAGCCGAGACAGCGTTGCTACTGCCTGAAATCGACTGCGGCGGGCGCTTCGCTCGGGGCGTATTCACTCAAGCGCGAGGTAGTCCAGGCCAGCATCCGCTCGTCGCGCGCGAGGCGATTGAATTCGGCGCGGCCTTTGTCGGTGAGTACGGCGATATCGACGGGAGCATGGAAACCGGCCCCCGGCGCCACCGTGCGCTGGCGAACCGTCTCCATCAAGCCGAGCCCGCGCAGATATTCGAATACTCCCGGGCGCTTGGCCCACGGAACCTGACGATATTGCACTCGCCTGAGCGCTTCGAGCACCGCTTCGTTGGAATACGTGGTCATCTCGACTCTTTCTTAAAGTGCCGCCGTCGTTGTGACGGCGCTTGCCGTACGGCAGCCGGCGCCGTGAGCGCCGAGCGGCCGAGCCGGAGCGGCATCCGGATGTACCCGGCGCCATCGTGTCGTGGGTACTGCCTATAATCGGGCAATTTGCCGCACGTGGAAATAGGCGGTCGCCCGTGGTCCCTTTTTTTGAATGCATCGCCGGCTGAGCGCGATGCGATCCCCGAAACCATACGTTACCGCATCTCAATTGATCATATTCACTTTATTCCTGCTTTTTTCAGCAGTTTTCGTGCTGTGGCGCCGCGCACGCATGGCGATTGCCGTCACGGCCGCCACGCTGTTTTGGCTCCTTTCGGCCGGGTGGTTGACGGCACCATTGCTCGCTGCCGTCCAGCATGATGTCGCGCCTGCAGGACCGATGCGCTTCGGCGAACGCGCCGTCATCGTCGTGCTCGGCGACGGCACCCGATACGACCGGCACGGCAACCTAGTGCCGAAAGCCGACGCACTCCGACGCATCGCAACGGCCGCGTCTCTCTACGCCCAATGCAAGCAACGAGCAAAGCAATGCGAAGTGATTATGAGCGGTGGCAACCCGCAGGGGCATTCGGCCGCCGAAGCCGACAACTATGCGCCGTATCTGTTGCACGCGAATGTCGCGCGTGAAGACCTCGTCCTCGAGAACACGAGTCGCACGACCTATGAGAACGCCAAACACGTCGCACGTATTTTGCGCGACGAACGTTACGATTCGTTGATGCTCGTGACCTCGGCCTACCATATGCGGCGCGCGCTCTTGGATTTTCATCGATTCGCGCTCGAGCCCGTGCCGGTACCGGCGGGCGAGCGAATCGCCAAGCGCGGGCTGATGCCGCGTTGGTCCAACCTCGTGGCCGCCAACATCGCGGCGCATGAAGTGATCGGCATGGCCCAGTTCCGCGTCTATCGCGCGTTGGGCTGGTTTTGACGGAGTGAATCCCCACATGTAACGAGACGTAACGAATCGTCGCATTTGCTCCACACGAATCGCGTACTTGGGCTTATGCTGGCTAGAATTTGCAGTGTCCAGCCGGACGGGCAGCATTTGGACCACCACCTATCCACTTTTCGCACGGAGGCAATAATGAAGAAAGCGTCCCTGACTGTCTTGGTTTCCTTGTCGATGCTGGCCGGCGCCGCATATGCGCAATCGGAAGGCGTGACGATGAGCACCGATCCCGCCAAAGCGGCCGACGTGGAGCAACGCGCTCAAATGTTGCGGCAGCAACAGGAGTCGATGCCGTCGCACGAGGCCATGCCGATGAAGAAGAAGCCTCACCACAAACCGATGAAAAAGCACGTCATGAAGCATAAGGCCGCAGCCGCTGCGCCCGCGAGCGGCGCCAGCCAATAACCGCAACGCACGTGCGGCAGCGAGCCGCCGGTGCATGACGAGCCGAAGCCGGTTTACCGGCTTCGGCTTTCTTTTTGTTCCGCGGAGAGCCGCGACCGGTGTGCTAAAGTCGCGCACCGAATCGTTTTACAACCCGCGCGCACGAGGATGCGGAGAGGACAGCATGAGCAACATCCAGTTGGATATCGAATGGACCGAAGCGGCATCGCGCAAGATCGAAAAGCTGATGCCGCGCGGATCGCAAGAGGCCTATCTCGCATTGCCGCCTGTCGAATGCCTGCCGATGGAAGGGGACGTCTTATTCCTCGGCCCAGCCGGCAAACAGCAGCCGTTCATCGTGGTTGAGCGCCAGTATCATCACGAAGGCGACGCCGATTGGACCATCATCTTGATTCTGGATGTGCCGCAGGCCAGCCATTAAGCGGCCGCGTATTCGTTCGTTGTCCTAACGAGTCGAGAGACGTCCTAGCGTCAACCGTCGTGCCGGCTGCTGTCACATAAAAAAATACCCGCGTTCCGTGGAACGCGGGTAAAACCGTCGTCTTACGAGGATAGACGACGGGGCCACCGGCGCTCGCGCGAGACGCGAGCCGTGTTTTGTATGAGGCGGTGCTTCGAATGAATTCGGCCTGCTTTCATTGCCGTCGCGAAAGCATCGAAACGCTTCGCGGACGGCCCCGGCAGATCGCCAATAGTGGAAGTGAAGCGCCCGCCCCCGCCCCCCTGCATTGTTGCCCTACCGGCTGATAAAAGCAGTTTGCATGCCATTGCAAATCACGCGCGCAGTGCATTGATTTCCAAAGAAAATCCTGAAGTCGATCAAGAGAAAGCGCGGCGGCGATCAAACGTTACGCCGTAACGTCACGTGACACGCGAGGCCATGTGGGAACACGGCGCGATCGGTAACACCCAAAAAGAACCCGCCGGGGCGGCGGGTTCTCATTGATGCTTCGCAGCTTAAAGCTGCAATTGCCGCATTTCAGCGCAATTGATCGACGAGGAGCGACATGATCTCCTTTGCAGGCCCCGTATTCAGAAGGCTGCCTTTATCGTCGACGACCGCGACACGCGTTTGATTTTCGGTCACTGCCTTCACGTTGACGCGATATTGCTTCGCCACCTTCTCCTTGCGCCCGTGGAACACTTGGCTCCAGAAGCCTTGTTCCTCTGAGCTCTTGTCCTTTGGATCGACGTACCTGACGAAGTAAAGCCCCGCATCGCGATCGCGATCGTCGACGGTGAAGTTCGAGCGGTCGAGCGCAACGCCGACGCGGATCCACGCCTGGTCGTAAGGTTCGCCAAGCGTGAGTTCGGTAGACGTGTATTGCGCATTCGTCGATGCGGACCGGGCGGCTTGCGACTGAGCCGAAAGCGCCGCGTTGCGGGCCGCGACGGCCGCCGCATTGGCGTCCGGCTTGCCGGACTTCGTCGCAGCGGCCGCACTCGCCGGCTCGGGTGCGATATCGGCCGCGACGGGGCCGGCGGTGTCGCCACGCGCATCGGCCAGCGCGAGCCCCGCCATGAGCCGCTTCAAGTATTCGAGTTCGAGCGCGGGATCGTTAGGCTTCGCTTCCCATTTGGTCGTGTCGTTGTTGACGCCTTCCAGCGCTTCGCGCATGCCCTTCTGACTGATGAAGACGTAGGTGCCGCCATTCGGCGCGGCCTCGAGACGCGTGCGGAATTTGTTGCGCTCGGCTGCAACGTACGAATTGCCCATTGCTTTGGAGAGCGTGTCGCGGATGAGTCCTTGGCTGATCTGCGGACGCGTTTCGTTCCAATCCGTTTCGAGCACGTGCTTGTCGCGCTGATCGACGACCAGCAAAAAGCCTTGCTCTTGCCAGAATCGACGGACGCGCGGCCAGACATCGTCCGGCGAGCGGCTGTCGATGACGAGCCAGCTTTCGGTCCCGTCGCGCTGAATGTGCATGCCCTTGACGGGCGGCATGACCGCATTCTCGGGCGGCGCCACCTTTTGCACCTGCTGAAGCCCCGAGAGCGAGGCTTCGCCGCCCTGAGGCGGCAGAGAACGCTGATCGGCCGCTTCGTCGAGGAAATTCGGCGGCACCGCCAACGATGCTTGCTTCGACTTGGAATCGCTCTTGTAGTCGATTTTCGTTGGCGAGGACGTACTGCAACCGGCGACGAGGCCGCCGGCCAAAACCAAAGCGGCGAACCGCGAGGTAAAACGAAGATCGGTCATGTTCGGGAAATCCTTGCGCTTTCGCCGCCAGTGGTGAATGGATCAGCCGAGCATTTTACCGGGCTGGGCGACGCCTGTGCAAAAACACATCCCCGGCACGATTCGGTCGAGCGTGCCGATGCGTCGAGCGCTGGCCTTCTAAGGCATCAATGGGGCGGTGAGCCGCGCTCGAGGATGTGCTCGAGCGCTGCGGATTTCGCCGCTTCTTCGGCCTGCAGCGCAGTGGCGAATGGGCCGTTGGCCACGTGGACGATGGGCCAGTCGGCTTCGTCGCCCGGCTCGCCCGAGACCCTGAAGCGCGCAGCGAAACCGCTTGGCGCCGCGGGCACGACCTGGATATCCACCGAGACGCCTTCCATTTGATGCCGGACGAAGCCATCCATGGCCGCCTCCTTGTGCGTTGGGCCGCGTATCGCGAACGCGCCGACGCGGGTGCTTTCGTAGAAGCGCTGCGCCCGCGGGCACGTGTGCGGGTTGCGCCGCACCTTATGCTAGCACCGCGGTGGACGAGCCGACGCGGCGAGTGCGGCGGCTGCATCGGGCCGGCGATTCGTCGCTGCGCGCGCCAGGACCAGTGGTAGAATCGCGTCCGCCCTGCCCGGGTGATGAAATTGGTAAACATAGCGGACTTAAGCGATTGAGTGCCCGGCCGGAAACGGTCGGTGCAGAACCCTTCAAATTCGGCGAACCCCCTGGCGCGCCGGCGCTCGCGATAACCAATAGCGAGCGAACCGATTGCGCCGAGGCAACGCCGAGCCAAGCCCGAAAATAAGGCCTGCTCAACGAGGCCGTTTCGCGGAAGGTGTAGAGACTAGACGGGGGGCGCCTAATGCGATGCGCACGAGCATGCTCGTGTTCGAACGCAATGGCGAAGGCATAGTCCAGCGCACGAACGACGATGCTAGCATCGTCGGCATCGAAAGATGCAGTGTGACGAAAATCCGCCGCCTCGCGGCTTGCCGGTTCGAGTCCGGTCCCGGGCACCATGGATATGTTCCGGCTTGTGCCGATGTGTTTCGAAGAACCCCGCTCGATCAAGGTCTTGCGGGGTTTTTTCTTCCTTTCTTGGAGCGGCGCGATCCTTCGACAGCCGGTCGTGTACGGTGGTAGCTATGGTGGTATCTGGCTGACCGAGCTCAAGCAGCGGGTTGAACCCGCACGTCAACGCGCAGCGGCAAGCGCGAATCGCGAGCTCGTCATTCTGTACTGGCAGATCGGTCAAGATATTTTGGACCGTCAGCAACGCCAGGGATGGGGTGCGAACTCGAACGGGATCTAAAGGCGGCTTTTCCCGACATGCAAGGGTTTTCACCGCGCAATTTCAAGTACATGCGGGCGTTAGCCCTAGCATGGCCGACGCCCGCAATTGTGCAACAGGCCGTTGCACAATTGCCTTGGTCTCATATCGTGACCTTACTGGACAAGCTCAAGGAGCCGGGCGCACGCAATTGGTACGCCGCCCAATCGCTCGAGCATGGCTGGTCGCGCAACGTGCTTGCGATGCAGATCGATACCCACGCTTATTCGCGTGCCGGTGCCGGCTCGTCAGGATTTGCGCTGCATCTACTCACGTCCATGCCGCAGCGGTGCAAGCGGCAAGTTCCAATGACGCCCCTGCATTGCTGTCGGAGCAACTGCGCACTGCGATCTATCAGTTGCCGGACGACGAACGCATCGTGTTGTTGCTGGTGAACGTCGAACGGTTCACTCGCGAACAGGCCGCCAATATTCTCGGCATCTCGCTCGAAGTCGTAAGCCGGCCGACGAAGTGGACCCCGAACTCATGGCGAGGTGCCTCCGAACAGATCCCGCGTGAGCCTCTCGTTCCCGCTGCAAATGCATTGGGAGCGTCGAGCTGAGTGTCCGCCCGGAATCTATGACCTTGGCCGCTCCTACACGCGCACCTCAGACTCGAGGACCGCCCTCATTTGCAGCACGGGCTTCTACCGCTCGTAGCTGCGCAAGGTCCTGCGGATGCGTGATGCTCCATTGCGCTGCCGCCTGCTGTGCCGTAAAGCCGTCACGCTCTATCTTTAACTGGGCACCCAGCATTTGTGAATAGTCCGCCCGCGGACCGCCTTCATCTGCGACGCGGGCTTCTACAGCCTGCAACTGCTCGAGGTCCAATGGATGTAGAGGCACGATCCCGATCGTCGCAACTGCCTGTTGGGCCGTTAAGCCTCGATGCTCTATATAGAACTTCGCACCCTCCAGGTGAAAATAATTCGCTCGATCACCGCTTTCATTTGCAACGCGAACTTCGCCAGCCTGCAGCTCTTTAAGATCCTCCGGATGTGCGATGCCCCATTTTGCGGCTGCCTGTTGGGCTGTTAGGCCTTCATTTTTTATGCATTCCTCAGCATGCGACATTTCCGCATATGTTGTTCGAGGAGCAACGGAATTCTCAGAGAAATCACTCGCCCTCAGTCGGATATCCGACAAATGATCGATAACGGCGACTTCAGGATTTTCAAGAAATCTCCTCTCAATCTCTCTAATAATATCCGTCCTCATATTCATCGGATATCTCTTTAATATCATCCAAATCCTTGGATCTGCTAGTTCGGCATCCAATTTTTCTCGCCAACCTGATTGCAAGGATTGAGGGTGCGTCGACACGTCGAAACCGCGGTTGTTCGGCAAAGAATTCTCTTTATCAGCAATTTTCTCTTGCTCATCACCCAACAGGGCTTGATTTTTATCGGGAAATTCTAACTCACCATCTGTATTGGTGATTTTCATTATCATCCTGACAGGAAAACGGAGCATAGGCTGTCGAGTTTCTCGCCAAACAAGGCACGTATGGATTCAGGTTAGCGAAAATTGTCACCGGTAAGCGAATGCCCGTGCGATGATGTGCCACGGCCAATATGAGAGATGGGATGACAACTACATTCGACGAGGCGACAACAGCGGCGATCGCCGCGTTTGCCGAACTGGATTTCGAGAAGGCTGTGCAGGCGATGCGCGCCGAAGCCGACTACGACCACGAACGGGACCAGTGGATCTCCCACTACATCGACGAGCACGGCGGCGGCGCGGACGATGCGGAATACGACGCCTTGCACGCGCAGGCCCAAGCAACCCCGGAATACGCGCAGTTCGTCGATGCCGTCCGCAGGGAAATCCTCGACTACTTCGGCGTGGCCGACGATCAATTGGACTGGGTGATCCAGTTGCGCAATGACGACACCGATGAGCTTTGGGTGGAGGTCAACGGGCGGCGAAACGTGCTCCGAACCGGTGAAGTGCGCGGCGATCTCTGATCATCGCCTTTCATTCGGGTCTCACGTCGCCTTATAGGTTGGGCTGGAGTCAGACGAGTCACGCAGTGCGCCCGACGCTTCGGCGGATCAAGTCAAGGAACGCCGAATGACGACGGGGTCGCCTAGATCGGCGACACCCATTAGCGCCCATTAGCGGACCGGTCTGTCGAAAGCATGGCTCGCTATCTCCGCATTGGGTCGACTATGCACTTGAGATGGCAGAGCAGACCGACGTTTGATAGTGCGGCGGCCCGCGGACAGTCGCTTGCCGACCAACCATTACCATACGAGTGCCTGCACATGCCGACGATGACTGTGTCCCGACTAAACCGCCTGCGCGGCGGCTTGTTCGGCCTGTTGATTGGGGACGCTTTGGGCGTTCCATACGAATTCCATAGCGCGGCGTCGATCTCTACGTTAAGCACCATTGAGATGACACCACCGCCGAATTTCGAGCGCGCTCATGAAGGTGTCCCGCCCGGCACATGGAGCGATGACGGTGCGCAGACGCTTGCGCTCCTTGATGCGATATTGCGCGACCGAGAACTGGACCTAGACATGTTCGCCGACAACCTGCTGGACTGGTTTCACCGCGGAGCATTTACGCCGGATGGAAAGGTCTTCGACGTCGGCCTGCAAACGCAGCGTGCCTTTCACCAGTTAGCGTCGGGCGTTGCCCCAGCCGTCGCGGGGCCTATTGACGAACGCGATAACGGAAATGGGGCGCTCATGCGATGCCTTCCTGTCATCATGGTGGCGACGTCACGCGAGGAAGTGATTCATCTTGCTCGCAAGCAGAGTTTGGTAACCCATGGACATGAGCGTTCCCAGTTATGTTGCGCACTCTACTGCCTGACGGCGGTGGGCATTCTTGAAAACATGTCTGCCGCAGATGCCGTACGGGCGGCAGAAGACGAATTGCTGGAACGCTACGCTGACATTGCAGAAGAAGCTGAATTGAAAATTGCGTTGGATGGTCGCTTCGACGCGCCGCAGGGATCCGGTTATGTAGTTGACAGTTTTTGGTCGGCCGTTCACTGTCTATTGTCGACGCGCAATTACGAAGACTGTGTCAAGCGCGCGATAATGCTCGGCAACGACACAGACACCACGGCCGCTATCGCCGGTGGATTGGCAGGGGTTCTGTATGGTGAGGACGGGCTGCCGGCACGGTGGCTTGCAACTTTGCGGCGGAAAGAAGTGGTCGAGGGTCTGTTGGCGAAGCTTTGAGACTCCTGTCCGACGGCCGCCTTCGAATGGGACGACTGCCCCTTGTGGGTCGAGATTCACCGCTCGGACACCTCCGGCTCGCCCGCGCGGCACGACGGCATTGTGTGGCGCAGTGCCGCCATTTTCGGCCACTCCCCATACACTGGAAGTTGTCACTTGAATAGCTGCTTCGCCACTGCAAGCCGTCATCGATCCTTTGCTGAATTGAGCAACGGCGGCCCACCCAATGCTCGGCACAGCATCGACAAGTCCCTGATCGTCAGATACCAACGCGAATTCTCGCAGGTCGCGGCTTTCCCCTCTGAAAGACGTTTGCGAACGATCCATGCTGCCTGGAGGCCAGCATTCAACGATCCGAGAACATCGAGATCGAAATCATCACCTACGTGCAGTAACGCCTCCGGCTGTACGCCTACCGACTTCGCTGCTTCCAGAAAAATCCTGGCATCAGGTTTCGCATAACCAAACGTTGCGGCGCTCAGGTGCGTACCAAAGAAGGCCGCACAACCGGTGAGCCTTAAATCGGCGTTGCCGTTTGTCACAGCCACGAGCGGAAATCTGGGGTTAAGCCAGGTCAACGCTGGCCAAACGTCTTTGTAGAGTTCGACTTTCTGCCGAGCGGAATAGAACACCGTATATGCGTCTTCAGCGAGAGCGACGTCTTCCCCGGCCAGTTTCAGGACACGCCGGATCGAGCCAAGCCGTAAGGCTTGGTAGTTGCCCGCCAGGTCCGGCCGCGAGCGTTCGTATTGATCGCGCAGCGCTCCAAGCGCTCGCCAGTTCGGCAGCGTAGCGCCCGTTCGCGGCGCGTGTTCGCGCAACCACGAGTGTAGGGCGACTTCGGCGCGCTCGACCGCCAGCCTGAATGGCCAAAGCGTGTCGTCCAGATCGAACGAGATGGCCGATACCTTGCTCAGGCGCATAGGGATTGCAGAAGCGGCTTGGCAATCCGCAAATAGTCGACCGAATCCAGAATAATCGACTGGTCGAGCCGTCCAGCATTAAAGGCGATCTCGCCAAAGCTTTCGACGAGATCAGGGTCAACGATCAGTTTGATGTTTGCCGAGAACGAGAAAGGAGGAATGGCACCAATGACGCACCCCGTCACTCGTTGCGCCTCTTCGGGCGACGCGAGCGTTGCTTTCTTGATCCCAGCAGCCGCAGCCACTCGCTTGAAGTCGAGTCTCCTGTCTCCCGGAAGAATCGCGAGGATCAGCGCGCGGTCGTCGTCTTTGCTCCTGCAAAGCATCGCCTTCGCACCTTGTCCGGGCGCGGTCCCGCGAATCGTTGCGACCAGGTCCGAGCGCCCCTCTGCAGGATGCTCGATGACGCGGAATCGGGCCGCTTGGTCTTCGAGCAAAGCAACCAGCTTATCAAACACGGTGGGCGTCATGCTTGAGCCGTCGAGAGCGTGCAGAACCGCTCAAGGTCGATGTTGCCGCCGCTGATCAGCACGCCGACGCGCTTGCCCTGGAGAGATTCCTTCATGTTCAGTGCGGCGGCCAGTCCGAGGCATCCCGTCGGTTCCACGAGGATCTTCATGCGAGCCGCGAAGAACTTCATTGCGCGCACCAGGTCGGCATCCGATGCCGTCAGAATGTCGTTTACATCGCGTTTGATGATACCGAACGTGTAGTTTCCGAGATGCTGCGTCTGCGCTCCGTCCGCGATCGTCTTCGGCGTTTCGATATGAACGATTTCGCCGCTTCGGAACGATTGCTGACCGTCATTGCCAGCTTCCGGCTCAACGCCGTACAAAATGCATTGCGGGGCAAGCCCACGCGTCGATAACGCGCTACCCGACAGAAGACCACCGCCGCCTAACGGCACAAACAGATAGTCGAGCGCACCAACGTCTTCGAAAAGCTCCTTTGCGGCAGTACCCTGTCCCGAAAGGATATCTGGGTGATCGTAGGGTGGGATCAAGGTGAGGCCGTATTCTTCGGCCAGACGCCGGCCAATCGCCTCCCGATCTTCCGAGTAGCGGTCGTACACGACTACGTTCGCCCCATATCCCTTCGTGGCTGCCACCTTCGCTGCAGGCGCATCGTGGGGCATCACGATCGTGGCAGGGATATTGAGAATCCTCGCTGAAAGGGCAATCCCCTGGGCATGGTTGCCCGAGGAGAACGCGACGACGCCGGCCTTGCGCTGCTCCGGCGAAAACTTCGAGAGCGCATTAAACGCCCCACGGAATTTGAAGGCCCCCATCCGTTGGAAGTTCTCACACTTGAGGAAAACCTCGGCGCCGATCATTTCGTTTAGCGTGCGCGAGGTCTGAACCGGGGTGCGATGTGCGACGCCGGCGATTCGGGAGGCCGCGGCCTCCACGTCAGCGTAGGTTGGAAGCTCGAAAGTAGTCATGTCAGACTCGGAAATAGATTGGACTTACCACCGCCATGCGACGGACGTCCCGAGTTGCCGTTCGCTGGCGTGCTCGTAGAGAAACCGCGCAACTGTGAGGTCCTGCAAAGCAAGACCCGTCATATCAAACACGGTGATATCGCTCGGGGAACGCTTGAAGGATGTGGCGCCGGAAAGGAGTTCGCCGATTTCTGTGCACGGAAGCGACGGCGCCCACTGGTATTCGCCAATGGTGCGTGCTTGAACCTCATCGTCGACAAAAACACGCGCACGTTCCAACACGCCGTCAGGCAGTTCGCGCTTGCCCGCAGTGTCGGCGCCAACACAGGTGAGGTGAGTTCCCGCTTGAACCGCGTCGGTGTCAAACAGCGCCCCACCACCGGGTGTCGCAGTAATGACGACGTCGCTTGCGGCTACGGCCGCGTTTCGATCCGTCGCAACGCTGATGGTGCACAGATCCCGGAATCTCGCTTCGAAAGCAGGCTCTGCCTTGCCGGTGACGGTCACGTATTGGACCGTGCATTGCTGTTGCAATGACTTCAACGCGTACTGAAGCTGGACGCTCGCCTGAACCCCGGTGCCGAAGATGCAGATCCGCGTACTTTCAGGGCGCGCGAGTTGTTGGAGCCCCAAAGCACCAGCGGCACCGGTCCGCGCAGTCGTAATCGCATTACCGTCTATGATGCAGAGCGGCCGGCCGCTCGAAGGGTCGAACAGCGCAACGGTCGCTTGATGAGGCTCCCCGCCGACACCCCGGTTGCTCGGCCAGAATCCAGCCGCCTTAAAACCAAGAAGATTTTGGCTTGCTACATCGCCGGACTTGATGCCAAACACCCCACCTGTATGCAGCTTCTCGCGAACAACAGGGAATACCCGACCGGCTCGCTGACTATGAAGAATAAATGCTTCCAGAACCGCAGCCATGACCTGCTCCGCGTGCAGAGCAGGTTCCACTACATCACGGTCGAGAAGGAGAAGCTTTGCATCTGCCGGCATGGTCGTACTCTTCCAATCGGATCTCATAAACTATACATTATGTCCATAAATGGACTAACTATCAATGTAGACGTGCCGTGCAATCCGAAGCGCCTTGATGGGTCACGATGAACGGGCATTCCCGTAATCGGGGACGGGTTCGGTACTTGTGCCTGGCGATCCTTGACCTTCTTCGTGCGTCCCAGCGGTCGACAGTTCACCTTCCCATTTCGCCACCACGGCACTGGCGATGCTGTTACCCAGAACATTGGTTGCCGTGCGGCCCATGTCAAGAAACTGGTCAACTCCCATCACTAACAGCAAGCCAGCTTCAGGAAGATGGAACATTGGCAGGATCGCGGCGACCACAACCAGTGCACCTCGCGGAACCGCCGCCATCCCCTTGCTGCTGATCATGAGGATGAGAAGCATGGTTATTTGCGTGCCGATGGGCATATGCACGCCGTACGCCTGTGCGATGAACACCGCCGCGAACGCCTGGTAGACCATCGAGCCGTCGAGATTAAACGAGTAGCCCAGCGGCAACACGAAGCCGACAAGGCGTCGATGCACGCCGAACTCCGTGAGCTTTTCCGTCAACACCGGAAAGGCCGCCTCACTGCTCGCCGTCGAGAAGGCAATCATCATCGGCTCGCGGATCTTCTTCACCAGTTCAGGCATACGGCGGCCCAGGGCAGCGTGGCCAGCGAAATAAAGCACCGTCCACAGTGCAAACAATGCCACGTAAAACCAGCCAACGAGCTTGCCGTAGGTAACGACGACGCCCAGGCCTTGCACGGTGACGACACCTGCGATAGCAGCAAAGATACCGACGGGCGCAAAGGCCATCACCGCGTTCGTCGCACGAAGCATTGTCTCCATCAGTCCATCAACTGCGCGCCTCAGGAAAACGCCATGTTCGCCGGGCACTTTTCCCAAGGCAATGCCGAAGAACAGCGAGAACACAAGGATCTGCATGATCTGGTTTCCCGCCATCGCTCCGGCAATGCTGCTCGGGACGATATGCGTCAGGAGGTCATGAACATTCAACGCGCTCGTTTGTAGGTGGGTCGCAGCGTCCGCTGGCGGCAGCGGCATGTTGAGATTGGCGCCGGGTTTCGCGATGTTGACGAATAGCAGGCCGATGCTGAGCGAGACGAGGGACGCGACAATGAACCAGCCGAGCGCCTTCGCGCCAATCCGCCCTATCGATTTCCCGCTGTCCATGCTAGCAATGCCAGAGACGAGCGTCGCGAAGACCAGCGGTGCAATAATCATCTTGATCATGTTCAAGAAAATCGTCGTCACCATGCCGAAGTCACCGGCAATTGCCTTGGCAGCGGCTTCGTCTGCCGCGTATCGATGGCAGGCGTAGCCTACGACGATGCCGAGAATCATGCCAACTATGATCCAATGGGACAGCTTCCACCTTTTCATGAGGGTATCTCCTTCGATCACTTTTGATTGCAGTTAGCCGGAGCCAAGGCGACGGCCTCTACCTCGACGGCTGACCCGTAATGCAACGATGCAGACTCCGCTACTGCCCGAGCCGGCTTGTGAGCCCCAATCCATTCCGCATAGAGTCGGTTGAAAATGGGCCAGTGCTCGATGTCCGAAACGAACACCCGTACCTGGACCAGATCGTCACGCGTGGCGCCAGCAGCCTTCAAAGCCGCGTCCACGTTGCGCAGCACCTGTCTGGTTTGAGCGTCAAACGGCGCGTCACTCAGCGGTTTTCCGCTGGGGTCGATCGGCAGTTGACCCGAGACAAATACAAATCCGTTCGCAATGCAGATGTGAGAGTAGTGGCCGGCCGGAGGAGCATTGTCGGGGGCGTTGGCGCACGTAATGGCAGTCGATTGGCCGTGGATAGACATTCGTTGATCCTTGAGTGATGGACGTGTTAGCCGCGGCGAAAGACGCCTGCGCCAGGTCGGTAAGTCGCCAACGCGGGCGGTCCGCTAACCAGATGCGATTCAGTAGGTTGCCTGGAACGCTTCCTGAACTTTGTCCGGCGACGTCACACCGTTGCCGACCAGCAGTTGAGTAAGCACACGCGCCTTTTGAGGGTTCAAATCGTCGGAAACGACGAATCCATCCTTGTCGTCGGGCACCTCGACATTCCGGTTGACGAACCCGCTGCCCACACGCGTAGAACGGACTACCACGATGCCTCTGTGGGCCGCCGCCACCAGCGCGTCCAGCGCGGCTTTCGACGCATTTCCATCGCCGACACCAGCGAGAACGATACCTTTCGCCCCGTGCTGGACAGCGTCCTGAATCTGAGTGGCGTCCATATCTGCATGTGCATACACGATGTCGACTCGCGGTAGCCCTCCGACTGGCAACGCCATCGCCTTCGCGTGGTTCACCGGCGCGGGCGAGAGGTATCGGATCGAGGCAGGATCGACATATCCCAGCGGCCCAGCAGTCGGACTCTGGAAAGTATGGAGGGAGGTGGTGTTGGTCTTGGTCGCCCAACGCGGACTGCTGATCGTATCGTTCATCACCATCAACACGCCGCGATGAGCAGATTGAGGACTGGCGGCAACTTCGACTGCCTCGTACAGATTCATTGGACCATCTGCGCTGGTTGAACCGCCAGAACGCATAGAACCGACGAGAACAACTGGCTTGTCGGTTGAGAGAACGAGATCCAGGAAGAAGCCGGTTTCCTCCATCGTGTCTGTGCCGTGTGTAATAACAACGCCGTCAACTTCATTCTGCTCGATGGCCTGTTTGATCCGGTTCGCGAGCCGGTACCAGATCTTGTTGTTCATGTCCTGCGAGCCGACATTTGACATCTGCTCCGCTTTGATGGAAGCGATCTTGTCGAGACCTGGAACGCCTGCGAGGAGTTGATCGCCGGTGACCCCGCCGGCGTTGTAGCCGATTGCCGAGCGCGGATCGGGGGTGCTTGCAATCGTGCCGCCCGTTGCCAGAACGAGAATCCTCGGCAGCTTATGCGGCGCGTTATCGCTGGGCTGCTGTGCATTGGCGCCGGTCACGAAGGCTCCCACTGTGAGTGCCAAAAGTGCCGCACGCAGACCTCTCGTCGAGGCCAACGGGCGTATGAGTTTTCCTTGCATTGCCTATCTCCTGATGATGTCTATTTGGGGACCGAGCTGCACGCCATCGAAGACGCTGGCCGACTCACCATCTGGACGTATAGTCCATGTTTAGATGTTTTGTATAAATAGGGGAATGCGAGGATTTCCCTCCCCGTATCAAGAGTCTGTACAATGCGAACAAATGTAGATGAATAGTCCAATGGCAAAGCGCAAACTCACCAGCGAGCAGCAGACCATCCTCGATCAGGTCAAGCACATCGCAGCGGGATTGGGCGAAACTCTTGCGCCTTTTACGGAAGTGGTCGTGCACGACCTCCTTCATCCAAAAAACGCGATTCTTGCGATCCACAACAACCTGTCTGGGCGTCAGGTCGGCGACCCTGCGACCGAGCTTGGTTTGGCACGTATCGCCGATCCGGAGTACCCGCAGGTTCTGGCGAACTATGCGAATCGTTTCGCGGATGGCCGGCAGGCCAAGAGCACATCGATCGGCATAAAGGATTCGGAGGGGCAGTACGTTGCCGCTCTTTGCCTGAACGTCGATGTGACCCTATTCCGCAGCATAACTACCATGCTGGAGCAGTTTTCTGCGATCAATGCCGATGTAGCAAGGGAGTCGCTCGACCCATCGAGGGCGGAGTCCCTGCGTGAGCGAATCGATCGGTTCGCGGTTAGTTTGGCAACAACCCCGCAGGCGCTGCGCACTGACCAACGAAGGGCTATGATGCAAGCCCTTAGAGATGAGGGATACCTCGATATACGACGCTCGATGGAGACGGTCGCCCAACATCTGGGCGTGTCGCGAGCGACTGTCTACAACGACGCAAAGTGAGAGAAGTGCCGCGATGTGCGGCATCTTTATCGTTTAGATCACGCTCCGGGGCCGCAGATAAACACAGGCTATATTGCGCGCGTCCGATGGCGGTTCAGCTCTCCAAAGTGGCCGTAGGACGCGAAAACTCCCGAACGGCAGAAACGGGTCGAGATCTGCCGCCCGAACGTCGCCGGCTCGCCCGCGCGGCAAGACGGCGTCGTGTGGCGCGTTGTCGCCATGACCAAACGCTCGATATCGACGGCCGGATTGCTGACAATCCCGGCAGATCTGAACCGAGCGAATGTGCCAAATGATGTCATGTTTGAGTGTCTCGATCGAGAATGGGAGCGACTCGATAGGCCTGAGGTGATCGGCGCACTTCTCGGCAACCTCGCTCCGCGGAGTGACTCGTGTGGACACGGGGTGCCCATGGACGCTGCGGTTTTTCCAGAATGGCTTGAATGCGCTCACCGCGTGCTTCGGGATGACGAACTCGCCGGATACACAAGCGCGGACATAAGGTTGTCGCCCGAATAGGCATACAAGTGCTCGTCTCAAGGCGTGCTCATTGTCCGAAACGGGTGGCGACTTCCACCGCCGGCGACCAGCTAGTTCGAGCATCGACTGGCGCGTTAGGCCCGCCATACGCACATCTCCTGGTGTCTAACAACCGGTAGTCGATTAGCCCGCACTGGAATCGAAGGACTGCATATCAAGACATGCGGAACTTTCATAGGCGTGACCGGACGGTACTTTTGTGCAGCAAGCTGCTGCACGATTGTCGTGGTTCCGCCGGCGCGCACTGCCCCCTGTGAGATCAACGTCTCACGGGGTCTTCTTTCTTCTGCAATGGGCGCCTCGCCATCGCAGACCGGCGCCGTCCTGTACCATTCGCGGTGGAATTCCGGACGTTGCTCCGTCTTCGAATCGACCTCTGTGGTGAATGCGCCAGAGACGCAAGTAACGCACGCTTTCGCCGCGCCCGGTTGGCCCGGCTCGGTTCGAACAACACTGAAAGCGGAGGCCTTCGTGAGATTTCTCGTCGCGCTCATCGTCCTTTTTTGCCTGGCTGGTACACCCGCCGTTGCCGCGAATGTCGGCTTCGAGGAGGTCCAGATACCGGATGGAGACGGGCCGCCCCTCACCGCCGGCATCTGGTATCCGACCGACGCGCCGGCGACACCGAATGCGTCGGACAATGGCAGTCGGACGGCAGCGCCGGATGCATCGATCGCGGGCAATCATCTGCCGCTGGTGGTGATGTCGCACGGTGGAGGAGGCTGGTACGACGGTCATCGCGACACGGCACTCGCGCTGGCTCACGCGGGCTTCGTCGCCGCAGCGGTCAGCCACGATGGCGATACATTCAAAGATCAGAGCAAGGCCTTGCAACTCTGGCGCCGGCCTGCCCAGCTTCATCGGCTCGTCGACTACATGCTTCGCGAGTGGCGCGGGCATGTGCAACTGGACGCAACGCGCGTCGGTGCGTTCGGGTTTTCCAACGGTGGCTTCACGGTGCTCGTGTCCGCTGGAGGCACTCCCGATCTTTCGACCATCCCCTCGTTTTGCGCGGTGCACTCGGACCACGATCTGTGCGAGACCCTGCAGAAAGCCGGCGTCGACCCTCATTCCCTTCCGAGTGTTCCCGCCAGCGCGTGGATCCACGATCCGCGTGTGAGGGCCATCGTCATCGCCGCGCCGGCATTCGGCTTTGCTTTCGGCCCGTCAGGTCTGGCTAGCGTTCACGTCCCGGTCCAGCTCTGGAGTGCGAGCGATGACCGTCATCAGCCGCATCCCTTTTATGACGAGGCGGTACGCGACGACTTGCCCCGCCCGCCCGAGTACCACGCCGTTCGCGACGCGGGCCACTACGATTTCCTGCCACCCTGCGATGCGCGTCTTGCCAAAGTGCGGCCGGAGATATGCAGCAGCCTGCCGGGCTTCGACCGCGCGGGCTTCCATATTCGATTCAACGCCGACGTCGTGCGGTTTTTTCGGGAAACGCTGCCTTAAGGGAGAGGCTCACCACCGCTACCCGCCATCGACGCACCCCAGCACCGCTTTACGCCACTGCCCGAATGTCCCGCAAAACGGAAAAGCGAGATATCGCCGCAAGCTGCATGCCTCGTTCGATACCCATGGCTTTGTGCACAACCGACTCGGCTCAGTACTGCACGAGAATAGTCACCCGCCGGTTCGCGGCATTCGCAGCCGCATCCTCGCCGAGCACGAGCGGCACGTTATCGGCGCGCCCCATTGCCGCGAGGCGATGCGGCTCGATGCCTTTATCGACGAAGAACCGAACGACAGCACCCGCACGCGCGGCGGAAAGCTCCCAATTCGATTCGTACTTCCCGTCGGAAATGGGCACGCTGTCGCTGTGCCCTTCGACGAGGATGTTCTTGCCCGAATGACCGGCAAGCACTTGCGCCACGCGAGCGAGGACATCGATCGAATCGGGCAGCAAATGCGCGTCGCCCGAATTGAATAGGATCTTCGCATTGATCGCGATTTCGACGCCTTGCGTCGATTCGTTCACCGTGATCGCATGCGCATCGCTCAATGGTTTGAGCAGCGCGACGAGCGTGGCGCGAGCTGCCTTGCGGGCATCGGCCGCCGCGTCTTTCGCCGCTTGCACGCGCACGCTGGAAGCCTGCGCTTCGAACTTCTTGGTTTGCAAATCGCGGTCTTTCGCTAGCTCAAGCACATACAGCGCCAAAAAGAACACCATCAGCGTGGTGATCAGATCCGCGTACGAGATCAGCCACCGCTCGGCGTGCTCTTCCGTCTGGTCGTGCTCGTCGTGCCAGTCGTGCCCAATCTCGCCCGCAGCTGGGCGCTTGCCGTCCGCGAGAACACTCATCTGCGCGCTCCATTCGATAGATATCGGATCGCGCCGCCGTACCGGCGCGCATCGCGTGCCCTGCTTGCGCTATCGCCGCTCAGCCCAGCGACTCCGCGGCGCGCTCTCGCACTTCGGCGGCCAAACGCGTCGCGATCGTCTGCGGCGATTCCTTGCGAGAAATCGCCAGAAGGCCGTCCATATACAGTTTCCTAAAACGCAACTCGCTATCCACTTGCGCCTTGATCTTGCCGTACAGAGGCAAAAAAACCAGATTGGCGAGCGCGAGCCCATACAGCGTGGCGGTAAAAGCCGTTGCAATGCCGCTTCCCAATTGCGCAGGCTCGAGCACGTGGCCCGTGACGTGGATCAAACCGAGCACCGCGCCGAGAATGCCGAACGTCGGCGCATAGCCTCCCGCCTGCTGCCAAATCCGCGCCGCAGCCATCCGATTGCGCTCGTAGGCAACGAGTTCGCGATGCAACGCGTCCTCGAGCACCGCGGTCGGCACGCCGTTGGCGAGTAGCTCCAGGCCACGTTTCGCAAAAGCGCTAATGCCGGTCGCATCGATCGATTCGAACGCAAGCATGCCGTTCAGCTTGGCTTGATCGCCCCATTCCAGCAGCGTCGACAAGCTCTCTCGATCGACCTGGCGCGCTTTCATGAACGCGAGATGCAGTTGCTTGATCCCGTCGAAGAAGCGCGCCCAGGTGTTTTGAATCATGACGGCGCTCAACGTGCCGCCGAGCACAATGACAAAGGCTTCCCCTTGCACCAAAGTGCTGAAGTGCCCGCCTTCGAGCCAGAAACCGACGCCGATCGCGGCGACGCCGAACAGCGCGCCGATGACGGTAAGCAGATCCATGACGACTCCTAACGATCCAGCCTTCTACGGGGTTTCCGATGCTTTACGCTTCGCGCGTCATCTGGGCCTGAGCATGTCCATTAGCCGATTTGATCGAGCGAATGGTTGCAATGAAGCGCTGTTCGATGTCGTCGACTTCCGCTTGATCGATTTTCAGATCGCGTCGCATGACCCAGGACACTTCCTTCTTGCGCGCCTCGGTCATCACCGAGAACAACTTGTCGACGATCGCCTGATCGCCGGCGCTGGCGGCAAGCTTGGCCAAGTCGTAGGTATCGGTCGCGCTGACGGCGTCGAACAGCGTGCGGTGATCGACCAGTTCGATGTCCTCGAGCAATTTGATCTCGCCGCTGCCCCGCGCGCGCTTGGAGAAGTAGCTCACGCCCTTCTCTTCCACGTAATGGAGCACCTTGGTTTTGCGAAACGCGAACAAGTCCTCGGCAATCTCATCGTGCGAGAGCTTGGTGAGAATCATCTTGCGCTCGACGCCGATCAACGCTTCCAGATCGGACAGTTCGATCAATTCGAGCTCGCTGTTGATCGCGATGTCCAGATCTTGATCGCCCACTTGCTGAGCACGTTCGGTGATGCGTACCGGATCGAACGACACGACTTGCCGGTTCGATACCGCGTCCTGCCCCGCGCGCGAATTGCCGCTCAGATGATCGGCGCGTCCCGTGCCGAGCGAGACGAGGTTGAGCCTTTCCATGCGGCCGAGCATCGTCATCACATGAGGCCGCGAATGCCCCGCAATGGCGCGGCACTTCTTGATCACCTCCGGGAGCGGCACCGAAACCTCATCGGGCTGCCCGCGACGCATGCGCCCGTCCATCGAATCGGCCGTGTCAGTACCTGCCATCAGCGCGAGCACATGCGCGTATGAAACGACGCCAGGCAAAAAGTCGGCGTGGGTGTAGGTGGCGAGCAAATCGTCTTTCTTGCGGCTGCGGCGAATCGTCGTGCGCATGATGTGCCGCACGAGCGGCGAGGCGCGCTCGAGCTCTTCTTCGACCATGCTCGCGTGCACGACCGTGAGCTGGCAGAACGAGAGGGCCTTAGCCGTGTGCGCCCGCGGCTCCGCCTGCAATAACACGGCCTCTCCGAAAAATTCGCCCTTTCCGAGCGTGGCCAAAACCACCTTCTTGTCGTCGCAGCGTGTCGAGAGTTCAACCTTGCCCTCGGTGATGACAAAGAGGACAGGCTCTCCGGCAAAACCTTCCGAATAGACGACCTCGCCCGGCGCGGCGGTGCGCGTCCACGACGATCTTTGTTGGCTCACGATGCTTTCCCCGTACGATTTTTTTGCCCTCCACCCGCGTTGAACAACGGGCGAGGCGGGAGCCTGGCGCTTGCCGCGATGACCGCGTTTGCTCAGCTCATGCGTGCGTTAACGTCCCGGGGCGCCCTTTTCTTTAGCGCGCCGCCGCAAATCTTCAGGCTTTTCGGGTCAGGTAAATACGCATCGACGACGTCGTCGCAGCGGTGCAATCATCTAACGATAGGCATGCGCGCGGGCAGCACGCGTGCGCGCCGCCTTCTTGGCCGCCGCCGAGCGCGCTGCAGCGCCTTTCGTATGGGCGGCGTGCCTGTTCGTGCAACCTCTGTGCCCGCCGATCGGATTTCGGATGCTTGGCCGCGCAGCAAACGCTGCCGAAAAATAAAAACGCCCGCATGCGGACGTTGCATGCGGGCAGCGGGCTGCGACATGAGGAGAACTCGTCGCACGTTGAAGCGATCGACGACGCTATTGACGACGGCGCTGCTGCAAGTACTGCTTCACATCGCTCATCGTGACGCGGCCGCTATGGGACGCGTCGATTTCGTCGAAGTGCTTGGCGATGTAGCCGAGCCCGTTCGTTTGCGCTTGAGCCTTCGTGATCGCGGCCCCGTTACTGAGCACGGTGTTCGCGCCCAGGCGCGATTCGATCCTTTGCTGCGCTTGCTGGGCCAGCGCGTTGCCGGTGGTGGGTATCACGGCCGCGGCCCGCGCACGCGGGAAATACGGCCCGTCGACACCCCCGCCACGATTGGGCAAGTGTGCAGGTGCGACCGATTGCAGCGCAGCCGCATGGGCTGCTCCGGCCAGCGCACTCAACGCGATCAGGGAAGAAATTCGTCGCAGCATATCGATTGGTGACATGATCCGCTCGCTAAAAAGGTAGCTGAAGTAACGCGCAATCGCCAGTTACCGCGTGGCGGACTGCGCCGCCAGCGTGGCCGGGGCCGCGGGGCTTTCGTCGCTCCACGGCGGCGGCAGCATCCACAGGCCGAGCGCGCCGGGCGCTTGCTGCCCCGCGTAGAAGTCACGCAGGTCCGACTTCATCTTCGGCCGCGCTCGATCGTCCAAATAGGTCATGTGCCCGCCCGGATAGAACGTCACCTGCAAGTTCGGATTCAAGCCGGGAACGGTCTGCAGCCGTGCGAGCTGTTTCTCGGTATTGAAGAACGGCGTTGCGAGGTCGTGATAGCCGTTGATGGCAAGCACCTTCAATTGCGGGTTGAGCTCGATCGCCGCCAGTAGATCGGGGATGGTATCGGGCAACGGCTGGCCGTCGTGCGAGAAGTCCCATGCATAAATGATGGCGTCGTTCAGCGGCATGTATGTCGCGTTGGGCGCGGTGTAGCCAAGGTAGTTCGGCATCTGCGTCGCAAGCGCCGCGGTGAATGGCTGCGAGATCAGAATGTCGGACGGGTCCCCATCCGTCTGCAGCCGCGGGTCGGAATTGGGCAGCGCCACACGCCCGTCATAGCGGCCGATCGTCGTCCCCGGCAACAACGCGTTATTGAATGGATTGATATTGAAATAGCCATCCAACGCTTGGTACGACAAGCCCGAGGACCAAGTCCACGACGCCAGCGTCGGCGCGCTCGGGAACACCGGTGTGCCCAAGAACGTGGGCACGCCCAGTTGGCTCAGCACCCACGACTGCGCGTATTGCTTGAAGTTGTCATAGTGCGTCGTGGCGAACAGTTCCGACTGGAACGCAAACAGCGCCGGATCGGCCTGCACCGGCAGCACCGTTTGCTTGAAATAAGACGCGACCGCCGCATAGCCCGGATAGTAGCCGCTCAGCGTATCGGTATCGAGCTTGAGCGCATTCATGTCGATCGTGTTGCCGCTCAGAATGGCGACGGCCTCGATCGCATCGGCGAAATAGTTCAGGATCGACGACTGCAGCATGATCCCGGTCAAGTGAACGCCGGCCGATTCCAGCGCGAGCGCAAGCATATCCGTGCGTGGCGTGCCGTACGATTCGCCATACAGGTATAGCGGGGAATCGGTGCGATGGTTCGCGGCCAAGTAGCGGCGAATGAAATCGCGCATGACGTTCACGTCGGCATCGCTGCCCCAGAACTTTTGGTTGGTGTTCGGGGCGATCGCTTCGGACAGGCCCGTGCCCGGCGGATCGATGAATACCATATCAGTCGTGTCGATCAGGCTTTCGGCGTTCTGCACGAGCGGGTAGTTCGGCCAATTGGTCATCAACGGATCGGGTGTGGCGACGCGCGTAGGCGCGAACGAGCCGAGCCGCAGCCAAATCGAGGACGAACCTGGCCCGCCGTTATAGAAAAACGTCACCGGGCGCGGTTTGCCGTCTTTGCTCGGCGCGGTATAGGCGACATAGGACATCGTCGCCTCGGCATTGCCGCCGAGATCGGACGCCGTCAAATGGCCCATCGTCGTCGTGTAGTGGATCGTCTTATTGCCCGCCGTCCACACGTGATGCATGACCGCCGCTTTCTCGGCCACCTGTGTGGGATCGAGGCTGTCGCCGGCGCTCGCCTTGTACACGATCGGATCCGCGTAGGGTTGATCGGCCGCGTCCTGCTGTTGATTGGTGGCCTGCGCTTGCGCCGGTGCGACTTGTTGGGCGTTCGCGCTCGTGGCCACGGACGAGCCGTCGCCGCCGCCGCATCCGGCCAGCGCGAGCGCTGCCGCCGCCATTGCCGTGAGCCAGAGGCCGCCGCCGCGACCCTCGCCGCCGGGGATACCACTCCTATCTCGCTTCTTCATTTTTGTCCTTGGTAGTTGAGTTGCCGTTTCTCGATGACCGTTCCTTCGATTGCGAACCGCTTTTCGGCGCGCAATATCCTGCAACGGTCGAACATTCAGCCCTCTTCTCGATCACGACCAAGAGCCTGACTATCGAACCGCATGAATTAATACTGCCAATGCGAAACGTCTATAGAGCGCTTTTACTACTTGTTTTCGGATGGTAATGCAAAGATGCCGCAAGACGCGGCGATAGAAAACTATGCGCGAACCAATGTATTGTCAAGGGGTGATGAAGCTGAAATGCACGTGACGCCCAGAGCGGAAAGCGAAGCCTGGCTTGCGCTTCGGGCGGCTATCCCGTTATTGATGCATCTTTTTTTGTCGAATAAAACCTCAATAACAACTGAAAGCAAATCGTCAATAAATATATAAAGGTCTTTCTACTTTATTTCCCTAGTCGTTGAATCCAAAGAAGCTACAAAAATCGCCACCCGACCACATCGTCCGGCGATTTCGTCGAATGCGGCACAAAGATTGCTCCGTGAGCGACGATATCGTCGGCGCGTCAAAGGGATCGAGCCGCGCGAAATCGGCGTGCCACGCGCGCGCATCTCACATTTGAAGAATTGCCGAACCGACGCAATGGCGCGCGACTATCGGAATCGGCGCAATGCGCTACGCTCTTTACAATCGTTTGGACCTTCGGTTCGTGACGAAGGATAAGATTCGGGCACCGCTCTGCGCCCCCTCGGCCGCATCGATTTTCCCGTTTTCCCTATTCCATTCGGAGTCCTAACCATGTCGATGTCGAAACGCTTTCTTGCCGAGACGTTCGGCACGTTCTGGCTGGTCTTTTGCGGCTGCGGCAGCGCCTTGATCGCTGCGAGCTTTCCCGGGGCCGCCCACGGTTTGGGCATCGGCTTCGCCGGCGTGGCTCTCGCCTTCGGCCTCACGGTCCTCACGATGGCCTACGCGGTCGGTCATATCTCCGGCTGCCATTTGAATCCGGCCGTGACCATTGGACTCACCGTCGCTCGCCGCTTTCCCGTTCGCGATGTCGTGCCCTATATCGTCGCGCAATTGATCGGCGCGACGCTCGCCGCATGGCTGCTGCTGCTGATCATGAAGGGCAATCCGGCTTTCGATTTGGCCTCGAGTAGTTTCGCGACGAATGGTTATGCCGAGCGCTCGCCCGGCCACTACACGCTAGAAGCGGCGTTCGTCTGCGAAGCCGTCATGACGGGCTTTTTCCTGTTCGTGATACTGGGCGCGACCGATAAACGCGCACCGGCCGGATTCGCCCCCATTGCGATCGGCCTATGCCTTACGTTGATTCATCTCGTATCGATTCCGGTCACCGGCACGTCGGTCAATCCCGCACGCTCGACGGGCCCCGCCCTCGTCGCCGGTGGGGACGCACTCGCGCAGTTGTGGGCCTTTTGGGCCGCACCCATGCTCGGAGCCATTGTCGCCGGTCTGCTTTATCCGGCGATCGCAGGCCATGCCGATGCCGGCGCGCCGACGCAGGCGGTCCCAGCCGAAGCGGGGTTCGCTACGAGCGCGAAATGATGGGCGACGGCGCTCAGAGCAGTGAGCGCCGCGCGATGCGGCCTAAGGCGCGCGCGCCGCGTCCCCGGCCAAATGAAACACACTGACTGCGGACTCGAGCGATTGGGTTTGTTGACGTAGCCCCACGGACGCGGCAGCCGATTGCTCGACGAGCGCCGCATTGCGTTGCGTGAGATCCGACACCTGCCCTACCGCATCGTTGATTTGCGCGATCTGCACGCTCTGCCCCCGGCTCTCATGCACGATCTCCTGCAAGGTGTCGGTAAGCCGCGTCACGAACTGCTCCACGGTGTTCATCGTTTCGCCGGCGCGGCTCGCTGTTTGCGTCGCCGTCGTCACGGTATCGAGCGTGTTCTCGATCAAATCCTTGATCTCGCGCGCAGCGCCCGCGGCTCGCTGGGCGAGATTGCGCACTTCGGTCGCCACCACCGCGAAGCCGCGCCCGTATTGCCCCGCGCGCGCCGCTTCGACCGAAGCATTGAGCGCAATGATGTTGGTCTGGAACGCGATGCCGTCGATCAGCGACGTGATCTCGGCAATCTTGCGTGAATGATCGCGCACCTGCGTCATGACTTCGACGGTGCGCTGCACTTCGCGCGCGGCCGATTCCGCCGATTCGGCCGTTTCATGCCCCGTTGCGTTCGCGCGTTCGGCGCCGAGCGCATTGCGTTCGGCCGTTTTCGTGATTTCCGCGAGGCTCGCCGTCGTCTTTTCGATCGCGCTCGCCTGCTCGTCGGTGCGATTGGCGAGATCGGCCGTGCCGTTCGCGAATTCCTGCGTTGCACGCTCGATGACGTCGATCGACACTTTGGCATCGATCAAAATGCCGACGAGCTTGGCATTCATCTGATTGAGCATGCGCGCGAGCCGCCGCGCCTGCGCGTCGCCGCGCTCGGGGAACAACGCCTGAATGTGCCCGCATAGGACGTCCAGCGCGCTGTCGTTGAGCGCCCTGAGCGGCGTCAATACCTCGCGCATCAAGTACACGCCGGTGGCCGCGGCCATCGCAATACCAAGGCCGCCCAGCGTCGCGCTCAGCGTGAGCGCAGACATGCCCGGCACGAAGGAGCGCCCCGCGGCCACGCTCTGCAGCAGAAACAGCACCATCAATCCCAGCATGACGCCCCACAGACGCAGCGCGACCGGCAATCCGAGCACGCGGTCCACGATGCCGCGCCAGCCGGTGCGCACGATTTCTCCGCCCGATAGGCGCACGTTGCTCGCGTTCGGGCCACCGAGCACTTCGTAAAGGCGCGACGCTTTCGCAATTTGCTCGATGCTCGGCTTCGTTCGAACGGCCATGTAGCCGACCTTGCTGCCGTGTTCGAACACGGGCGTCACGTTCGCCAGCACCCAATAAGCTTGGCCGCTCTTGCGCCGGTTCTTGAGGACGCCGGTCCATGGCTGGTCGCGCGCAATCGTCTCCCAGAGATCGCGGAATACTTCGGGGGGCGTATCGGGGTGGCGCACGAGGCTATGGGGCTTGCCCGCCACTTCTTCGCGCGTATAGCCGCTGCTCTTGAGGAACGCTTCGTTGACGTAGACGATGCGCCCGGCGGTGTCGGTGCGCGAAATGGTGACATCCCGTTCGGACAAGTAGTAATCCTCGCCCGCCGTGGTCGTATTCTCGGTCATGTTGTGGACGGCCTATAGATGCTGATGAACCGTCCTACGATACAAACAACCCCGTTGCGTCAGTTTGACGTGAGTCAAGCCGACGCGGCGTCGGCAAACGTTAAACCAATCGATGGTGGCCCTCTATCGCGTCGCGACCCGGCACTCGGGCCTCGCCCGGACCCGGCGCGCCGAACGCGCGCGCTCAGCGCGCGAGTCGGTAGAAGAACAGGACCGTGCTGGCGGTGAAGATGCCGAACAGCGAAAGGCCCATGGCCATAGCGAGATCCATGCTGGCTCCGGAATGGTTTGCGACTGAGGCGCGAGCGACGTGTGACGGATGACGGATGACGGCAGAAAAGAGACCGGCTTGCCAACGACAATGAACCCGAAATCGGCTCAAAAAGACAAAACACCCGCACGCGACGCCATTATGACGCCGCGATCCGGTCCCCGAAAGCGGCGCTTTCCCCAGCAGGGTTTCTCCCGAGCGCGAGCCGAGGCACAATCGCATGTCGCGCCCACCGAGCGAGAGCGCCGGCCGGCCGCCCCTTTTCCAACCTTCCGTTCGAGCCCATCCCACCATGACCGATTCACCGCAGCAGGCTTTCGTCGATATTGCGCACGGCGTCTCGCGCCTTCAACTCGCCCCGCAGTTCGGCGGGCGGCTGCTCAGCTGGCGCATCGGCGAGGACACCATCGTCTACTGGCCCGAGGACGCCGACTGGAATAACGTTGCACGCGTGCGCGGCGGCAATCCGCTGCTGTTTCCGTTTCTCGGGCGGCACCGCGTCGACGGCGAGATCGGACAATGGCGCGACCGCCAAGGCGTGGTGCGCGCATTGCCGATGCACGGCTTTGCGCGCGATTTGCCGTTTTCCCATGAGCGCGATGCCGACGGGCACGGCGTGCGCATGACGCTCACCGATACCGAGGCGACGCGCGTTCAATATCCGTTCGCCTTCCGTTTCGAGGCGGCGTATCGTCTGGCCGATCCGACCACGCTCGACGTGACGTTGTCCACGACGAATCTGGGCGATGCCCCACTGCCCTACTACGCCGGTCATCACTTTTATTTCGCACTGCCGCATACGGCACGCGGCGAGACGACGCTCGCGCTGCCGCCGACGCAGCGCCGCCGTCAACTCGAAGACGGCTCGATCAGCGCACCGGAGGCGGGCGCTGCACGCTACACGCTCGACGATCCGCAGATCCACGATCGCTTCCATTGTCTCGACGGTATCCCCGCGCAGCCGGTGCGGCTCGAGTGCCCGGCCCAACGCCGGCGCATCGAGATCAGCCTGGATCGGGTCGGCTCGGCGCCCTGGTACGCGGTCACGACGTGGACCGAGGCGGATACGTCGGACTTCTACTGCGTCGAGCCTTGGCTGGGACTACCCGATGCGATCCACAATGGATTGGGACTGCGCTGGGTTCAACCGGGAGCAACGGAGACGGCGTCGCTGCGCATCGTCGTTTCGGCGCTTTGAGCGGGGGAAGCGCTTTGGGTTAAACGCGGCCCCCATCCTTTTCCTCTTTCCGAACATTCGTCGACATCGGCCCGTTACAATCGGACGTTTTGGCCGTCGCGCCCCCGGGGTGGGCGCGACGGCACGTTTCGAAGAAGTCGAGCGAGGTTCAATGTTGCGAAAAACGATAACGCGGCTCGTATGCGCGCCGCTGGCGGCGGCGCTCGTCGCATGCGGGTCGGCACCGGTCGCGCCGGGGTATTACCGCGTGGAGCGCGGGGACACCATCACGAAGATCGCGCGCAGCCACCGCGCGTCGGTGCAAAGCATCGTCCGCTGGAACAACCTGACCAATCCCGATGCAATCGAAGTCGGTCAGTTGCTGCGCGTGGCGCCCCCGGGCAGCAGCGCAACGGCGGGTTCACCGCCGAGTTCGAACACCGGCAGCCTTGCGCCGTCCACGAGCAACGCCACCGTGGCGCGCGCCCTGCCCGGCGCAAGCGCTCCCGCCAACGGCATCTCGCTCATCTGGCCCACGTCGGGTAAGGTCGTGCGCAATTTCGACGGCGTCAACGCCAAGGGCATCGATATCGAAAATGTTGCGGGCACACCTATCGTCGCGGCCGCCGCGGGCACCGTCGTCTATGCAGGCAACGGCTTGCGCGGCTACGGCAACCTGCTGATCGTCAAACACAACGCCGATTTCCTGACGGCGTATGCACACAACCGCAAGCTGCTCGTGAAGGAAGGCGATCGGGTGACGCAAGGCCAAACGATTGCGGAGATGGGAGACACCGACAATGATCATGTGGTGCTGCACTTCGAACTACGTTATGGCGGACGCTCGATCGATCCGTCGCGCTACCTGCGGGCGCGATAGCATTGGCTTTCGCGCTTCTGCGGCCGTGCGGGCGGGAACGCGAGGGTGCAAGGCAAAAAAAGAGGCCCGACCGAAGCCGGGCCAACGGGGGTTCGGCGCAGTGAGGCAAAGGACCGGTTCGCCATGCGCCGATTGCAATTTAACAATTTCGCAATACAAGCACAATGCGATTATTGAAAGAAAAGCGGTAATTGGCACATAGTGCCGGGATAATGTCATAGAAATACGCAGCAGTCAGCGCAATAGAATGGCGCACGGCCGCAGCGAGCGGGGAGGACCGCTGCACCCCGCCAGATAAGGAACAGCGGGCGTAGGCGAAGCGTGAGAGCGGCCGGCAGCCCATTGTTCAATCGACTGATCTAATCGGTCGAATTGAAAATGACCAGTATTTTGTCGAATTATTTTCAGGCGAATTACCCGCTCGCCCGAAGGTAAGAGGAAAGAGGAGACACGGCATGCTTACGAGAACCGGCAGCTACGACGCGCTCATTCGAGCGTTCGAGTGGCGCATCCCCGAACGCTACAACATCGGCGTGGACGCTTGCGACAAGTGGGCGGACGGCACAGGCCGGCTCGCGCTGGTCTACGAGGCGCGAGACGGCGCGCTCTCGCGCTATACCTTCGACGAACTGAAGGCGTTGTCGAACCAGCTCGCGCACAGCTTCGAGCGCCACGGCGTCACTCGCGGCGAGCGCGTCGGCATCTTTTTGCCGCAAGCCCCAGAAACGGCGCTCGCGCACCTGGCCGCCTACAAGCTCGGCGCGATCGCCGTACCCCTGTTTGCGCTCTTCGGCGTCGAGGCGCTGCAATACCGTCTCTCGAACAGCGGCGCCGTGGCGCTCGTCACCGACGCGGCGGGGCTGCAAAAGATCGAGCAGATTCGCGACTCGCTGCCCGAGCTGAAGACGATCTATTGCGTCGACGGCGACACGCAGGCATTGCAGGCCGCCGGGGTCCTGCCGTTTTGGCCGTCGCTCGATGAAGAGGCGCGCGCCTTCGACCCCGTCGATACGCATGCCGACGATCCGGCCGTCATCATCTATACGTCGGGCACGACCGGCAAACCCAAAGGCGCGCTGCATGCCCACCGCGTGTTGCTCGGCCACCTGCCCGGCGTCGAGATGCCGCAAGCGTTCTTCCCCGACAAAGCGCGCCTCATGTGGACGCCTGCCGATTGGGCTTGGATCGGCGGCTTGCTCGATGTGCTCTTGCCTTCATGGCACCACGGCATTCCCGTGCTCGCTCGCCGCTTCGAGAAGTTCGACGCCGAGGCGGCGTTCGATCTCATGGCGCGACACGGCGTCACTCATGCATTTCTGCCGCCGACCGCGCTCAAGATGCTGCGCACGGTGGAGCGGCCGCGGGAGCGCCACGCGCTGTCGCTGGTTGCCGTGGCGAGCGGCGGCGAATCGCTTGGCGAGGAGCTCATCGAGTGGGGCCGCACGGCGCTCGGCGTCACACTCAACGAGTTCTACGGGCAGACCGAGTGCAACGTCGTGGTGAGTTCCTGCAGTGCGCTGTTCGAGCCGCGCATCGGCTCGATCGGCAAAGCGGTGCCGGGCCATGACGTGCAGATCGTGGACGATACCGGCCGCGTGCTGCCGGCCGGCGTGGAAGGCAACATCGGCATCCATGCGCCCGATCCGGTCATGTTTCTCGGCTATTGGCGCAACCCCGAGGCCACGCGTGAAAAATTCGCGGGCCAATTTCTCGTGACGGGCGACGTGGGCGTCATGGATACCGACGGCTTCATCCGCTTCGTCGGCCGCAACGACGACGTCATCACGAGTGCAGGCTACCGCATCGGCCCCGGCCCGATCGAGGATTGCTTGTTGGGTCATCCGGCCGTGCGCATGGCGGCGGTCGTCGGCGTACCCGATGCGACGCGCACCGAGATCGTCAAGGCGTACATCGTCCTGAACGACGGGTACGCACCCGGCGAGGCGCTCGTCAGGGAGATTCAGGATCACGTGCGCACTCGCCTGGCCGCACACGAGTATCCGCGTGCCATCGCCTTCGTCGACACGTTGCCGATGACGGCGACGGGCAAGATCGTGCGTCGCGAGCTGCGCACGCTCGGTTGAAGCTCGGTTGAACGCTGGGCGCGCGCGTCGCCCCCCAACGCAGAGCTTCGATCACGGACGGCAGACGCCGCGCGCCGCACGGGCGCGGCGTCTGCCCCGCGTGAGGGCAGGTGTCACGCCATTCGGCGCAATACGCTGTCGCGCAGGACCAGGTGGTGATACAGCGCGCCTACCACGTGTAAGCCGATCAGCCCGAGCATGACCCAAGACAATACGCCGTGGACATCGCCCAGCGCATGGCCGAAGGCCGAACCAGTGGGCGAGAGCGCCGGCAGGTCGATGCCCAACAGCGCGAGGCGCCAGCCGCGCGAAGAGGCGTTGGCCCACCCCATGAGCGGTTGCACGACCAACAGCACATAGAGCAAAACGTGCGTCAGATATGCCACACCGCGCGTGAGCGGGGAGCTCTAGACAACGCCCGGCTCTTTACGCAGAACACGCCACAGCAAGCGCACGACCATAACCGCAATAATCGAGACGCCGAGCGTCAGGTGAATGGCGATGAGCCCTACAGGTTGCGTGCCGCGATGAATCTCCGGCATCGTCCACGCAACGACATACTGCGCCGCTAGCAGCAGCACGACGAGCCAGTGAAGCAGACGGGCGAACGGGTCGTACTTCGACACGGAGAAGGCGTTGGCCATGATGTCTTCATTTCCTCATAGATAGACGATGCCGATGCGGCCGCCCGCGCGCTGCATGCTGCGCGAGCGCTATCGCATAATTAGGGCGGATTGTAGCGTGCGGTACCTTAAGGGATCCTTGCGCCGTGGCGCCGCAGTTGCAACATTTCGCTACACCCGATGGTTTATAGTGACGCCCCTCGCTTCGCTTTGACGCACTTCATCATGACCGTCCCTGAGCGCTCCGCCGCCGATAGCGGCCACAGCCCGCTTTATCTGAAACTGCTCGCCGAAACCGCGAAGATCGCCTGGACCGAGCTCGAACGATTTTTTGCGCGTGGCATGCTGCTGCGCGTTGCCCGAGAT
The DNA here is from genome assembly GCA_004322045.1 of Paraburkholderia sp. GTDB lineage: Bacteria > Pseudomonadota > Gammaproteobacteria > Burkholderiales > Burkholderiaceae > Trinickia. Next base: position 148,098 of record SCRN01000010.1, read on the forward strand.
CTGGATCTGGTGACGGTGGCGGTCGCCATCGCCGAGGACGATACCGCCCAGGTGGCGCAATGGCTTTCGTCGGGTATGGTCGAGCGCACGACGGCGGACACCGCGGCCGACTGGGCGGCCCGCGATCCCGAACTGTGGGCCGTGGTCGTGTCGCCCTGGGTTTGCGTTCAAGAACGAGGTTAGCGCCCGCGTTCGGCGCCCCCTCTCTTTCGCCGCGCATGTCCTAGTATGTAATGGCGCGATCCCTTCGCGAAAGGAGACTGCCATGGACGCTGAATCGATTGCAGGGCTAGTCGGGCTTGCCGTCGGGCTGCTCGTGCTGCTTGCGCTGACGATCTTCGAGTCGCGCTCGTACAAGCGCGATCACGGCGGCGAAGGCATGATCCATCACTGGCTGGCCGAGCATCACATGCTCGACTGGCGCCGAACGAGGCACTGAGCAGCGCTCGCGTTCTCGCCGGCCTCGCGCTGCGAAACGCCGGCAATCCGTCGCGCGTGTTCTCGCGCGCGGCGCGCTTACGTGCGCGCGAACGCCTTGAGGGCCGCTTGCTCCGAGGCTAGCGTCGCGGGTAATTCTTCAAGCAGGAAGTCGACCCAGGTCCGAATTTTCGCATCCAGATACTGACGCGACGGATATAGCGCGTAGATGTTCAGCGGCATCGTCGTATATCCGGGCAATATCCAGACCAATTCACCGCTTTTGAGCCAGCGCATGGCCGAATAGGTCGGCAGCACCGCCACGCCTATCCCTTCTCGCACCGCCACCGCCATCGAGTCGGCGCCGTTCACTTGAAATTTCGGCGCCGATACGGTGAATGTTTCGACGCCGTTCGGACCGTCGAAATTCCACTTGTCGAATGCCGCCGCGGGCGTGACGATGCGCAGGCAGTCATGGTTGACCAGATCCGCCGGAGTGCGCGGGACGCCACGGCGTTCCAGATAAGACGGCGAAGCGCAAGCGATGCTGAACACGCTGCCGAGCCGCTGCGAAATCAGGCCGGAGTCGGGCAGGTCGTAACCGAGCACGACCGACACATCGAAGCCTTCGTCGAGCAGGTCCGGAATTCGCTGCGCCAGCGTCAACTCGACCGCTACGTCTGAATAGCGCTGTTGGTAGCGGGCAACGGCCGGCACGATGTAACGCGTGCCGAAACTGGCCATCACGTGCAGCCGCAGCTTGCCGCTGGGCCGTGCGTGGGCGTCGCTCGCTTCGGCCTCGGCCTCTTCGACGTAGGAGAGGATCTGCTGGCAGCGCTGCAAGTAACGCTCGCCGGCTTCGGTCAACGCGATGCGCCGGGTCGTTCGATTGAGCAGGCGCGTGTGCAGGTGCGCTTCGAGGTCGGAAACGGCGCGCGAGGCGTAGGCCGTCGTCGTATTCAGGTACTGTGCTGCCCCGGTGAAACTACCCGATTCAACGACGCGTGCGAAAACCCTCATGTTTTGAAGCGTGTCCATGCCCATCCCTCGTTTGTCCGCGCTGCGATTGTTGCACATTACGCAACATGAATTATCACAGCGAGTGCAAAGATCCCTTACATCCTTACCACTTATTTAACAATCAGCTGAAAAATATAATCGATCGCATTCAGTCATGCTCTACTGGGAGAGAATCTTGCGATTGCCGATCGGCAAACTGCGCCTCGCGTCCGCGTTTCTTGCACTGTCGCTAATAATCGCCGGATGTGCAAGCACGGGCGGCATTGCGCCGCAACGGCAGACGCTCGATGCAGCAACGCTCGACCCCGGCGCCGCCGTGCGCGCGGCCGATCGCAGCGCAGGCTGGCCCGATGCCAACTGGTGGCGTGCCTTCGGCGATGCTCAGCTCGATACGCTAGTCGCCGCCGCCATCGCAGGCAGCCCGACGCTGGCGGCGGCCGACGCGCGCGTACGGCAAGCGCAGTCGCTCGCCGGCGTCGCCGCGGCCGAACTCGCGCCCCATCTGAACGGCAACCTGTCGATCACTCGCGAACACTGGGCCGACAATCCGCTGTATTACGGCCCCGGCCCGCTCGCCAATCAAAACACTTGGAATAACACCGGCACGCTCGGGCTGTCCTACCGCCTCGATCTGTGGGGTGGCGACGCGCACGCGCATGAGCAAGCGCTGGATACCGCCCACCAGCGCGCCGCCGACGAACGCGCCGCGCAGCTGGAACTCGAAGTCAATCTAGTGCGCGCCTATGTCGACTTCTCCGAGCAGTTCGCGTTGCGCGATATCGCGACCGATATGCTGGCGCGGCAGCGCCAACTGGTCGCGCTTGCGCAGCGGCGCCTCGCAGGCGGCATCGGCACGCAGCTCGACCTGAGCCAAGCACAGGCACCGCTGCCCGAATACGAACGCCAAATAGAGGCGCTGGAAGAAGCGATCGAACTCGATCGCAATCAATTGGCGGCGCTGATGGGTCGAGGCCCCGGCGCGGGCGCTTCGCTGACGCGGCCGGCGCTCGCATTGGACGCGCCGGTAGGCCTGCCCTCGCACCTGCCCGCCGAGCTCATCGGTCACCGTCCCGACGTCGTCGCCGCGCGCTGGGCGGTCGCCGGCGCCGCGCGCGGCGTCGATGTCGCGCATGCGGCGTTCTACCCCAACATCAATCTGCTGGCATCGCTGGGCGGGTTTGCCGTCGGCGGCCCGTTGTTCCAGTTTCTGCATGCGGCGAACGGCGGTTGGACCGCCGGGCCGGCGCTGTCGCTCCCGATCTTCGACGGCGGCGCCCTGCGCGGGCGCCTCGGCGCCGCGGCGGCGGGCTACGACGAAGCCGTCGAACACTACAACGCCGCCGTGATTGCGGCGCTCAAACAGATCGCCGACCAGATCGTGCGGCTGCATTCGCTCGCCGCGCAGGAGGACGATGCGCTGCGCTCGGCGAGCCTCGCCGAGCGCAGCTATCGGCTCGCGCAAGTCGGCTTCGAACGAGGTTTGAACGATTACGTGAACGTCGTCGTCGGCCAAACGCAGTGGCTCGGTGCGCAGCAGCGCGTCGCCCAGGTGCGCGCCGCGCGGCTCGCGGCCTACGCGTCCTTGATGGGTGCGCTCGGCGGCGGGCTGAGCACGCCGGCCGACGGCCCCGAGACGGTCACGATGAAACCCTCCCGCGAAGGGGCAAGCTCGAGCGCAGCGGCAGCGCACGACCAGACTGCGCGGCAAGCGCCCGAGCAGCCGTCGTCCAGGGCGGCCCACGCAGACAACGGCTCTCGCTAGGGCACGCATCATGGCCGATCCAACCTTTTCCCGCGCGCGCTCGCTCGATGCGCTACAAACCGCCTTCGCCGATTGGGCGCGATCGGACGGGCGTACTTGGATTTACTTGTTCAAGGCCCTGGCCGCCGCGTTCCTGGCGTTGGGCATCGCGATGCGGCTCGAACTACCGCAACCGCGCACGGCCATGACGACAGTCTTCATCGTCATGCAACCGCAAAGCGGTGCGATTCTCGCCAAGAGCTTTTATCGGATCGGCGGCACGCTGGTCGGCCTGATCGCGACGCTCGTTCTAATTGCGGCATTCGCGCCTCAGCGCGAGTTGTTCTTGGGCGCGCTCGCCTTGTGGACCGGCATCTGCACAGCGGGCGCCGCACGCAACCGCAACTTCCGCTCGTACGGGTTCTTGCTGGCCGGGTACACCGCCGCATTGATCGGCATCCCCGCCGCGCAGCATCCCGAAGGCGCGTTTCTGGCGGCGCTCACGCGCGCGGCCGAGGTCACGCTCGGCGTGCTGTGCGCCGGCTTCGTCGGCGCTCTCGTCCTGCCGCAGCAAGCTAGCTTGCAAATGCGCACGACGGTGCGTGCCCGCTTTTCCGCCTTCGTCGAATACGTGTCCGCCGCGCTCGCGGGGCGCGTCGAGCGCGCGCAGATCGAACGCACCAACGCGCGCTTTCTCGCCGAAATCGTGGGCTTCGAAGCGATGCGCAGCATCGCCGTATTCGAAGGCGCCGAGACGCGCGGCCGCAGCGGCCGTCTCGCGCGCTTGAACAGCGAATTCATGACGGCTTCCACCCGTTTTCACGCGCTCCATCAACTGATGAATCGCCTACGCAGCGCCGGCGCCACCCGGGCCGTCGATGCCCTCGAACCGTATTTCAAGGAACTCGCGCCGCTGCTGCATCCGCCCGGCGAGCCGGTGCTCACGGCCGCCGACGCCGCCGGCTCCGCTAGCAAGCTCGACGCGTTCAAGGCCGCGCTGCCGCGCCGCGTGCGCGAGGCCCGCGTCGTGCTGGCCGCGCAGCCCGGCTTTCCCTTGCTCGACTTCGATACGGCCGCCGAATTGCTCTACCGGTTCGTCGACGACATGCACGCCTATGCGCTCACCTACGCGTCGCTCGCCGCGGCGACGCATGAGCGCGAACGCTGGCCCGAACGCTACGAGCCGAAAACGAATGCCGTGCTGACCGCAATCTCGGGGCTGCGCGGGGCGATCGTAATGGCCGTGCTCAGCGCGTTTTGGGTCGCCTCCGCTTGGCCCAACGGCACGGTGCTCGTGCTCAATGCGGCCGCCGTCTGCGCATTGGCCTCTTCTTCGCCGCACCCCACGCGTATGACCTACCAAATGGCCGCCGGCACCCTCCTCGCCACGCTCGTCGGCTTCGTCGAAGTCTTCGGCGTCTATCCTCGCATCGACGGCTTCGCGCTGCTGTGCGCGGCCCTTGCGCCACCGCTCGCCCTCGGCATCTGGATGACGACTCGGCCCAAGCTCGCGGGATACGGCGCCGGCTATTGCATTTTCTTTTGCGTGCTGGCGGGACCCGACAACCTCGTGAGCTACGACCCGGCCGGCTTTGCCAACGATGCCATCGCGTTGGTGCTGTCGATAGCGGCCTGTGCGATCGCGTATTCGGTGCTCCTGCCGCCATCGACCCCCTGGCTGCGCCGCCATCTGCTGGCCGATTTGCGGCGGCAGGTCGTGCTGGCTTGCCAGGCGCCGCTCGCCCGCGTGCGAGGGCGCTTCGAAAGCCGGGCACGCGATTTGGCGTTTCAAGCCGATGCGCTAATGGAGCGCGATCCGGCCGCGCGCCGTGACGCGCTCGCTTGGCTCATCGCCGTGCTGGAAGTGGGCCATGCCGTTATCGATTTGCGCGGCGAGTTGGGCCAACTGCCCAGCGATGCGCGCTACGCGGCGACGATGCCCTGGCGGCGTTCGATCGCGCGCTCGGCCAAAACGCTGACCGCGCTGTTCGCGCGCCCGGCAGCCGCGCGGCTGGACGCGGCGCTGGCCGCCAACGTCGACGCGATCGCCGCGACCCAACAAGCGTTGGCCGCATTCGCGCCGCCGCGCGAAGACCGCCATCGCCTGCAACGCATCTTGAGCTACCTGCACTTCGTGCGCACGGCGCTCATCGACCCGCAATCGCCGCTCGCGCAGGATGCGCTTGCATCTGGCCGCGACGACGCGGCGCAAGCATGAAGGAGAAGCCGCCCATGTCCCGCGAGATCGCCGTGCTCGGCGCTTACATTCCCGCGCTCGTGCCGCTGTGCATCGGCGGCGCCGCGCTCACCTGGCTCGTCGACCGCCTGCTCGCGACCCTCGGGCTTTACCGTTTCGTGTGGCACCCGGCGCTGTTTCGCGCGAGCCTGCTCGCGTGCATCTGCAGCGTCGTGGGGTTGGCCGTGTATCGCTAAACGTTAAACGCTGAAGGCTGAACGCTGAATGCCTTTCTATCGACTCTCATCATGACGCTTCGACACATCATCGGTTTCATCGCGACGGCGCTCGTTTTCGTGCTTGCGCTGGCCCTCGGCCGCTCGCTCTGGGTACATTACATGGACGAGCCGTGGACGCGCGACGGCCGCGTGCGAGCACAAATCGTCAACGTGGCGCCCGATGTCTCCGGCGCGGTCGTGGACCTGCCGATCGCCGACAACATGCTCGTCAAGAAGGGCCAGGTGCTGATGCAGATCGACCCGGCGCACTACCGGATCGCGGTGGAACAGGCCGAAGCCGCCGTCGCCGCGAGCCGCGCTCAATGGCGGATGCGGCAGGCGGAGGCCGCGCGGCGCGCCGATATGGATAGCCTCGTCGTCTCGAAGGAAAGCCGCGAAAATGCAACGAGCGCGGCAGCCAGCGCACAGGCGCTCTATCAGCAGGCAGTGGCCGCGCTCGACGCCGCCAAGCTCAATCTCGCGCGCACCACGCTCGTCTCGCCGGTGGATGGCTACGTCACCAACCTGTCCGTATTTCGCGGCGACTACGCGAGCGCGGGCGTGCCCAAACTCGCGATCGTGGACAGTCATTCCTTTTGGGTTTATGGCTATTTCGAGGAAACCAAACTGCCGCGCGTGAAAATCGGCGCGAAGGCGCACATGCGCTTGATGAGCGGCGGCGTGCTGCAAGGCCACGTGGAGAGCATCTCGCGCGGCATCTACGACCGCGACAATCCGCAAAGCCGCGAACTCGTCGCCGACGTCAATCCGACTTTCAACTGGGTGCGTCTCGCGCAGCGCGTGCCGGTGCGGATTCACATCGACCAAATTCCGGATGGCGTGGTGCTCGCCGCCGGTACGACGTGCACCGTGGTCGTGTCGCCGACGAAGTGACGGCGTAAAGGCGGCTCGGGCGAGAAGAAAAGACGGGGCGCAAGGGCGCCCCGTTCTGCGTTCGCTTTTAACCCGCCGCGCGCAGCTTGAACTTGCCGACCAAGCGCTTGAGCGATTGCGCTTGATCTTCGAGCGAGCGGGCAGCGGCCGTCGCCTCTTCGACGAGAGCGGCATTTTGCTGCGTGCCGGCATCCATTTGCGTGACGGCGCGGTTCACTTCCTCGATGCCCGCGCTCTGCTCCGACGATGCGGCCGAGATTTCGCCCATGATGTCCGTGACGCGCTTGACCGCCTTCACGACCTCGTCCATCGTTTGGCCGGCGTCTTGCGCCAAGCTCGATCCGTTCGCCACGCGCTCGAGCGACGTGTTGATGAGCGTTTTGATCTCTTTGGCGGCAGCCGCGCTGCGTTGCGCCAAGCTGCGCACTTCACCCGCCACCACGGCGAAGCCGCGGCCCTGCTCGCCTGCACGCGCCGCTTCCACGGCGGCGTTCAGCGCCAAGATGTTCGTCTGGAACGCGATACCGTCGATCACGCCGATGATGTCGCCGATGCTCTTGGCGCTGTCGTTGATCTGGCCCATCGTCGTGACGACGCGCGACACCACCTCGCCGCAAGTCGACGCGATTTCCGACGCGTTGTTGGCGAGCGAACTCGCTTGCTTGGCGTTGTCGGCGTTCTGCTTCACCGTCGAGGTGAGTTCCTCCATGCTCGTCGCCGTCCGCTCGAGGGAGACCGCCTGCAACTCCGTGCGTTGCGACAAGTCGAGGTTGCCCATCGAGATTTCGCCGGCCGCCGAGGAGATCGCCTCCGCGCTCGCGGCGATTTCGCCGACTGTCGCCGCAAGCCCCGTTTGCATCTCCGAGAGCGCATAGAGCATGCTGGCATCGTCCTTCTTGCCGAGGGCAATCCGGTTGGACAGATCGCCCGCCGCGATATGGCTCGCGATTTCCTTGGCATAGACAGGCTCGCCGCCCAGTTGCCGCGTCAAGCGCCGCACCACCGCCTCGCTGACGAAAAACGCGACGATCATCAGCGCGACGGTCATCGCCGCCATCATGACGAACGAGGATTTGAAGATGAACGCCGATTTCTCGATCGTCGCCTTGGCCTGGGTGCCGCGGCGCGCGACGAGCGCATCGACTTGCTTTTCGAGTTTGCCGGTCTCGACGAGCAGGGACACGTCCTGCATGCCCACTTGCCAGTTCATTTGCGATAGATCGAGCGATTGCGCCTTCACGAGCGTGACGAAATCACGCAGGTGGCCCGCCCACGCGCCGACGTCGGCGCTGAATTTTTTCTGCTCGGTGATGCCTTCGCTATCCGACGCATCCGTGTATTGCTGCAGCGTCGCGAGTTCACCGTTGATGGCGGCGAGCCCCTTATCGACCTCGACGCCCAATTCGTCGCGCTCTTTGGCCGTCGTCGCCGTCAGCAACATCTTTTGCGCGCGGCTGGCGCGCAGCACGTCGGCGCGCACTTCTTCCACCGCGCGGCTGGCGACATGGCCCTGTTCGTAGATCGATTTGGTCGAACCGTTCAAGCGTTCGATCTGCGTCAATGAGAAAACGCCGATGACGAGCGTGCCCACGAGCACGACTGCAAACGCCAAGCGTAACGACGCCTTGACCGACAAGCCGCCCAATTTCCTCTTCACCGCGCGCTTGTGCGACCGGCTGCCAGCCCCCGCGCCGTCAGGAACGAACCCCGCGCCGGACCGTTTGCCCAGCGAAACTGCCTTCATATGCAACCCCCTTCTTATTGCGCGCCACCGTGGGTAGGGCGACGAAAGCCGTGTGTACCTTTTCGGGTCAACGGCAACTTTGATGTCGTTCTTTAATTCGCGACCGCCAATGTAAACCCGATGTGGCGCACTCGTGGCGCGCCGCTGGCTTTATAACCCGCCAAAAAGACGGCGCGGTGAGGCGGCGAGTTGGCCGGCAACTTCGCGCCTGCGTGGGGTCTCCCATTTTCGACCGACGCCGGACCGATAGCGGACCGATGTTCGCCCATACCCGGCCCGCACAGCGCCGCGCCCACTTCTTGCACCGTCGGCAGCAGAGATGTCCTATTTGCGACAAACTTTGTCCTATTATTCATTTCGAGACAATCTACACTCGATTCGTATCCAGACGAACCGAATCCTTGCTTGCCGCGATCGTCGCGGCAAGCGCCGTCTTTCCGCTGTCTTTCCTTTTCTCACCGTGCGAACCATGCAAACCACAGTCCCCAAAGACGGCCTTGCCGCGGCGCAGGCCACGGCCGCATCGCCCCCGCCTCACGCCAATGCGACCGCCGCCGTCTCGCGCACCGTCTATTCGGTACTCGGCGCGATCAGCTTCTCGCATCTGCTGAACGACATGATTCAGTCGTTGATCCTTGCGATCTACCCGATGCTCAAGCAAAACTTCTCGTTGTCGTTCGCTCAGATCGGCCTCATTACGCTTACCTACCAGATCACGGCCTCGCTGCTGCAGCCGCTCGTCGGGCTCTACACCGACAAGCGTCCGCAGCCCTACTCGCTGCCGGTCGGCATGGGCTTCACGCTCTCGGGGCTCGTGCTGATGTCCGTCGCGTCGCACTTCAGCGTCCTGCTCATCGCGGCAGCGCTCGTCGGCTGCGGCTCCTCGGTGTTTCACCCGGAATCGTCGCGCGTCGCGCGCATGGCCTCGGGCGGACGCTATGGGCTCGCACAATCGCTGTTCCAAGTCGGTGGCAATGCCGGCTCGTCGCTCGGCCCGCTGCTTGCCGCACTGATCGTGATTCCGCACGGCCAGCGCAGCATCGCGTGGTTCTCGGTGGCCGCGCTCGTGGCGATGGTCGTCCTCGCGAACATCGGGCGCTGGTATAGCCGGCATCCGGCTACGAAGAAGAAGGCCAGCTCGCGCATGCTGCATCCGTCGTTGTCGAAATCGCGCGTGGCGCTCGCGATCGGCGTGCTCGTGCTGCTCGTCTTCTCGAAGTACTTTTATTTGGCGAGCCTGAACAGCTACTTCACGTTCTATCTGATCGACAAGTTTCACCTGTCGGTCCAAGCGGCGCAGATCCATCTGTTCGTCTTCCTCGCCGCCGTGGCCGCGGGCACGATCATCGGCGGCCCGGTTGGCGATCGCATCGGCCGCAAGTACGTGATCTGGGCCTCGATTCTCGGCGTCGCGCCCTTCACGCTGCTCTTGCCCTATGCGAATCTGTTCTGGACCGGCGCACTGACGGTCGTTATCGGGGTCGTGCTGGCCTCCGCGTTCTCGGCCATCATCGTCTACGCGCAAGAGCTGATTCCCGGCAACGTCGGCATGGTGGCGGGCCTGTTCTTCGGCTTCGCGTTCGGGCTCGGCGGCGTGGGCGCAGCCGTGCTCGGCGATCTGGCCGACGCAACGAGCATCGGTTTCGTCTACAAGGTTTGCTCGTTCCTGCCGCTGATCGGCGTGCTGACGGTCTTCCTGCCCAATCTCGAACACAAACGCCAGGCGCATGCCTGAGCTTCACCTGTGGCCCCGCCTTCGCGCGGGGTCGTTGCGCCTGAACGTTGCGTTAGCTGCCGGCTTGCTCCGTGGCAGCCCGCGCGCGCAGGAAACGCCCCAGCACGCCGGACGAATAACTCGCCGCGATGTCGGTCAAGAACGTAGTGAACGAGGCCGTGGCGTGATCGTCCGCGGTATCCGAAATCGTTCGCACGATCGCGCACGGCACGCCATGCTCGAAGCACACTTGCGCCATCGCCGCGCCTTCCATCTCCACGGCCATCGCTTCGGGTAGCGCGCTCGCCAGCGCGCGCACTTCGCTCGCGCTCGACACGAAGCGGTCGCCGCTGACGATCAACCCTCGATGTACGCGCGGCGCATCGAACGCGAACCGCTCGGCGAGCGCATGGGCCTCTTCGGCAATAAAGCGCATGCAGGCGGCTTCGAGCGCATCGGCCAGCGGCGCATGCGCCGGAAAGTGCGAACGCTCCAAGAGCGGCACTTCGTAGCGCGGAAACAGCGGCGAGGCGTCCATGTCGTGCTGCAGCAGCGCATCGGCCACCACGATATCGCCCACGCGCACACCGGCCCCAACGCCACCCGCCACCCCTGTAAACACCATCGACGCGACGCCGAAGACGTGAATCAGCGCGCTCGCGCTGGCGGCGGCTGCCACTTTTCCGACCCGAGCGAGCGTCACAACGCACGGCACGCCGTAAGCGGTGCCGATGTGGTAATCGCGCTTGCCCAGCGTCACCGTACGCATGCCGCCCTCGGCGCGCATCGCTTCGATGAGATCGCCCAGCTCCTGCGGCAACGCGGCGAGCACGCCGAGACGAGGCGCAGCGACGTCACCACTGGCGGTGCCCGCACCGTACATAGCGTCCATAGGGAGACTCATTCCACAACCTGCAATTTGGCCACGGCAAGCGCGAGCCACTTCTCGCCGTGCCGCTTGAATCGAACTTGCGCGCGCGCATCGGCGCCTGCGCCCTCGAGCGCCGTGATGGCGCCTTCGCCGAACTTCGTATGAAACACCTGCTGCCCGACACGAAAGCCCGTATCGGCCGCGCGCTGCTCGTTGGCGAAGGCGGGCAGCGGCGCCGCCTCGAAGTTCGCCGCATGGCCGCGATCGGGGCGCGCGAACCAATCGCGATTCCATGCCGAACCTTCCGCACGGCCGCCCCAGCGCGAGCCGGCTTCGACCTTCGGCGTCAGCCACTTGAGCGTGGTTTCGGGCAACTCGTCGAAGAAGCGCGAGCGCACGTTGTAGCGCGTCTGCCCGTGCAATAGACGGCTTTGCGCGAACGACAGATAGAGCCGCTCCTTTGCGCGCGTAATCGCGACATACATGAGCCGGCGCTCTTCTTCTAGGCCATCGGTCTCCATCGCACTGTTCTCGTGCGGGAACAGCCCTTCTTCGAGGCCGGTGATGAACACCGCCGTGAACTCGAGCCCCTTGGCCGCATGCACGGTCATCAGTTGCACCGCATCTTGCCCCGCTTGCGCCTGACTCTCGCCGGCCTCGAGCGAAGCGTGCGACAAGAAGCCCGCGAGCGGCGTCATGGTGTCGGGGTTTTGCGCCGGGTCGCTCAGGCTAGCGGCCTCGAGCACCACGGTTTCGTCATCGAGCGAGGCCGCGCGCAACTCGGGCGCCGCCGTGGCGCCCGGTGCGAGCCGGATCGAGCGCGCGGGCGTATCGAGCCCGTAGCCCTCCTCGCTGACGAACGCGGTGGCTGCGTTGACGAGTTCCTGCAAGTTTTCGAGCCGGTCCTGCCCTTCGCGCTCGTTCTCGTAGAAAACGGACAGGCCGCTCGTACGCACGACGTACTCGACCGTCTCGGGCAAGCTCATGCGCTCGGTTTCGGCGCGCATTTTGGCGATGAGCATGGCAAACGCGCCTAGGCTCGTACCGGCTTTGCCCGTCACGTACGGGATCGCCGCCGCCATCGAGGTGCCATACGCGCGCGCCGCGTCGGCCAATTGCTCGATCGAGCGCGCGCCGATGCCGCGCGTGGGAAAGTTGACGACACGCGCGAACGCCGTGTCGTCGTTCGGATTATCGATCAGCCGCAAGTACGCCAGCGCGTGCTTGACTTCCTGCCGCTCGAAAAAGCGCAGGCCGCCGTAGACGCGATAGGCGATACCGGCATTCACGAGCGTATGCTCGATCGTGCGCGACTGCGCGTTGCTGCGGTAGAGCACGGCGATCTCGCTGCGCGCGAGGCCGCTGTTGTTGATCAACGCGCGAATTTCCTCGACGATCCAACCGGCCTCCTGCATATCGGTGGCCGCCTCGTAGACGCGCACGGGCTCGCCATGGCCGGCGTCGGTGCGCAAGTTCTTGCCCAAGCGCCGCGAGTTGTGGGCGATCAGCGCGTTGGCCGTATCGAGGATGTAACCGTGCGAGCGGTAGTTCTGCTCGAGCTTGATCAGATGGCGTACGTTGAACTCGCGCTCGAAGTCGAGCATGTTGCCCACGTTCGCGCCGCGAAATGCGTAGATCGATTGATCGTCGTCGCCGACCGCGAAGATCGAACCGGACGCAGCCCCATTGCCTTGGCCCGCAAGCAGCTTCAGCCACGCGTATTGCAACTTGTTCGTATCCTGAAACTCGTCGACGAGAATATGCCGAAAGCGCGCTTGGTAGTGCGCGCGCAGCGGCGCATTGTGGGCCAGCAACTCGTAGCAGCGCAGCAGCAGTTCCGGAAAATCGACCACGCCTTCGCGCTGACACTGCTGGTCGTACGCGCGATACAGTTCGACGAATTTCAGATTGAAGCTGTCGCTCGCATCGACCTGATCGGGGCGCAGCCCCTGCTCTTTTGCGTTGTTGATGAAGTATTGAAGGTTCTTCGGAGGGTATTTCTCGTCGTCGACGTTCAGGCCCTTCATCAGACGCTTGATGGCGGATAGCTGATCCGCCGTATCCAGGATTTGGAACGTAGCCGGCAACCCCGCATCGCGGTAGTGCGCGCGCAGCATGCGGTTGCACAGGCCGTGGAAGGTGCCGATCCACATGCCCCGAGTGTCGATCGGCAGCAGTGCGGACAGGCGCCCCATCATCTCGCGCGCCGCCTTGTTCGTGAAGGTCACGGCGAGCACCGTGGCCGGCGATGCATAGCCTTGCTGGATCAGCCACGCGATGCGCGTGATCAGCACGCGCGTCTTGCCGCTGCCTGCGCCCGCCAGGATCAGCGCCGGTTCGTTCGGCAGCGTGACGGCCGCGTATTGTTCGGGGTTCAGGTTGGCGAGCAGTTCTGGCATGGAGGAAGCGGTTCTCTGCAACGGGAGGAAGCGGGCGGCGCCGCAGGCGGCAACGCTTTGGGAGCCGATCATTATAAGGCCGAGCGCCGTGCCACTCTGCCGTCCCCTTATAATTGACGGTTTCGAACCTGCGATCGAAGGCCGGCCGCGGCCCGCGGCAGGTTGCGATACCGGATTTCATCTCACCTCAGGCATTTTTCGGCGGATTTCCAACCATGACCGACACCACGCTGGCGAAGAGTTTCGAGCCCCAGACGATCGAGGCCCACTGGGGCCCCGAATGGGAAAAACGTGGGTACGCACAACCCGCTTTCAAGCCGGGCGCGCCCAACTTCTCGATCCAACTGCCGCCGCCGAACGTGACGGGCACGCTGCACATGGGGCACGCGTTCAATCAAACGATCATGGATGGCCTCACGCGCTATCACCGCATGCTCGGCGCAAACACGCTGTGGCTGCCCGGCACCGATCACGCCGGCATCGCCACGCAGATCGTCGTCGAGCGGCAACTCGACCAGGAAGGCGTCTCGCGCCATGACCTGGGCCGCGAAAAATTCGTCGAGCGCGTCTGGGCATGGAAAGAACGCTCGGGCTCGACGATCACGAGCCAAGTGCGGCGTCTAGGCGCCTCGATCGATTGGTCGCGCGAATACTTCACGATGGACGAGAAGATGTCGGCCGTCGTCAGCGACGTGTTCGTGCGGCTGTACGAGCAGGGGCTGATCTATCGCGGCAAACGTCTCGTCAACTGGGATCCGGTGTTGATGACGGCCGTGTCGGATCTGGAAGTGGCGAGCGAGGAAGAAAGCGGCCACCTCTGGCATATCCGCTATCCGCTCGTCGACGGCAGCGGCCACTTGACCGTCGCCACGACGCGCCCCGAAACGATGCTCGGCGACGTCGCCTTGATGGTTCACCCCGAGGATGAGCGCTACGCGCATCTGATCGGCAAGCACGTGAAGCTGCCGCTCACCGAACGAGACATCCCGATCATCGCCGACGACTACGTCGACCGCGAATTCGGCACGGGCGTCGTGAAGGTCACGCCCGCGCACGACTTCAACGACTACCAAGTGGGCCAGCGCCACCACCTGCCGCAAATCGAAATCCTCACGCTCGAAGCGAAGATCAACGACAACGCGCCGGCGGCGTATCGCGGCCTGGACCGATTCGAGGCACGCAAGCGCGTCGTTGCCGATCTCGATGCGCAGGGTTGGTTGGAATCGGTGAAGGACCACCGCTTGATGGTGCCGCGCGGCGATCGCACGGGCGTCGTGCTCGAGCCGATGTTGACCGACCAATGGTTCGTCGCGATGAGCAAGGGTGCGCCCGAAGGCACGTTCCATCCCGGCAAGTCGATTGCGCAGGTCGCGCTCGACGTCGTGCGTAACGGCGAGATCCAGTTCGTCCCGGAAAACTGGACGACAACCTATTACCAGTGGCTCGAGAACATCCAAGACTGGTGCATCTCGCGGCAACTGTGGTGGGGCCACCAGATCCCCGCCTGGTACGGCGAGAACGGCGAAGTCTTCGTCGCCCGCACCGAAGCCCAAGCGCGCGAGCAAGCGCAGGCGAGCGGCTACGAAGGCGCGCTCAAGCGCGACGACGACGTGCTCGACACGTGGTTCTCGTCGGCGCTCGTGCCGTTCTCCTCGCTCGGTTGGCCGGGCGAGACGAAAGAATTGGCCGCGTTCCTGCCCTCGTCCGTGCTCGTGACCGGATTCGACATCATCTTCTTCTGGGTCGCGCGCATGATCATGATGACGACGCACTTCACGGGGAAGGTGCCGTTTCGCACCGTCTACGTGCATGGGCTCGTGCGCGACCACGAAGGCCAAAAGATGTCGAAGAGCAAAGGCAATACGCTCGATCCGATCGACATCGTCGACGGCATCGATTTGGAAGCGCTCGTCGCCAAGCGCACGACGGGCCTCATGAATCCGAAGCAGGCTGGGTCGATCGAAAAGAAAACGCGCAAGGAGTTTCCGACCGGCATCGCCGCCTTCGGCACCGATGCGTTGCGCTTCACGATGGCGTCGATGGCCACGCTCGGGCGCAACGTCAATTTCGATCTCGCGCGCTGCGAAGGCTATCGTAACTTCTGCAACAAATTGTGGAACGCCACGCGCTTCGTGCTGATGAATTGCGAGGGCCACGATTGCGGCTTTTCCAAACCCGGCGCGTGCGCGCCCGGTGACTGCGGCCCCGGCGGCTACACGGATTTCTCGCAAGCGGACCGCTGGATCGTCTCGCTCTTGCAGCGCGTGGAAGCCGAAGTCGAAAAGGGCTACGCCGATTACCGCTTCGACAATATCGCCAATGCGATCTACAAGTTCGTGTGGGACGAGTATTGCGATTGGTACCTCGAGCTCGCAAAGGTGCAGATCCAAAACGGCACGCCGGAACAACAGCGCGCCACGCGGCGTACGCTGTTGCGTGTGCTCGAAACGGTGCTGCGGCTCGCGCACCCGATCATTCCGTTCATCACGGAAGCGCTTTGGCAAAAGGTCGCGCCGCTCACGGACGCCTATCCGAAAGATGCGGCGAGCGGCGAGGCCTCGATCATGGTGCAACCCTACCCGCGTGCGGAAGAGAAAAAAATCGACGAAAAAGCCGAACGCTGGGCCGCGGATCTAAAGAGCGCTATCGACGGTTGCAGAAACTTACGCGGCGAAATGAACCTATCGCCCGCAACCAAGGTCCCTTTGCTGGTACACGGCGACGCCGGCCAATGGCAGTCGTTCGCCCCGTACGCACAAGCACTCGCGCGCTTGTCGGAAGTGCGCATCATGGCCGACGAAGCAACCCTCGACGCGCAGTCGCAAGGCGCGCCGATCGCGATCGTCGGCGGTGACAAGCTCGCGCTGCTCGTCGAAATCGACGTTGCGGCCGAGCGTGAGCGTCTGGGCAAGGAAATTGCTCGGCTCGACGCGGAAATCGCCAAGTGCGCGGCGAAGCTCGGAAACGAGGCTTTTGTCGCAAAAGCACCGGGTGCCGTTGTGGAGCAAGAGCAGAAAAGGCTGTCACAATACCGGGACACCATTGCCAAGCTCAGCGCACAGCTCGCGCGCCTTCCGGCCTAGTGCGGCGTTCGGCCCATCGAACGCCGGACATTGCGTTCAATGGGCACGTTGGTCCCAACAGTACTCGAGAATTAGGGTAACGCCATGCTAAAAGTCACCAAGGCTGTCTTTCCGGTTGCGGGCCTCGGCACGCGCTTTCTTCCGGCCACGAAGGCCAGCCCCAAGGAGATGCTGCCGATCGTCGACAAGCCGCTGATCCAATACGCGGTCGAAGAAGCGATGGCTGCCGGCATCACCGAGATGATCTTCGTCACGGGCCGCAGCAAGCGCGCAATCGAGGATCACTTCGACAAGTCGTATGAAATCGAAGCGGAACTCGAAGCGCGCGGTAAAGACAAGCTGCTCGAACTCGTGCGCAGCATCAAGCCGAGCCACGTCGATTGCTTCTATGTGCGTCAGCCCGAAGCGCTGGGGCTGGGCCACGCCGTGCTGTGCGCCGAGAAGCTCGTCGGCGAAAACCCATTCGCCGTCATTCTCGCTGACGATTTGCTCTATGCCGAGCCGCCCGTCATGAAGCAGATGATCGATGTCTTCGACCACTATCACAGCTCGGTGATCGGCGTCGAAGAAATCCCGCCGCAAGACACGCGCTCGTACGGGATCGTCGACGGCAAGGAGTGGGAAGACGCCATCATCAAGATGTCGGGCATCGTCGAAAAGCCGGCGCCCGAAGTCGCACCGTCAAATCTCGGCGTCGTAGGCCGCTATGTACTCAAGCCGCGCATCTTCGATCATCTGCGCGCGCTGACCCCCGGCGCGGGTGGCGAGATCCAGTTGACCGACGGGATTCAATCGCTGCTCGGCGACGAGCAAGTGCTGGCCTACAAGTATCACGGCACGCGCTTCGATTGCGGCAGCAAGCTCGGCTACCTGAAGGCGACCGTCGAGTTCGCGCTGCGCCATCCGGAAGTGGCCGAGGAATTCGCTCATTACCTGCGCACGCGTGCGCCCGTGATGGACAGCTAAGTATCGCGCGCGCCTTCGCGGCGCGAGAGGCCGCAGGCGCTAGCACTAGCGCCTGCGCATCAAGAACACGAACGTCTTATCCTGCGTCGAGCTTTCGACGATTTCGTTGCCCGTTTGCTTGGCGAAGGCCGCGAAATCGCGTTGCGAACCGGGATCGGTTGCCAAGACCTTCAAAATCTGACCGCTTTGCATATCCGCCAGCGCTTTTTTCGCCCTCAAGATCGGCAGCGGGCAGCTCAACCCGCGTGCATCGACTTCCTTATGAATGTCCATCGGCCCTTGACCTTTTAGAAACGCGAACGCGCGACCCCGCGAATGTGGGGCTTTGCGACAAAATTGCGAAAAGCGAATTTTACCGCAGCGCCGGGCCGCGCTCGATCGGCCGTCATTGCCGCCAACGCCGGGCTTGCCGCCCGGGCAAGCCTCGGATCAACCGGGACAGGCCTAAAGCGTCACCGGCAACCCCGTCGCGAACGCCTCGCGCAGCGCGTGGCCGATGCGCGTCGCCTCGAGCGCATCCGCGAGCGTCGCGCCGGTGGATGCAGCGGACCGAGTGCTCGCCGTACCCGCCCGTCGGGCGCACACGTTTTGGACGAACGCGTGTGCTTCGTGCAGGAACGCCTCTTCGAAACGGTCGAAGAAAGTCGGCGTGCTTTCGCTGCGCACGCCGCCCGCCTCGTAGATCTCCACGCGATTGCGCCGCGGGTTGTGACCGATCGCGAGCGCACCGCCCGTGCCAATCACTTCGCTTTGCGTATCGCAGCCATGCGCCATCGTGCGCGAGGCGTAGAACACCGCCAATCTTCCGCCTTCGAATTCGACGACGCCCACGCCGTTGTCCACGTCCGCGCACGCGCGCAGACCCTCGTGCAAAGCGATCACGCCCGTGGCGAACACCCGCGTCGCCCGTGCGCCGTCGAAGAACCAGCGCGCAACGTCGATGTCATGCACCGTGCAATCGAGGAAGATGCCGCCCGAGGTCGGCGCGAACCGCACGAAAAAGCCGTCGGGGTCGTTCAGGTCCGTCGTTTGCGAGCGCACCATGAACGGCCGGCCAATGGCGCCGGCGCACGCCTTGTCGTACGCGTCGCGGTAGCTTGGATCGAACCTGCGCATGAAGCCGATCATCGCTTCGAGTTGCGGATATTCGCGGGCCACGCTGAGCACACGCTCGCATTGCCCGAGGTCGAGCGACAGCGGCTTCTCGCAGAAGACATGCTTGCCCGCACGCAGCGCCGCGGCAATTTGCTCCGCATGCAACGACGACGGCGTGACGAGCCACAGTGCATCGAGTTCGCTGTCGGCGAGCAATGCTTCGTAGTCCGAATAAAGCCGCGCGCTAGGTAGCGTCTCGCGCGCCCAATCGCGTTCTTGCTCGACGGGACTGCACGCCGCCGCCAACACCGCGCCCGGCACGCGGTAAGCCAAGTTCGTTGCGTGGCGCTTGCCGAGCCGGCCCAATCCGGCAATCCCGATCTTCACGGGTGTGCGCTCTGCCATCGTCGTCACTGTCTCGCTCCTCTTGCGCTTATTCGCCCACCGCCACCACGCGGCCCTCGCGCCACGAGCGCGTCGCGGCCTCGGCCAATTCGAGCGCCTTGACGCCATCGGCGATCGTCGTGCGCACACTCGCGCCTTGCGTCACCGCATCGAAGAAATGCGCGATCTCGTTCGCATAAGCGGCGCGATAACGTTCGAGGAAGAACGCTTCAGGCAAATCGCTCGACACCGCGCGCGACGAATAGGCGAGCACTTCGGTCGGCCGCACGTTGCCGGCCTGCAGCATGCCCGCGCTGCCGAGCACTTCGAAGCGCTGGTCGTAACCGTATGCAGCGCGCCGCGTCGTATTGATCTGACAAAGCCGCCCGCGTTTCGTGCGAATCGTGACGGCCGTCGAATCGATGTCGCCGGCATTGAGGATCGCCGGGTCCGTCAAGCAGCTTCCGCTCGCATGCACGGTTTGCGCTTCGTCATCGAGAATCCAGCGAAAGATGTCGAAGTCGTGGATCAGCATGTCCTTGAAGATGCCGCCGGAGCGGCGGATGTACTCGACGGGCGGCGCGCCTGGGTCGCGGCTCGTCACGACGAGCATTTCGGGCGTGCCGATTTCGCCTGCGTCGAGCCGCGCCTTGACGGCGGCGAACGTCGGATCGAAACGGCGTTGAAAACCGATCATGCACACGACGCCCGCCGCTTCGACGGCGCGTGCGCAGGCGCGCGCGCGCTCGAGTTCGAGATCGACGGGTTTTTCGCAAAAGATATGCTTGCCTGCGGCCGCCGAACGCTCGATCAAATCGGCGTGCGTATCGGTGCTCGAGCAAATGACGCTTGCGCCGACGGCGGCGTCGGCGAGCGCCACGTCGGCCTCGACCACGACCGCGCCGTATTGCGCCGCGAGCTCGGAGGCAGCGGCGCGATTGACGTCGACCACGTACTTGAGCCGCGCGCCCGGATGCCGCGCAAGATTGCCTGCATGAATGCGGCCGATGCGGCCCGCGCCGAATACCGCGACGTCGATCGCGTCGTGACTAGTCATCGTATCCTCCTGTGTCCTTGGATTCTTCTACGTTCAACTCGAGCCGGTACGCAAGCGCAACGAACAGCGCCTGGCACAGGCAAATGGTGCTCGTCAGTGCGCGAAAGGCGAATGCGCTACCTTCCTTGACGAATAACTGCGCGCTCGCGTAACGCCCGAGCGGCGATAAACGGCTGTCGGTGATGACGAGCGTTTGCGCTTGGTGATGATGGGCGACGCGCAAGCAGTACTGCGTCTCGCGGCCGTACGGTTCGAAGCTGATGGCGATGACGACGTCGCCCTTCTTCACGCTGCGGATTTGCTCGCGAAACATGCCGCCGAAGCCCGAAATGAGGTGGACGCGCTTGGCCGTGTGCTGCAGCGCATAGACGATGTAGCTCGCCACCGGGAACGAGCGCCGCACGCCGATCACATAAATGTTCTCGGCATGCTGCAGCATCGAGACGGCCGCTTCGAATTGCTCGTCGTCCAGCGTCGCTTCGAGCTCGTCGAGGCCATTGCGACAGGCGGCGACGAACTCGCGCGCGACGTTGCCGCCCGATAAGCGCCCAGGCTTTTCGTCGATCAGTTTGCGAATCCGCTGCTTATAGGTCTGCCCCGAAGGACTCTGGCCTGCGTAGGCCTCTTTGAACACGGCCTGCAGATCGGAGAACCCCGAAAACCCGAAGCGCTGCGCAAAGCGCACCACGGCCGAGGGATGCACGCCGCAACTCGCGGCGATGTCGCTCGTGCGATCGACCATCACGCTCGCTCGATGCTGTTCCAGGTACGACGCCACGCTCTTCAATTGCCGCGGCAACGCGTCGTAAGCATCGGCGACACGCTGCATCAGTTCGTCGACGCTCGGCAACTCATCGGTGGTCTCTTCCTGCATGGCTCTCATCCTGTTGAACGGGTGCTGCGCCCTGCCGCTTGCTCGTCGCTCGCCGCCCGGCGCGCATCGTTTCCCGACGATGCGGATTATAGGCACGTCCGCCTTGAAATGGAATTAATTTTCCATTTACATCGACAATGAAATTTTCTTTGCAATCCTGATCGAGTTCGCCTAATCTGTTTCGTGAGCGGCGCGCGCCGGTCGCGGCATCGCTCCTAACGACATAACTTCGAATAGGTGGAGACAAATGAGACTTTGCACACGCAAGGGCGCAGTGAGGACGTTCGCCGCGGCATTCACGTCCGCGGTGGCATTGGCGTTCGGTCCGTTCGCGGTCTCGTCGGCCCACGCGGCCGACGCCAAGTTCGTGCTGATCAGCCACGCGCCCGACTCCGACTCGTGGTGGAACACGATCAAGAACGCGATCAAGCAGGCGGATGAGGACTTCAACGTCGAGACCGACTATCGCAATCCGCCGAACGGCGATTTGTCGGACATGGCGCGCCTCATCGAGCAAGCGGCTGCGCACAACTACGACGGCGTCGCCACGACGATCGCCGATTTCGACGTGCTCAAAAGCTCGATCAAGAAGGTGACCGACAAGAAGATCCCGCTCGTGACGATCAACTCGGGCACGCTCGAGCAAAGCAAGCAGCTCGGCGCGATCATGCATATCGGCCAGCCCGAATACGTTGCCGGCCATGCGGCCGGCGTGAAGGCGAAAGCGGCGGGCATCAAGTCGTTCGTGTGCGTCAACCACTACGCAACGAACCCGGCTTCGTTCGAGCGCTGCCGCGGCTTTGCCGAAGCGCTCGGAGTCGACTTCAAGTCCTCGACGCTCGACGCCGGCCAAGACCCGAACGGCGTGAAGGCGAAGGTCCAAGCCTATCTGCGCAACCATCCCGATACGGGCGCCGTGCTGGCACTCGGGCCGCTTTCCGCCGATCCGACGATCCGCGCCCTGAAGGACATGGGCAAGGCCGGCAAGATCTGGTTCGCGACGTTCGACTTCGACAACGACATCGCGGCGGCGATCAAGGACGGCACGATCCAATTCGCGATCGATCAACAGCCCTACCTGCAAGGCTATCTGGCCGTCGCCGTGCTTGCGATCGCAAAGCACGACCATACGAGCGATCCGCTGAAGATCGAAAAGGCGCTGCAAAGCAATGCGAAGTTCAAGGCTCGCCTCGAGGCTTACGGGCTCCAGCCCGTCTATCAGCCCGACACGGTCCTCTCAGGTCCTGGCTTCATCACCAAGGCCAATGTCGACAAGGTCGTGAAGTACGCGGGGCAGTACCGCTGATTCTCACGCTCGCGGGCGCCCATCGCCCGCGGGAATGAGCAGCGGCCTATGCAATCCAGCTATTGAGCATGACGGCGCGGTTCGGACCGGCTTTTGCCGAACGGTCCGGGCCGCGCCACCGAAGGAGACATTCGATGGGCGTCGCCGATCACTTCCACGCCAACTTACGCAAAGAGGGGCAACCGAACCCGCAGGGTTCCAGCTCGCTCGACGAACGCGTGCGCCGCGAATCGCGGTTCAAGCAGTTTCTCTCCCGCCCCGAATTCGCCTCGCTCGCAGGCACCGTCATGGTGTTCCTCGTCTTCGCGATCGGCGCCGGCAACTCCGGGATGTTCAACCTCGACGGCATCATGAACTGGTCGCAGGTGGCGGCCTACCTCGGCATCATTTCAGTCGGCGCGTGCCTCTTGATGATCGCCGGCGAGTTCGACCTGTCGATCGGTTCGATGATCGGCTTCGCGGGCATGATGGTCGCGTTGCCGACGATGTATTTTCACTGGCCCATCGAACTCGCGATCGTCTTCGCGTTCGTGGGCTCGATGGCGCTCGGTGCGCTCAACGGCTACCTCGTCATGCGCACGAGGCTGCCCTCGTTCATCGTCACGCTCGCGTTCATGTTCATTCTGCGCGGCCTGACGCTGGCCCTCTCGGTCATGTTCGCCGATCGCACGATCATCTCGGGCGTGGGCGATGTTGCAGCCAAGAGCGCCCTTGCCCATGCCTTGTTCCAGGGCGTAGCGTTCCACGAGCTGTTCCGCTGGCTCGGCCACATGGGCCTCGTCAAGCTGCTCGACTCGGGTGAGCCACTCGTGCCGGGCGTGCCGAAAGTCATCGTCTGGTGGCTCGCGCTCGCCGCAGTGTGTGCGTTCACGCTCGCCAAGACGCGCTTCGGCAACTGGATCTTCGCCGTCGGCGGCGATGCGAATGCGGCCAAGAACGTCGGCGTACCCGTGCGGCGCGTGAAGATTCGCCTGTTCGTGCTGACCGCGTTCTGCGCGTGCCTGTTCGCCGTGCTGCAAGTGTGCGACATCGGCTCGGCTGCCGCCGATCGCGGCCTGCAGAAGGAATTCGAAGCGATCATCGCAGCCGTCATCGGCGGCACCCTGCTCACGGGCGGCTACGGGTCCGTCGTCGGCGCGTGCTTCGGCTCGCTGATCTTTGGCGTGGTGCAGATCGGCATCACCTACACGAGCATCGATTCGGACTGGTTCCGCGTTTTTCTCGGCTTGATGCTGCTGTTCGCCGTGCTCTTCAACCACTACGTGCGCAGCCGTGTCGCGCAATCGCGTTGATCGACGGAGACAACGATGACTTCCGCTACCCCTACTCAAGATCAAAACGCCGAGTACATCCTCGCGCTCGAAAACGTCAGCCGCTACTTCGGCAGCGTGATCGCACTCAAAGACGTCACGCTGCGGCTGCGGCGCGGCGAAGTCCACTGCCTGCTAGGCGACAACGGCGCGGGCAAGTCGACGCTGATCAAGACGCTCGCCGGCGTGCATCCGCCGAGCGAAGGCCAATACCTCGTCGACGGCAAGCCGGTGCACTTCAATTCCCCGAAGGAGGCGCTCGACCTCGGGATCGCCACGGTCTACCAGGATCTCGCGCTCGTGCCGCTGCTGTCGGTCGCGCGCAACTTCTTCATGGGCCGCGAGCCGAGCAAGAAGCTGTTCGGGCTCGTGAACGTGATGGACATCGAAACCGCCGCCACGACGGCCCGCGACAAGCTTGCCGAGATGGGCATCCATGTGCGCGACGCCAATCAACCGATCGGCACGATGTCGGGCGGCGAGCGGCAGTGTCTGGCCATCGCGCGCGCGATTCATTTCGGCGCGCGCGTGCTGATTCTCGACGAACCGACGGCCGCACTCGGCGTCAAGCAAAGCTTCAACGTGCTCAAGCTGATTCACAAGGCGCGCGAGCGCGGCATTTCCGTCATCTTCATCACCCATAACGTGCATCACGCCTACCCGATCGGCGATTCGTTCACGCTGCTCAATCGCGGCCACTCGATGGGCACGTTCACCAAGGACACGATCAGCAAGGACGCCGTGCTCGACATGATGGCCGGTGGGGCGGAAATGCAAAAGATGATTGCCGAACTCGACGGCGCGACGATCTGACGCTCAAGCGTGCCCCTCACGCGAACACACATCGACGCGGTACACAACGTTTTCTCAGGACCCACTCCATGGTTGCCTCCCCCCCTTCTCAACCGTTCATCAGCCGCTTCGCCCCCGGCCGC
The DNA here is from genome assembly GCA_004322045.1 of Paraburkholderia sp. Classification (GTDB taxonomy): domain Bacteria; phylum Pseudomonadota; class Gammaproteobacteria; order Burkholderiales; family Burkholderiaceae; genus Trinickia. Next base: position 172,362 of record SCRN01000010.1, read on the forward strand.
ACGCGCGACATCATTTGCCTCGGCCGCCTCGCGGTCGATCTCTACGCGCAGCAGATCGGCGCGAGGCTAGAAGATGTGACGAGCTTCGCCAAGTACCTGGGCGGCTCGTCCGCCAACATCGCATTCGGCTGCGCACGGCTCGGGCGCGCCTCCGCGATGCTCGCGCGCGTGGGCAACGATCATATGGGCCGCTTCCTCGTCGAGACCCTGGCGCGCGAAGGCTGCGACGTCGGCCATACGCGCGTCGACGCCGAGCGCCTGACCGCGCTCGTCTTGCTCGGCATCAAGGACCGCGACACGTTCCCGCTCGTCTTCCATCGCGAGAACTGCGCGGACATGGCGCTCGACGAAGGCGATTTCGACGAAGCGTTCATCGCTTCGTGCAAGGCGCTGCTCATCACGGGCACGCATTTCTCGACCGAGCGCGTGAATCGCGCGAGCCGGCGCGCGCTCGAATACGCACGGCGCAACCAAGTGCGCACCGTGCTCGACATCGACTACCGCCCCGTGCTGTGGGGACTCACCGGCAAAGCCGACGGCGAAACCCGCTTTATCGCCGATGAAAGCGTCACAGCGCATCTGCAACGCATTCTGCCGTTGTTCGATCTCGTGATCGGAACCGAAGAAGAGTTTCGCATCGCGGGCGGCAAGCACGAACTCATCGATGCGCTCGCGATGGTGCGCGCCGTCACCCCCGCCACGCTCGTGGTCAAGCGCGGCCCGCTCGGCTGCACCATCATCGAAGGCAGAGTCCCGACTTCGATCGACGAGGCGCCGACCGAGCGCGGGATCGAAGTCGAAGTGCTGAACGTGTTGGGTGCAGGCGATGCCTTCGCCTCCGGCTTTCTCTCCGAGTGGCTGCGCGATGCGCCGCTCGCGCGCTGCGCGCACACGGCCAACCTGTGCGGCGCGCTCGTCGTCTCGCGCCATGCCTGCGCCCCGGCGATGCCGACACCGGCCGAGCTCGACTATCTGTGTGAGGCGGTAGAGCGAGACCCGGCGCGCATGCGCCGGCCCGATCTCGACGCGAAACTCGCACGGCTGCATCGCGTGAGCGTCGCCCGCGCGCCGCATGACGAAGTGCTCGGCTTCGCCTTCGACCACCGCAATCAATTCTTCGAGCTCGCCCAGCAAACGGGCGCGAGCGAGGCGCGCATTGCCGAACTGAAGCGCCTGTTCGTCGACGCCGTCGCGCAAACGGAAACGGCGCTCGGCTTGCAAGGACGCATCGGCGTGCTGATCGACGACCGCTACGGCCAAGATGCGCTCAATGCAGCCACCGGCCGCGGCTGGTGGATCGGCCGTCCCGTCGAGTTGCCGGGCTCCATGCCGCTCGTGTTTCAGCATGGGCGCTCGGTGGGCACCGCGCTCGTCGCTTGGCCGCAGGAGCATGTCGTCAAGTGCCTGGTTCAGTATCATCCCGATGCGCCCATCGGCGAACGCGTCGAACAAGAAGCGCAGCTTCGCGCGCTCTACGATGCCGTGCAAGCGAGCGGCCACGAGTTGTTGCTCGAAGTCATTCCGCCGCATCGCGACACTCTGCCCGCCGCGCCCGATACCGTCTATCGCGCCTTGAAGCGGCTCTACAACCTCGGTATCCAGCCCGAATGGTGGAAGCTCGCCCCGCTTAGCGCCGAGCAATGGCGGGCCATCGATGCGCTGATCGCCGAGCGCGATCCCTACTGCCGCGGCGTCGTGCTGCTGGGCCTGTCGGCCGGCGTCGACACGCTCAGCGAAGGGTTTCGCGCGGCGGCCGCCTCCACTACCTGCAAAGGCTTCACGGTCGGCCGCACGATCTTTCACGAGCCGAGCCGCGCTTGGCTGGCCGGTGAAATCGACGACGCGGCCCTCGTTGCGAACGTGCGCGCGACATTCGAAACCTTGATCGAAGCGTGGCGCGCGGCGCGAGCCGACAGGGGCGAGGCCAGCAAGCCGCAAGCCACGCGGCGGGAGGCAGCGTGAAGAACCTGCGTATCGACCAAACGATCCATACGACACTCGACGCGCGCGCAGCGACAATCGCCGAAACCGGTCCGACGATTCGGCTCACGGCCGCGCAGGCGCTCGTGCGCTACCTCGCGGCGCAGCACGTCGAGGACGACGACGGATCGACGGCGCCGCTCTTCGGCGGCGTGTTCGCGATCTTCGGGCACGGCAACGTCGCCGGCCTGGGCGAAGCGCTTTATCAGCATCGCGACGTGTTGCCCACCTATCGCGCGCACAACGAGCAAGCCATGGCGCACAGTGCCATCGCCTACGCCAAAGCGCATATGCGCCGCCGCATGATGGCCGTGACGACTTCGATCGGTCCCGGCGCGACGAACCTCGTCACGGCGGCCGCCCTTGCCCACGTCAATCGCTTGCCGGTTTTGCTGCTGCCGGGCGACATCTTCGTCTCGCGCGCACCCGATCCGGTCCTGCAACAGGTCGAGGATTTCCACGACGGCGGTCTCTCCGCGAACGACACGCTCAAACCAGTCTCGCGCTACTTCGACCGCATCGTGCATCCGGCGCAGTTGCTGAGCGCCTTGCCGCGCGCGATCCGCGTGCTGACCGACGCCGCCCTCGCGGGTCCCGTCACGCTCGCCCTGCCGCAAGACGTGCAAGCGATGGCCTACGACTATCCCCGCGACTTTTTCGAGCGTCGCGTCGTGCGGTTTCACGCGCCGACACCGGGTGAAGACGAACTCGAAGCCGCGCTCGCGGCGCTTCGCCGCGCGTCCTCGCCGATGATCGTAGCGGGCGGCGGCGTGCTCTATAGCCGCGGCGGCGCCGAAGCGCTGCGCGCGTTCGCCGAGCACCATGGGGTCGCCGTCGGCGAAACGCAGGCGGGCAAAGGCGCGTTGCCGTGGAATCATCCGCTCAACGCCGGTGCGATCGGCGTCACGGGCGCGAGCGCGGCGAACGCGCTCGCGCACGAGGCCGATTGCGTCATCGCCGTCGGCACGCGCCTGCAAGATTTCACGACCGGATCGAACACGCTATTCGCGCAAGCGAGCGTCATCGGCATCAACGCCAACGCGTTCGACGCGCTCAAGCATCATGCAACGAGCATCTGCGGCGATGTCCGCGCCACGCTCGATGCATTGAGCCGGCGGCTAGGCGACTGGCAAGCGAACGCGGACTGGACGCAGCGTGCCCGCGGCCTGTGCGACGCATGGCGCGAGACCGTGACGGCGCGCACGAGCGCGCCGCGCGCAGACGGGACGCTGCCTTACGACGCCGACGTCATCGGCGCCGTGCAGCGTTCGAGCGCAAACTCGCCCGAAGGCGACATCGCCGTATGCGCCGCGGGCACTTTGCCGGCCGAGCTGCATAAGCTTTGGCGCGCAGCGCGGCCCGGCGGCTATCACGTCGAATACGGCTACTCGTGCATGGGATACGAGATCGCGGGCGGCCTGGGCGTGAAGCTCGCGCAGCCCGAGCGCGAAGTCATCGTCTTCGTCGGCGACGGCAGCTATCTGATGATGAACAGCGAGATCGCGACCTCGGTCATGCTCGGCGCCAAGCTCATCGTCGTCGTGCTTGACAACCGCGGCTACGGCTGCATCAACCGTCTCCAACAAGCCTGCGGCGGCGCGCCTTTCAACAACTTGCTCGAAGACTGCCTGCAAGGGCCGCTCGGCGCGCCGGCGATCGACTTCGCCGCGCACGCGCGCTCGCTCGGCGCGCATGCCGAGCACGTGGCCGACGTCGCCGGGCTCGAAGCGGCGCTTGCGCGCGCACGCGCGGCCGATCGCACGTCGGTGGTGGTCATCGACACGGACCCGGCGCGCACCACCGATGACGGCGGCTGGTGGTGGGAAGTCGCCGTGCCTGAAGTATCGACGCGCGAGGCGGTGCGCGCCGCGCGCAAGGACTATGAAACGAAGCTGGCCGAACGCAGCGGCGCAAGCGCCGGCGAATCGAACCCGCGCAACGAGGCTTGAACGCGATGCGGGCACTACCGTTCGCCCGCATCGCCTTCGCAACGTGATACGAACCAAGGAACGCAGCATGACCGATTTTCAAGTGCGCATCGGCGTGAACCCCCTCTCGTGGATGAACGACGATCTTCCCTCGCTAGGCGGCGAGACGCCGTTGTCCGTCGCGCTCACCGAAGGCCGCGCCATCGGCTACGAGGGGTTCGAGCTCGGCAACAAATTCCCGCGCGAACCGCAAGCGCTCAAAGCGCTGCTCGCGCAGTACGACCTGGCGCTCGTCTCAGGCTGGTATTCGGGGCGGCTCGCCGAGCGCAGCGTCGAGGAGGAGATCGAGGCCGTCGGCCCGCATCTCGAACTGCTCGCGAAGAACGGCGCAACCGTGATGGTCTACGGCGAAGTCGCGCAAACGATCCAGGGCTCGCCCGTCCCGCTCTATCAGCGGCCGCGCTTTTTCACCGCGGATCAATGGGACGCCTATGCCGCGCGGGTCGATCGCTTCGCGCAATACACGCTCTCGCACGGCGTGCGCGTGGCCTACCATCACCACATGGGCGCTTACGTCGAAACACCCGCCGACGTCGAGAACCTCATGCGGCGCACGAGCGATGCGCTCGGGCTGCTGCTCGATACGGGACACATCACGTTCGCGGGCGGCGATCCGCTCGCCACGCTGGAGGCGTACGCACCGCGCATTTGTCACGTGCATTGCAAAGACGTGCGGCCTGAGATCGTCAAATTGGCCCGTAATCGCGACTGGAGCTTTCTCGAAGCCGTGATCAACGGCGCGTTCACCGTGCCGGGCGACGGCGCAGTCGATTTCGCCGCCGTCATCGCGAGCTTGAAGCGCCATGGCTATCGCGGCTGGCTCGTCGTCGAAGCGGAGCAAGATCCCACCGTTGCACCGAGCTTCGAGTATGCGCAGCTCGGCTACCGGACGCTGCGCGCGCTCGTCGATGCGGCGAGCACCCCAGCCGACACCGAGAGGGCCATCGCATGAGCCTGCTAGTGAAAGCCCAGCGCGAGGGCATGACGATCGCGCGCGTGACGCCGGAGACGGCGGCCTGGCGTTACGTCGGTTTCGCCGCCTACCGGCTGGCGCGCGACGAGCTCCTTTATGTTCACGAAAGCGAGCGCGAATCGTGCATCGTCGTGCTCTCGGGCGCCGTGTCGATCGAAGCGGGCGCAGCGCGCTACACGAGCGTGGGCGCGCGTGACAGCGTGTTCGAGGATGCCGCTCCCTACGCCCTGTACCTGCCGCCCAACGTGCGCGCGACCGTGCGCGCCGAGCGCGACGCAGAACTCGGTGTTGCCAGCGCGCCCGCCAAGGGCCGCTACCCGGTCCGACTCATCGAGCCGTCGCAGATGAAACGAACTGTGCGAGGCAAGGGGCTCAATACGCGCTACGTCTGCGACATTCTTCCGCAAACGGAGCCGGCCGAATCGTTGCTCGTCGTCGAAGTGCGCACGCCGGAGGGCCATTCGTCGAGTTATCCGCCGCATAAGCACGACGCCGAACAAATTCCGACGGAAAGCGCGTTGGAAGAGACGTATTACCATCGGCTCAATCCCTCCCAGGGGTTCGCGTTCCAACGCGTCTATACCGATGCGCGCGACCTCGACGAATCGATGGCCGTCGAAGACCACGACGTCGTGATGGTGCCGCGCGGGTATCATCCCGTCGTCGTGCCGTACGGATACGAGTCGTACTACCTGAACGTGATGGCCGGGCCCGAGCGCGCTTGGCATTTCAAGAACGATCCGGCGCACGACTGGATCGCGCAGCGGGACGCCGGATGAGGAAGGCGGCAATCCTTTATGGCCTGCGCTCGGCTTCTTCCGAGCGCAAATCGCGCAAGTAATAGACGAAGATGGCCCCCGCGATGGCGGCGATCGTCGCCACCTTCAAGAGAAAGGGCGCCGGCGCCTGACCGCCGAGAAAATTGGCGACGAGCGACGTGCAATCGCCGATCAGCGTGATGCTGGCGACGAACAGCGTCAGATACGTCAGCCACTTGCGCACTTTCGACGCGCGCTTGGCGGGGTCGCGAGCGATCGCACGGCGCAACCACCACCCGATGAACAGATAAATCGGCACGGTAATGATGAGCGCGGCCAACGACCAGCGCACGCCGGCGAGAAACGCTCGATCGCCATGCACCGTCGTTGTCGCTGGAGCGCCGGGAAACGTGTGGTCGATCCACTGAAAGACGAGATCGCCCAGATTGAAGGCGGCGATGTAAAGGGTCGTGAAGAGCAGCAGATACATGAATGCATCGCGTGCCGATAGATACGGCTTGGGCATCGGCACAGGGACGGGATACTCGACGTCGGCGTAAGCACCCAACGCGTCGTCGATTTGATCGACGCGCCACCCGGCCTTGCCTAGAACCGAGCGGATTTGATCGCGCGGCAAGCCACGCAGCAGCGCGTCCCTCACGAACACCATCAATTCTTCGCTCGCAGCCAAGCGTCCCCCGTCGAAAGAATGAGCGCGAGCGCATTCGTCCTCCCGCGCATACGCCGCACTATAAGTGACCGAGGGGCCGTTGCCTATCCGACACACACGTCAGGATGACGTCATGCGCGCCGCCCGAGTTCGTTTGCCTCACCCAAACCCACGTTTTGCGACGCCCCGGCCTACGACCCTCAGATTCGGTAACGCGATCCGAGCGCACAACGCAAGCGCGCGATCGATACCGGCGCCGAGCGGCGCATCGCCCGGGCGCTCAGCGTCCGCTCCCTATTGCAATCCATTCGTCGATGGTCTTGGCATCGAGCGCTCCCGCCGCGCCGTCGAAAACGATGCGGCCATGGCCCATCACGGCGACGCGCGCGGCCAAGCGCTGCGCCAGCGTCAGGCGTTGCTCGATCAGCAGGACCGCACCACCCTGCTCGCACAGCCCCTGCAAGCAATCGGCCACAGCGGCCACGGCCTGGGGCGCGAGTCCCTCGGTCGGCTCATCCACGACGAGCAAGCGCGGCTCGCCCATGAGCGAGCGCACGAGCACGAGCATTTGCTGCTCGCCGCCCGAGAGCGCGCCCGCTTCGGTCCTACGTCGTTGCGCCAGCATCGGGAAGCGCGCGAACGCGGCATCGATCTTTCTTGCGGCTGAACGCCCTGCCCCGGGCTTGATGCCAAGGCGCAGGTTCTCTTCCACCGAGAGCGTGGGAAACACCTCGCGTTGTTCGGCGACGTATCCCATGCCGAGGCGCGCGATCTCGAACGTGGGGCATGCGGCAATCTGCCGGCCGGCGAACACGATCGAGCCTGTGCGGCGCACGAGACCGGCGAGCGCTTTCGCGAACGTCGAACGCCCCGAACCGTTGCGGCCGCACAGTAAAACGAGTTCGCCGGCATCGATGCGCAGATCCACGCCGTGCAGCACCTGCGCCTGACCGTACCAGGCGCAAACCGCGCGCGCTTCGAGCAAGGCCGTCATGACGCAGGCTCCCCGCGCGACGCGCCCAAGTAGGCTTCGCGCACGCGCGCGTTCGCGGCGATCTCGGCAGGCGTGCCCGTTGCAACGATGCGGCCTTGCACCAATACCGACACGCGGTCGGCGAGCGCAAACACGGCGTCCATGTCGTGCTCGATGACGAGCAACGTCTTGCCCGCCGTCACGCCGCGCAACCATCGAATCGTATGCGCCGCCTCGTCGCGGTTCATGCCTGCCGTCGGCTCGTCGAGCAACAGCACGCGCGCGCCGCTCGCCAAGGCGATACCCAGGTCGAGCCGGCGCTGCGCGCCGTATTCGAGCGTACCGGCGGGCGCGTGCGCCGCCTCGTCGAGTTCGAGTTCCGCGAGCAAGCGCCGGGCGCGCTCGTCGAGCTCGCGCGAACGCCGCCACCAGAGCGCCCAGGTCGAAAACGGCTGCCGTGACGCCACGCCGCCGCGCGCGCCGCACCACAGCGCGCAGCGCAAGTTCTCGAGCACTGTCAGGCGCGCGAACACGCGCGTCGCTTGAAAGCTGCGGCCGAGCCCGGCGCGGGCGAGAGCATGCGGGCTGCGTCCCGTCACGTCGACGCCGTCGAGCCGGACCGTGCCCGCATCGGGCCGCAGCACGCCGCCAATCACGTCGAACAGCGTCGACTTGCCGGCGCCGTTGGGTCCGATCAGCGCATGGCGTTCGCCGGCGGCGACGGACAGATCGACACCGCTCAGCACCCGCGTCGGACCGAAGCACCGGGCAATGCCCTCGAGACTGAGCGCAGGCGCGATGCTCACGCGTCCCCTCCCGCACGCGTTCCGGCTTGCACGGCGGCGCGCAGCGCCCAGCGCGCCGCCGCCCCGAGCATGACGAGCCCACCCAGCACCGCCTGCGTGGCCGGCGAAGCCAAATCGAAGGCCAACCCGCCAAGGCGCCAGACGCCGCCGGCGTCGGCCGCGAAGCGCAACGCATAGAGCGACTCGACGGCAATCACGAGCGCACCGAGCCATGCCGCAGCAGCAACGCTGCCGAGCAGGTAGACCCGGCCCTGCGCGCGCACGTCGAAAGCGCCGACGCGCGAACGATGCGCGCACCACCAACCTGCAATGCCCTCGGGCCAACGCAGCACGACGCCGACGAACAGCAAGCCGAGATAGACGGGCCATGCGCGCGATACCCCCGCCAACGGGCCGCTCAGCCCCGTCAGGACGAGCGCCCCGATCACGGGGCCGAAGAACGTCGACGAGCCGCCGATGACGGTGGCGATCAAGACCGCTCCGGAGCGCGTCATCGCAACGCTTTCGGACGAAGCCAGCTCGACGTCGATCAACGTGAGCGTGCCGGCAATGCCTGCGAAGAATGCCGAGAAGACGAACATGGCGTACCGAATACGGCGCGGATCGACGCCGAGCGCGGCAACGCGCGTCGCGTTCTCGCGCACGGCGTTGGCGATGCGCACGAGCGGCGTGCGCGTCAGTGCGAACATGGCGACGACCGAGAGCGCCGTCCACACCGCGATGACGGCATAGGCTTGGTGCGGCGCGCCAAAATCCCAAGCGCCCCATGCCGGCCCGCTGCCGCGATCGATCGCGACGCCCGCCGCGCCGCCGAATCCTTCGGGCAGTGTCCATACGGCGGCGGCGACCAGTTCACCGACGCCGAGCGTGATCATGGCGAACGCGGTGCCGGCGCGCCGGGTGGCGATGGCGCCGAAGAGCGCGCCGCACACAGCGCCAGCGCAACCACCGGCAAGCGGGAGCCACGGCAGCGCAATGCCGCCGCGATTGAACCAGTGGGCGGCCGCAAATGCGCCGAGGCCCGCGAACGCTGCATGACCGAACGACAGCAGCCCGGTTTCCCCGAGCAGCAAGTTATACGACAGCGCCAAAACGATCATCGCCGCCGCTTGCGCGAGATAGCCGAAGATCCAACTCTCATGAACGAAAAACAACGGCGCCGCGAGCAGCGCCGCGCCGGCGGCCCAACGCAAACCCGCGCCGAGATGGCGACCCTGCGCACCGTCGGCGCGTATGCGCCCGGCTGTCGGCTTACGCATCGTCCTCGCGCCTTCCGAAGAGACCGCGCGGGCGCCAAGCCAGCATCGCGATCAGCAACGCATAGGGCACGAGCGGCGCGGCTTGCGCCACGGTAAGCGCGGCCCAAGCCGAAGGCAATCGCATGCCGACCGATTGTGAAATCCCGCCGAGCGAAGCCGTCGTGCCTACCGCCCACGTTTGCACACAACCGATCAGCAACGAAGCGGCGAACGCGCCGCCGATCGAACCCAACCCGCCCACGATCACGACGACGAAGACGATGGAGCCGACGGCCTCGGCCATCCCCGGCTCGACCACGGCGAGCGGCGCGCCGATGACGCCGGCCAGCGCGGCGAGCCCCGTACCGATGGCAAACACCCACGTGCCGATGCGCGCAACGTCGTGCCCGAGCGCCTCGACCGCGCGCGCGTGAGTCAACGCGGCACGCAATACGAGGCCGGTGCGCGAGGTACGTAGCAACGCATACAACGCGCCGAGCGTGCCGACCGACACCATCATCATGAATGCCCGATAGCGCGAAAACGTGGCATCCCCCCAGGTCATCAACGGGCCGTCGAGCATGGGGGGCAACGCGATCGACTCGCTGCCGAGTCCCCAAACGAGCTTGACGAATTCGGCCAACAGGTAAGCAACGCCGAACGTCAGCAACAGCTCGTGCAGCGGGCCGTTCGCTCGCGCGCGCCGCAGCAGCGTGCGCTCGAGCGCGGCGCCCACGCCCCCCACGACGAGCGGCGCGCAAAGCAGCGCAAATCCGAACCCTGCGTGAGCGGCGATGCTGTAGCCGAGATAGGCGCCGAGCATATAAAAGCTCGCATGCGCGAAGTTCAATACGCCGAGCATGCTGAAAATCAGCGTGAGCCCGGCCGACAACATGAACAGCAACAGCCCATAGCTGACCCCGTTCAGCGTGGCGACGGCGAATGCCTGCACCTTAGGCTCGCCCCTCGTCCACGGCGACGACGAGCGGTGCGAGGGCGCGGCGCAGCGGCTCGGGCAACGCGGCGGGACGACGCGTCGCGCGTTCGACGTAGACGTGCACGAAGTGCCCTTGCGCGGCGGCGTGCGCGCTCCCCTCTTGGAATAGGGCGACCTCGTAGCGCACGCTCGAGGCGCCGATACGCGCCACGCGTAAGCCGGCTTCGACGCGCTCGGGAAAAACGAGCGGCGAAAAATAGTTGCATTGCGTTTCCACGACGAGCCCGATGGTTTCCCCGCGCTCGAAATCGAGCACGCCCGCGCGAATCAGGTACTCGTTGACGACCGTATCGAAGTAGCTGTAGTACACGACGTTGTTGACGTGTCCGTAGACGTCGTTATCCATCCAGCGCGTCGTGATCGGCAGGAAATGGCGATAGGCGTCGCGCGAAGCGGGCGTGGGTTTGCTCATGGTGCGAAAGCCGTTGGCAATGGGCGGGAAGGAGCGGCAAGGGACCGGACGACAGGGCGCACCGCGAACGGATACGGCAACGCACCGAGCGGCGTCATTGTCCCGGCTTGTCGACGAACTCGAACGGCAAGCCGCGGCGGCGCATCCAATCGGCAAGCGCGAGGCCCGTGGCGGCGCGCCAGGGACGCAGCTTGGCCGGTTCGACGAGTCGATACTCGAGCAGCTCGGGCGAGAGCGAGATTTCGCCTTCCGCCTTCACGTGATAGGTGACGATCAGCTCGTTCTTGCGAATGAAGTCGTAGACGCCGACGAGCTCGGTCTCGCGTACGTACAGCAACGTTTCCTCGAGCACCTCGCGCGCAATGCCGGCCTCGGGCGTCTCGCCCTGCTCCAAGAAACCCGTGATCAGCGCAAACATCCCCTCCTCCCAAGCGGCGTTGCGCGCGAGCAGGATCTTGCCTTCGTATTCGACGATCGCGGCGACGACAGGCAGCGGGTTGTTCCAATGAACGAACCCGCACGCGGCGTCGGGGCAAGCGTGCCGCAGGCGGCCGCCCTCCTCGGCGGCATCCGGCCGCTCGACGAGCGTGCTCGCACAGCGTGGACAGAATCGATAGTCGCTCATGGGGTGAAGAGGCCGGCAGGCGCCGGCCGTTGGCCGAAACGCGCTAATTCTAGCGGCTTTGCGCCGGCGTGTGCCCCGCGTCAGTCATCGGCCGAGCGCGACTTGACCGCGACCATGACGAGCCCCGCGGCGCCGACGAGCAGCACGAGCGCGGCGAGCCAGAGCGCAGGGCCGAACGACCCGACCCGCGCGGCGATCGGCGCGGCGACGAGCGGCCCGGCGATTTGGCCCACGCCATAGGCCGCCGTCGCGTAGCCCATCAGCCCCGCCGCGCGCTCGCCATGCAGCCGCCGCGCCTCGCGCATCGCGAACAAGGTGATCGCCGTGAACGGCAAACCGATCAGGATGCTGCCCAGGGCGAAACCGGCCGCAGTCGGGAATACGATGCCGAGCGCGATGCCGGCTGCCTGCACGAGGTAGCACAGCGCAAGCAGCGCGCGGTTGTCCCATTGGACCGGCAGCCGCGCGGCGAGTAGCGACCCTGGAATCAGCGCCGCACCGAACATGGGCCAAAAGAGATCCGGCCAGTTTGACCCCGGCAGAGCTTGGCGGGCGATCACGGGCAAGAATGTGGCCGTGATGATGTAGCCGAAGCCCGGCATGCCGTATAGCACCACGAGCCAAATGCTTTGCGCGCGGCGATCGGCCGCACTCATCGGCGCCGCTGTGCCGGCAGCGACCGAGCTTCGGGCAGACGCGCGCTCGCCGCCGGATGAGCCTCGTTGCCGTGCGAGGGCATCGGGCGCGGCCGCGGCGCGGGCGCTCCCTTTGGACGGCGCAAACGTCCGCCATACCAGCACGGTACAGACCGCGCACAGCACCCCGAACAGCAGCCAGCCGAATGCCGGGCCTTGTCGCGCGGCTGCGCTGACCAAGAGTCCCGTCGCGACGATACCGATGCCCGGCCCGGTATAAATCACCCCGCTCCATGCGGGCGCACCAAGCCGCGAAAGGCGCGCGAGCCCCCACTGGGAGGCGAACACGAAGGTCCAAGCGCTCACGACCCCGGCGACGAACCGCACCGCGACCCAAACGGGCAGGCTGTGCGTCAGTCCCATCGCGAGCGTGAGCACGACCGTCGTCGCTAGGCCCGCGCGCACCATCCGCGAGTGTTCGACCGGTAGAAAGGCGCAGGTCAGCGCGCCGACGAAATAGCCCGCGTAATTGGCCGAAGCGAGCAGCCCGCCTTCTCTCAAATCGAGCAAACCCGCGTGCAGCATCAGCGGCAACAACGGCGTGAAGGCGAAACGGCCGACGCCCAGAGCAACGGCGAGCGCGATCATGCAGGCAATGGCGACGCTCGCAGCGCTGGCGGCCTCCGACCCCGGAAGAAAAAAGATACTGCGCATCGAATTCGAGCGGGCCATCGGACCATCCTCACTGCTTGCGGTTGAAATCGACTGGAGATTGACAACGGACGAAGCACGCGCAGTGCCGCGGCGCCGACAAGATCCAGATCCACCTGAGCAAGCCGCAAAGCGCCCGAAGCGCACGCCGGCTCACCCATTCGTTATCGACGATGGTAGCCCGCGGGTTCGATCATGGAAAATGAATAATTTGGATTCGATCTATCTCCCGGAGAGAATCACGAGCGTGGCCGCGCGGACGCTCTTGCGTGCGCAGACAGGCCGCATCAGCCCGCTAGCTTCCTGAACGTCTCGAGCACGGCCTCGCCCTTGAACGGCTTGACGATCCAGCCTTTGACGCCAGCCGCCTTGCCGCGCTCCTTCATCGCGGGACTGCTTTCGGTCGTCAGCATGATGACGTTGACGGCGCTATTCGCAAGTTCGCCGCGGATCTTCTCAACCATGGTGAGGCCGTCCATGTTGGGCATGTTGACGTCGCTGATCACGAGCTTCACACCCGGGCTCGACTTCATCTTGGCGAGTCCGTCCTTGCCGTCGACCGCCGTATCGACATCGAGGCCGTTCTTGCGCAGAAACCCGGCCACTTCGTCGCGCACCGTGCTCGAATCGTCCACCACCAGAATCTTTGCCATAGCTAGTCGTTTGGGTTGAGGTTGGAAATTCAGAAAAGCTCGAGCTCACCCGCGCTTTCATGGACGTCGGCCACCTGCGCGGTAAAGTCGATCGCTTCGCTCGCACAGACGCACAACGTCACGCGCAGCCTCGCGGCGTCTTCGATCGTCACGTCGTAGGCCGCGAGATGCGCCGGCTCCAGTTCATCCAGATAGCTCATGCAATCGCTCGATAGCGTGTACGGCGTCGACATGCCCATATCGGGAAAATGCTCGACGAGCTGTTGATTGATGGCGCCACAGCATAAGTTGCCGATCTCGAGCGCAGCCTCGGGCAACGCGCGATTCGCCGTCTGTCCCGCGTAGTACGCGCGCGTGGCATCGTCGTCGGCGAATTGCAGCAACAGCACGATGCGAAATCCGATCGACACGATCGTCAGAACGTGCACTTGCGCACTCGTGCCTGGCCCGGCGCGCTCATGCGCCGCAGCGCGCTCGATCTCGCAAGCGTGCACCGGATCCATGGTCAACCGCGTGCGCGCCGCCTGAAACACGATGCGCTCGAAACTCTCCTTGGCGGCTTGGCTGATCACGTCGGATTCCGTTCGAGCTTCGAGTGAAATTGCTGGGCAAGCGACTCGACGCTACCGAGCGCGGCCGTGATCATTTTGCCGCCGGCCTGAATGTCCTGGAACGTGGCCGTCGTGACGAGATCGTTGCGATCGAGACTATCGCGATAGCTCTTGGACAACTCCTGCGAGCGCGTGGCGAGCGCACGCACCTCGCCCGCGACGATCGAGAAACCGCGACCGGCGGCGCCCGCCCGGGCGGCCTCGATCGACGCGTTGAGAGAAACCATCAGGACGTGATTGACGATGCGCGCGAGCTCATGATTCTTGCGATGCATGTCTTGGTTTTGCGCCATGAGCGAGATCATCTGCTCGTGCCAGCGTTCGAACGTGGCGGCCAATTGTTTCAGGCGTGCCGCTTCGCTCGCGATGCGCCCGGCATGCGCCAGCAGATCGTCGTGACGCGCGTGCGCCTCGGCCAACGCCGCGCGCGCATGAGCAAGTGCGTCCGCTTCGCGCGCGAGCGCGTCGGATAGACGCTGCGTCTCGGTGCTCAGCTCGCTCGCGCGCGTTTGCTCGGCAGCGATGAGCGCAAGATCGTGCGCTTTGCGCTCATCGTGCGCGGCGTTGATCTGCGCGAGCGCTTCACTGTGCTCACGCAACGCGCGCAGACTCGCTCGTTTGTAAGCGACAAATGCGGCAAGCGCCGCGATCGCCCCTGCCGCCGCTACCGCCAGCGCCAACATCGAATTCGTTAGAACCACAGCTTTCCCTACCCTTGCTGACATCCCTGCTCGATTGGATCGTAGCGTCGTCCAATGCTCGCGCAAACGCAGGGCTTACGCGAGCGCTCCGCTTATGCGAGTGCGTCGTCGCGCGCCGCTTGCTTACCGTGCCCGATCGGCGCACCGAGACTGTCGACTGCCCAAGTTTCGGGCAAATGCACGATCGTTTGGAAGCGCCGAAAATCGGCGCCGTCGCGCTCGTCGGTGAAGCGCAATTCAATGCGGCCCAGCTCGCGCTCGAGCATCGCTTTGACCGCATCCATGCCCACACCGCGGCCCGACACTTCGGTCACGGCCCCAGCCGTCGAAAAGCCTGCCCGGAAAATGAAGCTCGCCACGGCTTCATCGCCGAGCGTCGCGTTCGGCTCGATCCAGCCGCGCTCGGCAGCGATCGCGCGAATGCGCCTCATCGCCAGCCCGCGGCCATCGTCGCTGAGCGTAATTTGCAGCGCACCCGCATCGACGCCCACGTCGATCCCGATCGCTCCGGCTTCGGGTTTGCCGGCCGCCACGCGCTCAGCGGCCGGCTCGATGCCGTGATCCACGCTGTTGCGCAGCAGGTGCGTAAAGACGTCGCGCAGCGCGCCGCTCGCGTGGCGGCGCAACCGGTAGCCGTTGTCGTCGATCGTCACTTTCGGCGCGCGCTTGCCGAGTTCCTCGGCCAGCGACGGCAGCGATTCGAGCGGACCGGCCAGCGCTTGCTCGAAGCTTTCGGTATCGAGCAGGCGCAGCGTGCGATGGACCGCGTCGCGCATGGCGACGAGCCCGGCCGTGTCGCTGTCGCCGACCGACTCGACCAGCCGCAGGCTCTCATCGATATGCGAGCGATCGACCACCATATAACGGCCGCCTTGCGTGCGATGCGCGACCGCGCCCGGCCCCTTACGACCGAGACTGACCTCGTTGATCATGGCGTAATGCTCGACGGCTTGCTTCACCCGTGCGAGCTCGGCGATCGAAGCCTCGCGGTCCCACGCCTCGTCGGCGCCCAGGCGGCGCATTTCGTCGTAGCGCTGTTCGGCTTCATGGACGATGCTCGTCAAATGCCGCAGGCCATATGTGCGCGCATTGCCCTTGATCGTATGCATATTGCGGAACAACTCGGCCCGCGCCGATTCGTCGGCATGCTCGTGCTGTCCGATGATCCGCTCGTTTTCGTGAATGAAACCCTTCGCACTTTCGACGAATTGGTGAAACTTGTCTTGGCTGACGGCCAGGATTTCGCCGATCATTTCGAGCTGCCGCTTTTGCTGGGTCGATTCGGCGGCAAGGCGGCGCAACTCCGTGACATCGCGCACGCAAAGCATGAGACGCATGACCGTGTCGCGCTCGTCGGTGATCGCCGACCAACTCAAATCGAGCGTTTTGACGCGCCCGTCGGGCATCGTCTTGGCGGCTTCGTTGACGAGCAGGTGCTCGTTGAACGCGAAATTGATGGCGTCTTCGCCGATGCAAGCGTGAATGGCCGCCTCCACTTGGGAGCGCGTGTCGGCATCGAGACTCGTCTGGCCGAACACGAGCGACATGACGTCGCGATCGGCGATGTCCTCCGTCTCGAAGATGGCCTCGAGATACGCCGAGTATTCCCCATGTACGAGGCCGCCGTCGACGACGGTCAAGATACCCTGCTGCATGTTCTGCAACATCGCTTGAATGTCGGCAGTCTTTTGCTTCAACTGCAGTGCGCTCTCTTCGATCTTTTCGATCATGTCGTTGAACGCGACGATCGAGCGGCCGATCTCGTCCATGCGCGCGACCGGGACGCGCCGCGTGAAGTCTTGGCTTTGCGCGATCTCGCTCATCTCCGCCTGCATGCGCGTGAGCGGCCGCGTGATCTGTCGATACAGCAGCATGCCGATCACCGTCAACAACGCGATCGCAGCCGCCGTCGCGCCGCCGATCGCGGTGGTCGTCGTGGCGAGCATTCCGTTGAGCGCGCCGATCGCATCGTCTTTCTGACGGTTCTTCTCGATGCGCATCGTCTCGACGATGCCTTCGAGTTCGTTACGATATTCGCCCACGTCGGCGAACAAGAAAGCTTGGGCGAGCGCGTCCTGGCCCGCCGCTTTCATATGCTCGGTTTCCTCGATGGCCGAAAAATAATTTGCCATGCTTTCGCGCGCCTGCGCGACGAGGCCCTGCTGCGCATGGCTTGCGGCGGCTTGCGCCTGGAGGTCGAGCGCTTGGCGCAGTTGCGCCTGACTCGTCTTCAATTGCGCTTGCGCCTGAGTGACCATATTGGCGTCGGGCGCGTAGACGAGCGTCATCGTTGCCAGTTGGACGTCCTTCACTTCAGCGACGAGATCGCTCGAGGCGAGCGCACTCGGCACGACGCCTTGCGTGACCTGGCGTACTTGCGCGGCGCTACGGCGGGCTTGGTACGTGGCGTAGCCCCCGATCGCCGCGAGCGCGACGAACATGAGCAGCACCACCAAAGTGATGCGATGACGGATCGTCATGGGTGAACCCCGATTGCATGGTCTATCACCCGCGGTCTTGGCCGCAGGCGATTCATTTGTTTATTGGCTTTGTATTGAACTTTTACTTCCTTCGCCGCGATTATCGACGCGCGTCGATGACGAAGTGATGACCGAAGCAATCGGGATAGCGAGCGCCAAAACGAGAGGGCCGCTTGCAGTCACCCTGCAAGCGGCCTTTGACGATGCCGAAGAAACGGATAAAAACCGAAATCGAACCAGCCGTTTAGCCCAGTCCCTTATTTAAACCGGTCCTTTAGAGCCACCCCTTTTGTGTGGCCCCTTAGAGTTGCCCTTGCACCCACGCCGTGACGCCCGCGAGCGCCGCGGGCAGCTTCGCGGGGTCAGTGCCGCCGGCCTGCGCCATATCGGGCCGGCCACCGCCTTTGCCGCCCACTTGCTGCGCGACGAAATTGACGAGTTCGCCCGCCTTCACCTTCTTGCTCGCATCGGCAGTGACGCCGGCGATCAGGCTGATCTTGTCGCCATCGACCGCGGCCAGCACGATCGCAGCATGCTTGAGCTTGTCCTTGAGCTTGTCGACCGTCTCGCGCAGTGTCTTGACGTCGGCCCCATCGAGCGTCGCCGCGAGCACCTGGACGCCCGATACGTCGACGGCTTGTGCCGCGAGTTCGTCGCCTTGGCTCGATGCGAGCTTGGACTTGAGCGCCGCGAGTTCCTTCTCGAGCGATTTGACCTGCTCCTGCACCTGCGCGACACGTTGCGTGAGTTCCGAGGGCTGCGCTTTCAACGCGGAGGCAACCGCATTGACACGGCTTTCGAGGCTTTGCACGTAGCGCACGGCGTTATCGCCCGTGATCGCTTCGACCCGCCGAATGCCGGCCGCGACGCCGGTCTCGCCGACGATCTTGAACAGGCCGATGTCCCCCGTGCGATGCACGTGCGTGCCACCACAAAGCTCGCGCGAGAAACCGAGATCGAGCACGCGCACTTCGTCGCCGTACTTTTCGCCGAACAAGGCCATCGCGCCGCCCTTGACCGCCTCGTCGTAGGGCATGACGCGCACGATGCCGGGCGCATTGGCGAGCACTTCGGCATTGACGATATCTTCGACGCGGCGCAACTGCTCGTCGGACATCGGCGCATTGTGCGCAAAATCGAAGCGCGTCTTTTCGTCGTCGACGAGCGAACCCTTTTGCTGAACATGGGACCCGAGCACCTCGCGCAACGCCTTGTGCATCAAATGGGTCGCCGAGTGGTTACGCGCCGTGCGCGCACGGCGCACTGCGTCGATCTCGGCCTTGACGACATCGCCCACACGCAACGCGCCCTGCTCGAGCGTGCCGTGATGGCCCACGACGTCGGCTTGCACCTTCAGCGTATCGGCCACCGCGAAACGCACGCTGGCGTTCGCGAGGACGCCGGTATCGCCCACCTGGCCGCCCGACTCCGCGTAAAACGGCGTGTGGTCGAGCACAACCACGGCCTGTTGCCCATGCGCGACTTCCTTGACTGCCGTCCCGTCGACATAGAGCGCCACGACCTTGGCGTCGTCGAAGATCGACTCTTCGTAACCGTGGAAGGTCGTCTTCGCGCCCGTGTAATCGAGACCCTGCGCCATTTTGAACTTGCCGGCCGCGCGCGCCTGCTCGCGCTGACGCGACATCGCCTCGTCGAATGCGGACTCGTCCACCGTCATGCCGCGCTCGCGGCAAACATCCGCCGTGAGGTCGAGCGGAAAGCCGTAGGTATCGTGCAGCTTGAACGCGATATCGCCGGAAAGAACTTTGCCGCCCTTGCTGTCGAGCGCGCCGAGCGCCTCGTCGAGAATCGACATGCCGTGCTCGATCGTCTCGAAGAAGCGCTCTTCTTCTTGACGCAACACGTCCGTCACGCGCGCTTGCGCATCGGCGAGTTCCGGATAGGCGCCGCCCATTTGCGCAACGAGATCGGCGACGAGCTTATTGAAGAACGGCCGCTTGCAGCCGAGCTTGTAGCCATGGCGAATCGCGCGGCGCACGATCCGGCGCAGCACATAGCCGCGCCCTTCGTTGCCGGGGATGACGCCGTCGACGATCAGGAACGAGCAAGCGCGAATGTGATCGGCGATCACCTTCAGCGAGTTGTTCGAGAGATCGCTCACGCCCGTTTCGCGCGCCGCCGCGGCGATGAGCGCTTGAAACAGGTCGATCTCGTAGTTGCTATGCACATGCTGCAGGACCGCCGCGATGCGCTCGAGCCCCATGCCCGTATCGACGCAGGGCTTGGGCAGCGGCGTCATATTGCCTTGGGCGTCGCGGTTGAACTGCATGAACACGAGATTCCAGATCTCGATGTAGCGATCGCCGTCTTCCTCGGGCGAGCCCGGGGGGCCGCCCCACACGTCGGGCCCGTGATCGTAGAAGATTTCCGAGCACGGCCCGCACGGCCCCGTATCGGCCATCTGCCAGAAATTGTCGGACGCGTAGCGCGCCCCCTTGTTGTCGCCGATGCGAATGATGCGCTCGGTCGGCACGCCCACTTCCTTGGCCCAGATGTCGTGGGCTTCGTCGTCTTCCTGATAGACGGTCACCCAGAGCTTTTCCTTGGGCAGCCCATAGACGGTGGTCAGCAGTTCCCACGCGTAATGGATGGCGTCGCGCTTGAAATAATCGCCGAACGAGAAGTTGCCGAGCATTTCGAAGAACGTGTGGTGCCGCGCGGTGTAGCCCACGTTTTCGAGGTCGTTGTGCTTGCCGCCGGCGCGCACGCTGCGCTGCGCCGTGGTCGCACGCGAATACGGGCGCGACTCCGCGCCGAGAAACACGTCTTTGAACTGCACCATCCCCGAATTGGTGAAGAGCAGCGTCGGGTCGTTGCCGGGCACGAGGCTCGACGAGCGAACGATCGTATGGCCCTTCGATTCGAAGAACTTGAGGAATTTCTCGCGGATTTCGGCGGCTTTCATAGAAAACGGAAGGGGGACGGTCTCGACTGGAAACCGGCCGCGCCTTATGCCCCATGGCGCACGGCCGTTTTCCCCTAAACGGCTCATTATACGGAATTGTCGCCGGATCGCCGCGCTGGGCCGGCGATAGCGCCGTTTTTTGCACACGCGGCCGTCCCACGAGCGCGCGGCCTCGCTTGGGGCGCGGCCCCAAAAGCGCTTACCATGCAAGGGGCCTGTTCACCCTTTCACGCTCATTCCCGGCCAGCCCACCGCCCGCCCCCGCGGCGCGCAATCAACTCGAGGAGACAGTCTTCGCATGGGAGCGCTCAGTCATATCCGCGTGCTCGACCTGACCCGCGTCCTTGCGGGCCCGTGGTGCGCGCAAACGCTCGCCGATCTCGGCGCCGACGTCATCAAGATCGAGCGCCCCGGCGCCGGCGACGACACGCGCCATTGGGGGCCGCCGTACTTGAAGACGCCCGACGGCGCGGATACGCGCGAGGCGGCCTACTATCTGTGCGCCAATCGCAACAAGCGCTCGGTCACCGTCGACATCGCCACGGTCGAAGGCCAACGGATCGTGCGCGAACTGGCCGCGATCAGCGACGTCGTGCTCGAAAACTACAAGGTCGGGCAATTGGCGAAGTACGGGCTCGACTACGCGTCGCTCAAGGCCGTCAAGCCCGACCTCGTCTACTGCTCGGTGACGGGCTTCGGCCAAACCGGGCCGCTGGCCGATCGCGCCGGGTACGATTTCATCGTGCAGGGCATGGGCGGCTTCATGAGCATCACCGGCGAGCGCGACGATCTGCCCGGCGGCGGCCCGCAAAAGGCCGGCGTGGCGATCGCCGACTTGATGACCGGCATGTACGCCAGCGTGGCCGTGCTCGCCGCGCTGGCGCACCGCGACCGCACCGGCGAAGGCCAGGCAATCGACATGGCGCTGCTCGACGTGCAGGTGGCGATGCTGGCGAACGTCGGCTCGAACTATCTGGCGAGCGGCAAAGCGCCGCAGCGCTGGGGTAACGCTCATCAAAACATCGTGCCGTACCAAGCGTTCCAGACGAGCGATAGTTGGATCATCGTCGCCGTGGGCAACGACGGACAGTTCCGCAAGTTCGTCGAAGCGGGCGGGCGGCCGGAACTCGCCGACGACCCGCGCTTCGCGACGAATCCCGAGCGCGTGCGCCACCGCGACGTGCTCGTGCCGATCGTGGCCGAGATGGTGAAGACGCGCGGCAAGCGCGAGTGGATCGAGGCGCTGGAAGCGGCCGGCGTGCCGTGCGGGCCGATCAACGATGTCGGCGAAGTCTTCGCCGACGAGCAAGTTCGTGCGCGCGGCATGCGGGTGGAGGCGCCGCATCCGAGCGGCGCCATGGCCCCGCTCGTGCGCAACCCGATCCGCATGAGCGCGACGCCGCCGCAAGTGCTCAGCGCGCCGCCGCTGCTGGGCGAGCACACCGACGACGTGTTGCGGGACGTGCTCGGCTACGATGCAGCCGCCATTGCCGCGCTGCGCGGCAATGCGGTGATATGACGGACGATTCGACGGCGAACCCGATACCGATACCGATACGCGCCTGTGCGCGCGGCGCTCGCGCGG
>SCRN01000011.1 GCA_004322045.1 Paraburkholderia sp.
CACCGGTGTCGACGTGCGGGGTGAACTCAGGCTTATGCTTGCCGCGAAGACGGCGTGCCACTTCGCTGGCGACACGGCCGAGAACCTTATCCGTCGCGTCAATCACGTACCATTCGCGCGTCACCTGTTCGGCTTTTGCGGAAAACGTCTTCATGATCGATCCAAAAAATTGACCTGCCCTTCGTGTTTTTCCTGCTTCGGTTGGCGCATCGAGGCGCCGTGCAGGCTCTCCCTGTTCTTCTTCCGCGGGCATAGATGCGGAAAAGCCCTGAATTATAAAGGAATTTGGCAAGCGCAGTCAAAGGCGGCGATTACCGCGGCGAGTCGCGGACGAAGCAGGCCAAAAACGCATGTCGAAAGGCTCGTCACTGCAAGCCAAACGCGGCGAAAAGCCGATCTATCCAAATAGCTGCGATGCAGCGCCACCGGCGCCCTGCGCCGCGTGGGGCAATGCTCGGCGGCGAGCTGTGCACGCCATTTGGATAAAAAAAAGCCCAAACTCTCGGCTCGGGCTTAATCCACCTAAGGAGGAGGGTGGAGGAGACATGCGGAGATTGTCGAACGCGACAACCAATAGGAGGCATTGTACAGATCGAATGCCGAGTAGGCAAGAAAATTTGCATTGCGAAAATGCATCTCATAATGTGATAAACCAAGCCAATCTGGGACGACGCAAAAGACGCGCTCTGCCCACTGCGCTCCCCGAGGCTACAATGCCAGTCCGACACTAGTATTGGCTACGACAGCGGAGTTGCTATGGAATGCAAAGTGAGCTGGATGGGGCCGGACGGTATGGCTTTTGCCGCCGAGACCGGCAGCGGCCATCTGGCGATGATGGACGGCGCGCCGGAAGGCGGCGGACGCAATCTCGCCCCCCGGCCGATGGAAATGGTGCTGCTCGGCGCCGGCGGCTGCACGGCCTACGACGTCGTCATGATCCTGAAGAAGAGCCGCCAGGAAATTGCCGGCTGCTCGGTCACGCTCAAGGCCGAGCGTGCCAGCGAAGATCCGAAGGTCTTCACGAAAATCCATTTCCATTTCACGGTGACGGGCAAAAACCTCAACCCGAGCACCGTCGAGCGCGCGATCAACCTGTCGCACGACAAGTATTGCTCCGCCTCGATCATGCTCGCCAAGACGGCCGAGCTCTCGCATTCGTTCGAGATCGTGGAAAGCTAAAAAACGCCGGCCTCGCAGCGGGAGCGGCGTTTCTATATGGAATTGGGGAGCGAAGCAGGCCGGTAAGCCGGATTCTGTGCGTTCGCGGCGCCACAAAGCGCCGCGAACGTGGCAGCCATTCCTCTAGGCGCGCCATTGCTGACGCGCTCGAGCTTCCTACCCGCAGGCGAGACGGGGGCCCCGCCCTGCATCCGTAGATGCGCGCCTGCCTATTTGGAATTGCTCCGGGTGGAGGTTACCGTGCCGGCTGCGTCACCGCAGCCGCGGTGCGCTCTTACCGCACCGTTTCACCCTTACCTGATCCCGGCTTACGCCGGGCCATCGGCGGTTTGCTTTCTGTTGCCCTGTTCCGCGTGTCGCCACGGATGGCCGTTAGCCATCACCCTGCCCGTTGGAGTCCGGACTTTCCTCGCCCCTCCCGGCGCAAACCGGGAAAGCCGCGACTGCCTGGCCTACTTCGCAATCTGAGAGTCTACCACTTCGGCACACGCCGTCGCCGCCCACCCCGTCGAGCCGACGCTCAGGCCAAGCGCCAACCGATCGGCTCGCCGCCGCGCAGCGGCACCACCGCGGCTTCGCCCGCCACGATCTCGGCCGGCAGCGTCCAGGTCTCGCGCACGAGCGTCACGCGCTCGCTGTTGCGCGGCACGCCGTAAAAATCCGGCCCGAAGAAGCTGGCGAACCCCTCGAGCCGGTCGAGCGCACCGGCATTGTCGAACGCCTCGGCGTAGAGTTCGAGGGCATGCAGCGCCGTGTAGCAGCCCGCGCACCCGCACGCGTGCTCTTTCAAGCCCTTCGGGTGCGGCGCGCTATCGGTGCCGAGGAAGAAACGCGGATCGCCGGATGTCGCCGCTTCGACGAGCGCGACCCGGTGCGTCTCACGCTTGAGCACCGGCAGGCAGTAATAATGCGGGCGGATCCCGCCCTGGAAGATCGCGTTGCGGTTATAGAGCAGATGGTGCGCCGTGATGGTCGCGCCAAGCAGGCCCGCGGGCGCACCGTCCTCGCGCACGTACTCAGCCGCGTCCTTCGTCGTGATGTGCTCGAAGACCACCTTGAGCCCCGGGAAATCGCGGCGCAGCGGCGTCATCACGCGATCGATGAATACCTTCTCGCGATCGAACAAGTCGATCGCCGGATCGGTCACCTCGCCATGCACGAGCAACGGCATGCCGACTGCTTGCATCGTCTCGAGCGTTTTCGCGCATTTGCCGAGATCGGTCACGCCGAAGTCGGAGTTGGTCGTTGCACCAGCCGGATAGAGCTTCACGCCGTGGATGAAGCCGCTCTCTTGGGCTCGGCGAATTTCGTCGGGCGGCGTGTTGTCGGTCAAGTAGAGCGTCATCAGCGGTTCGAACGCCGCGCCCATCGGCAGCGCCGCGAGGATGCGCTCGCGGTACGCCCGCGCGGCCTCGACCGTCGTCACCGGGGGCTTGAGGTTGGGCATGACGATCGCGCGGCCGAACTGGCGGACCGTATGCGGCAGCACAGCCGCGAGCATTTCGCCGTCGCGCAAGTGCAGGTGCCAGTCGTCAGGGCGGGCCAAGGTGAGCGAGGACGGCGCACCTTGCTGCTGAGCGGCGTTCGGGGACAAATCGGAAACGGTCATGGCGATGGATCTGGCAAGAAAGCCGGCGAGGATGCCGCTCGGCGACGGGCAACGAGCAGCCGGTACGATTGAGTGAAGCAAGCCGGCGGCCGTCGTGGAAAAACAGCAACGGACGCCCTTCGGGGCCGCCATTTCGCTTTTTTCGGCCGACGGCTCGGTATATGCTTCAAAAAAACATATTGTAGCGGGTTCGGATTGCGCGCCCGCACGTCCACACGCACCGCTAGCCCGTACCATGTGCCAACTCCTCGGAATGAACTGCGCCGCCCCGACGGACGTCACGTTCTCCTTCACGGGCTTCGCCGCACGCGGGGGCATCACCGATCACCACGCCGACGGCTGGGGCATCGCCTTCTTCGAAGACAAAGCCTGCCGCCTGTTCATCGACCATCAATCGTCGGCCACCTCGCCGATCGCCGAGATGGTCAAGCGTTACCCGATCAAATCGAAAAACACGATCGCGCATATCCGCAAGGCGACGCAGGGTCATATCCTGCTCGAGAACTGCCACCCGTTCATGCGCGAACTATGGGGCAGGCATTGGATCTTCGCCCATAACGGCGATTTGCAGGACTATCGGCCCGAGATCACGGGCGTTTATCAGCCGGTGGGCACGACCGATAGCGAAATAGCGTTTTGTGCGCTGATGCAGGGCTTGCGCCGCGCGTTTCCCGGCGCGCAGCCGCCCTTGCAGGAACTGTTCGACACCGTGACCGCGCTCACGCGAGACATCACGAATTACGGGGTGTTCAACTTCTTGATGTCCAACGGGCAGGCGCTGTTCGCGCACTGTTCGACCCATCTGCATTACATCGTTCGACGCTGGCCGTTCTCGACGGCGCATTTGATCGATGCCGATATGTCGATCGACTTCGCGCAGTACACGACGCCCGAGGATCGCGTCGCCGTCATTGCAACGCAGCCGCTCACCGACGATGAGATCTGGACCGCATTCGCGCCCGGCGATCTGTTGATGTTCCAAGACGGGGAAGTCGCAGCCCGCGCCAACATCCCGGTCCCAGCCTGGGTACTCGAGAAGGCGCGCAATCCCGCTTGCGATCCGAGCGCGTCGGCGCCGATGCTCGCACCGGCTAATGCATTGAGCGCGGACGCCGACGATATCGCGGCCTTCGAATCCTGACCGGCCCGAGCAAGCTCGCGCCGCTCCCCCCCTAGTGCAGGATCTTCGCCAGAAACTCTTTGGCGCGATCGGACTTCGGATTGGCGAAGAACGCATCCTTGCGATCGTCTTCCACGATGACGCCGCGATCCATGAAGATCACGCGGTGCGCGACTTTCTTGGCGAACCCCATTTCGTGAGTGACGCACATCATCGTCATCCCCTCTTGCGCGAGTTCGACCATCACGTCGAGCACTTCGTTGATCATTTCGGGATCGAGCGCCGAAGTGGGTTCATCGAACAACATCGCGACCGGATCCATCGACAAGGCGCGCGCAATCGCCACGCGCTGCTGTTGGCCGCCCGAGAGCTGAGCCGGAAACTTGTCCGCCTGCCCTTTCAGTCCTACGCGATCGAGTAGCTTGAGGCCTTTCTCGTGCGCCTCGTCTTTCGAACGGCCGAGCACTTTGAGTTGCGCGAGCGTGAGGTTTTCCATGATCGACAGGTGCGGGAACAACTCGAAGTGCTGGAACACCATCCCGACTTTGGCACGCAGCTTCGACAGGTTCGTCCGCTTGTCGCCGAGCGATTGGCCATCGACGACGATCTCGCCCTGCTGAAACGGCTCGAGACCGTTGACGGTCTTGATCAATGTCGACTTGCCCGAACCCGATGGCCCGCAGACGACGACCACCTCGCCCTTCGCAACTTCCGTGGTGCAGTCGGAGAGCACCTGGAACGTGCCGTACCACTTCGAAACCTGCTTGATCGAAATCATCCGGTGAATCCTTTTGCAATAACGAACCGGCCGCTGCCTGGACCGGCGAAGCTTTCGCATCATACCCGGTGCGCATGCCGGCGCTCCGCCAATACTACACACCGGCGCTCCACGCCGGCCAAATTGCCGGGTCGACGCGTCAGCGCCAACGCGTCAGGCCATGCCTAAATGCAGGGCTAGGCCTGCCCCCCGGCACGTTTGCCGGCCCCGTACCCTCCGGCACGCAGCCGAGCGCACCCACGACGAAAAGCGGGCGACACCTTGTCAGTGCCGCCCGCCCAGGGGAAGCCGGAAGCGCCGTGAGGCGCACCGGCAAGTCAAACCCGTCTCGCTTGTGGCGAAGAGGGAATCAGGGATACAGGCCACGCATTTCGCGCGCCATCAAAATCCGCTTGCATGCGACGATGAACGCCGCCGTGCGCATCGACACCTTGTTGTCGCTCGCCACCTGCCAGACCGCGCCGAATGCCTCGCGCATCACGCGCTCCAGGCGCTGGTTGATCTCGTCCTCGGTCCAGAAGAAGCTCGAGAAGTCCTGCACCCACTCGAAGTAGGAAACCGTCACGCCACCCGCGTTGGCCACCACGTCCGGGATGATCAACACACCCTTGTCGTGCAGGATATCGTCGGCCGCCGTCGTGGTCGGGCCGTTCGCGCCTTCGACGATGATCTTCGTCCTGATCTTGGCGGCGTTCTTCTCGGTGATCTGGTTTTCGAGCGCGGCCGGGATCAGGATGTCGCTTTCGATCGTCCAGAACTCGTCGTTCGCCAGCGGATCGGCGCCTTTGAAGCCGCCCACGCCACCCGTGTTCGCCACGTGCTCGAGCAGTGCCGTCGCATCGATGCCGCTCGACTTGTAGATCGAGCCCGTATGATCCTGCACGGCCACGACCTTGGCGCCCGCTTCTTCGAACAGACGCGCGGCAATGCCGCCGACGTTGCCGAAGCCTTGCACGGCGATGCGCGCGCCTTTGATTTCCAGGCCCACGCGGCGTGCCGCTTCCGTGCCGACGACGAATACGCCGCGGCCCGTCGCTTCGCGGCGGCCCAGCGAGCCGCCGAGCGCGATCGGCTTACCCGTCACGACACCCGTGGCCGTTTGGCCCTGGTTCATCGAGTACGTGTCCATCATCCACGCCATGATCTGCTCGTTCGTGTTGACGTCAGGCGCGGGAATATCCGTGTTCGGTCCGATGATGATGCCGATCTCGCTCGTGTAGCGGCGCGTCACGCGCTCGAGTTCGCCACGCGAGAGCTTACGCGGATCGACGCGGATGCCGCCCTTCGCGCCGCCGTACGGCACGTTCACGGCCGCGTTCTTGACCGACATCCACGCCGACAACGCCATCACTTCGGACAACGTCACGTCCTGGTGGTAACGCACGCCGCCTTTGCCGGGGCCGCGCGAGACATTGTGCTGAACGCGATAGCCCTCGAAATGGGCCACCGTGCCGTCATCGAGTTCGATGGGCACGTCGACGATCAAGATGCGCTTCGGACGCTTGAGTGTTTCGAGCCAACGCGACGACGAACCGAGGTACGGCGCGACGCGATCGACTTGACGCAGATAGTTTCCCCAGGGGCCGAGATCGTCGGCGTGAAGGTACGAGGGGATCGATTGTGCAGACGTGGTGGACTGCAATTGCGAGGACATGGACACTCCAACGGTCACGGAAATTGTGCGCCATTGTCGAAAAAGCCCCTTTTGAAATCCAATGCCGTTTGGTCATCCCATTATGCATTTCTTGCATAACGGGATTTCGCGGGCTGTTTTCTCTTTTTTCTTTCTTTGTTCTCTTATCTGCCGGTCATGCCGGCTTGACGCCCAGCTCGTCCGCGACGACTTGCCACAGGCGACGCATGAGTTGCTGGCGCGGATCGTCGCCGTTGCCCGCCAGTTTGTCGCGGTATAGGCGGATTTCCATCGTCAACGTGAAGCGATCGGCGGGCAACCCGCGGGAGGCGGTGCGGTCAAGGCGAATCAGCTCGCCCGCTGCAACGGCGTCTTCGACGGCGCTGTGCGGCAAGAAGGCCACTCCGTGGCCGGCCAACGCCATGGCTTTGAGCGCCTCCGCCATGTCCGTTTCGTAGATGCGATCGAGATAGAGCGGCTCCGGCGCGTTGGCGACGATGACTTCCGTCATGCGCCCGAGGTACGCGTTGGGCGTGTAGGACAAATACGGAACGGGCGCATCGGCGGCGCCGGGCAGCGCGTAGCGGGCGCGGCCCGAGCGCGCCGGCGCCGAAAACGCGCTGATCGGCTCGGCGCCGAGCGTGAGCATGTCGTAGCGGCCCGGATCGAGCGCGACCGGTTGGCTCGGATGGTGGTAGGCCATCACGAGATCGCAGCCGCCTTCGACGAGGGAGAGCACGGCATCGTGAACGTTGAGCGCGCGCAGGCGGGTATGAACCGGTCCCAACTGCGCTTCGATCCGTTGCAGCCACAGCGGGAAGTAGGTCAGCGACAGCGTGTGCGGCACGGCAAATTCGATCGTCGGCGCCGGCGAGCGCACGTGTCCGCGCAACAGAATGCGCGATTCGTGCATGTGCGAAAGCATGGCGAGCGCCTGCTCGTGGAACACCTCGCCCGCCTGCGTGAGCCGGGTCGGATAGACCGAACGATCGATGAGTTCGGTGCCGAGCCATGCCTCGAGCGCTTGGATGCGGCGCGAGAACGCAGGCTGCGTCACGTGCCGCAGCTCGGCCGAACGGCTGAAGCTGCGCGTCTCAGCGAGCGAAACGAAATCTTCCAGCCATTTGAGTTCCATGCGAATGGGCGGGGCAGCGCCGAGCGTGAAGCGACGCCCGCATTGTACCGGGGGACGTCCCCCCTCTGTTCGTATGACGCATCGCGGCGAAAGCCGATGCGGCCGCCATGCCGCGCGGCGCAGCGCCGCAGACGCGCTCCGCGCGGGTCGTTCCAGTGGCAACGTTGATGCAGTGCACCATCGTCGCGCTCGGGGCACATCGACAGTGCCCCCGAGCGCGACGCAGGTGCGCGGGCGCGCACCGCTTGCGATCGTCGTCGGCCCAACCGCAGGCGGCCAGGCAAGCCGCGCGAAAGGCGCAACGGCAGACAGAGCCTGACGCTGCGTCGTGCTGTCCGAGCGGCGCGCTCACCGATGGCATAGGGCTTGCATTGGCGAGCCGTCGCGCGCCGCAACCGGCGCCGTAGCTCATCGCCCCCAAATGTTTGATCCGACTTTCGATGCGAGGACGACCATGAAGAACCTGAAACACGCGCTGGGCAGTGGCAATTGGCGCTCGCTCGTTGCCTGCTTTCTCTATTTCGACACCGGCTTCACGGTGTGGGTCCTGTACGGGCCGCTCGCGCCGTTCATCGGCAAGAGCATCGCCATGACGGCCGCTCAACAGGGCTTCTTAGTCGCGGTGCCGGTGCTCTCGGCCGCGATCTTGCGCGTGGCACTGGGCAACCTCTATCAGTCGACCAACGGCCGGCGTGTGGCGTTGATGGGCGTGGCAATCTCGGCCTTGCCGGCGATCGTGTTGCCGCTGCTGCCGACCACGCCCTCCTACACCCTGCTGCTCGTGCTCGGCGTGTTCCTCGGCGTCGGTGGCGGGAGCTTCGCCGTTGCGTTGCCGATGGCCGGCAGCAGCTACCCGCCCAAGGTGCAAGGGCTCGTCCTGGGACTCGCCGCCGCGGGCAACATCGGCGCGGTGCTCGACGGCTTTCTGTTCCCGCACGTAGCCGACGCGTTCGGCTGGCAGTACGCCACGGCGGCCGCGCTGCCGCTGCTGGCCATCGCCGGCATCGCGCTGTTCGCCTGGGGCGAAGACCGCGGAGAAAAAGCCGGCAGCACGGGCAGGGCGCTCGCGGGCTTCGGGACGATGCTCGCGGGATTGATCGCGCTCGTGCTGGCCGTGAACGCGGGCGTGTTCGGCTCCGGTAAAGCAGGCGTGCTGCTGCTGCCGGTGCTCGGCGCTGCGGGCGCCATCGCCTTGTTGCCCGCCCGCTATCGGGGCGTGCTCACCGAGCGCGACACGTGGGTCATGATGCTCGTCTACAGCATCACGTTCGGCGGTTTCGTCGGGATGTCGTCGTATGTGACGCTGCTGCTGACGACGCTCTATCAGATGCCGAAACTCGAAGCCGGCTTGTTCATGTCGTTGCTCGCGTTTCTCGGCGCCATCGTGCGTCCGATGGGCGGCTATCTGGCCGATCGCATCACCGGCGTACGGGCGCTGACGGGCCTGCTCGCAGCGATTTCGCTGGCCGATTTCGCCTTCGCCGCCTGGATGCCGCCGCTCGCAGGCGGCATCGCCGTCCTGGTCTGCCTCTACCTTGCCTTTGGCCTGGGCAACGGGGCGACGTTTCAACTCGTCCCCCATCGTTGGAAAGGCAAGACGGGCTTGCTCTCGGGCGTGATCGGCGCGGCCGGCGGCATCGGCGGCTTCTATCTGCCCGTGGTGATGGGGATCGCCAAGGAAAGCACCGGCAGCTATCAAATGGGCTTCGCCACGTTCGGCGCGATCGCAGCCTGCGCGTGCGTCGCGATCCTTGCCTTGCGTACGCAGTGGCTGGTTTGGGCGAACCCGGTCGCTGCGGCGTCGGAACTCGTGCACGCCGCCAACCCGGCACGCGTCGGACAACCGGCCGCCGCCGGGAAATGATGCAAAGCGGCGGGCGCACCTCGCGTGCGAGCCCGCCCGGGCGAAGTGCCGAAGGCCGATGGCGGCGGTGGTAAAATCGCGGGTTCTCTCCTGCCCCGAACCCGCGCCTTCGAGCGCTACGTCCGATCATGTCCGATACCCGCGCCGAAACGCTGTTTGCCCTCACCGCCCTGTCACCGCTCGACGGGCGTTACGCCGCCAAGACCGAAGCGCTGCGCGATTGGCTTTCCGAAGCCGCCTTCATGCGCCATCGCGTGACCGTCGAAGTCCATTGGCTCATCGCGCTGTCGCAGGCCGGCTTCGCGGAAATGCCGCGTTTTTCCGCCGCCGCCGAACAGTTCCTGCTCGATCTCGTCGCGCGCTTTTCGGCGCACGACGCCGCGCGCATCAAGGACATCGAGCGCGTCACGAATCACGACGTCAAAGCGGTCGAATACTGGCTCAAGGAATCGGTGAAAGGCCAGCCCGAGCTCGAGCGCGCGAGCGAGTTCATTCACTTCGCCTGCACCTCGGAAGACATCAACAACACCTCGCACGGCCTGATGCTTGCCGGCGCGCGGGAACACGTCATCCTGCCGGCGCTGCGCTCGGTGCATGGCCGCCTCGTCGCGCTCGCGCACGCGCAAGCCGAGCAGCCGATGCTCTCGCGCACGCACGGCCAGCCGGCCAGCCCCACGACGCTCGGCAAGGAAATCGCGAATGTCGCCGCCCGCCTCGCACGCGCAATCGAGCGCATTGCAAAGGTCGAAATCCTAGGCAAGATGAACGGCGCGGTGGGCAACTACAACGCGCACCTGTCGGCTTACCCGAGCTTCGATTGGGAAACGTTTTCGCGCAACGTGATCGAGCAACGGCTCAAGCTCACGTTCAATCCGTACACGATCCAGATCGAGCCGCACGATTACATGGCGGAATTGTTCGATGCGCTCGCCCGCGCCAACACGATCCTGCTCGATCTCGATCGCGACGTGTGGGGCTACATTTCGCTCGGCTATTTCAAGCAGCGGACCAAAGCCGGCGAGATCGGATCATCGACGATGCCGCACAAGGTCAACCCGATCGATTTCGAAAACTCGGAAGGCAACCTGGGTCTGGCAAACGCGCTGCTGCGCCATCTCGCGGAAAAGCTGCCCGTCTCGCGCTGGCAGCGCGACCTGACCGATTCGACCGTCCTGCGCAACATGGGCGTTGCGCTCGGCTACTCGCTGCTCGCTTACGACGCGCTGATCCGCGGCATCGACAAGCTCGAAGTCAACCCGGCCCGCCTGAACGAAGATCTCGACGCCTGCTGGGAAGTGCTCGCCGAGCCCGTGCAAACGGTCATGCGCCGCTTCGGCATCGAGAACCCGTACGAGCAGTTGAAGGAGCTCACGCGAGGCAAAGGCATCACCCGTGAAGCGCTGCAGCAGTTCATCGCCACGCTCGCGATCCCCGACGATGCAAAGGCGCTGCTCAGCGCCATGACGCCCGCGTCGTACACGGGCAAGGCAGCTGAGCTGGCGAAACGGATCGCATAAAAACCGCCGTCTCGACGAAAAAAGGCGGGCAGCCGATCGGCTGCCCGCCTTTTTTCTATCGGTCCCATCGATCGGCTTCTCGCCCGGCTCCCGGCGCCGAAAGGCCGCACGGCATCGCTGCCGCCACGGCCGCAATCATGACGAACCCGGCCCTAACGTCGTGCCCTCGCGGCTATCGGAGACGCGCCACGACCTCGTCGACGATCGCCGGTGGTGACAGTTCGATCCCGACCGTGATCGCTTCGTCTTCGCCCGGTTCCTCGAGCGTATCGAGTTGGCTTTGCAGCAGCGATGGGTTGAAGAAATGCCGGCCGCGCGTAGCGAGGCGCTCGTGCAGCACTTCGAACGAGCCCTTCAAATAAACGAAGCGCACGACGCCATCGCCCTGCGCGCCGCCGCGCAGTACATCGCGATACGCGCGCTTGAGCGCCGAGCAGCCGACGACGAGCGACTCGCCCGCACGCACCTTGTCTTCGATCGCTTCGCGAATCGATGCCAGCCACGGCCAGCGGTCGTCGTCGGTCAGCGCGATGCCTTGCGCCATCTTCTCTTTGTTGGCGGCGCTATGGAACACGTCGCCATCCACGAAGCTGCAACCCAGGCGCTCGGCCAACAACTCGCCGATAAGCGTCTTGCCGGCGCCCGAGACACCCATCACGATCAGGATCATTTTCGTTCCAATTACAAAACCGTGGCCAACGCGAAGGTCAACCCGAGGCCGAGCAGCGAGATGATCGTCTCGCACAACGACCACGTCTTGAAGGTCTGCCCCACCGTCATGCCGAAATACTCTTTGATCAGCCAGAAGCCGCCATCGTTCACATGCGAGAAAATCAGCGAGCCGGAGCCAGTCGCAAGCACGAGCAATTCGGGCCGTACCTGAATCAGGCCGGCCTTGGCGATTGGCGCGACGATGCCGCACGCGGTCGTCATGGCCACCGTGGCCGAACCGGTCGCCAGGCGAATCAGCGCGGCGGCGAACCAACCGAACAGCAGCGGCGACAGATGCGCCTGCGTGGCCACCGCCACGATCTCACGCGAAATGCCGCTGTCGCGCAATACGCCGCCGAAGCCGCCGCCCGCCCCCACGATCAACGTGATGCCGGCGATCGGCGCAAGGCATTCGCCGCAGAATTTTTGGATCTGCTCGCGCGTGAACCCGCGCTGCGCGCCGAAGGTCCAGAAGCTGAAGATGACCGCGATCAAGAGCGCAACGTCCGAATTGCCGACGAAACGCAGCAGATCGTTCGCGGTCGAGTTCGGCGCAAAAACCAGATCGGCCCAACTGCCGACGAGCATCAGCAGCACCGGCAGCAAAATCGTGAACAGCGTAATGCCGAACCCTGGCATGTCGCGCCGATTCTCGGGGGCATCGTCGGCCGATTCGACGAATTGCGCAGCAAGCGGGTTGTTCTCGGGCAGCTTGACATACCGATGGATGAGCAACGCGAACAAGGGGCCTGCCACGATCGCGGTGGGAATGCCCACGATGAGACCATAGGCGATGGTTTTGCCGATGTCGGCCCCATAGGCTTGCACCGCCAGCAACGCGGCCGGGTGCGGCGGGATCAAGCCATGCACGACCGACAGCCCCGCTACCATCGGCAAGCCGATCAGCAGCAGCGATTTGCCCGTGCGCTTGGCGACGTTGAAGGCGATCGGAATCAACAACACGAAGCCGACTTCGAAAAACACAGGCAAACCGACGATGATCGCGACGAACATCATCGCCCAGTGAATGTGCTTTTCACCGAACCAACGTATCAGCGTGGTCGCGATGCGCTCTGCGCCGCCCGATTCGGCCATCATTTTGCCAAGCATCGTGCCGAGGCCAACGACGATCGCGATGTGGCCCAAGGTGCCGCCATTGCCGCTTTCGAACGATTTGACGATCTGGCCCACCGGCATGCCGGCCGCCAGGCCGAGCAGCAATGAGACGATGATCAGGACCAGGAACGGATAGACCTTGTACCGCGCAATGAGCAGGATGAGCGCCGCAATCGCTATGAGGGCATAAAGCAACAAGAGGCCGCCGTGGACCGATCCCATGAAGAGTCTCCTTTACTTGTTGTGAAGCGAGGCAGGTGGACGAATGAATGCGGCGAGCATCGCTAACCCCGCCGCCCCGATAGGGACGTTGCATTGTAGTCGGCGCCGGGTACCGGCGATAGAACCGGTTCCATTGACGAAAACCCCTATATCTCGCGCCTGAAACGGCACGCTAGGGGCGAGCGTCAAGATCGGCTCCAATGGAATACGCCCGCCGCGGCGACGGGGTGTGCTCGTTGCGAAGCCCGCCCGTTGCCGCGGCTCGGCGGATCAGTGCTGGTGGGCCGCGAGTTCCGATGCAGCGCGGGCGAGGCGCGTGACCTCGTCCCAGTTTTGCGCAGCCAACGCGGCCTTGGGCGTGAGCCACGAGCCGCCCACGCAAACGACGTTGGGCAATGCGAGGAAGCTTGGCGCCGTCTCGGTCGTAATGCCCCCGGTCGGACAGAACTTGAGCGTCGGGAAGGGTCCGTACAACGCCTGCAGCATCGGCATCCCGCCGGCTTGCTGCGCCGGGAAGAACTTCACCGTCTCGTAGCCGAGCTCGAGCGCCTGCAAGATGTCGCTCGGCGTCATGACGCCCGGCAAAAGCGGCAGGCCGGCGTCCTGTGCAGCTTGGTGGATGTCGCGGGTGAGCCCCGGCGAAACCCCGAACTGGGCGCCGGCTTTTTTCGCCTGTGCGCAGTGCTCGGGTTTGGTGATGGTGCCGACGCCGACGACGATGTCCGGCGAGAGGTGCGCCGCGCGCTCGATTGCGCCGATGCCCGCGGGCGTGCGCAGCGTGATCTCGAGCACCTTGACGCCGCCCGCGTGCAACGCGCGCGCCACATGTTCGCCCCGCTCGACCGTGTCGAAAGCCAGCACGGGGATGACGGGACCGAGGCGGACGATGTCTTCAACCTTTTTCATGCTGGCTCCTTATTGCTTGCTTGCGTGGATCGGATCGAAACGCCCGGCCGGCTCGTGAACGAGCGGGCCGAACACCGAGGCGCCCATTTCGGCCGGCGCGGCAGCCGCCCGGAAGACGCCGAACAGCTCGCGGCCGAAGCCGACTTCATTTTGCGCTTGATGCTTCGGTTGCTCGACCTCGCGCGCGTCCCATTGCGCCGTGTCGAGTTCGACGTCCAGCATGCCGCGCTCGGCATCGATGACGATCGTGTCGCCGTCGCGCACTTTACCGAGCGGCCCGGCGAGCAGCGCCTCGGGCGATACATGAATCACGGCCGGCACTTTGCCCGATGCACCCGACATGCGCCCGTCGGTGACGAGCGCGACATGAAACCCCTGATCCTGCAGCACGCCGAGCAGCGGCGTCAGCCGGTGCAGCTCGGGCATGCCGTTCGCGCGCGCACCTTGGAACCGTACGACGGCGACGAAATCGCGCTTGAGCTCGCCCTTGTCGAACGCTTCCTGCACGCCCTCCTGCGAATCGAAGACGAGCGCTGGCGCGCGCACGGTGCGATGCTCGGGAGCGACTGCGGAGATTTTGATGACGCCGCGCCCGAGCTTGCCCTGCATGAGGCGCAGGCCGCCATCGGGCTGAAACGGCTCGCCGATGGGCCGCAGCACTTTGGCGTCGCCCGTCTGCTCGGGACCGGCCACCCACGCCAATTGCCCGTCGACGAGCCGGGGCTCTTCGGTATAGGGGCGCAAGCCCTTGCCCATCACGGTCGTGACATCCTCGTGCAGCAAACCACCTTCCAACAGGTTGCGGATCAGGAAGGCCATACCGCCGGCCGCGTGATAGTGGTTCACGTCGGCCTTGCCATTCGGATAGACCTTGGCGAGAAGCGGCACGACTTGGGACAGCGCGTCGAAGTCGTTCCAGTCGATGAGAATGCCCGCCGCGCGTGCGATCGCGACGAGATGCAGCGTGTGATTGGTCGAGCCACCGGTTGCGAGCAGCGCGACGATGCCGTTGACGATCGCGTTTTCGTCGATGACATGCCCGATCGGCGTGTATTGACCACGCTCGGCAGTCAGATCGAGCACGCGGCGCGCCGCCGCCGCCGTCAGGGCGTCGCGCAGCGGCGTATGCGGATGGACGAACGCCGACCCGGGCAGATGCAACCCCATGACTTCCATGAGCATTTGATTGCTGTTCGCGGTGCCGTAGAAGGTGCAAGTGCCGTGCCCGTGATAGGCGGCCGCTTCGGCCTCGAGCAACGCCTCGCGGCCCACTTGACCCGTCGCGAACTGCTGCCGGATCTTGGCTTTTTCGTCGTTGGACAGGCCGCTCGTCATCGGTCCGGCGGGCACGAAGATTGTCGGCAGATGCCCGAACTGCAGTGCACCGATCAGGAGGCCCGGCACGATTTTGTCGCAGATGCCCAGGCACAGCGCTGCATCGAACATATTGTGCGTGAGCGCGACCGCCGTGCTCATCGCAATCACTTCGCGCGAAAACAGCGAGAGCTCCATGCCCGCGTTGCCTTGCGTAATGCCGTCGCACATCGCCGGCACGCCGCCTGCGAATTGGGCGACACCGCCGTTTTCACGCGCGGCGCGCTTGATGATATCGGGGTAGTCCTTATACGGCGCGTGCGCCGACAACATCTCGTTGTACGCCGAAACGATGCCGATATTCGGTTGCCGCACCGCCTTGATCACGAGCTTGTCGTTGCCTTCGAGACCCGCAAAGCCGTGAGCGAGGTTCGCGCATGACAGTGCGCCGCGAGCCGGGAATCGGCCTTGCGCGGCGTCGATTCGCGCGAGATAGGCCGAGCGCGTGGGGCGACTGCGCTCCACGATGCGGCGAGTCACTTCAATCAGCGTGGAGTGCGGGGAAGCCATGGTGAAACGCTCCTTCCTGGAAGCCGGCATCAGGATGCCGGCGGGTGGCGCGATGCGGCGCAAGCGGCCGCGCAGTTCGATTCGGTCGTGGAGTTTAGTAGAAAAACTACATCACCGCAATGCGGGTGAGCCTGGATTGCCATACGTAGCAGCGTCAATGCTAACGACGCGCTGTGCATATCGGTAGAAAATGCGTGTAGATTTTCTACATTCATCCGGTCATACTGGCGCCACCGATAGAAAACGATACACCCCATCGAGGCGGTCATCCGATGCTTTCCCGAATCGAAGCCATGCGTGCGCAACTGCGTCCATCCGAACGCAAGTTGGCCGACTACGTGCTCGACACCCCGCGCGAGGTGCTCGATCTGGCGATGACCGAACTCGCCCGACGGGTCGGCGTGAGCCAGCCCACCATTGCGCGGTTTTGCCAAGCGCTCGGCTGTGGCGGCTTTCGGGAATTCAAGATCCGGCTAGCGCAAAGTATTGCGCCGGGGCTGCCGTCCGTCTATCGCGACGTACGTCCCGACGAACCGGCTTCGGGGGTGGTGGCCAAGGTATTCGACCGCACGATCGGCGCGCTCATCGAGGTTCGCAACAGCTTGTCCGCGAGCAGCATTGCCAAGGCAACCGAATTGCTCGCCGCTGCCTCTCGCATCGAGTTCTATGGCGCGGGCGGCTCGGGCATCGCCGCGCAAGACATTCAGCATAAGTTCTTCCGGCTCGGCATACCGAGCGTCGCCTATGCCGATCCGCACACCTATACGATGTCGGCCGCATTGCTCGGCGAGGGGGATGTGGTGGTAACGATCTCGAACACGGGGCGCACGCGCGATATCGTTGAAGCGGCGCGCTCCGCCCGCGCGTGCGGGGCGAAGGTGATCGCCATCACCAACAGCAACTCCCCGCTCGCGCAGATCGCGACCGTGAGTTTGTTCGCGAACGTCACGGAAGAAACGGATATCTTTTCGCCTATGACCTCGCGCGTATCGCATTTGGCGATCGGCGACATCCTTGCGGTTGGCGTCGCGCTCACGCGCGGTCCCGAACTCGTCGACAAACTCGGACGCGCCAAAAAAGCGATCACCCGCCGGCGTATCGAATCGGGGCAAGAGCCATAGCTAGAACGGCTTGACCACCACGAGCGCCACGGCGGCGATCAGGCCCAGCACGGGCAACTCGTTGAAGATGCGGTACCAGCGGTCCGAGCGGCGGTTCTCCCCGCGCTCGAATGCATGCAACACGCGGCCGCAATAAAGGTGATACGCAATGAGCAGCACCACGACGCCGAGCTTTGCGTGAATCCATCCTTGCCCGCGCCCGATGCCGTAGCCGAGCCACAGCCATAAGCCGAGGGCCAATGCGAGCACCGCGATCATCGTCATGAAGCGATAGAGCTTGCGCGCCATGATCAAGAGCCGCGCAATGGCGGCCGCCTCGCGCTCCATGGCGAGATTCACGAAAATGCGCGGCAGATAGAACAGGCCCGCAAACCACGAGGCCACGAATACGATGTGAAACGTCTTGACCCAGAGCATCGTAGTAGTACTTATCGTTGAATGTTGGGGTTGATTCGTCGCGGTGCGAGGGCCGCCCTATCGAAGCTCGCGGCCCATTCGTTTGCAGGGCTTCGCGCGCCGGCCGTCGAACCGAACTACTGTCGCACTTCGCCGTGCCCGAGCACCACGTACTTGAGCGACGTCAGCCCCTCGAGGCCCACCGGGCCGCGCGCATGGAGCTTGTCGTTCGAAATGCCGATTTCCGCGCCGAGCCCGAACTCGAAGCCGTCGGCAAAGCGCGTCGAGGCGTTCACCATCACGCTCGCCGAATCCACTTCACGCAAGAAACGCATGGCGCGGTCGTGGTCTTCGGTGACGATCGCATCGGTGTGCGCCGAGCCGTACGTATTGATGTGATCGATCGCGGCGTCCATGCCGTCGACGACTTTGATCGCGAGCACCGGTGCGAGGTATTCGGTGCGCCAGTCTTGCTCGGTCGCATCGACGAGCTCGAGCGGCGGTGCATCGCTGCCCCACGGCGCGGCCTCGAGTACGGCGCGAGCGGCCGCGTCCACGCGCAACTGAACGCCCTTGTCCCGATACACCCGCGCAAGCGGCGGCAGCACGGCGCGCGCAACACCGCGCGCAACGAGCAACGTCTCCATCGTGTTGCACGTGCCGTAGCGATGGGTCTTGGCGTTGTCGCAGACAGCGAGCGCCTTGCACAGATCCGCACGATCGTCGACGTAGACGTGGCAGATTCCATCCAGATGCTTGATCATCGGCACACGCGCTTCTTCGATGAGCCGCGCGATCAGACCCTTGCCGCCGCGCGGCACGATCACGTCGACATACTCGGTCATCGTAATGAGCTTGCCGACGGCGGCGCGATCGGCAGTCTCGACAACTTGCACGGCATCGCTCGGCAAACCGGCTGCCGCTAATCCTTCGGCAATCAGCTTCGCCAACGCCGTATTCGATTCGAGCGCCTCGGAACCGCCGCGCAAAATCGCAGCATTGCCCGCCTTCAGGCAAAGCGCCGCCGCATCGATCGTCACGTTCGGCCGCGATTCGTAGATGATGCCGATCACTCCGAGCGGCACGCGCATTTGACCGACCTGGATCCCGCTCGGACGGTATTTGAGGTTGTCGATCTCGCCGATCGGATCGGGCAGCGCAGCGACTTGGCGCAGGCCTTCGATCATCGTGCGCAGCGCCTTGTCCGACAAGGTCAAGCGATCGACGAAGGCCGCGTCCATACCCTTTTCGCGCGCCTTGACGACATCGCGCGCATTCGCTTCCTGGAGCGAGGCTTGCTCGCGCTCGATCGCGCGCGCAATCGCTTCCAGCGCATCGTTCTTGGCCGCGGTGGAGGCACGCGTCATCGCACGCGAGGCGGCCCGCGCGCGTCGGCCGATGCCGGTCATGTACTCGTCGATTTCCATCGTGATTCTCGTTTCTCGCGCCGGCGGCGCGGTGTCTCGGATTGGCGGCGCGTTGGCCGTCGCTTCGATTGTAGCGTCAGGCGCCGATTGCGCGTGCGCCGCCGCGCTTGCCCGGCGCCGCCACGAGCGCGGCAAGCTCGAACAGGCCATCCCATGGGTCGGGCGGCAACGCCGGGCGCCGCCGGCTGGCCGGCGCCGCGCCTGTCAGGCCCTTCACCTGCCGGTCGAGCGCCGCGGCGAGGGCTAGACCTTCTTCCAGCAGCGGCTCTGTCACCCGGGAAAGCGCGGGACCGACGAGCCGCTCGCGCGGCCCCCACACCCGGTTCTCGCGCAGCAGCATCGCGAGCGGCTTGCCCGCCGCCGCGCCGCGTTTGATCTTGAGCAGCGTGCGCACTTCTTCCGTGAGCGCCCACAGCACGAGCACGGCGGCCTCGCCCTCGCCTTTGAGCCCGTCGAGCATGCGCGAGAGCCTGCCGACGTCGCCGGCCAGCATCGCCTCGTTGAGCTTGAAGACATCGTAGCGCGCCACGTTGAGCACGGCGTCATGCACTTGCTCGAACGTTAGCGCGCCTTGCGGATAGAGCAAGCCGAGCTTTTGGATCTCTTGGTGGGCGGCCAGCAAATTGCCTTCGACGCGCTCGGCGATGAACTGCAGCGCACGCCGGCCCTCTTCACCGGGCGCGACTCGCTGGCCTTGCTGCGTCAACCGTTGCGCGACCCAATTGGGCAATTGCGCACGCTCGACGGGATCGATTCGCAACGACACGCCGCCATCGGCAAGCGCCGTGAACCAAGCCGATTTTTGCGTGGCGGCGTCGAGCCGCGGCAGCGTGACGAGCACCAGGACGTCGGGATTGCCGGCGGCCGCAAGCGCTTTCAATGCGTCCGCACCCTCCTTGCCCGGCTTGCCGGAGGGAATCCGCAACTCGATCAATTGGCGATCGCCGAACAACGACATCGATTGCGTCGCACCGAGCAACGAACTCCAATCGAAGCCGCGCTCGACCGTGAACACGTTGCGTTCGGTGAATCCTGCCGCGCGCGCTGCCGCGCGAATGCGGTCGCACGCCTCCTGCGCGAGCAAGTGCTCGTCGCCGAAGACGACGTACAGACCAGCGAGGCCCTTCGCCAGATGCGTGTCGAGCGCGTCGAGTCGCAGTTGCATGAGCGTCGCGCGTGCCCGATCAGAGCGGAGGCGGCGGCAACGGCGCGCGCGGGGCGACCGCCGGCGCTTGCTGCCCTGCGGCCGGATGCAGCGAACGCACGACCGCGAGGCGGCGCGTCAACTGATCGACGGCATCGTTTTGCATGTCCTGATACAGCAGTTCGGCTTCTTGGGCCTTCGCCTGCGAGTACTGAACGCTATAAGTCATCGCCCGGTTAAGCGCGATCGCGCTCGACGGAATCAACACGGCTCCGTCCACCGCGGTCAGCGTGTAGGCCAGCGTGTAATTGAGCTGATATTCCGCCGCCACGCCGAGCGAGTTGAGCGTCAGCACGCCTTGCCCACGGCCTTCGCTCAGGCTGAGCACCGCGTCGGCATCGGCGGGCGACTTGACGACGACCGTATCGCTGCCGCCTTCGATCATCCGCGTCAAACGCGCGGCGACGATCGGCGGCGCGCCGACGATCGCGAGCCGCTTGAACACATAATTCTCCTGCCCTCGCAGTTGGAAGCCGCAAGCGGCGAGCATCATCGTGCCGCACATGAGCGCGAGAAACGATCGGCGAATCACATTGGCTCCTTGGAGTCTATTTGGCGCGCGGTAGCGGACGGTCAAACCACGACGTTTACGAGACGGCCGGGCACGACGATGATCTTCTTCGCGCTCTTGCCTTCGCTAAAGCGCGCGACCATCTCGTGCGCGAGCGCAGCCGCTTCGATGGCCTCGCGCGGCGCGTCCTTGGCGATCGTCAGCGCGCCGCGAACCTTGCCGTTCACTTGCAGCACGAGTTCGATCTCGGCTTGTTCGAGCGCTTTCTCGTCGACCTTCGGCCAAGGCGCATCGAGCAACGTGCCGAATTCATCGACGAAGCCGAGCGTCTGCCAGAGCGCGTGCGTCGCATGCGGCACGACCGGATACAGCACGCGCAGCAACACGCCATAGCATTCGCGCAGCACGCTGGGCCGCGCGAGCTTGGCGCTTTCGAGCGCATTGAGCATCTTCATCGCCGCCGACACGACCGTGTTGTATTGCAAACGCTGATAGTCGAAATCGGCCTGCTTGAGCACGCTGTAGATTTCCCGGCGCAGCGTCTTGTCGAATTCGGCCAACTGCGCGGGATCGAACGTCTCGCGCGCGACGAGCTCGGCCTGATTGGCATGACCGAACGCCCAGACGCGGCGCAGGAAGCGGCTCGCGCCTTCGACGCCCGACCCGGACCATTCGAGCTGCTGCTCGGGCGGCGCGGCGAACATCGTGAACAAACGCGCCGTGTCGGCGCCGTATTGATCGATCAGCAATTGCGGATCGACGCCATTGTTCTTGGACTTGGACATCTTCTCGATGCCGCCCAGCACGACCGGCTGCCCGTCCGAATGGTGCGTCGCGCCCACGGGGCGGCCCTTGTCGTCGTGCTCTACCGTGACGTCGGCCGGGTTGTACCACGTCTTCTTGCCGGACGCATCTTCGCGATAGAAGGTTTCGTTGAGCACCATGCCCTGCGTGAGCAGGTTTTTCGCCGGCTCGCCGAACTTCACGAGACTCATGTCGCGCATCACCTTGGTCCAGAAGCGCGAGTAGAGCAGGTGCAAAATCGCGTGCTCGATGCCGCCGATGTATTGGTCCATCGGCATCCAGTAATCGGTGCGCGCATCGACCATCGTCTCGGCGTCCGGGCACGTATAGCGCGAGAAATACCAAGCCGAATCGACGAACGTATCCATCGTGTCGGTCTCGCGCTTGGCCGGCGCGCCGCACTTCGGGCAGGTGCAGTCGACGAACGCCGCCGACTTCGCAAGCGGGTTGCCCGCGCCGTCCGGCACGAGGTCCTCCGGCAAAACGACAGGCAGATCCTTCTCGGGGACCGGCACATCGCCGCACGCGCCGCAGTGGATGATCGGGATCGGCGTGCCCCAATAGCGCTGGCGCGAGATGCCCCAATCGCGCAGCCGCCAGGTGACCTGCTTATCGCCGAGACCGAGCGCCTTCAGATCGGCCGAGACGGCGTCGACCGCCTGCTCGTAGCCCATCCCGTCGTAGCGCCCGCTATCGACGCAAACGGCGCCTTCTTTATCGCCGTACCATGCCTGCCAGGCGTCGAGCGAATAGTCGCACCCGGCCTTCGCGATCACTTGCTTGATCGGCAAACCGTATTT
This sequence comes from Paraburkholderia sp., assembly GCA_004322045.1. GTDB lineage: Bacteria > Pseudomonadota > Gammaproteobacteria > Burkholderiales > Burkholderiaceae > Trinickia. The sequence continues at coordinate 21,938 of SCRN01000011.1, forward strand.
CTTCGCAAACGCGAAATCGCGCTCGTCGTGCGCCGGCACGCCCATGACGGCGCCCTCGCCGTAGCTCATCAGCACGTAGTTGCCGATCCACACTTCGACGCGCGCCTGCGTGAGCGGGTGCGTCACGTAAAAGCCCGTGGGCATGCCCTTCTTTTCCATCGTCGCCATCTCGGCCTCGGCCACGCCGCCATGCCGGCACTCGTCGATGAACGCTTGCAACTCGGGCTTGCCTTGCGCCAAGCGTGCGGCGAGCGGATGCTCGGCCGCGATCGCGCAAAACGTCACGCCCATGATCGTGTCGGCGCGCGTGGTGAACACGCGCAAGAGCTTGCTTTCGCCGTCGAGTTCGTACGGGAAGCCGAAGTTCACGCCGAAGCTCTTGCCGATCCAGTTCTGCTGCATCACCTTCACGCGCTCGGGCCAGCCCAGGCCCTCGAGATCGCTCAGCAACTCGTCCGCGTACTGCGTGATGCGCATGTAGTACATCGGGATTTCGCGCTTCTCGACAAGCGCGCCCGAACGCCAGCCGCGCCCGTCGATCACTTGCTCGTTGGCGAGCACCGTCTGATCGACCGGATCCCAATTGACCGTGCCCGTCTTCTTGTAGACGATGCCTTTCTCGAGCATCTTCAGGAACAGCCACTGGTTCCACTTGTAGTACTTCGGATCGCACGTGGCGATCTCGCGCGACCAGTCGATGGCGAGCCCCATCGACTGCATCTGCCGCTTCATGTAGGTGATGTTCTCGTAGGTCCACTTCGCCGGCGGCACACCGTTGGCCATCGCCGCGTTTTCGGCCGGCATGCCGAACGCGTCCCAGCCCATCGGCATCAGCACGTTGTAGCCGTTCATCCGCAGATAGCGGTACATCACGTCGTTGATCGTGTAGTTGCGCACATGCCCCATGTGCAGCTTGCCCGACGGATACGGCAGCATCGAGACGCAATAGAACTTTGGCTTACCGGCGACTTCGGCCGTGCGGTAAGCGTTCGATGCGCGCCAGTCTGCCTGGGCGGCGGCTTCGATGTCGGCGGGTAAGTATTTTTCTTGCATGGCGGTGGTTCGGGCTTGGCTGTCGTGGCGCCTTGGTAAACACGCGGCGCGGCGATACGTGAAGATGCGTTTCCCCGGAAATGGGGAAAAGGTCGATTATACCGCCCGCGAATGCATCCACGGCGGGTCTGGCGCGCCAACGATCGGCGCGGTGAATCGGCGGGCCGTTAGCGCGCGCCGGGCTCGCGCGGGGAGCCCGGGGTCGTGGCGGCGCCGGGCTCGATCCTCGCGCTGGGCGGATCGGTGACGAAACCGATTCGAGCGATGCCGGCTTGCTGCGCCGCGCCCATGACTTGGGCGATGACTTCGTAGCGCGTGGCTTGCGATGCGCGCAAATGCAGTTCGGGCGGCTCGCCGGCTTTTCCGGCCCGAGCGAGATCGGCACGTACGGCGTCGAGCGTGATCGGGCGGCCGTCCCAATAGAGCCGGCCCGCGTCGTCGATCGACAGCGTGATCGTTTTCGGCGTTTCGGGTGCCGGACCCGCAGCGACTTTGGGCAGGTCGAGCCGAATCGCGTGTGTGAAAAGCGGTGCGGTGATGATGAAAATGACGAGCAAGACGAGCATGACGTCGATGAGCGGCGTCATGTTGATGTCGGCCATCGGTGCGGCCGAACGCTCTTTGTCGAATCCGCCGAATGCCATGCTCGCCGCCTCCTTCGAAAACCTTCGTGCGCCGGCTACGAGCGCGTTGCGCGCGAAGCATCTTCGGCTTGCGCCGCACGGGCAGCGCCTGACGGCTCGCCGGCGCCACGAACCACGGCGGCTCCAAGGGCGGCGCCTCGTTCGGCAACCTCCGGCGCACAGACATAAGCGTGCAAATCGTGCGCGAAACCGTCGAGTTCCTCGGACAACTGCCGCTGCATCCGGCCCAACACGTTGTACGCCAGCACGGCCGGAATGGCGACCACGAGACCGAATGCCGTCATGATCAGCGCCTCGCCGACAGGGCCCGCGACGTTCTCGATCATCGCCTGCCCGCTGGCGGCGATGCTGCCGAGCGCATGGTAAATGCCCCACACGGTGCCGAGCAGACCGACGAACGGCGCGGTGCTGCCGACCGAAGCAAGCAGCACCTGGCCGAACTCGAGGCGGCGCTGCGATGCAAGCAACGCCTCTCGCAGTGCGCGCATCACGCGCTCGCTACGCTCGACGCGCGCGAGCATGGCGGACGGCGCATGCACCTCGGAGGCGACGAGCGCCGCCTGAGCCAACGGCGCGAAGACGCGCTCGCGATCGGCGCCGCGCAAGACGAGCACGCCCTCGGAGAGCGTCGCCGACTGCCAGAACAGCGCGATCGCACGTGGGCCCTGGCGCTTCGCTCGCCCGAGCATCCAGCCCTTGACGAGCAGGAAGCACCAACTCGCGATCGACATGGCCAGCAATACATACGCGACGCCGTGGGTAAGCGCGTCGCCCGCTTGCAGGTAGTGAACGATGCCCGTGTTTTGCATACGAACGGAAGTGCCTGGAAAGCCGAAGCGTGAACGAAACGGAGACGAGGATAAGTGCGCGTCGATGCCGCCGATCAGCGCAGACCGAGCACGTCCTGCATGTCGTAGTGGCCGGCGCCGCGTTCGGCAAGAAAGCGCGCGGCGCGTAGCGCGCCTTGCGCATAGGAGACGCGGCTTGCCGATTTGTGCGTGATTTCGATGCGCTCGCCGGTGCCGGCGAACAGCACCGTGTGATCGCCGACGATATCGCCGCCGCGAATAGCCGAAAAGCCGATCGTCGACGGATCGCGTTCGCCCGTCACGCCCTGGCGGCCGTACACCGCGCAGGTTTTCAAGTCGCGTCCGAGCGCGCCGGCGATCACCTCGCCCATCGCGAGCGCGGTGCCCGAGGGCGCATCGACCTTATGGCGATGATGCGCTTCGATGATTTCGATGTCGTAGCCGGTGGCGAAATGGCGGGCGGCAAATTCGAGCAGCTTGAGCGTGACGCTCACGCCGACGCTCATATTCGCGGCGAAGACGATGCCGATCTTCTCGGCGGCCGCGCGCACCGCTTGCCGCTCTTGCTCGCTCATGCCCGTCGTGCCGATCACGAGTTTCTTGCCGTGCCGCACCGCGGCCTCGACATAGGCCATCGTGCCCTCGGGCCGCGTGAAGTCGATCAGGCAATCGGCTTGCGCAAACACCCGCTCGACGTCGTCGGTCAGCGTCACGCCCGTGCGCTGCCCGAGAAACGTGCCGGCGTCCTCGCCCAACTGCGGCGAGCCCGGCCGATCGAGCGCCGCGGCGAGCGTCGCCTCGGGGTCGTTCAGAACGGCTTCGATCAGCATCCGGCCCATTCGGCCCGATGCACCGGCGATGGCGATCTTCATCGGCAACATGCATCCCTCTTCGGTTGGCGGGCCGGCCATGGCTGGGCCGACCGGCAGCGCCGTGCAAGGCGCCGCAAGAAAACGAAAAGCGGGCGGCGCGCTTCGCGCACGACCCGCATTCAGCTAGAACGCTGTGCCCCGTCGCCTTCCAGGTACGAGGCAGGTACGAGGCCGGAGCGACGGGCGGTCGATAGTCAATAGTCGATGCCCGTACTCGGTGCGCCCCGCTACGACGACGCCGATGCTTTGCCCGCGCCGGTGCTGCTCGAGGGCGAGCCGGTCGGGCCGACCGGATTGCTTTGGTCGGGCGAGACGGGTTGCGGCTCGCGATGGAATTGGAGCTGCGGCGTCGCGCTCGGCAATGCGCTCGACGGCGACGGTGTGCCGGAGCGCACGCTCTGCTTGGCGGGCGTGGCCGGCACCTGATTCGTGGCCCGATTTGCCGCCTGCGCCGCCTGCGCGTTGGCTGCCTGCGCGTCTTCGCCGGCGCCCGCGGCAGTCACGCCGCTCGCCGGCGCGACTGCCGCCGCCGAAGCCGCTTGCGCCGACGCGGCCGCCGACGCCGCAGCCGCGCTGGCCGCCTTCGCCTTCTTGCCGTGTTTGTCGCCGTCGATATCGGCGAGCAGTTCCAGTTCCGACGGCAGATCGTCGCCGCCCGTCCAACTCACGACATGGTCGCCGTTGAAATTGACGATGAAATCGCGCTGCTGCACGACGGCCGTGGAGCCGCGCTTGAAGTAGAAGACGTAATCCCAGCGATCGTCATGGAACATGTCCGTCAACAGCGGCGTACCGAGCGCCGCTTTCACTTCGTCTCGCGACATGCCCACACGCATCTTCGAGGCGGCTTCCTTCGATACGAAGTTGCCCTGCACGATGGTGATGCGATACGGCGTAATGCTCTGAGCGACGCGCTGCGTGAGGCTGTCGTAGGTCGAACATCCTGCAACGAGCGTAACCATGGAGGCAGCGATCAACAGGTTGCGCACGTGGCTCCCCCCGCGCTTCATAAGAAAATTTGGACTCATTTCACCCACCGTGCGGGCTCCGTTTCGCGTATCGTCGGGCCGCGCGAGTTTCACGAAGATGACCGAAACAGCAAAAACCCATTACTATTCGAATCGTGCATTGTACTCTAGGGATGCCTAGCCATGACCAATCCGACCGATCTCAAAAACATCGGGCTCAAGGCGACCCTACCGCGCCTCAAGATCCTCGAAATTTTTCAGCGCAGCGCCGTCCGGCATTTGACCGCCGAAGACGTCTACCGGAATCTGCTCACCGAAGAACTCGACATTGGCCTTGCCACCGTTTATCGCGTGTTGACGCAATTTGAGCAGGCAGGCTTGCTCTCGCGCAGCAATTTCGAATCGGGCAAGGCCGTGTTCGAGCTCAACGAGGGCTCTCATCATGACCATCTGGTGTGCATGGACTGCGGGCGCGTCGAAGAATTCTTTGACCCTGAAATCGAAAAACGCCAGCAAAAGATCGCGGAGGAACGCGGCTTCAAGCTGCAGGAGCACGCGCTCGCGCTATACGGCGTCTGCACGAAGGAAGACTGCCCGCACCGCAAGCACTGACATCCGCCGCGACGCCCGCACGCTGGGCTTCACGCACGCCCCGCCGTTCAAATAAAAAGAGCCGCCCGCCGGGTCCGTCGATACCCGGGGCGGCTCTTTCGTTCAGCGGCGAATCGCGCGTTGCCGGTTCGTTGCTTGGCTTACTTGGCCGTCGCGAGAGCGATTGCCGTATCGAGCATGCGGTTCGAGAAACCCCACTCGTTGTCGTACCAGCTCGACACCTTCACGAGCCGGCCGGCAACCTTGGTCAACGTCGCATCGAACGTGGACGAGGCCGGGTTGTGGTTGAAGTCGATCGAGACGAGCGGCGCCGTGTTGTAGCCGAGAATGCCCTTGAGCGAGCCTTCGGCAGCTTCCTTCATGATCGCGTTCACTTCCTCGACCGTCGTGTCGCGTTTGGCGATGAACGAGAGATCCACGATCGACACGTTGATGGTCGGGACGCGGATGGCATAGCCGTCGAGCTTGCCGGCCAACTCGGGCAGCACGAGACCGATGGCGGCGGCGGCGCCCGTCTTCGTCGGGATTTGGCTATGCGTGGCCGAACGAGCGCGACGCAGATCTTCGTGGTACACGTCCGTCAGCACTTGGTCGTTCGTGTACGCATGCACCGTCGTCATCAGGCCCGTTTCCAGACCGATCTTGTCGTTGAGCGGCTTGACGAGGGGCGCGAGGCAGTTCGTCGTGCAAGACGCGTTCGAGATGACGGTATGCGCGGCCTTCAACTGCTGGTGGTTCACGCCATAGACGATCGTCGCGTCGACATCCTTGCCGCCGGGCGCCGAGATCAGCACCTTCTTCGCGCCGCCGGCCAGGTGCGCGCTCGCCTTTTCCTTCGACGTGAAGAAGCCCGTGCATTCCATCACCACGTCGACGCCCAACTCGCCCCACGGCAGTTCGGCCGGATTGCGGTTCGCCAGCACGCGGATCTTGTCGCCGTTGACGATCATGTTCTCGCCTTCCACCGACACGTCGCCCGGGAACGTGCCGTGGGCCGTGTCGTACTTGGTCAGGTGGGCGTTCGTCTTCGCATCGCCGAGATCGTTGATCGCGACGATCTGCAGTTCGTGCTTCTTGCCGTTCTCGTAGAACGCACGCAGCGTGTTGCGGCCAATCCGGCCATATCCATTGATTGCAACGCGTACCGTCATGTTGGCTCTCCTGATATCTGGGCTGAAAAAAGCTGTCTTACCTCACGCTTGCCGGCGCCTAGCGAGCATCGCTCGCGTCACGACGCCGCCGGCAAGCGGTATTGCGTCTCACGACGAAGTCTATCCGTTACTCGAGCCGTTACTCGAGCGCGGCCTTGGCCACTGTGACGACGTGCTCCACCGTGAAGCCGAAGTACTTGAACAGCACGCCGGCCGGAGCCGACTCGCCGAACGTATCGATCCCGACCACGCCGCCTTCGAGACCGACGTACTTGCGCCAGAAATCGGTCACGCCCGCTTCGATCGCGACGCGGCGCACGCCCTTGGGCAGCACGCGCTCGCGATAATCGGCGTCTTGACGGTCGAACACCGAGGTCGCCGGCATCGACACCACGCGCGCGGCGATCCCTTGCTGCGCGAGCGGCTCGACCGCGGCCAAGGCCAATTCGACCTCCGACCCGGTGGCGATCAAGATGATCTTGCGGGCGACGATTTCGTCGTTCCAATCGCGCAGCACGTAGCCGCCCTTCGCGATATTGGCGATTTGGGCATCGCTACGCGCCGAGAACGGTAGATTCTGTCGGCTGAAAATCAGGCACGACGGGCCTTGGTATTCGACCGCCTGAGTCCAGGCGACGGCCGTCTCCACCGTATCTGACGGGCGCCACACGTGAAGGTTCGGGATCAGGCGCAAGCTCGCGATATGCTCGACCGATTGGTGCGTGGGGCCGTCCTCGCCCAAGCCGATCGAATCGTGCGTGAAGACGAAGATCGACGGCGACTTCATGAGCGCCGCCACGCGCAACGCATTGCGACTGTAGTCGGAGAAGGTCAGGAACGTGCCGCCGAAAGCCTTGTAGCCACCGTGCAGCGCAATGCCGTTGATGGCAGCGCTCATGCCGAATTCGCGCACGCCGTAGTTGACGTGGTTGCCCCACACGATGCCATGCTCGCCCGCGCGCACGGGCTTGCTCGCCTTCCAATTCGTGAGGTTCGAGCCGGTCAGATCGGCAGAGCCGCCGAGCAACTCGGGCAATGCCGCGGCCAGCCCTTCGATCGTTTGCTGCGACGCTTTGCGCGTGGCGACCGTCTCCGCGCGCTCGTTCGCGCCGGCGATGATCGCTTGTGCTTTGGCCGCCCAATCAGCCGGCAGCTTGCCGGCGGCGCGCCGCTCGAACTGTGCCGCTTGCTCCGGATACTTCGCGCGGTACTGCGCGAACGCGTCGTTCCAAGCCGCCTCGCGCTGTGCGCCGGCTTCTTTGGCGTCCCATGCCGCATAGACCTCTTGCGGAATCACGAACGGCTCCCACTTCCAGCCGATCGCCTCGCGCGTGGCGGCAATTTCCTGCGCGCCGAGCGGTGCGCCGTGTGCATCGTGACCGCCCGCCTTGGTGGGCGCGCCCTTGCCGATGACGGTCTTGCAGCAAATCAACGTGGGCTTGCCCGAGGTCTTGGCAGCCGCAATTGCCGAGTCGATCGCTTGCACGTCGTGCCCGTCGACGTTGCGGATGACGTTCCAGCCGTACGCCTCGAAACGCTTGGGGGTGTCGTCGCCGAACCAATATTGGACGTGGCCGTCGATCGAGATGCCATTGTCGTCGTACAGCGCGATCAGCTTGTTCAGCTTGAGCGTGCCCGCGAGCGAACAGGCCTCGTGCGAGATGCCTTCCATGAGACAACCGTCGCCGAGGAACACATAGGTGTGGTGATCGACGATCTTGGCGTCGGCCTGGTTGAATTCGGCCGCAAGCAGCGCTTCGGCGAGCGCCATGCCGACGGCGTTCGCCAAGCCTTGGCCGAGCGGGCCCGTGGTCGTTTCGACGCCCGGCGTGATGCCGTATTCGGGATGGCCCGGCGTCTTCGAATGCAGTTGGCGGAAGTTCTTGAGTTCGGCGAGCGGCAGATCGTAGCCCGTCAAATGCAGCAGCGAGTACAGGAGCATCGAGCCGTGGCCGTTGGACAGCACGAAGCGATCGCGATCGGCCCAATGCGGGTTGGCCGGATTGTGCTTCAGATGGCGCGACCAAAGCGCGACGGCAATTTCAGCCATGCCCATCGGCATGCCTGGGTGGCCTGAGTTCGCTTGTTGCACGGCATCCATGGCGAGCGCGCGGATCGCGTTCGCCATGAGAGCGGTGGGAGCGGGAGACGAGGTCGTCATGTCGAGTCCGGAGAACGAGTCGAGAAAGCGTGCGCGCGGTGGCCCGCTGCTCGGAGGGGACGGCAGCCCACGCGGTCGGGCGTGCGCCGCGGCGCGAAGCGGCAAGAGCAAGCGGGCGGTGCTGCAAAGCGTGTCATTCTAGCAGATGGCGGCGAGGCCTTCCCCGCCCCGGCGCGCGTGCGGCTTCGTCGATCGGCGGTCCAAGCGGCTCTATAATCAGGTCATTGCGACCGATTGCAGGCGTGCCTTCACCGTGTTCTCCCGCACCGCACCGCCGCTCCTGTTTCACCCAACGCCCGACGCCGCCTACGGCTTTCCGGGCGCGCGGCGCGTGGCCCAGGTCCAATCGCCGCATCAGCGCATCGAAGTCTGGGATACGCCGCAACTCGGCGTGCTGTTTACGCTGGACGAGCGCCCCATGACCTCGGTCGGCGACGAATTCATTTATCACGAGTGCATGGTCCACCCGGCCGCGCTCGCCCATCCCGCGCCGCGCAAGGCACTCGTGCTGGGCGGCGGCGACGGCGGCGCCGCGAGGCAACTGCTTGCGCACCCGAGCATCGAGCGAATCGTCGTCGCCGAACTCGACGAGGCCGTGCTCGACATGGCGCGCGCGCACTTGACGCAGGTGCACCGAGGCGCGCTAGAGGACGCACGCGTGCAAGTGGTGATTGGCGACGCCGCGCGCTTCGTCGCAACGACCATGGAGCGCTTCGATCTCGTCGTATTCGACCTGACCCCGCCCGACTCGCCGGCCGCGGAACTCTATGCGCCCGCCTTTTACGCCAGCCTGAAGCATATCCTGGCGCCACGCGCGATGCTGTCGATGCATCTGGGTTCGGCCCAGTTCCACCTCGAGCGGGCCGCGGCGCTCGCGCGCGGCTTGCGCGCCAGCTTCGCCATGGTCGACGTCATCTCGGCGTTCGTGCCGCTGTACGGCTCGCTCTGGCTCATGGCGCTCGCGAGCGATACGCTCGAAGCCGCTTCGCTGTTCAAGCGCGACATCGAAGAGCGGCTGGCCGCGCGTGGCGTCGACGGCTTGCGTTACTATGACGCCGCGCTGCATCCCTCGCTGTTCCTCTTGCCACGAGGCGTGCGCGAAGCGCTGCGCTGACCGGCGATTGGTGCGATGCAGTCGTGCAGTCGATGCCGCCGGCGCAAACGAGCGTCGCGGGCCCGCGCGGCGGCCTCCGAACGCGCCCCTCGCTCACTCAACCTCGAACGTCGCTCTATGCCTCGCTTTTTCGTCGATTCGTCCTTTGCGCCCGGCGACATCGTCGCCCTGCCCGAGGACGTCGCCCGCCATGTTCAAGTGCTCCGCCTCGAATCGGGCGACGCCTTGACGCTATTCAACGGCGGCGGAGGCCAATTCACGGCGAGGCTCGTCGAGCTGGGCCGCCGCAATGCTCTCGTGGAAGTCGGCGCGTTCGAGCCTGTCGAGGCCGAAGCGCCCTATCGGATCACGCTTGCTCAGGCAATTGCCGGCGGCGACAAAATGGATTGGCTCGTCGAGAAAGCGGTCGAGCTCGGCGTGACGCGAATCGCGCCGCTCGTCACCACGCGTGCCGTCGTGCGCCTATCGGCCGAGCGCGCGAGCCGCCGCCACGCTCACTGGGAAGGCATCGTGCGGGCCGCCTGCGAACAGTGCGGCCGCAACCGGATACCGGAGGTTCAAGCCCCTTGCGAATGGCCGAAATGGATCGAAGCGTTGGCGGCTCGCCCCGAGCCCGGCGCACTGCGGCTCATGCTGTCGCCGCGCGCCGGCATCGCATTCGATGCGTTGCCGAGCGCACCGCCTAGCGGCGATATCACCTTGCTGATCGGCCCGGAAGGGGGTTTATCGCCCGAGGAGGAAGAGACCGCTGTCGCCCGCGGTTTTACCGCGCTGTCGCTGGGACCGCGCATTCTGCGCACGGAGACGGCCGGTGTGGCCGTCCTGGCAGCGCTCGCGGCCCGCTGGGGAGGATGGTGAAGCCAGACCCCGCGCGGGGCCTTGGTGAGACGTAGCCGTTACGCGGCGCAGCGGCCTCGCGTCAGGCAAACGAATAGAAGACGCGGAAAGCGACCTTGCGCTCCGCCCAGAATTCGGCGGCCTCACGGAAAACGTCGAGCAGTGTCTCCCGCCCTTCCTTGTCGAACTTCTGCGCGATCGGCAGCCCTTCGAGCACGATGACGAAGCCGGGCTGCGCGCCCGCCTTGTGCACGAGGTCGGTCAAGCAGTCGTACAGTGCGTCGTAGTTCTTGCCGAAGTGTTTGGGAAACAAGAACGACGTGGCGATCGTCTCGAGCACTTCCTGCTTCGAGGCCGCTTGGCCGCAGTACGCATACAGGAAATGCTGCTCGAGCCGCTGGGCCTCGTCGGCGAGGTCCTGCACGCGAAACGCCCGGATGGACTGGACGATGTTCGGTCGCACGGTCGCGAAAAGACTCATAGGCTCCTCGCTCGGTGAATGCCGGGATACCGTCGCGTCGCCCTGCACGTCCTGGCCCCGCTCGGCCGTGCGCATTTGCATGACGCGCTGAAAAAGATTGCCGTCGCCGGCCGCGAACAGATCCGTCGCGACTGGAGCGTCGTGCGCGTAGACGTTGTCGCTCATGCCGTTCATCCCGATATCATTCAACAATGCGTTTAAAACTGTTGTAGTGGTCGTCCGAGTAGAAACAATTGTCGGTCCGCCTCAAAGGGCCGCCGCAAACGATGCGGCGCGCGCCGCGGTTTCTGGCTCGCGGCGTCGGGACCGTGTACTCATGGTAGTAACCCCGCCGATGCGGCGGCAGAAGCCGTTCGAAATTACCGAACACGACGCCGTCCTTCGGATACGGATAAGGGCCGCCGGCCGCAATCAGATGCAGTGTATCGACCGCTTCGCGCGGCAACTGCGCCTGCTCGAACGTGCCGAATCCACCCGCCGACGGTTGCGGCGCCTCGCGCGCCAAAGCGACGGACGAAGCAGCGAAGCCGCCGACCGCGCCGGCGCCGCCCCAGCCTGCTAGGGCCAAGAGCGCCGCGAGCGCGCCGTGACAAACCCATTTACCAGCTCGTTCGCGTGTTCCCGCGCGTGTCATGGGCGACAGTTCCTGCTGCTCGATCAGATATGAACGACCACGAAAAGCGTAAGCGTATCCCTAACCGTCCGCAGACGCAATCTTTGTATGCAAAATGAAAGGGTTACGTCACTTTCTCAGATTGCCGATCGTCCTATTTTTCCCGTGGTTTCGCTATTTTTATCTTTCACAGGATAAAGTGCCATGGACGGTCCCGATGCGGCAAGTCTTTGCCTCCTTGCCGCGGCGTGACGCAATCGGGCATCGTCGTTTCACGCATTTGGGGCGGCAGCCTCTCTTTTCGCCCCCGGCGTGCCCGCAACGGGCACGCCGTTTTTTTCTTCTCTACCGCAAGACAATGCGATGCGTTCAGCGCGCCGCGGCGCTGACGTCGGCCACGAGCAAAGCGGCCATGTTGACGATACGGCGCACCGTCGCCGATTCCGTCAGCACATGCACGGGCTTGGCCGCCCCGAGCAGGATGGGCCCGATCGCGATGTTGTTGCCGGCAGCGGTCTTGAGCAGGTTGTACGCGATGTTGGCGGCATCGATGTTCGGCAGTACGAGCAAGTTCGCCTCGCCCTCTAGCGTCGACTCGGGCAGCACCTCGCGGCGCAACTCGGGATCGAGCGCGACGTCGCCGTGCATTTCGCCGTCCACTTGCAGATCGGGTGCGCGCTCCTTGATCAGCGCGAGCGTATCGCGCATCTTTTGCGCCGACGGCGCATTGCTCGTCCCGAAATTGGAGTGCGACAGGAGCGCCACCTTCGGCTCGATACCGAAGCGGCGCACTTCCTCCGCCGCCATCAGCGTGATCTCGGCAAGCTCGGCCGGCGTCGGGTCCACGTTCACATGCGTGTCGACGATAAAGATCTGCCGGCCCGGCAGCACGAGCCCGTTCATTGCCCCGAACACCGTGCAGCCTTCGCGTTTGCCGATCACCTGATTGATGAAGTGCAGATGACGGTGCGTCGTCGAGATCGTGCCGCAAATCATGCCGTCCGCCTCACCCTTCTTCACGAGCATCGAACCGATCAGCGTCGTGCGCCGGCGCATTTCCACCTTCGCCAACTGCTGGCTGATGCCCTTGCGCGCCATCAAATGGTAGTACTCCTGCCAAAACTCGCGATAGCGCTCGTCGTGGTCCGTGTTCACGACCGTGTAATCGACGCCGGCCGCCAGCCGCAAGCCGTAGCGCTCGATCCGATGCTCGATCACGGACGGGCGGCCGATCAGGATCGGCGTCGCGAGTTTTTCGTCGACGACGATCTGCACCGCACGCAACACGCGCTCCTCTTCCCCTTCAGCGAAAACGATGCGCTTCTTGCTCGGCTCGACGCTGCGCGCCTGCTGGAAGATCGGCTTCATCGTGGTGCCGCTGTGGTAGACGAACTGCTGCAGGTGCTGCTTATAGGCCTCCATATCCTCGATCGGCCGCGTCGCGACGCCCGAATCCATCGCGGCTTGCGCAACGGCCGGCGCGATCTTGACGATGAGGCGCGGGTCGAACGGCTTCGGAATCAGGTACTCCGGCCCGAACGAGAGATCCTGAATGCCGTACGCCGTCGCAACGATATCGCTCTGTTCCTGGCGCGCGAGTTCGGCAATCGCGTTCACGGCCGCGATTTCCATTTCGCGCGTTACTGTCGTCGCGCCCGCGTCGAGCGCGCCGCGGAAGATGAACGGAAAGCACAGGACGTTGTTGACCTGATTCGGGTAATCGGTCCGCCCCGTCGCCAGCACCGCATCGGGCCGCACTTCGAGCGCGGCCTCGGGCAGGATCTCGGGCGTCGGATTGGCAAGCGCGAGAATGAGCGGATTGGCGGCCATGCCCTTGACCATCTCCGGTTTGAGCACGCCGCCGGCCGACAGGCCGAGGAAAATATCGGCGCCTTCCATCACTTCGGCAAGCGTGCGCGCCGACGTCTCGCGCGCGAAGCGCTCCTTGACCGGGTCCATCAACTCGGTGCGGCCCTTGTAGACGACACCGGCCAAGTCCGTCACGAGGATGTTCTCGAGCGACAAGCCCAGATCGACGAGCAAGTCCAGGCAGGCGAGCGCCGCAGCGCCCGCGCCCGAGGCGACGAGCTTGACCTTCGAGATGTCCTTGCCGACGACCTTCAAGCCGTTCGTCACAGCCGCCGCGACGACGATCGCCGTGCCGTGCTGGTCATCGTGGAAGACCGGGATCTTCATCCGTTTGCGGCACTCGCGCTCGACGATGAAGCAGTCCGGCGCCTTGATGTCTTCGAGGTTGATGCCGCCGAAGGTCGGTTCGAGCGCGGCGATGACATCGACGAGCTTATGCGGGTCCGACTCGTTCAACTCGATGTCGAACACGTCGATGCCGGCGAACTTCTTGAACAGCACCGCCTTGCCTTCCATCACGGGTTTGGACGCGAGCGGGCCGATGTTGCCCAGGCCGAGCACCGCCGTGCCGTTCGTGACGACGCCGACCAAATTGCTGCGCGCCGTGAAGCGAGCCGCGTTCAGCGGGTTTTCGACGATTTCCTCGCAGGCGAAGGCGACCCCGGGCGAATAGGCGAGCGCGAGATCGCGCTGGTTGATCATCTGCTTCGTCGGCGCGATGGCGATCTTGCCCGGCAACGGAAATTCGTGATAATCGAGCGCGGCTTCGCGCAGTTTCGCCTTGGCGGCAGCGGGGTTCGTAGACATGAGTCGAAAGTCCAGTCTTTGTTACGCGGATTAGAATCAATGTTCGACGGCATTGTAGCGCCAATCGCCGCATGCCCTGGCGGCTGGCCCGTCGGGGCACGCGGTGCGAGCGGCATCTGCAACGTGCGTCGCCGTCAACGCATCGTTTTCCGCACCCCATTTATGTCACTCTCAGAGTTCTCGCTGATCGAGCGTTTTTTCGCACAGCGCGCCCGCCGCGGCCCGCACCGAGCCCTACTCGGCATCGGCGACGACTGCGCGCTCATCACGCCCGCACAAGACGAAGCGCTCGCCGTTTCGACCGATATGCTCGTCGAGGGCCGGCATTTCCTGCCGGGCGTCGATCCGCGCGCGCTCGGCCATAAGACGCTCGCCGTCAATCTGTCGGATCTGGCCGCAATGGGCGCGAAGCCGCGTGCGTTTACGCTCTCGCTCGCGTTGGAAACGCCACGCGAGGCCTGGCTCGAAGCCTTCGCCGATGGTCTTTTCGCACTCGCCGAGCGCTTCGACTGCGAGCTGATCGGCGGCGACACGACGCGCGGCCCGTTGAATCTGTGCGTCACGATCTTCGGCGACGTGCCGGCCCAAGCGGCGTTACGCCGCGACGGCGCGCGCGAGGGCGATGACATCTGGGTTTCCGGCACGCTCGGCGATGCGCGAGCCGCACTCGGCCTCATGCGCGGCGAATTGGCACCGAGCCTGTTCGACGCGCGAGAACGCGCCTCGCTGCAGCAAGCGCTCGATCGGCCCGAGCCGCGCATTGCGCTCGGCCTGGCCTTGCGCGGCCTCGCGCATGCTGCGCTCGACGTCTCGGACGGCCTGGCCGGCGATTTGTTGCATATCCTCGAACGCTCACACATGCGCGCCTGCGTCGACGTCGACGCCGTGCCGCGCTCGCAAGCGCTGCGCAAGCTGCCGCTCGACGCGCAGCGGCAGTGCACGCTAGCGGGCGGCGACGATTACGAACTGCTCTTCACCGCCCCGCCGCAGGCGCGCCAAGCGATCGTCGACGCGGGCGCCCACGCGGCCGTCACCGTAACCCGCATCGGTACAATAGGCGCCTTGCGCCATGCGACGGACGAGCCGGCCATCGCGTGGCAAGACGCATCACAAACGCAGCTCTCGTTGACGCTGCACGGGTTCGACCATTTCGATGCAAACTGATCCGACGCTTCCCGACGGTCCGCCGTCCGCCCCGCCTCCGCCGCCGTCGCAACCGCCGTCTCGGCCCGTTTCGCCGCAGGCCAAGCGCCGCGCGAGCGCGCGCTTCATGCTCTCGCATCCGCTCCATCTGTTCTCGCTCGGCTTCGGCAGCGGCCTCTCGCCAGTGATGCCGGGCACCATGGGCACGCTGCTCGCGTGGGCCTCGTTTGCCGCGCTCGACGCGCGTCTCACGGTGCTCGAATGGGCCGTGCTCATCGCCGGTGGGTTCGTGGCGGGCATCTATGTCACGGGATTTACCGCGCGCAAACTCGGTATCGACGATCCGTCGGCCATCGTCTGGGATGAAATCGTCGCGTTTTGGCTCGTGCTGCTGTTCGTCACGCCCGAAACGTTCGTCAGCCAGCTTTGGGCGTTTCTCGTGTTCCGGTTCTTCGATATGGTCAAGCCGCCGCCAATTCGGTACTTCGATCGCCACGTGAAGGGCGGCTTCGGCATCATGCTCGACGACCTGGTCGCCGCGTTCTTCACCCTGCTCGTTATCGCGTTATGGCGCATGACGATCTAGACATGACATACCGACCCGTTCAGGCCGCGCACCGTCGGGCCGCCGCGACTTTGCCCGCCCATCGAGAATAGCGAGACCACCGCAATGCCCACCGATTCCGTCGTTCATCAACTCGCCGTGCGCGCCGGCAACAAGCTGCGCGAAACGCGACTCATGCTCACGACCGCCGAGTCATGCACGGGCGGCATGGTGGCCACCGCCGTCACCGACATTTCGGGCAGCAGCGGCTGGTTCGAGCGTGGCTTCGTCACTTATTCGAACCAAGCGAAGACAGAGATGATCGGGGTGCCCGCCGAACTCATCGACAAGCATGGGGCCGTGAGCGAACCGGTGGCGCGCGCCATGGCCGAGGGCGCCTTGCGCAATAGCCGCGCGCAGGTTTCGCTGGCGATCACGGGTGTGGCCGGGCCCGGCGGCGGCACGGAGACAAAGCCGGTGGGAATGGTTTGCTTCGCGTGGAGCAACCGGCTGAATACGTCGGCTGAAACGCTCGTGTTCAAAGGCGATCGAGAGCAGATTCGAGTGCAAGCTGCGGCGCATGCGCTGCGCGGCCTGCTCAAGCACCTCGAGGACAACGAGCATTGAGGCATGGCCCCACAAGTTAAGGCTTGCCGCTTGCGCTAACTTCCGGCCGGGCGGAGCGCAAGCAATACCCCAAGGCGCACGCGACACGCTGAACGTGACGCAGCGCTAGCCGGCTCAGCGATACGCGTTGATCTTCTCGCGCGTGTCGAGCGCGGCTTGCGCGGCCGCCTGAGCGAAGTTTTCATCCTTGCCGGCGTAGAGAATTGCGCGCGACGAATTGATCATCATCCCGCTTCCCGCTCGCGTGCGACCGGCCTCGACCGTCGCCCGGACGTCGCCGCCTTGCGCGCCGATGCCGGGAATCAAGAGCGGCATGTCGCCGACAATGCCGCGCACGACTTCGATCTCCTTCGGGAACGTTGCGCCGACGACGAGCGAAAGCTCTCCGCTCGCATTCCACTTCTCGGCCGCAAGCGAGGCCACGACCTGATACAGCGGGCGCCCACCCGTCTCGAGAAACTGCAAATCCGAGCCGCCCGGGTTGGACGTGCGGCACAGCACGATCACGCCTTTGCCCGCGTGCGCGAGGTACGGCTGGATCGAATCGAATCCCATATACGGATTGACCGTGACCGCATCGGCTCGGTAGCGCTCGAACGCTTCGCGCGCATATTGCTCGGCCGTGCTGCCGATGTCGCCGCGCTTGGCGTCGAGGATCACGGGCAGGCCGGGATGGCGCTCGTGGATATGTGCGATCAGCGCTTCGAGCTGGTCCTCGGCGCGGTGCGCGGCGAAGT
This sequence comes from Paraburkholderia sp., assembly GCA_004322045.1. Classification (GTDB taxonomy): domain Bacteria; phylum Pseudomonadota; class Gammaproteobacteria; order Burkholderiales; family Burkholderiaceae; genus Trinickia. The sequence continues at coordinate 38,980 of SCRN01000011.1, forward strand.
AGGCAATCTGCGGCTTGAACGCGCTCGCATAGGGTGCGGTCGCATCGACGATGTCGCGGCAAAACTCGAAGATCTTGTCGGCGCGGTTCGCGAGCGCGCCCGGAAAGCGGGCCGGTTCGGGGTCGAGGCCGACGCACAGGAGCGACCCCGTGCGCTGCCAGGCGTCGTTGAGCGAGCGGACGAACGAATAGGACGTGGAGGACGTGGACATGGCGAAAACGATGGGAGAGAGGCGCGCCGGAGGCGGGAAAGGCCCGTATTCTACCCGCGCTGGCGCGCCGGCCGGAGGCCACAGGCGCGGTGCGCACTCCAACACCACTAGCGCCCGACCGGCTCGACCGTGAAGCGGAACTCCCGCGCGAGCGTTTCGCCGGGCGCGAGCACCGTCATGCCGTGTGCGCTCGCACCGCCGGGCAAATTCACCGCATTGATCGGATGGTCGACCGGCTCGAAGCAGAAGAAATCTTCGCCTGGCGGCGTGTAGAGGACGTAATAGTCGGCGTCCGCCGCGATCGTCAGCGAGAGCCGCTTGCGCGGCCAGACCACGGCGGCGCGGCCGCTCCAATGCGTGAACGCGTGATTGACCAGCGCGTCTGGCAACGGATATGCCACGCCGAACTCCCACGCCGGCGGCGCGGGAACATGCCGCACGGGTAGCCAATCGGAGCCTGGCAGCCACAACCCGCTCGCCGCCGCCGACAGCCGCGTGTCGCTGTCGCGCGCCAGAAAAGGATGCAGCCCCAGCCCGAACGGCAGCGCCTCGCGCCCTGCGTTCTCGACCGACAACGCCACGGAAAGCGTCGCGTCCTCTAGTGTGTAGGCAAGCCGCGCACGGTACGCGTGCGGTTTCGCCCGCTCGCGTTCGAGCGTGAGCGTCGCATGCGTCGCGCTGCGCTCGGCGACGCGCCACGCGCGCAACCAGCCGTCGCCGTGAATCGGCAGCGGCTCGGCCGTGCGGTTGCGCGGCACGGCCAGCTCGCGCCCGTCGAACTGGAACCTCGCGCCGCCGATCCGGTTCGAATAAGGCACGAGCGGGTAGCAGGCGAGCGCATTCGGATCCGTGTCCACTTGCGCGTGCGCGCACTGCCGGAAAATCGGCGTGGGCTGGCCGCCGTCGCCGTGCCACTCGAAACGCGTCATACCGCCGCCCAATGCGGGCGCCAAATCGACGCGCAATCGGTCGTTCGCCAGGGTCAGCGCGGCCGGCGCGCGACCGAGCGCCGTAGCACGCGCGACCGCGGAGGTTTGGGGTCCCGAGCGCACCGGCTGCATCAGCGCGGCGAGCTTCGCACTGCGCGTTTGCGCGCGTGTCCCGCGTCCTTGCGCCGGTAGGGGGCTACCTTGGGAATCGGTCGCGCCCCTCGTTGCGGTGGCGTCGGAATTCGCTATCGTCATGATGAGCTCCGTCGAGAGGCGGTCTTGCCGGCGCGACGCCGGCGTGAGGCTCGAGTGCTGCCGTTGTGTCTTTTGCCGGCTTTGACTCGCGATGCGTCCTTCGGTTTAACCGATCGGATTCGGGTTTACCACCACTCGCCGAGAAACAGCGGTTCAGCCAGCCCGCGCCGCCCGCTCGGCGCGGTGAAGATCCCGCCCGCGCCAGGCTCGGCGGCAAGCGCCGCGGCATCGAGTTCCACGCGCGCGGTGGTGATGTACAACGTGGTCAGATGCGGCCCGCCAAGCGCGACACAACTCGGCTGGCTCGTCGGCACGCTCACGCGATCGGTCTCCACGCCATCCCGCCCATAGCGCACCACGCGGCCGCCGCCCCACTGGGCGTTCCAGAGCCCGCCGTCGGCATCGACCGTAGAGCCGTCGGGCACGCCGCTCGCGTCGGTAAGCCGGGCGAAGACGCGCACGTTGCCGACCGAGCCGTCGGCGCCGTAGTCGCAGGCCATAATTTCTCTTGTCGGCGAATCGCAGAAATACATCGTCGCGCCATCGGGGCTGAACGCGATGCTGTTCGAAATTGCAGGCGACGGAAGCGACAAGCGCTCGAGCGACAAATCGCGGCCCAGTCGATAAAAGCCGCCCACCGGCCTCAAGTCGGCGCCTTCATGCTTCGTGCCGAAGACCAAGCGGCCTTGCCGATCGCATCGCCCGTCGTTCAGGCGGGTATCGAGCCCCGGTTCGACGTCGACGATGCGGCGCATGTCGCCCGTGGTCAAATCGAAGAACGCAAGATGCGTGGCGAGTCCCACGAGCAGGTGATGCGGATCGGCGCACAGCGCGAACGTCGCGAGGCGTTCGGGCATCGCCCAACTCGCATGCTCGCCCGTTTGCGGATCGAAGCGATGCAAGCTAGCGCCTTCGATATCGGTCCAATAGAAGCGACCCGTGCGCGCGCACCAGGTTGCGCCCTCTCCCAGCGCGCAACGCGCACGCACTGCGAGCGACGCGAGAGAACGCTCCGAGCTCATACCCATCCTCCATCGACGATGAAGTCCTGCGCCGTGATCATGCGGCTATCGTCGGCCGCGAGAAACAACGCCATCCGCGCCAAATCTTCCGGCATCAATTCGCCGTCGAGGCACTGCCCTTCCTTGAGCGCACGCTTGCCCGCTTCGTCGAGCCAAAGCCTGCGTTGCTTCTCGGTCAACACCCACCCGGGCACGAGCGCATTGACGCGAATGCCGAACGGCCCGAGATCGCGCGCCAGCGCCCGCGTGAGGCCTTCGATCGCGGCTTTGGCCGTCAGATAGACGGGCATGCCGCCTTGTTTGAGCATCCAGCTGATCGAGCCGAGATTGATGATCGAGCCGCCGCCCGCACGCTTCATGTCTTCGACCACCGCCTGGGCGGCGAAAAACTGATGCCGCAAATTGACGGCGAGACCGGCGTCGAACGAAGCCGGCGTGACCTCGGCCAGCGCGTGCCGCGCATCGTTCGCGGCGTTGTTGACGAGCACCGTGATCGGGCCGAACGCATTCTGCACGTCGGCGATCGCGCCGCGCAGCGCGTCGATATCGGTCACGTCGCATGCGAGAAAGAGCGGCTTGCAAGGTGCGTCGCCGAGCGCATCGGCCAGCGCTTCGCCGGCGCTCGCATCGATATCGCAGAACGCGACGCGCGCGCCTTGCAGCGCGAAATGCTCGACGAACGATGCGCCGATACCGGTCGCGCCGCCCGTGATGAAGACCGTGCGGCCGGCCAAGCTCGGGTAGTGCGCGTAAGGACCTGCTTGCGGATGATCGGGAAGCGCCATCGTAAAGATTCTCCGGAAAAACTGCGCGTCCGCGCGCGGGGGCGGACGCTAGCGTGACTCGCTCAATCGCGCGTACCGCGGTTCTTGAGTTGATCGAGCAGCACGGCCGCGAGCAGGATCGCGCCGCGCACCAAGTACTGATAGAACGCGTCGATATTGAGCAGGTTCATGACGTTCTCGACGGTGCCCATGATGAGCACGCCGATCACGACGCCCGAAATCGTCGCGCGGCCGCCGAGCAGCGACACGCCGCCCAGCACGCAAGCCGAAATCACGTTGAGCTCGAAGCCCTGCGCCGCATTGGGCTGCCCCGACGTAATGCGCGACGCCAGAATCACCCCGGCCAACGCGGTCACCGCGCCTTGCACGAGGAAGATGACGACGCGCGTGCGCTCGACGTTGATCCCCGCTAGACGCGACGCTTCCGGATTGCCGCCGATCGCGAGCGTATTGCGGCCATAAACGGTCTGATTGAGCAGCACGCCGAATACGATGAAGCAGACGAGCGTCACCCAGATCGGCAGCGAAACGCCGAGCATCGTGAGCCCGCCGAGGGCGATGAAGGTATCGGACGACACGCCCACCGCTTGCCCATGCGAGACGATGAAACCGAGGCCACGCACGATTTCCATGGTCGCGAGCGTCGTGATCAATGCATTGATGCGCAGGTAGGCGATGACGGCGCCATTGACCCAGCCGATCACCGACCCGGCCGCCACGGCCGCGACGATGGCGAGAAACGTGTTGTTCGTCGCATTGAGGACCATCGCGCACAGCACGCCCGCGAAGGCCACGATCGAGCCGACCGACAAATCGAAGTCGCGCGACGCAAGACAGAACATCATCGTGCAGGCGACCATGCCGATCTGCGAGACCGACAGCGCAAGGCCGAGCATGTTGTCGATCGAGAAGAAGTGATCGACGGTCAGCGACGTCGTCACGAACATGACGGCGAAGATGAGGATGAGGCTGTATTCGGTGACTTGTTGCCACCACTTCTGCCGATCGTTCGGCTGCGGGATCAACGCTTCGGCCGCGCGCTTGGCGCCCGCCTCGATGAGATTTTCTCTAGCTTGCATGTCCTGACTCCTTCACCGTCGTGTGCGACGGGTTTTGTTCCATCCGTTTCTCTTTCGGGTTCCGTTCGTGCTCGCCCGTGCTCGCTCAGGCCGCATCGAGCGCCGCTCCCGCCTGCGCCCCCTGCGGCAGCGCAAGCTCGAGCAGCGCCGGCTCGCTGGCTTGCTCGCGCGGCAACTCGCCCGCGATCCGCCCTTCGCGCATGACGACGATCCGATCGGACACGCCAAGCACTTCGGGCAGCTCCGAGGACACCATCACCACCGCGCAACCGCGTTCGGCCAACTCGTAGATGACGTTATAGATCTCGTGCTTGGCCCCGACGTCGATACCACGCGTCGGCTCATCGAGAATCACGACCTTCAGGTCGGGCTCCGCCAGCCAGCGCGACAAGATCGCCTTTTGCTGATTGCCGCCCGAGAGCAGACGAATCTTTTGCCGGCGGCTCGGCGTCTTGATCTTGAGCAGCTTGATGAAACGCTCGGCCGTCTCGATCTCTTTGGCGCGGTTCAGGAACAAGCCCGCCCGCAGATAGTGCCGGCGGCAGCTGATGTTGATGTTCTCGTCGACGGAAGCCATCGCGACGATGCCCTCCTCCTTGCGATCTTCCGGGCACAGCACGATGCCGCTGCGAATCGCCTGCCCCGGACTGGTCGCATCGATGTCGCGGCCATCGAGCGTCATGCGCCCGCCGCGCCGTTTTTCGGCTCCGTAGACGAGCCGCATCAACTCACTGCGTCCCGCGCCGACCAGCCCGAAGAAACCGACGATTTCGCCCGCACGCACGCTGAAACTGGCTGGCGCGGACAACCCGTGGCCTTGCACGGCATCGACGGCAAGCCGCACTTCGCCCTGTTTGCGCGGGCGATAGCCGTAAATGTCGGAAATCTCGCGCCCGACCATTTCGGCGACGATCGTCTCGCGCTTAACCTCGGCGAGCGAACGATGCGATGCGACCTTGCGGCCATCGCGAAAAATCGTGCAGGCATCGCACAACTCGTAAATCTCGTCCATGCGGTGCGAGATATAGATGAGCGCGCGGCCGTCGGCTTTCAGTTCGCGCACGAGCTTGAACAGCACCTCGGTCTCGCGGTGCGAGAGCGAGCTCGTCGGTTCGTCCAGCGCGATCACGCGCGCATTGCGCAGCAGCGCCTTGCAGATCTCGACCATTTGCCGTTGCGCGATCGACAAGCGCCCGAGCTTCGCATTCGGATTGAGATCGACGCCCATTTGCGCGAGCCGCTCTCTGACGAAACGCTTCGCTTCGCCCTTGTGCACCCAGCCGAGCGCATTGGGCAGCCGGCCGAGCAGCAGATTCTCCGTCACCGTCAGATCGGGGACGTATTGCAGTTCTTGGTGAATCACCGCGACGCCCGCCGCGATCGAAGCCGCGGCGCTGGCGAAACGCACTTCTTGCCCGTCCACCATGATGCGGCCCGAATCGGGCTGATACTCGCCGCCGAGAATCTTGAGCAGCGTCGACTTGCCCGCTCCGTTCTCGCCCATGAGCCCATGCACTTGGCCGGCCTCGACTTCGAAGGACACGCCGTCGAGCGCACGCACGCCCGGGAACACCTTGCCGATATTGTCAAATCGCAACGTTGCAGACATCTCACCTCACCTCGTACTGAAGGGTCATCCGAGCCGGCGCTTGCAGCGACTTCGCAAGCGCCGGCCGGAACGCTTCGCCGCAAACTTACTTGGCGGCGAGACCCATCTCTTCACGCACCTTGGCGACGTTCTCGCGCGTCGCGAGCATGCCCTGCGTCAGCGTGAGCTTCGGCGGTTCCTTGCCTTGCGTGATCCAGTCGTACATCAGCGTCGAGGTTTCTTCGCCATGACGCTTCGGGCTGATGATGACGCTGCCGAAGAAGCCCGTCGGGTTCGGTTTCTTGAACTCGTTCAGGGCCGAATCGGAGCCACCGATGCCGATGCCGATCATGTTGTCGGCCTTGAAGCCCCGGCCTTCGGCCGCACGCACGGCGCCGAGCACGGCTTCGTCGTTCAGGCCGTACGCCACCCAGTGCTTGAAGCTCGGGTTCTTCGTGATGGCGATGTTGGCCGCGTTGAACGCGTTTTCCGTGTCGGTCTTCGCTTGCGGCGCAGCGATGATGTTCGCCTTCGGGAAACCCGAGGCCAACAATACGTCGGTCGCACCTTGCGTACGATCGTGAGCCGTCGGCAGTTGCTCGTAGGTCACGTCGATCGCGCCGACGTCCTTCATGTCCCAGCCGCGCTTCTTGATCTCGTCGACGATGCCCTTGCCCACCTGCTGGCCGATGTTGTAGGCCGAAATGCCCATGTGCGGCACGGCGTCGATCGGCTTGCCCGATCCATCCACCAAGCGATCGTCGACCGTCATCATCTTCAAGCCGTCCGCCTTGGCCTTCGCGACGATGCCCGGCCCGAGCTTCACGTCAGGCGTGCAGATGATGAAGCCCTGCGCCTTTTGCGCGTGCAGGTTGTCGATCGCGCTCATGACCTTCTCGCCCGAGGGCGCGCCGATCTTGACGAGCGTGAAGCCCTTTTGCTTCGCGGCCATCTCCGCGAATTTCCATTCGTCCTGGAACCAAGGTTCCTCCGGTTGCTTCACGAGGAAGCCGATCTTGACCGGATCGGCGGCTTGAGCGGCCGGCACACCCGCCACCATCGACGTCACCGCAGCAGCGGCCAGCGTGAGGAAAATTCTGCGTTTCATGACATGCGTCTCCTGTCTGATTGAGCGTTTTGGCCGCGTTATCTATGTCGGATGACTCACGCGGCCACTGTGCGCCATCCGGTTGGTACATCGCCGTGCGAACCCGTCGCCCGGCAATCGAAACAATCGTTCTCGATCAATCGTGGTAAAGCGCCGAGCGCCCGCCATCGACCGTGATGCAAGTCGCATTGATGAACGGTGCCTCGTCCGATGCGAGGAACACCGCCGTCATCGCAATCTCCTGCGGTTGCGCAATGCGCTTCATCGGTTGCAAATCCAACGTCGCTTGGCGCGCGGCCGCGGGATCAGCGTGGCCGTTCCACCAATCGTGCGTGAGCTGGGTCTCCACATAGCCGGGAGCGATCGCGTTGACGCGCACTTGTTTCGCTGCGTATTCGATGCCGAGTGCGCGCGTCAATCCGAGCACGCCGTGCTTGGCCACCGGGTACGGGAAGCACCCGGGGATGATCTGGAACGAGTGCGTCGATGCGATATTCACGATGCTGCCGCGCCCGCGCTCGATCATGCCCGGCAATACGGCCTTGCAACCGTTCCACACGCCATCGAGGTCCACGGCGAAGCAGCGGCGCCAATCGTCGTCGGTCATCGTCAGCGGATCGCAAAACACGTTGATGCCGGCGTTGTTCACGAGCGTATCGATCGGGCCGAAAGCCTGCTCGCAAGCATCGCGCGCAGCGCACACCGACGCCCACTGCGTCACGTCGGTACGCACGGCCAGCACACGCGCGCCCGGCGTCTCGCGCTCGATGCGCTCGGCGGCCTGCCGCGCAGCGTCGAAGTCGAGCTCGGCCAGCACGGTCGCCGCGCCTTCGCGCACGAAGGCATGGGCGATCGCCTCGCCGATGCCGCGACCGGCGCCGGTGACGAGCGCCACTTTGCCGGCGAGCCGGTTCACCGCGCCGCCCCCGCGCTCACGCCGCGCCAGGCGGCGACGAACGCCTGCGCGTGCTTGGCTGTCGCCGAGACTTCTTGGCCCGGGCGATACAACGCCGAGCCGAGACCGAAACCGTTCGCGCCTGCGGCAACGAGCGTTCCCATGTTCTCTGGCGTCACACCGCCGACGGGCACGATCGGCACGCGCTTGGCGATCACGGCGCGCCACGCTTTGACGACGACCGCGCCGAGCTGCTCGGCCGGGAACATCTTGAGTACGTCGGCGCCGCTCGCAAGCGCGGCGAACGCTTCGGTCGGCGTGGCCACGCCCGGCGCACAAGCCATACCGTTGCGCTTCGCGGTCTCGATGATCTCGATGTCGCCATGCGGCATGACGATCAGTTCCCCGCCTGCGCGGGCCACATCCTCGACGAAGGCCGGCCGCAGCACGGTGCCCGCGCCGACGATCACTTGGTCCGGCAGCGCTTGCCGCAACGCCGCGATGCTCGCGAGCGGATCGGGCGAATTGAGCGGCACTTCGACGATGCGAAAACCCGCTTCGTAAAGCGCTCGACCGTGCGCCACCGCTTCGCCTGGCGTGATGCCGCGCAGGATGGCAATCAGCGGACACGCCTCGAATGCGCCGATGAACTTGGCGTGAGGATGGTACGGCTTGGGTAAATCGAATTCGGTTTGCATGACGTAGCGACTAAAACGGTTTAGCTCATTGACTGACGATGTATCGACCCTGTGCGGCGCGCTTCACGTTCGGCGACCGCAGTTCTGCTTCAACCCGCGGGCGCAAACGCGCGACGCCCAACCAACCCCGCTTGAACGGCGAGCCGCCATAGGCCGTTTTCTGCCGCGGCGTCGACGATGCTCGCGCGCAAGCAACCGAATTGCGTCAGTGCCAGGCGATAGCGTTCGCACAGCGTGGCGCTGCCGATCAGGCGCGGCGCTTCACCGGCAAGCGCCACGCCGCGCGATGCGAGCAGCGCCGCCAACCCGCCCAACTCGTGGCCGATCAAGAGACCGGATAAATAGTCGGGCTGTTGCTGCGGCTCCAATTCCCCGGTCAATCCAAGCGTTCGAGTGCTGAAAATCGTTGCGAGCAGGCCCGCGCCATGCGCGTGCTGAGCGACGGCCACCCCGCGCAAAAACGCCTGCGTATCGAGCCCAGCCGGTTCGACCATCGTGCGCCCCAAAATCGTGTGCTCTCGCAGCGCCCCGTAGACCTCTCCGGTCATGAACGTGTGGAACGATTCGATCCGTTCGCCGCGCACGACCGCCCATTTCGCATGCGTGCCCGGCAAGCCCACCAGCGCGTGCGTTTCGCCACCGAGCGCCGCGCTCGCGAGCGCGCCCACGATTTGGGTTTCCTCGCCGCGCATGACGTTCGGCAACTCGCCGCGCTCGATCACGCCCGGAACGATATGAATATCGGCACCGCATGCCGCGCTCACCCGCACGATTCCAGCAACCAGCGCCGAAGCGTCGGCGGGCGTTTCGACGTACGGCGCCTCGCACCAGCCTTGCGCGCTGCCGATCATGCCGGCGGCGATGACGGGCAGGCTCGGCGCCATGCCGAGCCAATCGCCGCAAGCGGCTTCGAACGCGGCGTCGAACGCACCTGGCTGCGGCAAGCGCATGATCCCGTCGCCCGACGCCCGTGTCGCAATCACACCGCCGCGCTCATCGAACAGGTAGGCGCGCAGGGCTGTAGTGCCCCAGTCGAGTCCGATCAGCGCGGGCGGCACCGCCAAAGCTTGCACAGCGGTCATCGTTTGATACGGCGCGCCGCGGGCGCACTCCAGCCGAGTTCTTCGGAAATCGCGCGCGCGGTTCGCTGCACGACGGGAATCAATTCATCCATACGTTCTTGAGACATGTAGTGCGTGGTGCTCGCCACGGAGATCGCGGCAACGATCGCGCCGGTCGCATCGCGCACGGGGGCGGCCACGCAGCAGATCGTGGGCTCGTTTTCTTCGAGGTCGAACGAAAATTGGCCGGCGGCGTAGCGCACCATGCGCTGAAGGAATAGCGGCTTGTCGGGGCGGCGGCTGTGCTCGAAGCGCACGCCTTCGAGCGTGCGCTGCGCGGCGTCGTAGAGCGAGCTCCACATCTGCGGCGACAAGTCGAGCATCAGCGCCTTGCCGATGCCGGTGCAGGCGAGCGGCATCTTGTGACCGGCCCTCGAACGCATTTCGAGTCCGCGCGTGCCGGGCAGCTTGTCGATGTAAAGCACGTCTTCGCCATCGCGCACACCCAAGTGGACGGTGTCGAGCGTGGCCTGCGCGAGCCGTTCGAGGTGCGGGCGGGCCACGGCGGTCAGCGGCATCTGCTCGAGGGCGACGGTTCCGAGTTCGATCAGTTTCGGCCCGAGCAAATAGCCTTGCGGCACTTGGCGCAGATAGCGGGCCTGAACGAGGCTGTGCACGAGCCGGTGTGTGGTGCTGCGGGTCGTGCCCAACGCCGCGGCGAACGCGCGCATATCGCGTGCGCCGCGTGCGCACGCCTCGATGATCGCGAGCCCGCGCAGCAAAGTCTGCGTCCCGGCCGGCAAATCCAAGCTGTCGAGCGCCGAGCCTGCCACCGCAGGCGGCTCGGAGGCCTCGCCCCTGACACTGCGCAGCGGCAGTTCGGATACGTCGCTTCTCGTGGCGGAAGCGGAAAGTGGGTGATCGGATGCAGTCATCGGGCGCGTCTCCATTGGGTTCGAATGCTTCGCTCTCGAATCGCAGAATGCTTCGCTTTCGTTTGGCGGCTATTTCGACCGCTCGCGACGGATTGTAGGCACGCCTCGCGCGTCGATCCAACATTTGAATGACCTGCTCATATATTGAGATGTACGATCGATCAAGCATGGGGTTCCGGCCAGTCCCGACTCCGGCAAATTCGGCATCCTGGCGGAGTTTCCGGGCACGCCGGGGCGAGAAGCCGAAAGGCTTTCGGTTCGTGTCGAGGAAAAGGAAAAGGGAAAGGGAAAGGGAAAGCGCGCCTTATTGGGATAGCCACTGACAGTGGCAGCCGCCGAGGCGTCTCGGGTCACTCTGGCCGTTGGCCGTCGGGGGGAGTTGTGGCCCTTTAGCCCTGTAGCCGTTCGGGCCGTTTAGATCGTCGATTAGGCCAGAGGCAAAGGCAAAGGCGGCAGCGCGAGCCCGTCGTCCAACAGGCGATCGAATGCGCCGCTCAGCAATGCTAAATCGCCCTCACGGCTGCTGGCCTGCAAGCCCCGCAACGACGGTACGTCCAAGCTGACCGATTGGCACATCGGATAGTCTCTCGCGCGCAAATCCGGCTCGATGCTCGAGAAAAAAGCGGTGGCGGGGATATCGAACCCAGCGGCGATATGGAGCGCGGCGCTGTCGCCCGTCATGACGAACGCTGCGCCGCTCACCCAGCCCAGGAAGGCGGCCGTCGTAGCGCTTCGCGCGCTGACATCCCGGTATGCCGGATGATCGACGTGCCCAAACCCGAGCACCGGCAAGCCATAAGTGCGGTGAATCAAATCCACCAAGCGCGCCCACTGGCTCGAAGGAATACCGCGCAACGACGTGCTCGCGGACGGCGAGAACAGCGCATAAGGCCGCGACACCGTCTGCGGCGACGCATCGGTGAGCGGCAATCGCCGCAGCCAGTTATTTCGTTTCTGCGAGGACGGCACCGACGCGGGATCCACCCCGAGGGCATCGAGGAAGAAGTCGACCATAGGCTCGCGGGAAAAGCCGCGCCAGAACAGATGATTGCCCACGTCGACGATCGCTTCGTGCCCAGGCAGCTCGCCGATGACGCGCGGCAAGCTCTGGCAGGTGTCCACGATCGGGCCGTTTAAGAGCGCATAGAGCGCCTCCACGTAAGCAGGCGCGCGCTTGGGCCGGTACAGATGGACGCGAACGTTGGGGAACCGATGCCGGATCGCGGCGATCGCCGTCAGACCGATAATCGAGTCGCCGAGCGTGACGCCCACGCCGTTGACGATGTGCACCGCCGATAGCGCCTCCCAGTCCAGCCGGAAGGTTCGCGCGTTTGCGTTGTAGATCCGCGAATCGGCCGTCGCTGGGCGATACCCGGCCAAAGAGGCATCGCCGGACTCGAGGTCGTACGGCGCGACGAGCTCGCCCAGCGGCGAAAGCAACGAGCCTGGATGAAAAAGGACATCGTCCGGATGCAATACGCTCATAGGTTCGTCCGCAGACGCGTGCGTCTAGTGTCGAGGCCACCCGTTCATCGCGGCACTTCCGCCGCGCCCATGCGCCGAGCGATGACGGCGGCCCGTTGCGCGAGATACGCCGAGCCGCGGTGCTCGTCGAAGTATTTCGGGCGAGGCAACATGACGGCGAGCCGCGCGGATTGCCACGCCGTCAATTGCGCAGCGGACGTTCGGTAGTAATAGCGTGCGGCCGCTTGCGCGCCATACACGCCGTTGCCCCATTCGACCGAATTCAGATAGAGCTCGAAGATCCGCTGCTTGTCCAATAGCAGCTCGAGCATCCAGGTGATGATGAGTTCCTGCCCCTTGCGCAGGTAGCTCTTCTGGCGCGAAAGAAACAAGTTGCGCGCGAGTTGCTGCGTGATGGTCGAACCGCCCGCGACGATCTTGCCGCGCGCTTTGTTCTTTTCCCATGCTTGCAAAATCGCGTCGGTTTCGTAGCCGTTGTTATTGACGAAATTGGCATCCTCGGAGGCGATGATCGCACGTTTCAAGTTACGCGAGATCCGCTCGTAGGGCACCCACTCGTGCGCGAGCGACAGGTCGGGCCGGTCCTGCGCCAACCGCCATGCATCGGCCCGCATGAACGCCGTCGAACGCGGGTTGACGACGCTCCAAACGGCGATTTGCGCAAAGTAATACGCTTGCGTCGCAACCCACGCGAGCGCGCACACGGCTGCCGCATAAACGAGCCAGCCGGCGATGCCTTTCCTCGTCCGCTTTTTCGCTTTTGTCATCGCTGCGTCTTGATTATTCGCGCTCGCGTCGGCCTCGCCTCGTGCAACGCGCGCTGCCTCTCTGCCGTCCGTGTCTTGCTGCCGCTAAGCGGAAGCCGCCAACATGGCGCGCAGCTCTGCCAGCACACAAGCGCTGTCGGGACGCACGCCGCGCCAGACCCAAAACGATTCGGCAGCCTGCTCCACCAACATGCCCAGGCCGTCGGACACGGTGGCGCCTAGCGACCGCGCATGTTGCATGAAGACCGTCGGCTGTGCGCCGTACATCATGTCGTATGCGAGCGTGCCCGGACCGAACGCCCGGTTGTCGCATTCGGGCACCGCCGCGGCCAAGGAGCCCGCCGTCGCGTTGATCACGACGTCGTAGGCCGCGGGGTCGATCGCCGCAGGTGCCCCGCCCGACAACACGCAGCGCGCCTCACGCGCCGCCGAAGCGAATTGCGCCAAGAGAGCGTCAGCCTTTTGCGCCGTGCGATTGACGATCGTCACGCGCTGCGGACCGCGCTCGAGGATCGGCAGCACCGCGCCGCGAGCCGCGCCGCCTGCGCCGAGCAGCAGCACGCGCGCACCGGCGAGACTCACGCCCAAGTTCTTTTCGATATCGGCGACGAGCCCCACGCCGTCGGTGTTGTCGCCGAAGATGCCCTCCGCATCGAATCGCAGCGTGTTGACGGCCCCCGCCGCCGCCGCTCTCGGCGAAAGCCGCGCGGCCAGCGCGTGTGCCTCGAGCTTGAACGGCACCGTGACGTTGAGCCCTTTGCCGCCGGCGGCCATGAACGCGCGCACCGTATCGCCGAAGCCATCGACAGGTGCGAGCAGGCGCCGGTATTCGATGCGCTCGCCGGTTTGCGCGGCAAAACGCGAATGAATGAGCGGCGATTTGCTATGTGCGATCGGGTTGCCGATCACGGCATAGAGGTCGTATCCGGGCGCAGCCGGTTCGATGGACTCCTCGCCTGCCGAGTTGGACGCCGCCGCGCTCATTGCGCCTCCTGCGACCATGGCGTCGCGCCGTCTCGAGCGGTCGCGTCGCGCGCACTATCGTCGACACCGGCCGCATCACCGTCGCCGCTCGATTCGCGCGCCGCTTCGTCGCCCGTCCCTTCGTCGCCTGCCGCATCGACGCCGGCTTCCGATTCGCTCCCTTCGGCGCGCGCCTCTTCCTCGCTTTGCGCCGACGCATCGGGCGCATTGACGATTTCCGCGTCTTCCTCGTCCTCTTCGGCAGCGACGTTCGACGACCCGGGCGCATCGAGCACGCGAATCGGGCGCACCGACGCCTCGATCGTCAATTCATCGACGCCCATCACCTCCAGCATGATGCGCGTGCCCCGCGCATGCACGCCGAGCCCCGGAACGTGCAGCAACAGCGGCACTTCCTCGAGGCGCAAGAGATCTCCCTTGATGACAGCCGCCACCACTTCTTTCTTCCGCTCCTGCGTGAGCCAACGCAAGCACCAAAAGTACTCCATACGACGTTGGTGGTCGGCATAGGCGGTGTAAGTGTCGTCGAAGCCTTGAACCACGGCGAACAAATCGGCGTCTTTCGGCTTGAACGGCGCGACAAGCTTGGCGGCGACCCCATGCTGCACGCAGGCGAGCAATTGCCATTGATTGACGAGATCGACGTAGCGACGCAGCGGCGAGGTGCTCCATGCGTACTGCGCGACGCCGAGCCCCTCATGCGGCGCGGCGCTCGTTTGCATGCGCGTGCGCTTGGGACCTGCGGCAGCGAACGTGCGTTGGGTTCGATAGATGCCCGGCACGCCATGGTCGTGCAGCAGGGCGCCCCAGGTCGAATTGGCCAAAATAGCGAGTTCGGCCACGATCAAATCGAGCGGAGAGCCGCGACGGCGCGGCGTAATCGTCACGTGCTCGCCGTCGACGTAGAAGTTGTAATCAGTATTGCCGTGAATTTCGCGCCGCAAGCCGTAACCAGCGCGCGCCGCCTGCCGCTTTTCGAACAATGCTTGGGCGAGCGGCCACAGCACGGCGATCTCGGCCTTGTGCGGATAGTCGCCGCTACCGGCAGCGAGCGACTCCTCCGTCACATCGGCGTCGAGCGTGTTATGGCGCAAATTGCTCTTGACGAACACGCGTTCGGCGCGCGTTTCGGTGGCCACGATTTCCTGCGTGTTGCGCTCGACGATAATGTACAGCGAAAGCGCCGGCCGCAGTCCGCCCTCTTTGAGCGTGAAGACTTCGACCACCTCGTCGGGCAACATCGTGATCTTGTCGCCGGGCATGTACACGGTGGACAGCCTGGCGCGCGCAATCGCATCGACGGGATCGCCCCGCGCGATGCCAAGCGCAGGCGCCGCGATGTGAATGCCCACTCGCACACGGTCTTCGCCGAGCAATTCGACCGAAAACGCATCGTCGATCTCGGTCGTCGTGATGTCGTCGATCGAAAACGCCTCCGCATGAACAGTCGGCAAATCATCGGGCACCGGCCCGGGCGTCACGGGCGGAAACCCGGTGCCATGCGGAAAGTGCTCGGACAAGAAGCGCGCTTCGTGCAAGGCGCGCGCCGATGCAATGCCCCCGCACTCCAACATGAGCCGCGCCGTCGACACCCCGCGCGCCGCCGCCGCGCCCTCGAGCGCTTTGTATTCGATCGCGTTCTTATCGGGCTTCGTGAGCAATGCGAGCGCCTTGCCGCGCAGCGCCTCGGGCAACCGCCCTGCCTTCAGCTCTTCTTCGTATTCGGCTTGCACGAGCGCCTGTTGACGCTTGCGCTCCAACCCCGCGAGCGCCATCTTCAATTGCTCTTCAGGGGCGCGCTGGTACTGCCCGCGGCCCTTGCGACGGAAATAGACGGGCGCGCCATGCATGCGCAGCACGAGCGCCGCGCGCTCGACGGGGCCCGATTGCGCGCCGAAGTACTCGCCGGCAAGCGACGCAAACGGGAATTCGTCGGCGGGCGCGCACTCCCACAGGAAGTCGAGATCGATCTGCTGCGCGGCCGCATCGGCCTGCTGCAACAACTCGGCCGCGCTCGGCTTGTCGAACTCGATCAGGACGTCCTTGGCGCGCACCTTCGCTCGCCGTCCGCCCGGCAACTCGACTTGCAGCGCATCGCCCTGACGCGACAGCACGCTACCCGCCTTCAACCCGCCCGATTCCTCAAAAAAAACGTTCACTCGACACTCTCGTTACGAATATGGCCCTCGCAGCGCTACCGTGCGGCAATCCGCACGCCCGCTGCCGATCGATTTGATTCAGTTCATTGATGCGCCGGCTCGCTAGCCGGCTATACGCGCTCGGCCGGCGTCATGCCGCAAAATGCGAGCACGTCGTCGACATAGCTGGCGAATTCGCTGATCGCGTGGTCGCTGCCTTCGATCAGCTTGGTCTCGACACCAGGGTAATGCGCGAGCATTTCGCGGTAGTCGAGCACTTCGTCGCCCGT
Source organism: Paraburkholderia sp. (assembly GCA_004322045.1). Lineage (GTDB taxonomy): Bacteria > Pseudomonadota > Gammaproteobacteria > Burkholderiales > Burkholderiaceae > Trinickia. Next base: position 55,210 of record SCRN01000011.1, read on the forward strand.
GGCGGCGATCAAATAATAGCGTTCCGGCTTGGTGATCGACCTGACGCCGAGCGCGCGCAGCTCATCCAAATGACGCGGCTCCACGACGATGCTGCCGCCGCCGTGCCACAGCGGCTGCTCGCCCAAATAAGCGGACAAATCGCGCTCGGGCAGCACGGCGGGGTTCAGCAACACCGCGCGCCAACCGTGCTTCTCGGCTAGATAAGTAGCCAAATACCCGCCCAGGGAACTGCCGATGAGCGTGACTTCACCGCGTGCGCCCTCCACCGTCTCGGCCACTTGGGCTTCGGCCAAGGCGACGGCTTGCAACGGCGAAACCGGCAGCATAGGGCAGCGCCATTCGTTCGCGCCGCCGAGCGCAGCCACGCGCGCCGCGAGCAGTTGCGCTTTGAACGATTTCGGCGAAGATCGGAAGCCGTGCAGATAGAGAATCACGCAGCGCCTCTTGGGCGCGAGCCCAGCGCATCGAGCAACTTCTGATGGACGCCGCCGAAGCCGCCGTTGCTCATGACGAGCAGGTGATCGCCGGGGCGCGCCGCCTGCGCCACGGCCGCAACGAGGGCGTTCAGATCGTCGAACGCGCGCGCTTTGCCGCCAAGCGGCGCCAACGCTTCACGCAGGTCCCAACCGAGCGCATCGCGCCCGCTCGGCGCGCCATAGCCGAATACGAGATCGGCGCCCGCCAAGCTGCCGGGCAGTTGCGCTTTCATGACCCCGAGCTTCATGGTGTTCGAACGCGGTTCGAGCACGGCCAGAATGCGGGTGCGCTCGCTGCCGACGCGCGTGCGCAGCCCCGCGATCGTCGTCGCGATGGCGGTCGGATGGTGCGCGAAGTCGTCGTATACCGTCACGCCATCGACGCTTCCCCGCACTTCCATGCGCCGCTTGACGTTGCGAAATTGCGTGAGCGAATGGGCCGCCTGGGCCGGCGGCACGCCGACATGACGCGCCGCCGCGATCGCCGCGAGGGCATTGAGCCGATTGTGCTCGCCTTGCACCTGCCAATCGACGAGACCCGCGCGTTCGCCGTGCCAATAGAGCGCGAAGCGCTCGTCGATGGGTTCGCCGTCCGCCGCGGGCAGCGCATCCCAGCCGCCCTCGACGCCGAAGCGCTCCACCTCGCTCCACACGCCGCGCACGAGCACGCGCTCGAGCGCCGCCTCGCGCCCGTTGACGACGAGGCGCCCAACGCGGGGCACGGTGCGGACGAGATGATGAAATTGGGTCTCGATCGCAGCCAAATCGGGGAAGATGTCGGCGTGATCGAATTCGAGATTGTTCAGGACGGCCGTGCGGGGCCGGTAATGGACGAACTTGGAGCGTTTGTCGAAGAACGCCGTGTCGTATTCGTCGGCTTCTATGACGAAGAAGCTCGAATCGGTCAGCCGGGCCGAGACGCCAAAATTGAGCGGCACCCCGCCGATCAGGAAGCCGGGGTTCAGGCCTGCGTCTTCGAGCAACCAAGCGAGCATCGAGCTCGTCGTCGTTTTGCCGTGCGTGCCCGCGACGGCGAGCACCCACTTGCCCGCCAGCACGTGCTCGCCCAGCCACTGCGGCCCGGAGACATAGGGCAAGCCGCGATCGAGAATCGCCTCCATCAGCTCGTTGCCGCGCGAGACGACGTTGCCGACGACGAACAAGTCGGGCTTGAGCTCGAGCTGTTCCGCGCCATACCCTTCGATGAGCTTGATGCCTTGCGCCTCGAGCTGGGTGCTCATCGGTGGATAGACGCCGGCGTCGCAGCCCGTCACCGTATGCCCCGCGGCGCGCGCGAGAACCGCGAGACCGCCCATGAAGGTGCCGCAGATGCCGAGGATGTGGATATGCATAAACCTGTCGTGCTGGTGCCGCGCTTTCCGCGAGTGCAGGGATGGACGCTCCCGCCCGGGTGCGGACGGCGCGCTAAAGGCTCGCTATTGTACCCGACGCGCCCGCCGCGAACGGGGCCGGGCGGGCGGTGCCGGACGATCTAGTATGATTGCCGGATGGTGCGCAAATCTCTTGTCGATCCGCAGCGCGTGCGGGATGAAATCGCGATGGCAGCCGCGCGGCTGATCGCGGAGGAAGGGCTCGATTACGCCAGCGCCAAGCGCAAGGCGGCGCGGCAGATTACGGGTCAGGCGCGCGTCGCGGGCGAATGGCTGCCCGACAACGATCAGATCGAAGAAGAAATTCGCGAGTATCAATCGCTGTTCCAGGCCGACACGCAGCCCGCGGTCCTGCGTCGGCTGCGGGAAATCGCCATCGAATGGATGAAGCGGCTAGCCGCGTTCCATCCCTACCTGACGGGGGCGGTCCTGAACGGCACGGCCGGCGAGCACTCGGACATTCATCTCCAGGTGTTTTGCGACAACCCTAAGGAAGTGGCGATCTACCTGCTCAATATAAACGTGCAGTACGACGTCTCGGAGACGCGCCACTTCGGCGGCCGGGGTGACGTCGAGACATTGAGCTTCCTGTGGCGGGCCGCTCGCGATGAAAATCCCGTCGGCATCCATATCGCGCTCTACGATACGGACGATCTGCGCGGCGCGGTGCGCGCGGACGGACGGGGCCGCACGGCCCGGGCCAATCTCGACGCCGTCGAGGCGCTGCTCGCCGGTAACGGCGACGCACCGTTGCACAATTGAAATCGACGCCAAAGCCGGCAGCGCGACCGTCGTCGGCCGGCTCGACATCCGTCCCTATTACTTTATGAAAGCGAAACATCTCTTCATCGTGGCGACCGTGGCGGTGGCGGCAGGCCTCTTCGGGGTCGCGGCGCAGCATTTGCTCGTCGGCGGCGCCAACCCCGAAAGGGCGATGCCGAGCGCCGCCGTGCCGGCCACGACGGCACCGGCCAGCGACGCGGTCGCGCAACTGCTGAGCGCGCCGCTGCGCGACGTCGACGACAAGCCGCAAATGCTCGAGGCCTACAAAGGGCGGGTGCTGGTCGTGAACTTCTGGGCTTCTTGGTGCGCTCCATGCGTCGCCGAGATGCCGCAACTCGTGGAACTTCATGACGCCTACGCCAGCAAGGGCGTCCAATTCGTCGGGATCGGAGTCGATTCTCGACAGAACGTCCAAAATTTCCTGAAGAAGGTCCCGGTGGATTACCCGATTTTGATCAGCGGATTTGGCGGCGCCGATCTTGCCCGCAGCCTTGGCAACGGGGCGGGCGCGCTGCCCTTCACTGTCGTAATTGACGCTAACGGCGTCGTACGGTCGACAAAATTAGGACAAATCGTCCCGACCGAACTTCGCAGGACGTTAGATGCGCTTTGAGCGGCCCACCCGAATAACGCGCAGTTACATGCAAAATGCGGCTAATTCGTGTCAGGATCGCGGAAATTGAGTGACGCCGGGCGAAAAAAACGCGTTCGGGCGGAGCCTCGCTCAGCGCCTTTTTCATTGGCCGCTAGACAAGTTTCGACAATCAGCGCTAAAGTGCGCGCAATTCCGCGGAAACAGAAGCGAACCATGAAACGACTGCTGGTGCTACACGGCCCTAACCTCAACCTGCTCGGTACGCGGGAACCCGAGGTGTATGGCCGCGTGACGCTCGAGCAGATCGATCAGGCGCTAACGGCACGCGCGAAGGAAGCAGGCGTCGAACTGGTGGCGTTTCAAAGCAATCACGAAGGCCACCTGGTGGACCGCGTGCAGGCGGCCGCGGCAGAAGGGATCGAATTCATCGTCATCAATCCGGCGGCCTATACGCATACGAGCGTCGCGTTGCGCGACGCGCTGGCAGGCGTCGGCATCCCGTTCGTCGAGGTCCATCTCTCGAACGTGCATCGCCGAGAGCCGTTCCGGCATCACTCCTACTTTTCCGACCAGGCCGAGGGCGTCATCTGCGGTCTCGGCTGGAAGGGCTATCTGTACGCACTCGAGTTCGCGTTAGAGCGGCTCGCGCCTCAGAACGCGCGCGGCTGATTCCAGAACACCAAATCGGAGCCGGTGCGAGCCGGCGCCTCACGCATTAAAGAGGGGATTCCTTATGGATCTACGTAAGCTGAAAACTTTGATCGACCTCGTCTCCGAATCGGGTATCTCCGAGCTCGAAGTAACTGAAGGCGAAGGCAAAGTCCGCATCGTCAAGAATGCGCCGCCGGTTTACGTGCAGCAGTCCGCCCCGTACGCACCGCAATTCAGCACACCGGCCCCGGCCGCCGGTTCGATCGCTGCAGAGCATGCCCCCGCGCCCGCGCCCGCGGCCGTGGAAGGCCACGTCGTGACGTCGCCGATGGTCGGCACCTTCTACCGCTCGCCTTCGCCGGGCGCGGAGCCGTTCGTCCAGGTGGGCGATTCGGTCAAGGAAGGCCAGACGCTGTGCATCATCGAAGCGATGAAACTGCTCAATGAGATCGAAGCCGACCAAGCGGGCGTCGTGAAAGAAATCCTCATCGAAAACGGCCAAGCCGTGGAATACGGCCAGCAGCTGTTCATCATCGGTTGATCGCGAGGCGGGCCCGGGCGAATGACCAAGCCTCGGGTGCAGCCCTTTCGCTCGAATGCCGTGTACCGCCCGTTTCTTTGCGGACCCACGACGCACGAGCCCATAACTGCGTCGAACCATCGCCATGTTTGAAAAAATTCTTATCGCCAATCGCGGCGAAATCGCCTTGCGCATCCAGCGTGCTTGCCGCGAGCTCGGCGTCAAGACGGTCGTCGCCTACTCGACCGCCGATAAAGACGCCAAATACGTGAAGCTCGCCGATGAAGCCGTCTGCATCGGACCGGCGCCGTCGCCGCAGAGCTACCTGAACATGCCCGCGCTGATCAGCGCGGCCGAAGTCACCGATGCCGAGGCAATTCACCCCGGCTATGGCTTCCTGTCGGAGAACGCCGATTTCGCCGAGCGCGTCGAGCAGTCGGGCTTCGCCTTCATCGGCCCGCGCCCCGAGACGATTCGTCTGATGGGCGACAAAGTCACGGCCAAGCAGACGATGATCAAAACCGGCGTGCCCTGCGTGCCCGGCTCGGAAGGCGCGCTGCCGGACGATCCGAAAGAGATCGTCAAGATTGCGCGCTCGGTCGGCTACCCCGTGATTATCAAAGCTGCGGGCGGCGGCGGCGGCCGCGGCATGCGCGTGGTCCACACCGAGGCGGCGCTCGTGAACGCCGTCAACATGACTCGCGAGGAAGCCGAACGCGCGTTCGGCAACCCGCAGGTCTATATGGAGAAGTTTCTCGAGAACCCGCGTCACATCGAGATCCAAATACTGGCCGATTCGTTCAAGAACGCGCTGTGGCTGGGCGAGCGCGACTGCTCGATGCAACGCCGCCACCAAAAGGTGATCGAAGAGGCGCCGGCGCCGGGCATCGCGCGCCGCCTGATCGAGCGCATCGGCGATCGCTGCGCGGACGCCTGCAAGAAGATGGGCTACCTCGGCGCCGGCACGTTCGAGTTCCTGTACGAGAACAACGAGTTCTATTTCATCGAAATGAACACGCGCGTGCAGGTCGAGCACCCGGTGACGGAACTGATCACGGGCGTGGACATCGTGCAGGAGCAAATTCGTATCGCCGCGGGCGAAAAGCTTGCGCTGCGTCAGCGCGATATCGTATTCCGCGGTCACGCGATCGAGTGCCGGATCAATGCGGAAGATCCGTTCCGGTTCACCCCTTCGCCCGGTCGCATCACGTCGTGGCATACGCCCGGCGGCCCCGGCATCCGTGTCGATTCGCACGCCTACAATGGGTATTTCGTTCCGCCGAACTACGATTCGATGATCGGCAAGCTGATCGCCTACGGCGCCACGCGCGAGCAAGCGATTCGACGCATGCGGATTGCGCTGTCCGAGATGGTCGTCGAAGGGATTCAGACGAACATTCCGCTGCATCGCGAATTGATGCTCGACGGCAGCTTCGTCGAAGGCGGCACGAGCATTCACTATCTCGAGAACCGGCTCGCGGAAAAGCAGCAAGCCGCGCCGGAGGAAGCCTGAGCGACATGGCGAGCTACCGGGAACTGATCGTCGAGCTGGACCGGACGCGCGCCGAAGCGCTGTCCGATGCGCTCATGGAATTGGGGGCGCTGTCGGTCTCGGTGGAGGACGCCGATGCCGATACGCCCGACGAGCAGCCGCTGTTCGGTGAGCCCGGCCTCACGCCAGACCGCACGGCATGGCAGCATTCGCGCGTGATCGCCCTGCTCGCCCCCGAGCACGAGCCGGCGCTCGTCGCGGCCGCCGCCGCCAATGCCGTTGGGCTGGCGGCGGTTCCGTCGTTCGCGGTGCGGGAAGTTCCGGAACAGGACTGGGTGCGTCTGACGCAGTCGCAATTCGAACCAATCGCGATCGGCAAGCGAATTTGGGTGGTGCCGTCATGGCACGATGCGCCCGATCCGCAAGCGTTGATCCTCGAACTCGATCCCGGGCTCGCATTCGGCACGGGTAGTCACCCGACGACGCGGCTGTGCATGGAATGGCTCGAAGCATCGGTCGTGGCGGGCGAGTCGCTGCTCGACTATGGTTGCGGCTCCGGCATCCTCGCGATCCTTGCGCACAAGTGCGGCGCTGCGCCGGTCGTTGGCGTCGACATCGATCCGCAAGCCGTCGAATCGGCTCGGCAAAACAGCGAGCGCAACAACGCGGCAGTCACCTATACACTGCCCGACGCTTGCCCCGAGGGCCAGTTCGATGTCGTAGTCGCCAATATTTTGTCGAACCCGCTCAAGCTGATGGCTTCGATGCTGAGCGCGAAGGTCAAGCCGGGCGGACGCATCGTGCTATCGGGCGTGCTTGCGCGGCAAGCCGAGGAGGTCGCGGATGCGTATCGTCCGTGGATCGACATTGGCGTATGGCGCGAACTCGACGGCTGGGTTTGCTTGGCCGGTGTAAAGCGCCGCTGACGAGCCCGCGGGCAATTGCGGCATCGCCGAGGGCGCGGCGAGAAACCATTAGAATAGCGACTATCGATCGATGCACCGGCGCTATTGCCGGCTTTTCCGTTCACTATGGTCCTAGCCACCCGCTGTCCCCACTGCGAAACGGTTTTCCGCGTTCAGGAAGCGATGCTTGCACGCTCTGGTGGGTTCGCGCGCTGCGGACACTGCCACGAGGTCTTCGACGCTCGGCACAACACGCTCGATCCGCATGCGGGCGCCGGCCATGACGGCGAGCCAGCCGGCGTTCCCGCATTGGAAAGCGAGCGCGATTCAGCGCCGTCCCCGCTGAACGAGACGACGCCGGAAGCGCAAGCCGAGGCAGTTGCTTCCGAGACGACGGCAAGCTCGGACGTGGCGCTGTCGGAGCCCCCGCTTACGCATGAACCACCGCTCAGTGCGGAGGTGCCGCCTTTCGCGGCACCGGTTTTTGCGCCTGGCGCTGAACAACAGCCTGTGTACGAGCCTGAGGCTGAGGCTGAGCATGTGCCTGAGGCTGAGCATGTGCTCGAGACCGAGCATCCGCCCACATCAGCGCCGCGCGACACGATACCCGCTGCATCGCCCGAACCAAATTGGGATGACGACGAACCGCATTTGAACGGTACGTTGCAGCCCGGCCTCGACGCCGAACCGCATTTCGGCGCGCCCCAGCCGGCGTCTCTCGATCTGCCGGAGCGAACGGGCGCCGAGCCCGAATTCTCCGCGCCTACCCGCTCGGCGCGCGTCGACGAAGCTCAGGCCGAACCGCACCTCGAGCCGCACTTGCGCGAGGGACTGCAAGCACGCGCCGAACAGCAAGCCGAAGCGGCGCCGCAGCGCAGCGCCGCGGCCGACGACCCGCGCCTGCGGGCGGCCGGCGCGCCGCCGGTTTTCGCCGAACCGCTTGCATCGAGCGCGCACGAGCGTCACTTCGCGGTAACGCGCGAGGCACGCACCGGGACGCCAAGCCGTTCGCTTGCATACATCGTCGGCGGGATCGTCGCGCTCGCGCTCATCGTCGCCTTGGTGGCTCAGCTCGCCTGGTGGCGCCGCGAAGCCGTCATGGTCTACTGGCCCGACTCGCAGCCGCTGTTCGCGCAGGTGTGCGCCAAGCTCGGCTGTCAACTGACACCGCCGCGCGACATCGATGGGCTGCAGGTCGAGGCATCCGATCTGCGGCAAATCGACGGACCCCACCGCCTCGAGCTACGCGTGCCACTACGGAACCGCTACGGCATTGCACTCGCCTACCCTGCGATCGAATTGACGCTGTTCGACAGCAAGAACGACGTCGCTGTGCGCCGCATCTTGTGGCCCGCGGACTATGTCGCGCCGGGCACTAGCGTGGCGGCGGGCTTGCCGGCGCACACCACGCAGACGATGATCGTTCGGCTCGACAGCGGCAACGCGATCGCGACCAACTTTCGCGTTCAGATCTTCTACCCATAGCAGAACCCGGGCACGCAAAGCTAGGCGCGCCCACTTCCTCGCACTCGCGACAACACGAAACGGATATCCGGAGCAAACATGAGTCAAGTCACGCTGGGCGGCAACCCGATCGCAGTCGGCGGCACGTTCGTCTCGGTCGGCCAAAAGGCACCCGAATTTTCGCTCGTCGGCAAAGACCTCAAGCCGGTGACGCTCGCCGATTTCGCAGGCAAACGCAAGGTACTCAACATCGTCCCGAGCCTGGATACGCCCACCTGCGCCACCTCGACACGCAAGTTCAACGAAGCGGCTGCCAAATTGCAAAATACGGCAGTGATCGTCGTTTCGGGCGACCTGCCGTTTGCCGCGAGCCGCTTCTGCACGACCGAAGGCATCGAAAACGTGGTGACGGCGTCGACGTTCCGTGGCCATGAATTCGCGCAAGCGTACGGCGTCGACATCACATCGGGCCCGCTGGCGGGTCTGACGGCGCGCGCAGTGGTCGTCGTCGACGAAAACGACAAGGTCGTGCACGCGGAACTCGTCGGCGAAATCAAGAACGAGCCGAACTACGACGCGGCGCTGAGCGCCCTGAAGTAAATCGCCCGGCCGCAGATGCAGCACGCCGCGCCACCCGCGCGGCGTTTTTCGTATGGCGGCCCTTTTTTACCGGACACGCATAGGAACTTTCGACTTGGCTACGCTGATTTGCGGCTCGCTCGCTTACGACAACATCATGACCTTCCAGGGGCGCTTCCGCGAGCACATCCTGCCCGAACAGGTCCACATCTTGAACGTGAGCTTTTTGGTTCCGACGATGCGCCGCGAGTTCGGCGGCTGCGCCGGCAACATTGCCTACGCGCTGAATCTACTGGGCGGCGATGCGCGCATCATGGCAACGCTCGGCGAAGTCGACGGTCAACTCTATCTCGATCGATTCAAGAGCCTTGGCCTGTCGACCGAGCACGTGCGCGTCGTGCCCGAGGCTTACACGGCGCAGGCTATGATCACGACCGATCTGGACAACAACCAGATCGCCGCCTTCCACCCGGGCGCGATGATGCAGTCGCATTTGAATCACGCCGATCGCGCGCAGGACATCAAGCTCGCGATCGTCGCACCCGACGGATACGACGGGATGGTGCAGCACACCGAGAAGCTGGCTGCGGCGGGCGTGCCGTTCATTTTCGATCCGGGCCAGGGCCTGCCGCTGTTTTCCGGCGAGGCGCTCAGGCGCGCCATTGAACTCGCCACCTACGTAGCAGTCAACGACTACGAGGCGAGCCTCGTCAGCAATAAGACGGGCTGGTCGCTCGAGGAAATCGCTCAGCGCGTGCAGGCGTTGATCGTGACGCGCGGCGAGCATGGTTCGCGCATCCATCATGGCGGCCAGTGCGAGGAAATTCCCGTCGTCCACGCGTCGAAGATCGTCGACCCTACCGGTTGCGGCGACGCGTTCCGCGGCGGCCTGCTTTACGGCATCGAGAATGGCCTCGACTGGGCCACGACGGGCCGCTTGGCAAGCCTGATGGGCTCGCTCAAAATCGAACAGTCGGGACCGCAAACTTACGCGCCGTCCCGCGACGAAATCGATCGACGGTTCAAAGAGGCCTACGGCTATAGCTTATAAGCCACGCGCCTGCAGCAATACTTTTTGTGGAGCAATAGACAATGAAAACATCGGGCCGGGTCGTGCTCGCCTTACTGGTGGCGGGATCGCTAGCCATGACGGGGTGCGCCTATAACAGCAGTTCCCCCAATGTGTACACGGCAGGGCAAGCGCAGCGCGAACAGACCGTCCGCTTCGGTACGGTCGAGAGCGTGCGCGCCGTGACGATCTCGTCGAACGACGGGCAACCGAGCGGGCTCGGCGCAGTCGGTGGCGGTGCGCTAGGCGCCGTCGCAGGGAGTGCGCTCGGAGGCGGTAAAGGATCGATCGCGACGGCAATCATCGGCGGCATCGCGGGCGCGGTTGCCGGCAATGCAGTCGAAAACGGCGTCGCGAAGCGCCAAGGTCTGGAAATCACTGTGCGGCTGGACAACGGCGATCTGCGGGCCATTACGCAATCGGCGACCGGTGAGATCTTTCAAGCCGGCGAACGGGTGCGCCTGCTCTCGAGTGGCGGCGTCACGCGCGTCACGCACTGACCGTCACTGCGCCGCTGTTGCTTCCCTCACGGCTGGGGAGCTCGGCCAATATGTAAAAACCCCGCCGCCAGCGTGATGCCAGCGGCGGGGTTCATCCACATCGACACGCGAGCAGGTGCCACGCCAAGCGCGGCACGCGTCGCGCCGCCCTATTACGGACGGCTGCCGGTCGGGAACGGCCATGCAGCGGCCGGGTTCAGCGCGGTCTTCACCGTCGAAGCGGGCGCCGTCGAAGCGGCTGCTGCAGGAGCAGGCGCAGCGGGCGCGGCTGGCGCAGGCTTCTTGGCGGCAGCCTTCTTCGCGGGAGCGGCCTTCTTCGCCGCAGGCGCAGCAGCAGCCTTCTTCGCAGGGGCAGCCTTCTTGGCGGCGGCCTTCTTCGCAGGGGCAGCCTTCTTAGCAGGCGCAGCCTTCTTGGCCGCAGCCTTCTTCGCAGGAGCGGCCTTCTTAGCCGGCGCCGCCTTCTTAGCCGCGGCCTTCTTGGCCGGTGCAGCCTTCTTCGCGGCAACCTTCTTCACTGCGACTTTCTTGGCTGCAACCTTCTTGGCCGGTGCAGCCTTCTTTGCTGCGACCTTCTTAGCCGGAGCCGCCTTCTTCGCTGCGACCTTCTTCACTGCAGCCTTCTTGGCCGGAGCCGCCTTCTTCGCAGCAACCTTCTTCGCAGCAACCTTCTTCACTGCGACTTTCTTGGCTGCAACCTTCTTGGCCGGAGCCGCCTTCTTCGCCGCGACCTTCTTCACCGCGACCTTCTTCGCTGCTACTTTTTTGGCCGGTGCGGCTTTCTTGGCGGCAGGCTTTTTCTTGGCAGTTGCCATTGTGTTCTCCTTCAGGTTTTCAGATGGTAAGTTTCGAACTACACCCTTCTTCAAACCCGCTTCCCGCTGCGCGCCGGCGACGGCGCGCGCTGCGAAGCGGGCTATTCATCGGCGTACGCAAAGACCAAGCGCTTACGCTAATGAATGCGGTAAGGCGTGCCGCGCCAAAAGGCACAGCACGCCGGATCGAGACGGCAGGTGAACGCGCGGCGCTCACGCAGCCCGATAATCGCTCGTGATAAGCAGACGGCTTTGCCGCCCGCTTTCTAAGGGGGTAGTTCGCCCATCCCACTGAAGGGCTCGCAAAGTGCCTGTCATGTTTGTTGGCGGTTGCACCGCCGGGCACGCTTTGCATTAGGCGATCTTGCTCCTTGCTTTATCCGCCGCGGCTCCTCTCGCGGCGGGCACCCCATCAACATTCATTGCATCGAACAGCACGCGTCATTCCCAGGACAGCGCACCGCCGGTTTGATATTCAATGACTCGCGTCTCGAAGAAGTTGCGTTCCTTCTTCAGGTCGATCATTTCGCTCATCCACGGGAACGGGTTTTCCTCGTTCGGATAGAGCGGATCGAGGCCGATCTGCTGGCAACGCCGGTTGCAGATGAAGCGCAGATAGCTCTTGAACATCGACGCATTCAATCCCAGCACGCCGCGCGGCATGGTGTCCTCGGCGTAGCGGTATTCGAGTTCGACCGCGTGCTTGAAGAGCTCGCGAATCTCTTCCCGGAACTCGCGCGTCCACAGATGCGGGTTCTCGAGCTTGATCTGGTTGATGAGGTCGATGCCGAAATTGCAATGCATCGACTCGTCACGCAGGATGTACTGGTATTGCTCGGCGGCGCCCGTCATCTTGTTCTGGCGGCCGAGCGCGAGAATTTGCGTGAAGCCCACGTAGAAGAACAGGCCTTCCATGATGCAGGCGAAGACGATCAGCGACTTGAGCAGCTTCTGATCGGCTTCGAGCGTGCCCGTCGTGAACGCCGGATCCGTCAGCGTATGGATGAACGGGATCAGGAACTCGTCCTTGTCGCGGATCGAGGCGACCTCGTGGTACGCGTTGAAGATTTCGCCTTCGTCCAAGCCCAGCGATTCCACGATGTACTGATAGGCGTGGGTATGAATCGCCTCTTCGAACGCCTGGCGCAGCAGGAACTGCCGGCACTCGGGCGCCGTGATGTGCCGGTAGGTGCCGAGCACGATGTTGTTCGCGGCGAGGGAATCGGCCGTCACGAAGAAGCCGAGATTGCGTTTGACGATGCGGCGCTCGTCTTCGGTCAGCCCATTCGGGTCTTTCCAAAGCGCGATGTCGCGCGACATGTTGATTTCCTGCGGCATCCAATGGTTCGCACAGCCGGCGAGGTACTTCTCCCACGCCCACTTGTACTTGAACGGCACCAGTTGATTGACGTCGGTGCGGCCGTTGATGATCCGCTTGTCCGCGACGTTCACCCGAGCTTCGGATGCGACGGCAGGTTGGGCTGCTTCCACGTATGGCGCAACGGCAAAGTCCTGCGCGAAGATGTTTTGAGCCAACGGAGCTTGCGGCACGACGGGTGTCGCTGCTTGCGTTCCGACGGCCTGCCCCGCGGCGTTGCGCAACGTGTTCTGTTGCGATCCGCTCGAGGGAGTTACGGCAGTCGTCTCGTCATCCCAGTTGAGCATAAATTATCACCATCAATTTAGATCGGTTTGTACCATCTTTTCACGAGCGATAAAAGGGTTCGCTCACGAAAATCCCTGTTTTTCGATTCGCGCTGCGACCTCGATACAACACTTTGTTCGTCAGGTCGCACACACGAGATCGTCGATGACTCATGAAGGGTCGTCTCGATGCGATGTCTTCTCGCGAAAGAGCGCATCGCAAAGCATCGATCGCCGACGCTTCGTGTCTCGCATCCTTGGGTCCTCCTTCGTCTCTTCGATGTCGATGCGCGTTGTGGTTCGACGCATCGCAGCGCTCGTTGCGCGTCATCGTGGGCGTGCCATCTTTCTCGTTCTGTCGTTCGCGCGCCCGGGACCGGCAAAGCCGGCGCGCTACGCGCGCGCCGGCGTCCAAGCGAAGCCGTTACTGGCAAGCCTCGCATTCGTCGAAGCCCGGATCGCCGGGGCGCAACATGCAGGCGGGACCATCGGGCTGCGGCTCTTGCTGCGCCGCCGACGCGGCATTCATGCCGCCTGCGGGCGAGCCCGCGCCACCGCCGATCGCGCCGCCCATCGCGCCGAAGCCGCCGGCCGCGCCACCGCCGCTCGCGCCGCCGTCATCGGAGCGCACCGCATTGAGCGCGCCATGCGCAACCGTGGACTTCTCGACGTGCGTGGCCGCCATCGTGCGCAGGTAGTAAGTCGTCTTCAGACCGCGCACCCAAGCGAGCTTGTAGACCTCGTCGAGCTTCTTGCCGGAGGCGCCCGCCATGTAGATGTTCAGCGACTGCGCTTGGTCGATCCACTTCTGACGACGCGACGCCGCTTCGACGAGCCACTTCGGATCCACCTCGAACGCGGTCGCATAGATCGCGCGCAGATCGGCAGGCACCCGGTCGATGCGCGAAAGCGTGCCGTCGAAATACTTCAGATCGGCCACCATGACTTCGTCCCAGAGCCCGCGCGCCTTCAGATCGCGCACCAGGTAATCGTTCACCACCGTGAACTCACCCGACAGATTGGACTTCACGTACAGGTTCTGGAAGGTCGGCTCGATGCAGGCCGACACGCCGATGATGTTGGAGATCGTCGCCGTGGGCGCGATCGCCACGCAGTTCGAATTGCGCATGCCGTGGGTGGCGATGCGCGAGCGCAGCGTCGCCCAGTCCATCGTCTCGCTCGTATCGACTTCGACATAGCCGCCGCGCGCTTGCTCGAGCAGCTTGAGCGTGTCCTGCGGGAGAATGCCGCGATCCCACAGCGAGCCGCGGTAGCTCGAATACCGGCCGCGCTCCTCGGCAAGCTCCGTCGACGCGTAATAAGCGTAGTAGCAAACCGCTTCCATCGACCGGTCGGCGAACTCGACCGCCTGCTCGGACGCATACGGCACGCGCAGCAAATGCAGGCAGTCCTGGAAGCCCATGATGCCCATGCCGACCGGGCGGTGCTTCAGATTCGAGTTGCGCGCCTTGGGCACGGCGTAATAATTGATGTCGATGACGTTGTCGAGCATGCGCATCGCCACGCCGACGGTGCGCTTGAGCTTGTCGTGATCGAGCGCGTAGCTGCCGTCGGCCTGCTTCACCAGGTGCGCGACGAGGTTGACCGAACCGAGGTTGCAGACGGCGATCTCGGCGTCGCTCGTGTTCAGCGTGATCTCGGTGCACAGGTTCGACGAGTGGACGACGCCCACGTGCTGTTGCGGCGAGCGCACATTGCACGGATCCTTGAACGTGATCCAGGGGTGGCCCGTCTCGAACAGCATGCCGAGCATCTTGCGCCAGAGCTGAGCGGCCGGAATCCTCTTGAAGAGCTTGATCTCGCCGCGCTCGACCTTTTCTTCATACGCCGTGTAAGCCTTCTCGAAGTCGGCGCCGAACTTGTCGTGCAGATCCGGGCAGGTGGACGGCGAGAACAGCGTCCAATCGCCGCCCTCCATCACGCGCCGCATGAACAGGTCGGGGATCCAATTGGCCGTGTTCATGTCGTGCGTGCGGCGGCGGTCGTCGCCCGTGTTCTTGCGCAGCTCGAGGAATTCCTCGATGTCCAGGTGCCACGTTTCCAAATAGGCGCAGACGGCGCCTTTGCGCTTGCCGCCCTGGTTCACTGCCACGGCCGTGTCGTTGACGACCTTCAGGAACGGCACGACGCCTTGCGACTTGCCGTTGGTGCCCTTGATATGCGAGCCGAGCGCGCGCACGCGCGTCCAGTCGTTGCCAAGGCCGCCGGCAAACTTGGAGAGCAGCGCGTTTTCCTTCAACGCCTCGTAAATGCCGTCGAGATCGTCCGCGACCGTCGTCAGGTAGCACGACGACAGTTGCGAGCGGCGGGTGCCCGAATTGAACAGCGTCGGAGTCGAACTCATGAAGTCGAACGTCGAGAGCACGTTGTAGAACTCGATCGCCCGCGCCTCGCGGTCGATCTCGTTCAAAGCGAGACCCATGGCGACGCGCATAAAGAATGCCTGCGGCATCTCGATGCGCGTGCCTTCGACGTGCAGGAAGTAGCGGTCGTACAACGTCTGCAGCCCGAGGTAGCCGAATTGGAGGTCGCGGTTCGCGTCGAGCGCAGCGCCCAGCCGCTTCATGTCGTACTGCAGCAGCTTCTCGTCGAGCAGCTCGGCTTCGACGCCGCGCTTGATGAACTGCGGGAAGTACTCGTCATAGCGCTCGTTCATCTCGCCCTGCGTCACTTCCTCGCCCAAAATTTCGCGGCGAATCGTGTGCAGAAGGATGCGGGCCGTCGCTTGGCTATAGGCCGGATCCTTTTCGATCATGGTGCGCGCCGCGAGAATCGCCGAGTCGTAGACCTGGCTCATCGGCACGCCGTCATAGAGGTTCTTGACCGTTTCGGCGACGATCGGCTGCGGGCTCACCGCATCGCCCAGGTTCTCGCAAGCCGATGCGATCAACGCATGCAGCGCCTGCAGATCGAGCGGACGCGTGATGCCGTTGTCGACGACGTTCAGGCCCGAGGACGGCGTGGCGGTGCCTTCCTGCTCGTGGCCGCGCTCTTGGTTGCGCTTCTCGCGATAAAGGACATAGGCGCGCGCGACGTTGTGCTCGCCGCCGCGCATCAGCGCCAGCTCGACCTGATCCTGGATGTCTTCGATGTGGAACGTGCCGCCGTTGGGGCGGCTGCGCACGAGCGCGCGCACGACGTTTTGCGTCAGTTGCTCGACGAGTTCGCGCACGCGAGCGGACGCGGCGCCTTGCCCGCCGTTCACGGCCAGGAACGCCTTGGTGACGGCGATCGCGATTTTGGACGGCTCGAACGACACGACGCTGCCATTGCGGCGGATGACCTTGTAGTCCGCGAAGGTCGCCTGCGGCGCGAGCGGCTGCGCGTAGGCGCCACCTTGCCCGCTGACGGCGCGCCCGCTCAGCGCGCCTTCGTGCTGGCTCGTCATGTTGTCGGTCGTTTGCATGTGCAAAGCTCCTGATCTTGGATGTGCGGTTAAACCGCGGATTGGAACAACCGCCGCGCCACCCCGAGCGCGAACGATGAGGTGCGGGAGAAGAAACGAAGCGAGCGGGCTGCGTGGCAGCGCGAGTCGAAAAAGACGATGGTTTTCGTCATGGCTTTTGCGGCTCCGGCTCGCCCCGTTTTTTGCCCCGAAGGTGGAACGCCGGGCTATGCCCGGCGCTCGACCCAGATGATTTTCACGCCGCATTCTGCGGTCCGGGCTCGCTGCCCGCTGCTTGGACACCACGGCGCGTCGACACAATATCTAGTGCAACTGCGTCGAATTGCCACCAAGTATAGTAGAGCGAAGGGGCAAATCAAAACGCTTTATTTGACGCTGGACGCTTGACTTTTGATTAACCGAGCCGGGACAAGGACTTATCGGAAACGCAAGCAGTACGCGGATTTGCGCTGTCCGGGCCAGGCCGCGCCGGAGCGATAATCAGGCCCGCCGATAGGGGAAATACCGATCCGCGAGCGCGGTCTCGCGCTGCACCCTCGCCCAATCGAAATGCGGGCCTGGATCGGTCTTGCGGCCGGGCGCGATATCGGAATGGCCGGCCAACGCCTCGATCGGGTAATACGCGGCGAGCGCCGCGACCAGCGAAGCAAGCGTCGCGTATTGGGCGGGCTCGAAGGGTTGGTCGTCCGCCCCCTCCAGCTCGATGCCCACGGAGAAATCGTTGCAACGTTCGCGCCCGAAGAAACTCGAGACGCCCGCATGCCAAGCACGCGCGTCGCACGATACGAACTGTTCGAGTTCACCGTCACGGCGTATCACGAAGTGAGACGACACGCGCAAGCCGCGCAGATGAGCGTCGTAATAAGGATGCGCGTCGCAGTCGAGGCGGTTCAGGAAAAGATCGGCAATCGCGCTGCCGCCGAATTGTCCCGGCGGCAAGCTGATGTTGTGGACGACGATCAACGTCGGGATCGCACCGGCGGGGCGCGCCTCGAAATTCGGCGACGGCAGCGCACACGCGCCGCGCACCCAGCCGTCGTCACCGACGGCGAACGGCATTGCGCTCACCGGCCCTCGCGGCCGCTCGCGCGCGCCGCATACCGCCGCGCGTGCTCGGCACTGCAAAAATAGCGGGCGCCGCCGAAAACGGACTCGCTCTTTGGCGCATGCACGCCGCAGACGGCGCAGCGCACCATCGGCTCGACAAGCTGACGCGGCTCGCTTGACGGTTGCGGCCGCGCGCCGCCGCGCGCGGCGCCGGGGCGAGCCGCGCCGCGCATCGCGGCTTGCGTTTGAGCGGCGCGCATCGTCTTGACCAGCCACCGGGCGGCCAATACGAAGACGACGAGTAGAAGAATCTGTCGCATGAAGATCAAACCACGGGACGATGAAGCAGCACCTCGAAGACGAAGCGGCTGCCCACGTAAGCGAGCAGCAAGGCGATGAACGATGCAAGCACCCAGCGCAGCGCTGCCCGCCCGCGCCAGCCCGAAACCTTGCGCGCGGTCAGCAAGCCGCCAAACATGATCCAAGACAGCACGGCGAAGACGGTCTTGTGATCGAACGTGAGCGGGCGGCCCAGCAACTGCTCGCTGAACAGGACGCCCGAGATGAGCGTGAGCGTAAGCAACGCGAAGGCGGCGCTAATCAAGCGGAACAATAGCTTTTCCAGCGTGAGCAGCGGCGGCAGCGTATCGAGCCAACTGGCGACCCACCCCCCGCCGCTTCGCTCGAGCGCGCCGCGCAACGCATGAAGGCGACGCTCGGCAAAGAGCATCAGCACGGCGTGCAGCGCGGCGATAGCGGCCAGCCCATAGGCAATGTTCGCGATGATGAAGTGGGTCTTGAACAGCGGTGCGGCCGCGTACGGCAGCACCTGCACGCCTCCGAACACGAGCGGCAGCAACGCGGCCACGCATGCGAAGGGCAGCACGAGCAGGCCGAGGCTCTCGAGCGGAAAGAAAAAATTCTCGATCCAGTAGATGCAGGCCCCGAGCCAAAACATGGCCGACAGCGCGAACGCGAAACCGAACACCATCGCGTGGCGCGGGAAGATGGTGGTATGCAGCAACACCCCGTGCGCGACGATCGCCGCGAACAGCAGCACGCGCGCCAGACGCGGCGAGAGCGCGAACGAGACGCGCGCTGCCGCGGGCACGGGCGGCACGCTCGAGAGCATCGACGGCGCACTTTCGAGCCGGTGCGCGCGCCACCCGGCGACGGCCAGTCCCCCGTAAAGGAGCGCGGTGAGGGCATACAGTACAATATCCATATCCCAAGTTTACACTAGGCCGCCTTTCCCGCCCTGCTCGTGCGATGAGTCGACGAGCCGATGAGCGAAAGGCGGCCGCCTTGCCCAACCGCCCCCCATGCTCGACACACTCACCCAACGGATGGCGCGCGTCGTCAAGACGCTGCGCGGCGAAGCCCGCCTCACCGAAGCCAACACGCAGGAAATGCTGCGCGAAGTGCGTCTCGCACTGCTAGAGGCCGACGTAGCGCTACCGGTCGTGCGCGACTTCATCGCCAAGGTCAAGGAAAAGGCGCTCGGCGAAGAAGTGATGCAAAGCCTGTCGCCGGGCCAAGCGCTCGTCGCCGTCGTCCAGCGCGAATTGACGGCCGTTATCGGCGGCGACTACGAGGGCCACGCCGCGGAGCTGAACCTCGCTGTCACGCCGCCCGCGGTCATCCTCATGGCGGGTCTGCAAGGCGCGGGTAAAACCACCACGGTCGGCAAGCTCGCGAAGATGTTGCGCGAGAAGCACAAGAAGAAGGTGCTGACGGTCTCGTGCGACGTCTACCGTCCCGCCGCTATCGCGCAGCTCAAGACAGTCACGGAGCAGGTCGGCGCCGATTTCTTCCCCTCGGAGCCGAATCAAAAACCGGTCGACATCGCGCTTGGCGCCCTCGACTGGGCCAAGCGCCACTATCACGACGTGCTGATCGTCGACACCGCCGGCCGTCTGGGCATCGACGAGGCGATGATGCAGGAGATCGCCGCGCTGCACGCGGCCGTCAAGCCGGTCGAAACGCTGTTCGTGGTCGATGCGATGCTCGGCCAAGACGCCGTGAACACGGCCAAGGCGTTCAACGACGCGCTGCCCCTCACGGGCGTGGTGCTGACCAAGCTCGACGGCGATTCGCGCGGCGGTGCGGCGCTATCGGTGCGCCACGTGACGGGCAAGCCGATCAAGTTCGTCGGCGTGGCGGAGAAGCTCGACGGGCTCGAGGTGTTCTACCCCGAGCGGATGGCCAATCGCATTCTCGGCATGGGCGACATTCTGGCGCTGGTCGAGGAGGCGCAGCGCAACGTCGACGTGAAGGCCGCGCAAAAGCTCGCCGACAAAGTCAAGAAAGGCGGCGACTTCGATCTCAACGATTTCCGCGCTCAACTGTCGCAGATGAAGAACATGGGGGGGCTGTCCACCTTGATGGACAAGCTGCCTGCACAGTTCCAGCAAGCCGCGGCCGGCGCGGATATGGGACAGGCCGAGAAGCAAATGCGCCGCATGGAGGGCATCATCAACTCCATGACCCCGGCCGAGCGGGCCAAGCCCGAGCTCATCAAAGCCACGCGCAAGCGCCGCATCGCGGCAGGCGCCGGGGTGCAGGTGCAGGAAGTGAACCGCATGCTCAATCAGTACGAGCAGATGCGCACGATGATGAAAAAGCTCAAGGGCGGCAATCTGCAGAAAATGATGCGCGGCATGAAGGGCATGCTGCCGGGCATGCGTTAAGCGCAGGGGTTAATGCCGAGGCGCGTCGCCGCGCCGCACTCCACACTATGTATACAGTCACTGCTCGCCGAACGCCATGAATCGCGAAGAAGCTCTCCATATCTTTCAACACTCGGAAGAGATCGTCTCGGCCTCCGAGGTCAATGCGTCGATCGCGCGCATGGCCACGGCCATCCGCACGCAAATCGGCGAGGATTTTCCGCTGCTGTTGTCGGTGATGGGCGGCGCGGCCGTATTTACGGGCATGCTGCTGCCGCATTTGGACTTCCCGCTCGAGTTCGATTACATCCATCTGACGCGCTACCGCAATACGACCAAAGGCAGCGCCGACATGCAGTGGCGCGTCGCACCGGCGGAATCGGTCAAAGACCGCGTCGTGCTGGTGCTCGACGACATCCTCGATGAAGGCGAAACCATGGCCGCGATTCGCGATCGAATTCTCGCCATGGGCGCCAAGCGCTTCCTGAGTGCGGTGTTGTGCGAGAAGCAGCTCGCAAAAGCCAAACCGCTGCGCCCCGATTTCTGCGGCTTCGAAGTGCCCGATCGCTACGTGTTCGGTTGCGGCATGGACGCGAAGGGCTACTGGCGCAACTTGCCGACCATTCGCGCGCTGACCGAAGGCGCTTGATGCGGGCGGCCGGCAACGCGCTCAATCGGCGCGCGCCGTAGGAGGCGCGCTTCGGCTAGCAGGCGGGCCGCATCCGGCCGGTTGGAACCGGTGCACGACACAGGCGCCCAACGCAACGCCGAAGCAGCTTGCCAGCGATGGGCCGCGAACCGGAGCGGCGGCCCATCGTTTCCTTAGCGTGCGAGGCCCGTGCGTGCGAGCGCCGAACGGATCTTTTCGGCGGCGGTAGCGGCAGCTTCGTCGATCGGCAGCAGCGTCGCTTGCGCGTCGCGACGGCCCTGATATTCCACCTTGCCTTCCTTGAGCCCGCGCTCGCCGATCACGAGCCGATGCGGCACGCCGATCAACTCCCAATCGGCGAACATGACGCCCGGGCGCTCGCCCCGATCGTCGAGAATCACGTCGATCCCCGCCTGCGTCAGTTGCGCATAGAGCTTGTCCGTTTCGGCGCGCACGCTCTCGCTGCGGTCGTAGCCCATCGGGCACAAGACGAGTTCGAACGGCGCGATCGCTTCCGGCCAGATGATGCCGCGCTCGTCGAAGTTCTGCTCGATGGCCGCACCGAGGATGCGCGTGATGCCGATGCCGTAACAGCCCATGACCATCGGCTGCGGCTTGCCGGTCTCGTCGAGGAAGGTCGCGCCCATTGCATCGGAGTATTTCGTACCGAGCTGAAACACGTGCCCCACCTCGATGCCACGGCAGATTTCGATCGTGCCCTTGCCGTCGGGCGACGGATCGCCGGGACGCACGTTGCGGATATCCGCGACGACGGGCTCCGGCAGGTCACGCCCCCAATTCACGCCGGTCGTGTGATAGTCGACCTCGTTCGAACCGACGACGAAGTCGCTCATGTTCGCTACCGTGCGATCGGCGACGACCTTGACCGGCTTTTTCGTGCCGATCGGGCCTAGGTACCCCGGCGGCGTGCCGAACCATTCGATGATCTCGGCCTCGGTAGCGAATCGGAACCCTGCGAGACCCGGCAGCTTGCCGACTTTCACCTCGTTCAAATCGTGATCGCCGCGCAGCATCAACAGCCAAATGGTCGGCTCGGCGCCCTCGTTGTCCGTCGCAAGGATGATCGACTTGATCGTGCGCTCGAGCGGGATGTTCAAGAGCTCGGCGACCGCTTCGCATTTGGCTTTGCCGGGCGTGGCCGTCTTTTGCATCGCCTCGCGCGGCGCGGCGCGCTCGGCGTAGAGCGGCAGCGCTTCGGCCGCTTCGACGTTGGCCGCGAAATCGGAAGACGGGCAGTAGGCGACATCGTCTTCGCCGGTCGCCGCGATGACGTGAAATTCCTGCGAGCGATTGCCGCCGATCGCGCCGCTATCGGCTGCGACAGCGCGAAACTGGAGCCCGATCCGCGTGAAGATGCGCACGTAAGCATCGAACATTTTCTGATACGACTCTTGCAGGCCGGCCTGGTCCTTGTCGAACGAGTAGGCGTCCTTCATGGTGAACTCGCGGCCGCGCATCACGCCGAAACGGGGACGAATTTCATCGCGGAACTTCGTCTGAATCTGATAGAAGTTCACCGGCAATTGCCGATAACTCTTGATCTGGTTGCGCGCGATGTCGGTCACCACCTCTTCGTGCGTCGGCCCAAGCACGAAATCGGTCTGCTTACGATCTTTGAAGCGCAGCAATTCGGGGCCGTACTGTTCCCAACGCCCCGATTCCTGCCACAGCTCGGCCGGCTGCACCGTCGGCATCAATAGCTCGAGCGCGCCTGCGCGGTTCATCTCCTCGCGCACGATCGCCTCGACCTTGCGGATCGAGCGCAAGCCGACGGGCAGATAGCTGTAGACGCCGCCTGCCACGCGCCGAATCATGCCCGCGCGCAACATCAATTTGTGGCTGACGACTTCCGCGTCCGCCGGAGCTTCCTTCAAGGTGCCGATAAAGAAACGGGTGGCTTTCATTCAACAATTTTCCAAAAGCGGCGGCTCGCAGCGAGCTGCCGGAAGAGGGGGAACGAGTGATTCGGGACATCAGCGAGAACCGCCGCCGTGCCGGCAGCATAGCCGACATCGCCTAGCCAAGCGCGGGTGCGATTCGTCAGACAAGCGATCGACAGCATGAGGCACGATTGATGCGACGGCTGGAACCCTTCTGGTGCATGCCGATGCCAAAGGCTCGTTATCTGTTTATAATCAAAGCAATTTTAAAGGATTCGAAGGTGGTTGTATGCTGGATCGCGAAGGCTTTCGCCCGAACGTCGGCATCATCCTCTTGAACGCGCACAACGAGGTGTTTTGGGGTAAGCGGCTGCGTGAACATTCCTGGCAATTTCCGCAAGGGGGCATCAAGTATGGCGAGACCCCTTTGCAAGCGATGTATCGGGAGTTACACGAAGAAACCGGCTTGCGCCCGGAGCACGTCAAGATCGTCGGTCGCACGCGCGACTGGCTGCGTTACGAGGTGCCGGACAAGTTCATCAAGCGCGAAGTACGCGGCCACTACCGCGGCCAGAAACAGATCTGGTTTCTGCTTCGAATGGTCGGCCGCGACTGCGATATCTGCCTTCGCGCCACCGATCATCCCGAATTCGACGCTTGGCGCTGGAACGAGTATTGGGTCCCGCTCGATGCTGTGATCGAGTTCAAGCGGGATGTCTATCAATTGGCGCTGACCGAGCTGTCGCGCTTTTTGCGGCGCGCTGCGCCGCGCACGGAGAAGCCGCGCGGCCCGCATCACGGACATCGCTATCCGCGCGTGTCGCCCTCGGCGCAACTGCCGGAAGCGAACGGCGCGATCATGCAGGCGTCCGATGGCCCCGAACCATCGCCCTGCTCCGCGCCAAGTCTGATCTTGCCCGACTAACGAGGGGCGCGCCCGAGCCGGGGCGCCGCCTCAGTTCGCTGCGCCCGTGCCGGATGCATCCGGTGCCGCTAGCCTCGCGCAATCCGTCGCCCCCAAGTCGACGCGCGATGCTCACGCGCGCGCGCAGCGGCGCTATCATTCGGTTCTTCGAATCTTTGCGCCCCTTATCGAGGTATCCATATTGAAAGCGATCGTTCTCGCGCTGACCTGCCTGGCCGGCGGCGCCATCCTGGCCGGCTGCTCGCACATGCCTGCCAATCCCAAAGACGACAGCACGTTTCAATACTTGCTCGATCGCAAGTCGGAATGGGCCGAAAACAAGGTGGAGACACTGCCGTCGCTGCCGCGCGAGCAGGATCTGATCGGGTTCGACGTGTCGCAGAACACGCCGCTGCACTTTGCGATCGACGCCAACTCACTGACGGTACAGTCCGACGGCGTCGTGCGCTACACCGTGGTCATCACGAGCCCGAGCGGCGCACGCAACATCAACTATGAAGGCATTCGCTGCGAGACTTACGAATGGCGCCTGTACGCTGGCCTGAACGCAGAGCATAACGGCTGGGACCGGACCGTCGCCAACGATTGGTCGCGAATCGAAAACGGCAACCTCAACGCTTATCACGCGTCGCTGTACCAAGACTACTTCTGCGCGAACAAGATGCCGACGGGTAAAGCCAAGACGATCGTCGACAACATGCGCCACCATCGGACAGCGGCGTCGCTGATTCATTAGCGCGCAGTGCCACGCGGGGCTTACGGGTCTCGCGCATTCACGTTCCGGGCAACACCCGCACCAGCAACTGACCGGAGCGGACCCGACGCCGCCTAACCACTAACCGCTGCCCGGCTTTGCCGTCAAACGAGCACGAGATTGTCGCGGTGAATCAGTTCAGGCTCGAGCATATAGCCCAGGATGGTTTCGATTTCAGCGCTCGGGTGCCGCTGAATCAGCTTGGCTTCCGCGCTGCTGTAGTTCGTGAGCCCGCGCGCCACTTCGCGACCGGCGGTGTTGACGCATGTAATGACCTCGCCGCGCGCGAACGCTCCTTGGACATCGATCACCCCGATCGGCAGCAGGCTCTTGCCGCCCACCGTTAGCTTTTCGACCGCGCCGTCATCGATGACCACGTGCCCCCGCACCTGCAAATGATCGGCCATCCATTGTTTGCGCGCCGCGAGGCGGGCCGTGCGCGCAACGAGTTGCGTCCCGATCGCCTCGCCCGCGGCAAGCCGGGTGAGCACATCCGCCTCTCTACCGCTTGCGACGATCGTGTTCGCGCCGCTACCGGCTGCGCGCTTCGCGGCAAGAATCTTCGTGAGCATGCCGCCGCGCCCGATGGCGGAACCGGCGCCGCCGGCCATCGCCTCGAGTTCGGGCGCGCCCGCATCGGCTTCGCGCACGAGTGTGGCTGACGGGTCCTTGCGAGGATCCGCCGTGAACAAGCCCTGCTGATCGGTCAGGATGATCAGCGCGTCGCCTTCGATCAGGTTTGCCACGAGTGCGCCCAGCGTGTCGTTGTCGCCGAACTTGATCTCGTCGGTCACCACCGTGTCATTTTCATTGATGATCGGAACGACGCCCAAGCGCAACAGCGTGAGCAGCGTCGAGCGCGCATTCAGGTAGCGTTCTCGGTCGGCCAAATCCGCGTGCGTCAGAAGAATTTGCGCCGTGCGGATGCCATACTGCGCGAACCGGCTTTCATAGACTTGCGCAAGCCCCATTTGCCCCACGGCGGCGGCGGCCTGCAATTCGTCGATTTCGCGCGGACGCTTCGCCCACCCGAGCCGCTGCATGCCTTCCGCGATGGCCCCCGAGCTGACGAGCACCACTTCCTTGCCGCGCTGGCGCAATTGCGCGATTTGCGCCGCCCACAGGCCGATCGCCGCTTGATCGAGCCCGCGCCCCTCGTTCGTCACGAGGCTCGATCCCACCTTGACAACCAAACGCTTCGAATCCGCGATGACAGAGCGCATCGTGCGACAGTCTCCATGAGTGATCGGTGAGCCAGCGGCCCGGGCGACGCGAAGAGCCGTTAGCCCGAGCGGGCGGCCGTTACAACGGCCAGGCAGGGAATCAGCCCTGCGGTGGCGCGTCGTCTGCAGGCGGCTCGTCCCTGAAGCGGACGTCTGCCGCCAAATCCTCGGCGCACTCGGCGCGATGCGCGTCCGAATGCGCAGCGAGGTAATCGTAGACCGCATAGCACAGGTTCTCGCAACCGAGACCCGTCAGTGCGGAGATCTGAAACACCGGCCCCTTCCACTCGAAACGCGCCAGGAAATCGGCCACGCGTGCTTCGCGTTCCTCTTCCACGATCATGTCGAGCTTGTTGAGCACGAGCCAGCGCGGCTTTTGATACAGCGCTTCGTCATACTTGCGCAGCTCGGCGACGATCGCCTTCGCGTCCGCGACGGGATCGACACTTTCGTCGAACGGCGCTAAATCGACGAGATGCAGCAACAGCCCGGTCCGCTGCAGGTGACGTAGAAACTGGTGTCCTAGCCCTGCCCCCTCAGCCGCGCCTTCGATCAGGCCCGGAATATCGGCAATCACGAAGCTCTTGCTGGGCCCGACGCGCACGACGCCGAGATTGGGGGCGAGGGTAGTAAACGGATAGTCGGCGATCTTCGGTTTCGCGTTCGACACCGAAGAGATGAACGTGGACTTGCCCGCGTTCGGCATGCCGAGCAAACCGACATCGGCCAGCACCTTCAACTCGAGGCGCAGCATGCGGCGCTCGCCCGGTTTGCCTTCGGTTTTCTGCCGTGGTGCGCGGTTCGTGCTCGATTTGAAGTGCAGATTGCCGAGCCCGCCTGCACCGCCATTGGCGATGAGGACCGTCTGCTCGTGCTCGGTCAGATCGGCGATGACTTCGCCCGTGTCCATATCGTTGATCACGGTGCCGACGGGCATGCGCAACACGATATCGTCGCCGCCCTTGCCATAACAGTCTGAGCCGCGGCCGTTTTCGCCGTTGCGCGCCTGGTGTTTTTTCGCGTAGCGATAATCGATGAGCGTGTTGATGTTGCGGTCAGCGACCGCGTACACGCTACCGCCGCGCCCCCCATCGCCACCGTCGGGGCCACCGAACGGAACGAATTTCTCGCGGCGCATCGACGCGCTGCCGTCGCCGCCGTCGCCGGCGATCACTTCGATCCGCGCTTCGTCAATGAACTTCATATATCGCTCCGTCCCGTGTCTTGCCGATATTCTGCCGCGCGCGACGCACCTTCACCATGCCGGTGCGGCAAAGCCGCGCACAGAAGAAAAAAGGCCCCGCCAACCACGCGGGGCCTTCCTGCCGTGTCGCTCCCGTGTCTGATCGATGTCAGACCGCGGCTGGGACGACGGTGACCAAATGCTTTTTGTCGGCGCCCTTCGTCGTGAACTTGACGTGGCCGTCGATCAACGCGAACAGCGTGTGATCCTTGCCGATACCGACGTTGTCGCCCGGGTGCATACGCGTGCCGCGTTGACGCACGATGATGCCGCCAGCATTGATCGCTTGGCCGCCGTACACCTTGACGCCGAGGCGCTTCGACTCGGAATCGCGACCATTGCGGGAAGACCCGCCTGCTTTTTTGTGTGCCATCTGATTGCTCCTTAACCGGTGCGCTTACGCATTGATCGCGTCGATGCGCAGTTCGGTATAGTTCTGGCGGTGACCACCGTGCTTTTGGTAGTGCTTCCGGCGACGCATCTTGAAGATCGTCACTTTGGCGTGCCGCCCATGAGATACGACGGTAGCCTTGACGGAAGCCCCACTGACCAGCGGCGTACCGAATTGAATCGATTCGCCTTCGCCTACCGCGAGAACCTGGTCGAGCGTGATTTCAGCGTCAATGTCTGCCGGTATCTGTTCTACTTTCAATTTTTCGCCGACAGCAACCTTATACTGCTTGCCGCCGGTTTTTATGACCGCGTACATTGAGAACCTCACTCTGTGTGCGCCACTTTCGTGGACGCCTTTTCCAAACAAACTTACCCGCCGGCCGCGACGCTTTCGCTCGCCGCCTTCGCTCGGTTTGTTTGCTTCGCTTTTCTTTTTCTCCACGCACCGTGCGTGAAAACGCGTGATTATACATGGAGTTAGACGCACGGTCAAAGCAACCTGCGGCAGGCCGTCGGCGGTCTCCTTGCGCGCGGCGCCACAGCGAGCGCCGACGGACCCTCGGAGCGCCCCATAACCCTTTATAATCCGCGGCACCGTGCGACACGCATGCTCGTGTCCGATTGACCCACGTTACGGGTTTGGGTGAAGTGAAGATTCTGGGAGGTTGGTCTCCCTGTCAGTCTTTCTCCACCCCATCTCGCAGCGGATGAAACGCTGCCTTACCGTCGCATGGCCTCAAAACCATGCAAGTGAAGTCGAGCGGTCTGCCTTCGGGTAGTTCGTTCGCGATGCAATAACCCGATTACCGTCGGGTTCCGCCCTGTCAGCGGCTTCATCTCCGCCGACAAGGTGGGATGTCGTTTGCTTTTCCCTGACCTGCGGGCTGGGAATCGCTTTGGTATGAACGAGCGAAAGCTCGGTATGTCATTGTTCATCTCCCGGCTGAACGGGAAGAAGTGAACCTGTTGTACGACCAACAGTAGCCTAGGGGAACATGCGTCGCCGGTAACGGCGGGGTGTGAAGCTTCCCTGACAACGTAGCCCCCGGAAGTATCGGGCGGGCAGTCATCGCGAGATGATTGTTCGGAGACTCCGAGCAGCAATGGGGTCAAGGAGCCAGGCTGGCCGATATGGTTAACGGATGTGAACTGCTGATAAACCTCGTAAGGATTGACGTGCCAAAGCTGCTGTTCGGGCACGAACCAAAAGGTGTGCGGCTGGATAACCTGTTGATGCTTCAGGTTACGTCGTCGTCAGAGCCGCCGGGGAATAGGCAGAACCTAAGTCGGTCGTGTGACATGTCGGGAACGTGGTAAGCCCGTATCGTCGCCAGTCGAAGCTGACTGGCAAGGTGTCCCGCAAGGGACATTGATGGTGGTGCGGGTATGGGAAGGCGGAAAAAGCGAATGCCGGGTTGTAACGATCCGGATAGGGGTTGAGACATTACCCCACGCGAAAGCGGGCAGACTTCCGCTCGGTCTCTCGTCGCAAGACGACTGACTGACCCTTTGTGACAAGTGAAGCCGGTCGCTGTTTCGCCGGCATATGTTTCTTCACCCCTTGCGGGGAGCAAATCGCTCCCCGCAAGGGGATTGGTCTGCTCTCCGTACAGGGATTCACTTCTACAGGAGAGCAGCATGAAAGTATCTGTCCGTAAGGACGGGTCTGCGCCCTCCCGCGCGCCGGAAAGCTGGCATGCCATTGATTGGCGGTTGGTCGAACGGAACGTGAGGGGAATGCAGATCAGAATTGCGAAGGCGACGCGGGAAGGCAAATGGCGCAGGGTGAAAGCCCTGCAACGGATGCTGACCCGCACGTTGTCCGCGAAGTTATATGCGGTGCGACGGGTTACGCAAAACACAGGCGCGCGAACGGCAGGAGTCGATCGCGAACTGTGGGATACGCCTGAAAACCGACTGGCAGCAGTCGGCAGGTTGAAACAGCGTGGATATCGACCCCTGCCATTACGGAGGGTCTACATCCCGAAGGCCAATGGAAAGTTACGCCCTCTGGGCATTCCGACCATGCGGGACCGGGCGATGCAAGCCCTGTATCTGCTGGCCCTCGAGCCGGTGGCAGAGTCGACGAGCGATCCGAATTCCTACGGGTTTCGGAGAAATCGTTCAACGGCCGACGCCATGTCCCAGATATTTCTCAACCTATCCAGGAAGGCCTCGGCTCAATGGGTACTGGAAGCGGACATCAAGGGATGCTTCGACTGGATCAATCATGAGTGGCTGGTGAGCAATGTCCCAATGGACAAAGCGATCCTCCGGAAGTGGTTGAAAGCTGGCCTGATTTACAAGGGACAGCTACAGGCGACCGAAGCCGGTACGCCACAAGGGGGCATCATTTCCCCAACGCTGGCGAACATGACGCTGAACGGGCTGGAGCGAGAACTGGTGAAGCACCTTGGTGCAAAGCTGGGGATCACGAAAGCCGCGAAGCTGAAAGTGAATGTGGTGCGGTACGCAGACGACTTCGTGATAACCGGAATCTCGAAAGAGGTGCTGGACAACGAAGTCAGACCTTGGGTGGAAGCCTTCCTCGCACAACGAGGACTGCAACTGTCGGAGGAAAAGACGCGGACCGTCCATATCGACGAAGGTTTCGATTTCCTTGGGTGGAATTTCCGGAAGTATTCAGGAACGCTACTCATCAAACCGAGCAAGAAAAACGCGCAAGCGTTCTATCGCAAGGTGGCGGAAACGATCAGTCGCAACAAGACGGTGACGCAGTTGGAGTTGATACGGCTGTTGAATCCGATGTTGCGAGGCTGGGCGCAGTACCACCAGCCCGTAGTAGCCAAGCAGGCGTACAGCCGCATGGAGTCACTTGTGTTTTACCGGCTCTGGCGGTGGTCGAAACGGCGGCATCCGAACAAGAGCACCGATTGGGTGAGAAAGAAATACTTTCACCCGTCAGGTGAGCGCAGTTGGGTGTTTGCTGTTCCCACGGTACGGGACGATGGTAGTAAGGGGTTGCTTGAGCTGTACCAGATCAGCGGTACGGAAATACGGCGACACCGGAAGGTGAAAGGGGAGTTCAACCCCTACGATCCGACCATGGAGCAGTATGGCGAGGAACTGCGGAAGGAGCGCATGTGGCATTCGATGCGTTACCGGAAGCAATGGGCGTCGCTGTACATGTCGCAGCGCGGGTTATGCGCGCATTGCCGCTATCCGGTGACGGAAGAGACGGGCTGGCACGATCATCACCTGGAATATCGGGTGAATGGCGGGTCGGACGCACTCTCGAACCGGGTATTGCTTCACCCTGACTGCCACCTGCAAGTACATGCAGGTAAAATAGCGGTAACGAAGCTGGTTCTGTCCCCATAAGGGCAGAGCTTTGAAGCAGGCTTGAGCCGTATGCGGGGAAACTCGCACGTACGGTTCTTAGGGGGCCCTTCTTCCGCAAGGAAGGGGGGCTACCCTCCACCCATTTTTTTGATCATGTCGTCGACCGCCACCTCCTCTCCCAGCGCCGCCAACTTGCTCGCTCCCATCTCGGAAGACATGGAGCAGGTCAATCGCGTCATTCGGCAACGTTTGGCCTCCGAGGTGATGCTCATCAATCAGATCTCGGAATACATCATCGGCGCCGGCGGCAAGCGGCTGCGCCCCGCGCTGCTGCTGCTGGTCGCGCGTGCGCTCGGCGACGCGACGGGCCACCGGCACGAGCTCGCGGCGATCGTCGAGTTCATTCACACGGCCACGCTCCTGCACGACGACGTCGTCGACGAATCCGATCTGCGGCGCGGCCGCCAAACGGCAAACGCCCTGTTCGGCAACGCCGCGAGCGTGCTTGTGGGCGATTTTCTCTATTCGCGCTCGTTCCAAATGATGGTCGGCATCGGTAAGATGCGCGTTATGGAAATCCTCTCGGAGGCGACGAACATCATCTCCGAAGGCGAGGTGTTGCAGCTTCTGAACATGCACGATGCGGATGTCGACGAAGCACGTTACATGCAGGTCATCCGCTATAAGACAGCGAAGCTGTTCGAGGCGGCGGCGCAACTGGGCGCCGTCATCTCGGGCGCCGACGCCCGCATCGAGGCCGCCGCCGCCGAGTTTGGCCGCCGCATCGGCACCGCGTTTCAGATCATGGACGATTGGCTCGATTACACGGGCACGGCCGAATCGATGGGCAAGAATGCCGGCGACGATCTGCGCGAAGGCAAGCCGACGCTGCCGCTCATTTACTTGATCGAGCGCGGCACGCCGGAGCAATCGGCGCTCGCGCGCGAGGCGATCGAACAGGGGGGCACGGACCGGTTCGATACGATCTTCGACGCCATCACCCGTTCCGGCGCGCTCGATCACACGCTCGAATGCGCAAAGCGCGAGGCCCAGGCGGCCGCGGAAGCGATTTCTGCGTTCCCCGATTCCCTTTACAAGGAAAGCCTGCTAGAATTATGTTTTTACTCGACGGCACGCCAGTCTTGAACGAGACTGATCCGCGGCGAGAGTCCAAGCAGGTCCAAATTCGGGGTGTAGCTTAGCCTGGTAGAGCGCTACGTTCGGGACGTAGAGGCCGGAGGTTCGAATCCTCTCACCCCGACCAGAATTTTTCTAGAGAACAGCGGGTTATCTAACCCGCTGTTTTTGTTTGTGGCGCTCCGCCTGGTAGGTGCTGCTGAATTCGCAGCTCGAAAAAGTGCCGACGGTTCGTGGCACTTCCCACCAGACCACGCCCTCAGCCGCTCATCCTGGTAGCGCATTCAAGCAATGGCGAGCTCCTGTGCAAAGCAGGGCATAGCCAAGGTGTTCATCGACAATCCCCGCTACCACGGCGCCACCGTCTAGCACCGCGGTGCGCCGTCCCGATCTCATTCCAGTCCTATACCCGCGGGATAGCACTCCACACCACGAGAGCTCAGAAGTACAAGCCTGCAAAGCAAATCCGTTGCCGCAAGCCGTCCCCAAAGGCAAGGCTGGGGGAGCGCCATGGTCCCGGACCCTGACCCGGCCAATTTGCCCGTCCTCGACCCTGGCTAGCCATCTAACAATGTCCGCAATCACATACCTTAAGCGATTAGCGTCTGTATTTACGGACTTGTCAATTATGCTGGATATGGTACATTGTCCGTATTCACAGACACTATCAAGCTTGCGACTGAGATTACGGACATGAAGCGAGACGAAGCCCCTCTGCTCTCGCCCGCTAGGGTAATGGAGGCGCGCGAGCTGGGAGAAAAGCTCGCGCGCCTGCGCAAGGCGCGCCGTCTGCGGCAAGCTGACGCGGCCATGCGCGCTGGGCTGGCGCGCTCGACGGCCGCCCTCATAGAGAAAGGCGACTTGGGCCGCACGCAGGCGCAAATCCTTCGTTACTTGGAGGCCATCGCGCCCGGTGTCACGCTCTTGAGCTTGCTGCAGGAATCGGACCCCTCCCTCGCTGCCCTGAAAGCCCGTGAGCTGACGCAGCGCGTTCGACCATTAAGCAAGACCGAGCTGGACGAGCTGGATTTCTGATGACGAACAAAGACTTCAAGCTCGCCGTTTTTGCCTGGACACCTGGCCGCGAATTTTCCCCGGCGGGGCTTTTGACGCTTTCAGAAAAAGTCGGCGCCAACCCGCAAAATCGCGAACTCACCTCGCGATTTGCGTACGGTTTGGGCTATCTGGCTCGCACCGAGTCGGTCGAAGTGGACCCGGTGAGCTTGAGCTTGGCTGACCGTGATGCAATCAAAGGCCAGGAGATCTTCCCCGTGAACGGTCTTGGGGAGTTTGGCGGGATTCGAGATGCCGCCCCGGACGCATGGGGCCGCCGGGTAATCGAGGCACGTCGCAAGGTCCCGGCCAACACGCTGTCCGAAGCAGAATACTTGTTGGCGGCCGGAGGCGACCGTGTAGGCGCACTGGATGTCAGGCGAGACATCGAAAGCCCCGACTCGTCGTCGGCAAGCAACCTGCAGTCCCTCGAATACGTATTGCAGGCTGCTGAGGCGGTTGAAAGCGGTATGCCTGTGCCTGCAAACCTGGAGCCGTTCCTCGGGGCAGGCCCGTCCGCCGGCGGCGCACGTCCTAAAGCGTCGGTACGCGATGACCAGGGAGCCCTTTGGCTAGCGAAATTTCCCGCCAAGGGCGATGTTTTCGATGTCGCCCGAGCGGAGAGTTGCACGCTGGAGTTGGCTCGCCGCTGCGGACTAACCGTCCCCGAGGTGCGCTACATCATGGTGGGCCAGAAGAGCGTCATGCTCATCCGCCGCTTCGACCGGTACTGGGCACTGCCGGGTCGGATCCCCGATGCAAGCATTGTCTTGCACGACAGCCGACCAGGGGAAGGATTGGCCGAAGGGCGCCTGCCATTGGTCAGTGGCTTGACGCTCGTGGCTTGCACTGAGTTTGAGTCTCGAACCAAGGGCTATCACGACCTGGCCGCCGCCATCCGCAAGTACGTCCACGCCGATTCCATCACGGCAAATTGCGAAGAGCTGTTCGCTCGCATGGTGTTCAACATCTTCGTGAGCAACGATGACGACCACCTGCGCAACCACGCCTTCGTGCGCGACCCACGGTCGGTAGGCTGGTTGCTGAGTCCCGTGTACGACGTGGTACCGCGGCCGGGAGTGGCCTTCGAGCGCCAACTCCACCTGGAAGTCGGTGCCCAAGGCAAGCTGGCCACCTTGGACAACGCGCTGAGCTATTTTTCCGCGTTCGTCCCGGAGCGCGCACGCGCCCTGAACATCATCCGGCGCGTCTGGCGCGAGCTGCGCGAGTGGCGCACCACCTTCGAGGCCTACGGTGCGGAAGGCCATCTGATAGGCCAACTGGAAGGTGCCTTCCGAAAGCTGGAGGATATTGCCCAGCCGGACTTGGCCAAGGAAATCCGGAAAGCGGCATGAGACCGGGCGCGGTTATTCCCGACCTACGGTCACCGTGCCTTTTGCCATCTGCAGATCGGGTACTCGGAACCCAAGGCCGGGCGACGCGGGCAGCCTCGACAGCACGCGAGCCACCAAGATCGCGTGACGCGTTTTCCCGCTTGCCCTGCGGCGGCGGCCATGGATCGGCTCACAATTCCGCTCTGCTATATTCTTGCCATCCCTTCTCTTCGCCACACCGCACGACGCGTGGAACAAATTCCCTTGTGGGCGCAAATCGGCGCCGTCTTCGTTTTACTGCTCTGCTCCGGCTTCTTCTCGATTTCGGAAACGGCGATGATGGCGCTCAATCGCCATCGGCTGAAGTATCTCGCCGGCAAAGGCGCATTCGGCGCGCGTACCACGCAGGGTCTGCTGGCGCGTCCCGACCAACTGCTCGGCGTCGTGCTCATCGGCAACAATCTGCTCAACACGATCATTCCGGTGCTGACGACATCGATCGCGTTGCGCACCTTTGGCCGCGACAATCTCGTGCTGTCGATTGCGACCGGCATCGTCGCCTTCCTCATCATCGTCTTCGCGGAAATCACGCCGAAGATCGTCGGCGCAACCTACCCCGAAAAGATCGCGCTGCCCGCCAGTGTCGTCATCGCGCCGCTGATGCGCATTCTGAAGCCCGTCGTCTGGTTCGTGAACCTGTTCTCGAACACGATCCTGCTCGCATTGCACATCAACACCAAGGGCGGCCGGGATCAGCGCCTGAGCACGGAGGAGCTGCGCGCCATCGTGCTCGAATCAGGCAGCTTCATGCCGACCAAGCACCGCAGCATCTTGCTGAACCTGTTCGATCTCGAAAACATTTCCGTCGATGACGTCATGATTCCTCGTCGCCGGATCGAGTCGCTCGATTTCGACGCGCCGTTCGAAGACATCTTGCGCCAGCTCGAAACCTGCTACCACAACAAGCTGATCGTCTATCAAGGCGACATCGACCGCGTACTTGGCGTCCTGCACGTGCGCAAGACGCTAGCCGCGCTTCACAACCAAGAACTCACGCGCGAGACGCTGCGCGAGCTATTGACCGATCCCTACTTCGTGCCCTCAGGCACGCCCGTGTTTCAGCAGTTGCAGTATTTCCAGGAAACGCGGCAACGCACGGCCCTAGTCGTCAACGAATACGGGGAGCTGGAAGGGCTCGTCACTCCGGAGGACATCCTCGAAGAGCTGATCGGAGAATTCACGACCTCGATTCCTCGCAGTGCCGGCACCCGCACCGGCTGGACCGAGAGCGGCGAATGCATTGTCGCCGGCAGCATGCCGTTGCGCGAATTGAATCGCTGGCTCCACATCACGCTACCCACCAATGGGCCGAAAACGCTCAACGGCCTGATTCTCGAAACGCTCGAGGAAATCCCCGAGGGCGACGTTTGCCTGCAAATCGGCGATGTCCAACTCGAGGTGCTGCAAAGCGACGATCAAGCCGTACGAACCGTGAAGCTGTTCAAACCGCACGCGCGCGCAACGGCAAAGCCGTCGAACGCATAGCGCCGGATCCGCTCAGCGGCGGGTTGGCCGACAGGCTAAATGGCGCGCGACCGCCGTGCGGGCGATGATTGCCGTATCGCGTTCCACGGCGTCATGCCGGTCTCCGATGTCTATCACTTCGTCGTTTTCCTCCCCGGCGACGGCTCGCGCCCCTGACGACGGCCCGGCCGCCAAGCTTTTCACGCAGGTAATCGAGCAAGCGGCCCATCGCTCGGCGTCGGACATTCATGTCGAGCCGACCGAGCACGGCTGGCGCATTCGGCTGCGCGTCGACGGAGTGCTGCACGAGTTGCCCAGTCCACCCGCGCATTTGCGCGATGCGCTCGTTACACGCGTGAAGGTCCTTGCACGCCTGGACATCGCCGAGCGGCGCGTGCCGCAAGACGGCCGCCTGCGACTCACACTCGCAGGGGACGAAATCGAGAACTACCGCGTCAGCACGCTACCGACACTGCACGGGGAAAAGCTCGCGCTGCGGCGTCTCGAAACGCTGCCGTCCGATTTGTCGCTCGAAGCACTGGGCTTCGATGCGCAACAACGCCCTCCCATCGAGGCAGCCATTCGCGCACCGCACGGGCTCATCCTCGTCACGGGGCCGACCGGTAGCGGCAAGACACGTTCGCTTTACGCGTTTCTGCAGATGCTCAACGTGCCCTCGCGCAATATCTGCACTGTGGAAGACCCGGCCGAGATCCAAGTAGAAGGCGTCAACCAGGTCAGCGTGCGAGAAAAAGCGGGCCTTACGTTCCCCTCTGCGTTGCGGGCGCTGCTGCGGCAGGATCCCGACGTCATCATGATCGGTGAGATTCGCGACGCCGAAACCGCCGATGTCGCCCTCAAAGCCGCGCAAACAGGGCACCTCGTGCTCTCGACGCTGCATACCAACGATGCGCCGAGCGCGATCGCCCGATTGCTCGACATCGGTGTCGCCCCCCATAACCTGGCCGCCGCACTTCGGCTCGTCACCGCGCAAAGACTAGTTCGCCGCTTGTGTCCACATTGCCGAACCCGGGCCGAAGCGCCGCCCGCCGCACTCGTTGCGGCGCAGTTGTGGCGCGATGCGCCCGCGCTACGCACTTCGTATGCCGCGCGAGGGTGCGTGGCCTGCGACGGCTCCGGTTATCGCGGTCGCATCGGCATCCATCAGGTCATGCCGGTGTCGCGAGCCGTTTGCGAATTGATCAACGCGGGCGCCAGCATGCATGCGATTACGCGCCAAGCGCGAGTCGATGGCGCGGCGTCCCTGCGCGAAGCCGCGCTCGCGCGCGTGCGCGAAGGCGTAACGAGCATCGACGAAGCGCTCGCCGCGACGGAGGGCATATGAATCCAACTCGCTCAACAGCCCTCGCTCGGGCCGCGCTAGGCGCGCGGCGCGACGACCAGTCATTGACCGAGCCGCACATCCTGGAAACGCGTTTTCGCTGGAAGGGCGTGCTGCTCGACGGCGCGCGGCGCGGCGGCTTACTCATTGCACCCGATCGAGCGACCGCTCACGCACTGCTCCAGGCAGAAGGCATCATTGCTGCCAGGCTCGATGCACTCGGCCCGGCCGCTCCGGCCCGTACCTCCACGCGAGAGGTCACGGCGTTCACGCGGCAACTCGCCAATCTCTTGTGCGCGGGGCTCGCGCTCGTGCAAGCGCTCGAGTTGCTTGCTCGCACGTCGCCGCGCAGCGGCCTGCCGCGCGTGGCGAGCGGCCTAGCGCGCCGCATCACGGCCGGTCAACGGTTCGCGGCGGCACTCGCCGCCTATCCCGCACAATTCGATCGGCTTTACTGCGAACTGGCGGGCATCGGCGAAGCCACGGGCTCGCTGGGCAGCGCGCTTGCCCGCCTGGCCGAACAGCGCGAACGCGCCGCCGCTCAGCGCGCGAAACTGCGCGCCGCACTCGCTTATCCGTGCGGCGTCATGGCGCTGGCGGTCATCGTTACAGCCGCCCTCCTCGCATTCGTCGTACCGACGTTCGAGCAGGTGTTCGACAATTTCGGCGCGGCGCTACCGGGTCCGACGCGCGCCGTGATGGCGCTTTCCGCCTTCCTGACCGATTGGGGACCCCTGTCGCTCGCTGCCTTGGCCGCGATCGCCCTGGTAGCCGCGCGCCTCATGCGCGGCCGAGCGAGCGCCCGCATGGCCTTCGATCGGTTCCTACTCGCTGCGCCCGCAGTCGCCCCGCTCGCCCGGGCGATCGCCGCCGCGCGCTGGTCGCGTGCGCTCGGCACGCTGCTTACAGCCGGCATCCCGCTAGCGGACGCGCTCGGCGTCCTTGCCAACGTCACGGGCAACGCCGTCTTCACCGCTGCAAACGCCGAGATCGAAGCGCGGCTGCGGCGCGGTGAACGACTCGCGCACGCGATGCGCGCCGTCGGCTGCTTCCCAGCAGCGCTCGTCGAACCACTGGCGGTCGCCGAAGAATCGAGCGCGCTCGATGCCGTGCTGCTCGATTGGTCCACACTGGCGGAACGCGAGGTCGATGAGCGCTTGGCGTTCGCCTCGGCGTGCGCGGAACCGCTCCTCGTCATGGTGCTCGGCCTCGTCATCGGTTCATTAATCGTGGCGCTCTATTTGCCGGTCATCGAACTTGGCAACGTGGTGTAGCATGCCCCCCATTCACCAACCGGCCCCGATCGCGACTCCATCCGTGTACGCTTCGCTCATCGACGCTCCCCTCTCGCGCCTGTCGCTCGGCATCGGCGCCACCTTCGGCGCGCTGCCGCCGCCCTGGCAGTTCGCTTTCGCGATCGTCTTCGGCCTCGTCATCGGCAGCTTCGTGAACGTCGTGGTCTACCGGTTGCCGATCATGCTCGAGCGCGCCTGGCGTCTCGAGATCAGCGAAGCGACGGGCGAACTGGCGCGAGCCGACAGCCTACCGGCGCGTTTCAACCTTTGCTTGCCACGAAGCGCCTGCCCGCATTGCGGCCACGTGCTGCGCGCCTACGAAAATATCCCCGTGCTCAGCTACGTCTTGCTGCGCGGCCGGTGCGCTGCCTGCCGCACCGCCATCGGCATGCGTTATCCGCTCATCGAGCTTGCCAGCGCGGCATTGGCCGCAGGCGCGCTAGCCGCTTTTGGGCCGACCGGCGCGGGGCTCGCGGCATTCTGTCTCACCGCCGCGCTGCTCGCCATGAGCGCGATCGACGCCGAGACGCGTCTGCTGCCCGATACGCTCACGCTGCCGCTCTTATGGGCCGGACTCATCGTCAATTTCGGCGATACGTTCGCCTCGCTGCATGCGGCCGTTGCGGGTGCGATCGCCGGCTACGTTTTCTTGTGGTGCGTCTACTGGCTATTTCGCTTCGCGCGCGGGGTGGAAGGCATGGGCTATGGCGATTTCAAGCTCCTCGCCGCGCTCGGTGCATGGCTCGGCTGGGCCGCGCTGCCCCAAGTCGTGCTCATCGCCGCCATCACGGGCGCCATTGCAGGACTCGCAGCCATGTGGTCGGGACGCCTGCGGTTCGACGAGCCACTACCGTTCGGTCCTTTCCTTGCGCTCGGCGGCATCGTGACGCTGTTCACCGGTACGTCGATCTTCCATCTGCTCGGAGGCTGAGATCATGTTTGCCGTGGGGCTCACAGGTGGCATAGGCAGCGGCAAGACCACTGTCGCCGATTTGTTCGCGACGCATGGCATCGTCATCGTCGATACCGACGTCATCGCGCATCGCATCACGGCGCCTGGCGGCGCGGCCATGCCGCTCATCGAGCAAGCATTCGGCTCACGATTCATCGCATCCGACGGCTCGCTGGATCGCGCCAAGATGCGCGCTCTCGTGTTCTCCGACGATGCGGCGAGAATTCGCCTCGAAGCCATCACGCACCCGCTGATTCGCGCCGAGACCGAGCACCAGCGAGCAACCGCGACAGGACCGTATGTCGTGATCGTCGTGCCGCTGCTGGTCGAATCAGGTACGTGGAAAACACGCGTCGACCGCGTGCTGGTTGTCGACTGCAGCACCGAAACGCAGATCGCACGCGTCATGCGCCGAAACGCGTTCTCGCGCGAGCAAGTGTTGGCCATCATGGCGCAGCAGGCGTCGCGCGAGGCGCGGCTCGCGGCCGCCGACGATGTCATCGTCAACGACGAGGCTCCTGTGGCACAGCTCGAGCAAGAGGTGCGGCGCTTGCATCGAAACTACCTAGCGCTTGCCGGAGGCCCCCCTGCATGATGGCGGCCGGGGCCGCACTCACGCGGTGCGGCATCGCGCCCTCACGTTGGTCACGAACGCCGCCCGCCCCGCCGATAGGTTCCCCAAAATGTCCCTTTTCAGGAAAGCGCAGTAAAAAGTGCCCGATTCCGCGATTGCGGGGGCCAATCTGCGGCATTAGAATGTCCTGCAATCCCACCACCCACGACCCGAGGGGCGAGCGCGCTTGATCCTTTACGAGTATCCGTTCAACGAGCGAATTCGCACGCTGCTGCGTCTCGAAGATTTATTCGAGCGCTTCACCTTTTTCTTGAGCCAAGACGACGCGCGAGAGCATCACGTCGCACTGACAACGCTGTTCGAAATCGCCGAAGTAACGGGCCGGGCGGATTTGAAGTCGGATCTGATGAAGGAGCTAGAGCGGCAACGCCAAACGCTCGCACCGTTCCGCGGCAATCCGGGCATCGAGCAGAACGCGCTCGAAGCCGTGCTCAGCGAAATCGAGCAGACCCTCGCCGGCCTCGCGCAGATGCAAGGCAAAACCGGCCAACATCTCTCGGACAACGAATGGCTCGCCAGCATCCGTAGCCGCGCCATCATTCCCGGCGGCACCTGTGAATTCGACTTGCCGTCCTATTATGCGTGGCAGCAATTGCATCCGGATCAGCGCCGCCAAGATATCGCGAAGTGGATCGCGCCCCTTCTACCGCTGCGCGATGCCGCGTCCATCGTGTTGCGCCTAGCGCGAGAATCGGGGCAAGCATCGAAGGTCATGGCCATGCAGGGCAGCTATCAGCAGATGCTCTCCGGCCGCACGTACCAACTGATGCAAGTGCGTGTCTCGCCGGAACTGCGGGTGATTCCCGAGGCCAGCGCCAACAAGTACATGCTCTGGGTGCGCTTCACGGTCCAGGACGGCGATCTGCGTCCACGGGCCGTCGATGTCGACGTGCCGTTCCAATTGACGCTTTGCAGCCTTTGAAAGATGGTGACCGTTGTCAAATGCCCGACCTGCGGCAAGGATGTTCGCTGGACGCCGGACAATCGCTTCCGCCCCTTTTGCTCCGAGCGGTGCAAGCAAATCGATTTAGGCGCTTGGGCGAATGAGAAATATCGGATCGGCGGCTCGGACGAAGAGCCGCCATCCGATGAAGACAAACACGGCGATCTGAATTGATTCGCGCCGACGCGAATCGCTCGCTCAGGACGATCGGCAAGCGGTGGCGGGCAATGCCTTTGGATGTACCGTGCGCGCGATAGCGGAGACAGGAAAGGCGCCATCGCCCCTCGCTGCCCCCTAATCGGCGGCGAGAAGCGCCAGCACCGGAATGGCTGCCGGCAACAGCGGTGCGACTTCGACCGGCAGGCGCTGCCAACTGAAGGCCTGGCCTTCGCATCCGTGCGGCTCGCCCGTCCATTCCGTCACTTTGCAGAAATGAAGCCGCACATAGGCATGCGGATAGTCATGCTCGAGCGTGTGCCAGCGATGGCACTGCGTCATGACGATGCCGAGCTCTTCGTGCAATTCTCGTGCGAGCGCGGCTTCGACTGTCTCCCCGTGCTCGAGCTTACCGCCCGGAAACTCCCAATAGCCTTCGTACGGCTTGCCCGCAGGCCGCTGCGCGAGCAGGTAGCGGCCGTCAGATTGAACGAGCACGCCAACCGCGACTTCCGTCACTGGGCGGCCGGTGGGAGAGAGATCGACGGCTTCGGCGCCGCTCTGAGGCGCGGTCATATGCGCGCCCCGCGGCCCGACCAGTCTCGAGCAAACTGCCATGCCACGCGGCCCGAACGCGAACCGCGCTCGAGCGCCCAAACGAGCGCATCACCGCGAGCGTTGGCGATATCGTCGTCACTACAGCCAAAATGGCGCAGCCAATGCCCGACGATCGCGAGGTAATCGTCTTGCTTGAATGGGTAGAAGCTCACCCATAAGCCGAACCGTTCCGACAGCGAGATTTTTTCTTCGACGACCTCACCCGGATGAATCTCGCCGTCGGACGTATGTTTGTACGTCTCGTTCTCGCTCATATACTCCGGCAGCAGATGGCGCCGGTTCGATGTTGCGTAGATGAGGATATTGTCCGATTGCGCCGCGACCGAGCCGTCGAGCGCCACCTTCAACGCCTTATAGCCCGATTCGCCTTCTTCGAAAGAGAGGTCGTCGCAAAACACGATGAACCGCTCGGGCCGTGCAGCGATGAGTTCGGTGATGTCGCCCAGATCGTGCAAATCGTCCTTGTCGACCTCGATCAGGCGCAACCCGTCGTTTGCGTATGCGTTCAGACAGGCTTTGATCAGCGACGATTTGCCCGTGCCGCGCGCGCCGGTGAGCAGTACGTTGTTCGCCGGGCGCTTATTGACGAATTGCCGCGTGTTTTGCTCGATCAACGCCTTTTGGCGTTCGATATTCTGCAAGTCCGCGAGCGTGATCGACGAAATTGCCGGCACCGGCTGCAGGTAGCCGCGCCCTTGCCGCTTGCGCCAGCGAAACGCAATGGACGCAGACCAGTCGACGCTGGGCGCCGCCGGCGGCAGCATAGCTTCCAGACGGCCGAGCAGGGCCTCGGCGCGGGTCAGAAATTGTTCGAGTTTGTCCATGAGCGGTATCGAAGCGTCATGCGCGCCGCCGCACGACACGGCGGGCGCGATCGAAAATCGGACACGTACGGCGGGGCGCCCGGAGTGGGCGCCGCCGGGCATCAGGAGCGGTAATCGGCGTTGATGGAAACGTAGTCGTGCGATAGGTCGCAGGTCCAGATCGTCGCCTGGGCGGTGCCGCGACCGAGCATCACGCGAATCGTGATCTCGCTTTCCTTCATGACCCGCTGTCCATCCTCTTCGCGATAAGCGGGGTGGCGCCCGCCCTCGGTTGCAACGTGAACGTCGCCGAGATAGAGATCGATCTTCGCTACATCCAGGTCGGCAATGCCCGCATAGCCGATCGCGGCCAAAATACGGCCGAGGTTCGGATCCGATGCATAGAAGGCCGTCTTCACGAGCGGCGAATGGCCTATCGCGTAGGCGACTTGGCGGCACTCGCTCACGCTTGCCCCGCCCTCGACTTGCACGGTCATGAACTTCGTCGCACCCTCGCCGTCGCGCACGATCAATTGTGCGAGGGTTTGCGCGAGCGACACAACGGCATCGCGCAACGCGGCGTAAGCAGGCGTACCCGCCGATGTCACCGCCGGCAGGCTCGACTTGCCCGTGGCAATGAGCATGAAAGAATCGTTCGTCGAGGTATCGCCATCGATCGTGATGCAGTTGAACGAGCGATCGGCGACGTCTTTGACGAGCGTGTCGAGCACATCCTGGGCAACGGCCGCGTCGCACGCGAGAAAGCCCAGCATCGTCGCCATATTGGGCTTGATCATGCCGGCGCCCTTGCTGATGCCGGTGAGCGTGACCGTATGGCCGTCGATCGTCACTTGCTTGGACGCGGCCTTCGGCAGCGTATCGGTCGTCATGATCGATTGCGCCGCCTCGTACCACTGCGCGGGCGCGCGGCACGCCAGCGCGGCAGGCAAGCCCGCTTTGAGCCGATCGATCGGCAGCGGCTCGAGAATGACGCCCGTCGAGAACGGCAGCACTTGCTCGGGCGCGATGCCCGCCAAGCGCGCGAGCTCGACGCAGGTCTCGCGCGCGTGCGCGAGGCCCGGCTCGCCGGTGCCTGCATTTGCATTGCCCGTATTGACGACGAGCGCACGAATGCCCTTGCCGCCTTCACGCACCTTAGCCAGATGCTCACGGCACACCGTGACGGGCGCGGCGCAAAAACGGTTGGACGTAAACACGCCCGCCACCGTAGCGCCCTCATCGAGCGAGACGACCAGCACGTCCTTGCGGTTCGGCTTGCGGATATTCGCCTCGGCATAGCCGAGCGTCACGCCGGCGACGGGGTGAAGTTGTGCGGGATCGATCGAAGGAAAATTGACGGCCATGGTCGCGAATCCGGTTAAGCCAACTTACCGTGACACTGTTTGTATTTCTTGCCGCTACCGCAAGGGCAAGGATCGTTGCGGCCGACCTTCGGCACGCCATCGGCAGTCACCGATGCCGCCGGTGCATGCGTGCCATGGCTCATGGCCTGGCCGACCATCTCGGCGG
The DNA here is from genome assembly GCA_004322045.1 of Paraburkholderia sp. Lineage (GTDB taxonomy): Bacteria > Pseudomonadota > Gammaproteobacteria > Burkholderiales > Burkholderiaceae > Trinickia. The sequence continues at coordinate 98,947 of SCRN01000011.1, forward strand.
TCGCGTCCGTCGCGGCTGCCGCAACGGCCGCTGCTTCCGCGAATTCTGCGTGACGAAATTCGACGTTTTCGACGTGACTGACCTGCTCTTCGTACTGCTCAGCTGCCTCTTCGAGTTGCTCGGGCGACTGAATCTGAACGTTCATGACGATACGCGTCACTTCCGTCTTCACGAAGTTGAGCAACGTCTCGAACAGTTCGAACGCTTCGCGCTTGTACTCTTGCTTCGGGTTTTGCTGGGCGTAGCCCCGCAAATGGATGCCCTGGCGCAGATGGTCCAGCGCGGCCAGATGCTCGCGCCAGCAACGATCGAGCGTTTGCAGCATGACCGACCGCTCGAACGCGCTAAACGACTCGCGGCCCACGAGCGCGACCTTGGCCTCATAGGCCTCGTCGGCCGCGCCGATCACCGCATCGAGAATATCGTCGGCGTCGAGCGATTGCGACTCGTTGATCATCTCCTGAATGGCTAGATCGAGCTGCCAGTCCTTGCGCAGCGCCTCTTCCAATTCCGGGGCGTGCCATTGCTCTTCGATACTGCCGGCCGGAACGAACTCGTGGACCACATCGGTGACGACGGCATGGCGCATCGCCGTGATCGTCTCGGTGATGTCGTGCGCTTCGAGCAACTCGTTGCGCTGTTGGTAGATCACCTTGCGTTGATCGTTGGCGACGTCGTCGTATTCGAGCAGTTGCTTGCGGATGTCGAAATTGCGGGCTTCGACCTTACGCTGCGCCGACTCGATCGAACGCGTGACGATGCCGGCCTCGATCGCTTCGCCCTCGGGCATACGCAGCCGGTCCATGATCGAGCGCACGCGATCGCCCGCGAAGATGCGCAGCAGCGGATCTTCGAGCGACAGAAAGAAGCGCGAGGAACCTGGATCGCCCTGACGGCCCGCGCGGCCGCGCAATTGATTGTCAATACGACGCGACTCGTGACGCTCGGTGCCGATGATGTGCAAGCCGCCCGCTGCTTTGACCTGATCGTGCAGCGCCTGCCATTCGCCATGCAGCACACTGATGCGACTGGCCTTTTCTTCGGCGGGGACCGATTCGTCCAGCTCGAGCAGCGACGCCTGCTTTTCGGCGTTGCCGCCGAGCACGATGTCGGTCCCGCGGCCTGCCATGTTCGTGGCGATCGTAATGCGCTTGGGCCGCCCCGCTTCCGCGACGATCGCAGCCTCGCGCGCGTGCTGCTTCGCGTTGAGCACCTCGTGCGGCAAACCGGCTTTCGTCAGCAGGTTCGCGAGCAATTCCGAGTTTTCGATCGATGTCGTACCGACGAGCACCGGCTGGCCGCGCTCGTAGCAGTCGCGAATGTCGCGAATGACGGCGTCGTAGCGCTCTTTGGCGGTCTTGTAGATCTGATCTTGTTTATCGATCCGCTTGGGCGGGCGGTTAGTCGGAATGACGACCGTTTCGAGGCCGTAGATTTCGTTGAACTCGTACGCTTCGGTATCGGCCGTGCCGGTCATGCCCGAGAGCTTCGCGTACATGCGGAAGTAGTTCTGGAACGTGATCGAGGCGAGCGTTTGGTTCTCGCTTTGGATCTTGACGTGCTCCTTCGCTTCCACCGCCTGATGCAGCCCGTCCGACCAGCGGCGGCCCGCCATCAGCCGGCCCGTGAATTCATCGACGATGACGACTTCGCCGTTCTGCACGACGTAATGCTGATCGCGGAAGAACAGCGTATGCGCGCGCAGCGCGGCATACACGTGGTGCATCAGCGTGATGTTCTGTGCCGCGTACAGGCTTTCGCCTTCGCCGATCAAGCCCCACTCGGCCAGCAGGCGCTCGGCCTTCTCGTGCCCCGACTCGGTCAGGAACACCTGGCGCGCCTTTTCGTCGAGCGTGTAGTCGCCCGGCTTCTCGACGCCCGTGCCGTCGGCCCGCTCTTCGCCGATCTGCCGCTCGAGAAGCGGCGGCAGCGCGTTCATGCGGACATAGAGTTCCGTGTGATCTTCGGCTTGGCCCGAAATGATGAGCGGCGTGCGCGCTTCGTCGATCAGAATCGAATCCACCTCGTCGACGATCGCGAAGTTCAACGAACGCTGCACGCGTGCATGCGTCTCGTAGACCATGTTGTCGCGCAGATAGTCGAAGCCGAACTCGTTGTTCGTGCCGTAGGTGATATCGGCCGCGTACGCCTGCTGCTTCGCCTCGTGGTCCATCTGCGACAGATTGATGCCGACCGACAAGCCGAGGAAGTTATAGAGCCGCCCCATCCACTCGGCGTCGCGCTGCGCGAGGTAATCGTTGACCGTCACGACGTGAACGCCCCGCCCCGATAGCGCGTTCAAATATGCAGCCAGCGTGGCGACGAGCGTTTTGCCCTCGCCCGTGCGCATTTCGGCGATCTTGCCGTAATGCAGCACCATGCCCCCGATCAGCTGCACGTCGAAATGGCGCATTTTGAGTACGCGGCGGCTGGCCTCGCGGCAGACCGCGAACGCCTCGGGCAGCAACTTGTCGAGCGACTCCCCGCTCGCGACGCGCTGCCGGAATTCGTCCGTCTTGGCGCGCAGTTGGTCGTCCGTCAATTGCTCGATTTGCGGCTCGAGCGCATTGATCACCGCGACGGTCTTTTGATACTGCTTGACGAGACGCTGATTGCGGCTGCCAAAGATCTTTTGGAGAAAACCGGTGGTCATCGGGTCCAGTATGCGTCGCGGCTTCGGCCAAGCACCGGCGCGGCCTATGCGGTCACGGCGGATGCCCGGATTCGAAGGGCCTCGGCGGCTTATTCCATGAGTGAATTCGAATCGCGCATTTTAGCACGCGAGCCTTAACGTACCGTGTCGGTCGGCAACGGTCTCGCCGCACCGGCAATGCCCCGCGGGCGGGTACAATCGCGCCATGAAACGCTTTTCGTCCTTTTCGAAGATTGCTTCGGCGCGCCGGCCGCAACCTGTCGCCGAAGTGCTCGGACGGACCGACGCATTCGCGGCGCTGCGCGCCGGCGTCGAGCAAATCAGCGCGCTCGAGCGCGATTTGGCACAGCTACTGCCCGAATACCTGGCGAAGAACGTCGAACCGGGTTTTATCAAAGACGGCACGCTCACGCTGTTCGCGGCGCACGGCGCCTTGGCCGCACGGCTGCGCCAAATCAACGACCGGCTGCTCTCGTCGTTGCAGCAGCGCGGCTGGCCGGTGCGCACGCTTGCCGTCAAAGTGCGGCTGCGCGCCATGGAAGAACCGCCCGCCCCCAAGCAGGCGCGCATGACGCCGGCCGGCGCCGCCGCCTTGCAAGCGCTGAGCCGTTCGCTTCCCCCTTCGCCACTGCAGGCCGCCCTTGCCACGATGGCCTCGCGACACGGAAAATCGACCGACGAAAAGCAATGAGCGGCCCGAAAGCCGCTCATCGTGGATAGCAGAATACACAGTGCCGTTTGCGCGGCCCGCGCTCATGCGCGAGGCGCACGCTCAGGCCAATGCGGTCTGGGCCTCGTAGCCGAAGCCGCGCGGCGCGTGTTCGAGATCGTCGAACGTCAGCACTTCGTAAGCGTCTTCATGCGCGAGCAACTCGCGCAACAGCGCATTGTTCAGACCGTGCCCCGACTTGTACGCCGTATACGAGGCGAGCAACGGATGGCCGACGACATAGAGATCGCCGATCGCATCGAGCATCTTGTGCTTCACGAATTCATCGTCGTAGCGCAAGCCGTCGTTGTTCAAGATCCGGTATTCGTCGAGCACGATCGCGTTGTCCATGCTGCCGCCGCGCGCCAACCCGAGCTCGCGCATCATCTCCACTTCGTGCGCGAAACCGAAGGTACGCGCGCGGGCGATTTCCCGCACGTATGACGTCGTCGCGAAATCGACTTCGAGGGCCTGCCCAGTCTTGTCGACGGCCGGGTGGCTGAAATCGATCGTGAACTTGAGCTTGAATCCGAAATACGGATCGAGGCGCGCGAACTTGTCGCCGTCGCGCACTTCGACCGGCTTCTTCACCTTGATGAACTTTTTGGGCGCGTTCTGCTCTTCGATCCCGGCCGATTGCATCAGGAAAACGAACGAAGCCGCACTGCCGTCCATGATCGGGATTTCTTCCGCCGTGACATCGACGTACAGATTGTCGATACCCAAGCCGGCGCAGGCCGACATCAAATGCTCGACGGTCGACACGCGCGCGCCGTCCTTCTGCAGAACCGAAGCGAGACGCGTATCGCCGATCGACAACGCGGACGCGGGAATGTCCACCGGGGTCGGCAAATCGACGCGCGAAAACACGATGCCGGTGTTAGCGGCAGCGGGACGCAGCGTCAGTTCGACCTTGCGCCCAGAGTGCAAGCCGATGCCGACTGTCTTGACGATCGATTTGATGGTGCGTTGCTTCAACATTGTCCTGTTCGATTGGGATTCTCAATCGGCCCTTTTTATTTCATAGTACAGAGTATACTCTATCCAGCGGAACCGTTCATTTCCACCGACGTATCCATCTGTTTCCCCGCGTTACCTGCTGCAAACGAAGTGAGGCCGGCGGCCGGAACGGAGGCATTCCCGGTCGCCGGCCCGTAACGGACCGTCACAAAACTACGTCGCAGTCGTTGCGGGCACGCCACGCGCAAACGCGCGGCGCAGCCACTCACCGGCAAGCACGCAGATCGCTTGCCCAGTCCAAAGGCGTTCCCGGCGCATCTTGCCCGCGATGCGCCGATCATCCGCTCGCGCCGTCCGCGCGCGCGACACACACGCGGCTCCGAGCAACGCCGAGCCAAAATCAAGACAGCACTGCCCGAGTGCTGCGCGCAGCGCTTAGCGGCCCGCTCTTTGCCAAACCCGTCTGTCGCAAGCCGAAGACAGCACGTGCGCGTGAGCCGATGCGCTCGCACGCGACACGCTGCCCGATCTCGGGCGCGCCGACAGTCGCTGCACCCGCTTCGCTTGAACACCGCGCGAAGCGGCTGCGCCTGCTCGCCCGACGGGACGAAGCCTTCTGACGCCGTTGCCGTTCATGATGCCGTCCTTTCGTCGGCGCGGCGGCGAACGTAGCCGCACGCGCGACGAATGCACCGCGCTTCAGTCCGCCTGCTTACGCAAAAACGCAGGGATGTCGTACGTGTCGACGCCCTTTTCCTGCAACGCCTGCACATGCGAGGCAGCCGTCTCACGCGAGTTGCGCCACACGGCCGGCGTATCGAACGCGCCGTAATCTGCCGTGTTCGCGTGCGACGATTGCGGCGCATAGCCGTGCTGCATCACCGGCTGATTGTCCGTGCCCGTGCGCAGCAACGTCATCGGCGCCGGCTGTTGCTTCTTCGCCGCGCTTGCAGCCGTGCGGCCAAGACCCGTCGCCACGACCGTCACGCGCAACGCATCGCCCATCGCATCGTCGTAGACCGCACCGAAGATGACCGTGGCGTCGTCCGCCGCGTAGCTCTTGATCGTGTTCATCACTTCGCGCGTTTCCGACAAGCGCAGCGAGCGGCTCGACGTGATGTTCACGAGCACGCCGCGCGCACCCGACAGATCGACGCCTTCGAGCAGCGGGCTCGCAACGGCCTGCTCGGCCGCAAGCCGGGCGCGATCGACGCCGGCCACCGTGGCCGTGCCCATCATCGCCTTGCCTTGCTCGCCCATCACCGTCTTCACGTCTTCGAAGTCGACGTTCACGAGACCGTCGACATTGATGATTTCGGCAATACCGGCCACAGCGTTGTTCAGAACGTCGTCTGCGCACTGGAAGCACTTATCCATCTCGGCGTCATCGCCCATCACCTCGAACAGCTTGTCGTTCAGGACGACGATCAGCGAGTCGACGTGATCCTCCAGTTGCTGCGAACCGGCTTCCGCTACGCGCATGCGCTTGCCGCCTTCGAACTCGAACGGCTTGCTCACGACGCCCACGGTCAGAATGCCCATCTCTTTGGCGATCTGCGCGACCACGGGCGCTGCGCCCGTGCCCGTGCCGCCGCCCATGCCGGCCGTGATGAACACCATGTGCGCGCCACGCAACGCATCGGCGATCCGCTCGCGCGCTTCTTCGGCCGCCGCACGTCCCATCTCCGGCTTCGCGCCCGCGCCCAGCCCCGTGTTGCCGAGCTGAATCACGTTCGGCGCACGCGAGCGCGACAACGCTTGAGCATCGGTGTTCATGACGACGAAATCGACGCCTTGCACCCCTTTGCTGATCATGTGCGTGACGGCATTGCCGCCCGCACCGCCAACGCCCACCACCTTGATGATGGTGCCGTTGGTTTCCGTTTCCAACATCTGGAATTCCATATTGCCTCCGTCAAGAAAAAGTCCTGCTGATCGGCGTTATTCGGCGAGAAGTCGGGCAACCTCTCGTCGCACGCGAGCCGCCGGCACCCGCGCTTTCATCGCCTGCCCCAAACGCATTTCGTCAACGCGCGTCGGGCCCTCTGTCGAAATTAAAAATTGCCCAAAAACCAATCTTTCATGCGCGAGAAAACTTGCCCCATCGATCCCGCCTGCACCGCGACCTTGCGGCCGCGCATGCGTTGCGACGAACCTTCGACGAGCAATCCCATGGCCGTCGAATAGCGCGGATTGCGCATGACGTCGGCAAGGCCCCCCGCGTATTCCGGCACGCCGATGCGCACCGGCTTCAGAAAAATGTCTTCGCCGAGCTCGACCATGCCCGGCATCATCGAAGCACCGCCCGTCAGAACGATGCCGGAGCTCAAGAGTTCCTCGTAACCCGATTCGCGCACCACTTGATGCACGAGCGAGAACAACTCTTCCACACGCGGCTCGACCACGGCGGCAAGCGCTTGGCGCGACAGCGTGCGCGGACCGCGCTCCCCCAACCCCGGCACTTCGATCATTTCGTCGGGGTCGGCGAGCGCTTGCTTGGCGATCCCGTAGCTGACCTTGATGTCCTCGGCGTCGGGTGTCGGCGTGCGCAGGGCCATCGCGATGTCGCTCGTGATCTGATCGCCCGCGATCGGGATCACGGCCGTGTGGCGAATGGCGCCTTCGCTGAAAATGGCGATATCGGTCGTGCCGCCGCCGATGTCCACGAGCACCACGCCAAGCTCCTTTTCATCCTCGGTCAACACCGCGAGCGAGGACGCGAGCGGCTGCAGAATCAGATCGTTGACTTCGAGGCCGCAGCGCCGCACGCACTTGACGATGTTTTGCGCCGCCGACACGGCGCCCGTCACGATGTGCACTTTCACCTCGAGGCGAATGCCGCTCATCCCGATCGGCTCGCGCACGTCTTCCTGGCCGTCGATGATGAATTCCTGCGTGAGGATGTGCAGCACCTGCTGATCGGTCGGAATGTTGATCGCCTTGGCCGTCTCGATCACGCGCGCCACATCGGTCTGCGTGACCTCCTTATCCTTGATCGCCACCATCCCGCTGGAATTGAAGCTGCGGATATGGCTGCCCGCGATCCCCGTGAAGACGTTGGTGATCTTGCAGTCGGCCATCAGCTCGGCCTCTTCCAGCGCGCGCTGAATCGACTGCACCGTGGCCTCGATGTTCACCACGACACCTTTTTTCAGACCCTTCGATTCGCTTTGCCCGAGCCCGATCACTTCGTAGTGACCCTCGCCGCGCAATTCGGCGACGACCGCCACGACCTTGGCCGTGCCGATGTCCAGGGCAACCAGCAGATCCTTGTAGTCTTTACTCATAGCGTGCTCATTGCGTGTGATGTCTTGTTACTTCGCCGCGGGTTTGCCCGCGGTCGCGTTGCCGATGAAGCGCATCCCCGCTGCGCGAATCGCAAAGCCGTTCGGATAGCGCAAATCTGCATATTCGATGTCCTTGCCCCAACGGGCCGTGACCGCCCCCCACGCCGCCGTCAGCCGACGGCTGCGTTCGGCCAGCGTTTGCGGGTTGCGTTCTCGGCCGTATTCGATCTGCGTGCCGTTCGACAGTTTCACCGTCCACGCATAGCGCGGCGACAGCGTCACTTCGTCCGGCTCCGCGCCCAAAGGCGCGAGCCATTTCTTGAAATCGAAATAGCGCGCAACGACTTCCTTTTCCGTCCCGCTCGGCCCATCGAAGGCAGGAAGATCGACATCGAGCTCGCCTTGATTCGCCGTGAACAGTTCGCCGTCGACGCTCACGAGTTGATCGCTGCCCCAGGTGCCGAGCGGTTTGTACTCCTCGAGCGTGACGGCCAGCGCATTCGGCCACACCCGCCGCACGCTCGCGCGGCGCACCCACGGCATCTGCTCGAACGCCTGGCGTGCATTGTCGAGATCGACCGTGAAGAAGTTGCCCCGCAAATGGCCAACGACGCCTGCCCGCACCGTCGGCGCGTTGATGTGCTCGATATCGCCGCCGATCGCGATCGCGTGCAACGTGAACGCCGGACGTTGCGTGAGCCAGTACGCGCCCGCTGCCAACAACACGAGCGCCAACAGCGCATAAAGCGCATTGGCGGCAAGGTTCAATTGGCGGACGTTGTTCCACATGGTTCGTTCGCGGTCAATCCGTAAGCGTCAGCGCCAGCACGCCGACGACGAGTGTTTGATATTCGATGCCGACCGCGCGCGCAGCTTTAGGCGGCAGCGAGTGATCGGTCATGCCCGGCGCCGTGTTCACTTCGAGGAAATACGGATCGCCTTTCGCATCGAGCATGAAATCGGCGCGGCCCCAGTCCGTGCAACCCAAAACGTCGAACGCGCGGCGCGAAAGCGCTTTCAAGCGCGCTTCCTCGGCCGCGGACAATCCGCATGGAATGAGGTACTGGGTGTCCTCGGCGATGTACTTCGCGTGATAGTCGTAGAACTCGCCTTTGGGCACGATGCGAATGATCGGCAAATCGAGATCGCCGGCAATGCAAGCGGTGTATTCGCCGCCGCCCTCGATGCTCTTTTCGACGATGACGATCTTGTCGAACTTGGCTGCTTCTTCGAGCGCGGCGGGCAAGGCGTCGACGCTCTTCACCTTGATGACGGCGACGCTCGAGCCCTCACTCGCGGGCTTGACGAACAGCGGCAGGCCCAGCTTCGCGACGATCTCGCCCGCGCGCGCCGCGTAATCGTCGCCGCGCAGCACGGCTTCGAACGGCGGAGTCGGCACGCCCAGTTGCTGCCAGACGAGCTTGGAGCGGAATTTATCGAGACCGAGCGCCGAGCCCAGCACGCCGCTGCCCGTATAGCGAATGCCGTAGAAATCGAGTGCGCCTTGAATTTGACCGTTTTCGCCGTAGCCGCCGTGCAGCGCGTTGAACGCACGCACGAACCCTTCCTCCTTGAGCGCCGACAGCGAACGCTCGGCGGGGTCGAACGGATGGGCGTCGATGCCCGCATCGCGCAGCGCTTTGAGCACGAGCGTGCCCGACTTGAGCGATACCTCGCGCTCGGCCGATTCCCCGCCGAAGAGGACGGCTACTTTGCCGAAGCGTTTCGGATCGATACCTGCACTCATCTCACATCCTCAATTCTTGGGCCAGGCGACCCGGCACTGTGCCGATCGAGCCCGCGCCCATCGTAATCACCACGTCGCCGTCGCGTACCAGGGACGACAACGCCTGCGGCACCTCGTCGACGGTCTCGACGAAGGCCGGATCCACCTTGCCTGCGGCGCGGATCGCGCGCGCGAGCGCTTCGGAATCCGCCGCGACGATCGGCGACTCGCCGGCCGCATAGACTTGCGTCAACACCAACGCATCGACGCTCGAGAGCACGCCGACAAAATCTTCGAAGCAGTCGCGCGTGCGCGTGTACCGGTGCGGCTGAAACGCGAGCACGAGACGCTTGCCGGGAAACGCGCCGCGGGCGGCGGCGATCGTGGCGGCCATCTCTACCGGGTGATGCCCGTAATCGTCGATGAGCGTGTAGCTGCCTCCGCCCGCGACCCGCATCTCGCCATAGCGCTGAAAACGCCGGCCCACGCCCGTGAATTCGGCCAACGCCCGCTGGATGTCGGCATCGCCGATCTCGAGCTCGGTCGCGATCGCGATCGCCGCCAGGGCGTTCTGCACGTTGTGCGTCCCGGGCATGTTCAGCACGATCTCGAGCGGCGCCGCGCCTTCGCGCTGCGCGGTGAAATGCATCTTGCCGTCGCGCGCCAGCACGTTGACGGCGCGCACCTGGGCATCAGGCGCAAAGCCATAACGAATCACGGGCTTCGAAACGAACGGCAAAATCTCGCGCACGTTCGCGCAGTCGACGCAAAGCACGGCGATGCCGTAAAACGGCAACCGGTGCGTGAATTCGATGAATGCCTGCTTCAGGCGCGCGAAGTCGTGCCCATACGTGTCCATGTGATCTTCGTCGATGTTCGTGACGACTTCGATCACGGGCAGCAGGTTCAAGAACGACGCATCCGATTCGTCGGCTTCCGCCACGATGAAATCGCCCGTGCCCAGCCGGGCGTTGACGCCCGCGCTCGTCAAGCGGCCGCCGATGACGAAGGTCGGGTCGAGACCGCCGGCCGCGAGCACGCTTGCTACGAGGCTCGTCGTCGTCGTTTTCCCGTGCGTGCCCGCAATCGCGATGCCCTGCTTCAAGCGCATGAGTTCCGCGAGCATCACCGCACGCGGCACGATCGGCACCCGCTTGCGGCGCGCGGCCAGCACTTCAGGGTTGTCGCTGCGAACGGCTGTGGATACGACGACGGCGTCCGCACCTTCGATGTTGGCCGCATCGTGGCCAATGGCAATCCGGGCGCCGAGCGACGCGAGCCGGTCGGTCGATGCGCTGCGCGCCAAGTCGGAGCCGCTCACGCGATAACCGAGCGTGACCAGCACCTCGGCGATGCCGCTCATGCCGGCGCCGCCGATGCCGACGAAGTGAACGTGTTTGACGATGTGTTTCATTGCTTTCCTTCCTGGCGCGCGAGCGCCACGGCCGCGCATACTTGCGCGACGCGATCGGTTGCCTCGGGTTTGGCGAGCAGGCGCGCGCGCTCGGCCATCTCGGCGAGCGTCTCGCGCGTCTGGCTGCGCAGCCAATCCGCGAGATTTTCGGGCGACAAATCACGCTGCTGCACGAGCACGGCCGCTTGCTGCGAGGCCAAGAACGCCGCGTTCGTGCTTTGGTGATCGTCGACCGCATAAGGGAACGGAACGAACAGCGCCGCCACGCCCACCGCCGCCACTTCCGCCACGGTCATTGCGCCGGAACGGCAGATGACGAGATCGGCGTCGCCGTAGGCCGCAGCCATGTCGTCGATGAAGGGCACGAGACGTAGCGCCTCGCCCGGCTCGAACCCCGCCTGTGCATAGTTCGCCCGCAGGACGTCGATGTGCTTTGCGCCGGCCTGATGAATCACGCGCGGGCGCTCGTCCGGGGCGAGCAGCGCGAGGGCGCGGGGCACGCATTCGTTAAGCGCCGCGGCGCCCAAGCTGCCGCCCACGACCAGCACGCGCAGCGGCCCGGTGCGGCCCGCGTAACGCAGCTTCGGCTCGGCGGCGTGGCAGATCTCGTCGCGCAGCGGGTTGCCGGTCCACTCCGCGCCGGGCAGCGTGTCCGGGAACGCCACCAGCACGCGCCGCGCGAGCTTGGCCAACACCTTATTGGCCAGGCCTGCGATCGAATTTTGCTCGTGCAGGACGAGCGGGCGGCCCGTCAGCGCCGCCATCACGCCAGCGGGAAAGGTGATGTAGCCGCCCATGCCGAGCACGACGTCGGGTCGAACGCGCCGCAGCACGCGCAAGCTTTCGAAGCACGCGCGCAACATATTGAGCGGCAGCATCAGCTTCGTGCGCAGGCCTTTGCCGCGCAACCCGCCGAAACGCACGAATTCGATCGGCAACCCGTGCTTGGGCACGAGCGAAGCCTCCATGCCCAAGGGATTGCCGAGCCAAACGACGCGCCAACCCCACGCCCGCATGCGATGCGCGACCGCAAGCCCAGGGAATACGTGTCCCCCCGTGCCGCCGGCCATCACCATCAACGTGCGCTGCGTGGCGCTCATACCTTCCCCCCACGCGTCAACACACGGTTGTGGCTCCGGCCGCTACGCTTAACTTCGCCCGCTGCGCGCGCGAAGTTAGCCTTCACCGAAATCGTCCGTTGATACATGGGGGTCATACCTTCCCCCCACGCATCAACACACGATTTTCATAGTCCACCCGCATCAGCACGGCGAGCGCGACGCAGTTGAGCACGATGCCCGACCCGCCATAGCTGACGAGCGGCAGCGTCAACCCTTTGGTGGGTAACAGCCCCAGGTTCACGCCCATGTTGATGAACGTCTGAGCGCCGAACCACAAGCCGACGCCCTTGGCCATCAAGCCCGCGAACGTGCGATCGAGCGCGAGCGCCTGCCGCCCGATTTCGAACGAACGCCGCACGATCCAGTAGAACAGCAAGATCACGATGAGCACGCCGACGAATCCGAGTTCTTCGCCGATCACGGCGAGAATGAAGTCGGTGTGCGCTTCCGGCAAATAGTTAAGCTTCTCGACGCTGCCGCCGAGACCGACGCCGAACCACTCGCCGCGGCCGAACGCGATCAGCGAGTGGGTCAATTGATACGCCTTGCCTTGCGCGTAGCGGTCGTCCCACGGATCGAGATACGCGAAGATTCGCTCGCGCCGCCAAGGCGACGCCCAAACGAGCAGCGTGAAGGTGCCGACGGCCGTCGCGACGAGCCCGCCGAAGAGCTTGCCGTTCACGCCACCGAGAAACAGCACGCCCATCGCAATGGCTGCGACGACCATGAATGCGCCCATGTCGGGCTCGAGCAGCAAGAGCGCGCCGACGACGCCGACTGCGAACCCCATCGGCAAGAAGCCTTTGGCGAAGCTCTGCATGTACTCCTGCTTGCGCACCGTGTAGTTCGCGGCATAGATGGTGACGGCAAGCTTCATGATTTCCGACGGCTGCATGTTCATGAGGCCGAGGGGAATCCAACGGCGGGCGCCGTTCACGCCTTTGCCGATATGCGGGATCAGCACGATCACGAGCACCGCGAGTGCGAGCAAAAACAGCTTGGGCGCGTATTTGTCCCAGACCGAAATCGGGATTCTGAACGCCACGATGGAGACGGCCATCGCCACGCCCAACGAGATCACGTGGCGCAGCAAAAACGCGTACGAGCGGTAGGCAGCGTACTTCGGCGAATCGGGCATGGCGATCGACGCCGAGTAGACCATCACCACGCCGAGGCCGAGCAGCGCGATCACAACCCATAGCAAGGCGTAGTCGTAGTCGAGCATGCGCGAGCGCGTCGGGCGCATGCCGCTGACGGCGCTCGCCAAACCGCCCACACCGGACGAAGCCGCGCCAGCCGCCTTCGGCGATTTGCCGCCGGCCGCCGCCTCACGTTGCGGCATCAGCCGCGAGCCAAAGCGATCGGTCCAACTCATAGCATCGTCCCCCGCTCGGCCGCGATCTCTTCGACCGTGCTGCGGAACACGGCCGCGCGATGCGCGTAGTTGTCGAACATGTCCAAGCTCGCACAAGCGGGCGAAAGCAGCACGGCGTCCCCCGCTTGAGCCAGCGCGCCGGCCGCGCGCGTTGCCGCTTCGAGCGTCGGTTGATCGACGAGCGGCACGCCGGTCGCGGCGAGCGCTTCGCGAATGCGCGGCGCATCGCGGCCGATCAGCATGACGGCACGGCACCAGCGCGCGACGGGTTGCGCGAGCGGCCCGAAATCCTGTCCTTTGCCGTCGCCGCCGGCGACCAGCACGGCGCGTTGCGCCAGACCGTCGAGCGCGGCAACCGTTGCGCCGACGTTCGTGCCTTTGCTGTCGTCGACATAGTCGACACCGTCGATCGATGCGATCAGTTCGACTCGGTGCGGCTCGCCCCGGTATTCGCGCAAGCCGTGCAACAGCGGCGCCGCCGGCAATCCGATCGCACGCGCCAGCGCCAACGCAGCCAGTGCATTGGCGGCGTTATGCAGCCCGCGAATGCGCAGTGCATCGGCAGGCATCAGCCGCGCCAGTGCGATGTCGGCGGGTGCGGCGGCTTCTTGGCGCCTTCTGCGCGGGCTTGCCGGTTCATCCAACGGCTCGCGCTCGCGGGCCTCGACCAGCCAGTTGATGCCGTTTTCGCGCGCAAGTCCGTAATCGCCAACGCGAGTCGGCTCGTTCAGGCCAAAGGTGACATACGATGCGATCACCTGACCAGGCGCATCGGCCTTGGGCGCGAGCGCCATCGTGCGCCCATCGTCCCGGTTCAGCACACGCACGGTTCCCGGTCCGAAGATGCGGCCCTTGGCGGCCGCATAGGCATCCAGGCCGCCGTGCCAATCCAAATGATCCTGCGTGATGTTCAGCACGGCCGCCGCATCGGGTGCGAACGTGCGTGCCGTTTCGAGCTGAAAGCTCGACAGCTCCAATACCCAAATGTCGGGCAACGCCGTAGCGTCGATCGCATCCATCAGGCGGTCGAGCATCGTCGGGCTGATATTGCCGGCGACCGCCACCTTCTTGCCGGCGCGGGCGCAAAGCTGTCCCGTCATGCTCGTCGTGGTGGTCTTGCCGTTCGTGCCCGTGATGGCGACGACCTTCGGCGCATACCCGCTTTCGCCCAGATGCTCGAGCGCTCGAGCAAAGAATTCGACCTCTCCCCATACCGGGATGCCGCGCTCCTGGGCAGCGGCAATGAGCGGCACCAGATCTTGCGCGAGCGGAGACAAGCCCGGGCTCAACGCAACGAGCTCGACACCGTCATCGAGCAAGGCCGGCGAGAGGGGGCCGCCGACGAACTGTGCATCGATACCGTGCTGTGCCAACGCCGGAAGGTTCGGCGGCGCTTCGCGCGTGTCGGCGATGCGCAAGGGGCACCCCTGGCGCGCGCACCAGCGCGCCATCGCGAGGCCCGATTCCCCGAGTCCCAGCACGAGCACCATCGGCCGTTGCCGATCTCCAAACGTCTCGCCGAACATCACGTGCGTTCCCTTATTCCTTGGTGTTGGTGTTTGCGTTGCATCAGCGCAGCTTCAGCGTCGAAAGCCCGACCAGGCACAGCATCAACGTAATGATCCAGAAGCGCACCACGACTTGCGTCTCCTTCCACCCCGACAATTCGAAGTGGTGATGCAGCGGCGCCATCTTGAAGATGCGCCGCCCTTCGCCGTAGCGCCGCTTCGTGTACTTGAACCAAACGACCTGCAGCATCACCGACAGCGTCTCGGCCACGAAGATGCCGCCCATGATGAACAGCACGATCTCCTGCCGAACGATGACCGCGATCGTGCCGAGCGCGCCGCCGAGCGCGAGCGCGCCCACGTCGCCCATGAACACCTGCGCGGGGTGCGTGTTGTACCAGAGGAATGCGAGCCCGGCCCCACCCATCGCGGAACAGAAGATCAAGAGTTCGCCCGCGCCCGGAATATGCGGGAACAGCAGATACTTCGAATAGACCGAACTGCCCATGACATAGGCGAAGACGCCCAGCGACCCGCCGACGAGCACGACCGGCATGATCACGAGGCCATCGAGCCCGTCGGTCAAATTCACGGCGTTGCTCGCGCCGACGATGACGAAGTAGGTCAGCGCGATGAAACCCCATACGCCGAGCGGGTAGCTGATCGACTTCAGAAACGGCAGCATCAAATCGGCGCGCGCGGGCAGCCCCATCGACAAGCCGCTGCGCACCCACGCCATGAACAGGTCGAACACCCGCACGTTGTTCGCCTCCGACACGCTGAAGGCGAGGTACACGGCCGCAAAAATGCCGATCACCGACTGCCAGAAGTACTTTTCGCGCGACGACATGCCGCGCGGGTCCTTGTAGACGACCTTGCGATAATCGTCGACCCAGCCGATCACGCCGAAGCCGAAGGTCACGAGCATCACGATCCAAATGAAGCGATTCGTCAAATCGGCCCACAGCAGCGTCGACACCGCGATGCCGATCAGGATCAGCACGCCGCCCATCGTCGGCGTGCCCGATTTGACGAGATGCGTCTTCGGCCCGTCGGTGCGCACGGCCTGGCCCACCTTCATTTCGGCCAGCTTGCGGATCACCCAGGGCCCGCACACGAGCCCGATCACGAGCGCGGTGATGGTTGCCATCACCGCACGAAACGTCAGATAGCCGAATACGCGCAAAAAGCTTGCGTCGTTCTGCAGCCATTGCGCCAGCACAAGCAGCATGCTCGTCCTTCTCTTTCAATGCGCGCCGGGCGAGCCGCCCGGCGCGTGGGGTGGTTGCGTCACGGTGAGCGCGTCGACGACGCGCTCCATCCGCATGAAGCGCGAGCCTTTCACGAGCACTGTCGCGCTCGCGCCAAAGCCCGCTTGCAGCAGGTGCTCGACGAGCGCCGGCACGTCGTCGAAGTGACGAGCGCCGCCCGCGCCCGAGGCCGGCCCGCCCGCATCGAAGGCTGCGCTCGATTCGCGCGCAGCCTCGCCGAGCGAGCACAGCGCATCGATGCCGCGCTCGCGCGCGTAGGCCCCGACCTCGCGATGAAACACGGGGCCGTTGTCGCCGACTTCACCCATATCGCCCATCACGAGCACGCGCGGCGCAGCGCATCCCGCCAGCACGTCGATCGCGGCGCGCATCGAGTCGGGGTTCGCGTTGTAGGTGTCGTCGATGACCGTCGCACCGGCAAGTGCACCAGCCGTAGCGCGCTTCGTTTGCAGCCGCCCCTTCACCGGCGCGAACGACTCCAACCCGCGCGCAATGGCATCGAGCGGCACACCGGCCGCGACGGCCGCCGCCGTTGCAGCCAAGGCGTTGCGCGCGTTGTGCTCGCCGAGCGCTTGCAACGTCGCTTCGAACGCGCCCATCGGCGTGCGCACTTGCAAACGGTTGCCTGCCAGCACGCCCGTGACGGCCGCAGGCGCCGTTTGCCCAACGTGCGAAGCGTCTTCGAGCGCGAAATCGACGATGTGGTTCCCCGTCGCAGCGACGCGCCAAATGCCGGCGTAGGTATCGTCGCGCGGAAACACCGCGACGCCGTCCGTCGGCAGCGCATGAATGACGCTGGCATGTTCGAGCGCAACCGCCTCAACCGTCGCCATGAACTCCTGATGCTCACGCTGCGCATTGTTGACGACGGCGATTGTGGGCAACGCGATCTTGGCGAGGAGATCGGTCTCGCCCGGATGGTTCATGCCGAGCTCGACCACCGCGAGCCGATGGGCATCGGTCAAGCGCAGCAGCGTCAGCGGCAGGCCGACGTCGTTGTTGAAGTTGCCGGCCGTGGCAAGCCGCCCCGTTTCGCCGGCCGCTTGCGCGAAGATCGACGAAATCATCTCCTTGACGGTCGTCTTGCCGTTGCTGCCCGTCACGGCGACGAGCGGCATCGTGAAGCGCCGGCGCCAACCGCGCGCCAAGGCGCCGAGCGCTACACGCGTGTCCTTCACGAGAAGCGCCGGCGCTGCCCAATCGTCGGGCAAATGCGCGGCCAGCACCGCGCTGGCGCCGCGCGCCGCGACTTCCGGTAGAAACTCGTGGGCATCGAACCGATCGCCTTGGAGCGCGACGAATAGATCGCCGGGCCCGGCCGTTCTGCTATCGGTGCAGACGCGCTCGATCGCAACGGCGCCGTCGCCGCGCAGCGTGGCGCCAGCGATCCATTGGGCGGCTTCGTTCAGCGAGAACATCGTCATTGCTCGCCTCCGCGCGAGTGCGTGGCCCGCGCGCCCAGTGCGAGGCGAGCGTGGTCCTGGTCGGAGAAGACGCGCTTTTTGCCCATGATTTCCTGTGTTGCTTCGTGTCCCTTCCCGGCGAGCACGACCACGTCTTCGCGGGCCGCGCCGCGCACCGTATGCAAAATCGCGTTCGCACGGTCTTCGATGCAGCGCGCCTTCTCGCCATGACGCATGCCGCGTACGATCTGATCGATGATCGAACGCGGATCTTCACTGCGCGGGTTGTCGCTGGTGACGACGACGATGTCCGCGAGCCGCTCGGCAATCGCGCCCATGAGCGGGCGTTTTGTCGAATCGCGATTGCCGCCGCAACCGAACACGCAAACGAGCTGGCCTCCGCGCGCTTGGGCGATCGGCCGCAACGCCTCTAGCGTTTTTTCGAGCGCATCCGGCGTGTGCGCATAATCGACCACGACGAGCGGTTCATCGTTCGCCATGCGGCCGCCGAGCCGCTGCATGCGGCCGTTGACCGGTTCAAGCTTCCCGAGCTGGACGAGCGCATCGGCGAGCGGAACGTCCGCGGCCAGCAGCGCACCGAGCACGCCGAGCAAATTGCTGACGTTGAATTCGCCGAGCGTGCCGACTTCGACATCGGCTGCGCCCCAATCCGACGACAGATGGAATGCCGTTCCCGTCGCGGTCGCGCGCACGTTCGTCGCGACGAGCGCGGCATGCGCGCTCGGTGCGTCGCTCGCAACGCCGATGCCGTAGGCGATAGTGGGCAATCGCGGCTGCGTGCGGGCGATCAGACGCCGGCCGGCGGCATCGTCGCGATTGATCACCGCCGTCTTGAGCGTCGGCCAATCGAACAATTTCGCTTTCGCAGCCTCGTACGCGTCGAACGTATGGTGATAGTCGAGGTGGTCTTGCGTGAGATTCGTAAACACGGCGATATCGAACGCCGTGCCATTGACGCGCCCTTGATGCAGCGCGTGCGAGGAGACTTCCATCGCACACGCGCGCGCCCCGGCGGCAACCAGTTGCGCAAGGGAGCGCTGGGTCTGCGGCGCATCCGGCGTCGTAAAGCCCGTATGCACCAAATGCCCCCACATGCCCGTGCCGAGCGTGCCGATGACGCCGCACGGCTCGCCCAACGCCGTGAGCGCGGCAGCGATCCATTGCGACGACGACGTCTTTCCGTTCGTTCCGGTCACGCCGAACATGCGCATCGACTCGCTCGGCGCGCCGTACCACCCGCCCGCGATCTCCCCGGCCAATTGATCGAGCCCCGGCACGGCGAGCGAGCGCGCCGGGTCGACGTTGCCCGAAAATCCTTCCGGTTGGTACAGAACCGCACCGGCGCCGCGCGAGAGTGCCTCCGCGATGTGCGGGCGGCTGTCGGCGCCGTCGACGGCATATGCGACGAAGATGTCGCCGGCGCCGAGCGTGCGCGAGTCGCCATGCATGTGCGCGCCCGGGCGCGCGTGCAGGCGCAGCCAAGCGAGCGCATCGTCCACTTGGCTGCGCATACGATCGTCGAGGTTCGGCATGCTCATCGGATCACCCCCGGATGCGCACGCGCATCGGCCGATACGGTCAGGGTCCGTCCGGACGACAGCGCAGCCGCGTTTGCTGGCGCCGCACCCGCCGCCTTGGCGGCGTCGTCGGAAACCACGAGCTGCTTGACGGGCATGTCGGGCGGCACGTTCAGCGAGCGCAACGTATCCCCGGCGATGCCGGCGAATACGGGGCCCGAGACATAGCCGCCGAAGTGGCTGCCCGCTGTCGGCTCGTCGATCGAAACCGCCACGACGATACGCGGATTGGGCATCGGCGCCATGCCGACGAACGAAGCGCGATACTTCGAGTGATCGTAGCCGTGTGCCGAATGCTTATAGGCGGTTCCGCTCTTGCCGCCGACTCGATAACCAGGCACGGCGGCCTCTGGCGACGTCCCCGCCGTCGATACGACCGACTCGAGCATGGTGCGCACTTCGCGCGCGGTGGTCGGCGAGAAGATTTGCGGCCCTGTCGGCGGCTGGCTCGCGTCCGTCTTGAAGATCGAGAGGGGCATCAGTTGCCCGTCATGCGCGATGGCGGTGTACGCCCGGGCCAGCTGAAACAGCGAAACGGACAAGCCGTAGCCGTAGGACATGGTCGCCTGCTCGATCCGGCGCCAGCTCTTCCAGGGCCGCAACCGCCCCGCGGCGGCGCCTGGGAACCCCACCTTCGGGGCTTGCCCGAAGCCGACGCTCGTATACATATTCCACATTTCCTCGGGCTTGAGCGTCATCGCAATCTTCGTCGCCCCGATATTGCTGGACTTTTGGATCACGCCGCCCACGGTCAACACGCCGAAGGCGCTATCGTCGGTGATCGTCGCGCCGTCGAGCGTGAAATGCCCGTTGCCGGTGTCGACGAGCGTGTTGGGTGTCACGCGGTGCAAATCGAGCGCGAGAGAAATGGTCAGCGGCTTCATGATGGAGCCCGGCTCGAACACGTCCGTGAGCACGCGATTGCGCAATTGTTCGCCAGTGAGCCGCGAGCGATCGTTCGGGTTGTAGGTCGGGTAGTTGACGAGCGCGAGCACATCGCCCGTGCGCACGTCGACGACCACCGCTGCCCCGGCTTTCGCTTTCGACTTCTCCACCGCGGCCTTCAAGTCGGCATATGCGATGTACTGAATCTTGCTGTCGATCGACAGTTCGACATCCTTGCCGTTATGTGGGACGACCTGCTCGTCCACATCCTCGATGATGTGCCCCATGCGATCCTTGATCACACGGCGCATGCCCGGCGTGCCGGCGAGGATCTTCTGGTCGCTCAGTTCGACGCCTTCCTGGCCCTCGTCCTCGACGTTGGTAAACCCGACCAGATGCGCGGTGATTTCGCCTTCCGGATAAAAGCGCTTGTACTCCTCGCGCTGGTAGATGCCGGGAATGCCGAGCGCGGCGACTTTTTCCGCAACATCGACCGGCACCTGGCGCTTCACGTAGACGAACGTCTTGTCTACGGACAGCTTCGTGCGCAGCTCTTTTTGGGTCATGCCGAGCAGCTTGCCGAGCGCGGCGATCTTCGCGGGATCGACATCCTCCGGGACCGATTCGGGAATCGCCCAAATCGCGCGCACGGGAAGACTCGTCGCAAGGACGAGCCCATTGCGGTCGAGCACTTTACCGCGCGTGGCGGGTAGCTCGATCGTGCGCTCGTAGCGACTTTCGCCCTGCTTCTGATAGAAAGCGTTACCGGGGCCTTGAATCCAGAACGCGCGCGCGGCCAGGGCGACGAACGCCATGAACAAGAAGAAGACGACGAGCTTGGAGCGCCACAGCGGAAGGCGCACCGATAGCACCGGGCTCGAGGAGAACGTGAGGCTTTTCGTCTTCGGCGCTTGCTTCATCGCGCGCCTCCGCGATTGGCGGACGAGCTAAGTGCCTTGGCTGGCGCGCGCGCAAGCGCCTTGGCGGTGCGCGCCGCAGGAGCGCTGGCCGGCATGACGGGAATCGGCGCGTTCTCGGCCACGCTCGCACCGGGTGCGAGCGTCAGAAACTGCGTATCGCCCGTCGAGGCCGGCTGCATCTTCAGCGTGGCCGTGGCCAGTTGCTCGATACGGGATGTCTTGGACAACGCGCTCTGTTGGTATTGCAGTTGTGCGTAATCCTGTTGCAGCTGACGCTCCTCCGACTGCGTGCGCTCGAGTTGCACGAACAGTTGCCTTTGTTGATTCGTGGCATTGACGACGGAGAGGGCACAACCTAGGACGACGATCAACAGAAAGATATTTAGGCGGCTCATGGCGCGACGCGCTCCGCGACGCGCATGACCGCCGATCGGGCACGCGGATTGGCCTCGACTTCGAGAGGGCTCGCGAAAACGCGCCCGACGATCTTCATGGGCGCGGAAGGCAGATCGACGGCGCGAATCGGCAGACGACGATCGACTGCAGGCGCGGATGCGTGCGCCTGCATGAATCGCTTCACGATTCGATCCTCGAGCGAATGAAAGCTGATGACCACCAGCCGGCCCCCTTGCTCCAACGACGACAACGCCGCCTCTAAAACGACTTGCAGCTCCGCAAGCTCTTGATTGACGTGAATCCGTATAGCCTGAAAGGTGCGGGTGGCCGGATCCTTGCCCTTCTCACGGGTCTTGACTGCGCGAGCCACGATTTCGGCAAGCTCGCCCGTGCTGACGAGAGGCCCAAGACGGTCGGACTCTGCCCGGCGAGCAACAAGCGCCTTTGCAATCTGAACAGCAAACCGTTCTTCCCCATAATCTCGAATCACCTCCGTCAGTTCCTGCTGACTGGCTCGCGCCAGCCATTGCGCAGCAGACTCGCCGCGCGTCGGGTCCATCCGCATGTCGAGCGGGCCGTCGGCGCGAAAGCTGAAACCGCGCGAGGGATCGTCGAGCTGCGGCGAGGACACGCCCAAGTCGAGCAATACGCCAGCTACCCGCTCGACTCCGCGCGCCGCCAGCGCAGGCGCCAACGACGCGAAACTCTCGTGCACGATCTCGAAGCGGGGATCCGCAATTGCACTCGCCGTCGCGATCGCCTGCGGATCCTTGTCGAACGCGATCAAGCGCCCGCCTGACGCAAGCCGCTCCAACGCCGCGCGACTATGGCCGCCGCGCCCGAACGTGCCGTCGACATAGACGCCGTCCGCTCGCGTGATCAACGCATCCACCGCCTCATTCAACAGCACCGTGCGATGCTGAAATTCGTTTTCCATCGCAGCGCCCTATTTCCAAACCGCGATCAAAACGTGAAATTCTTCAGCGCTTCCGGCATGCCCTGCGCCATCGCCGCTTGTTCTTTGGCCGCATAGGTCTGCGCATCCCAGAGTTCGAAATGGCTTCCCATGCCGAGCAACATGATTTCCTTTTCCAATCCAGCGGCCATGCGTAATTCGGGGGAGACGAGAATGCGCCCTGCGCTGTCGAGATCGACATCGGAGGCGTTACCGAGGAAGATGCGCCGCCACCAATGCGCATCCATGGGCAACGCGGCGATCTTGGCGCGGAAGACTTCCCACTCGGGACGAGGGAACAGCAATAGGCAACCATCCGGGTGCTTTGTCAGCGTCACCCGTCCTTGTGCCTCGCCTTGCAGCGCCTCGCGATATCGAGAGGGCACGGACATGCGCCCCTTCGCATCGAGCGTCAGCGCCGACGCCCCTTGAAACACTTGTCTCTCCCCTTTGCCGCCCTAGACCTCAGGCCTCGAAAATCGCCCGGAATGATCCGAACAATCCACAAAAATACACTTTCTCACACTGTCTCCCACTTTAGAGTAAGGCCCCAGGCCGGTCAAGGGAGAAACCCGTTTTTTCGGAGAATTTTGTTTGTAAGAACAAGGACTTACGCGCGCTCGTTCAT
The DNA here is from genome assembly GCA_004322045.1 of Paraburkholderia sp. Lineage (GTDB taxonomy): Bacteria > Pseudomonadota > Gammaproteobacteria > Burkholderiales > Burkholderiaceae > Trinickia. The sequence goes on from SCRN01000011.1 coordinate 121,756, forward strand.
GCAACAGGAGAAAATAGAAAAGCGTTATAAAAGAATGAACTACTGCATTTTGTGAATGTGATACATGAGAAGCTCGCCGCGAGCGCCCATGCGGGCGAGGCGTGCAGCTAGAAAAGGTGGGATGAAAAGCAGACGAAATCGAGGGCGGATCATCGAGCGACGCGAGCGCGCCGCTCCCACTGCAAAGTTAAATGTAATAGGCCGTTTGCGTCATCACTTTCGACGCGGCCCGCATCAGCGCCTTGATCGGCATCGGCAACTCCACGCCGCCAGCTTCGGTGGCAGACCGACCGTGCATTCGTTCGTCGTCGCGCATTTGCTCGACGATGGCGCGCGAATGGCGGTCGGCTTCGGGCATCGTCTGCAGATGCCCTTCCAAATGCTGCTCGACCTGCCGTTCCGTCTCGGCCATGAAGCCGAGGCTTGCCCGATCGCCAAAACAGCCGGCGGTGAAACCGATCGCGAGTGCACCAGTGTACCAGAGGGGGTTGAGCAGACTCGGGCGTGAATCGAGCTCGCGCAGCCGCGCGGCAGTCCAGGCCAGGTGGTCTTCCTCCTCGCTCGCAGCATGCTCGAACGCGGCCTTGAGGGCCGGCGAGCGGGTGGCTAGCTTTTGCGCCTGATAAAGCGCCTGCGCGCAGATTTCCCCGACATGGTTCACGCGCATGAGCGCAGCCGAATGCACTCGCTCCGGCAGCGTCATTTCCGTCTGCGCCGGGGCTCCCGCCTCGGCCGGCGTCGGCTCGGGAACAGGCCGGGTCATGCGGCTCACGCCCGCAATCGAACGCAGCCCGCGGTCAAACTCGGAAATCAATTCGTCCAGCGTCATTGCCCTCTCCATGCAGCGCAGCAGCGCGAGCGCCGTCAAGCGCTCCTGTGCTGCGGCTACCACCGTTTGGCCGAGCCCCATCGCTTCCGGGCTGGTTTCGGGCCAAAACGGCGGCTAATCGTGCATTTTAGACGAAGTTGTATCGCACATACAGAGTGGGGCATCGCCCCGCGCTTGAGGCTCCTTTTTGCCGCCCCCTAACCCGCAGCCCGGCTAGGCCCCGCCGCGCTCTTGAGCGACCGTGGCCGGCGTAGGCGCCGTCTTCGCATCGCGCAGTTCGCGACGCAAGATTTTGCCTACGTTCGTCTTGGGCAAGTCCGTGCGGAATTCGACGATCTTGGGCCGCTTGTATCCAGTCAGTTGCTCTTTGCAGAAAGCGATGACGTCGGCTTGCGTCAGCGCCGGATCGCGCTTGACGATCACGAGCTTGACCGCCTCGCCCGAGTGCTCATCTGGGACGCCGACGGCGGCGACTTCGAGCACACCCGGATGCTTGGCGACGACATCTTCGATCTCGTTCGGGTACACGTTGAAACCGGACACGAGAATCATGTCCTTCTTGCGGTCGATGATCTTGAAATAGCCGCGCTCGTCGACGATGCCGATGTCGCCCGTTTTGAAGAAGCCATCGGGCGTCATCACCTTGGCGGTCTCGTCGGGTCGATTCCAGTAGCCTGCCATCACCTGCGGCCCACGGATGCAGATTTCGCCGGGCTGCCCGATCGGCATTTCGTTGTTGTCGTCGTCGCGGATCGACATTTCGGTCGAGGGGATCGGAAGCCCGATCGTGCCGCTGAATTCGGTTGCCGTCACCGGATTGCAGCAAGCGCTCGGCGAGGTTTCCGACAAGCCGTACCCTTCGATCACGGGCACATGCGTCCGCTCGTACCAACGCTTGGCCACCGCCTCCTGCAACGCCATGCCTCCCGCATTGGCCACCATCAGCTTCGAGAAGTCGAGCTTGGCGAAATCAGGATGATTGAGCATCGCGTTGTAGAGCGTGTTCACGGCCGGGAAGGTGTTGATCGGAAAGCCCTGCAACTGCTTGATCATGCCTTTGATATCGCGCGGATTCGGAATCAGCACCCCGAGCCCGCCCGTGCGGATCGTCAACATCGCGCAAACGGTCAACGCGTAGATGTGATACAGGGGCAATGCGATCACGTTGACGATTTGCGTCACTTCCGGATGCAGCGAGTGCGCCGGCTCGTGCCAAGCCGCCGATTGCAGCACATTCGCGACGATGTTGCCGTGGGTGAGCGTGGCGCCTTTCGCTACGCCGGTCGTGCCGCCCGTATATTGAAGAAAGGCGACGTCGTCACGCGTGAGCTTTGCAGCGGCGAACGACAGCCGAGAACCTTGCGCGAGCATGTCGTTGAATTTGACGTGGCCCGGCAAATCCCAAGCCGGCACCATCTTCTTGACACGACGCACGACGAAATTGACGATGTGCCCTTTCAAGCCCATCAAATCGCCCATCGACGCCACCACGACGTGTTTGATCGCCGTGTTGCGCACGACCGCCTGCAGCGTGACCGCGAAGTTTTCGAGCAAAACGATGGCTTCGGCTCCGCTGTCTTTCAGTTGATGCTCGAGTTCGCGCGGCGTATAGAGCGGATTGACGTTGACGACCACATAGCCCGCGCGCAGCACAGCCGCCAGCACGACCGGGTATTGCAGCACGTTGGGCATCATGATCGCCACGCGCGCGCCGCGGGCGAGCCCCTTCGCTTGAAACCAGGCGCCCACCTGCTGCGAGAGCGTGTCCAACTCGCCATAGGTGATCGACTTGCCCATGCAGACGAATACACGCGATGCGCGGTATTGCCGGAAGCTGTCTTCGAGCAATTCGCCGACCGACGTGTACGCCGACGCGTCGATTTCGGCTGGGACGCCGGGCGGATACGATTTCAACCAGATTTTTTCCATGCGGCGTCTCCCTGAACTTTTCGAATGGTCGTGCTAAAAGGCGCATCCTAGCCGGTCGCATCGCTCGAAACAACCGAATTAGATACCGACTTCGAACTTCAAGAACACCGCTTGCATCACATTCAGACGTTTGCACGCTCCACTTCGACGAGACAATCGTAGAACGTGGCGGAACCGCCGAGGTCGGTCAGCGCCTGGCTAGTCACCTGATTGGCGTTGCACCCATCTGGGGCAAGCTTCTTCCACCAGATCGACAAGCCGACGACCAAGCCTTCGCGCGCTCGATCCGAAACGCGGGCGCGAGCCTGAAGAGCGCCTCGGTCGTTGCGGATCCGGACCATGTCGCCGTCGCCGATGCGACGTATCGCCGCATCCGCCGGATGAATGTCTAGATACGGCTCGCGCTCGCTTTCGCGCAGGCTGTCGATGTTGACGAAGGTGCTATTGAGAAAGTGGCGAGCCGGTGGCGAAATCATCGCAAGCGGGTAGCGGGCCGCGAGCTCGGGCGACCCGTCGACGGACTCATGCGGCGGTACGTAATCGGGCAGCGGATCCATCCCTTCACGGTCGAGCAAAGTGCTCGCGAATTCGCATTTGCCCGACGGCGTGCGAAATCCGCCTTCCGCGAACGGCGCATCGGGCAGGTTCAGCTTGGCCCAGCCCTGTTCGTTCAGCTGCGTCCAATCGACGCCCCGAAGCGCGGGGTCGTCCCAACGAAACGCGCTGCGGCCGATGGCTTCGTCGCTTTCGAAGAGCGCCGGCTCATCCAGCCCCATGCGCTGCGCGAGACCGCGAAAGATATCGGTGTTCGGCCGCGCTTGCCCGATCGGCGCGATCGCCGGCCGATTGACCATGACGTAGGTGTGACCGTACGAGCGATGCACGTCGAAGTGCTCGAGCTGCGTCGTGGCCGGCAGCACGAGATCGGCGTAATCGGCGGTATCCGTCTGAAAATGCTCGAGAACGATCGTGAACAGATCCTCACGCGCGAACCCTGCGGCAACGCGGGCCGAATCGGGCGCCACGGCAACCGGGTTGGAGTTATAAACGACCAGCGCTTCGATCTTCGGCCCGAAGGCCGTGTCGCCTTCATGCAGCAATGCATCGCCGATCGCGTTCATATTGATGATCCGCGGCAACTCACTCGGCCAACCGGGCAGCAGATCGGGGCGCTGCAGCGCCGCCGTGTCGAACGGCGTCCAACCCGACGACGACAGCAGCAACCCTCCGGCGCGGTCGCGCCAGGCGCCGGTGAGCGACGGCAGGCAAGCAATGGCGCGTGTGGCGTTGCCCCCGCCTCTTACGCGCTGCATCCCGTAATTGAGACGAATGGCGGCCTTTCGGGTCTTGCCGTAGAGCCGCGCGAGGTCGACCAGTTCCGCCTCGTCGATGCCGCAGATCTGCGCCACGCGCGCCGGCGGATACGCCGCCGCTCGGCGCTTCAGCGCCTCGAAACCGACCGTATGCGCCGCAACATAGGCGTGATCGATCAGATCTTCGGCCATGAGCACATTCATCATCCCCAGGGCGAATGCGCCGTCGGTGCCCGGGCGCAGCGCAATGTGCTGATGACACTTTTCGGCCGTGAGGGAACGATAGGGGTCGATCGCGACGAGCCGCGCGCCGCGACGCTTCGCTTCTTGCGCGCGCGTCCAGAAATGCAGGCTCGATGTGATCGGGTTGGCGCCCCAAATGAGAATGAGTTCGCTCTCCTCGAAAAATTCGAGATGCATGCCGAGCGCACCGCCGTAGGTGTATTTGAGTCCGGCCATGCCTGCTGCCGAACAGATCGTCCGGTCCAGGCGCGACGCCCCGAGCTTATGGAAGAAGCGCTGTGCGATGCTCTCGCCTTGAACGAGGCCCATCGTGCCCGCGTAGCTATATGGCAGGATTGCTTCGGGGGCGCGGCGAGCGATTTCGGATAGACGCTCGGCTGCATAGCCGAGCGCTTCGTCCCAGCCGATCGGCTCGAAACGCCCCGCGCCTTTCGGGCCAACGCGCTTTAGCGGCACCGTCAAGCGCTGCTCATGATGGACGCGTTCGGGATAGCGGCTGACCTTCGTGCAGAGCACACCCTGAGTGGGCGCGTGATCAGGATCGCCGGTCACTTTGACGACGCGGCCATCCGCGACAGTCACGCGCAGCGCGCAGGTATCCGGGCAATCGTGAGGGCAAACGGCGCGGGCGAATTCAAGGGGCGCATTCATGGGGGCGGTCTGTGAAACACGATCGTGCATAGGGTGTGGCCGATCATTCTAGTCCTTTTGCCTTGGCGGGCCGGGCCAAATTGGCGTCAGGGGACTTGGGCGTAGAATGGTTCGTTCGATAGTAGCAATAGCAACGCCATTTTCTCGAACGTCATTTTTCTAGTCGAACGCATCATGAAACTCATACCTGAAGTCTTGGCCGCGCGAGACGAAATCCAATCCCTGCGACGAAGCATCCATGCCTTCCCCGAATTGCGCTATGAGGAAACGCGCACGGCCGATCTCGTCGCCCAGTGCCTTGAAAAGTGGGGGCTGCGCGTGCATCGCGGATTGGGCAAGACCGGCGTCGTCGGTGTCCTTCAGCGCGGAACCGGCTCGAGGTCGATCGGGTTAAGGGCCGATATGGACGCCTTGCCGATCCAGGAACTGAATACGTTTGAGCACCGTTCGCAAGCCCCCGGAAAGATGCACGCGTGTGGGCATGACGGTCATACCGCCATGCTGCTGGGAGCGGCGCGACACCTTGCCGAGCATGGCGGCTTCGACGGCACGATCGTCTTTATCTTCCAGCCGGCTGAGGAGGGAGGCGCCGGGGCGCGAGCCATGATAGAGGATGGCTTGTTCGAACGATTCGCCGTCGACGCCGTGTTCGGCATTCACAACTGGCCGGGTATGCCGGCCGCGACCTTCGGCGTGACGGAAGGACCGATGATGGCGTCGAGCAACGAATTCCGTATCGACGTAAAAGGCGTCGGCGCACATGCGGCGATGCCCCACAATGGACGCGATCCGGTGTTTGCGGCTATTCAAATTGGAAATGCGCTGCAAAGCATTATCACGCGCAATAAGAAGCCGATCGACACGGCAGTCTTGTCGATTACGCAGATTCATGCGGGCGACGCAGTGAACGTCATTCCGGACGATGCTTGGCTGGCGGGCACCGTCCGCACCTTCACGACCGAGACGCTCGATATGATCGAGTCGAAAATGATGAAGATCGCGGAGGCGACGGCAGCCGCATTCGATTGTGCTGCGACGGTTAACTTCTACCGCAATTATCCGCCGACCATCAATAGTGTCGACGAGACTCGGTTTGCCGTCGAGGTCATGCGCGAAGTGGTGGGTAGCGAGAAGGTGGACCCTCGCACCGAGCCCACGATGGGGGCGGAGGATTTCGCGTTCATGTTGCAAGCGAAGCCGGGCTGTTACGCATTCCTTGGTAATGGAGACGGCGGGCACCGAGACGCGGGCCATGGCGCTGGGCCGTGCATGCTGCATAACGCCAGCTACGATTTCAATGACGAATTGCTGCCGGTGGGCACGACCTACTGGGTGCGACTGGCGCAGCGGTACCTGGCGGAGGGGATTAAACGCTAGGGTTGCACGCTTGCTCGAGCGCGCGGCTTGGCGTTGGACGTTAGGCCGGCGCTGGCGGCTCGACGTTGAGTTTTTTTGGGGGCGGTTAAAAGCACAAACCCCCGCTAGCGGGTTTCGCTAACGGGGGTTTGGTACTGAGGAGGAGCCTGACGATTACCTACTTTCACACGGGAATCCGCACTATCATCGGCGTGGAGTCGTTTCACGG